>NZ_CP081864.1:0-1235607 GCF_019797845.1 Symbiopectobacterium purcellii | reverse complement strand
CTGGAGAGGCACGTTTCTTTACCAAACATTCTTATGTGATTGAAGTAAAGGGCTATACGCTCAATGTGTTGCGCATCGGCGTTTTCTTCGATGGTACCGGGAATAACACCAGTAATGCCGAATCCGGCATGAAAAAGGTGGAACAGTGGCTGGCAGAAACCTGTTCAGATCCGGCACAACGTGAGAAAGAGCTGCGTGGCTGTCAGATGGGCCAATTGCCGATCAGTGACAGTTCGGCAAATGACCTTACCAATGTGGGTAAACTGTTTAAACAATACGACATTACTTCTGGTAACTTGATAGCTCATAGTTACATCAGTGGGATTGGTACCCGCGATCCGGTCCCCGGAAATGAGGGTCAGGAATACCGTTCAGATGTGACTTTGGCACTGGCAATGGATCTTAGCGTACTGGGGGAAGATACCTCCATCGTAGGTAAAGTGAATCAGGCCTGTGAACAGGGGATTGTTGCTGGAATTAACGACGATTTAGGGAAAACATTACCTAATATAGAGTGCATCCACCGCATCGTATTTGATGTGTTTGGCTTTAGCCGGGGAGCGGCGGCAGCGCGTCATTTTGTTAACGTTATCGACCAGATGGACGATCATCCGCTGGTGCAGGCCGTGACTAAAGATCCCTCTCTCCGTCTCAAAGCCGGGTTTGACTGGCGCAGCCGGGACGATGTACGTATTGCCTTTTTAGGGCTTTTTGATACGGTGACCTCCTCGTATAACCCCGGGGTCAAGACTCGCTTGCGGGATGACTGTGCCGAACGGGTGGTGCAACTGAAGGCGCTGGATGAGGTTCGCTACCATTTTCCGCTGACGCGCATTACCCCAACGGCGATCGGCACCAGCATTCCGCCCCATTTTACCGAACTGGCCCTGCCGGGTGCCCATTCGGATATCGGTGGCGGGTATTACAGCCGCTGGAGCCTGGCGAACCCGAACAGTGACCCAGCGCTGATCGAATGCATTGAGCTGGAACGTTTTATGAGTCAGGAAGAAACGTCCACCCCTGAAACACAAAGCCGTGCCTTCAAACAGGCGCGGGCCTATGCCGAGGAGAAGGTATCTCTGGGATGGGTTGATCGCATTTGTACGCAGTCGATACGTAGCGCGACACCGCAGGTGGGCGCCATCAGCCTGATCCCTTATGCGTACATGCGCCGGCGCGGAAAGGATGACTCGTGGCCACAGAAAGCGGTCTATGTCGACGTGGTGATGAGTCGGGTGGTGGAAGGGGAATACTCCCGCATTCCGCTGCATATGATGGTGGAAGCGGGGCGTGCTGTGGGGGTGCCATTTAGAATATGGGACTCAACAGTTACCGACCATAGACTTGATTCTGGTGCCGCTAAAGAGCCAATGGCAAATCTCACGGCACTGGATCAACACTGGGCAATGGCCGCCACCGAACAAGGGGTGGTGAAAAACCTGGGGAGTCATTTGGCACCCGAGGTTTACCGGGCATTACGCCGTGACTATGTGCACCACAGCGCCAGGAATCAGGGGATCACCAACCCGGCCAACACCAACAGGCGGGAAGCTTCCGTTAGCAAGGAGCGGCGGCATATCATCGGCAATCAGGAGGTATGATGTTCAGGTCTCTGATTATCTTTATCGGGCTCAGTCTTTCTCTGGTGGCGTGCTCCAGCCCGAAGGCAATAAACCATGTCAGTTGGCGTTATGGTACAGGTAGTAATATTGACATCACGAGCAACACACGAACTGAATTTTTTCGAGATGGAAGGCTTGTCTATTCCGACCAAGGTTCTGGCGGCGGTGCAGGTGGCCTCTTGAGCGATCGCATTAGCGGGCAACGTTACTACTGGGCTGGCGGTGGGGGATTTCCAACCAATGGCGTTCCCGTACCTGACAAAGCATTAATAGAAATGGTCTCCTTCCACGACCGCAAACGCTATCGCATCAAGGTGAATTTACCTGCTAATTTAGCGCAACAGATAACAACGGTTTATCACGTTGAAGGACGCGATGATCGCCGTAACCGTATTTATTTTGGTCTGGCTCCAGGTGGCTACTATGAGGTCGTTTTAATGGGATGGGAACATGGAGCAAGCCCGGATATTTTGCTAACCAGAGGCATTGCCGAGGAAGTCACGGATAATTGGTACGATAAAAAATTTCCAATAGGCGTCAGCCAATATACCGTCACACTCGAAGAATTCGATAAGAAATATGGTGCATTATTTAAGCAATATCCGGTGCCGCAAGGAATGGCCTGGGCCCCGATAATGGATGACTACCGTGCTAAGCAGCCAAGAACCGATCAACACCCGATCCAATAAATACGCCTGGAATAAACAATGGGAAACGCCGTCAAAATAGGCGATAACGATACCGGGCACGGTAGCTATCCGCCAACCTCCGTCGTTACAGGGTCATCAACCGCCAAGGTTGATGGTCTGCCACTGGCCCGACAAGGCGATCCCCTGGCTCCCCACGGACATAGCCGAACCATCAGCGGCGGTTCGTCGAGCGTCTTTGTTGACGGCAAGCCCGCCGCACGCACAGGGGACACCGTTAGCTGCGGTGGCGCGTTAATTGGCGGAGGAAGTGTCACTATCGGTTGATAGGCGTTGGAGCGTGCACACGCTTCGGGAAGCGGTAATTTACTGATAATATTCATTCGGGTAGGCATGCCTGTGGTTTCAACGGCAAAGCGTAATAAAGGTGTTGTAAATGGCGTTAAGGATGAATCGGTTGGTTGTGCTGGCACTCGCCGGCTTTCTGTTGTCGGCTTGTGATAACAATACGCCTGACGCCGCTGAGCAATATGCGTTAGGTAGCGCTTATGATGATGGCGGCACACAACAGATTGATTATGAAAAAGCCAGGTATTGGTATGAGAAATCGTCTGCGCAAGGAAATCTGGATGCGATGAGGGCGCTTGGCTTTATGTACGAAAAGGGCAAGGGGATGGAGGTCAATTACACGAAAGCCATTAAAATCTACACAGAAGCGGCTGAAAAAGGTGATTATCACTCCCATATCAATTTATGGTGGATGTACTCCCAAGGGCTTGGTGTGGAAAAAAACAGCACTGTTGCAGCACAATGGTCTCAAAAGGCCAAGGAGCTAGAGGCGGCAGGAAAAGCTGACTAGGGGGAAATGGTCCCCGCTATTACGGCAGGGGCATAACAACAGCAAATAGTTTAGTCGGTATATTATTTCCAATTTGTATTTATCAGCGTGAATATAATAAATTGAAAAGGTTTATCTCACTCTTATTATTTAAACCCTTTTTTAGGATAAAAACGGTCTAAATCCCCGCATAATTTTACTTATATACTGAGCTAGCCTCCATCGTGCTGTTACGGCAGTTATTCTTGCCTGCACTGCCCGCAGCGGAAAGAAGGACCACATTGTTATACCCGTCATACTTCACGTTGCAGGTGTGTTGGCTGCGTTCGTTCACCCGAATCACTTACCAGTGTAAGCACATCGGGATTCATTCACTTGCCGCCGTCCTGCAGCTCGAATTATTTAGGGTATATAATTCTTATAATAGGGACGATAATGAAATTTTCAGATCTGAAAATCGCCACGCGCCTGGCGATTGGCGCTATCATCAGCCTGCTCATCCTGATTATTTTTGGTATATTGGCCTTTGGCGGGCTTAAAAGCTTCCATGAGCACATCGACGCCGTAGTAAAGAAAAACTACCCTACCGTGATGCTGTCCAACAATGTTATGAGCAGTTTAAATAACGTATTTATTAACCAATCCGCATTCTTTGCCCTGACCGCAGAAAATGATGAAAACAATATCAACACGACGGTTGAACAAATCAAAAAAGACCGCAGCGTTATCGTTAAACATATTACGACGCTCAGCAACTCAGTACAGGACGACGCTGAACTCACAGCTGCGTTAAATACCATCAAGCAGGATTATAGCAAGTTTGCCGACGCCAGCGATGCGCTGCTGAATCTGGCGAAAAACCGCCAGGACATACGTCATCAGGCGCTCGAAGTCACCTGGCCTCTGGGCACTGCGCTCAAAAAAGATATCTCACAGTTCATCAGCAAAGCCGAATATCGCATGTGGCAAGCGGACCAAACGGTGAATCAAAGTTACAGCAGTATTCGCATTGTACTGTTGTGCATTATTCTTGCTGGCGTCGTTATCAGTCTGACGCTGTCCTTCGTGACGGCGCGCAGCGTGGTACTGCCCTTGCAGCAAGCGGTGTCATTGGCAGAGTCCGTTGCACAAGGCAACCTGACACGTTCGATCGCTCATCAGCGTAAAGATGAGACAGGCATTTTATTGAATGCGCTGAACAAGATGACCGCCAATCTCCAGCAGCTCGTCGGGCAACTGCGCGATAGCGCACACAGCATTGCTTCCGCTACCGCACAGATTGCGGCCGGTAACCTGGATCTGTCTGGCCGCACCGAAGAGCAGGCCAGTTCTCTGGAAGAGACGGCCGCATCAATGAACCAACTGGCCGCTACCGTCAAAAACACCGCAGAAAACACTCAACAGGCGAATACGCTGGTGAACGATGCCGCTTTGGAAATGGAAAACAGCGGCAGCAAAATGTCCGATGCCGCCAGCAAAATGCATGAAATCCGTGACTCTGCCAATCACATGGTAGAAATCATCGCCCTGATCGACGGCATTGCTTTCCAAACCAATATATTGGCACTCAACGCCGCCGTTGAAGCAGCGCGTGCAGGTGAGCAGGGTCGAGGGTTTGCCGTGGTTGCCAGCGAAGTGCGTAGTCTTGCGCAGCGTAGCGCCGCCGCGGCAAAAGAGATCAAAGCGCTGATCGACGATGCCGTGCACACCACACAACAAGGGATGGAACTGGTGGAAGGTGCCGAAACATCGATGAAAAACCTCAGCGCCAACGCCTCGCACATGAGCAACATTATGGCGGAAATTGCGCACTCCAGCCGGGAACAAAGCGTCGGGATCGATCAGGTCAACATTGGTGTCGGGCAGCTTGATGCGTCAACACAGCAAAATGCATCGCTGGTGGAAGAAGTCTCTGCGGCTGCACAATCGTTGCAAAATCAAGCGCAGCGCCTGACGGATGCCGTCGCCGTGTTTGTCATTACGCCGACCAGCTCAACGACCGTAGCGTCCCCGACAGCAGCAATGAAAACACCGCGACTGGCTGCTGCAAGTACGGGCTCCACCACCGTATCCTCAAACGATAACTGGACAACCTTTTAATCCAGCCTCTTGCCGGGGCGTATTCGCGCCCCCGCTTGCCTCATCTCTCGTTTTTGCTATTTTCAGATAAAACGCCAATGACAGCGCGCGATTACGCCTACGAAAAGATAGGCTTTATGCACCGACGGCGCTAAAATAACTTTTTCAGGATGAAGAAAAATATAGTTTTATTTCAATAAATTATTTTTAAAACTACCTTTGGAGGTGAAAACCATGCTGAGTGTCATTCCCGTATTGATATTTGTTGCGCTGGTTATTGTATGGTCAGGGATCAAGATCGTGCCGCAAGGTTATCAGTGGACCGTAGAACGCTTTGGCCGCTACACCAAGACACTGATGCCGGGGTTAAACCTGGTGGTGCCGTTCATGGATCGCATTGGTCGCAAAATCAATATGATGGAGCAGGTACTTGAGATCCCCTCCCAGGAAGTGATTTCCAAAGATAACGCCAACGTGACGATTGATGCCATCTGCTTTATTCAGGTGGTGGAAGCGCCACGTGCAGCCTATGAGGTCAGTTCGCTCGAATTGGCGATCAAAAACCTGACTATGACCAACATCCGTACCGTGCTGGGCTCGATGGAGCTGGATGAAATGCTGTCGCAGCGTGACAGCATCAACACTCGCTTGCTGCATATTGTTGATGAAGCCACTGGCCCATGGGGGGTAAAAATTACCCGTATTGAGATCCGCGACGTGCGCCCTCCCGCCGAATTGATCGCCTCGATGAACGCCCAGATGAAAGCCGAACGCACCAAACGTGCCGATATTCTTGAAGCGGAAGGGGTGCGTCAAGCCGCCATTCTCAAAGCAGAAGGTGAAAAACAGTCACAAATTTTGAAAGCCGAAGGGCAACGTCAATCCGCGTTTCTGGAAGCAGAAGCCCGAGAAAGGGCCGCAGAAGCAGAAGCACGCGCCACCCAAATGGTCTCTGATGCCATTGCCTCCGGTAATATTCAGGCCATCAACTACTTTGTGGCACAAAAATATACCGATGCATTGAAAGAGATTGGTTCCGCCGACAACAGCAAAGTTGTCATGATGCCGCTGGATGCCAGCAACCTGATGGGTGCTATCGGCGGTATCGCCGAGTTGATTAAAGATAGCGGAAACGCCCGGAGCCAGCATGGACGTTGAACTGCTGGCTGAGAATGCCCACTGGGTGTGGCTCTCGCTGGGTGGTCTACTGCTGGCAGCTGAGATGCTTGGGGCCAGCGGTTATTTACTGTGGAGCGGCGTGTCTGCCGTTATCATTGGTTTGTTAACCTGGGTATTACCGTTGCCTTGGGCGTGGCAGGGAACGCTGTTTGCCGTGCTGACCATCATCATCGCGCTGCTGTGGTGGTACTGGTTGCGCAGCCGTTCACGCCGGATAACCGATGCCACACTGTTGAACCAACGCAGTCGGCAACTGATAGGGGTACGTGTCACCGTCACCGAAGCGGTTGAGGATGGCATCGGCCGTGCCAGAATCGGAGACAGTACCTGGCGGATCAAGGCAGATGAAGCCCTGCCCGTCGTCACAACCATTGAAGTGATTGCTGTTAATGGCATTACGCTACACGTGCGCGCCCTCAAGAGTTAACCGCCCTCCCCGACTATCCCCACCGGTAACACGGTCGGGGATTTTTCATCCTTATGGCAGTATCCTCGCGCTACATAAGCAGTTAGCATGAACGTTTGTGGTTGATGGAGATATATCATGACGTTACTGCGCCAACTGGCCACGTGGTTGGGATTAGTTTCCCCGGTCACCTATGCCTATCCCGCACTGGATGTTTCTCTGATCAACGGCGGACGCCTGCATTTGGTGGGCAGTATCCATATGGGCAGCCAAGCCATGTCTCCGTTGCCAGAGGTGTTGCTGCAACAATTGCAGCAGTCTACGGCACTGGTGGTAGAAGCCGATATCTCCGATATGGGTTCGCCGTTGCAGGAAGAATACGAGCCCATTCCGCTGGCGGAGCGTCTGGATCCAGAACGCTATCAGCAGTTCCAGCAACACTGTGAGGCACTGGCGCTTAACCTGAACCGCGTTGAGCATCTGCCCGCCTGGCACGCCGCGCTGACGCTCCAGGCGATGCAAGCGCAATCGCTCGGCCTGCGGCCTCACTATGGTATCGATTATCAATTGATTCAGGTCGCCAAAGCGGCAAACATTCCGGTGATTGAGCTTGAAGGACAGCAAGAACAGCTCGCCATGCTGCGACAATTGCCGCAGGGGGGTGTAGCATTGCTGGAAGATACGCTGGATCACTGGCACGTTAATGCGCGTTTGCTTCAGGTGATGACCGGCTGGTGGCTGGAAGGTCCTCCGGCAAAATCCGCTGCTGCGATTCCGGCGACATTCAGCCACGCCTTGTCCGAAGTATTGATGCGTCAACGCAATACCCGTTGGCGCGATCAATTACAGGCACTGCCGAGCGGGCAGTATGTGGTGGCTGTCGGTGCATTGCACCTGTATGGCGACAATAGCCTACCTTCCCTGCTACAACCTGATAGCACTGAGCGATAACGACGGGATTGACTAAGGAACGAGCACCATGACACCCGCAGTAAAACTTCTGGAAAAAAATAAGGTCGCTTTCCAACTTCACAGCTACGACCATGACCCAAACGAAACCAATTTTGGCGAAGAAGCCGCACGTAAGCTGGGATTGAATAAAGAGCAGGTGTACAAAACGCTGCTGGTATCGCTGAACGGCGATGCCAAACATTTGGCTGTAGCCATCACCCCCGTCTCTGGGCAGTTGGATTTAAAGAAGGTGGCGCGAGCCTTTGGCGCCAAAAAAGCGGATATGGCCGACCCGATGCTGGCTCAACGGGTTACGGGTTATCTGGTAGGCGGTATCAGCCCGTTAGGACAGAAAAAATTACTGCCAACTGCCATTGATGAACCCGCACAGCACTTCCCGGTGATTTACGTTTCCGGCGGCAAACGCGGACTGGATATCGGACTCGCGCCCGCCGATTTGGCGAAACTGCTGAAAGCGTCATTTAGTGATATTGCCAAGCGGGATTAGTGAAGGAATTCCGAAGCGCTGACTCAAGTCAGTGATTCGGGGACGGAGCGCGGCCAACGCCGCCACGGCGGGAAGTCCCCCCATTTTTACGCGAAATAATTCACGTTGTGGCAAGGCGGCAAGTGAAGGAATCCCGATGAGCTTACACCAGTAAGTGATTCGGGTGACTGAGTGCGGCCAACGCCGCCACGGCGGGAAGTCCCCCCATTTTTACTCGAAATAATTCGCGTTGTGGCAAGGCGGCAAGCGAAGGAATCCCGATGAGCTTACACCAGTAAGTGATTCGGGTAACTGAGCGCGGCCAACGCCGCCACGGCGGGAAGTATGAAGCGTAAAAGAAGCTGATGGCAGAGGACTCCACGGCCAGTGTGTCCCCTGCCACCGCTTCAAAACGGGTAATTAATCGACCTTAGCCCCTTTTTCGACCAACAGCGTCGGCCCTTGCTTCACGTTAAGGGTTAAGCCTTTGGTTTGCACTTCGGCGTTACGCACGCGGATCCCCTGATCGGCATCGATACGCACGTTGTCAAAATGGAAACCGCTCAAGGGTGCTTCAGGTACGCCAATGATGTACGCAGCAGCTTTGCTTTTGCCGGTTGATTCCAGGTTCTCGATCGTCACATTGCTAAAATGCGGCGTCTTGTATTTATCAAACGGCTGTTTGGCATCGGTATCTGGCGGGTAAATTTGTTCACCCATGGTGAAACCGCCTTCTGCCAGCAGTTTGTCCACTTCGGCTTGCACAATGGGAGCCGCCTTGTAGTAGCCTGCAAACACCAACGGAATATCGACATCGACCATTTTGGTATTGCGGTAGGTGATGTTTTTCACCTCACCGCCTTTACCACGCAGCGTCTTGATACGAATACCGTACATCGAACCTTCGAACTGGTTATTTTCCACCAGTACGTTGTTCACACCACCAGAGGTTTCACTGCCGATAGAAATACCGCGCCCTTGACACAATAAGTTGTTTGCAATATAGATATTGTCGACGACGCCTTCAGGGAAGCGCGCATCGGGCTTCTCTGCCTTGATGGCAATGTGGTCGTCGTTACAGTCGATAAAGTTATTGGTGATGCGAATGTTCTGACTGTCGATAGGATCGATGGCATCGGTATTCGGTGCATGCCAGGGCGACAAAATTTTTGTATTGTTGACATTGACGTCATGCGCGTAACGCATCACTACGTGGAAACTCGGCGAGTGCGTCAGGGTAACACCGTCCACCAATACATTGCTGGAACGGGTGATATAGATTAAACGCGGGCGATCGGTCCCCCCCTTTTTACCCGTGGCACGGATATTGGCACGCCAGCGCTCCCACCACACGGCACCTTGACCATCAATGGTACCTTCACCGGTGATTGCGACGTTCTTGGCATCAGCAACGCTGATAAACGGCAACCAACCATTTTCCGCCTCGGCGTATTTGGTCTGCTCCGTGGCACGATAGGCCGCTTCTTCTGTCGACGCCACAATGGTGGCGTTCTTCGCCAGGTTCAGACGCACATTACTTTTCAGGAACAGTGGGTTGACCAGATAGTTACCTTCCGGCACCAATACTGTACCGCCGCCTGCGGCCGCACAATCATCGATAGCGCGTTGGAATGAATCCGTATTCAATGCAATTTGCAGGCGATGGCCTTCCGCGCCATATTGCGTGACATCACACACCTTGCCATTATCGGTAAAAGTGACAACGGCAGGTAAGGCTGCGGCACCCGCCTGAGAACTGACCGCAATACATGCGCCAAGCAATGACAAAACAAACCCCTTCTTCATTCCAACACCCTCTATTGAAAAGACGTTTTAATAAAATATCAAAGACTTTTCAATAAAAAACAACAACAGATCACGTTTGTGATGCTGAGCGCGCTAAAAATGTTATTGCTAACATTTAACTGTTATATCCATCACAAAAGAGCGATTCACACTCAATGAGCGGCAGATGTAAAAAAAGAGGGCTTGCCAATCCGCAAGCCCTCTTTAATGTTAGCGCGACCATTTTATCAACGGTATTGAATTTCGCCTTTGGGCGCATAGGCCGCTGCATCAAGCGGTGAATGCTGCTCGATATACTGTTTCAACACCTCTGCATCGACAAAACCGGTGTTGACGTAGGTCGGCAAGCCATCCAGACGCGGATAACCATCACCGCCCATCGCATTGAAGTTCAGCGTGGCCATGCGGTAGGTTTTATCCGCCTGCAACGGTTCACCCTTGATTTTCACCTCCTGCACGCCCTGCCCATCTGCCACCAGGCTGACGTTCAGGAATTGGGCATAGGCACCGGAATCCACTTTCTTGTTCGCCACCGCGGCCAGATATTTCTCAACCTCGTTGCCTTTCATATCGACATAGACCAAGGTGTTAGCAAACGGCTGCACTTTCAGCACCGTTTTATAGGTGATATCACCGGGCTGAATGGAATCGCGTATCCCACCGCCGCTCATCACGGCAAAATCCGCATTGGCACGTTCGCGTTGGGCCGATAACAGCAGATGCCCCAGATTGGTTTGATAGAAACGCACCTGCTTGCGATCGCCATCCAGCGTACCATTGACGCTTCCCACCTTCACGTCCAACTGCGCCTGGCCTTTCTCCTGGAACGGCGTCAGCATTTTCACCACGCCATCATCTTGTTTGATCTCCTGGGTATAATAGACGCGCTCGGTGCCGCCACCGGTCTTCTCCACCTTTTTCTTCAGGTTGACCGGAATAAGTTGGTAATGAGCCAGCGTCAGCGTGCCATTTTTGAACGTGAAATCAGCGCGCCCAACATATTTACCCCATTCGTGAGCCTGCACGATCCAAGTACCATTTTGCCGGTCCGGCGCACAGGGGGTACCCGGCACATAATCCACCTGTTTCTTGTTTTCACTCGCCATGCAGACCGGATCTTGTGAGTGACCACCCACAATCATGTCCAGATAGCCTGCCGGCAGGCTACGCGCCATTTCGACATCCCCTGGCGCATTAGAGCCGTGCTGGCCATCGTCATAGTGCCCCATGTGGGTTGCAGCGATAATCACATCGGGTTTTTCGGTGCTACGCAACTGATCGACCACCGATTTCACTTCCGTAGACGGCTTGCGAAACTCAATATCGGTGAAAAATTCCGGGTTACCCAATTTTGCCGTGTCATCCGTGGTCAGGCCGATAACCGCAATCTTGATGCCCTGCTTATCAAACAGCGCATAGGATTTGAACAGACGTTGCTGTGTACTCTTTTGATAGATGTTGGCAGACAACAGCGGGAATGTTGCCCACTTCTCTTGCTGGCGCAAAACAGAGAGTGGATTATCAAACTCATGGTTACCGAGCGCCATGGCATCATAGCCCACCATATTCATGCCACGAAAATCGGGCTCTGCATCCTGCAAGTCAGATTCCGGCACCCCGGTGTTAATATCCCCACCGGACAGCAACAGCACGCTGCCGCCTTTAGCAGCCACCTCCTGACGAATCTGATCCACCAGCGTTTTCTGCGCAGCCAACCCATATTCGCCGTATTCGTTATGCCAGAAATGGCCGTGGTGATCGTTGGTGTGGAGGATGGTGATGTCATAGGTTTTATCTTTTTCCCACGCCAACGTCCCTGCCGAGGTAAAAACCAGCGACATCGCAATAGCACGTCCTAACGCTTTCGTTGCAAAACGCATGGAAACTCTCCGTTAAGTAAACAACCCCTGTTAAAAGAATGCGATAGCAGCCCTCTGCCCGTCCTGGTCTTAGTCAGGTACGCGCAGGTTGAGATCTCCCTCCAGAATAGCGCACTTTTCCCGAACGCTCGATTTCATTTGCACCCTGTGACCTGTATCACAAGAAAAACCGGCGTTACACGTATGAATCACCAGAGAAAGCTGATGAAAACGGTCAGTTCATTTGATTCTGTTGTATTTATGTCATTTACCCCCGCTATTCTAAGGTTTTTAATGCCGAGAAACCGGTTCCTCTCAATGCGTGGGATGAAAATGCAGCATAACAGACATGAGAAAGTATCTTCATGACAGCAATAACGTTGGTTTATCAATGCTAATCTGACGAAAGCATCATGAAATCTATATTAGACTTAGATTCAATGAATAAACGAAGATTTTTACTAGAATACCCTCATTTTCCCAAGCAGGATTTCTTCAAATGAAATAGAATTTGTTCAAGAAGTCTGCTCATGAACGTTTTTCAACAATGGCAAAAGGAGTCGGGATGCATGCAACCACACCACTAATATCCACCATTGCCGTAGGGCTGGTCCTCGCGTTCTTGCTGGGGATTCTGGCCAATCGACTACGCATTTCCCCTTTAGTCGGCTATCTGGTCGCCGGGGTTCTGGTGGGGCCGTTTACCCCGGGTTTCGTCGCGGATACCGCGTTAGCACCTGAATTGGCTGAACTTGGGGTTATTCTGCTGATGTTTGGTGTCGGCCTGCATTTCTCACTGAAAGACCTGATGGCGGTGAAATCCATCGCTATTCCCGGCGCCATTGCACAAATTGCCGTTGCCACGTTGCTGGGTATGGGCCTTTCCTCTCTGCTCGGCTGGAGCCTGGCGAGCGGGTTGGTGTTTGGGCTTTGTTTATCCACCGCCAGTACCGTGGTACTGCTGCGCGCGTTGGAAGAACGGCAACTGATTGACAGCCAGCGAGGACAAATCGCTATTGGTTGGCTGATCGTGGAAGATTTAGCGATGGTGCTGACGCTGGTATTGCTGCCTGCGTTCCGTGACATGATAGGCGCGGAGCATGCCGATACCGGTAAGCTGATTCGTGATCTGGCATGGACTATCGGCAAGGTCGTTGCCTTTATCACACTGATGATTGTGGTCGGTCGCCGCCTGGTGCCCTGGGTGCTGGCAAAAAGCGCCGCAACCGGCTCACGGGAGCTGTTTACCCTCGCCGTGTTGGCGATGGCACTTGGTATCGCTTTCGGCGCTGTGAAGCTGTTTGATGTCTCATTCGCGCTGGGCGCCTTCTTTGCCGGTGTGGTGCTGAACGAATCAGAACTCAGTCAACGCGCCGCCCACGATACGCTGCCGCTGCGTGACGCCTTCGCCGTACTGTTTTTTGTTTCGGTGGGCATGCTGTTCGATCCGATGATTCTGGTGAATGAGCCGATGGCCGTCATCATTACGCTGGCCATTATCGTGTTCGGTAAATCGGCTGCCGCGTTTATGTTGGTTCGCCTGTTTGGCCACTCCAAGCGTACCGCGCTGACCATCTCGACCAGTCTGGCGCAGATTGGCGAGTTCGCCTTTATCCTGGCAGGCCTGGGCGTTGTGCTCGGTCTCTTGTCTGAACAGGGGCGCAATCTGGTGCTGGCAGGGGCGATTCTGTCGATTATGATCAACCCATTGCTCTTTACGCTGCTGGAACGCTATCTGGAGAAAACAGAGACCATTGATGAGCAGATCGTGGAAGAGGCCATCGAAGAAGAGAAGCAGATCCCGGTTGATATGTGTAATCACGCGCTATTGGTCGGTTATGGCCGCGTTGGCAGCCTGATCGGGGCCAAACTGCATCAGGAGGGTATTCCTGTTGTGGTTATCGAGAATTCGCGTGCACGGGTAGATGCTCTGCGCGAACAAGGCATCAAGGCCGTGTTGGGGAATGCCACTAAAGTAGAAATCATGGAGTTGGCGCGGTTGGATTGCGCCCGCTGGCTGCTGTTGACCATTCCTAACGGCTACGAGGCAGGAGAAATCGTTGCGGCAGCGCGTGAAAAACGCCCGGACCTGGAGATCATTGCGCGCGCACATTATGACGATGAAGTCAGCTATATCACCGAACACGGCGCCAATCAGGTGGTGATGGGTGAACGCGAAATCGCCAACAGCATGATTACCCTGCTACAGCTTGAGCAGGTAAAAGCGGAAGACCTCAAAGAGTGCCCGATTTGATAGCGATGCGCAGCGGTAGTCCCGCTGCGCCTTTTTATCTGTGCTGTTTTAACTATTCGTCACGAATCAACGCTTCAAACACATCAATGTGCCGCGCATCGTCATTTAGCGCCGGAATATAAGCAAACCGTTCACCGCCAGCATGCAGGAAAATCTCCCGGTTCTGTTCCTGAATCTCTTCCAACGTTTCCAGACAATCGGCAGCAAACCCAGGACAAATAACCTGAATGTGTTTGATCCCCTGCGCGGGTAATCCCTTTAACGTTTCATCCGTATAGGGAGTGAGCCAGGGTTCACGGCCAAAACGTGATTGAAAGGTCATTTGCACCTGTTCCGGTGCCAACCCCAACGCAGCGATCAGCGCCTGTGCCGTTGCCTGACAGCGCAGGGGATAGTCATCCCCCTCTGTAGCATAACGCACCGGAATGCCATGGAACGATATCACTAAGCGGTCCGGCACGCCGTGCCGGGCAAATGATGCCTCGACACGCTGCTTTAGCGCATCGATATAGACCGGGTGCGTTGCATAATCGCGGATAAAACGGATACCGGGCAACTGGCGGCGCGTGCGCAGTGCGTCGGCCAGCCCATCCCATACCGCCCCCGTGGTGGAGCAAGAATATTGTGGGTAGAGAGGCAGCACCACCAGTTGAGTGACGCCTTGCGACAACAGGCTATCTAACGCTGACGGCAAGCTCGGCGAACCATAGCTCATGCCTAGCGCCACCGGAATATCGTCGCCTAAACGGGCGGAGAGCGCGCATTCCTGACGTCGACTGAATGCCAACAACGGAGAACCGTCAACCGTCCAGATGGACTGATACAGTTTGGCGACACGGGGAGAACGAAAAGGCAGGATCACGCCATTTAACAGCGGCCACCAGAGCCAGCGCGGCGTATCCACCACGCGTTTATCACTAAGAAACTGAGCCAGATAGCGTTTCACCGCCTGCGGCGTCGGGGCTTCGGGCGTCCCCAGATTCACCATCAGTACGCCCACTTTTTGTTGACTCATCGTCTGCCCTCATAAAAAGGCTGCTCGCCGTACACATGTGGTACACCGGGAAGCGGTTATCGTTACCAGCGCTGAGTGTAGCGAAAATGTTGCCCGGACGGGATAGGAAAAGCGATGTTATTACCGATACTTGCCATTGAAGTCGCGAATGGCAGACGATAATGCGGGAAGCAGGCAAAAAAAACCGGCACACAGGGTACCGGCATTTTCACGCGACGCGGCGATAGGTTAACCCAGAATGGATTCCAACTCAGCGCGCACTTCTGCTACCTGACGGGTTCCGTCTACTTTGTGGTAGCGGGTATTACCAGCTTTGGCATCTTTCTGGTAGTAATCCACCAGCGGCGCAGTTTGCTGATGATATTCCACCAGACGTTTACGCACGGTATCTTCATGATCGTCTTTACGGATGGTCAATTCTTCACCCGTAACATCGTCTTTACCTTCAACCTTTGGCGGGTTGTACTTCACATGGTACACACGGCCTGATGCCGCATGCACGCGACGGCCAATGATACGATCGACAATCAGTTCGTCAGGCACGGCGAACTCAATAACGTTATCAACCTGAATATCAGCGTCTTTCATGGCATCCGCTTGCAGAATGGTGCGAGGAAAGCCATCCAGTAGGAAACCGTTACGGCAATCATCCTGGGCGATACGCTCTTTCACCAGGGCAATAACCAATTCATCCGTGACCAGTTTGCCTGCGTCCATGATTTCTTTGGCCTGTTTGCCCAGTTCGGTCCCGGCTTTCACCGCCGCACGCAACATATCACCCGTGGAAATTTGCGGAATGCCATACTTTTCCATAATGAATTGTGCTTGAGTGCCTTTGCCTGCGCCCGGAGCGCCCAGCAGAATAATACGCATTGCGTAAATCCCCTTGCTATGTAGATTTTTTAAAATAAATTTGAAAACGCTCAACCATACCATTCCAGAGGCTTATCCTCAAGGAACGGGCTCGCTTCAGCGTGTCGCAAAGCGAAAAAAAACCCGGTTAAAAACCGGGTTTTCGGGAAAGTGTGAGCCGTTATGCACTCAGCAGTTGATTCATACGACGGATAAACTGATTAGGATCTTCCAGCGTGCCGCGTTCAGCCAGCAGCGCCTGCTCCAGCAGCAGTTCCACCCACTCGCCAAACTGTGCATCATCACCCGTGTCTGCGGCACGTTTCACCAACGCATGCTCCGGGTTGAGTTCAAAAATATATTTCACTTCCGGCGCATTCTGCCCAGCGGCGGCAAACAGCTTCGCCATCTGCGTGCTCATGTCATTGGCATCGGTGGTTACGATGGCAGGGGTATCGGTCAGGCGATGCGTCAGGCGCACCTCTTTGACGCGCTCACCCAGCAGCGTTTTCACACGCTCAACAAACGGTTCCAGGGATTTTTCCGCCTCTTTGCGCGCGTCGTCATCACTGGCATCATCCGCCAGCTTATCCAGCGCTTCATCCGCTTTGCTAACGGACTGGAAGGACTTGCCGTCAAACTCGGTCAGGTAGCTCATCATCCACTCATCGACGCGGTCAGAAAGCAGCAGTACTTCGATGCCTTTCTTGCGGAACAACTCCAGATGCGGGCTGCTCTTCGCCGCAGCATAACTGTCGGCAGTGATGTAGTAAATTTTCTCCTGCCCGTCGACCATGCGGCTGACATACTCTTCCAGCGATACCGTCGGAGCAGCGCTGTCGCCATGGGTGGAAGCAAAGCGCAGCAGTTTGGCAATGGCTTCGCGATTGCCACCGTCTTCCGCTGGCCCCTCTTTCAACACCAGGCCAAACTGTAGCCAGAAGGTTTGGTATTTTTCGGCGTCGTCTTTTGCCAGTTTTTCCAGCATCTGCAACACACGTTTGGTCAGCGCATTGCGCAGATTCTGCGTAACACGGCTGTCTTGCAGGATTTCACGGGAGACATTGAGCGGCAGATCGTTGGAATCTATCAAGCCACGCACAAAGCGCAGGTAGTTCGGCATGAACTGCTCGGCGTCATCCATGATAAACACGCGCTGAACATAGAGTTTCAGGCCATGTTTATGATCGCGGTTCCACATGTCCCACGGTGCCTGAGAAGGGATGTAGAGCAGGCTGGTGTATTCCTGTTTCCCTTCCACACGGTTGTGGCTCCAGCTCAGCGGATCGCTGAAATCGTGGGCAATATGCTTGTAGAATTCTTTGTATTCTTCTTCGGTCACATCCGCCTTGTTACGCGTCCACAGCGCCTGCGCCTTGTTAACCTTCTCCCAGGTGACCGTCGGCTCGCCACCCTCTTCTTCGCTCGGCGTATGGGTTTCAATTTCCACTGGCAGCGCGATGTGATCGGAGTATTTACCAATAATGGAACGCACGCGCCACTCATCGAGGAACTCATCTTCCCCTTCGCGCAGGTGCAGGGTTATCTCGGTACCGCGATCGGCCTTGACCACATCTGCCACGGTGTATTCACCTTCGCCCGCCGATTCCCAGAACACACCTTCTTCTGCCGCTGCGCCCGCCGCACGGGTACGCACCGTCACTTTATCCGCAACGATAAACGCCGAGTAGAAGCCCACACCGAATTGACCGATGAGTTGGCTGTCTTTGGCCTGATCGGAGCCGATAGACTCTAAAAACGCTTTGGTACCCGATTTGGCAATGGTGCCCAGATTATCGATAACTTCATCGCGGCCCATCCCGATACCGTTGTCAGCGATGGTCAGGGTACGTTGCTCTTTATTGGTGGAAACGCGCACACGCAGCTCTCCATCCCCTTCATAGAGCGCTGGCGAAGATAAGGCGCGAAAACGTAACTTGTCTGCCGCATCAGAGGCGTTGGAGATCAATTCACGCAGGAAAATTTCTTTATTGGAATACAGTGAATGGATCATCAAGTGCAGCAATTGCTTCACTTCAGATTGAAAACCGCGCGTTTCTTGGCCCTTCATGCTCATTGTCACTTACCTCAATCCTAATAGTTAGTCAGGCTGATAATGTTCAATCCCTGTAGCGGGTATGGGAATGGTGCCGGTATTTCCGGCCAGTAGGCAAAAGGTGGGGATAAGAGGAAGGATTTTCAAGAGCAAAAAACAATTTATCCCCAGCGCGGCGTCAGATGAAGACGACACCGCACCGGAGAAAATGCTGCACAGCCGCTACAAGCGGATGGGATGACGCCCCGCCAGCGAATGGGAAAGCGTGGTGCCATCCACCATTTCAAGCTCTCCACCGACCGGCACGCCGTGCGCAATGCGGCTCGCCACTACGCCGTGCTGGGCACACAGCTCAGCAATGTAGTTGGCAGTCGCATCCCCTTCCACCGTCGGATTGGTGGCAAGAATCACTTCTGTCAGGTTTTCCTGCCCTAAGCGCTGTTCCAGCAGATCGAGCCCGATATCATCCGGCCCAATGCCATCCAGCGGTGACAGGTGTCCCATCAACACAAAGTAACGTCCAGCAAACTGTCCAGTCTGCTCAATGGCATGGATATCTGCGGGGCTTTCTACCACGCAGATCTGGCCCGTTTGCTGCCGACGTGGATTGGCACAGATCGCGCAATGTTCCTGCTCGGTAAAGGTGCGGCAATCCACACAGTGGCCGATTTCGGACATGGCGCGCGTCAGTGCCTGCGCCAAACGCATACCGCCGCTGCGATCGCGTTGCAGCAGTTGAAACGCCATGCGCTGTGCTGATTTCGGACCCACGCCCGGCAAGCAGCGCAGTGCCTCCATCAATGACTCAAGGAGCGGACTGGTTTGCATCAGAACGGCATCTTGAAGCCCGGCGGCAACTGCATGCCGCTGGACACTGACGCCATTTTCTCTTTCTGGGTTTCGTCGATGCGGCGCGCTGCATCATTGAACGCCGCGGCGATCAAGTCTTCCAGCATCTCTTTATAATCTTCCAGCAGGCTGGGATCGATTTCGACACGGCGGCAGTTGTGTGCACCGTTAATGGTCACTTTGACCAGGCCTGCGCCTGATTCACCCGTTACTTCCAGGCTGGCAATCTCTTCCTGCATTTTCTGCATTTTGTCTTGCATCTGCTGAGCCTGTTTCATCAGATTGCCCAAACCACCTTTACCAAACATATGCTTCTCTCTATTGCATGGCTGCAAGAATTGCAGCGGTTAAACGGGGCGGATACTCTCTTCGTCCAGTTCCGCATCAAAGAAACGCCGCAGCGTTTGAATCGTTTTGTCGGCCGTCAGAGACTCGCGCGCTTGCGCCAGTTTCTCTTCATAAATCGTCTGACGCCACTCCAGCGGTGTTAACGTACTGGGGTCGTCATCTTCTACCACCACCAGGGTGATGGGTTTTCCATAATGCGCTGCCAATGCATCCAGCAACGTTTTTTGTGCCGACGGTGAATTCAGGTGGCGCTGCGATGAGCGTAAATGCAGCGTCACCGTGCCGTCATCCGTGTCGACCTTGAATGCGTTAAGCGCCAATTGCTGAACCAGCTTCGGTAGCGGTAAACGCTGCACCTCTGCCGCCCAGGCATCGCGCGCTTGCGCTTCTTCCGTCAATTTAGCCGCTAACGCCGGCGTTTTCTCGTATTCCAGCACCGTGCGCAACGCTTTTGGCGTGGCGATGGTTTCGGTCACGATGGTTTGCTGTTGCTGCGCGCGCCAGCGGTACGCCTCAGGTTTTTTCTGTGCCTCGCCGTTATTGTCAGCCGCCTGACGCTGCTGACTGCGTTCCGTCACCGAGGCAAGACGTTCCAACGCCGATACCGCCGTGCCCGGCCGTGCGCCTTCCTGCGCCGCCGGTTCAGGCTTTTTTGGCGGCGGCGTACCCTGCCGTTGCAATAACTGGCTACGCGCCTGTAACAGTTGCGAAGTCGCATCCGGTAGCGGCGCGGCGGGAGCAACAGCCACCTCCGGCGTGGCTACCGGCGATGACGGTGCTGCCGCAGGGGATGGCGGTGCACTGGGCGCAACGGTCTGACGCGCAGGCGCAATCTGCGCTGGTGGTGCGCTCATTGCCACTGGCACGGGTGCTACGGGTGCAATCACCGCCTGCGGGTGAAACGCCAAGGCTCTTAGCAGCGTCATTTCAACGCCCATACGCCGGTCTGGCGCATAGGATAATTCTTTTCGTCCCACCAACAACGTCTGATAGTAGAGCTGCACGTCGGCAGGCGGTACGGTACGCGCCAGGGAGCGCAAGCGCGAGGCAATGGGGGAATCTTCCGGTCCGAGCGCCGTGGGCAGCAACTGTACCATCGCGATACGATGCAATAGCGTAAGCATCTCAACCAACAGCGCTTCCCACTCAACGCCACGCGACGCCGCCTGCTGAAGCAACACCATGGTCTGCTCACCGTTGGCATTGACGATAGCTTCAATCAGCGCCAGCGGTTGTTCAGCATCCAACGTGCCCAGCATGCGTGCGACCGCGTCGGTCAATACCGCTCCCTGCCCCATGGCAATCGCCTGATCGGTCAGGCTCAGCGCATCGCGCAGGCTGCCTTCTGCCGCACGCGCCAGCAGTTGCAGGGCGCGCGGTTCAGTCGCAATCGCTTCGGCTTGCAGCACCTGCTCAAGGTGCTGACGAATTTGCTCCACATCCAGCGCTTTGAGATGAAATTGCAGGCAACGAGAAAGAATGGTGACCGGCAACTTCTGGGGATCGGTGGTCGCCAGCAGGAATTTAACGTGCTCGGGGGGCTCTTCCAGCGTTTTTAACAGCGCATTGAAGCTGTGGCGGGACAGCATGTGCACTTCATCGATCAGGTAGACTTTGAACCGACCGCGCGCAGGGGCATATTGCACGTTATCCAGCAGTTCGCGGGTGTCTTCTACCTTGGTGCGCGAAGCGGCATCAATCTCGATCAGGTCAACAAAACGCCCTTGTTCAATTTCTCGGCAATTCGCACACTGCCCACAGGGCGTGGCGGTAATCCCGCTCTCGCAGTTCAGTCCTTTCGCCAACAGGCGAGCGATACTGGTTTTTCCCACGCCACGCGTGCCGGAAAACAGATAGGCGTGATGAACCCGCCCCATCGAGAGACCATTGGCCAATGCGGTCAGCACATGTTCTTGACCGACAACATCAGCGAAAGATTGAGGACGCCACTTACGGGCCAGTACCTGATAGCTCATCAATACCGCAACGGTTGTGTGATTGAGGAGGCCATGCTAACACAGCCTCGCCGGACACGGCGAGACTGTTTATGAGGATAGCCAACAGATTTACAGCGGAAAAAAGGCAGGATCAATGGCCCGGGAAATTCACCAGACTGTAGCAGTTGATACCGAGGTTATTCAAACGCTGCTCGCCGCCCAGATCGAACAGATTAATGATAAATGCCGCATCGGTGACGTCTCCGCCCAAACGGCGAATCAGCTTAACCGTGGCTTCAATGGTGCCACCGGTGGCCAGCAGATCGTCGATCACCAATACTTTGTCGCCCGCGTTGATGGCGTCAGTGTGAATTTCCAGGCTGTCAGTGCCGTACTCCAATTCATAGCTTTCTGAAATTGTCGGACGTGGCAGCTTGCCAGGTTTACGCACCGGCACAAAATCCACGCCCAACGCCAGTGCCACCGGGGCACCGAACAGAAAACCGCGCGCTTCCGTGCCTACCACTTTGGTTACGCCAGTGTCACGAAAACGGTTTGCCAGCATCTCAATACTGGTTGCATACGCAACGGGCGCTTCCAGCAGGCTCGTGACATCACGGAACAAGATCCCCGGTTTGGGATAATCGGGAATGCTTTTAATGCTGTTTTTGATTAATTCTGACTGCTGTGCGGTTACGCTCATCATCTTTTGCCTGATAGTACGCTTTAAAAATCTTACCCATGACCGCTGCTGCTCCTTGCCTCTCATCGATACTGAGAGATAACCGGAGGCGAACGGCACACGAAAACGCTCAAATCTAGTCAAACTGACGATCAAATGCAACAGCCCACGGTGGGTTTTATTGTCGCGGATCAACAACCGGCAGACGCAGCATAAAGGTGAGCAAGACCGCCATTATCGTTAGCAGCAGCACTCTGACCCATACCATATCCACCAGCCACAGCGAAATGGCGAACGTCAGCACGATCATTATCACCGCTTTGCCTTTCGCCCCCGGCGGCAACGCCCGATGATCCTGCCAGTGACGCAAATAGGGACCAAACCAGGAACGGTAGAGCAACCAGGCATGAAAACGCGGTGAGGAACGGGCAAAGCACCATGCAGCCAGCAGCAGGAAAGGGGTCGTCGGCAACAGCGGCAACACAACGCCTAACGTCGCCAACGCAACCGCTAACCATCCCAATACCACCAACCCGATACGATACATCACTGCTTATCCTCTTCACGTTACGCCCTGGCACTCTAGCATCCCGCCCTTTCCTGACGTTAGTTAAGATGCGATCATCTTTCTCTCCCACAAGCAAAAGGCTTGTGCCTGCTGACAATCCTGTGCAAGCTTGGTTTTATCATTTCATTATGTGGGTCAATCTGTGAACCGCCACCACTTTCTTCAGGCGTTGGAACATCAACTGGTCCTGTTGGCTCAGGCGGTCGCTCCGCTGGCAGACAGGCCGTTGGCCTATTCCCGTTTTGACAGGCAGCTGTTTCAATCACATGGCACGCGTTTGCGCGATTATCTGAGTGAAGTTGAGCAAAATTTTCAGTCCTTGCGCCATCTGGTAGCAGAAAACCGTACCGAACGCGTCGCGTTCATGACGGAAAAACTGGTCGCGCAGATCGGCGCGTTACAGCGGGAACTCTCCACACAAGCGTTACGTCGTCAGGAAGAGAAGACGCCGATCGCGATTGCCAGCGATCTGTATCAAAAGCTGGCAGAACACCAGGACTATGAACGACGGCTGAATCTGATGATTCAGGACCGGGAAAGCCAACTCGACAGAGCAACAACGCTGAACGCGCAGCAACAATTGCAACGTGAGGTCGCCGCGCTAGAAGGCCGCTTGGCGCGCTGTCGTCAGGCGCTGGCGCGTTTAGAGCGTCAGGTGGAAAGGCGTGAGCAAGGGCTGTAACCACAATCAAAGGACCTAACGCATGTCGCTGGAAAACGCCCCGCCAGAGGTAAAGCTGGCAGTAGACCTGATTATGCTGCTGGAAGAGAGCGATATCGCGCCTAATGTGGTGCTGGATGCGCTAGAGATTGTGCGACGTGACTATGAATCCAAATCATATGCGGCAACCGGGTCTGTGCCTGCCCAGCCGCCGAGCGATCCTCAGATAAAGTAGCGCAAAGACAGGGGCCACGGGGCGAAGGCGATTGAACGCCCCGTGTCGGGCGCGTGCGATGTACGGTGCAAATAACCGCGTAGGCCAACGCGCACGAAATGTTCACTGCACCAACAAAAAGGCTTGGCCTTATGCGAGTGGGAATCCCCCCTTAAACGCTTATGCGGGTTCACCTACCCCGTTACCGCCCAACGCGCGGTTTATCTCCTGCACTTCACTGCCCTGTTTGTTATGCAGGTAGACTTCAAGCTGATTAAACGCGATATCAATATTATTTTCCCGACACAGCCTGTCGATACTGCGGTTTAACTCATCCACCGTATAGCTGCGATCGCGCAGTTCCCGCACATAGAGCCGCAGTTCGTGATCCAGAGAGCTGGCACCAAATGCCAGGAAAAATACCTGCGGTTCAGGATCGGTCATCACGCGGCTGTTCTCATGTGCCGCCTGCAACAACACCGCTTTCACCTTGTCCAGATCGGAGCCGTAGGCCACGCCAATTTTAATCAGCACGCGCGTGATGGTGTCCGACAGCGACCAGTTGATCAATCGCTCGGTCACAAAAGCCTTATTGGGAATAATCACTTCTTTGCGATCGAAATCCGTAATGGTGGTGGCGCGGATACGAATTTTACTGACCGAACCGGAATAGGTGCCAATGGTGATGGTATCGCCAATGCGTACCGGGCGTTCGAACAGGATGATCAGGCCGGAAATAAAGTTGGCGAAAATCTCCTGCAAGCCGAACCCTAACCCCACCAACAACGCCGTGACCAGCCACTGTAACTTGTCCCATGACACCCCGATCGAACTGAGCGACGTCGTGGTGCCTACCGCCATGATCAGGTAGCTCAGCATGGTAGTAATGGCGTAAGAGGTCCCCTGGCGCAATTGCAAACGCGACAACACCAGCACCTCCAGCAAGCCCGGCAAGTTGCGCATTAACACATAGGCCACCACCGCGACGATGATCGACAGCATCAGATTGCCCAGCGTCACTGCCTGCAACACGGCATTGCCTGCCACGGTGGCGTTGTAATGCCACAGCGTAATGCTGTCGAGGTAGGACATCACCGTCACCAAATCGGACCAAATCCAGTAGAGCACGCCGGAAAAAATAAGCAACAGCACCATGGTGGTCAACCGCAACGATTGCTGACCAATCTGATCCAGCGCCAACGGCGGCTCTGGTGCTGGTTCGCTGCCCTCTGCGCCTTCTTTATTCAGGTTCTGACGTCGCGCCACTGCACGACGGTATGCCAATCGACGTGCCGCCACGCTCAAACCGCGAATCGTGGTGAGATAGACCAGGTTCCACACCAGCAACAAATACAGGCTTTCCACCCAGCGCCCCAGCAATCGCAGCGTGGTGTAGAAGTAGCCGCACACCATCAAGCCCAGCAGCACCAACGGCAGGATCGCCATCACGGTAATCACAATCAGCCGGATCGTGTGCGTCTCTTTTTCCCGCCAACTGTCACGACAGAGCGGGAATACCAGAATGCCTAACAGAATCAGGTTACAGAAAATCACAATCTGCCCGATCACGTCATCCACCAGATAGAGCGGCGCTTTCTCACCGATAACCGACCAGAAGATCAACGGTAGCAGCGCTCCGCCCAGCCACAGCGCCTGACGGCGGTAGTGGGCTGCCAGTGAAACGCTGAAATTGAAGTGCCGCTCACCGATACCGCCGGGTTTCATCGCCCGATAGAGCAAACCAAACACCAACCACAGCAGCGCAAACTGCTGGCTCATGCCCCACACGGCATCCCCGACGGCGTTTTCGGCATAGTGAAAGCACAGACCGAACGCGAGGATCAGCATAATCCCCGGCAGCACCATCACGGTTTCCAATAACAATGCCTGCGGCGTATGGCGCTGCGAATCCCGTTTTAGCTGTCCGACATCATTCGACAAGCGCTCGATATACCCGGCAATAAGACGCCGCCGCCAATAGATAATCCCGCTCACCAGCAGCATCGGTACAATAAAGAGTAGCGCCCCCTGACGCCAGTCATCCCACTGGAAAGCCAGATTGGAATGACGTACTTGCTGTTTCAATCCCCCGGGCAACTCTTTCAGCCAGGTCCAATCCATCGGTTTATTACTGCTGACCCAGAAAATCTGCTGCGTCAGCGTATGCTGCAATGACGCCGTGACGCTGACCAACTGTTGGCGGTTGATTTGCAGGTTAATGGCCAGCATCAGTTGGTTGCCCAGTTGCTTATTCAGCTGATCGAGCAGCTCACGTCGCGTATCAAGGATCTGGTCCAGCGCATCGTGCACTTCATCATCCAGCGTAACACCCTTGTTGGCCGCCAGCAGTTTGCTGATGTATTCGTCACCACGAAACAGCACATCACGCTGCTGATTGATCTCAAACTGCTCCAGACGCAGATCGGCAATTTGCGTGCTCATGTCGTTCATGGAGGAGGCAGAAGGCAGGTTAAGCTGCTGCTGATACAAGATGCGCGACAGCAGCAAACTGCCCTTGAGCACGGTAACCTGCTCTTTGAGGTTACGTTCGGATTGCAGGGTGCGATCGAGCCAGTTTTTCACCTGAATGCTTTCCTGCACCAGAGTATTGCTCGACTGTGTCGCCGTAACCAGGCGCTGGCTGAGTTGGTGGTTGGTTTCCATCTCCGCCTTCACCAAGGGGTTGTCCTGAATGCGCTGCGTGTCTTCCGTGGTTTGTGCCTCTTTGGCAGTTTTCTCCGACAGCGTTAATCGCTTGCCGTTGAGCACCCCTTGCAACGCCTGCACCATTTTCTCTAACTGGTTAATCTGGGCAGAGGCATAGTCACGCTGTTTCTGTAGTAAATCTTGCAGCGTGGTGTTCACTTCCAGGCTTTTACGCTGTTGCTCCATCTGCAAGCCCACCAAGGCCTGATCGGTTTGCAGCAGCGCTTGCTGGCTGGCACGCAGCGCACTCTGCCCTGCCTCCACGCCGTTAAGCTGGTTGCGAATCTGCTGACTGCGTTGCGACAGCGCTGTTAATGCGCTTTGAACACGTTCCGGCTGGGTTTGCAAAGAGATCAACTGGCTGTTGTAGGCAGAGAGGTTTTCCTGCGCCGACTGCAAATTATCCAGCGATTCATTGAGGCGGGTTTCCAATTGACGTAGCGAGAGCGTTTCGAGCGACGCCGTGGCAACATCGTTGTTGCTTAACGCCGCCAGATCGTCGGCCACCTGACGCAGTTTGGCGGGCGCTTGCGCCGCCTGCTGCTTTAGCTGCGCCGTCTCCTGACGTACCCGATCAATGGCATCCAGAGACTCAAGCGTGTGGGTGAGATCCTGCTGCGTCAGTTTATCGACTTCTGTCAGATTTTTCTGTTTGCCAAGCGCGTCCAGTCGCCCCTGAATCTCACTGCGCGTGGGAATATCATTACTGGTCGCAGCCTGTGCAACAGTAGAAAATCCAATGGAAAATAGCACTAAAAGGGCAACGCAGCGGGAAACAATCGATAGAATACGCGGGAAATCAAGGGCGCGAGAAAGGGACTTGCAGTACATGATACGTCGTCAGGCATAAAAAGAATGGCGAAGAATATCACGGTTCTGCACGCTAACGCACGGCGCAAACCTGACGAAAAAGTAACGATTCATTATAACGGACAGTGTGTTATAACAGATTGAATCTTATTCGGCGTTTTCTTGTACAGGCGTGGTAAGCGGCAGCCTGAGCGCCGGGCTGAAACGCAGCATGTCAACAAAGCTGTCTACCAAGGTTGGCGCCTCCTGGTGGATATCAAAGCTCTCGGGCAAAAACAGCCAGTTCTCCAGAATACCGGAGAAATAGGCGCGCAAGGTCACAGCGGCACGACGCAAATGCAGATCGGACGGCAGGAAACCCAATTGAATACTGTGATTGAGGCTATCCTCAATCTGTTCATAGCAGGAGAAATAGAGCGCCTTGCGTGCGTTATACGACGGTAACATTTCACCGACAAACTCACACTTATGGAAATTGATCTCCATAATCGAGCGCCACTGGGTGTCGGTCGTCGTCAAACGCAGCATATAGATCAGTAGCTCACGCATCACATGCAGTGGATTATCAGGGAATTTTGCCTGATACTCAGATTCGAAATCGTTAATTTTCGTCTCGGACAACGCCCATATTGCATCAAACAACTCAGCCTTGTTTTTGAAGTGCCAATAAATCGCACCGCGCGTGACGCCTGCCGCGGCAGCGATACCCGCCAGCGACGTGGCGGAGACGCCGAACTCGGAGAAGAGGCGTAAGGCCGTATCAATAATGTGTTGTCGTGTTTCCTGGGCCTGCTGTTTGGTTTTTCGTGCCATAGCGCTGTTTTTTTAAAGGAAGCGTGTTATGTTACATACATTCGCGAATGTATGTAACATAACACGCTTGCAGGATTATCGCAGCAATGGGTTTTAGGGCTTGTGATCCATTGGTCAAATTCAAATCGGACACTTGAGGTTTATTTATGAACAAAAACAGAAGGCTTATGCCTCTGGCGGCAGTCCTGATGCTTTCTGGCGGCTTAGCGCTCACCGGGTGTGATAATAAAAATGAAGGTCAGCAACAAGGCGGCGGACAGCAAGCGCCTGAAATCGGCATTGTGACCCTCAAAACACAACCGTTGAACGTGATTACCGAACTTCCAGGGCGCACTAACGCATTCCGCATTGCCGAGGTTCGGCCTCAGGTGAGCGGTATTATTCAGAAGCGCCACTTCGTCGAAGGGAGCGACGTGAAAGCGGGCACTTCTCTGTACCAGATTGATCCGGCAACCTATCAGGCGGCTTACAACAGCGCGAAAGGTTCGTTGGCACAAGCACAGGCTCAGGCAGAAATCGCCCGTTTGACCGTGAACCGCTACAAACCGCTGGTTGGCACCAATTATGTCAGCAAGCAGGATTACGATCAGGCATTGGCCACACAGCGCCAGGCAGAAGCCAGCGTACAAGCCGCACAAGCCTCTGTGGATTCTGCGCTCATCAACCTGAACTACACCAAAGTACTCTCCCCGATTTCAGGCCGTGTCGGTAAATCGACGGTCACCGAAGGGGCGTTGGTGGCTTCTGGTCAGGCGACGGCGTTGACCAGCGTTCAGCAACTCGATCCGATCTATGTTGATGTGACGCAATCCAGTAATGACTATTTGCGACTGAAGCGTGAGCTGGAACAAGGCACGCTGAAACAAGCTGGTGGCAAAGCGACCGTGCGTCTGTTGCTGGATAACGGCACGGAGTATGCGCAAAACGGTACGCTGGAATTCTCTGATGTCACGGTGGATGAAACCACGGGCTCTATCACCCTGCGCGCTATCTTCCCTAACCCGCAACACGATTTGCTGCCGGGCATGTTTGTGCGTGCACGCCTCGATTCAGGCGTGAACAATGACGCGCTGCTGGTGCCGCAACAAGGCGTGACCCGCAATCCGCGCGGTGAAGCCACCGCCATGGTGGTGGGTGAAGGTGACAAGGTTGAAGCACGCACGCTCACGACGGCCCAGGCTATCGGCAGCAATTGGCTGGTGACCTCCGGCCTTAAAGCAGGCGATCGTCTTATCGTGACTGGGTTGCAAAAAATCAGACCGGGCGCGCCCGTCAAAGCAAAAGAGACGGCACCTGGGAATGGTGAAGAAAAACCTGCGAAGTCTTAACAGGAGCCTGTAATTCATGGCTAAGTTTTTTATTGATCGTCCCATCTTTGCATGGGTGCTCGCCATTATGGTGATGCTGGCGGGGGCGTTGGCAATTATCAAGTTGCCTATCGCCCAATATCCGACCATTGCACCACCGGCCATTGAAATAACGGCGAACTACCCGGGCGCGGATGCTTCTACACTGCAAGACTCCGTGACTCAGGTTATCGAACAGAACATGAACGGTATCGATAACCTGCTCTACATGGCATCCAGCAGTGATTCATCGGGTACAGTTCAGATTACGCTGACGTTTGACTCGAAAGCGGATCCGGACATTGCTCAGGTCCAGGTACAGAACAAACTGCAACTGGCGATGCCGCTGTTGCCGCAGGAAGTGCAGCAACAGGGCGTGAGCGTACAGAAATCGAGCAGCAGCTTCCTGATGGTAGCTGGCTTTATTTCTGAAGACGGCTCATTGACGCAGCAGGATATCGCTGACTACGTGGCAGCGAACATCAAAGACCCGCTCAGCCGTACCAACGGTGTCGGTGACGTGCAGTTGTTTGGTGCCCAATACGCCATGCGTATCTGGTTGGATCCGAACAAGCTCAATAGCTTCCAGATGACCACTGGCGATGTGGTGGCTGCCATCAAAGTGCAGAACAACCAAATTGCCTCCGGACAACTGGGGGGTACACCGCCGCTGCCGGGGCAGAAGCTTAACGCATCGATCATTGCCCAAACGCGACTGAAATCTGCCGATGAGTTCTCCAACATTCTGTTGCGCGTCAACGCTGACGGTTCGCAGGTACGCTTGCGTGATGTCGCCCGCGTGGAGTTGGGTGGTGAAGACTACAGCGTTATTGCGCGCTACAACGGTCAGGCAGCCGCTGGTGTCGGTATCAAGCTGGCAACCGGTGCGAATGCGCTGGATACGGCTTCCGCCGTTAAAGCCGAGTTGGTTAAGCTACAGCAGTTCTTCCCGGCTGGATTGAAAGTGGTTTATCCCTACGACACCACACCGTTCGTTAAGATCTCGATTAACGAAGTGGTAAAAACGCTGGCGGAAGCCATCGTGCTGGTGTTCCTGGTGATGTACCTGTTCCTGCAAAACTTCAGAGCCACGTTGATCCCGACGATCGCGGTGCCGGTGGTGTTGTTAGGCACCTTTGCCATTCTTTCTGCTTTCGGTTACTCGATTAACACCTTAACCATGTTCGCCATGGTACTGGCCATCGGCCTGCTGGTGGATGACGCCATCGTGGTGGTGGAGAACGTCGAGCGCGTAATGATGGAAGAAGGGCTCCCGCCCAAGGAAGCCACCAAGAAATCGATGTCGCAGATTCAGGGCGCGCTGGTCGGTATTGCGCTGGTGCTGTCTGCGGTGTTTATTCCGATGGCGTTCACGGGCGGTTCTACCGGTGCCATTTACCGCCAGTTCTCCATCACCATTGTATCCGCGATGGTGCTGTCGGTACTGGTGGCATTGATTCTGACGCCGGCGCTCTGTGCCACGTTGCTCAAACCGATCGCCAAAGGCGACCATCACGAGAAAACAGGTTTCTTCGGTTGGTTCAACAAACTGTTTGAAAAGAGCACCACCCATTACACCGATAGCGTTGCCAACATTTTGCGCAGCACCGGTCGTTATCTGGTGGTCTACCTGCTGATTGTGGTTGGCCTCGCCGTGCTTTTCATGCGTCTGCCAAGCTCCTTCCTGCCGGAAGAAGACCAGGGCGTGCTCTTGACCATGGTGCAACTGCCCGCCGGTGCAACCCAAGAGAGTACCGAGCGCGTGCTGGAGCGAGTGACCAAGCACTACCTGGAGAATGAGAAAGACAACGTTAACTCGGTCTTTACCGTTAACGGCTTCGGTTTCTCCGGTCGTGGACAGAACGCCGGTCTGGTGTTCGCCAGTCTGAAAGACTGGGGTGAACGTCCCGGTGCGGCAAACAAGGTCGGCGCCATTGCCGGTCGGGCTAACGCTGCCTTCTCGCAAATCAAGGAAGCGATCGTTATCGCCTTTAACGTCCCTGCCATCGTTGAGCTGGGTACCGCAACCGGTTTTGATTTCCAGTTGCTGGATCAGGCTAACCTGGGACACGAGAAACTGACCGCGGCGCGTAACCAACTGCTGGGAATGGCCGCACAGCGTCCTGATACCGTGGTCGGTGTACGTCCAAACGGCATGGAAGATACTCCGCAGTTCCGTATCGATATCGATCAGGAAAAAGCGCAGGCGCTGGGGGTGTCCCTGTCGGATATCAACGCCACGCTGGCAACCGCACTGGGCGGCAGCTACGTCAATGACTTTATTGACCGTGGCCGTGTGAAGAAAGTGTATGTGCAGGCTGATGCGCCGTTCCGTATGCTACCAAGCGATATTGAGCGCTGGTATGTGCGCGGTAGCAATAATCAGATGGTGCCGTTCTCTTCCTTCTCACAAAGCCACTGGACGCACGGTTCACCGCGCTTGGAACGCTATAACGGACAGCCGTCCATGCAGATTCAGGGTGAAGCAACGCCAGGTAAGAGTACCGGTGAAGCGATGGCCTTGATGGAAGAGTTCGCCAGACAGTTGCCGGAAGGTATTGGCTACGACTGGACCGGGATGTCCTATCAGGAGCGTCTGTCGGGTAACCAGGCACCGGCCCTGTATGCCATTTCGCTGATTGTGGTGTTCCTGTGTCTGGCCGCGCTCTATGAGAGTTGGTCTATCCCCTTCTCCGTCATGCTGGTGGTGCCGCTCGGGATTATTGGTGCGCTGCTGGCCGCCACCATGCGTGGATTGGAGAACGACGTCTACTTCAAGGTAGGGCTGCTGACCACCATTGGTCTATCGGCGAAGAACGCGATTCTTATCGTTGAATTCGCCAAAGACCTCATGGAGAAAGAAGGCAAAGGCTTGGTGGAGGCGACGCTTGATGCAGTACGTATGCGTCTGCGCCCCATCCTGATGACCTCGTTGGCCTTTATCCTCGGCGTAGTGCCGTTGGTCATCAGCTCCGGTGCCGGCTCCGGCGCACAGAACGCCGTAGGTACTGGCGTAATGGGTGGGATGATTACCGCAACGGTGCTGGCGATCTTCTTTGTTCCTGTGTTCTTTGTGGTGGTACGCCGCCGCTTTAGCAAGAAAAATGAAGATATTGAACACAGCCATATCGTTGAAAAACCGTAACTGAGTTATTCCCCAAAGGCCGCGCAAGCGGCCTTTTTTTTGCCCGCCTGCTTTGACCACCACCCTGCCCCCACTGCGTCAAACCCTCAGACACAAGAGGGTTGATCTTGTACCCGAAGAAGCGCACAATTAGTTATGTTATAACATAACAACTAGGTTTTTAATGAAAGCGAATATCCACCCGCACTACCGTACCGTAGCCTTTCACGATACCAGTGCTGATGCGTATTTTATGGTTGGCTCAACCATCCAGACAGACCGCACCATCGAGCGGGACGGCGTAACCTATCCCTATGTCACGATTGATGTATCGTCAGCATCGCATCCCTATTACACCGGGAAACAAAAAGAGTATGCCAAAGAAGGAAGTACGGCACGGTTTAACAAGCGTTTTGGCCATTTTTTAAAATAGCGAAATATGTAATTTCCAGTGGGGGAAAGTATGCAGGTTCTCAGTTCATTACGTTCGGCAAAAACACGCCATAAAGATTGTAAGGTTGTGCGCCGGCACGGGCGGGTTTATGTTATTTGTAAGACAAATCCACGTTTTAAGGCCGTGCAAGGCAGAAAGAAAAAACGCTGACAATGGCAGCAGCGCACCGTTCAAGCCCTAGACCTGTCCAGGGCTTTTTATTACATATCAATGCGTTAATAAAAGTCCATTCCCAACCACTCACGTCATTAATTTCCTTTGCGCGCGTGATGATAAAGCCAGCCAAGTAACCGTTATAAGATAATTCTCGCTCAAATTTGTAAGAGAATTTAATAAAGTAATATTATGAAACACAGTATCACTTATTATATATATCGGCTATACAGCGCGTCTATCTGATTAAATAGGGTCAAAAACCTTACTTATTTTTTGCGATAATCTGTGATTCTTTTGCTATAGTTAGCGTATGGGTGGTGCGGTATGCCGTGTAATCCGTACTTTCCATCAGGATAAATGTGAGCTTATTTCATCACTTAACCAAGGAGTTACCAACTGTTGTCAGGGTTTTCTATTACGTTCCATCAGCGTTGCGGGTTTCACGGGCAGCCTGAGGTAATGTGAAATAACAGCATGACGGAGTGAACGATATGGATGAGTACTCACCGAAACATTATGATATTGCCCAACTCCGATTCTTGTGTGAAAATCTCTGTGACGAAAGCATCGCCACATTGGGGGATAGCAGTCATGGCTGGGTCAATTACCCAACATCTGCGATCAATCTCCAATTAAATGAATTGATTGAGCATATAGCTACATTTATTCTGACATTTAAAATAAAATACCCCGATGAAGACGAGCTTTCAAAACGGGTCGAGCAGTATTTAGATGACACCTATGCGTTGTTCAGTAACTATGGGATTAATGGTGCCGAACTGCAACGTTGGCAACGTTCTAAAGCCGCGTTATTAGGAATGTTCTCACAGGAGAACGTCTGTTCATCTGCTAAATCTTAAGCAATAGATGCTTTTATATTAATTAACCACCAGGTGCTGGTATTGTTTTGATAAAGGTCGCCATGAAAAAAATTGATTATTTGATGCGCTTACGCAAGTGTACAACGATTGACACGCTTGAACGCGTTATCGAGAAGAACAAGTATCAGTTGTCTAGCGATGAGCTGGAAATGTTTTATTCTGCCGCCGATCATCGTTTAGCCGAGCTAACGATGAACAAGATTTACGACAAGGTCCCTACCGCCGTTTGGAAATACGTCCGCTAAAGCATGGTGTTTATATACCCTAAATAATTCGAGTTGCTGGAAGGCGGAAAATGAGGGAATCCCGATGAACTGATACAAACCAGTGATTCAGGTGAGCGAACGCAGTCAACATACCGGCAATGTGAAGTATGACGGGTATATTTTACCGGCGTGAAATCCGTCAACTTATCCCAAATCAACAATATTTTGTCACGTTTACCGTCATCATGTTTTTTAGATAATGACGCCACAGTGCTTATCCACATACGCTTTAATACCAATAGGGCACATCATCAGCAACGGGATATCATCAATAAACGTATTCAATATGCAAAACAGAAAGAAAAGAATGAGAATAAAAAAGCGCGGAAAATAAAAATGACGATGAATAAAAAGGGTGGAGGCCCTGCCAGCTGCATCCCGGCACACACGTCTCCTGCTGCGGCTGCTTCCTTCCGGACCTGACCGAGTCCACAGGGTAATGTTGCGGGAGAACCGACAGGGCCTCCATTGATTCGTTTGCTCTGCGTGGTACAGAGCGTGGGCATTATCGGGTATGCGCACCGCAATTGCAAGTTGACCACAGCCGACCGTTGTTTTCTTATTCGATTTCAGTTTCTCGACCGGCGAAACGTCCGTTTGCAAGCCCGAACACCTGTGCCACTATACCCTAAATAATTTGCGTTGCAGGAAGGCGGCAACTGAAGCCGTCTCGATGCGCTGACTCAGGTAAGTGATTTGGGTGTGTGAACGTAGCCAACGCACCTGCAACGTGAAGCATGACGGGTATATGTTGATTCGTCGTAGTATTAACAGGAGTAGCGATGGAGCAGGACAACTTTCGCCAGCGCGTTTTTCATATTGTAGCCGCCATCCCTTGGGGCAAAGTTACCACCTACGGGGAAGTGGCCCGCCTGGCGGGTTCCGCACGCGCTGCCCGCCAGGTCGGCGGCGTATTAAAAAAGCTGCCCGAAGGCAGCTCGCTTCCCTGGCATCGGGTAACAAATCGTCATGGTGAAATTTCGCTGACTGGCCCGGATTACATTCGCCAACGCGAAGCGCTCAGGGCCGAAGGGATAACCTTTACGCGTCAGGGCAGCATCGATCTCGCTCGCTATGGCTGGCAGGGCGAAACGCCCTGAGAGCCATGAGGTGTTATCCCTCAGTGTTTAGCGGCGTATGGGCACTGGGGGTCAACAAGCCACCCTGCGAGTGCGTTGGCAGCGCCACTGACTCCACGGGAATCAACAGCAAATCCGCGCGCGTCACACCATTGTTGATCACGGCGGGGATGTCCTGCGTCGCCATCACCACGCGGTTATCAATCGTTACCGCTGCGCTGAGCAGAATACGCGCATTTGGCGAAACGTCGGCAGGGTTATACGGTAAGGAGAAGATAAACGGAGCCTGTTTCCCATCCGTCCACGCCACTTTTTGCGCCAGCACGCGCGACGGCGCATCCGACACGGTGGCATCAGAAACGGTAACCGTTAAGGCTGCATTGGGCGGCAACGCGATGCGCTGATGCAGATTGATGGTACCGCTGACCGCAGGCATGGCAAGCTGGGTTTGTGAAGCGCTCGGCGAATCGGTGACCGTTGTCGCGGCTAGCGCCGCGCCAGTCAACACGACAGATAACGTGATACTACCTAAGATATGCCATAATTTCATTGGCGAGTCTCCTTTCGTTATTGTCTGTAACGACGTCAGGCTTGAGCTGCAATGCACAACACAACCGTGTTGTGCTGCATGCTTACACTGACGTGATAATGAAAGTATGACCCACATTAGCCATTTGGCAGCGTTCAACATTCTGAATTTATCATTTTTCGAAAATGCCGATGCGAAAGCTTGCTGCCGCCCCAATAGGCTTTATGACTTACCGTTATACGTTAACAACACGCGATTACCACCAAGGGAGAGAATCCATGAGCCATGCACTACAGCATCTTCTCGAATTGCTGAAGTTGGAAAAGATTGAGGAAGGACTCTTCCGGGGACAAAGCGAAGACTTAGGATTACGCCAGGTGTTCGGCGGACAGGTAGTCGGTCAGGCATTGTATGCGGCCAAACAGACCGTCGAGGCGGGTCGAGGGTTGCACTCGTTCCACAGCTACTTTTTATTGCCGGGCGACAGCCGAAAACCGATTGTCTACGATGTGCAGAACCTGCGTGATGGCAACAGTTTTAGCGCACGGCGTGTCAGCGCCATCCAAAATGGCAAGCCCATCTTTTTTATGACCGCCTCTTTTCAACGCCAAGAGAGCGGCTTTGAACATCAAAACACCATGCCGGAAGTCCCTGGGCCAGAATCCTTGCCTTCAGAACAAGAGATTGCGCAGAGCATGGTGCATTTACTGCCTGAACAGTTTCGTGACAAATTTCTGCAACAGCGTGCCATCGAAATGCGTCCGGTAAAATTTCATAACCCCCTCAAAGGCCACGTGGATGAGCCCATCCGTCATGTATGGTGCAGAGCCAACGGCGTCATGCCCGATGACGAGCGAATTCATAAATACCTGCTGGGTTACACATCGGACTGCAATTTCCTGCTCACCGCATTGCAACCACACGGCGTAGGTTTTCTTGAGCCAGGAATGCAAGTCGCCACCATCGACCACTCTATGTGGTTCCACCGCCCTTTCCGCCTCGACGACTGGCTGCTCTATACCGTGGAGAGTACATCGGCTTCAGGTGCCCGTGGCTTTGTTCGTGGCCAGTTCTACACTCAGGACGGGACGCTGGTAGCTTCCACGGTACAAGAAGGGGTCATGCGGCGGCATGATGCGCCTTAACACAGAAAGCACGTTCCCTTATTCTTAAGCAAAAAAAAACGCGGGCCTTGGCCCGCGTTTTTTATATCGTGCAGAAATTACTGGTTGTAAGCATTTTCGCCATGGCTGTTAACATCCAGGCCTTCACGCTCTTGTTCTTCCGGCATACGCAGGCCAACGGCCAGGTCTGCGACTTTGAATGCGATGAAGGCAGCAACACCGGACCAGATGAAGGCGACGATCACGCTGAACAGCTGTACCCAGACCTGATGCGCCATGGTAACGCCTTCCGCGTACCCCGTGCCGCCCAGAGAAGCCGAGGTAAATACCCCCGTCAGGATACAACCAACGATACCGCACACGCCATGCACACCGAACACGTCACACGGGTCATCCACGCGCAGCCATCTTTTCAGTACCGTTACGCCCCACAGGCCAGCGAAACCACCGACCAGACCAATGATCAGCGCCCCCCCCACACCCACGGTTCCCGCGGCTGGCGTGATAGCAACCAAGCCTGCGATACAACCGGAACAGGCACCCAGCAGAGAAGGCTTACCACGCGCCATCCACTCACCGATAACCCATGCCAGAATCGCACCCGCGGTCGCGACTACGGTGTTCAGGAATGCCAGACCAGCAATTTCGTTCGCAGCAGCGGCAGAGCCTGCGTTGAAGCCGAACCAGCCGATATAGAGGATAGCCGTGCCGGTAAACACCATCGGCAGGTTGTGCGGTTTGAAGGCTTCTTTGCCGAAACCGGCACGTTTGCCCAGCAGATAAGCACCGGTCAACCCCGCAACCGCGGCATTGATGTGCACCACAGTACCGCCTGCGAAGTCCAGCGCGCCATCAGCCGCCAGGAAACCGCCGCCCCACACCATGTGCGTCAACGGCAGATAAGAGAACGTCAGCCAGATAGCAGCAAAAATCAGTACCGCAGAGAAACGGATACGTTCAGCAATCGCACCAACCACCAGCGCGACAGTAATGCACGCGAAGGAAGCCTGGAAAGCGACGTGAATCAGTTGATAAATCGTGCCAGATTGTGATTTCAGCTCAATGCCTTTGAACATGAACATATCCAGGCCGCCAAAGAAGGCATTACCGGTGGCAAAGGCCATGCTGTAACCGTAGATAACCCACAGCACACACACCATGGCAAACGTTACGGTAACCTGCGTCAGCATGGAGAGCACGTTTTTAGAGCGAATCAGGCCGCCGTAAAACAGCGCAATGCCGGGCAGCGTCATGAACAGTACCAGCGCGGTACAAATCATCATAAAAGCGTTATCCGCTTTGTCGATTGCCGGTGTATCAGCGGCCATTGCCAGCGACGGAAGTAACGCTGCGGCGGCAAGGCCTAATAATGAAGAGACACGTATTTTCATTTTCATCCATCCCAATTTTTCGTCAGCCAGGCATTACAGTGCGGCGTCGTCAGTTTCGCCCGTACGAATACGGATAACGCGTTGCAGTTCAGCAACAAAAATCTTACCGTCGCCAATTTTACCGGTGTAAGCCGCTTTACTAATCACATCAACGACTTCATCAACCTGATCGTCAGCGATGGCAATATCAATTTTCACTTTCGGCAAAAAGTTAACGCTATATTCAGCACCGCGATACAACTCCGCATGGCCTTTCTGGCGTCCAAATCCCTTCACCTCAGTGACGGTGAGCCCCTGGATGCCGACAGAAGATAAGGCTTCACGCACATCTTCCAGCTTGAATGGTTTTATCACCACAGTAACCAGTTTCATTATCTTCCCCTTACCAATTAAGTTCAGACTTACGCCCGCCACCATTTCGAATAACCTTCACGACAGGGATAAAGCAAAGGCTGTGCCACAAATGAGTGGAACCGATAATTGCACAGGGAAATAACGTGGAACCTGCCTGGAGAAGTAAAAGGAAAGGATAAAGATGTGATGTTGCGCACGCGCAATGCACTCATTTGGTGCATTGCGCGTAATTGCGGTGCATGGCACAGAAAAATGAAAATCATCTGCCTGTTGATGGTGCGCGGGTAAAAACGATCGCAACAGGCAGCGTGCCTTTAGTCAGATGACGGAAACGGGTTCATCCTCGCTGGCAGCCAGTTCCTGCCCCGCCAGTTGCAGCTGATACATCTGGTAGTAACGCCCGCGACGTTGCAGTAATTGTTCATGCGTACCCTGCTCCACCGTTTCACCATGATGTAGCACCAGTATGTTGTCAGCCTCGACCACGGTGGAGAGACGGTGGGCAATCACCACCAGCGTGGTGTGACGGCGGATAACGCGCAATGCACGCTGAACCGCTTGTTCAGTACCGGAGTCAATGTTAGCTGTCGCCTCGTCGAGAATCAGTATTTTGGGTGGTTTCACCAGCACGCGGGCCAGAGAAAGCAGCTGTTTCTGCCCGACAGAAAGCGTATTGCCTTGCTCACCGATGGCGGTATGTATGCCCTCGGGCAGTGCCGTTGCCAACCCAGAGAGTTGCACAATCTCCAATACACGCCACACGTCATCTTCTGGAATATCACGCCCCAGCGTAACGTTGGCATAGAGTGAATCCGCCAACACCATGGGGTCTTGTTGCACCATTGCGACATTTTGTCGTAATACCTGATGGGATAGCGACGTCAGCGGACGGTCATCCAACCGAATCTCCCCCTCATCCGGCTGATAATACCCCATCAGCAAACTCGCTAACGTACTCTTGCCGCCGCCGGTGTGCCCCACCAGCGCCACAAAGCCGCGCGCTGGCACCTGTAGGTTGATATGGTTCAGGACACGCTGATTATCACGGTAAGCAAAAGAAACGTTATCCATCTCGATAGCACCCGCCGTTAACGGACGCGAGTCATCGCCGTAGGACTGCTGCACCGCATCCATCAGTTCAAAGATACGCTCACCGGCTACCACGGCCTGTTGCAACATGGACTGCTGGGTAGTCAGCGCAATCAGTGGCTCGTTGAGACGCCCCAGATAGCTGATAAAGGCATAGAGCACGCCAACGCCAACCGTTCCCACTGAACTGAAACCGAACTGAATCAACAGCCCACACAGTACCATGGCGGAAAACAGGCTCAATAGTGGACGCAGCAGCACGCCATCCAGTCGTAACGTCTGCATCCGCGCCTGGAAATGCGCACGGCTGCACGGCTTGAAGCACCCAGTTTGTCACCAAAACGCGACTGTTGGCGGAACTGCTGGATCACCGACATGCCCGAGATCGCTTCATTAAAGCCATCGTTAATGTCAGCCAGATAGCGGCGCAGTCGTCGCACAATCGGCGTACTGAAATGCTGGTAGACCGCCATCACAATCGCCACCGCTGGGAAGATCATCACGGCAATCAGCGCCATGCTGCGCAGCACGGTGGAAACGACGGTGACATACAGATCGCGCACTACCTCGGTATCGTTGGTTACGCGAGAAATGAGTTGTCCGACCGGTTGTGTATCAAAGGTACTTAATGGTTGACGCAACGCGGCATCCATCACATCAATGCGCAACTGCTGTACCACGCACACCGCAACGCGGTTGAACAACAGCGATTGCACGTAGTGCAATAGCGCTGCGGACAATTGCAGCAGGATATAAACCGCAGCCAAGCCCCCCGCCAGTGCCAGAGGAATATTGCCTTTTGCCACCAGATTATCGATGAAATAGCTTACTAATGCGGGTCCTGCCACCTCGGCCGCCGCTGCCACCCAGAGCATTAGCACGCCCAACATCAGGGATTTTCGCCAAGGGGAACTATACGCCAACAGCCGCTTTAATGTCGGCCATAACTGCTTTGCGTTAGCCAATTGTCATCTCTCCCTTGACCGGATCTTCATCCAGTGCCGCTTCCAACTGCTGATAGCGAAACATGTCTCGATACCATCCGGCTTGCGACGCTAGCGCGCCATGGCTGCCGCGCTGGGCCACGCTAGCCTGCTGTAAAACCAGAATTTCATCGGCCTCAGTGAGGGCCGAAAGACGGTGCGCGCTGATAATCAGGGTGCGTTTCTCCCCCCAACGCTTCAGGTTTTGCAAAATATGGTGTTCAGTACGCCCATCCACCGCCGACAGCGCATCATCCAGAACCAATATCTCTGCGTCCAGCAGCAGCGCACGCGCGATAGCAATACGCTGTTTTTGTCCACCGGAGAGCATCACGCCGCGCTCACCCACCTGCGTTTCATAGCCTTGTGGTAAGCGCGTAATGTCATCATGGACGCTGGCCAGACGCGCAGCATGTTGAATCTGCGCCAGCGTGGCACCTGGGTTCCCGAGTGCGATATTGTTCGCCACGGTGTCGGAGAACAAAAATGGCGTTTGCCCGACCACCGCGAAACGTTGGCGCAGGCTATCCAGATTCAGCGTTGCGAGCGGAAGACCATGAAAGCGAATCTCGCCGTCATCAAGATCGTAATGGCGCAGGATCAGGGCCAACAGCGTGCTTTTACCGGAACCGGTGGGGCCACACAGTCCCAACATGTTGCCCGGCGCGAGCGTGAACGCCACCCGGTCGAGCACCGGGCGCGGTTGCTGTGGATACGCAAAGGCGCGAACATCAACCTCCAAGTTACCACGACCCGATGGCAGTAGTGCCTCACCGTCTGCCACCACCGGTGCTTCATTCAACAGTTGGCGGATACGCCCGTAAGCTGCACTCCCGCGCTCCACGATATTGAACATCCACGCCAAGGCTAGCATCGGCCAAATCATCAGGCCCAGATACATCACGAAACTGGTCAGTTGCCCTAACGTCAACGTCCCCTGAATAATCATCCAACTGCCACCGCCAACGGCAAGCAGGTGTGAGAAACCGACGGCGATATATATCGTCGGATCGAAACGCGCATCAACCCGGGCCACGTGCATGTTTTTTTGACCCGCATCCTCAGCCACCGCCGCAAATCGGTTTGACTGATAATCTTCCAGCCCAAAGTCCTTGATCATGCGAATGCTGGTCAGGCTTTCTTGCGCCTGATCGTTCAGCGAAGAGAACGCCGCCTGCGCGCCCTTAAAGCGCTGATGCAACTGCGTACCATAGTGTTTGATCACTATCGCCATGATAGGCATCGGCAGCAGCGCCAATAGCGTAAGCTGCCAGCTGATTTGGGTACTCATCACCACCAATACCGCACATCCCATTACCAAGGAATCCACCAGCGTCAACACCCCTTCCACGGCGGCAAATACCACGCGATCGACGTCGTTGGTTGAGCGGGCTATCAGATCGCCGGTACGATGACGCAGATAAAAGGCAGGATGCTGGCGGCTCAACTGGCGGTAGAAATCGTCGCGCAACTCCACGGCCAACTGGTATGAAGCGCCAAACAAAAAGATGCGCCACACATAACGCAACAAATAAACCATGACCGCGATCAGTAGCATCACGCCGATCCATTTCATCACCGTCGCCGCAGACATCGCATCGTGCGTAACGCCATCCACAATTACACCGACCAGCTTGGGTGGCAGCAGTTGCAGGATGGCAATAATGATAAGAAGAACCACGGCCCCAAGGTATCGCCGCCATTCTCGACGAAAATACCACGCCAATTGAGCAAAAAGTCGCACGCTGTTGTTATTCCATTTTCCAGAAAGGGCTGCAAAACATCACAGCGCCATTATACAGAAAGCTTATGCGCGTCATCATTTATACCCGAAATAATTCAGGTTACAGGAGGGCGGCAAGCGCTGCCACGAGGGCTGAACCTCAGAGAGAAGATTCCTCATGGCACGATCGGGAGTGCGGTGGTGTGCTTTATCCGCTCCATGGCAAAGCTGGAGGTCACATCAATCAGGCCAGGAATGCCGCTGACCAGACGTTTATAAAAACTATCATAGCTTTTCATGTCGGCGACCTGAACCTGCATCAGGTAATCATATTCTCCCGCCATGCGATAAAATGACAACACTTCGGGCATATCCGACACCACCTGGGAAAATTTTTCATACCAGGCACTATTGTGCTGCTGCGTTTTTAATAGCACAAAAGCCGTCAACCCCAGCCCCAGACGTTCGTTATCCAGCAGCGCAACGCGAGCACGAATATAGCCTTCTTCTTCCAATCGTTTTAGACGTTTCCAGCAAGGGGTCGATGTCAAATGCACCGCATCAGCCAACGTTTGCAACGACAAGGTGCAGTCGTGTTGCAACAGGTTAAGCAGCGTACGATCGATTTTATCAAGCATAGCGGCATTCCAGAATCATTTTTCCTCTATTTCACGCGCAACAGAATGAAAAGGCAACCAATGTGCAGGAAAACCCGTTTTTTTCCTTTTATCAGCGCTCGCCAGGAACGTAAAAACACATTATTTCCCACTAACTCTAAAACAAGAGAAAAATAGTCTCCAATAAAGCGATTTAAAAGAAATTAAAACCCTAAAAACCCCTACTGAAGTTTAAAAAAACAATCCTTTTTCCTGCAAAACCGGATAGGCTACCCCCATAGATGCAAAACAGGCAAAGAGAGCAATATTATGACAACGGCATGGGTGAAACAGGCCATTAGCGCGATTGATGCGGATTTTCAGCGTTCAGCCGATACCCATTTGATTCGCCTGACGTTACCGCACTATCCAGGGATTTACTTCTATCTTAAAGATGAAAGCACACACCCAAGCGGCAGCCTGAAACATCGTCTGGCACGATCGCTGTTTCTTTATGGCTTGTGCAACGGCTGGATTAAAGAAGGCACCCCCATTATTGAGGCGTCCTCCGGCAGCACCGCCATCTCTGAAGCCTATTTTGCTCGCCTGTTAGGCCTGCCTTTTATTGCCGTTATGCCCAGCTGTACTGCCAAGCGCAAAGTGGAACAGATAGCCTTCTACGGCGGACACTGCCACTTCGTCGAGCAATCCAGTCAGATCTATGCGGCATCGGAGCAACTGGCTCGTGAACTGAACGGCCACTATATGGATCAGTTTACCTACGCCGAACGCGCTACCGACTGGCGCGGCAATAACAACATTGCTGACAGTATTTTCCGCCAGATGGCGCGTGAACCCTATCCGGTTCCCGATTATATCGTGATGAGTGCGGGCACCGGCGGCACTTCCGCCACCTTAGGTCGCTATATCCGCTATCAGGGTATCGACTCACAGTTGATGGTGGTCGATCCGCAGAACTCTGTGTTTTTTGATTACTACCATCAGCGAGACCGTGCTCTGACGGGGCACTGTGGCAGTAAAATTGAGGGGATTGGTCGCCCACGCGCAGAACCCTCTTTTATTCCTGACGTGATCGACAGCATGATGCAGGTGCCGGATGCGGCCAGCATTGCCACGCTGTATTGGCTGGAAAGTATTCTGGGACGCAAGGTCGGCGCCTCCACCGGCACGAACGTCTGGGGCATGTTACAACTGGCTGATCAGATGCGTGCGCAGGGTAAACAAGGGGCGATTGTCACCTTGCTGTGTGACAGCGGGGAGCGTTATCTGGATACCTATTACAATGCCGAATGGGTCGCGCAAAACATCGGCGATATCAGCCCGTATCTGGCGCAACTCAACGCGGGGCAGGCACAGAATCAACGAGAGCTGACGATAGCCTGAACCGAGTTAACGCTGAAAACGACGCGCTTTTGCGATAGCATGTACCTCCTCCGTCACACTGGGCACATCGCCCTTAAGCACCAAAGGTAGAGCAATGACAAAACGCGCGGTTGTCGTATTTAGCGGTGGGCAGGACTCCACCACTTGTCTGATTCAGGCACTCAGCCTGTATGATGAAGTGCACTGTGTCACATTCGACTACGGTCAGCGCCACCGAGCGGAAATCGATATTGCGCGCGCACTTGCAAGCCAATTGGGAGCCAAGGCACACAAAGTGCTGGATGTCGGTTTACTCAATGAATTGGCAGTCAGTAGCCTGACGCGCGACAATATTGCCGTACCGGATTACGACGCCTCTGCATCCGGTATTCCCAGCACCTTTGTGCCCGGACGCAATATTCTGTTTCTTACGCTGGCGGCCATTTACGCCTACCAGGTCGGTGCGCAAGCGGTGATCACTGGCGTCTGTGAAACCGACTTTTCGGGCTATCCTGACTGCCGCGATGAGTTTGTCAAAGCCTTGAATCACGCGATCGTGCTCGGTATCGCCCGTGATATTCAGTTTGTTACGCCGCTCATGTGGCTCAACAAGGCGGAAACCTGGGCGCTGGCTGACCATTACCACCATCTGGATACCGTACGCAACCAGACGCTTACCTGCTACAACGGGATTCAGGGCGACGGTTGCGGCCACTGCGCAGCATGTCATTTACGTGCCAATGGCTTAGCACACTATCAACAGGATCGCGTCGGCGTGATGGCATCAATGAAACGCAAAACCGGTTTGCAATAAGGTCACCGGATAGTGGGGTGAGCAGGCGCGAACCTTCCCCCCACGTTCACTAGGCTAGCGGTGAATCATTGGATGAAGGTGGCTGCATAAACGCCTGCAAATGCTTTAACAACTCGCCTTCCAGCGGCAATGCCTTCTGCGTCGTAAGATCGATACAGACAAAGGTTAAGGTGGCATCGACCACCAACGCTTCATCGGTAGTACGCACCATCTTTTGGCTAATCACGCCACTTTTGGCATTCAAGTGCAACAATGTGCTCTCAATACGCAATACGTCCCCTAATACTGCCGAGGTACGATAATTGATATTGATATTAACCACGATAAACGCAATACCGTGCTGTTGCATCCACTGGAAAGCGGGCAAATTCTCCAGCCATTGCCAACGCGCCTCCTCCATAAACTCCAGATAGCGTGCGTTGTTGACATGCTGATAGACATCGATGTGAAAGCCGCGAACGGTAATAAAGGTATGCACCACGTAACCACTCCTCACAGATTAACGCCACTAACTGGTTGGACCTGCCGGTAAGGTTAGCAGAAAATAACGGCAGTGAATAACCACACTGCCGTCCAGAGAGCAGGAACGCTACGTATCTGACGCTTACAACACCAGGCGAGCCCGGTTATTCTCGATCAGCGTCGGCCCGATGCCGGACACCTCCTGCAACTGTTCAATATCGGTAAAAGGACCGTTCTCATCGCGATATTGAACTATCGCCTCCGCCTTTCGCGCGCCTATCCCTTGTAACTGGGTCAATTGCTGCACGGTCGCCGTATTGATATTCACCGTTTCCTGCATCGACGCTGTTGCCTGTGACGCTGGCGATGAGGCACTGCTGTTTGTTGCCTCCTCGCCCGTTTTCGCCAGAATCCCCCCCGTGAAAGCGGATAACCCCAGGGCCAGGCATAAACAGAGTGCTGACATTCCTTTCCTTTTCATACGGTATCTCCCTATTGATTAGTTGGCAGGTACAGGGTGCCTAAATAAGGGACATCGCACAAACCACGGCGTTAAAATGTGGAAAAGGCCGCGAAAGCGGCCTTTTGTTATTACAGCGGATTACAAATTAATGCATATACCCTTCATACTTCAGGTTGCAGATGCGTTGGCTGCACTTACTGCGGTTGCTGCTCCTGAGCGGCTGCACCTAATTTGATGGTCGCTTCGGTGCGCAAGCTGGAAACCAGGGTATCAAACAGCGTTGTCACTGCGCTCTGCTCAACCTGGCTGGAAAACTGTGCTTTTTGCTCATCAGTGATGGTGTGGGGTTTCACGCTGTCCAGCGCAACCAGCACCACATTCCCTTCCTGATCGCGTGCCACACCGTAGCTTACCTTGTCCTTTTGCGGCACAGGCAAGGCAAACAAGCTTTCTGCCAACACGTTGCCCTGAGAAACGGACGAGAGCGTCTCAGGCTCGCCAAAGCTGAGGTTAGCGGCTTTCAGCGAGTCCTCTTTGCCTTGTTTCAGGTCAACCACAATTTTTTCAGCCTGTAGGTTAGCCTGTTGCTGCGCTTTCTGCACTTTCAGCACCTGAACAATCTCATCACGTACTTGATCCAGAGGACGCGATGTTTCTGCACGGTGATCGGTGATTCGCAGCACAATCGCACGATCGCCATCGACGCCAATCACATCGGAGTTGCTGCCCGGGGCACCGTTATCGCCTAACAGGGTGCCGCCAAAAATAGCCTGCGTCACCTGCGGGAAATTCAGCTCAGCAGGCACTTGATCGTGGCTAAACCAAGCCGTTTCAGCGGCTTTTTGACCCGCAGCCTCTTCCGCTGAAGCCAACGATTCATTGTCATTGCTTGCCGCTTCGCTGACTTTACGTTGCACAGCAAAGAATTCATCCAGCGCTTTTTCACGTTTTGCTCTGACCGCAATGTCATCGCGCACCGCACTCAACGGTTTAACCTGCGCGGCCTGAATGTCATCCAGACGAACAATCAGGTAGCCCACTGAGGATTTTACCGGCTCAGAGAGTTGGCCTTTTTCGGTCAGTTTTGCCTGCTGCAATTCATCGACCGTAGCATTGGCATCCATCCAGCCCAGATCGCCACCGTTACGACGCGATACCACATCCTGCGATTTTTCTTTTGCCAGTGCGGCAAAATCAGCACCGTTTTTCAGTTCATCCAGCACGGCACGAGCGTCCGCCTCGGTTTTCAACTGAATCACGCTAAAGCGCTTGCGCTCAGGTTGGGTAAACTCTTGCTTATTCTTTTCGTAAAAGGCCGCGATATCAGCATCAGTGATTTTCACACTGTCCATAACGCGTGCGGCATCCAGCAGCAGATAGCTGACTTTGAAAGCTTCAGGGTCGATAAAACGGCCCTTGTTGCTGTCGTAATAGCCCTTGATCTCTTCATCCGTCACGTTCAGCGTTTTGGCAATGGCCGCCACGTCAATCGTTGCCGTTCTCACCACACGATCCTGAGCGGCCTGCGCCACCAGACTGTCGATCTCTTTTGGCAGCGAGAATTGCGTCGCGCCCAGCCCCTGAATCAGTTGCTGCGTGACCAGTTGCTTACGCAGCAATTCCGCGTAGCGATCCGGTGTCAGGCCCAAGCGGCGTACCTGATCCAGATACTTTTCGTTATCGAACTGATTGTTGGTCTGGAAAGCGGGAACAGCAAATATGGCCTGTTTAATCTGCGCATCGCTGATGTTAAGCCCAAGCTTACGAGCATACTGGTCAATCAGCGCTTCATCGATCAGTTGCGAGAGCACCTGCTGACGCATCTGCTGCATATAACCGTCATTGCCTGCCAGCACGGAAAAGTTTTCTCCCAACTGTTCCTGCATGCGGCTACGCTCGTTTTGTACCGCTTGTTCAAACTGCGCACGACCGATTTCCTGCCCGTTGACTTTGGCGGCGTAATCGTTAGAACCGCCGATAAGGTAATCACCCACGCCCGTCAATACGAAGGAGGCGACGATCAAGCCCAGAATAATTTTCAGCACGACGTTATTAGCGGCCGCGCGTAAATTGTCCATCATAATGTGACAACACTCCGCTGTAGTATGGATAAAACGCCCTGCGTTGGCTAAAACCACGCTTCCCTGCGTTTCTGGCGAACCGTAATGCCAGAACATGACATGCCAGAGAGAGGAGCGGGAAAGACGTTACGCCGCAATGCGACGCCCCGCAGGGTGATGGGCAGTGTTCGCCCGTCATAAAAAAGGCACATCATAAAATGATGCGCCCCTTATCTTACCTTACCGACACCGTGGCGTCAGGTAGTGTTTGGTAACGTACTCGGATTACAGCACAAACCTGTGACGAGATAATCAGTTAACGGCGTCTTTCAGCGATTTAACGGCACGGAAGCCCGGTACTTTTGCTGCTGGAATGCTGATTTCCTTGCCCGTTTGCGGATTGCGCCCAGTGCGAGCAGCACGCTCACGCACGGAGAACGTTCCAAATCCTACCAGTGCAACGTCATCCCCTGCTTTCAGAGAATCGGTAACAGAACCAATAATTGCATCTAACACACGCCCTGCTGCCGCTTTGGAAATATCAGCATCTGCGGCAATTTTGTCGATCAATTGTGACTTGTTCACACTCTCATCCCCTCTGAAATCCTGTTGTCACGCTGAATATCCCAAAACGCGACACGTAGCTTTTTTCAATCCTGTCAAACCTTAGCACAGCGTACTTGCTAAGACTAACAGTGCCATAACTTAGCGGTACAAAAAAACGCTGGCAAGCGCCATTTCTGCTGCCAGCGTGATTTTTCTCAAGGGTTTTTGCGATAGGTCACTCTTTCGCGGCCTTGGCGGGCACCGTTTTCGCCTTGGCAGGCGCTCGCTTGGCCTTAACAGGCTCCGGCTGCATACCGTCTGGCGGGTTTTGTAACGCTAACGCAAGCACTTCCTCGATACGTTTGACCGGATGGATCTCCAGGTCCGCAATCACATTCGCCGGAATTTCTTCCAGATCGCGTTTGTTCTCGTCAGGAATCAATACCGTCTTAATGCCACCGCGATGGGCTGCCAACAGTTTCTCTTTCAAGCCCCCGATCGGCAACACCAAACCCCGCAGCGTGATTTCCCCGGTCATCGCAACATCAGCGCGCACCGGATTGCCCGTCAGGCAGGAGACCAGCGCGGTACACATGGCGATCCCGGCGCTTGGGCCATCTTTGGGCGTTGCCCCTTCCGGCACATGCACGTGAATATCACGTTTTTCATGGAAATCAGCATTGATACCCAGCCGTTCAGCACGGGCACGCACCACGGTGAGCGCCGCCTGGATAGACTCCTGCATCACTTCCCCGAGTGAACCGGTATAGGTCAATTTTCCCTTGCCCGGCACGCACGCGGTTTCAATGGTCAGTAAATCACCGCCAACTTCCGTCCAGGCCAGCCCAGTGACCTGCCCAACGCGGTTTTCTTCATCCGCGCGGCCGTAGTCAAAGCGCTGAACGCCAAGGAAATCTTTAAGGTTATCGCCCGTAATTTCAATATGCTTAACGGTTTTATCCATCAACAGCGTTTTTACCGCTTTACGGCACAGTTTGGAGATTTCGCGTTCCAGACTGCGCACGCCCGCTTCACGCGTGTAGTAACGGATGATTCCGGAGATAGCACTGTCTGCAACGGTCAACTCACCTTTCTTCAGTGCGTTGAGTTCAATCTGCTTCGGCAGCAAATGGCGCTTGGCAATATTGAGCTTCTCATCCTCGGTGTAGCCAGACAGGCGAATCACTTCCATACGGTCCAGCAACGGCGCAGGAATGTTCATCGAGTTAGAGGTCGCCACAAACATCACGTCGGACAGATCGTAGTCCACTTCCAGATAGTGGTCGTTGAAGGTGACGTTCTGCTCGGGATCTAAGACCTCGAGCAGGGCAGACGCGGGATCGCCACGCATGTCAGACGACATTTTGTCGATCTCATCCAACAGGAACAGCGGGTTTTTTACCCCAACCTTAGCCATCTTCTGGATCAGTTTGCCCGGCAGTGAGCCGATGTAAGTACGGCGGTGACCACGAATTTCTGCTTCATCACGCACGCCGCCGAGCGCCATGCGCACGTATTCACGCCCCGTCGCCTTGGCGATGGACTGGCCCAGAGAGGTTTTCCCTACCCCCGGCGGCCCGACCAGGCACAGAATCGGCCCCTTGATTTTGCTGACACGGCTCTGTACCGCGAGATATTCAAGGATACGCTCTTTGACGCGATCCAAACCATAATGGTCGGTGTCCAGGGTTTCCTGCGCTTTGACCAGGTCTTTTTTCACCTTGCTGCGCGCATTCCACGGCACCTGAACCATCCAGTCGATGTAGCTGCGCACCACCGTCGCCTCAGCGGACATCGGTGACATCATCTTCAGTTTTTGCAGCTCGGCTTCGGCTTTTTCCCGCGCTTCTTTCGGCATCTTGGCCGCTTCAATCTTGCGTTTCAGCGCTTCATGTTCGTCCGGCGCATCGTCCATCTCACCGAGCTCTTTTTGAATCGCTTTCATCTGCTCGTTGAGGTAGTACTCGCGCTGGCTTTTTTCCATCTGCTTTTTCACGCGACTGCGAATACGTTTTTCCACCTGCAACAGGTCGATTTCCGATTCCATCATCGCCATCAGATATTCGAGGCGTTCCGTAATATCAGACATTTCCAGCACGGACTGTTTGTCAGCCAGTTTCAGCGGCATGTGTGAGGCAATGGTATCCGCCAGACGTGCTGCATCTTCAATGCTGTTTAGCGAGGTCAATACTTCCGGCGGGATTTTCTTGTTCAGTTTGATGTATCCCTCGAACTGATTCACCGCCGTGCGCATCAGGACTTCCTGCTCGCGCTCTTCAATCGCCGGCGACGAGAGATATTCCGCCTGGGCAGCAAAATGTTCACCGCCGTCAGACAACGTGGTGATACGCGCACGCTGTAACCCTTCGACCAGCACTTTAACCGTGCCGTCCGGCAGTTTCAGCATTTGCAGAATGGAGGCGACCGTTCCTACCGAGAAAAGATCGTTAATACTGGGTTCATCCGTTGAAGCCTCTTTTTGTGCCACCAACATGATCTTTTTATCGTGATCCATCGCGGCTTCAAGGCAACGAATCGACTTCTCCCGGCCAACAAACAACGGAATGACCATGTGCGGATAAACCACCACATCGCGCAACGGCAATACGGGGATTTCAATGCGTTCGGAACGCTCAGGGTTCATAGAGCTCTCTCTTAGTTTCGTTTCCGCCAGGTTAAAGGAATCTCGTGAAACGCGTATGTCACGGGTTTCGCCAACAAGTATTGGAGTATATGGGGATAAATATCCGACATTCAACGACCAGAACATGCGAAAAAAAAATGGGAGATAAAATCTCCCATTTTCAACTTCTGTCAGGCGTGCAAGTGACGATTTATTCGCCAGATGCCTGTTGCGCTTCAGGTTTACCGTAGATCAGCATCGGTTCTGATTGACCGGCAATCACCGATTCATCAATCACCACCTTATCGACGCTCTCCATGGAGGGCAGGTCGTACATGGTGTCCAGCAACGCCGCTTCCACAATGGAGCGCAAACCGCGTGCACCGGTTTTACGCGCCATGGCTTTTTTGGCAATCGCCGTCAACGCTTCTTCACGGAATTCCAGCTCAACCCCTTCGAGATTGAACAGTGCCTGATACTGTTTGGTCAGCGCGTTTTTCGGTTCGCGCAGGATCTGGATCAGCGCATCTTCGCTCAGCTCTCTCAGCGTCGCGACCACCGGTAAACGGCCAATAAATTCAGGGATCAGGCCGAACTTGATCAAATCCCCCGGTTCTACCTGGCCCAGCAATTCGCCTTCGGTAGCCTTTTGCGCCGAGCCCTTCACCGTTGCGGAAAAACCAATACCGCGACCAGTATCAACACGCTGCTCGATCACTTTATCCAAACCAGCAAATGCTCCACCGCAGATGAACAGGATCTTGGAGGTATCAACCTGCAAAAACTCCTGTTGCGGATGCTTGCGCCCACCTTGCGGCGGAACCGCAGCGATGGTGCCTTCAATCAGTTTCAGCAGAGCCTGCTGCACCCCTTCGCCCGACACGTCACGGGTGATGGAGGGGTTATCGGACTTACGCGAAATCTTATCGATTTCATCGATGTATACAATGCCACGCTGCGCTTTCTGTACGTCGTAGTCGCATTTTTGCAACAGCTTCTGGATGATGTTTTCTACATCCTCACCCACGTAACCCGCTTCGGTCAGCGTGGTGGCATCTGCCATCGTGAAAGGCACATCCAGGAAACGGGCCAGCGTTTCAGCCAACAGGGTTTTACCGCTCCCTGTCGGGCCAATCAGCAGAATGTTGCTCTTGCCCAGCTCGATGCCGTTGCTGCTGTCGCCATTACGCAAGCGCTTGTAGTGGTTGTAAACCGCAACCGCCAGAACCTTTTTCGCCTGCTCCTGACCAATGACATAATCATCCAGGTGGCGGCGAATTTCATGGGGCGTGGGTAACGCACTGCGTTCACGATGCGGAGCCACTTCCTTTATCTCTTCGCGAATGATGTCATTGCACAGATCGACACATTCATCGCAGATATACACTGACGGCCCGGCAATCAGCTTACGGACCTCATGCTGGCTTTTGCCGCAGAAAGAACAGTACAGCAACTTCCCTGAACCGTCTTTGCGCTTGTCTGTCATCAGTAAACCTCTTCTTTTATCTCTTGCCCGCAGGCCCAACAGCGATATCACTACAACCTGAATCACGCGCAAGCGCGCATTCGTGAACCACAGGTACGCCATGGCCGGCGGCGTTATTCGCGGTGCGTCATCACGGCGTCAACCAATCCATACTCTACTGCTTCATGGGCAGAGAGGAAACGGTCACGCTCAGTGTCACTCTCTATCACTTCGAGAGGTTTGCCCGTATGTTCAGCCATCAGCTCATTCATACGTTGCTTCACTTTCAGTATTTCACGCGCATGGATTTCGATGTCCGTCGCCTGCCCTTGGAATCCCCCCAGCGGTTGGTGAATCATCACGCGCGAATTCGGCAAGCAGAAACGCTTGCCCTTGGCACCGGCAGTGAGCAGGAAAGCCCCCATGGAGCAGGCTTGTCCCATACAGATGGTGCTGACATCCGGTTTAATGAATTTCATGGTGTCGTAAATCGACATTCCTGCGGTAATCACGCCACCCGGAGAGTTGATGTACAGATAAATATCTTTCTCCGGATTTTCGGCTTCCAGAAAAAGCATCTGAGCAACGATCAGGTTGGCCATGTGATCTTCCACCTGACCCGTCAGGAAGATGATGCGTTCTTTAAGCAGTCGGGAAAAAATATCGTAAGAACGTTCCCCGCGCGAAGTCTGTTCTACCACCATCGGCACCAAAGCCATTTGGGGTGCTAATTTTTCTTGTTCGCCACTGTATAACATTCACCTCTCCTCGATAAAATGCTTTTGGTGCCATGTATCAGATTCTACTTGAGATAACGACGGTTGACTATCACGGTCACCCCGACGTTTCCCTTAAGAATGACACCGACTCGCCAAAATCCATGACCGCGCGCCTCTGTTTCTTCTAGTTGGGGCATTGCGCGCTATTTCAAGCTTACACTATCCTTTATTTTAGATTAAAGGGTTATCGTGCCCACTGCGTTTACAATGCTTTGCATAGCAAACTGCGTTTTGCATAGAAACTAAGATATTGCACTCCCAAGAGACAATGCGGATTTTATCACTTGCGAAACGTTTCAATGCCACACCCACACTGTTTTATCATAGTGCAATCTGGCACATCCGTGGCGATAGGGCTTTTCAAACCTAAATCAGTGATAGCAAAAAGCCCACGCCAGAGGCGCGGGCTTTTTTTGGCAAAGATAACCGACCGAAGCCAGACAGCGAATTACGCCGTAGCAGGCTGGTTCATCAGATCGTTAAAGCTGACGGTTTTCTCGACCACTTTCGCCTTGGACAACACGACTTCAACCGCTTGCTCTTCCAGAGCAACGTTGCGCATGTTGTTCATCAGCTCTTTGTTTTTGCTGTAGTAAGCAACCACTTCCTGCGGATCTTCGTAGGCAGAAGCCATCTCTTCGATCAGCGCGTTAACGCGAGCGTCATCTGCTTTCAGTTCGTTGGTGCTGATCACTTCGCCCAGCAGCAGACCTACGACAACGCGGCGTTTGGCTTGCTCTTCAAACAGCTCACGCGGCAGTTCAGCCGCTTGTTTGGCGTTACCGCCAAAGCGTTGTGCCGCTTGCTGACGCAGAACGTCAATTTCGCCGTCGATCAGCGCAGCAGGAACGTCGATGTCATTGGCTTTCACCAGACCGTCGATCACCTGAGATTTGATACGGTTACGCACCGCGCCTTTCAGCTCACGCTCCATGTTTTTACGCACTTCAGCGCGCAGACCGTCAACAGACCCATCCGCCACGCCGAAACGTGCGATGAAATCAGCGGTCAGTTCCGGCAATTCACGCTCTTCCACTTTCTTCAGGACGATAGCAAACTGAGCCGCTTTACCTTTCAGGTTTTCAGCGTGGTAGTCTTCTGGGAAGGTCACGTCGATAGTGAACTCTTCACCGGCTTTGTGACCCACCAGACCTTCTTCAAAGCCTGGGATCATGCGGCCCTGGCCCATCGCCAGAACGAAATCAGACGCTTTACCGCCGTCAAACACTTCACCGTCGATAGTGCCGGTAAAGTCAACGGTTACGCGATCTTCTGCGCCAGCGGCGGCATCGGTGTCTTTCCAGGTGGCTTGTTGCTTGCGCAGCGTTTCCAGCATGGCATCAACGTCAGCATCAACCACGTCAACCAGCGGTTTTTCTACTTCGATGGTGTCCAGGCCTTTCAGCTCTACTTCCGGATAGACTTCAAACTCTACCGCGTAGGTGAAATCGGCATCCAGCTTGTATTCGCCCGGCACATAGTTCGGTGCACCAACGGGATTGATTTTTTCTTTGATGATGGCGTCTACGAAATGACGCTGCATCAGATCGCCCAACACGTCTTGACGCACGGATGCGCCATAACGCTGAGCGATAACGTTCATCGGCACTTTGCCTTTACGAAAACCGTCAACGCGCGCTTTTTTAGCAACGTTAACCAGCTCTTTTTTTACCGCTTCTTCAATGCTATCAGCAGTGACGGTAATTGTTACGCGGCGACCAAGGCCTTGGGTGGTTTCAACTGAAACTTGCATCTTGTTACCTCAAAAAATCACAGTGCTCGGTCAGCTCCAAAACCATATACGCATGGGTGTCGGTTTGGACATAACCCCACAGAACCGGGACAGCAACAGCTGGTATCTGAACCCCGTTCCTTGTCGTCAGAAGCGTCCCGATGACATTTCCGGAAAATAAGACGCGGCATTATAGCGGCATAGAGGGAGTGAGTCGAGAACAGCGCGCAGACTATTATGACAAGATAAGCGTGCTTTGATGTCGGTCACCTCTTATACGTCTCTTTTTATGCGTCTTCGGCAGTAATCAGGCGTCAATACCTGCACCGCCACAGGCAGGCGATTTGGGGGCCTGGCCCTGCGCATCGCCCCACTCTTGCGGCGTGTAAGTATGCAGCGCCAGTGCGTGCAGGCCATTTTCTAATTCCGCCGCCAACGTGGCATAAACCGCACGATGGCGGCCAATGGTGCGCTGTCCGCTAAAGGCGTCACTCACCAGCACCACCTTAAAATGGCTTTGCGAACCCGCAGGCACGCGATGTTGATGACTTTCATTGATCACATCCAGATGCGTGGGGGTGAAGGCAGCGCGCAGTTTCGCCTCAATGGTGGCATGCATGAAGGAGTCCCTTGTTACTTGTTGAGCTTGCCAGACAGTATATTCCGCTGGCAGAAAAATGCGGTGAACACACTATCGGTCAATCCGGCGATCGCGATATCTCATCGCATCGCGCCGAAAAAAAGGCCACTTCCAGAGTATTTCCCCTGAATTCGTCCTTTCACCCGCTGTCGGCAATGGTATGATAACGGGAATTTTTTACCAGCGAACCACCCTAATCATTACTGAGAAAATGCACAATGTTAAAAAAACTGTTTTTTCCCGTATTGGCCGTGCTGATGCTCGCCGGATGCGCCAATCAAAGCAACACGCTTGATGTCTCTCCAAAAATTAACGTGCCAGCGCAAGACCCAACCCTGATGGGCGTTACCGTCAGCATCAACGGGGCCGATCAACGTGCCGATCAGGCATTGGCCAAAATCAACCGCGACGGGCAACTGATCGTGCTGACGCCTTCACGCGACCTGCGTTTCCTGTTGCAAGAAGCGTTGGAAAAACAGATGTCTGCGCGCGGTTACATGATCGGTACCGGTGGCCCGGTTGCGCTGCAAATCGTGGTAAACCAGCTGTATGCTGACGTATCAGAAGGTAACCTGCGTCATAATATTACCGCACGCGCGGATATTTCGATCATCTCTCAGGCGGCCAACGGCAACAAGCAGGTCAAGAATTACCGCTCAACCTATAACGTTCAAGGCGCATTGACCGCGACCAACGAAAAAATCACCAATGCTGTCAATACGGTATTGGGCGATGTCATCAATGACATGGCACAAGACACCACTGTCAGCAGCTTCATTAAGGCTAACGCCCGATAATTCCTACGCTGTTTTCCTCTATCCTGTTCGGTGGGATAGAGTAAAGGATCTGCCATGCTACATCGTTTTTTCACCCTTGTTCGTCAGCCGTATTCGCTGTCACTGCTGTTACTGGGTTTTGCGTCTGGGCTACCGCTGGCGCTAACTTCCGGTACGTTGCAGGCATGGATGACGGTTGCTAACGTCGATTTGAAAACCATCGGTTTCTTCTCCCTGGTGGGACAAGCCTATGTTTTCAAGTTTATGTGGGCACCGATGATGGACCGCTACACCCCGCCCTTCCTCGGCCGTCGCCGTGGCTGGCTGCTGGTCAGTCAGGTGCTGCTTATCGGCTTGATTGCCTCGATGGCACTACTGGAACCCGGCAAGCATCTGTGGTGGTTAGCCGCGATTGCGGTATTGGTGGCATTTTGTTCCGCGTCCCAGGATATCGTGTTTGACGCCTACAAAACCGACCTGTTACCCGCCGATCAACGCGGCTCGGGCGCGGCCATTTCCGTACTGGGTTACCGTCTGGCCATGCTGGTTTCCGGCGGACTGGCACTGTGGCTGGCCGATCGTTATCTCGGCTGGCACGCCACCTATGTGTTGATGGCACTGCTGCTGCTACCGGGTATCATCGCCACCCTGCGGGCGCCTGAACCGGTATTGGATGCCCCGGCACCGCGCACCCTTGAACAGGCCATGTTTGCCCCGCTGCGTGACTTCTTTTCGCGCAATAACGCCTGGCTGATTTTATTACTGATTGTGCTGTATAAGCTAGGCGACGCCTTTGCGATGAGCCTGAGCACCCCGTTCCTGATTCGCGGGGTGGGCTTCAATGCCGGCGACGTTGGACTGGTCAACAAAACATTAGGGTTACTCGCTACCATTATTGGTGCTTTGTACGGCGGGTTGTTAATGCAACGCATGACCTTATTCCGTGCGCTGCTGCTATTCGGCATCTTGCAGGCCGTCTCTAACGCAGGTTACTGGCTGCTGGCGATCACAAGCAAACATCTGGTTAGCATGGCGGGGGTTATCTTTCTGGAAAACCTGTGCGGCGGGATGGGCACGGCAGCGTTTGTTGCATTACTAATGACCTTATGCAACACGTCGTTTTCCGCTACCCAGTTTGCGCTGCTTTCCGCACTCTCTGCCGTGGGGCGCGTCTACGTTGGCCCGATTGCAGGCTGGTTTGTAGAAACCCATGGTTGGGCCTGGTTCTATTTATTTACCATTGCGATCTCAGTGCCGGGATTAGTCCTGCTACTGGTGTGCCGACAAACTCTGGAGTACACCCAACGCACCGGCACCTTCATGGTACGCATGACCTATCCCCGCCATTACCGCTTCGCGCTGCGTATGTTGGCGGCCGGGTGTGCGCTGTTATTCATCTGGCTGACCTTGACCATCGCCCACGCGTTGGGTGCCAATGCGGTCGAAACCATTAATGATAACCTTCTGATGCTAGGGGGTATTTTGGTCATTTCGGGGGCACTACTCGGGAGTGTGCTCGACTATTTATCGCTGCGTAATTCACCGTCTTCTGAAGCCTGAAAATAGCGATAAACCTGCGTGGTTATCACCGCATTGTATTATTTTTTTTTCACTAGGGGCTGTTGACAATTAACACAGCCAGACGAATGCAGCAGCGAGCGCAACGAATGATGCGAAGCGTTTTGAGAGTTTGTCGAAGCGTGTAGCTACGCGTCGAAATTGCTTGATACGGCAAAAGAAACGTTCGATCAAATTGCGTGAAGCGTAAAGATGTTTGTCCAGTGGGCGTTGCTCACGGCGATTCTCTTTGCTGGGGATGACAGCCTGAATGCCTACCGACTCCAGATATTGTAGAATCACATTCGTATCGTAGGCTTTGTCTGCAGCCAAGCTTGAAGGTTTCAATTCACCAAGTAAAGGCAATGCTTCTCTGGTGTCGCTCTTTTGACCACCAGTCAAACTAAAACGGGCAAGCATGCCCAGCCCATCAACCAGAGCGTGAATCTTGGTTGTCAATCCCCCGCGAGAACGACCAATCGACTGGTCACCGTTTTTTTGGGAGCGCCCGCTGCATGCTGATGAACCCGTACGATAGTGCTGTCGATGAAGATTTCCTCGAAATCGGCATCGCCCGCAAGTTCAGCAAAAACGGAATGCCATATTTCTGCCCGTGACCATCTGGCAAAGCGTTTGTACACACAGTTCCAGAGTCCGAAATCGGGTGGTAAATCTCTCCATGGGCTTCCAGTTCGGGCGATCCATAAAACCGCTTCGACAAAAAGCCGATTATCTGCTGCTGTTCGTCCCGGATCCGAATCCTTTCCCGGCAAAAACGGGCTAATCCGTTCGTATTGGTCATCACTGAGCATCAATCTTGGCATTCTGCTTTTCCAAAAAAGACAGAATGTAAACAGATTCTTTTACAAAAAAACAGGTTCTTGGCGATGATTGTCAACAGGCCCTAGCACCTAGTAACGCTGCCCCCACTCCGCTGACGTCAATACGCTGTCATTCTGACGCAGAAAGTAGCGGTAGAAAGCATCGTAGGCCAGCACGTTTTTCACATAGCCACGCGTTTCGGTAAACGGAATACTTTCAATAAAGGCAACCGGATCGAGACGCCCTGCGCTGTTTTTCAGCCAGGTATTCACGCGCGAAGGCCCGGCATTATAGGCCGCACTGGCAAGGATACGGTTGTTATTGAAGGTCTGATAGACATCATCCAGATAGGTAGTGCCTAACAGAATATTGGTTTCGGGATCGAACAGCTGGCTGCTGTTGACATAGCCGCTCAGGTTGCTCTTTTTCGCGGTATGCTGTGCGGTGGCTGGCATCAGTTGCATCAGGCCGGAGGCACCGACCGGGGAGCGCGCCTGCGGGTTCCAGGCGCTTTCCTGGCGAGCGATCGCCATCGCATAACTCTGTTGAATGGCACGCCCTTGCGTCATGCGCTGGAAAGTGTCGCGCCATGCCAGCGGGAAACGCTCTTCCAGATTGTCCCACAGCTTAGCCACAATGGTCGCCTGCACGCTGAGGTCAGCCCAGCCTTGATCAAATGCGTAACGCGCTAACGCTCCCTGACGCGGCTTATCACTGTTTGCCACCAGCTCCCCCCATTCGCTGCGCGCCAGATTGTCCATGTTCCAGTACATCAGCTCACGCACGCGCGCAATTTCCGGACGTTGCGCCAGAGTTTTATCCGGGGTGGACGACGCAATGGTCAACGAATAAGGGATACCGAGCTTCTGCGCGGCAACCATCGGGTAGAAGCCCCGTCCCTGCATCAGCGCTCGCAGTATGGCCTCACCATCCTGACGCTGCCCGTTATCTAACAGCAACATCGCTTGCCAGTAGCGCCACTCCTCTTTCTGTAACGCCTCAGCCGGAAGTTTCGCGAGCCAGAAGCGCAGACCCGCTTTATCCCCTTCTCCGAGCGTCATACGCACCCTGCGTTCAATCAGGCTGGTTGATTGGCTGCGCTGCGCCACGGCATCACGCCAGACGGCCTGTTCTGGCGTCGCACCGGTTCCCATCCAACGCCAGGCTACCGCTTCTTCCATCTCTCGGCGATCGGCTTCGCTCATTTTTTGCAGCCGCACCAATACGCTGATAAGCGCGCGGGCGCCCTCTTCATCCTGTCGAGCCAATTGGCGGAAGGCGACCAGCGTGGCATTGCGTGTAAAATCGGTTGGCCCCACGCTGCGAGCAAAACGCTCTACCGTTTTGGGGTCGTTCTGCAACTTCATCAACGCATCGCTGATGGTGCGGTAATCCGGTGGAAGCTGTTTCACCAGATAGTTCACCAGCCCGGTGCTGCCCTCGTTCATTGCTAACCGAATGCGCTCCAGTACGGCGATGGGGGTCTTTTCACCGGCAGCTTCCCAGACGGCAAACAGCTTATCGCAGGTGGTCGGCAGCGAACGTCCGGTCAGCCAGATGGCCTTTGCTTCATCCCACACGCCCTGACGTTGTCCCGTTGCGTAGCGGGAATAGAGGTGATTACAGTGCGCCGCCACCGGTTTGGGTGAAGTGGGTGCAAACGCCAGCAGGCCCGCCCAATCCTCGCGGCGCGCCAGTTCATTCACAAACAGGGATTTCAGGTTACGCGCAGGCGGTAACGTTGGATAACGCGCGGAGAATGCACTGACGTCGCTGTTGCTCACCTGCCCCAGCGATTGTGTTAACGCACGGTATTCCAGATAAGGATAAAGCGGGTAATCGCGCAAGGTTGGCATCAACGCCTGCACGGTATCCATCTGATTACTGTCCCACGCCTGCTTAACCTGCTGATAGCGTTGGCGTTGAGCATCCAGCGTATCCGCCATGGCCGAGCTTGTAACCCCCGCCAGACACAGGATGGCAATGCGCACCCAGCGCCCCATGTTACCCTTCATCCAAACCACCTCATCCCAAACGGTTATCGACATGCAATGTGCACATCACTGATACATTTCGCCTCAGAACGCCGCCGTCAGTGCAAACCCGGGGTTTGCATCAGCAAAATTTGCATCATCCAGACGACATTTGCTGCCCTCCAGTGTGGCACAGGATGCGCGGCGGCGATATGTCGTAAAAGGGAATAAAATGTCAAGCAACGTAAGGATAACCGTTTATAAATTCCGGGTTGACTACAGTGCACCAAAACGCCGCCCTTGGAGCCATTTCACAGAGTGGCAGACAGTGAGGGATGATGGCTGGGATCGCACGGCGAAACCAGCTACACTCCGCATCAGCATAACGATAAATCGAAGAGGGCGACGCCCCACCTTCATCGTTAACCTCGATGCAGCGCGGGCTACGCACTGTATCCATTAACCCATAGAGAGGCGAAGTCGCAACGTGGCTCAATACGTCTATACCATGCACCGCGTCGGCAAAGTGGTTCCGCCGAAGCGCCATATTTTAAAGAATATCTCCCTCAGCTTCTTCCCGGGCGCAAAAATTGGCGTGCTGGGTCTGAACGGCGCAGGGAAATCCACCCTGCTGCGCATCATGGCAGGGATCGATAAAGACATCGAAGGGGAAGCGCGCCCGCAACCTGGCATCAAAATCGGCTACTTGCCGCAGGAACCTCAGCTCAACCCGGAACACACAGTACGTGAATCCGTCGAAGAAGCGGTATCGGAAGTGGTCGGTGCGCTCAAACGACTGGATGAGGTGTATGCACTGTACGCCGATCCGGATGCCGATTTCGACAAGCTGGCGGCTGAACAAGGTAAGCTGGAAGAGATCATTCAGGCGCACGACGGCCATAATCTGGATAACCAGTTAGAACGCGCTGCTGATGCGCTGCGCCTGCCGGAATGGGATGCGAAAATCGCCAAGCTGTCCGGGGGTGAACGCCGTCGCGTGGCGCTGTGTCGCCTGCTGTTGGAAAAACCCGACATGCTGCTGCTCGACGAACCGACCAACCACCTGGATGCGGAATCCGTGGCCTGGCTGGAACGCTTCCTGCACGACTTTGAAGGCACCGTGGTTGCCATCACCCACGACCGTTACTTCCTCGATAACGTGGCTGGCTGGATTCTGGAACTGGACCGCGGCGAAGGCATTCCGTGGGAAGGTAACTACTCTTCCTGGCTGGAACAAAAAGACCAGCGTCTGGCACAGGAAGCCTCTCAGGAAGCAGCTCGCCGTAAATCCATTGAGAAAGAGCTGGAGTGGGTGCGTCAGGGTGCTAAAGGCCGTCAGGCTAAAGGCAAAGCCCGTCTGGCTCGCTTTGAAGAGCTTAACAGTACCGAATACCAGAAACGTAACGAAACCAACGAACTGTTCATTCCACCAGGTCCACGCCTGGGCGACAAAGTGGTGGAAGTCACCAACTTGAGCAAGGCCTACGGTGAGCGCCAACTGATTGACGGCCTGTCGTTAGCGGTGCCCAAGGGGGCAATTGTTGGGATTATCGGCCCGAACGGTGCCGGTAAATCAACGCTGTTCCGTATGATGTCCGGCCAAGAGCAGCCCGATGGTGGCACTATCGAATTGGGCGAAACGGTAAAACTGGCGTCAGTTGATCAGTTCCGTGACAGCATGAACAACAGCAAAACCGTGTGGGAAGAAGTCTCCGGCGGGCTGGATATCATGCGTGTTGGCACCACCGAGATGCCAAGTCGTGCTTATGTTGGCCGCTTTAACTTTAAAGGCACCGATCAGGGCAAACGCGTCGGCGAATTGTCCGGTGGTGAACGCGGTCGTCTGCATCTGGCGAAGCTGTTGCAAGTCGGCGGCAACGTGCTGCTGCTTGATGAACCAACCAACGACCTGGATATTGAAACCCTGCGCGCCCTGGAAAACGCCCTGCTGGAGTTCCCCGGCTGTGCCATGGTCATTTCCCACGACCGTTGGTTCTTGGACCGTATTGCTACTCACATTCTGGATTATCAGGATGAAGGCAAAGTGGAGTTCTTCGAAGGCAACTTCACCGAGTACGAAGAGTACAAGAAACGCACGCTGGGCGCAGATGCACTGGAACCTCACCGCATCAAGTACAAGCGTATCGCGAAGTAATGTGCCGTTAACGTCAGACAGCTAACTGGCTCATTGTATCAAACGCCCCGGTTCTTGCCGGGGCGTTTTTTATGGAGTTTAGCGCTCAATCGCGATCAAAAGGTTTCCCAATTCTGACTGTCATCCGGTTTGACCCGTTTTGTGCCTACCGCAGGCAACGCAGGGTTGCTGCGCACTGACGTTGACACAGCAGCGCCCGTCGAGGCTGCCAATGCATGTGCAGGCGCTGACGAGGCTATCTGGAATACCGCAACCGCCTGCGTTAACCGCCCGGCCTGATCTTCCAGCGATACCGCCGCCGCAGAGGCTTCCTGTACTAACGCCGCATTCTGCTGCACTGCGCTGTCCATTTCCGATACCGCCTGACTTACCTGACTGATGCCTCGGCTCTGCTCATCAGACGCGGAGGCAATTTCCCCCATGATGTCAGTCACGCTGGTGACCGCCTGAACGATCTCACCCATGGTATCCCCCGCCTGTGAAACCAAATGCGCGCCGGTATCAACCAAACGGCCAGACTCACCGATCAGGGATTCAATCTCTTTCGCCGCCTGTGCACTGCGCTGCGCCAGACTGCGCACTTCACCGGCCACCACGGCGAACCCGCGACCTTGCTCACCGGCACGGGCGGCTTCAACCGCAGCATTCAATGCCAAGATATTGGTCTGGAAAGCAATGCTGTTAATCACCGAGGTAATGTCCGCAATCTTGCGTGAACTGGTAGAGATATCGTTCATGGTGTTCACCACGTTATTCACAATATCACCGCCTTTCTCCGCTTTGGTTGAGGCATTTTTCGCCAGTTGACTGGCATGGTGGGCGTTCTCTGAGTTTTGCTTCACCGTGGCCGTCAATTGCTCCATGCTGGCTGCCGTCTCTTCTAGTGCGGCGGCCTGCTGCTCGGTGCGTGAAAAGAGATCGACGTTACCCGCGGAAATTTCCGTGGCCCCCAGATGAATCGCCGTTGCCCCTTCGCGCACCACGCTAACCGTTTCTGCCAATGCGGCCTGCATGTTCTGGACGTTCTGCCCCAGAATACCGATTTCGTTACGTCCCATCTCACTGGCACGTTGGGTTAAATCCCCGGCGGCAATGCGTTGAATGCGCGTCACCAACCGGTACAGCGGAGCCAGTAATGCATTGCGGATAATCACATAGATGATCGCAGCCATCACGATAGAAGCTACGAAGGAGAGCGCCATCAGCATAAAACCCCGGCGTGAATTGGCCTCAGCATGCTGATTGATTTGCGTGGCATTATCCGTCAGATAACGCACCGCTTTACGCACCGAGAGCGCGTAGTTTTCATCCAGTTTGCGCGCTTCATCGCTTTCCAGTGAAATGACTTCTTCAAATTCGCCTCGTTTTGCCGCCTCAATAATCAGTTTGACCGCCTTGTCACGGTACGCTGCGTAGTTAACGGCAAGTTCATCATCCAATCCGGCGGGCGCGTTGAATTTATCCGGCCTGGCCAGATATTCGTCGAAGCGTTTTTGTGAGCTTTTTACCCGGTTTTCCGCCAGCGTCAGTGCGCTTTTATAGCCTTCGGCATCACCAACGCGTTGCGTTGCCGCCGCCTGAACCAGCAGTTGGCGAGCAACACGCAGCTGATCCATGCTGCTGCTGATAACCGCGCGCACATCCGAAACCAGATTGGCCCGGTCTAATGCATCATTACTCTGTTTAAGAAAATAACTCGCCGTACCGATGGAAATAGCGAACAGTAATAAAATTATCGTTAACAGACTAATAAATAGCGTAACAAGTCTGATGTTATTGATATAACCTGAATTTCCTTTTATCTCGGACATGATTGTTATTCTCACTTCGACAACGGCTGGTATGGATATCCCTTCCGCAACGCATCACAAACAGCCTCGGCGTTGCTAAAAAAACATCGGCAGATTCATGTTTTATCGGCAATGGCGTGAAAACATCCACCTGAAGGCCGTGATCACAATCACACTTCAAATAAAGTGGTGTTATATTTCTAAAAATAAGAAATACATTTTCATATTAAGCGATGTATCACACCATCAGGATGAAAAAGGTGCCGGCGTAACATATTCCGCCAGCGCATCATGTTGCAGCACAAACTCAATAAAGCAGGCCATGGCGGGAGAATTAAGCTTTCTGCTCGGATAAACCAAATAGAGTTCATTGGGTTCTGCACGCCATTCAGGCAATACGCGCACCAAGGGCTGGGACAGATCGACGCCATCCACCAGAAATGCCGGTAGCAGAGTGATGCCCGCGCCCGCCATCGCACATTCACGGGCATACAGCAGATTATCCGTGGTGTGCGTTAACGGAAGCAGCCAACGATAGTCCTCACTGCCGCGCTGTAAGGCCCATTCCGCCCAGGCACGATGGGCAATGCATTGATGAGACTGAAGCTGCTGCGGGTGCACCAATGCCGGATGGCGCGCCAGATAGTGCGGTGAGGCCACCAGATAACGCGGCGTCACACCCAGCGGTCTGCCAATCAGTGAAGAATCCAGCGGCTTGCCGGTGCGAAAGGCCACATCAAAGCCTTCATCGACTAAATCCACCAACGTGTCAGAAATGGCAATTTCCAGAGACACGGCGGGAAAGCGGCGCTGAAACTCGGTGGTCAAGCGCGCCAGCAGCGTGGCACCGAAACCAGCCGGGCTGGTGATGCGAAGCCGTCCGCTCGGATTATCGCGCAAATGTTGAATGGCGAGATCGGCACGCTCACTGGCCTGCGTCATCTCCTGACAATGGATCAGGTAACGCTCGCCAGCAAACGTCAGGCTTATCTTGCGCGTAGTGCGGTTTAGCAGCCGTAATCCAAGCTGCTGTTCGAGCTGACTGATACGCAAGCTGAGGCTGGATTTGGCCATGCCAGCCTTAAGCGCGGCCTGTGTCACACTGCCACACTCGGCTACCAGCGCAAACAGCGCCATATCCTGCCACTGCCTGAACATGGAGGGTTTAAACATTATTGTTCGTCCACAACAAACACTTCGTTAATGATTGTCCATCTTATCAGCACGATGAGTTCGTTCTACACTTTTCTCATCGAAACAATGAGGAACAGATCATGACCGTAAATGCTATTGCCGTTGACCCACAACATCCTGAACGTTTTATCGCCATTACCCAAGCGCAACCGCAACCGGGCCCACACGATCTGCTGGTTGAGGTAAAAGCGGTATCCATCAATCCCGTCGATACCAAAGTCCATGCCGGGTTGCGTAAAAACGGATTGGCAGAGCCGCGCGTATTAGGCTGGGATGCCAGTGGCACCGTACTGGCCATTGGCGATCGCGTCAGCGGTTTTCAAGTGGGCGATGAGGTGTGGTACGCGGGCGATATCACACGCGCTGGCAGCAACAGCTCGCATCAGCTCATTGATGCACGGATTGTGGCGCACAAACCGGTATCCCTCGACTGGGCCGCTGCTGCTGCGCTACCGCTGACCGCACTCACCGCCTGGGAAGGACTGTTTGAACACCTGGAGATTCAAGACGCTGACGCAGGGAAAAACCTGCTGATTATCGGCGGTGCGGGCGGCGTTGGCTCTCTGGCTATTTCACTGGCGGCACTGCGCAGTGAGGTAAAGGTTATCGCTACAGCATCCCGTCCTGATTCAGCAGAATGGTGCCGTCAGCGCGGCGCAGACCTTGTGGTTGATTATAGTGATTTGGTCAGTGAATTGAAAAAAGCAGGCATTACCCAGGTGGATTATATTTTCTGCCTGAACGACACCGACGGCCACTGGAGCGCGATAGGCTCCTTGATTGCACCGAAGGGCAAAATTTGCACTATCGTGGAAAACGAACGTCCGCTGGATCAGAACGAACTGAAGCGTAAAAGTGCCTCGCTGCATTGGGAATTCATGTTCACTCGCAGCATGTACCAAACGCCGGACATGGAACAGCAAGGGAAAATTTTGCAAGAAGTCGCACATCTGGTGGACGCGGGCAAACTGCAAGGCACCGCCAGTGAAGTCCTGAACGGGTTAAGCGTTGAAACACTGCAACAGGCTCACGCCAAAGTGCTGGAAGGGCATATGCGCGGTAAGGTGACTATCGCGCTATAAACCCTCGCGTTATAAACCCTCGCGCGGTCAGCCTCTTTAAGCAAACAGCCCCAAAAGGGGCTGTTTGTCATGGCAGTAAACGCTCGACGCGCACTTAGAACAACAGGCGGGCACGGATGGTGCCAGGGATCGCCTTCATCAATTGCAGCGCGGTATTCGCCGCATCGGTTTCCACGTCGATCACCACATAGCCGATATCCGCGCTGGTTTGCAGATACTGGGCAGCAATGTTGATACCTTGCTCGGCAAAAATGGTGTTGATAGCCGTCAGTACGCCCGGGCGATTTTCGTGAATGTGCAGCAAACGTGCGCGATCGCTCTGTACTGGCAGGGAAACTTCCGGGAAGTTAACCGCTGACAGCGTCGAACCGTTGTCAGAGTACTTCGCCAGTTTACCGGCCACTTCCGTACCGATGTTCTCCTGCGCTTCCTGAGTGGAGCCGCCAATGTGCGGCGTCAGCAGCACGTTGTCGAACTCCAGCAGCGGGGAAACAAACGGGTCGCTGTTGGTTGCTGGCTCTTGCGGGAAGACGTCAATCGCGGCACCAGCAATGTGTTGGCTGCGCAGCACTTCGCACAATGCAGGGATATCGACGACTGTACCGCGTGAGGCGTTGATCAGGATAGAACCCGGCTTCATCAGCGCCAGTTCATCCGCGCCCATCATGTTCTGGGTGCTCGCCGTTTCCGGAACGTGCAGGCTGACCACGTCGCTCATGTTCAGCAATTCGGACAGGTGACGCACCTGCTGAGCATTGCCTAACGGCAATTTGCTCTCGATGTCGTAAAAGTAGACGTGCATCCCCAGGCTTTCGGCCAGGATACCCAACTGGGTGCCGATATGACCGTAGCCAATGATGCCCAGTTTTTTGCCGCGCGCTTCAAACGAGCCCACAGCCAGTTTATGCCATACGCCGCGATGCGCTTTCGCGTTAGCTGCCGGAACGCCGCGCAGCAGCAGCAGCATTTCACCAATCACCAACTCTGCCACACTACGGGTGTTAGAGAAGGGGGCGTTAAACACCGGGATGCCGCGCTTGGTGGCAGAAGGCAGTTCTACCTGATTAGTACCGATGCAAAAACAGCCCACGGCAACCAGTTTTTCTGCGGCAGCAAACACTTCTTCCGTCAGATGAGTACGGGAACGCAAACCGACGAAATGCGCGTCACGAATGGAGGCTTTCAACGCTTCCGTATCTAACGCACCTTTATGGTATTCAATGTTGGTGTAACCCGCTGCGCGCAGGTTTTCCAACGCGCTCTGGTGAACCCCTTCCACCAGGAGGAATTTAATCTTGTCTTTTTCCAGTGATACCTTTGCCATTTCCCGACCTTATATTCAGACTTCAGATGCCAATGAACCCATTTGCCAAACAGCCTCTGCCAACATAACAAAAATTACGCCAGCAGCAAGACAATCGATTGCTTCCCCGATGCTGCCAACGGCGTCACAAACACCCTTTTACAGTAAAAAATAGGGATAACGCGTCGCCTCGCCAGATGTGCAGGGAACAAAATAAGAAAAAGTGATATTAAGTACCAAAAGTGAGACTTTAACAATGGTAGGGTTTTTAAGCAAAAAAAATCGGACGTTAGCCTCTTCATGCCAACGCCCGATGTGCAGGAGAGAAATTACTTCAGGGTTTTCACCCCGTCTGCAGTACCGACCAACGCAACGTCAGCGCCACGGTTAGCAAACAGACCAACGGTCACCACGCCCGCAATCCCATTGATACGGTTTTCTACCGCAATGGCATCTGAGATATCGAGGTTGTGCACATCCAGAATGACGTTGCCGTTGTCGGTAACCACACCCTGACGATAGACCGGCTGACCGCCCAGTTTCACCAGTTCACGCGCCACGTACGCGCGGGCCATGGGGATCACTTCCACGGGCAATGGGAATGTGCCAAGAATATCCACCTGCTTGGTGGCATCGACGATACAGATAAACTGACGCGCAATAGCGGCAATGATCTTCTCACGCGTCAGCGCAGCGCCGCCGCCTTTAATCATTTGCATGTGCGGGTTAATCTCATCGGCACCGTCCACATAGATATCCAGTTCATCAACCTCGTTGCTGTCGAATACCGTAATGCCTAAGCTTTTCAACTTTTCGGTAGATGCCACGGAGCTGGATACTGCGCCTTTAATCTGGTGTTTGATGGAACCCAACGCGTCAATGAAGTGCGCTGCCGTTGAGCCCGTCCCCACCCCAACAATCGTATCCGGGCGGACATAATCCAACGCGGCCCAGCCGACTGCCTTTTTCAGTTCATCTTGTGTCATGGTCTGTATCGTGCCTGCAAATTACAGTGAGAAGAGAGAGGCGTATTATAGAGCAAGCGCCACCGGAAACGACGCCCAATCGCCACGCGCCACCCGATTATTTTCGGCCATGAGTGTGAAATAGGACAGATTTTTAGCGTGTTCCGTCGGAAAAATGTGGCATAGTGCAAAGACCAAGTTTTATCCATAGGAAATGGCACCTTCATGAAACGACAGGACTATCGCACACTTCAGGCTTTGGATGCCGTCATCCGTGAGCGCGGATTTGAACGCGCCGCGCAAAAATTGTGCATCACGCAATCCGCCGTTTCACAACGCATCAAACAGTTGGAAAACCTGTTCGGACAACCGCTATTGGTCAGAACCATCCCACCGCGTCCCACCGAACAAGGACAAAAACTGCTGGCGCTGTTGCATCAAGTGGAGTTGCTGGAAGAAGAGTGGCTGGGCAACGATGCCAGCAGCGATATCCCACTGTTGCTGTCGCTGGCGGTCAACGCCGACAGTCTGGCAACCTGGCTGTTACCGGCGTTGCAACCGGTACTGGTCGATTCCCCTATTCGCCTTAATCTGCAAGTGGAAGATGAAACCCGCACGCAAGAACGTTTGCGTCGTGGTGAAGTGGTCGGTGCCGTCAGTATCCAGCCGCAACCGTTGCCGAGCTGTCTGGTGGATAAACTCGGTGCGTTAGACTATCTGTTTGTCGCCTCTCCGGATTTTGCCGCACGCTACTTCCCGAACGGCGTGACCCGCTCCGCGTTGCTGCGTGCTCCTGCGGTTGCCTTTGACCATCTGGACGACATGCACCAGGCATTTTTGCAGCAGAATTTCGATCTCTCGCCCGGCAGCGTTCCTTGCCATATCGTTAACTCGTCAGAAGCATTCGTACAGTTGGCGCGACAAGGCACCACTTGCTGTATGATCCCACACCTGCAAATTGAGAGAGAATTGGCAAACAGCGAGCTGGTCGATCTGACACCGGGCCTGTTTCAGCGCCGCATGCTCTATTGGCACCGCTTTGCGCCAGAGAGCCGGATGATGAGAAAGGTGACGGATGCCCTGCTCTCGCATGCGCATCGCGTATTGCGCCAATCCTGAGGCGCCCTTTAAGAAGACGTTACTGATTAGGTTGCAGCTCGAACACCACGTCAACCTGATCGTCAAACTGAATGCTTTGCTGCTCGTAAGTCTGTGCCACATCGGCTTCTGCCGCGACGCCCGCCGCTTTAAACATCCGGGCCATGGGAACGGGCTGATAATTGGCAACCTGATAGCGGATGCTGTAAATCGGCCCCAGCTTGGCGTTGAACCCGGTAGCCAGTGCTTTCGCCTGACTGGTCGCCGTTTCGATTGCCCGTTGACGAGCCTGATCTCGATAGGCTTCCGGGTTGGCAACCCCCAGCTCCACGCCGCGGATTTCCGTCAACCCCGCGCGCAGCGCACCGTCCAACAAAGCGTTTAGCTGATCCAACTGGCGTACCGTTACTGCCACCTGGCGCACCGCACGATACCCTCTCAATTCAGAACGACCATCTTTCAGAAAATCATATTCAGGATGGGTACGCAGGTTGGCGGCGCTGATGTCTTTCCTTTCAATACCGTGCTTTTCCAGATAGGCAAAATATTGTGCCACGCGATCGTCCACCTGCTTTTTTGCATCAGCCACATCTTTCGATGAAACGCTGACTTCAATCGCCAGATTCGCAATATCCGGCGTAGCATCCACGCTCGCTTTGCCCGATGTCACGATGTGCGGTCCGTTCGGCAATTCAGCAGCCTGACCGGACAGTGGAAGCGTACTTAATCCTAACAGGGCGGCTATCGCCAGTGCTTTTAGCTTCACAGTGTCGTTTCTCCTGATTCCATTAATAGTGCGCCGTTGCACGCCACGATCACGGCGGTGCGCCTGTGCAATGAATATGCTTAGGGCTAGAGATAAACATGGCGTTATTGATAAATATAGTGCACTGGCTGGCTTGGCTTAACTATAGGTGAATTCCGGAATACCGTAAAAAAACGTCAACTTACAACACTATTGCATACCAGAGTGTGCGAGTTGCAGTGCAATACTCCACATGATGACGCCAACAAAGGCATTAATCACGCGCTGTGCTTTTGGCGTGTTCAGCCACGGTGCCAGCCAGGAGGCCAGCAGCGCTAATGCAAAGAACCACAGGAAGGAAGCAGTAATAGATCCCAAGGCAAACCAACTGCGCGCATCGGGTGCCATCTGCCCACCAATGCTGCCCTGCACCACAAAAGTATCCAGATAGACATGCGGATTCAGCCAGGTAACCGCCAACACGGTAGCGATAACGCGCCAACGGCTTTGCCGTGCGATATCCACGCTCACCACGTCGAGCTGACGCTTGAAGACCACGCTAAACGCGCCCCAGCCATACCAAAGCAGAAAGGCAACGCCTCCCCAGGTGATCAGTGACAACAACAGCGATGACTGACTCAGCAACGCGCTGCCGCCAAAAATACCGGCGCAAATCAAGATGACATCGCTTAATGCGCACAGCAGGGCAATCATCAGATGATACTGACGTCGAATCCCCTGATTCATCACGTAAGCATTTTGCGGCCCCAGAGGTAAAATCATCGCCGCGCCCAGAAAAAATCCCTGCCAATACATGCCAAACATGGTTCTCTACACTCTCCCAAATGAACAATTCGAGGGAGTGTAAGGGGGTTTTCTCATTAACTGAAATTGAAGATTCTAATTATTCATTATAAAATCTAATTTCGCACATCATGCAATACCGAACGAGAGACCGGTAGCGTTTTGGCGCCAGCCTGCTTGTCATTACGTTGCAACAGGAAAGCCACAGCAAACAGCGAAAACATAAACGGCAGTTCAAACAGCTCTTCCAGCAAATCCGTACGCGCGGTGTCGTAGACAAAGAGAAACGCGAATAATCGGTGATGTTCGATGGTATCGACGATAACGAAATAGAGCACCAACAAGACGATATCCCACACCGGCAGGCGTTCTTGCCGAAAACGGCGAATAATCTCTCGACGAATCACGGGCAACAGCAGCGCACAGGCCGTCACCCCAATCAGCACGATGGAGATAATGCGAAAGTAGAGCTTAGGTTCATCCGGAAAATAATCCCGCCCCCAACTGATCCCCCGGCCAAACAGTAAGATCCACCAACTGATGCTCCACAGCCAAAACGACTTATCATCCGTCTCGCACCGTAACGGCCTGATGTAGCACCAGGTGAACAGCGCACCAAACAGCAGCCATAAGGATTGAAACGTCTCAATCGCCAGCACGGCCTGGCTTTGTAGGGAGAAAAGCCGATTCCCGGTGTACAACAGAGAGATGGCAAAAATCGCGATTGCCACGGTGTGGGGATACAGGGTTTTATCAAGTTTCATAACACGACGCATATCAACCAATAACAACGGTTAGGGTAGGTCGATACACAGGCTGTTTTTTTGCTTTTCGAGTGAAAGCGTTTAGGCATCCGTGCGCTTAGCACCGGATGCCTAAAAAGGACTAACGAAAATTACGTATTCGTTGATGTTGACGAGGTTTGATGCAAATGCACATCCATTTGCGGATAGGGTATGCCGATCTGGTGCTCATCCAGCGCCCGTTTAAAACTTTCTAACAGATCCCATTTCACCGCCATGGCATCGCCGTTAGTCGTCCAGACCCACACGACAAAATTCAGTGTCGATGCCGCCATTTCATTCAAACGAATGGTGACGCCACGATCATGCTGAATGCGCTTATCTGCCGCGACGATATTCCCCAACACCGTTTTTACCTGGTCAATATCAGCATCATAGGCCACGCCAACGATAATTTCGGTGCGCCTGTCTGGCTCACGGCTGCTGTTAATGATATTGCCAGCAATGATTTTCCCGTTGGGAACGACGATGATTTTGCCATCTGGCGTGCGCATCGTGGTGGAGAAGATCTGCACCTGTGTCACCGTGCCAGAAACCCCGCCCAGATCGACAAATTCACCGGTACGGAACGGGCGGAACATCACCAACAGCACCCCCGCAGCGAAGTTTGACAGCGAGCCTTGCAGCGCCAAACCCACCGCCAAGCCCGCGGCGCCCAGCACCGCGATCACCGAGGCGGTTTGCACGCCAATGCGGCTCAATACTGCAATCAGCGTAAAGGCAATAATGCCATAACGTACCAGTGCCGCGAGGAAATCCGCCACGGTGGTATCAATGCCCCGCGCCACCATCACTCTGCTGATGCCCTTAGAGACCACACGCGCGACCAACAGGCCGATGAGCAAAATGATAATGGCGGCTACCACGTTCACCGCATACTGAATCAGCAAGGCCTCGTTATTGACCACCCATTGCCCCATACGGCTCAGGCTTTCGGTTACATCCAGTTCTTCCATTTGCACTCTCCCCTTTTTTGCATTTCACCCTTTGAAAGGGATGGTTCACACCCAAAATAGCCACAAAGCAGGCCAGAAAAAAATAAGGCTCCTGATAAAAGGAGCATCTTATTTTCATGCATTGTCTATCAATGCACTTATTAATATAGATTACAGTACGTCGATCGCGTTCAGTTCTTTAAACGCTTTTTCTAAACGAGCCACCATGGTTGCCTGGCCAGCACGCAGCCAAACGCGCGGATCGTAGTACTTCTTGTTCGGTTTGTCTGCGCCTTCCGGGTTGCCCAACTGCCCTTGCAGGTAGCCTTCGTTCTTTTTGTAATACGCCAGCACGCCTTCCCAGGTTGCCCATTGGGTATCGGTGTCGATGTTCATTTTGATCACACCGTAGCTCACCGCTTCGGCGATCTCTTCTGCCGTAGAGCCGGAACCGCCGTGGAATACGAAGTCCAGGCTGTTGTGCGGCAGGTTGAATTTCTTGGAGACATATTCCTGCGAGTTGTGCAGGATTTTCGGCGTCAGTTGCACATTACCCGGTTTGTATACGCCATGCACGTTACCGAACGATGCCGCGATAGTGAAACGCGGACTGATGGCGTGCAGTTTTTCGTAGGCGTAAGCCACATCTTCCGGCTGGGTGTAGAGTGCGGAGTTATCAAGGTGGCTATTGTCCACGCCATCTTCTTCACCGCCGGTGCAACCCAGTTCGATTTCCAGCGTCATGTTGATTTTTGCCATGCGCTTGAGGTATTCGCTGCAAATCTCGATGTTTTCTTCCAGAGACTCTTCCGACAGGTCAATCATGTGGGAGGAGAACAGCGGTTTGCCGGTTGCAGCAAAGTGTTTTTCACCGGCTTCCAGCAGGCCATCCAACCAGGGCAGCAGTTTCTTCGCGCAGTGGTCAGTGTGCAGGATAACAGGAATGCCGTAGTGTTCAGCCATCAGGTGAACGTGTTGTGCGCCAGAGATGGCACCGAGGATAGCGGCTTTCTGACCTTCCGCTTTCAGGCCTTTACCTGCGGTAAATACAGCCCCCCCGTTAGAGAACTGAACGATAACCGGTGCGCGAACTTTCGCTGCCGCTTCCAGCACCGCATTGACGGAGTCAGTACCGACGCAGTTGACTGCGGGCAGAGCAAAGCCATTTTCCTTTGCTACTGCGAAAACTTTCTGAACGTCATCGCCAGTGATGACACCAGGTTTTACGAAATCAAAAATTTTAGACATGTTACGTGTCCCGTCTCGTTGGCCGTGGAGGGTTGAGATAATTGACTACGGGCCGGACGCACAGCGTCCGAACCCACCGTTGCCCCCTCGAGGAGGGGGCAACGGGTTGCCGGGTGACACCCCCGGCAAAGCGGCATTACTGCTTAGCACGCTCTTCCAGCATGACTACCGCAGGCAGTTTTTTCCCTTCCACGAACTCCAGGAAGGCACCGCCGCCGGTAGAAATATAAGAAATCTTGTCTGCAATACCGAACAGGTCAATCGCGGCCAGCGTATCGCCACCACCGGCGATAGAGAACGCGTCGCTGTCTGCAATCGCCTGAGCGATGATTTCAGTCCCTTTGCGGAAGTTCGGGAATTCGAACACGCCAACCGGGCCGTTCCACAGGATAGTCTTGGCATTCTTCAGAATATCAGCCAGACGCTCAGCGGACACATCACCCAGGTCCAGAATCTGTTCATCATCTTTGATGGCAGTAACAGACTTCAAGGTTGCGGTGGCGGTTTCGGAGAATTCCGTTGCTACACGCACGTCGCTCGGAACCGGCATATCGCAGGTTTCCAGCAGTTTTTTCGCTTCAGGGATCAGATCCGCTTCGTACAGCGATTTGCCCACGTTGTGACCTTGTGCTGCCACGAAGGTGTTGGCGATGCCGCCGCCCACGATCAGTTGGTCAGCGATTTTGGACAATGAGCCCAGCACGGTCAGTTTGGTAGACACTTTAGAACCGCCGACGATTGCCACCATCGGGCGCGCCGGGTTACCCAGCGCTTTACCCAGCGCTTCCAGTTCGTCTGCCAGCAGCGGGCCTGCACAGGCGATATCAGCAAACTTGCCCACACCGTGGGTAGAAGCCTGCGCACGGTGTGCCGTACCAAAGGCATCCATCACGAACACGTCGCACAACGCCGCGTATTTCTTCGACAGCTCTTCGTCGTCTTTCTTCTCGCCTTTGTTGAAGCGAACGTTTTCCAGAACCACCAACTCACCTTCGGCAACATCAACGCCATCCAGATAATCCTTCGCCAGACGAACCGGAGAAGAAATTTTATCTTTCAGATAGTTAACAACCGGCAGCAGGGAGAATTCTTCGTTATATTCCCCTTCGGTCGGGCGTCCCAGGTGGGAAGTCACCATGACACGCGCACCTTGTTTCAGGGCGTTTTCAATGGTCGGCAACGACGCACGGATACGTGCATCAGACGTCACTTTACCTTCTTTAACCGGCACGTTCAGATCCGCACGAATCAGTACGCGTTTACCCGCCAGATCCAGATCGGTCATCTTAATTACAGACATGGTGAATCCTCTTGTTGATTCTCTTATAAAGTTGTGTGATCGAGATTAAAATCCCTGACAATTCAATTACATATAACTAAAAACCGCAGACCACCATCGCGCGTGTCGTATCCAGCATGCGATTGGCGAAACCCCATTCGTTGTCGCACCAGACCAGCGTTTTTATCAGGTGCGATCCACTGACCCGCGTCTGCGTACCGTCGACAATGGCACTGTGCGGATCGTGATTAAAATCAGCGGAAACTAATGGTAATTCCGTATAGTCAACTATACCACGAAATGCCCCATGCGCTGATTTTTGAAAAATAGCATTGATTTCATTAACATTTACGGCTTGTCTTACCGTCACGCTCAAATCAATGGCAGTGACATTGATGGTCGGTACGCGTACCGAAATCGCCTCAAAACGGTCAGTAAACTGCGGGAAGATACGCGTAATGCCTGCCGACAGTTTGGTATCCACAGGAATGATGGACTGGCTGGCCGCGCGGGTACGGCGCAAATCGCTATGGTATGCGTCGATCACGGGCTGATCGTTCATTGAAGAGTGGATGGTGGTGACCGTGCCGCTTTCAATACCGAACGATTCATCCAGCAATTTAATAATGGGGATAATGCAGTTGGTGGTACAGGAGGCGTTAGACACAATGTGGTGTTCTGGCTTCAACATTGTGTGATTGACGCCAAACACCACGGTGGCATCAATATCGTTGGCGCCGGGGTGAGAAAACAGCACCTTCTTGGCACCGGCGGCCAGATGCGCTTCGCCGTGCGCACGACTGCCATAGACGCCGCTGCAATCGAGCACCACATCAACGCCGAGTTCTCGCCAGGGCAGTCCCTCAATCTCACGCTGATGCAATAGCAGGATGGCGTCATCACCCACATAGAGCTGGTCACACTCCTGGCGTACATCCCAGGCAAAGCGTCCATGGCTGGTGTCATATTTAAGCAGGTGCGCCATACCTTCTGCGCTCGCCAGCTCATTGATCGCCACCACGCTAATATCGGCCCGGCGTCCGGATTCGTACAGCGCCCGTAACACACTGCGGCCAATACGACCAAAACCGTTTATCGCAATACGAATTGTCATCGCATTCTCTGTATCAAGCTGAACACTCGAATAGGTAAGCTGTATAGAATAATCAGTACCAACAGCGGAATAAACTGTTTAGTAACACTATTCTCGGGCAACGCCCCTGCCCTTGACGATCCACCTGCGGGATAATTCGCCGCTGTTCGGGATCAATCGCCCTAATTACGCCAACTGAAACGCTTCAGCTAGCATAATGCAAATTTTCATCAAAAGAAATATATCGCCCCTGGCGCTTGCAGAACAGTGACGCAGTTCAAAGAAAAGGCGGTATCGGCATGGCAAGAAACGGCGTCTTGCCATGCAAACCGGCGTATCAGACGGGCTTAGTATCCAAGAGATGAGGGTGGCGCAACATTTCTGCCAGTGCCAGCATCGCCAATGATTGCCCATAGGAGCGCTGGCGAATCGGCACGTCGGTATATTCTGGCAATGTCATAAACACCGGAGTACCGGAAGAGACTTCTGCCAGTTGCCCCTGTTGATCGATGCGCGCCAGCAGTGCGGCAATGGCGTTAACACCAGCATCGGCAAAGCGGCTATCGAGAATGCCGAGCCGATACCCCTTCAGAAAGGCGTAGGCCATCGCCGCTGTGGCTGACGACTCCTGATAGCTGTGCGGATCGTTGAGCAGCGTGTGCCACATGCCGTTTTCCGCCTGAGCGCTCAACAATGCTTCGCTCTGGCGCAAGAAGTTCTGTTCGATAAAACGCGACGACGCAGAGTGGCTTGCTCGCGTCAATTCCAGCAGTTCAACCGCCGTTATCGCCGCCCAGCCATTGCCCCGCCCCCACAGCGCACCGGCAAAATGGTGTTTTTCTGTGAAATGCCAGCCGTGCCGCCACAGGCCGCTGATGGGGTCACTTAAAAATTGCGTATGCAGCAAGAACTGATAGATGACGTCTTCGCAATAAGCCGGCTTGTTGAGCAGTTGTCCGGCCTTGACGTGGAACAGGCCGCTCATAAACAGCGTATCGACCCACAGTTGTCCCTCATTATTGCGCGTAGCCGTGGTATGGGCGAACCCGCCCATTTCGGTACGCAGCAGGTCCTGCGCTATCCACTCACCGTATTCATTCACCAGCGCGCGCCAGGGTGCATGTTCCTGCTGCTCCAACAGCGACACCAGCGTCAGCATCGGCGCGACGTGGTTGACATTCTTCACTGCCGCCTCTGCCTGATGGCGTTCAAACCAGGCGCTCAGGTAGTCGACATAAGTCTGATCCCCAGTCGCTTCGTACAAGCGCCATATGCCATACAACCCGACGCCTTGCGACCAGTCCCACAGTTCGATAGACATATCTGAACCGTAGGCACCGATGGATTTGAGATAAGCATCATCCTCACGAATGGCAATGATCTCCTCATATAACGCGGCGAGTTTTGCGGTAATGACTGATTTATCCAGCATGAGTTTCTTCCTGAAGGTTGGGTTACAGAGACGCGCTTAGCAGCAACATCTCTGTAACGTGGGGAGGTTATTCCCCAATGGCGACATTCGCCTCACGCAGCAGAGCGATTAAGTGCTGTTTCATTTCCGCGCTGGGCGGCGTCGCGGGAGCGGACACGGCGGCAGAAATTGACGAACCGGTGAGGCGAATCGCTTCTTTCTATCAGACCGGTAAACGGCACTTCCAGGGTATAGATCTTCGATAACACGGCCAGACGGCGTAGCAGCGCTTGCACCGCAACCATGTCCTTATCCAAAAAGGCCTGATAGATGCCACAGGTGATTTCCGGCGCAAAGTTGGAGGTGGCAGGGATCACACCATCGCCACCGAGCAGCAGCGTATCCAGGGCGTATTCATCAAAGCCGCAGAACACCAGAAAATTAGGATGGCGGTCTTTCACTTCCGTGATCACCTGGCGAATATGGCTCATGCAATCAACGGTATCTTTGATGCCCACAATATTGGCGCAGTTATCTGCCAGACGACCAATCAATTCCACAGACAGGTTTTGTCCAGTTAATGCCGGGAAGTTATATAATAACTGCGGAATAGCCACCGCATCAGCAATAGACTTGTAGTGATTATAAAGGCGTTCATCGGACATCAGCGCATAATAGGGATTCACAATCATCACCGCATCCGCACCAATATCTGATGCGTGTTGCGTTAATGCAATGGCTTCCTTCGTGGAACAGGATGCAGTCCCGATAATAACCGGTTTTCGCCCATTGACTTTTGCGACGCAAAATTCAGCAATGGCCTTGCGTTGCTCCTGCGAAAAATTGGCAAACTCCCCCGCACTCCCCAAAAATAAAAAACCGTTTACGGCAGAGTCGATTAATCTTTCAATTAATATTCCCATGCCTTCCGGATCAAATTGACCTTGCGCATCAAGAATCGTTGGAACCGGAGGAATAACACCCGCAAGTGTTTTAAACATAAGTCACCACCTTTTTCCGTATGTGGAAAATAAATATCGTTGCTATAATGAGGGTGGGCGCGCAGTGGGCCGCCCGAATTAAAACTAAAAATTAATTGCTGTTATTCTCTTTTAACGCTTTCAAACCGGCATTGATAACGTCAAGGATCTTGTCGGTATCATAAATACAACCTGCCCACGTTCCGCCACTGACCGCCTGCAAAGCCGCCCATAAGCGCGTATCGTCGGGCAAATCGGGGTGCGCCCGTAATTCAGGATGTAGCGGGCGGTTCGCCAGCTCGACAGCCCCCTCTTCGGGAGACAACGGGTGCCCTTCTGTACCAATAAAGTTGATGGAGCCAACCAGTTGATTACGGTCAATGATCATTTCGATAATGTCGCCATCGCGCAGCTTGCCGATCGGCCCACCCGCCAAGGCCTCCGGCCCAATATGACCAATACAGGCACCGGTGGATACGCCAGAGAAACGCGCATCGGTCAGTAGTGAAACGAACTTGCCATAGGAGAGGTGTTTCAGCGCTGACGTGAGCTGGTAAGTCTCTTCCATTCCGGTGCCCGACGGCCCACCGCCCATCACTACCATCATGTCACCCGCCTGAATCTCTCCGTGTTTGATGGCACGAATCCCCGCTTTTTCCGAGGTGAACACCTTGGCCTTGCCGGTGTGGCGATAAATGCCTTGTTCATCCACCACCGAGGCATCGATCGCCGTCGATTTAATCACGGACCCTTCCGGTGCAATGTTGCCGGAGGGAAAGGTAATGGTGGAGGTCAAACTGCGCGCCTTGGCCTGCTCAGGGCTCATGATCACTTCATCAGGCTGAACACCGTCACACGCCACCAGCAATTCGCGGAAACGGCGTCGACGCTCCGAGCGCTCCCATACATCGAGATTGTCGCCCAGCGTTTCGCCCGTCACCGTGAGCACATCTTCATGCAGCAACCCGAGTTTGCGCAGATGCAACATCACTTCCGGTACACCACCGGCCATAAAGGCCCGGACAGTAGGATGGTAGTCAGGTCCATTCGGCAATACGCTAACCAAGCGCGGCACTTTACGGTTGATGGCCATCCACTGCTCAACGGTCGGCGCTTTACAGCCCGCCGCATAGGCGATCGCAGGGATATGCAGTAACAGGTTGGTTGAACCGCCAAACGCAGCATGTACCGTCATCGCATTTTCAATGGCTTTGTCGGTGATAATATCTTTGGTAGTCAATCCCTTGAGCTGCATCAGCAGTGCCGCACGGGCAGACTGTCTGGCGATGTCCAGCCACACTTCCTGCCCCGAGGGTGCCAATGCCGAATGGGGCAACGCCATCCCTAACCCTTCGGCCACCACCTGTGAGGTGCCGGCAGTACCGAGGAACTGACAGCCGCCCCCCGGAGAGGCACAAGCCCGACACCCCAGTTCGGCAGCCTCTTTCAGGCTCAGTTCCTGGTTGGCAAAGCGAGCACCAATCGTCTGAATTTTTCCGGCATCCTCACCGTGCGTCGGCGGCAACGTTGCGCCGCCGGGCACGATAATCGTCGGTAAATGATGCGTTGCCGCCAGCGCAATCATCATCGCGGGCAAGCCTTTGTCACAGGTTGCCACGCCAATCACCGCTTTGCGGGTCGGCAAGGAGCGAATCAACCGCCGAAACACCATGGCGGCGTCATTGCGATAGGGCAAGGAGTCAAACATGCCGGTTGTCCCCTGCGAACGGCCATCGCAGGGATCGCTGACATAAGCGGCAAACGGCACGCCATTCTCTTTCGCGATGGTTTCAGCGGCGGCGCGCATCTGCAAGCCGATTTCCCAGTGCCCGGTATGATATCCCAACGCAATCGGACGACCATCCTCTGCGCGAATCCCCCCTTGCGTACCGAGGATTAGCACTTCGGTGCCGAGCAGGCGGTTTGGGTCCCACCCCATTCCCGCATTCAGCGTTAAACCAAAAATATTGCCGCTGGGTGAATCCACCAGCATTTCTGGCGTTAACGGCAGCGCCCCAGCCGGGCCTTCCGCGTGTGTTTTGATATTGTAGATGCCGGGATCTGCGCTATTAAAGATAACGTTAAGCGACATGATGGGAACTCCTTAATGGCCCGTATGCCTTACCCAAAAATACAACCGAAAATCTATTATCCTGCTGATGGCATTATTTGGCTGTTAAGCCATCGGCACTTGGTGCACGTTATCTACGCCAGCGAAATATTTCGTTCCGTTTTCGCGTCAAAGATATGGCACTTATCCATGTCAAACTGGAAATAGACCGTTTTATGCATCGCGCTGGCGATAATCACTCTGGCCTGTTCGGAAGTCATACGGCAGGTCAATTCGAAATTATCCACCTTCAGATACATAAAGAATTCGTGGCCCATGTTTTCCACGCGAATCAATTCTCCCTGAGAATGGCTTTCCGCAAACGGGGTTAATGAGACGCTGACATATTCCGGGCGCACGCCAAAAAACACGTCCTGACCGAGGTAGGCTTTGACCTTGTCCTGCTGCGAAGCATTGAGTGCCAGCGTGGAATTTCCCACCACCAATGCCACCTGCCCGTCCCGCTCCACCAGTTTGCTCGGTTTGATGTTCATCTCCGGCGCACCGATAAACCCCGCCACGAACATGTTCTTCGGGTAGTGATACAGGTTGTCTGGCGTATCCACCTGCATGATATGGCCCAGTTTCATCACGCAGATACGGTCGCCCATGGTCATCGCTTCGGTCTGGTCGTGGGTGACGTAGACGCTGGTCGCGGGTTTACCGCTTTTCTTTAACTGCTTGTGCAGGTCAGAAATGCGGATACGCATCGAGGCACGCAGCTTGGCGTCCAGGTTGGATAACGGTTCATCAAACAGGAACACATCCGGCTTTTTGACAATAGCGCGACCGACGGCGACGCGCTGCGCCTGACCACCGGACAACTGGCGCGGCAGACGATCCATCAGCTCTTCCAGTTCCAGAATTTTAGCCGCTTCGTTAACCTGTTCGTCGATCTTCTCTTTCGACAATTTTGCCAACTTCAGGCCGAACGCCAGATTCTCACGCACCGTCATATGGGGATAGAGCGCATAGTTCTGGAACACCATCGCAATACCGCGATCTTTCGGCACCAGATTATTCACGATGCGTTCGCCGATACGTACTTCACCGCCGCTGATGGTTTCCAACCCCGCCAACATGCGCAGGGTCGTTGATTTTGCACAACCCGAGGGCCCGACAATCACCATGAACTCACCGTCTTTGATGGTCAGGTCGATGCCATGCACCGCTTTGAAACCGTTGGAGTACACTTTCTCCAGTTTATTAAACGTAACTTCAGCCATGATAAATCCTCAATTAACCTTTAATTCCGCTGCTGGTGACGCCCTGTACGAAGTAGCGTTGAGCAAAGAAGAAAATAATGATGGACGGCAGAATAGAGATACTCGCCATCGCCAGAATTTCATTCCACGGCGCGCCTTCCGTCACGTCGATGGACATTTTCAGCGCCAGTGCAATCGGGTACTTATCCACGCTATAGACGTAGATCAGCGGACCGATAAAGTCGTTCATGGACCACATGAACTGGAACAACGCCACAGAAATAATGGCCGGTTTGAGGATCGGGACGACTACATACCACAGCACCTGGAAGGAGTTACAACCATCGATCTGGGCGGCCTCTTCCATATCACGCGGTACACCGCGCAGGAACTGGATCAGCATGAAGACAAAGAAACCCTGCGTGGCAAAGGCCAGCGGAATATAGAGCGGCATGTAGCTGTTCAGCATGCCCATTTCACGGAACATGATGTATTGCGGAATCAACAACACGGTGCTGGGCAGCAACATGGTGGTGATCAGCGTGGCAAACCAGAAGTTCTTCCACGGAATTTCAAAACGGGCAAAACCGTAGGCCACGATAGTGGAGGAAATAATGGTCAGTATGACTTTCGGGATCACATACTTGAAGGTATTCAGCATGTAATGACCAAAATTATATTCAGTACCGGTTTTCCACCCACGCACAAAGCCGTCACTGGTGGGATTCTCCGGCAACAGCCCCAGCGTGGTAAAGATCTCGTGGTTCGGCTTAAAGGAGGCCGAGAACATCCACACCAGCGGATAGAGCATCAACAGACCGACAATCAGCAGGATGGTGTAGCGGATGCTGGCATTGAATTTTTCACGGCGTAACGTCCGGCGCACTTCTGCCGCGGCAATCGCTTCAGCGGACGACATACCCGCGTGGCTTTGAGGTAAATCAGCCATTTTTGCCCCCTTTATCAGCAGAGTAGAACACCCAGTATTTCGATGATTTAAACGCCACCGCCGGTTATCACATAGGGCGCGGTAAACTCCTGAAACGCCTGGGTGGTCTGCATAATAAAGTTAAAGAAGATCACCGGCGTAATCAGCGGCACGGTCACTTTGATGAACATCTGCCATTTGGTGGCACCGTCAATCATCGCCGCTTCGTACTGCGATTGCGGCACGTTTCGCAATGCGGCCAGGAAGATCACCATCGCGGAACCAAACTGCCAGACGCGCAATAGGGTCACTGACATCAGCGCCAGCGACGGTTCACCCAGCCAGTTCACCGCTTCAATGCCGAGAATGCCAAGGAAACTGTTCAGCAGTCCATCAATGGCAAACAGGGCGCGCCACAGCACGGCAATCGCCACGCTACTGCCGAGAATTGACGGAATATAATAGGCGGTACGGAAAAAACCGATGCCGCGCAGCTTGAAGTTAAGAACGAACGCAATGCCTAATGCAAACGCCAGTTTTAACGGAATGGTCAGAAAAACATAGGCAAAGGTTACGCCCATGGATTTCCAGAACAAGGCGTCCTCTGTCAGCATATAACGGTAGTTTTCCACCCCGTTAAATACGGGCGGATTCATTAAATCATATTCAGTAAAACTCAGTACAAACGATGAGACAAAGGGGAATGCCGTAAATATCAACAGCCCTATAATATAGGGTGAGACATAGGCCAGACCCAATAGCTTGTTTTCATTCATGGGTACTTACCTGTTGAGATGTAACAGAGTAATGTTATTTACCCTGTTACAAATAAAAGCCCTGGTGTTGAATATCCCCGCTGATTGACTCATATCAGCGGGAACGTGCGTAACAAATTAAAAAAGTACTCTTGTCGTCGGGTGAAGGTACTGCCTACGCCCGGCATTATTTTTTTGCAGAAAATCAGTGTTTTCTGTCAGATTTTATCAAATACCATCAGATGATTCTTTTCAGTACACGTTCACCTGCTTTCGGGAAACCGGTCGCAACGTCTTCGATAGACAGTTTTCCGTAATCATATTGCTGGAGATAATCCAGGAATACCGACAGCAGTTTTTGGTTCTCAAAATAAGAGGAAACTTTTACATCACCAGACAGCTTATTCACTTGCTCCAACGACTGCGCCTGAATATCACCGCTTTTCAAGATGCCCTCTTTTTCCAACGTCGCGACAGCGATTTTGCTCAGCGGAATACCGCGTTGCAGACCCATGGTTTTGATGCCAGCAGGATCGTTAAGCATGTAGTTAATGAACTTGGCCGCTTCTTCTGGGTTTTTGGTGTTATTCCCGATAGAAAAAATCTGTGAAGGTTTAAAGAACAAACCGGAATCTTTCGCCCCAGGCAGCATCGGGTACGGTCCCAGCACCAGCTGTGACGGCGCCTTAAGGCTGTCAGCGTAAGTGCCTTCAGTGGTCCAGATGTAGGTGCCACCCAGTTTGCCTTCCAGCCACGGGCGAATCTCCCAGGCGTTGGCTTTACCAAAGGCGGTGAAATACTTCATGGAAGGAATAACGTGGTTATCCACCAGCTTTTTATACAAGCCAAAGAATTCCAGCCACTGTTCCGGGGTGTAATTAAACTGTTTTTTCTCTTCATCGATCATGGCGATGTTGTATTTCTGCACCATGTACGAATTGAGGAAGGTCAGAATCGAGGTATCCACCGCGCCGAGGAAGAACGGATAGTATTCATCCCCCAGTTTGCTTTTAAATACCGGACCAGCTTTCAGGATATCATCCCAGGTTTGCGGATATTCCAACCCTGCCTGCTGCCAGACGTTGGCGTTGTAATACATTAAACGAGCAGTTAGCGCGATAGGAATACCGTTCAGTTTTCCACCGCGTGTTACCAGGTTTTTGCCCTGATCGGTAAACTGGCTCAGGTCTATGTACTGAGACAATTTATTCAGATCGTAAAACCCTTCACCATTTTTGGAAAAAAGCTCTAACCAGTTCCAGTTAATCTGCATCACATCAGGTTCTGTTGAACCCGCGAGCTGAGTACTGACGCGGGAAAGATAGCCATCCCACCCGCTTGGCTCTGCTTTTATCGTAACGGTTGGATGTTGCACTTTATACTGATCGATGGTGGCGCGTGTCGCTTCATGGCGTTGGTTCCCTCCCCACCATGAAAAACGCATTTCAGTGTCAGCGTGGCTCAGCGCTGGCGACAACATCATCAATAAAGCGGAATAACGCAGGAGCTTTTTCATTTTCATTTATATCATTCTCCATCATTGATACGTATTGGCAATGTCAGGCATTTATCCGCAGAGTCATATGATGAAGACGTATTAGGACTCACTGCGTGTAGGGTGCGGATAAAGATCTGTTCTTAAAATCGCTATACCCTAAATAATTCGAGTTGCAGGAAGGCGGCAAGGGAGCGAATCCCGATGAGCTTACATAAGTAAGTGATTCGGGTAAGCGAGTGCAGCCAACGCGCATGCAACTCGAATTATTTAGGGTATAATTGGCTATCCATTTCCTCCGATATATCCCCCAGTGTAAGATTGACCCTCTGGTTATACCCTAAATAATTCCAGTCGCGGGAAGGCGGCAAGCGAATGAATCCCGATGAGCTTACTCAAGTAAGTGATTCGGGTGAATAAACACAGCCAACGCACCTGCAACTTGAAGTATGACGGGGATAGAGGGCCATCATGTTAAATAACCACCTATTTACGCGGTGGCAGTTTTACCGCCAGATCCTTAATCCGCACAGGTAATTCAGTACGTAAAGAGCGGTTGGCCGCGATACCAGTCAGAATGGAAAGTGCGCCATCCTGATAATCCGCAGCACGGTTTAGCGGATCGGGTTCCGAGATACCAAACAGATGGCGCAGCATCACATCATCACCGCCGCCGTGCCCGCCAACGCCTTGCACCACGGGGACGACATACGGCTCGTCAAACATCGGGAACACTTTGATTTCACAGCCGCGCAGTGCGCCTTCGTCTGATTTTTTGCCGCCGCCGTTAACGTAGGATTTCTCGACCAGTTTCATCTCGATACGACCGCGGCTGCCGTTAAACACCACGTTCAGCCCTTCCCACGGCAGATAAGCATTCAGCGAGTAGGTCATGATGGCTTTGCTTTTGTAGCGCACGATCACGCCAAGCGTATCTTCGATATTAATGCCATCGTCAAACACGCTCTTATCGCGGTAATAACCATCTTCATGCTCGGCGTTGAGGTACAGCGAGGTCAGTTGCTTGCTGTCTTTCATGTGCAAGGCAAAGGGGTCGTTGGCCGCCGCCTCGCTACCATGGGAGCGGTTATAAAACTCGGTCACGCCGCGCTCTTCCGCATTGGCTTTGCCGTAGAAACGCAAATCGCCCTGTGCATAGACGGTTTCCGGTTCAGAGTTGAGCCAGAAATTGACCAGATCGAAATGGTGTGTGGATTTATGGACTAACAGACCACCGCTGTTACGTTTGTCGCGGTGCCAACGGCGGAAATAATCTGCGCCGTGCTCGGTGTTCAGCAGCCATTCAAAATGCACGGAATACACTTCACCGATAATGTTGGCGGCAATCAGCTCGCGAATCTTGCTGTGGTGTGGTGCATAACGGTAGTTAAAGGTAACGCGCAGGCTACGCCCGGTGCGCGCGACGGCATCGATAATTTCCTGACACTTCTCTTCATCAATGGTCATGGGTTTTTCACTGATAACATCACAGCCCAGTTCCATGGCGCGCACAATATAGTGATGGTGCGTACGATCAATGGAAGTGACGATGACGAAATCAGGACGCGTTTCCGCGATCATTTTATCGAATTCATCCGCCTTGTACGTTGGCACGGACTGATGCTCAAACTCGCCAATCATGGCGTTGGCATAATCCATTCGCGTTTGGTTGCTGTCGCAAAAGGCGACCAGACGACCTTCCTGGCGGTAATCACGCGCTATTGCGGTCAGGAACAGACCGGAGCGGCCCCCCGTCCCCACTAAGGCATACTTTTTCATAACGACTCCGTAGTTATTAACTGCTTTCACTGGTGTGAACCCTGGCTGAGCATCACCTTGGATCTAAAAAAAACGGTATCCCGATATCACTTTCTGTAGCGAATGGCTGACAGCGTGTAACAAGCGCTATCTAATGTGTTGACAGCATCCTATCCGCTCGCTATATTTTCCACATATGGAAATCATTTTTTATATATGGAATTTAAAGTCAGTATAGTGGCCAACAATAAGGTGCACAAGATGAAAAAAAAGCCAGAAACCTGCGTCACGTCTCAAATCATTGAGAAAAATGCAGCTGACACCCCAGAAGCACATGCACCCGTTGACGCTAGCGATGCCCTTTCTCTCGCGACAAAATCCACCGCACCGGCGTTAACCAAAGGGTTTGCAATACTCAATCTGATTGCCAAGGAACCGGGGCTTAACCTGACAGCGATAAAAGACCGCCTGGGACTTCCCAGCAGCAGTTGCCACCACCTGGTCACCACGCTGTGCCAACTGGGTGCCTTACAGCAGCAACCGGTGCAGGGGGGATATATTCTGGGGCTGAAGCTGTTTGAACTGGGCACCATCGCAGCAAATCAACGACGCATTGAAGAATTTGCCTTACCCGCGTTGAAGGCCTTGGCACAGGAACTTCAGTTAACGTGCCATCTGGGCGTGATGGAAGGGAGCGAAGCGGTTTATCTTTTGAAGGTTGAAGGCAACAGCAGCATTCAGGTCAACACCTGGGTAGGAAAACGCCTGTCACTGCACAGCTCCTCGCTGGGCAAGGTGCTGCTTGCCTGGTTACCGGAACAGGCGTTGGAAAAAAAGCTCAGCCATATCGGCTGGCAAACGAAAACAGCCAGTACGCTCACCTCGCCAGACGCCTATCGCCAGCATCTCATCGGTGTTCGTCAGCAGGGATGGGCGTTTGATAATGAAGAAGATATCGTTAATATCCGCTGCCTTGCCGCGCCGATAACCGACAGCAGTGGGCAGGTCATTGCCGCCATCAGTGCGGTTGGCACGGTGCTGGATATCGACCCGGCAAAGCTGGAATGGATTATCGACCCACTGTGCCGCACCGCTGCCCATATCTCCCGGCAGTTGGGGAAGTAAATCAGGCATAAAAAAACGGCGTCTAACAGACGCCGTTTTATACGATTAAACCCGAAGACTTACTTCAGCAGCGCGCTGGCCTTTGCCACCACGTTATCCACCGTAAAGCCAAACACCTCGAACAGTTTTTCCGCCGGAGCCGATTCGCCGAAGCTCGTCATGCCCACAATCGCCCCGTTCAGGCCGACATACTTGTACCAGTAGTCAGCAATGCCCGCTTCGATCGCCACGCGGGCGCTCACCGCTTTCGGCAGCACCGCTTCACGGTAGGCCGCTTCCTGCTTGTCGAACGCATCGGTGGACGGCATGGAAACCACACGTACCTTGTGGCCCTGTGCGCTCAGCACGTCGTAAGCCGCCACCGCCAGTTCCACTTCTGAACCGGTAGCAATCAGGATCAGGTCCGGCTGGCCGTCGCTGTCTTTCAGCACGTAAGCGCCTTTCGCCACGTCCGCCAGTTGCTGCGCGGTGCGTGCCTGTTGGGCCAGGTTTTGACGCGACAGGATCAGCGCTGTCGGGCCATCCTTGCGCTCGATGGCGTATTTCCAGGCCACCGCGGTTTCTACCTGATCCGCCGGACGCCAGGTGCTCATGTTTGGTGTCACGCGCAGGCTCGCCATTTGCTCTACCGGCTGGTGCGTCGGGCCGTCTTCACCCAGACCGATGGAGTCATGGGTATAGACGTAGATGCTGCGGATTTTCATCAGTGCGGCCATACGCACCGCGTTACGGGCATATTCCACAAACATCAGGAAGGTCGCGGTATACGGCAGGAAGCCGCCGTACAGCGCCAGACCGTTGGCGATGGCGGTCATGCCGAACTCGCGCACCCCGTAGTGGATGTAGTTGCCTGCCGGGTCTTTATCCAGCGAGACCGAGCCGGACCAGATGGTCAGGTTGCTCGGTGCCAGGTCGGCAGAGCCGCCGAGGAATTCCGGCAGCAGCTTGCCGTAGGCTTCCAGCGCGTTCTGCGAGGCTTTGCGGCTGGCAATTTTCGCCGGGTTGGCTTGCAGCGCTTCAATGAATTTCTGAGCATCAGCCTGCCAGTTGGTCGGCAGGTCGCCAACGGTGCGGCGTTTGAATTCGGCAGCCAGTTCCGGATAGGCCTTGGCATAGGCGGCAAACGTCTCGCGCCAGGCACTTTCTTTCTGTGCGCCAGCCGCCTTGGCATCCCAGGCGGCATAGATGTCAGCAGGGATTTCAAACGGCGGGTATTTCCAGCCCAGCTGTTCGCGTGAAGCGGCCACTTCAGCGTCACCCAGCGGCGCACCGTGGGAATCGTGCGTGCCGGCCTTGTTCGGTGAACCAAAACCAATCACGGTTTTGCACATCAGCAGAGACGGTTTGTCCGTTACCGCGCGCGCCTGCTCGACAGCGCGGGTGATGGCATCGGCGTCATGGCCGTCGACCCCACGCACCACGTGCCAGCCGTACGCTTCAAAGCGTGCTGCGGTGTCATCGATAAACCAGCCTTCCACGTGACCGTCAATGGAGATGCCGTTGTCATCATAGAACGCCACCAGCTTGCCCAGCTTCAGGGTACCGGCCAGCGAGCACACCTCATGGGAGATGCCTTCCATCATGCAGCCATCACCCATGAACACGTAGGTGAAGTGGTCAACGATATCGTGACCCGGGCGGTTGAACTGCGCCGCCAGCGTGCGTTCCGCCAGGGCCATGCCGACCGCGTTGGCGATACCCTGCCCGAGTGGGCCGGTGGTGGTTTCCACGCCGTCGGTGTAACCGTACTCCGGGTGCCCCGGGGTTTTGGAATGCAGTTGGCGGAAATTCTTGAGCGCTTCAATCGGTAGGTTGTAGCCGGTGAGGTGCAGTAGGCTGTAGATGAGCATGGAAGCGTGACCGTTGGAGAGAACGAAACGGTCGCGGTTGGCCCAGTGCGGGTTAGCCGGGTTGTGATTAAGGTAATCGCGCCACAGGACTTCGGCGATATCTGCCATACCCATGGGTGCGCCCGGGTGACCGGATTTGGCTTTTTGCACGCCATCCATGCTGAGTGCACGGATTGCGTTGGCAAGTTCTTTACGAGAGGACATGCTTTACTCCAGATCGGATTGAACAGATGTCTTGCCAAACATACGTTTAACAATCAATACGTTAGCCAGGAAGACCAAAGAGAGATGGCTATAAATGTACATGAAAATGCAGGCGATTGCACATGGAACCATTGGCGAAATAACAGGATTTCATGGCTATTTTGCGCCAAACAGGATTTTAACTATCATACATGCAACAAACCCTGCTGAAAGTGCGAGTGAATTCGCCGTTTTCCGATATTAAGACCATTCGCTTTCCTCTATTTTGAAACCGAGTTTCATCATAGTGGTCGATTAAAAAGAACATCGTTTCTGCCTTACCGTCAGCAGAACCTGCATGTGTCTAGAAACCAGTGAGGAAAATAAGGGTATGAGGATCAGAATACCGCTGTTAGCTCTGACTATCACCAGCCTGCTGAGCGGCTGTCAAAATCTGGATAACAACACGCTGATGCAATCTGGGGTGCAGGCGTTTCAGGCGGCAACACTGAGCGATGCGCAAGTCAAAACGCTCAGCGAACAGTCTTGTGCACAAATGGATAAAGAGGCCAACATCGCCCCCGCCGATAGCAGCTATACGAAACGACTGAACAGCATCGCCGATGCGCTCGGGCACGACATCAATGGCACTCCCGCTAACTATAAGGTGTACCTGACTAAAGACGTGAATGCCTGGGCAATGGCCAATGGCTGCATTCGCGTCTACAGCGGATTGATGGATATCATGACGGACAATGAAGTCGAAGGGGTGCTGGGGCATGAAATGGGGCATGTGGCCTTAGGTCATAGCCGTAAGGCGATGCAGGTGGCCTATGCCACCAGCGCGGCCCGCACTGCCGTCGCCTCGGCAGGCGGCATGGCAACCTCGTTATCACAATCCCAGTTGGCTGATATGGGAGAACAGTTGGTGAATGCTCAGTTTTCTCAAACGCAAGAGCGTCAGGCCGACGACTACTCTTTCGACTTGCTAAAACGGCGTAACATCGACCAGCAGGGGTTAGCCAGCAGCTTTGAAAAATTGGCCAAACTGGATGCGGGCCGACAAAGCAGTATGTTTGATTCACACCCTGCCGCCGAAGAACGCGCGCAACATATTCGCGATCGTATCGCCGCAGGCAAGTAACCTAACCGATACACTCACCGCAGCGAAGTATCACATCGGTACATCGCTGCAATTATCTGCTGAAGGGATTGTTGCGCCTACGTTATTATTTTGTCCTTAACAGAAAGACCATTTAACCTATAGGGATAATTCATAATAACGATGATGCCCCTTCTGACGGCATAAGAAATAACAGATGTTGACCTTCATCAATACCCCACCATTATTAAAATAAACAAAAGTAATTAATAATAAAAATTCAATCAATTATACTAATTAATCTTTTCGCCAATACCTATTAATTAAATAGCGTAACACACTGTATTTTCAATACATTATATTTTTTAATAGGAAAATTCCCTAAATTTGATATGATAGCCACGCGAGAGTTGTAGAAATTTGTCAATTTTATCATTGAGATAGGATGGTTATTTTCTTTAGTCCTATTTTTGAGATAGTGGATCCGTAAAACAGATAAATATTTCAGATTATTTCACAGTGATTTTTGGATGACTAACCCGACGAGCGCAATATTGACAACAATATTTGAGATATGTTTTTTTTAAATAAACTCATAAAGTCAAAACACCATGGATATGAGAATTTTTAGCAAATGCAACTTTACGCTTGTCGGCTTACGTGAAATTTTTTCACGTGTCTCTACGCTGCATGTAAAGTCCGCAAACCGATTTACATTGATACCCCAAGGAAGAAAAAAATGCATTTTTATCATCGATGGCGCGAGTGAAGGCTTCGAGGAATACTACGCATCGATAAAATGTCACTTTTATGACATTGTTTCCGTTTTCATCATTATCAATAATTCAAACCATGAACCTGTTTGCATTGATGAAAAAACGGTGCTTATTCCTAAATCAACGCCCATTAGCTACTTTTATAACGTGTTGAACGTAAAAGAAATTCATGAGAGTGGTGCCGCTCAGCCAGTGAGACTCTCTAAATCCGAGCATGCGGTATTTCGCTACTGGAGTGAGGGATATTCTCCAGACGTGATCGCGGAACGGGTGGGAATTAATAAAAAGTCAGTACTGAACAGCAAAGCCAGGCTGTTAAACAAATATGGCGTGCACGACAAGAACTCCCTGCTGCTGATTGCCACCATCCTGTTTAAGCGAAAAATCATTAAACTGAGTGAAAGCAGCGAAAACGCGCCTTAAGCGCGTCGGATGCCGTAAACCGAAATAAAAAAGGAGGCTAACGCCTCCTTTTCTTCCTTATGCCTTCAGATTAGGCATCTTCAAGGTAAGTGTAGCCATACAGCCCACTTTCGAACTCATCCAGGAACTGCGACTGAATGTCGGCAGGCAGGTTGGTTTCCTTCACCTGATCGCGGAAACGGGCCATCAGAACTTCGGGATCCAACTGGACGTATTCCAGCATGTCTGCCACCGTATTCCCTTCATCAGACTCTTCCAGTTCAATGGAGCCGTCTTGGAACACGTAAACATCCACCGTCGCCGTATCGCCAAACAGGTTATGCATGTTGCCCAGGATTTCCTGATAGGCACCAATCATAAAGAAGCCCAGCAGCGGCGGGTTTTCCGGATCATAAGGCGGCATCGGCATGGTGGTCGCGATACCATCACCATCAATGTAATGGTCGATGGTCCCATCCGAGTCACAGGTAATATCCAGCAGTACAGCGCGGCGCTCAGGCAGTTTGTCCAGACCTTCTAGCGGCAGCACCGGGAACAGTTGATCGATCCCCCACGCATCCGGCATCGACTGGAACAGCGAAAAATTCACATACAATTTATCCGCCATGCGCTCCTGTAATTCGTCGATGATTGGACGGTGCGCACGGTTGCTGGGATCAAGCTGTTGCTGAATCTGCTGGCAGATGCTGAGATAAAGTTGCTCCGCTTTTGCCCGCTGCGTCAGATTTAACATCCCGTGCGTATATTGAGTATGCACATCATGCAAATCCATCTGGCTGTCGTGCAACCATTCACGCAAGGAACGCCGCGTTCCCGGCATTTTGATCTCCTGCCAGGTTGACCACAGGCTTTCCAACGCACGAGGATCGTCCTCTTCCGGCGGCGTCGGCTCGCTGAATTCGTTGCGCTCTACCCCAATGATATTGGACACCAGCACCGTGTGGTGTGCGGTCACCGCACGCCCGGATTCAGTGATCACCATCGGGTGCGGCAAGCCATGCTCGTTACAGGCATCGCCAATGCCCCAAATCACGTTATTGGCGTATTCGTTCAGGCCATAGTTTACCGAGCAGTCGGACTGAGAACGAGTGCCCTCATAATCCACGCCCAATCCACCACCGACGTCGAAACACTGAATGTTGACGCCCAGCTTGTGCAGCTCCACATAGAAACGGGCAGATTCACGCACGCCCGTGGCGATATCGCGAATATTGGCCAACTGAGAGCCGAGATGGAAGTGCAACAGTTGCAGGCTGTCCAAACGCCCTGCTTCGCGCAGCATCTCGACCAGTTGCAGAACCTGTACGGCGGCCAGACCAAATTTGGATTTTTCGCCGCCGCTGGATTGCCACTTGCCAGAACCTTGCGAGGCCAGACGCGCACGCACGCCGAGGCGGGGCACTACGTTGAGTTGCTCGGCCTCTTCCAGCACCAGTTTAATCTCGGACATCTTCTCGATGACCAGATACACCTTGTGCCCCAATTTCTCGCCGATCAGCGCCAGACGGATGTATTCGCGATCTTTGTAACCGTTACACACGATCACCGTGCGCGTCATACCCGCATGTCCCAACACTGCCATCAATTCAGCTTTTGAGCCCGCTTCCAGTCCCAGCGGTTCACCTGAATTCACCAGCGATTCAATCACACGCCGATGCTGGTTAACCTTGATGGGATACACCAGGAAATAGCCGCCTTCATAGCCGAAGGACTCACGCGCACGACGAAACGCGGCGTTAATCGAACGCAAACGGTGTTGCAGGATTTGCGGAAAACAGAACAGCGCAGGCAAACGCTGATTGTCCTGCTGCATCTCTTTCACCAGCCGCGCCAAATCGACGCGGGCTTCAGGCACGTCCGGATCCGGGCAAACGCTGATATGCCCCAACTCGTTCACGTCGTAATAGTTGTTGCCCCACCAGGCAATGTTGTACGTCCGTAGCATCTCGCTGGCATTGCGGTCATTCATGGCCACCTCTTGCATAGAGCGCAAATATTCACGTTTACCCGTCGCTGACGAGCCATTTTCAATCATATCGTCAGACATAACGAACCTCTTTATTCATTCCACTCATCACATTACGACCTGTCCCAAAACGCTGTGTTACGTCCATCCACGTTGATGGCAACAGCAGTGAAAAAACTGGCTGCATGCAGTATGCCGCCGTTATGTGACCTTTATTAGTGTAGTAAAACACGCTAGCAGACTCCGTCGCACCCGCGAGAGAAAACGTAACAATCCGTGCCTGCGCGACTAAGGCAGCAGCACACGCGTTGGGTTACACACCTAAAAAACGAGAAAGACAACGCACGCAAACGCGGCAAAAACCCTGAACATAGGCGTATCAGCCTGCCCGGGAGTCCTGCGTTAAGCTCATGGACACGCGACTTCGGGAAACAGCAGAGTGAGAAGAAAAAAAGAAAGGCTGAGTATTTGACGCCGATACGTCAAAAGAAACCTGTTGCGATTGCAACGGACTCGGCAAACCGTGGATCATTAAACCTATCACCTCCGTGCCGCCGCAACGATTGCGGTCAGGCTATGGGTAAAAACAGGGAGCGTACACCCTTTCCGCTACGCATTACGGCGCACTGCGACCGCTCGCCGTTTATACCGATATGTGGGGGGAAAAGCAAAATGAAAATCACTTTTCAACCTTTTGTACCCTAAAAAATTCGAGTTGCAGGAAGGCGGCAGGTGCTGTTCCGTAGAGTGAATCATCAGGGATGAGATTTATTTATCCCGATGAGCTTACTCAAGCAAGTGATTCGGGTGACAAATCTGCCGGGAGCAGATTTGAACGCCGCGTGCGGCGGCCTCATCAGAGGTGAGGCCCAGGGATGGGCCGAATAACGAACGCAGCCAACGCATCTGCGTGCTTGAAGTATGGCGGGGAAAACGGCAATACAATATTTCGATGATAGCTGTCCTGAAACAAAAAACCGCTGGTAATCCGTCCGCCAAGTGACCTAGAATAGCCATCCAGATGTTAATCCATCTATACTGTTTTACTGACACATCGCGACTACTACAGCATTTGCTTTGAAGGTATAAAAACGCATGGCTAAACACCTTTTTACGTCGGAATCCGTTTCTGAAGGGCATCCGGACAAGATTGCAGACCAGATCTCTGATGCGGTTCTTGACGCCATTTTGGAACAAGACCCCAAGGCGCGCGTCGCCTGTGAGACTTACGTGAAAACCGGTATGGTGTTAGTGGGCGGTGAGATCACCACCAGCGCCTGGGTGGATATTGAAGAGATCACGCGTCGTACGGTACGTGAGATTGGTTACGTCAACTCCGAGATGGGGTTCGATGCCAACTCCTGCGCCGTGTTAAGCGCCATCGGCAAACAATCGCCAGATATCAATCAGGGCGTCGATCGCAGCAATCCGCTGGAACAAGGTGCGGGCGATCAGGGTCTGATGTTCGGTTATGCCACCAATGAAACCGATGTACTGATGCCAGCGCCTATCACCTACGCTCACCGTTTGGTACAGCGTCAGGCTGAAGTACGCAAGAACGGCACGCTGCCGTGGCTGCGCCCGGATGCAAAAAGCCAGGTTACCTTCCAATATGATGACGGCAAAATTGTCGGTATTGACGCGGTAGTCCTGTCAACACAGCACGCAGAAGACATTGCGCAAAGCGATTTGCATGAAGCGGTGATGGAAGAGATCATCAAGCCGGTTCTGCCGTCTGAATGGCTCTCTGCCAGCACCAAATTCTTTATCAACCCAACAGGCCGTTTTGTTATCGGTGGCCCGATGGGTGACTGCGGTTTGACCGGTCGCAAAATTATCGTGGATACCTACGGCGGTGCCGCGCGTCACGGCGGCGGTGCGTTTTCCGGTAAAGATCCGTCCAAGGTGGACCGCTCTGCGGCCTATGCCGCGCGTTATGTGGCGAAGAACATCATCGCTGCGGGTTTGGCCGATCGCTGTGAGATTCAGGTTTCCTACGCCATCGGCGTTGCCGAACCGACCTCGATCATGATCGAAACCTTTGGCACAGAGAAAATCCCGGCAGAGCGCCTCACTCAGTTAGTACGCGAGTTCTTCGATCTGCGTCCTTACGGGTTGATCCAGATGCTCGATCTGCTGCACCCGATTTATCAGGAAACTGCCGCTTACGGTCACTTTGGCCGCGAGCACTTCCCGTGGGAGAAAACCGACAAGGCCGCACAACTGCGCGCCTCTGCCGGTCTGTAACACCCACAAGGCATTCCGTGCTTTTATACCCTAAATAATTCGGGTTGCAGGAAGGCGGCAAGAGAAGGACAAATCTGTCTGGAACAGATTTGAACGCCGCCTGCGGCGGCCTCGTAAGAGGTGAGGCTCAGGGATGGGCCGAATAACGAACGCCGCCAACGCATCTGCAACTTGAAGTATGACGGGTATAGTTGCATCCCGTTTGGACTCGTTCTATCCTCAACCCCATGAACTCGCCTCGCATCCCTATCGCGCTCCATAACGCTGTCATGCACTGTCTGCGTGAACGCCTGCAATTCGCTAATCAAGCCTTAGGCAGCCAGTATTCGGAGCCCAGCGTCAGCTATCAGCAGCGCGGAGCAACCGCCGGGACCGCCTGGCTCCAGCAATGGGAAATCCGTCTGAACCCGGTGCTGTTGCTGGAAAACCAGCAGGCTTTCATTGATGAGGTCGTCCCCCACGAACTGGCTCATCTGCTGGTGTATGCCCGCTTCGGTCGCGTAGCGCCCCATGGCAAAGAATGGCGCTGGATGATGGAACAGATTCTGCAAACCCCGGCGAAACGCACGCACCGCTTCGCCACGGCCTCAGTGCAGGGCAAAACCTACCCTTATCGTTGCGCCTGTCAGCAGCATCAGCTAAGCGTACGTCGCCATTACCGTGCCCAACGTGGCGATGCCACCTATAGCTGCCTGAAGTGCGGTAAACCACTCCAGTTTGACGCCGTGCCACAGACCTGAGCCTTTCGCTCTCACGGCACAACAAAATGCACAGTATCCATTTGCGTGACAGGTCGACGTTCGCTACTCTGCGCGTTTTACGCCAATGAGTAGATTTGGAACATGCTTCGCAACATTCTTGTTATTTCCACACTGAGTGGTGCACTGTTTTCGGCGTTTGCCGCAGCGCAAACCATCAATAACTTCACTCAGGCCAAAGCCATTGCCGCGCAAATTCATCAGGACGCCCCCGGCTCCTTCTATTGCGGTTGTCGTATCTCCTGGGACGGCAAAAAAGGCACCCCTGACCTCGCCTCCTGCGGTTATACCGTGCGCAAAAATGCCGATCGTGCTCAGCGTATCGAGTGGGAACACGTGGTGCCGGCCTGGCAGTTCGGCCATCAACGCCAATGCTGGCAAGACGGCGGTAGAAAGAACTGTACCCGCGATGAGGTGTATCGCGACATGGAAACCGACCTGCACAACCTGCAACCCAGTGTTGGTGAGGTGAATGGCGATCGCGGTAACTTCATGTATGGCCAATGGAACGGTGGCGAAGGCCAATACGGCCAATGCGCGATGAAGATTGATTTCAAAAACAAGCTGGCAGAACCGCCCGAGCGGGCACGCGGGGCTATCGCCCGGACCTATTTTTATATGCGCGATCGCTACCAGCTGCGGCTTTCAAGCCAGCAAACTCAATTGTTTACCGCATGGGACAAGCGCTACCCGGTGACCCCCTGGGAATGCACCCGTGACCAGCGCATTGCCGAGCAGCAGGGAAATCATAATCCTTACGTTCAGCAGGCTTGCCAGCGCTAGTTCCACTACCTACTATAGAGCGTTCAACCAACGCCGCTGACCACGACATTTGCGGCGGCGATAACGTAGCAACATCGCCGCCAGACACGCGCTTGTGAATCACCGAAGGCCAAGATAGACCTATGCGAATACCGCGTATTTTTCACCCCGCGACCGTGCCGCTCACGGGGGGTGACATCGAATTAAGCGACGATGCTGCCAATCATGTGGGCCGCGTGCTGCGCATGAATCCGGGCGAAGCAGTGCAACTTTTTGACGGCAGCAACCACGTTTTTGCCGCCGAGATCCTATCGGTCAGTAAAAAACAGGTTATCGTCCGCACGCAGCCTGGCGTTTGGCAGGACAAAGAGTCACCGCTCCATCTGCATCTGGGTCAGGTGATGTCGCGCGGCGAGAAGATGGAGTTCACCGTGCAAAAATCCATTGAGCTCGGGGTTAATGTCATCACACCGCTGTTTTCTGAACGTTGCGGCGTGAAGCTGGACGGTGAGCGACTCGAGAAAAAAATCGCGCAGTGGCAAAAAATCGCCATCGCCGCCTGTGAACAGTGTGGCCGAAACAAGATCCCTGAAATCCGGCCCGCCATGTCGCTCGACGCGTGGTGTACCGAGCACGATGAAGCGCTGAAATTGAATTTACACCCGCGCGCGAAGCACAGCATTAATACGCTGCCTGCACCGCTCTCGCGCGTTCGGTTACTCATTGGTCCCGAAGGGGGCCTGTCTGCCGATGAGATCGCGATGACGGCCCAGCACCACTTCACTGACATTCTGTTGGGGCCGCGCGTTTTACGTACTGAAACGACTGCACTTACCGCCATTACCGCCTTACAGGTGCGTTTCGGCGATGTGGGGTAAAGGAGAAAAACCATGATCAAGCTCGGCATCGTGATGGATCCTATCGATTCCATCAACATCAAGAAAGACACCAGCTTTGCCATGCTGTTAGAAGCGCAACGCCGCGGTTATGAGCTGCATTACATGGAGATGAACGACCTCTATCTTCATGCCGGTGAAGCCCGTGCCACCACGCGTCGCCTCAGCGTACAGTACGACTATGACGGCTGGTACGATTTTCACGGTGAGCAGGATATTGCCCTGCACGAACTGGATGCGGTCCTGATGCGTAAGGATCCGCCGTTCGATACCGAATTCATCTATGCCACCTATATTCTGGAACGGGCAGAAGAAAAAGGCACGCTGATCGTCAACAAACCGCAAAGTCTGCGTGACTGTAACGAGAAGCTGTTTACCGCCTGGTTCCCACACCTGACGCCGGATACGCTGGTCACGCGCCGCGCCGACAAGCTGCGTCAGTTCCACCAGCAGCATGGTGATGTGATCCTCAAACCGCTGGATGGTATGGGCGGCGCGTCAATTTTCCGGTTGAAACAGGATGACGCTAACGTTTCGGTTATCATCGAAACCCTGACCGAACACGGCCAGCGCTATTGCATGGCGCAAAACTACCTGCCCGCCATCAAAGACGGTGACAAACGCATTCTGGTGGTGGACGGCGAACCCGTGCCCTATTGCCTGGCGCGTATCCCGAAAAGCGGGGAAACGCGCGGTAATCTGGCCGCAGGCGGACGCGGTGAAGCACGCCCGCTGACGGAAAGCGATTGGCAAATCGCTCGTGCGGTAGCACCTACGTTGAAACAGAAAGGGCTGATTTTTGTCGGTCTTGATGTCATCGGCGATCGACTGACCGAAATCAACGTGACCAGCCCTACCTGCGTGCGGGAAATCGAAGCGGCATTTCCTGATGTTTCCATCACCGGTATGCTGATGGATGCCATTGAGCACCGCCTGGCCGATCGCCAGCGTTAATGTTCTAAACGTTAAGGTTCTTGGCAGTAATGTGCTCTACGTTAAGGCACTTCGCGTTAAGGTATCTTGCATTGCGGTGCCCAGCATGAGGGATATCCACCGATACCAGCCCGTGGCAACACGGGCTTCCCCTTCTCCCTGACAAGAGCGAATAACCACGCACAATGAATTTACAGCATCATTTTCTTATCGCCATGCCAGCCGTTCAGGACCCGGTGTTCAAACGCGCCCTGATCTATATTTTCGAGCACAACGAAGACGGCGCAATGGGGCTTATCGTCAACAAACCGATGGACCAATTTTCGGTAGAAGATATCCTGAGCAAGCTGCATATCGAACCAACGCCGCGCGATCCCGATATTCGTCTGGATAAACCGGTGTTTTCCGGTGGTCCACTGGCGGACGATCGTGGTTTTATTCTGCACACGCCGCAATCGGGTTTTGGCTCCAGCATCAGTATTTCCAGCGATGTGATGGTTACCACGTCAAAAGATGTGCTGGAGACACTGGGCACGCCGACACAGCCCCGAGAAACGATGGTTGCTTTGGGCTATTCCGGCTGGGAACAGGGACAATTGGAAACTGAGCTGCTGGAGAACGTGTGGCTCACCGCCCCGGCAGAAGCCGATATCCTGTTCCATACCCCGATAGCCAAGCGTTGGCGCATGGCAGCCAAAAGGATTGGTATCGATATCCATAATATCGTCGCCGATGCGGGGCATGCCTGATGACCAACCGAACCCTGATGGCCTTCGATTTTGGCACCAAAAGCATCGGCGTAGCCATCGGCCAAGAGGTCACCGGCACCGCGCGACCGCTTACCGCGTTCAAGGCGCAGGATGGCGTGCCTGACTGGAATCAGGTAGAAAAAGTGATCAACGAGTGGCAGCCTGATTTACTGGTGGTGGGATTACCGCTGAACATGGATGGCAGCGAGCAGGAGCTGACAGCAAGAGCACGCAAGTTCGCCAACCGCTTACACGGTCGTTTCGGCAAACCGGTCGAACTACAGGATGAACGTCTGAGCACCGTAGAAGCACGGGCAGACCTGTTTGAACGCGGCGGGTTTCGCGCATTGAATAAAGGCCAGGTGGATGCCACCTCGGCCGTCATTATTCTGGAAAGCTGGTTCAGTCGTCAAACGCCGGGGCAGTAAAGCGATACCCAGTCAGTTTCACGCAGCAAGGATATTGGCCACGCGAAGCCGCTAGGGTATGGCAATACCTCTCAGCGGCGTTCGTGCAAACCGTCGCTATTCGTCCGGGAACTCAGCGATGAAATGTTCCACGTCGTTCACCATGGATTCGGTGCCGACAAAGAACGGGCAGCGCTGGTGCAATTTCTCCGGCACAATATCAAGAATACGGCGTGCGCCATCGCTGGCTTTACCGCCTGCCTGTTCTGCCAGGAATGCCATCGGATTGCATTCGTACAGTAAGCGCAGTTTTCCTTTCGGATAGCTTGCGGTGCTCGGATACAAGTAGATGCCGCCTTTCAGCAGGTTACGGTGAAAATCCGCCACCAGTGAGCCGATATAGCGCGAGGTGTAAGGACGCTGCGTGGCTTCATCCTGTTCCTGGCAATACTTGATGTATTTCTTCACACCTTGCGGGAATTTGATGTAGTTCCCTTCGTTAATCGAGTACATGTTCCCTTTTTCCGGGAAATGCACACGCTCGTGCGACAGGCAGAAAACGCCCAGGGAAGGATCATAGGTAAAGGCATGCACGCCGTGACCGGTGGTATACACCAGCATGGTTGAAGAACCGTACACGATATACCCTGCTGCCACCTGTTTGTTACCCGGTTGCAGGAAATCGGCTTCCGTAACCGGCGTACCCAACGGGGTAATACGACGATAAATGGAGAAGATGGTGCCAACAGATACGTTAACATCAATGTTGGAAGAACCATCCAGCGGATCCATTAACACCACATATTTGGCATTTAGACCACGGTCGCCTTCAAAAACGACGATCTCATCTTCTTCTTCGGAGGCAATCCCCGCTACTTCACCACGCGCTTTCAGTGCCGCTTTCAGTTTTTCATTGGCATACAGATCCAGCTTCATCTGCACTTCGCCCTGAACGTTCGACACGCCGCTGGTTCCCAGGATATCAACCAATCCAGCTTTGTTGATATCACGGTGAATAATTTTGGCGCCAAGTTTGAGTGCGGACAACAGCGCGGTCAGTTCACCGGTTGCGTGAGAGAAATCGTGCTGTTTTTCGACGATAAATTCGCCTAACGTTTTCATAACACTATTCCAGAATCTACGAATGAAAAGCGGTTTCAATTTTCACCGCTCATGTTTGCGCATGCAGTGTAGCCCAAACAGAAAGCCGCACCTAGTCAAATCCATTTCTTATGCGTAATCCAGGCGCTAGAATACGCGAAGACTTTCAGGAACTGATGGAAAATGTATGCGTATTCATATTTTGGGCATCTGCGGCACCTTTATGGGCGGTTTGGCACTGCTCGCGCGTTCACTGGGACATGAGGTTACCGGTTCGGATGCCAACGTCTATCCTCCGATGAGCACGTTGCTGGAAGAACAAGGCATCAGCCTCATTCAGGGATATGATCCCGCACAGCTAGACCCTGCGCCAGATTTGGTGATCATCGGCAACGCCATGAGCCGCGGCAACCCCTGCGTTGAAGCGGTGCTGGAAAAAAACATTCCCTACGTCTCTGGGCCGCAGTGGCTGCATGACGCCGTGCTGCGTGAACGCTGGGTGATTGCCGTTGCGGGCACACACGGTAAAACCACCACTGCCGGAATGGTAACCTGGATTCTGGAAGCCTGCGGCTACCAGCCCGGATTCGTCATCGGCGGGGTACCCGGCAACTTCACCGTTTCTGCCCGTCTGGGCGGCGGCACCTTTATGGTAGTGGAAGCCGACGAATATGACTGTGCGTTCTTCGACAAACGTTCGAAATTCGTGCACTACGCGCCGCGCACGCTGATTCTTAACAACCTGGAATTCGATCATGCCGATATCTTTGACGATCTGAAAGCCATTCAGAAACAGTTCCACCATCTGGTTCGCCTGGTGCCGGGGACTGGAAAAATTATAATACCTGACAATGACTTACACCTTAAGCAGGTGATCGGCATGGGCTGTTGGAGCGAGCAGGAACTGGTGGGCGACGACGGTGTGTGGAACGCGAAGAAGGTCACGACCGATGCCAGTGAATTTCAGGTTTATCTGAATGATGAGTGGGTCGGCGAAGTGCGCTGGAAGCTGGTGGGCGAGCACAACATGCACAACGCGCTGATGGCCATCGCGGCGGCGCGCCATGTCGGCGTACCCGCGGCCGAAGCTTGCCGTGCGCTGGGTGGGTTTATTAACGCCCGTCGCCGCCTGGAACTACGCGGTACCGTCAACAATATCAGCGTCTATGACGATTTTGCGCACCACCCGACGGCGATTCTCGCCACGCTGGCGGCATTACGCAGTAAAGTGGGTGGAACGGCACGCATTCTGGCCGTGCTGGAGCCGCGCTCAAACACCATGAAAATGGGGGTTATCAAGAATGAGCTGGCGCCGTCATTAGGGCGTGCTGACGAGGTATTCCTGTTCCAGCCGCAGCATATTCCGTGGCAAGTGGTTGAAGTGGCTGATGCCTGTGTGCAGCCGGCACACTGGAGCGCGGATATCGACACGCTGGTCGAGATGATGGCCAAAACCGCTCAACCGGGCGATCATATTCTGGTGATGAGTAACGGTGGGTTCGGGAATATTCACAACACACTGTTGGCAGCGTTGGAGAAGAAAGCGGCATCCGCTCAGGGTGAAAGCGACGCGCTGTAAAATACAACAAAAAAGGACGGTTTCCCGTCCTTTTTTCGTTTATGCGCGTAGTGTTATTTACGCATCAAACGGATCGCGCAGGATCATGGTTTCGCTACGGTCAGGACCGGTGGAGATAATATCAACCGGCACTCCGGTGACTTCTTCCACGCGCTTGATGTAGTCCAGCGCAGCCTGCGGCAGTTTGCTGTGATCTTGCACACCGAAGGTGCTTTCCGTCCAGCCTGGCAGGGTTTCATAGATAGGCTCGATGCCTTCCCAACCTTCAGCCGCCAGCGGCGTCACATCCACTTCGTCGCCGTTCAGCATACGATAGCCAACGCAGATCTTCACTTCTTTCAGACCATCCAGCACGTCCAGTTTGGTCATGCAGAAACCGGACAGGGAGTTGATCTGTACCGCACGGCGCACAGCAACCGCATCCAGCCAACCGGTACGGCGACGACGGCCAGTGGTTGCACCAAACTCGTTGCCTTTCTGCGACAGATGTTCACCAACATCATCAAACAGTTCGGTAGGGAATGGACCTGCACCCACGCGGGTAGAGTAAGCTTTGACGATACCCAGCACGTAATCCACGTAACGCGGCCCCAGGCCAGAACCGGTAGCAACGCCGCCCGCCGTGGTGTTAGAGGAGGTGACGTACGGATAGGTACCGTGATCAATGTCCAGCAGCGTGCCTTGCGCGCCTTCGAACATCACCAGATCGCCACGTTGATGCGCTTTGAACAGCAGATCGGAGACATCCACCACCATAGCAGTGAGAATATCGGCAATCGCCAGCACGTCATCCAGCACTTTCTGGTAGTCCACCGCTTCCACTTTGTAATAGTTAACCAACTGGAAGTTATGGTACTCGACGATCTCTTTCAGTTTGACGGCAAACGTCTGCTTGTCGAACAGATCGCCCACGCGCAAACCACGACGTGCCACTTTATCTTCATACGCCGGGCCGATACCACGACCGGTAGTACCGATAGCTTTCTCGCCACGTGCTTTTTCGCGCGCGTTATCCAACGCAACGTGATAAGGAAGAATCAGCGGACAAGCTTCTGAAAGCAGCAGACGTTCGCGTACCGGAACACCGCGCGCTTCCAATGCGGTCATCTCTTTCATCAATGCATCAGGGGCCAGCACAACACCGTTACCGATGATGCTAACCACGTTTTCACGCAGGATGCCAGAGGGGATTAAGTGGAGGACGGTTTTCTCACCGTTGATAACCAGAGTGTGACCAGCATTGTGACCACCCTGGTAGCGCACAACATACTTAGCCCGTTCAGTCAGCAGGTCAACGACCTTGCCTTTACCTTCGTCACCCCATTGGGTGCCCAGTACGACGACGTTCTTACCCATTTCAAGAATCACCAGGTTGCTTAAAAATGGATTCTATCATCTCACTTGGTTGCTTTCAGTACTTTTAGCATACTTTTGCGCACATTTTTTGAGACCATTTAGCTTCCCGCGCGATGACGCAACATGTAGTAGATCACAATGCCGGCAACCACTAATCCACCGCCACAACGGCGTAAAATCGTGTCTGGCTGCTGCGCCATTGCCAGAATAATGCGCCGCCAAATACGAGGAAACAGCAGCGGCCCCAGCCCTTCCACAATCAAGACCAGGCCCAGTGCCAGCCAAATGGTGATACTCATACCCACTCCAATGGAAAATTTTGCCATTAAAAAAGCCCGTATAACCATACGGGCTTTTGGTGAAAAACGGTAAGACTAATCAGCGTGCAAGCGAGGTCGCGGGTGAACGCATATAGCGGAAGAAATCGCTGTCCGGGCTCAGCACCATTACGTCCTGGTTGTCGTTGAAGCTGGCTTCATAGGCACGCAGGCTACGGATAAAGGCATAGAAGTTCGGATCTTCGCTAAACGCGTTGGCAAACAACCGGGCCGCTTCCGCATCCCCTTCACCGCGCATGATCAGCGCTTCACGTTCCGCTTCGGCCAGGGTGCGCGTCACCAAATAATCTGCCGCCGCTTTCAGTTTCTCAGCCTGTTCCTGACCTTGAGAACGGTGACGACGGGCAACCGCTTCACGTTCTGCACGCATACGGGCGAAGATCGCATCCGACACTTCCGTCGGCAGGTTGATCTGCTTGATACGCACATCGATCACTTCAATACCGAGAGCCGCCATACTGTTCGGGTTGATATGCGGCTGTGCACCCTTGGTCTCTTGCTCCACGCGTGCAGCAGCAGAGGCAATGGCACTATCCGCTTCGGTGGTTTCACCGGTACCGGTATTCAGCGCATCACGCACGTCCAACATCAGTCGACCGCGGGAATCGGTAACAATACCGCGCACGTCCAAACGACCGATTTCAGAACGCAAGCGGTCACTGAACTTACGTTTGAGCAGCACTTCTGCCTGAGAAATATCACCACCGCCCGTTGCCAGGTAGTAGCGGCTGAAATCACTGATACGCCATTTGATGTAAGAATCCACGATCAGGTCTTTCTGCTCCGAAGTGATGAAGCGATCAGCCTGGTTTTCCATGGTCTGAATGCGCGCATCCAGCATCTTCACGGTATCAATAAACGGTACTTTAAACTGCAAGCCTGGCACATAGATAACAGGCTTGTTCTCATCATCGCGCAATACTTTGCCAAAGCGCATCACAATGCCGCGCTGGCCTTCCTGCACCACAAACATTGAGGCATACAGCGCCATCAGCACCAGGACGAGGATAAAAACGATAGACTTACGCATTATTATTCTCTCCCAAAATCACGCTGCGCGTTTGCGCGACGCTGGTCCATGACGGTTCCACCCGTGCTGGTACGGGTTTGTCCGGTGGTTGCTCCGTTGTTGTTCGGTGCAGAGGGCAGACGCATCGGCGCAGCCGTCGTGTTACTGGTGGCGTTACCGCTAGCATTGCCTGTCTGACCGCGCATCAGTTGATCCAACGGCAGCACCATCAGGCTGTTGCCTTTGTCATTAACCAACACTTTCCGGGTATGTCCCAGTACGCGCTCCATGCTTTCGATATACAGACGTTCGCGGGTAATTTCTGGCGCGGCTTTGTATTCCGGCAGAATCTTGGCAAAACGCGCCACTTCACCCTGCGCTTCAAGCGTGATGCGCGCGCGATAAGCACGAGCCTCTTCCAGCACACGCTGTGCCTGACCGTTCGCACGCGGTTGCACTTCGTTGGCGTAGGCTTCGGCCTCACGAATGTATTGCTGTTCGTTCTCGCGTGCCGCGATAGCGTCATCAAACGCGGCTTTCACTTCCTCCGGCGGACGCGCCGCCTGGAAGTTAACGTCCAACAGGGTTAACCCCATGTTGTACGGACGAATGGTTTCTTCCAATACGCGTTGCGTGTCAGTACGCACGATGGAGCGTCCCTCAGTGAGGATTTTGTCCATGGTGTATTTACCGATAACGCCGCGCAGGGCGCTGTCGGTGGCCTGACGCAGACTGTCATCGGCATTGGTCACGCTAAACAGATAGCGCTCAGGCTCTGTGACACGATACTGAACGTTCATCTCTACGCGCACCACGTTTTCATCGGACGTCAACATCACGCCCGAGGTGGCCAATTCACGCACCGATTCCACGTTTACCGCACGCACCGAGTCGATAAATGTCGGTTTCCAGTTCAGACCCGGCCCTACCAGGTGGCTGAACTTGCCAAAGCGTGTCACTACACCGCGCTCGGCTTCACGGATGGTGTAAAAGCCGCTCGCCGCCCAAATCACCACGGCAGCTACCGCGACAATACCCACGACCCGGCCACCCAGACCGCTGCCAGAGGTGCCGCCGCCGTTACCTGAATTCCTGCTTCCGCCCAGTTCGCCCAGCTTTTTGCTCAGCTTGCGGAAGATATCATCCAGATCGGGAGGACCCTGATCCCGGCCGCCTTTATTATTGTTTCCGCCAGAGTTGCCGCCTTGATTATTGCTGCTCCCCCACGGGTCGCGGTCCTGTCCGTTATTACCGGGCTGATTCCACGCCATGTTTTAGCTCCATTCTTTTATGATTGGTGTTCTTCAGGTTCAATATCCCAGAGTCCGCAGAACCGTGCCGAGACTGACCAACAGGTCAGTCTCAAACCACATAATCCGCGAGTTCTTGCTCTTGTTTGCAAAGACGACGCCAGTCCACCATCGGCATACGCACGATAAGCCCCATGCGGCCGTCTTCCTCAATCCATTCTTTTTCTATTGCCTGAAGCTGGTAAAAACGACTACGAAGGCGTCCTGCCTGCGGAGGAAGGCTCAGAGAATAATGTGCGATGTCCCCTGATAGCCGCTCCGTCAATGCCTGAAATAACAACGAAATCCCGTCACCCGTCTGAGCAGAAAGCCATACCCTGACCGGCACATTCTCTTCGTTGCGATCGATACGCGGAACGAAACCGTCCAGCATGTCGATTTTGTTCATCACGAGCAGTACAGGAATCTCATCAGCCTCGATTTCTGCCAACACCTCGTTTACCGCTGCAATATTCTCGTCGATACGAGGATCGGCAGCGTCCACTAAGTGCAGCAACAACGACGCCTGCCGCGTTTCCTGCAATGTCGCTTTAAACGCCGCCACCAAATCGTGCGGCAAGTGACGAATAAATCCTACGGTATCGGCCAACACCGTGTCCCCGACATCCACAACATTAATCCGTCGCAGCGTAGGATCCAGTGTGGCAAACAACTGATCGGCAGCATAAACACCTGCAGCTGTCATTTCGTTAAACAGGGTGGATTTTCCGGCGTTGGTATAGCCCACCAGCGCAACCGTAGGCACATCCGCACGCGTTCGGGCACGACGCCCTTGTTCACGCTGCTTCTCCACGCGCTCAAGGCGAGAGAGGATCTGGCTAATACGGTTACGCAACAAGCGACGGTCGGTTTCGAGCTGGGTTTCACCCGGCCCACGCAGGCCAATCCCCCCTTTCTGACGCTCAAGGTGCGTCCATCCCCTCACCAAACGTGTGGCAAGGTGACGCAACTGCGCCAGTTCAACCTGCAATTTCCCCTCGTGGGTACGCGCACGCTGGGCAAAAATATCCAGAATCAATCCGGTTCTGTCGATAACACGGCATTCGCACAAACGCTCAAGGTTACGCTCCTGAGCAGGCGTCAGCGCATGATTGAACAGCACAACAAAGGCATCGGTGGCTTTCACCGCCTGTGCAATTTCTTCCGCCTTGCCTTCACCCACAAAATATTTGGAGTGCGGTGCCTTGCGGCTACCGGTGATCACCTGCAATGACTCGATACCGGCGGAGGAAACCAGAGATTCAAACTCCAGCAAATCGTCCGTATCTCTGTCTTGCGAAAAATAAATATGAACCAATACGGCCCGTTCACCGGCTTCATAACGGTCAAACAAACGTGCAACCTCTCAAACAAACGAAAAACACCCTGGTGGCAAGCGCTAGCGATGTGTACAAGCTCCCCATCGGGGTGAAAGCGCAATACGCGTTATTCCGCGTCATCACTATCCTGCGCCGACGACTGCTGATTTGCAGACGAACCACCATGGTAGTTGCTGGTGCCAGGGTTATTGCTGTGATGAGAAACCGGACGAGACGGCACCACGGTGGAGATAGCGTGCTTATACACCATCTGGCTAACCGTGTTTTTCAACAAGATAACGAACTGATCGAAAGACTCGATCTGGCCCTGCAACTTGATACCATTCACCAAATAAATAGAAACCGGAACACGTTCGCGACGCAGCGCGTTCAGGAACGGGTCTTGCAAAGATTGCCCCTTAGCCATTCTATATTTTCCTTATTTGCTTGTTGTTTGTAACAAAGAACCCCAAGGCTCTAAAATAATGATGTAAAAAACTTGTGCGCTGAGACTCGCCAATTGTACACAATCGGCCACCCTATGCACTAACTATGCGCGTATAATAAACCCGCACATCAAGGTGCCTGTACCACCGCCATCACACGTTCAAACGCATCCTGCGGTTTTTCACTGTCCAACCAATGAACGCCGTCCCAACCGCGCAGCCAGGTCATTTGACGCTTCGCCAACTGACGTGTCGCACAGATACCACGGAACACCATCTCATCGTAATCATACTCGCCGGATAAATATGACCACATCTGGCGATAACCAACGCAACGAACAGACGGCAAATCCTGATGTAAATCGCCCCGGGCAAAGAGCGAACGGACTTCCGTCTCAAATCCTGCCGCCAGCATCTGCTGAAAACGCAACGCAATGCGTTCGTGCAACAGCTCGCGCGTCACCGGTGCAATGGCAAACTGATGCACACGGTAAGGCAACGCCTCACCCGCTGTTTTTGTCAGCTCTGTTAAAGTGTTACCTGAAACGAAAAAAACTTCCAGTGCCCGACACAGTCTCTGCGGATCATTTGGATGAATCCGAGCCGCTGCAACGGGATCAATCTCACACAATTGGCGGTGAAGCGCTTCCCACCCTTGCTCACGCGCCTGCGCTTCGATGCGCTGGCGCACGGCCATGTCGGCTGACGGCAACGGTGACAACCCCTCCAGCAGCGCCTTGAAGTACAGCATGGTTCCCCCCACCAACAGGGGAATGCGCCCGGCAGCGGTAATTTCCGCCATCTCCCGCAACGCATCGCGGCGAAAATCCGCGGCAGAATAAGCCTGCGTCGGATCAAGAATATTGATCAGACGGTGCGGCGCCTGCGCCAGCTCCTCAGCGCTGGGTTTGGCACTGCCGATATCCATTCCTTTATAGATAAGGGCGGAGTCCACACTAATCAACTCAACGGGCAACGATTGTCGCAACGCCATCGCCAGCGCAGTTTTTCCTGAAGCCGTCGGTCCCATGATAAAAATCGCCGGGGGAAGGGGCGCGCTCGATAATTCAGTCATACTTTCAAAGCCTTAATGGCATCTTCCACGCTAACCCGCTGCAACAGCGATGCGGGCGGCTGTTTCGCCAGCCCCGGACAAAGTCGCTCTATTTCCGTCAACAGTTGTATCGCCTGCGCCTGGCTCCAACGCTCGTGGTCGCTGTGCAGTTGTTCCGACAACCAGGTCGCCAGTTGCTCAGCCGTGCATGCAGGTTGCAGCGCAAGATAGCCTAACAGTTCAGAGATCAAGTTTTGTAAATTTTGTTGGCGCAATGGTAAAGGTACAGCGCGCAGTAGCGCTCTCTGAGACTCCAGCGCGATATCGATACCAAACTGTGCCAATAACGCCTGATGATGCAGCAGCGCTTCGCGTTCATTTTTTTCCACGGTCAAACGCTGTGGAATCAATAATGGCTGAGGACGCAACCCTTGTTCCGGCGGTAACAGCTGCGCGCGCTTGAGGTAACGCTCGGCGTGCGTCAGTGACACCATCGCCAACCCGTGCTGATATTCCACCAGCGCGAAGCTGGGCGGAAATACAGTTAACAGACGGCCAAAGCCTTGCGTCACGCTGGCCGGTTCAAAATCCGGCACAGCTGCCGCCACGGCGGTGTTGTTGGGTTCTTGAACCGCCTCCGCGACCGATGCGGGTTTCAAGAGGGTCTGGTAAAGCTCACCCTGCTTTTTCTGATAGGGCGCGCCAGCATTGGGCATAGGTCCCCGCCCTTGTGTTTGAGCACCGCGTGACTGATAGGCCGGGGCACTCTCCTTCATCTGGCGTGTAGGAACGCTTGCTGCTTGCGGCGGTGCATGCTCCACAGGGCGTGCGGGCTGCGCAAACTGGTTTTCTCCTGCGGCGATACGAGTTTCCGGCTGCCACGCGATGGCCTCGGTTGCCGCGTCAAAGGCCACCGTCGCCAACGGCAGCTCAGACGCCTGCTGTAATACACTCACCACCGCCTGATAGATAAAATCGTGCACCAGACGCGACTCATGGAAACGCACTTCGTGCTTAGCCGGATGCACATTGACATCAACCTGATGCGGATCCACTTCGAGAAACAGCAGGTAGGCGGGCTGCTGTTCACCGTGCAAACTGTCCTGGTAGGCCTGACGGATAGCGTGATTGATGAGCCGATCGCGCATCATGCGTTGATTGACATAGCAATACTGCATGTCGGTCAGTTGCTTTGCGCCCTCGGGATCGACCACCCAGCCGTGAATGGATAAATCGCCGTGCTGCCAGGAAATACGCAGCGCGTGTTGCAAAAACAGCGGCCCACAAATGCTGCCGACGCGGCGTTCATGCTGTGAGGCGTCCGACGCGGCACGGTATTGGCGGATCGTTTTACCATTATGGTTGAGGGTGATCGCCACATCGAAGCGCGCCAGCGCGATGCGGCGCACCACTTCATCGATATGTGCGAATTCTGTCTTTTCTGTGCGCATGAATTTGCGCCGCGCGGGGGTGTTGTAAAATAGATCGAGCACTTCCAGCGTGGTACCCACCGGGTGTGCCGCCGGTTTTACCGTCACCGCCATATCACGGCCTTCCGCATAGGCCTGCCATGCTTCATTCTGATCCGCCGTGCGGGACGTCAGCGTTAAGCGCGAAACCGAACTGATACTCGCCAGCGCCTCGCCGCGAAAACCCAGGCTGATGATCGCTTCGAGATCGTCCAGCGTGGCAATTTTGCTGGTCGCATGACGTGCCAGCGCTAAGGCCAGATCGTCTTTGCCAATTCCTGTGCCGTTATCACGAATCCGAATACGTTTTGCCCCGCCGCGATCGATATCAATATCAATTCGGGTCGCCCCGGCATCGAGACTGTTCTCCACCAGTTCCTTCACCACAGAAGCAGGGCGTTCCACCACTTCTCCGGCGGCAATCTGGTTAGCCAGTTGGGGAGGCAAAACCTGAATCGGCATGCGAGTTCCTCTGTTATTGACGCACGCGCGTCGCGAACGGCATCAGGCTGACGGGATAATCAGCGTCTGCCCAAGTTGTACCGTGCCGGACGTCATGTCATTGGCACGTTGGATCTCCTTCATACTTACACCATATCGCATGGCAATGGCACTCAGGCTATCTCCTTTTACCACTTTATGTTTGACCGGAACGGCGGTACGCGGTACCGGGGCCGTCGATGTGCGAGCCCCCGCCGGGATACGCAACTTCTGCCCCACCCAGACGCCGTCTTTTTTCAGATTATTCTCACTACGCAATGCCGCCATACTGACGCCGTAACGCGCTGCAATACCCGAAAGAGACTCACCGCGCGCCACAGAATGGTGCGTAACCGCGGTACTACTGGATGCCGAGGTTATGGGCGTCCCAGCCTTACGGTTGACCGGCTGTACGACCGGTCGGTTTTCCTGCTTTGGGACGGATTGTACTGGATGCGCCTGGAAATAGCTGCGCAACCCCCGGTAGATCGCTGTGGCGATTTTATCCTGATAATCGCTGCTTCCCAGCAGACGCTCCTCGGTCAGGTTGCTGATAAAGCCCGTTTCCACCAGCAACGAGGGAATATCCGGCGAGCGCAGTACACCCAGGCTGGCGTGCTCCGGGCGGCGTTTGTGCAACGACCCGACGCGCTGCATTTCCTGCAACACTTTGACCGCCACGTCATAACCGACGCGCTGAGAGTGACCGAACTGCAAATCCAGCACTGCCTGACTCAGGTAAGGATCGGCACTGTTGTTTGCCAGCAGATCCCCTGCGCCACCCAGCAGTTCCGACTGCTTCTCGTGTTGTTCCAGCCAGTTGGCCATCTCACTGTTAGCACGCCGGTTGGAGAGCACCCATACGGAAGCGCCGGAAGCCCCACGGTTTGGCGCGGCATCCGCGTGAATGGAGACCAGCAGGTTGGCACCTTGCTTGCGCGCCACATCGGAGCGTCCCATGACAGAGACAAAGTAATCGCCGTCACGCGTCATCACGCCTTTAAAATTAGGATCGCTATTAAGCAGGGTGTGCAATTTGCGCCCAATCGCCAGCGTCACGTTTTTCTCGCGCAAGCCAGAAGGCCCAATGGCACCGGGGTCCTGTCCACCGTGTCCGGCATCAATGGCGACGATCACCGGTTCGCTGGCACCGCCAGAACGCGGCGTTGCTGCACGCGCTGAGGCATTGCTGTTCACCACCACGGTAGGTTTGTTGTTAAACGGATTACCACCCGATTCAACCGGTGCCGTGTTACGGGTTTCACGCGTCACGGGAGCCGCTGTCGGCGCTTTAGCCACCTTCGCTTTCTGCTGACCGGCAACGGTAAACACCACGTTAAAGCCGGCGCCAGCTTTCTGTGTCGAAGCGCGCGTTTTGGCCGGTTGGGTCAAATCCAGCACCAGTCGCAGGCTCTGTGCATCCTTCGCCTGGCTGGTACGAATGCGTTTGATAATGTTTTGCCCACTGAACTCCAGCGGCAACCCTTGAACCACACCAGTCTGCCGGATGTCGATCACCACCCGATCCGGGTTGTTTAGCGGGAAAAAGGCATAGATTGGCTGTCCGCTGAAATTCAGGCTGACCGTTGCCTGATTATCACCGTTTTCCACCTTGATATCAGAAAGGTTGGCGGCCCAACCCGTACTGGCCAGCAGCAGCCCAGCCCACATCACCAGAGCGAGCACGCGTTTCATCATGGCGTTTCACTCTCCGGCAGAGAAGGAATCTGCGCCAGAATATGTTCACCCAGCGCCGATATGGCAATCAGCTGCGCATGCCGCCCTTGCGCTTCATAGTTCAGATGCACTTCAAGATCGGCACTGGGGAGAATACCGTCTCCCTGCTGCGGCCACTCAATCAGGCAGATGGCATCCTGCGTCACGTAGTCGCGGATCCCCATAAACTCTAGCTCTTCAGGATCTGCCAGACGGTAAAGGTCAAAATGATACACCGCCAGCGGTGACAGCGCGTACGGCTCGACCAGCGTATACGTGGGGCTTTTCACATTGCCCTGGTGACCGCGTGCCTGAAGGAAACCACGACTGAACGTGGTTTTACCGGCACCCAGATCGCCAAAAAGATAAATACTGCATGCGCTGTCACAGGCCTGCGCCAACGATGCCCCTAATGCGATGGTAGCTGCCTCATCCGGCAGCGGAAAATCTACTTTTTTCATTCTGTCTTTTCTAAGGGTATCCACTCAGGATTAACATAGCGGGACAATACTGGCATCAAATCGGTTGCCAACATCCCTCGCGTGCCGTGCTGCTCAGCCAGCGCATCGGCCGCTGCACCGTGCACCACGCAGCCTGCGCAAGCTGCCGCATAGCGTGACAATTTTTGTCCAAGCAATGCGCCAATAATACCAGACAATACGTCGCCCATACCGCCGCTCGCCATGCCAGGATTGCCGACGTCAGCCAGCGCCAGCGCATCAGACTCATCGGCAATCACGGTACCTGCACCTTTTAGCACGACCGTACCGCCATAGCGTTGTACCAGTTTCCGGGCAGCAAGTAAGCGATCACTTTCAATCTCAGCCACTCGGCAATTCAGCAGGCGGGCCGCTTCCCCCGGATGTGGGGTTAAAATACGATTTTGACGTTTAAAAGGGCTCATTGCCAGCAGGTTTAGCGCATCCGCATCCCATAGCATGGGTTTGTTACAATTTTCCACGGCGCGCAGGGCGCTTTTCGCCCAGCTATCTTGCCCCAGTCCCGGCCCAATCACCACCACGTCGGCCCAGTCAAGTCCTTCACGCAGCGTGGTATCACTCAGCGCGTGCACCATCAGTTCCGGGCGCGCCATCAGCAGCGCCGCGGCGTATTGCGTGTGAGTGAGTACTCGCACCAATCCCGCACCGCTGCGCAATGCGGCTTCTCCCGCCATCGCAATCGCCCCGCCCATCCCGGCATTGCCCCCCACCAGCAGCAATCGACCGTGTTCGCCTTTGTGCTCCAGCGGCGAACGCGGCGTTAGCCAGCCCGGTAAATGTTCACGGGATAAACGTCGCATCGGCGCGGGATGCTGCTGCAACCAGGTGGACAGGCCCAAATCCGCATAGTGTAACGCACCGACACAAGCGCGCGCCCTGCCCGTTAACAGCCCGGGTTTTAGCGCAATAAAGGTAACGGTGCAGGCAGCAACGATCGCCTCTCCGGCACAGGCGCCAGTTTGCGCATTCAACCCGGAGGGAATATCCAGCGCCAGCACCGGCGCAGCGTGGGCATTAGCACGTGCGATCAACGCCTCATACGGGGCACGCGGCGCGGAGGATAACCCAGTCCCCAGCAGGCCGTCGATAATCAAATCGATTCCGTCAGGCCAGGGGTCGTCGGGCGTTAATGCCACATCCCCCGCCTTCTGCCATGTCGCGTAGGCACACTGCGCTTCCTCTGGCAGAGGCCGTGCAGACCGGCACGCGACCACGGTGGTGTCAATCCCTGCGGCGCGAGCCAGCGTAGCCACCACATAGCCATCGCCGCCGTTGTTACCCTGTCCGCACAGCACCAGCCAACGGCGCGCATTCGGGTAGCAGCGACGGGCATGTTGGTAAGCGGCTTCGCCGGCACGTTGCATCAACGCATAGAGCGTTATCCCCGTTTGCTGCGCGGCATCAGGCTCTTCGCGGCGCAGCCAATCGGGTGGATAAACGCGGTCTGGTAGCCTTCGCTGATGAGCAGGTACGGTATAGGGCATGAGTTCCTCCCGGGCAACATAAGCGCTTGTAGCAAAAACGAATAACGCATGGTTATCTTTATGTCTCAACTTAGCAAGGTCTGATACCGGTCGCCAGAAACCTATAGGGTAAATGTCGCATGGCATCGATGATCCTCAGCGCACAGACGTCCGTCAGTCGATGTGATAAAATAGCCGTGTTTATCTCTCCCAAATGGTTTCTCATGACTTATCCCTACGACCTTAACCAACTCGCCTACCTCATCAAACAGTGGGGACGTGAATTGGGCTTTCAGCAGGTAGGGATCTGCGATACCGATCTTTCCCATGAAGAACCACGGCTTCAGGCATGGCTGGATAAGCAGTATCACGGTGAAATGGCGTGGATGGCGCGCCACGGTATGCTACGCGCGCGCCCACATGAACTGTTGCCCGGCACGCTACGCGTTATCAGCGTGCGCATGAACTATCTGCCCGCCAAAGCGGCCTTTGCCAAGACCCTGAATAACCCGACGCTCGGTTATGTCAGCCGCTACGCGCTGGGGCGTGATTACCACAAACTGTTGCGTCAGCGGCTGAAAAAGTTGGGTGACCGGATACAGGAACATTGCGGCAGCCTGCAATTCCGCCCTTTCGTCGATTCCGCACCGATTATGGAGCGCCCGCTGGCGGCCAAGGCTGGGTTAGGTTGGGTGGGTAAACACTCGCTGATCCTCAATCGGGAAGCGGGATCCTGGTTTTTCCTCGGGGAACTGCTTATCGACCTGCCGTTGCCGGTCGATCAACCGCTGGAAGAACAGTGCGGACGCTGTGTCGCCTGCATGACAACCTGCCCAACGGGAGCCATCGTGGCACCGTACACCGTGGATGCCCGGCGCTGCATCTCCTACCTGACCATTGAGCTGGAAGGTGCCATTCCCGAAGCGTTACGTCCACTGATGGGTAACCGTATTTACGGCTGTGATGATTGCCAACTGATTTGCCCTTGGAACCGCTTTTCACAGTTGACCGATGAAGATGATTTTAGCCCGCGCGCCGCGCTGCATACGCCTGCGCTGCTGGACCTGTTTCAGTGGGATGAAGCGAAATTCCTGCGCATCACGGAAGGTTCAGCCATTCGCCGCATCGGTCACCAGCGCTGGCTGCGTAATATCGCCGTGGCGCTGGGGAATGCCCCCTATGAGGAAAATGTTGTGCCTGCTTTACAAGCGCGACTCGGGCAGAGCGCGCTGATCGATGAGCATATTCACTGGGCGATTGAACAGCAATTGGCACGCCGCGCCGCTCACGCTATCGACGTGCAGTTGCCACAGAAAAAACGGCTTATTCGTGCTATTGAAAAAGGATTACCGCGCGATGCCTGAAGTGTTTCCAGCCTGCCATATCATCCTGGCCCGCCCTGTGCATAAATATAAAACTCCTTGCCAATCAATCCGTGAAGAAAGTGCAAGTGATCGTCTTAACATTTTGATAAGTTATTTTTATCAATAAATATCAGCAAGATACAAATATACTTTTGACAATCTTGCCACAGATCATTTTATGCAGGCGAAGAGAAGCCTGTGGATAAGTCTGTTAAGAAAATTATGAGATTTTATATTACATGAAACGCAAAAGAGAGGAGTAAACACTTCGACACCTGCAAACGCGCTGAACAAAAAATAGCCTATTACGCGAGCGGGACGCAATTGTGGACTGGTTAGTCTCGGAGCACAAGCAATTTATCTTTCATCTGCGATTGAACGCCTAAAATATAATCACAGAAACGATCTTGCGCCACAGCAACGATCGATCATCGTCGATGGGATAACGCGCGCACCAAACGATCGCCGAACGATTGCACGCCCTGAACTAAAATCACCAGAACCACCACCGTACCCGCCATCACCTGATCGTTAAAACGCTGATAGCCATAGCGGATCGCCAAATCACCCAACCCACCGCCGCCGATCACGCCCGCCATGGAAGAGAACCCGATCAACAACACCACTGTTAACGTCACGCCGGCCAGAATGGTTGGCAGCGCTTCTGGCAGCAACACTTTACCGATCACGTGCCAGAGCGATCCCCCCATTGATTGGATCGCCTCAATACGTCCGCGATCTACCTCATCCAACGCATTTTCCACTACGCGGGAAAAAAAGGGAAAAGCCCCGATGGTGATCGGTACGATCGCCGCTGTACTTCCAAGCGTGGTGCCCACGATCAGTCGAGTCAGCGGGATCAGCGCAATCAACAACACCACAAACGGTAACGAGCGTCCCACGTTGATCACCGCGCCCAACCCCCGATTTAACCAAGACAAGGGCGCAACTCCGTCAGATCGCGTGATAAACAACACCACGCCCAACGGCAGGCCAATCAGCACGGTAAACAGCGCTGCCAGCCCCACCATGTACCCCGTCTCTAACGTGGCATTCCACATCAACGCAATAAACTCATCCCAGCTCAGGCGACCTTGCATAAGGCACTCCCCTCAATGATGCCGTGACGGCGAAGAAACGCCTGTTCTGCCGCATAATCGGGCAGCAACGCGCTACGCAGTTGGGAATCAGGCGCCGCAAGCAACGTCGACAGCGCCCCGCTTTCCACAATCTGGCCTTGCTCCATTAGCGCCGCGTGATCGCAAATGGCTTTTACCACCGCCAGTTCGTGCGTGATCAACACGATCGTCACACCTAACTGACGGTTAGTGTCTGCCAGCAGCGCCAGCACCGATGCCGTGGTTTCAGGATCGAGCGCGCTGGTCGCCTCGTCGCACAGCAAATAGCTCGGCTTTGCCGCCAACGCACGCGCAATACCGACACGCTGTTGCTGCCCACCGGATAACTGCGAGGGGAAGGCGCGCGCTTTGTCACTGAGTCCCACCCATTCCAGCAACGCACTGACTCGCGCTTCTCGCTCGTGACGCGCAACCCCGGCTATCTCAAGCGGAACAGCGACGTTGTCCTGCACATTACGCGCATGCAGCAAGTTGAAGTGCTGAAAAATCATGCTGGTGCGCAACCGGTGTTGGCGCAACGCCCGTGAAGAAAGTGACGTAATCTCTTCGCCATCCACCACAATCCGGCCCGATGAGGGCCGTTCCAGCAGGTTAAGACAGCGCAGCAGAGAGCTTTTGCCCGCGCCACTGCGCCCCAAAATGCCATAAACAGAACCCTCGGGAATCGTCAGCGACACGTCATCCAATGCCGGACGATCGCACCCTGGGTAACATTTTCCCACGTGTTCAATGACGATCATGGCTTCTGGCTCGCCACCGGGATCACCGAACCGTTATAGCGCTGCGTAATAAAATCAGCGATCGCCTTGGATTCCAGATCGGCGGCCAGCTTTTTAATGCGCGGATCGTTTTGCAAAGCAGGCGTCGTCACCAATATGTTGGCATAGGGGTTATGCTCTGCGCGTTCTAATCCCAGCGCATCTTTGGCCGGAACCAACCCCGCTTCCAGCGCATAATTGCCATTGATCACCGCTAGATCGACATCGTCCAGCGAACGCGGGATCTGCGCCGCTTCCACTTCCTTGATCTTCAGTTTCTTCGGGTTTTCCGCGATATCTTTCGGCGTTGCCTGATCCTTGGCCGGATCGCTGTAGCCCGGTTTCAGTTTCACCAGACCCTGACTTTGTAATAAATACAGCGCGCGGCTGAGGTTGGTGACATTGTTCGGTACGGCCACCGTGCCGCCTTCCGGCACCTCGCTAAAGCTTTTGTGCTTACGTGAGTAAATACCCAACGGTTCCACATGCACGGTAGCGGCGACAACAAACTGTTTCCCCAACGCTTTTTCCTGATCGCGCAGATAGGGAACGTGTTGGAAATAGTTGGCATCCACATCGCCATGCGCCAGCAGTTCATTGGCGTTTACACCACTGGTCAGTTCGATCACTTTCAGGGTGTTCTGTGGATCAATTTTCTGCACCTGCGCCAGGATCTCACTGTGGGGTACGGGATCGGCAGCCACGCGCAACGCCTGCGACGCGGAGGCAGAGAAGGTCACGCTAACGGCTAATGCAACACTGCTAACAAAAAATGCGACACGCTTGTTCATACAGGCTTCCTTTTATCGCTTCGTTTTAGGTATTGGGGTTTATGCCTGCCGCAAAGGCAGAGACAGAAAAGCGTCAGTGAGCGGCGTGTTCCGCTTTCGCTACCACATCGGCGTAATAACGCTGTGCAACATCAGGATGCGAACGCAGTCGCCCTTTCAGGTAGTTCCAACCCACATCACGCAACAACGGATTGTGCGGATCGCTGGAAGGCCCCTGTGCCAGACGCGCAACCTGCGGAGGCAGTTGATACACCGGTACCACCGCATCCAGCTGTGCACCGAGGAAAAAGGCGATAGAGAGACGCTCTTGCCCGACAGGCGGTGAAACCACACGGTGTACCGTGGCACGCAAATAGCCATTGGTCGCCAGCTCCAGCAGTTCACCGATATTCACGACAAAGGATCCCGGCAGCGGCGGCGCATCAATCCAACGATCGGGAGCCACTTCGACCTGTAAACCGGCCTGCTCATCCTGCAACAGGAAGCTCAGAAAGCCAGAGTCCTTGTGTGCGCCCACGCCTTGCTGGCTGCCCTGCGCCGATTGCCCCGGATAGCGAATCAGCTTGATATGTTCGTTAGGCCTTTCACCGTACAACGCATCAAAGGTGTGTGGCGCTAACGCCAGCGCCTCAGCAAAAGCACGCAGCAGTTGCTGGGCCATCGCAGTCATCGCTTGTTGCCAGGTCAGCAGCGTGGTTTTCAGTGTAGGCTGCGCGTCCGGCCACAAATTGGGGCCTTGTAACTGCCACCAACGCGGATCCTGTGGTGTCAATGGCAGGGCGGCGCGTTCAGCGCCAATGTCAAACTGCTCGCGCCAGTCGGGCTGGTTGCGCGTCAATTCGGCCCCGGCACGGTTGTAGCCGCGAAAATGGGGCGAATGGATCATGGCTACGCGCTGTTTTTCCTCATCAGGCAAGGCAAAGAAAGCGCGAGCCTGCTGCTGCAACTGCTGCTGTAGCGTTTCGGAAATACCGTGGTGAGTGAGATAAAAGAAACCGACATCGCGCGCGGCCTCATTGAGTGAGGTTAAAAACGTCCGCCGCTGCTCGGGGTTGCCGTGCTGGTGTGATAAATCAAGGAGAGGTAATCTGTTTATGATACTCATTGCGTACTCCATCAATTATTCCATGTTCAACCGGAAAATAAATGCAGGAGCCGCAACAACAACGATAGCCCGTCATGGTTCACCTCATCAGAAAGCGGAGTGATTTGAAAGCGTTCACCTGTACCAGCGCAACGCCCCAATCATCACAAGGTAAAGTAACCGATGTTTTTCGACATCTGATGCTATTAACCCTGAATTACAGCGACGGGTAAAATACAAAGAGTGGCAAAGTTAAGCAGCGCTTTAGCTATACCCTAAATAATTCGAGTTGCTGGAAGGCGGCAAGTGAAGGACAAATCTGTCTGGAACAGATTTGAACAGCGCCTGCGCTGGCCCGTAGGGTGAATCTCAGGGATGAGATTCATTTATCCCGATGAGCTTACTCAGGTAAGTGATTCGGGTGACAAATCTGCCTGGAGCAGATTTGAACGCCGCTTGCGGCGGCCTCGTAAGAGGTGAGGCCCAGGGATGGGCCGAATAACGAGCGCAGCCAACGCACCTGCAACGTGAAGTATGACGGGTATATGCGACCAACCTTGCCATGGTGGCGAGTGTGATAACCACATGTCACCCGGCATTGTCGGGAGACAACGCCCGATCTCGTGTAGGGCTACACCTGTTCCGACGGCGTAGCTAGCGCCGTCAACAATCGCTGGATATCCTGCGGCGTAGGCGTCTCACAGGTGAATAAAATGCGGTACATTAGCGGGGCAATAATGCGCTCAATGATCTGTTGCGCACTGGCAGGCACTTCCTGCCGCGCCAGTGCACGCTCGCGGATTACCTCCAACTGCTGCGCGGTGAAACCGGCACACTTGCCCGAGCTTTCATGCCCCGGCGCGATGCACTCACACTCGCATTACATAGCCTCACGCTGATCGCCTTTATGGCAGCCTCCAGCGTGCCGACGCCGCTCTATCGGTTGTACCAACACGATTGGGGATTTTCCGCGACGCTGCTCACTGTCATCTTCGCCGCCTATGCTTTTGCCCTACTGTGCGCCCTGCTGATCGCTGGCCGACTTTCTGACCACGTGGGGCGACGTCCGGTGATTGCGGTGGCGTTACTGCTTAACATCGCCGCCATGCTCTGTTTTCTCTTTGCATCGCATCCTTATGGGTTTGTCGCGGCGCGCATCGTGCAAGGCTTTGCGACCGGGCTTGCAACCGCTGCGGTGGGTGCCGCTCTGCTGGATGTGCATCCCGAACGCGGATCGTTGGTCAACAGCATTGCGCCACTGACCGGGATGGCCGCCGGTGCGATGTTGAGCTGCGCCCTACTGGCGTATCAACTGGCGCCGCTCCACAGCGGCTATCTGCTGCTGCTCGGCATCTTTGTGCTGCTGTTGGCAGGACTGGCATGTACGCCGGAAACCGGCCTGCGCCGCAACGGAGCCTGGGCCAGCCTGCGACCCAGCGTTGCCATACCACCACAGGCCAGAACGGCATTCTGGCGTGTGATGCCGGGCAACGTTGCGGTGTGGATGGTGGGCGGCTTCTATCTCTCGCTGATGCCCTCGTTATTGGCGCAAAATACGCCAACGGTTTCCCCCTGGCTCAGCGGAATATCCGTTGCAGCCCTGACACTAAGTGGTGCCGTGGCGATTCTGCTGGCACGGCGCACTGCCGCGACACCAACACTGCGCGCGGGCGCACTCTGCCTGATCGTCGGCATGACGCTGATGCTGTTCGCGGTCCATCGCGCCAGCACCGGCTGGCTGCTAGCAGGGGCATGTATTACCGGGCTGGGGTTTGGCATGGCATTCCTCGGCGCGTTACGCAGCGTACTTCCGTTGGCAAAGCCGCACGAACGCGCGGGCCTCACTGCCGTGTTCTATATCGAAAGCTATTTGGCCAACAGCGTGCCCGCGATCATCGCAGGCTATCTGACGCAACATTTAGGGTTGATCGACACCACCTATGTATACGGTAGCGTGATCATTACGCTGGCGACGTTGGCCATCGTGCTAACAGTCATCCCACGGTTAACCAAAAAGAAATAAAATTAACAAAATCATAATACTAAACAATCTGACAGCATAAGATATAAAGAATTCGTCTTGCGATTTATCCCTGTAAAGCGAATGGTTATGGTCTACCTCTTTTGCGGAGAATACCATGACCACATTATCCATATTCCAACTGCCGCACACGACACAGCCCGCAGAGCAACTGGCCGCCTTTGGCGATATCGCCGAGCTGCTGGCAGGTGCCGGAATCCAGCTCGAACGCTGAGAGATTGGCTCGCTGCCCGCAACGGTGGACAGCGACAGCCTGCTCAGTCATTTTCAGCAAAATATCGAGCGCCTTAAACAGCAAGAGGGTTACACCGCCGCCGATGTGATTCGCATTACGCCCGATCACCCCGACAAACAGGCGCTGCGTGAAAAGTTTTTACAAGAACATACTCACAGCGAAGATGAGGTACGTTTTTTTGTCACGGGTAGCGGCACGTTCTTCGTTCCACTGGGCGATAAGGTGTTCCGTTTAACCTGCGAAGCGGGTGACCTGCTGCGTGTTCCGGCCAACACCCGACACTGGTTTGACTGCGGTGCACAGCCAGACTTCACCGCCATCCGTATTTTCACCAATCCGACAGGATGGGTGGGGCATTTCACCGGTCAGAAAACCTTCTATTAGCCCACACCGAACCATCGCACTCACCAATAACGACCTTCTCCTGTAACGCCACCCACAACCCAGCGTGGCGTTTTTTGATAGCAAACATCAGCCATTTACCCTATTGCTAGCAACACCCCTTACGGCGAATCTGAAATAACGCAACGAGCACCGCATCGTTTGGGCAATGTTTAAAATTCACGCACGCTCTCTATACTGTCCCCGGATTTTTTCAAGCGGATTTAACATGATGAAATGTACTATCGCGGGCACCGGTTACGTCGGGTTGTCGAACGCCGTGCTATTGGCCCAGCATAATCAGGTGGTGGCTATCGACGTTGTCGAACACAGGGTGGAACTTTTGAACCAGAACCTGTCGCCGATCGTTGATAAAGATATCGATCATTACCTCAAAGAAAAACCGCTCAATCTGGTGGCAACAACGGATAAACAGGTGGCCTATCAGGATGCGGATATCGTGATTATCGCCACGCCGACCAACTACGATCCCATCACCAATGCGTTCGATACCCAGTCGATTGAATCCGTGGTGCAGGATGTGTTGTCCATCAATCCCGATGCGCTTATCGTCATAAAATCAACGGTTCCCGTGGGATACACCCAGCAACTGCGGCGCACCTTTGCCACGGATAACATTATTTTTTCCCCCGAATTTCTGCGCGAGGGAAAAGCACTCCATGACAATCTCTACCCATCACGCATTGTCATTGGGGAACGCTCGCCGCGCGCACAACGTTTTGCCGCCTTGCTGCTGCAAGGGGCCATCAAGAAAACGGCCCCCGTGCTCTACACCGATGCCACGGAGGCGGAGGCCATTAAGCTGTTTGCCAATACCTATCTCGCCATACGCGTCGCCTATTTTAACGAGCTCGATAGCTATGCACAGATGCATACGCTGGATAGCAAACAGATTATTGAGGGGGTCGGGTTAGATCCGCGTATCGGCTCGCATTACAACAACCCGTCATTTGGCTATGGGGGCTACTGTTTACCCAAAGACACCAAGCAGTTGTTAGCCAACTATGCCAGCGTCCCTAACCGGCTGATTTGTGCCATCGTCGAGGCAAATCGCACGCGTAAAGATTTCATTGCCGATGACATTCTCAAGCATAATCCCAGCGTGGTAGGGGTTTATCGTCTGGTGATGAAAACCGGCTCCGATAACTACCGCGCGTCGGCAATTCAAGGCATCATGAAACGGCTCAAAGCCAAAGGTATTGGCGTGGTGGTCTATGAACCCGTGCTGACGGAAGCGACATTCTTCCGTTCTCCGGTGATAAACGATCTGGCAACGTTCAAACACAAGGCAGATTTGATCATCTCAAACCGCATGGCACCGGAGTTGGAGGATGTCGCGGATAAAGTCTATACCCGCGACCTGTTTGGTTTGGATTAGACCGATTGACCAGCCTGATGCACACGGCGGCGACGCGCATAATACCGGCCCCACAGCAGGCCCAGCGTGGCCGCAATCAGCGAGCCCAACAGCACCCCTAGCTTGGCCGCACCCAACAGTTGCGGATCGTCGAAGGCCAGCATGGCGATAAAGATCGACATGGTAAAACCGATACCGGCGAGCAGCCCTATCAAAAACACACCGCGCCAGGACACGTCTGCCGGTAGCTGGCACCCGCCAAAGCGTACCATGAGCCAGCTAACACTGACCACGCCCAGCAACTTACCGGCGACCAGTGCCAGTGTAACCCCCATCATCACGCCCAGTGGCCCCGCGCCCGACAGATCAATGCCATTCACGCTCACTCCCGCGTTCGCCAAGGCAAACAGCGGCATCACGCCATACGCCACCCAGGGGTGCAGCGCCCTCTGCACGCGGGTGACAGGCGGCAGCACTTCACGCTGAGCATCGCGTAACTGCTTAAGCGGTGCAGCCAACTGCTCCACAGCGCGTGTATCCTGCTTGTGCATCAGATCGCGCACAATGTGAGAAACACGCTCCAAGGGGCGCTCTTTCATCACCCGCACGGAGGCTACCGGGGTGATAAGCCCCAAAACGACGCCCGCTAATGTCGGATGCGCTCCCGTGAGCAAAAAGCCCAACCAGACGATGATGCCGGGAATGACATAGGCCCACGCCGATCCAATACCCATCTTCTGTAGCCCAAACACCAGTAATACGCCCACCAGTACGGGGATCACGCCGTGGTACTCAAGCCCACCGGAGTAGAAGAACGCGATAATCAAGACGGCGATAATGTCATCGATAATGGCTAGCGCCAGCAAAAACACCCGCACATTGCCGGGAATGCCTTTCCCCAACAATGCCAGCACACCGACGGCAAACGCGATATCCGTTGCCGTCGGCACCGCCCAGCCTTGTTGCTGCAACGGCGCGCTGTTCACGCTCAGATAAATCAGCGCGGGTACTATCACGCCGCCCACGGCGGCAGCGATCGGAAGCATAGCTTGCCGCAGGCTGCTCAGCGCACCTTCGTGAATTTCACGACGGATCTCCATGCCGACCACTAAGAAGAACAGGGTCATAAAGGCGTCGTTGATCCAGAAATGCAGTGAATGCGCGATTTCCGTGGTGCCAATGCTAAAAGAGATCGGTAGATGCCACAGCGCATGGTAGCTTTCCGCCCACGGCGAATTGGCCCAAACCAATGCAGCAGCAGCAGCCACAAGCAGCATAATGCCGCTTACCGCTTCAATATGGAGAAAACGTTCAAGGGTGGCGAAAGCGCGTTCCGCCAAACGCTGAGCACGAGGAATGCCCTGCGGGGACAGGTGTCGATTCATGGTTGTTATCACTCCGCGTGGCGGCCCGACCAACGCACAAACCTGTCTCACCACAACATGTGGCTAACACCCGTCACCTTTTTACCGACAATGTTGGATGAGTTCAAGTATTTTACATTGATTTACAGGCTATTTATTAAGAAGATTCCACCATTTCCGGCACCGGTGACAGGGGAAGTTGAACCGTAAAACAGGCTCCCCCTTCTGGCCGATTTGCTGCACTGATCTCCCCGTGATGAAGCATCACGATTGCACGACAAATCGCTAATCCCATCCCGACGCCCGGAATGGAGGACTCCTCATTGCCCCGAGTGAATTTCTCAAAAATATGCTGTTCGCTGCCCGAGGTGATTCCGGGGCCATCGTCCCATACCTCGATCCTGATTTTCCCCTGCAACGTACGAGCACGAATGCCTATCGCCCGCGTTCTACCCGCGTATTTCAATGCGTTTTCCAGCAAGTTCGCGAATACCCGTTCCAGCAGGGCACCATCAGCCTGAAGCAACACCATCTCCTGCGGTAGATCCAATTGCACCGCTTCGGCGGGCAAAAGCGCTTCAAGGGATTTCAGCGCGCCGCCAATCACCTCATCCAGCGCGACCCAATCGGTTTGCAGGCGGAAGCCTTCTCCTTCAATACGAGCCATATCCAGCATGTTGTTCACCAGGCGAATGGTACTCAGCGTTTGCAGGCGAAGGGCACCGGCTTGCGGCGCGTGCGGCGATCCTTCCGTAGAAAGATCGAGCAGCAGGATCTCCGCCTGACCAAACAGCACCGTCAACGGTGTGCGCAGATCGTGAGACAGCGCAGCCAGCAAGGAATTACGCAGCTCTTCCCGCTCCGCCACCAGACGTGAATGCTGTTCACGCCGCGTCAGTGCCAGACGCAGCAGCGCACCGGAAATCAGCATGACAAAGGTATCCAGCAGCCGCTGCTGTTCAGGTATTAACAGGTGGCGCAGGTTGCTTGGCTCAATAATCAGCAACCCTAATGTGTCCTCGGAAGAGAGTAACGGCAGCACTTTATAAGGCACGCCGGGCAGCGTATCCGTTCCTGCGCCCGCCACATGCCCTTTCTCAAAGCTCCATTTAATGATGGCAGGATCGGGAATGGTATGCAGCAAGCGTTCAGTTGGCGCGTTCAGCTTTCCCTGCGCGTCTGGTAGCCAGATTTCACAGCGGGCAAACAGTGCGCTGCCCATTACACGCTGGCAAACCGGCGCAATGTCATTCGGGGCTCGCACCCGGCTCAGCCCGTCGGCCATTTCGTACAGGTAGCGCGCGCGCTGCTCCCGATGTCGGGCAACCCGCGCCTGATAGCGCACGCCCGCCGTCAGGTTACCGGTGATCGCGCCCACGGTTAGCATTACCGCAAAGGTCACCAGATACTGCGCATCGCTGACGGCAAAAGTGCCTTCCGGCGCGACAAAAAACAGATCGAACGCCACGATATTGAGTATTGCCGCCACCACCGAAGGCAAACGGCCAAAGCCAATGGCAATCAGCACCACGCCCAATAAATAGACCATCACCAGATTGATCGGCGAAAAGTCGGGCAAAATCCACTTGCTCACCAGCGTAATCAACGCGCACAGCGCGGTTGCCGCCAGACAGCCGCGCGCTTTCTGACGCAGCTTATCCGGGCTGAGGTGCGTGTCTATGCGCGGTGCCGTATGCACGTCTGGCGCATCATCCAGGGCGACAATCATCAAGTCGAGATCCGGCCCAAGGCGGCTTAGCCGTCGCGCAAAGCGATTTGGCAGCGCCCAACGCTGCTGCGGCGGCCTTCCCACAATGATCTTGCCGAGGTTATGCTCACGCGCGTAACGCAGTACTGCTTTCGCTTCATCGGGCTCCGACAAGGTGGCGGTAACGGCCCCCAATTTTTGTGCCAGTTGCAAGGTACGCAGAATTCCACGTCGCCGCGCTTCGCCCTGCCGATGCAGTGTGGGCGTCTCCACCGTTACTGCATGCCATTCGCTGCCGAGTTTGGCGGCCAGCCGGGCAGCGATGCGCACCAGCTTTTCGCTGCCGGTGTTAGCGCCAATGCACAGTAGGATCGCATCACGGGTGTGCCAGACGCGTTCCTCTCGCCCGCTGGCATCACGCCAGGCGCGCATCTGATCGTCAACGCGATCCGCCGTGCGACGTAGCGCCAGTTCGCGCAGCGCAAACAGATTACCTTTGCGGAAAAAATTCTCGATGGCGCGCTCTGCACGATCGCCCACGTACACCTTGCCCTCTTTCAACCGTTGCCTCAGATCGTCCGGAGGTAAATCCACCAGCACCACTTCAGTCGCCGAGTCAAAAAAAGGATCGGGGACGGTTTCTTGCACCCGAATCCCCGTGACGCCGCTGACCACATCATTGAGGCTTTCCAGATGCTGCACGTTCACCGTAGTCAGCACATCAATGCCGGCATCCAACAGTTCATCGATGTCTTGCCAACGCTTGGGATGGCGCGAACCCGGCGCGTTGGAATGCGCCAGTTCATCCATCAGAATCACGGCAGGATGCCGCGCCAGGGCGGCATCCAGATCGAACTCCAGATGACGATGTCGTCCCGTTGCGCGTCGGGCAAGGGTTTCCAACCCTTCCAGCAGCGCGGCGGTCTCCTGTCGGCCATGCGTTTCCACCACTCCCACCAGCACATCCAACCCCTGCGCGCGCAATCGTCGCGCTTCTTGCAGCATGGCCCAGGTTTTCCCGACGCCTGCGCAGGCCCCAAAGTAGATTTTCAGTTTGCCGCGCCCTTCGCGGTCAGACTGAGCCAGCAGCGCATCCGGATCGGGACGCAGGGGTTCTTCCGTCATCACAATACCTTTCAAGTCATCCTCTGTTGAGAATAGCGAAGCCTCACGGTTTCGGCACGGCATCCAGCTCCATGTTTAACGCCAGTACATTCACCACCGGTTCTCCAATAAAGGGCAACAGCGGACGGCGCGTGTTCTCCAGCACCAACTGACGCAACGTTGCTTCGGGTAGGTGGCGCGCTTGTGCCACACGCGGAATTTGCCACGCCGCCGCGGCCGGAGAAATGTGCGGATCCAACCCGCTGGCGGAGGCCGTCACCAGTTCCACCGGAACGAAAGCATTGGCCTGAGGGTTCGCCTTACGCCACGCGGCAACGCGCTGCGTTATGGCTTCATCCAATGCCGGATTGCTGGGTGCCAGATTACTGCCAGAGGAGGCCAACGCATTATAGGGTGCGTCAGCCGTTGCCGAGGGCCGTCCCTGAAAATAATCCGGGCGGGTAAAAGACTGACCGATCAGGGCCGAACCGCGCACCTTGCCTTCCGGCATCACCAGCGAGCCGTTAGCTTGCGCAGGAAACCACCACTGTGCCAACCCGGTTGTCAGCAACGGATAGCCGGCCCCGACAATCAGTGTCAGCAGGATAAAAAGCGAAATTGCAGGACGTAACAGGTTCATTGATATTCTCCTTAAACCCAACCCAGCGCGGTCAGTATCAGGTCAATCGCTTTGATACCCATAAAAGGCACCGCCAGCCCCCCGACGCCATAAATCCACAGGTTGCGGCGCAACAGCGCGGCCGCGGGCATCGGGCGGTAGCTCACCCCTTTCAATGCCAGTGGAATCAGCAGCACGATAATCAAGGCATTAAAAATCACCGCTGACAAAATAGCCGAGGCTGGGGAATGCAGCCCCATCACGTTAAGGGCATTCAGCGATGGATAGGTCACCGCAAAGGCGGCGGGGATAATGGCAAAGTATTTAGCGACATCGTTGGCGATACTGAACGTGGTTAACGAACCGCGCGTCATCAGCATCTGCTTACCGATATGCACTACTTCGAGCAGCTTGGTCGGGTTGGAGTCAAGATCCACCATGTTGCCTGCTTCTTTCGCCGCTTGTGTACCAGAGTTCATCGCCACCGCCACATCCGCCTGCGCCAATGCGGGGGCGTCGTTGGTGCCATCCCCCGTCATCGCCACCATGCGCCCTTCTGCCTGATATTGACGAATCAGCGCCAGCTTGGCTTCGGGCGTGGCCTCCGACAAAAAATCATCGACCCCCGCTTCGGCAGCAATGGCGGCGGCGGTCAGAGGGTTATCACCCGTGACCATTACCGTCTTGATCCCCATGCGGCGCAGTTCAGCAAAGCGCTCTTTAATCCCACCTTTGACGATATCCTTGAGCGCCACCACACCCATGACGGTATTATCTTCCGCCACCACCAGCGGTGTGCCGCCTTTGCGCGCCACCGACTCTACCAGTGCGACCACATCCGCAGGGAACCGCCCCCCGTTGCTTTCAACGTGCCGACGAATCGCGTCCGCCGCGCCTTTACGTAACATTTTTTGCCCGACATTGACGCCACTCATGCGGGTTTGCGCCGAAAAAGGGATAAAGGTAGCGTTCAGACTCTGCAAATCACGCTCGCGCAGATTGAATTTTTGCTTAGCCAACACCACGATACTGCGCCCTTCCGGCGTTTCATCGGCCAGTGAGGCCAGTTGCGCCGCGTTTGCCAGCGCGGATTCACTGATGCCGCTGGCGGGCAGGAAGGCGCTGGCCTGGCGGTTACCCAACGTGATGGTGCCGGTTTTATCCAGCAGCAGCACATCCACATCGCCAGCAGCTTCCACCGCGCGTCCACTGGTGGCGATCACATTTGCCCCCAGCATACGGCTCATGCCCGCAATACCAATTGCTGAGAGCAAGGCGCCAATGGTGGTAGGAATCAAACAGACCAACAGCGCAACCAGTAGCGTAATGCTGACAGGTGCACCGCCCCAGGCAGAAAACGGATACAGCGTTACCGTCGCCAACAGAAACACAATCGTGAGTGAAATCAGCAGGATGGTTAGTGCCACTTCATTCGGCGTTTTACGCCGTTTAGCGCCTTCCACCATGGCGATCATACGATCCAGAAAGGTTTCACCGGGATTGACGCTGCACCGAATCACCAACCAGTCAGAGAGAATGCGCGTGCCGCCGGTGACTGAGGCGAAATCACCGCCGGCCTCGCGAATCACTGGCGCAGACTCACCGGTAATCGCGCTTTCATCCACGGAAGCGCCCCCGGCCAGCACTTCGCCATCACACGGGATAATGTCACCCGCATCCACCCGCACATAATCGCCTTTGCGCACGCTGTCTGCGGCAACTTTTTGCTGGGCAGACTCCGGTTCAGGGCCAGACAGCTTTTTCGCCCAATTGGTGCGCGTAATGCCTTTTAAACTCTCAGCCTGCGCCTTACTACGCCCTTCCGCCAGCGCTTCGGCAACATTTGCAAACAGCACGGTGAACCACAGCCACAGGCTAATGGCGGCTGTGAAACCCAGTTGTCCCTCACTCCACCCCAGCGCCATGCCCACGGCCAGCAACGTGGTGAGAATGCTGCCCAGATACACCACAAACATCACCGGGTTACGGTATTGCACGCGGGGGCTAAGTTTGGTCAATGATTCAACCAGCGCAGCACGCCACAGTGTGCCGCGTTGTGAAGACGCGATTTGATGTGTCATAGAATTCTCCGGCGATTAGCGCGCCAGTAACTGCAAATGTTCGATAACAGGCCCCAGCGCCAGCGCAGGGATAAACGTCAGTGCGCCAATCAGCAACACGGTGCCAATAATCAGCGCGACAAACAGTGCGCCGTGCGTCGGCAAGGTGCCAGGGCTGGCAGGCTGGATCTTGCGTGCTGCCAATGAACCGGCAATGGCCAGCAGCGGAATAAAAGGGGCAAAGCGTCCAATCAACATCGCCGCGCCCAGCAGCAGGTTCCAGAACGGCGTATTGGCCGACAGCCCGGCAAAGGCGCTGCCGTTGTTGTTGGCCGCAGAAGAGAGCGCATAGAGCACCTCGCTAAAACCGTGCGGCCCCGGGTTGAAGATTCCAGCGCGCCCGGCATCGGTCATCATCGCCAGCGCCGTACCCAACAGCACCAGTGATGGGGTGATCAGGATATAAATCGCCGCCATCTTCATTTCCGGTACACCGATTTTCTTTCCCAGATATTCCGGCGTGCGGCCAATCATTAACCCGGCAATAAACACCGCCAGCAGCACGTTCATCAGCATGCCGTACAGCCCCGAGCCAACACCGCCAAACACCACTTCCCCCAGTTGCATCAACCACAGAGGAATCATCCCCCCCAGCGCGGTAAAGGAGTCATGCATGGCGTTGACCGCACCGCACGATGCCGCCGTGGTGATCACGGCAAACAGGCTGGCGTTAAGAATACCGAAGCGGCTCTCTTTCCCTTCCCAATTCATTGCGCTGTCAGCGCCAAGCAGCGTCAAATTCGGGTTACCCTTCACCTCCGCCATCATCACCAGCACCGCCGCCACAACAAACATCAGCGTCATGGCCCACAGCAGGGTTCGTCCCTGCGCCCGGCTGCGCACCGTTTCGCCGAAGGTGAAACACAGCGCGGCAGGAATGAGAAAAATCGCCAGCATTTGTACAAAATTAGTCAACGCGGTGGGGTTTTCGAACGGGTGAGCGGAGTTGGCATTGAAAAAACCACCGCCGTTAGTGCCGAGCATTTTGATCGCTTCCTGCGACGCCACTGGCCCCATCGGCAACGTCTGCTGTGCGCCTTCAAGCGTGGTGAGCGTCAGGTACGGATTAACATTCTGAATCACCCCCTGACTGACCAGAAACAGCGCCATCAGCAGTGACAGTGGCAACAACACAAACAGCGTAATGCGCGTCAGATCGCGCCAGACGTTGCCAAGTGCGTCAGTGCTCTGACGGGAAAAGCCACGCATCAGCGCAAACAGCACCGCGATCCCGGTGGCAGCCGATAAGAAATTCTGTACCGCAAGCCCCACCATCTGGCTGAAATAGCTCAGGGTGGATTCTCCGGCGTAGGATTGCCAGTTAGTGTTACTGACAAAGCTGATGGCGGTGTTCAGCGCCAAATGCCAGGACAAGCCGGGCAACTGCTGGGGGTTATAGGGCAAGCTCCCCTGCGCCATCAACAGTACCACCAGAAAAAACAGCCCAAGGGTGTTAAACAGCAGAATGGCGCACAGATACTGACGCCAGTTCATCTCGCTGTCTGACACGCCACACACGCGCCAAACGCCCTGTTCGAACGCCGCCACGCCGGGTAAAGCACGATCGAGCACCATGCCCGTCATCAACCGACCTAACGGCTGGGCCAGCACCAATAATACGGCCAGAAAGCTGGCCAGAAGTAAAAACGCATTGGCCGCCATCAGAATTCCTCCGCCCGGAACAGGGCGTAAAACAGATAGCCCAATAATAGAAATACCAGCACGATGCCGGTCATCAGTCCCACATTCACGGTTTATCTCCCCGCGTTTATTGAATGTGGTTCGAGTGTAAGAATCAGGGCGTAAAAATGTCGTTAATATCGCAGGCGGGGGTGTAAAAAAGGTATAAAAATGCCGAGGGCATAACCAGCTCAATCAGCATCGATGAGCCGGCCGGGTTAACACGAAGGGGTCACAGCAGGCCTTGCAGCGCAGGGGCCGTCATACTGGCATCAAACGGAATGATGTCTGCGTTGGCCAGCCCCAGTTTCTGAAACGGATCCTGACTAAGGCGCGCCTGCAACTGTTCGAGGCTGTCACTTTTCGCCAGAATGATGCCGCCAGTGCGCGGAATGCGGCGGCCGGAAGCGAGAAAAATACCGTCGGCATAGCCCTGTTTTAACCATTAAACATGGGCAGGAATCTGTTGATCAATCGCTTCAAGCGGCTGCACATAGGTCAGTACCACCACATAAACCACACTCATTGTAAATTCCATGTATTACGTAAGGGATAACACAAGGCTACTCCTCGACAGGAGAGGGATGAAGCGATTTTTTGATAAAGAATCAGGGTATATGCCACTCTCTGTGGGCTAATAGCGCGAAGGCCAAATCTCTTCTGGCCGTTTGCTCAATGCCTTGGCAATCAGCCGCTCGCCTTTGGGCCAGCGTCGCACCAACGCATTTGCCAGTGTTGATGACGCCAATCCCGCTTCTCGGGAAAGCGCTGACAGCGTCGTGCCACGCTTTTTCAAACCCGCTACGATATCTGCCGGGTGCCAGTCCTTACCGTCCATTACCATCCCCCGCTGTTATTACGTGCAAATGTTCAGCATATCTAAACAACGGCGATATTAAGTAATGCTAAACACTAAGTCAATATCGATTATCGATGGTGCCATGATGCTACCTGCTCGCCTTAAATCCGCCCGCCTGCATGCCAAGTTGACTCAGGAAAAACTGGGAGTGCTCGCAGGCATCGAAGAAGCGACCGCGCGATCGCGTGTCTCACAGTATGAAAGCGGCACCTATCGCCCCACATTTGAGATGATGTGCGCCTTCGCCCGCGTACTCGGCGTACCGGAAAGCTATTTTTATACCGTCGATGATGACTTCGCAGAACGCATTTTGCAGTTGTATGAAAGTGACCGCATACAGCAAGCAAAGAATGCATAGGACCGCGTAAAAAAAACGCGCTAAACAAGGGAAGGAACCCCAGTGCAATTACCTGACAGGGATGCGTTTTCAGATTTTTTTGCTGCTGAGAATGATGAATGGGCCTGCGCCAGGCGTCATGCATTTTTCAACGACCATGAAGAGAGCGCGCAAACAGCGTCCTCACGAGATGACTATCAGTCAACTTTTATGAGCGTCTACGGCATCCATATCGACTGGCGGGAGGGGATTTTCAGCCTGCTGGAGGGGATCTCGCTCGGCCTGGAAGACCCGGTGTTTTCTACTGAATTTGACTACGACAGCGACGTTGAAACCGCTACGGCCAACGTTGCTGGCGTTCAGCACGTTTTTCATCACTATTCGCTGGGATCAGAGGAGTATGATGCGGAGCAGGCGCGCATTGAACATCTACTACTTACCCGCGGATATGCCTTGCGCGTGCATACCGAAAGCCAGATGAGCGACACGCTGTCTTTTTTGTTGATGCCCGTCAGCGCATGGCAATACGTTGAGCAGCAGTTCGGTACTGAATCAGTATCGAAATACTTCGTCCCGTATGCCAGTCAGTGCGCTGCGCCAGACAGTGAGCCCCCCGCCCCGACGCCCCCCCTTAATGCATCACCACGTCCCGTGCCGTTCGAAATACGCCTCGCCCTCATCGGTTTTTGGTGTGGGTTTACGGTACTCGTCGGGTTCCTTCTTTATGTCCTGTGGGGGATATTAACGAGAACGGAACCGCTGCCCCCACCTCAGCCTAAAGGCTGTGAAAACGTGGAAAAAATACACGCACGCTTACGCCCAGAAGTGGCAGAACCGCTCAAAGCACAAATGCGTAAAAGTTTAGGGTGTGAAGCTGTGGAGAGTGAGCTGCATCGATAATCACATTATGCCAGTGGAGAGCTCATGTCAGGATTGCAGGCAAAAAAAAAGACCTTTCGGTCTATTTTTTAATACGTTGCAGAATCATTGAGTATTCCACACATCGCATTTTGGAGCGGGAAACGAGAAAGGCATTTCTCGCCCAATCGGCTGATTCAACAAGGGTTTTCGGTACACCTTGTTGGTTGACTGGCTATATTGTGTACTAGGTTGGGGATGTTGGCAAGTATGCAATATTCGAAACAAAGCATTCGCTAAAATGCCTACCAACGATTCAATCAGTAGGCATATAATTGTCATTATTTCAAAGCTAAGTTAATTGAATTAATTAGGGCAGAGCAATTTTCAATCTCATCTTTACTTAAATTTGTAGCACTATGGTCCCTTGACCATCTAAGGAATGACTTAGCCAATTTATACTTGGAAAAATCACTACCTATTTCTCTTTTAAAAACATCTACAATAGGCTGTTCTGAAGCATCTGAAGCTGCTTCAGATATATCCCAATTAAGATAATCTTTCGCAACATTAATGAGCGTGTTGCGTAAAAGATCTTCAATCTCAGCTTTTTCAACTTTTGGCTTTGTATAGTCAGATGTTCGTATAATTCTTTTAGCACCTAAACGGTGCACTAACACTTCCTGCTTCCTGCTTCGCTGCTTGATCACCTGCATTATCAGAATCCAGAAGCGCAGCTACTTTTAAATTATGGGAAACCAGAATTGTGGCAAAATAAACAACTTTACTAGCGGTATTTGCAGGAATTAAAGAAATTTTATCATTAAGATATGTCTTATTAGATTCTTTAAATAAATTCGATATAGCTTCAATATACCAATAATCAGTAAGTCCTTCCAGAATTAAATTTCTTTGATTTGAAAAAAGGCTTTGTGCGAGATCATAGCCAAGTGCTTCCTGCAAAGGTAATAAAGCTGCGGGATCGCTAGAAGATACAGTTGTATGGACTTTAGTACCAACTCGTCTATCAGTTAGCTCTACGACTCTTACTAAGTCCAGTTCATCAGGTCCCACCATAAATGGTGAGTGAGTTGAATATATTGTTTGATTCTCATTGGCCAGTAACGAAATAGTCTTTCTAAATTCTCGCTGTTTCAGCGCATGTAAGCTAACCCCTGGTTCATCTAATAATAATATCGTATTTTTATGTTTTCCTTTAGCCTCTGCAAAAAACACGATAAAAAATGAGACAAGCCATTGGAAGCCTTCTGAACGTTGGTCTAGCTCAACTTCAATGCCTATATCATCTTCAACAACAACCTTTAAATATTGTCCATCAGCCACAAGTTTTAATTTACTGGCTTCACTTTTACTCTCATTTGGATTCCAAACTTTTACTATGTGAGTAGTTAGTTCAACGCTAGCTGCGTTAAGTTCATAGCTTCGTTTGTCCAGCTTTTCACGATAAGTATCAAGATTATTTGTTGTATGACTTGGATCGGCCACCTTACCCAAGTCAGATAATTCTTCAGCGGAAAACCCTAGCAAGTTAAGTAAACATATATTTCCGTAATCATAGGAATCATCATCTAACGTATTTGATGCAATGCGCTTGGCAAGATTCCCAAGATGGATAATTGGTTTTACCCTAAAATAATTGCTATACAACACAAATATAGGTTTATTATTATCTAGATATTTCAAAAAATCCCCATATTCAATTATATAATTTATTTCATCACTTAATTTTCTCCAACGTTCACTTTCTTTTTCATTCTCTTCATCAACATGAACCAACTTACTATCAAGCCAAGTCTTCAAAGTTGACGCATCATTAGTTATTATTTTATTATCCGCCCAATCATTTATTAATTTTTCTAAACTTTTCTCATGCTCTTTAACGCCCTCCTGAGGGATATTCCGGTCAAGATGATAAACAAGCTTAAGAAGATCTATTTTAACATCAGAAAAAACAGGGCGATCAACTCCAATCAATTGATGACAAGCAGAGTTATCCAAACGACGTTCAAACTTATATAGAATTTCTTTTTCTGTTAATCTTTTTGGAGCTTTTTCTCTATCTTCATCATCCAGCTTAAATATAACAGACACCACATTAATATCTTTAGGCTCTATATCACCTCTACTTATTTTCGTATATTGAGACCTAGGATAATCTCTAAGTGGATTTAGTTTTTTTACATTCGGGGGAGGATTTATTTGTTGAAGTGCTTGCAGTATTGCCGTCTTCCCTGCTTCATTTGGACCAACTAAAATCGTTTTAAGTTGTTCAACTTCGAACTCTCCAGTATCAATGATACTTCTATAATTCTGTATTCTAGCTCTACTGAGTCTCATATTTTATCCTTACTAATACGATTGAATATTCATTGATTGATTGATGATATAGAATGAAAAACATATATTATACGGCCATATATAACCATTACGGCTAACTAATGTGCATAAAACAGCATTCGAAAAATATAATACCATATGGTTACTACATTTATGTTAAATCTATACCTATCTATAGTATAGAATGAAAAAATATATAATTCGATACTATATCTTCATAGGTGTATGATTTGCTGCAAAGAGTTCTATCTGTAATCATAGTCCTGAATAGGCTATTACTAAAAGCCCGTAAACACAAAACAAGCCAACCCGATAAAGAAAATAGCCTACCCTGTTTTCCCATAAACCCGTTCAACATACCGCCCTCGCCCATCCCCATGCCCTAAATCCATCGACACCAGCGCACTTGCTTCCCGGTTGCTGAAACCCTGCTGCCGATAATAACGCATTGCATCTTGTACCCACGCGTAACGCAAGCTGTGCGGGGAGTATTGCCCCTTTAGTCCAGCCAAGGCAGTTTGCGAGCGCCAGCGATTGATGGCGCTTTTCAGATCCGGTTTATCAATCAGTCGACCATTGCGAGTATAGGCCACCGCCAGCGCCTGACTCACTGTTTGCGTTACCGCTTCCCGATCCAGCACCCGCGTTTGCCGGGGCCGTCCACCTTTGGTGCCGAATACCACAGTCAATTGTTCATGGCCTCGCTCCAGCGCTGCGGCCCATGTCTGTAGCGACTGCGAACACTGCACCGCTTCCTGTGAGCGTAGGCCCATCATCCGTGCCAGTTGCAACGTCAGCGCAAGTCCGGCATCTTTCTGTTGCAGGATTGCCAGCGCCGCCCGATAGCGCTCCGGCGTAATCGCCTTTCGGGTGCCGTCCCGGCTGGCGCCGCTCAGCCCTAACGCCTTGTTGCTCAGCCGTTCCGCATCCGCCAGCTTGTTCCGTCCAGCGATACGCAACATCACCCGTACCGCTGCCATTTCATTATGCAGCGTGCGCAAAGTAATTCCCTGTTCTAAGCGCTCGGCGATATAGCATTCGATATGTTTCGCTTTCAGATGCTGCACCGTGCGTATCTGAATATTCAAAGACAGCAGGTGACTGGCAAGCCGCTCTGCAATTTTTAGTCGGTCATGCACCGTCTTATGGCTGCAGCCAGCCTGTCGGGCCAACGTCTGTATTTCCCGGCTTAAGCGTGACATATACTATCCCCCATCCTCAATAACCTCTGTTCTCCGGCGCACGGCGATTCACGACACGGTATCCCGTGCCGTGCTGAACAATACCTGCGCGCCGGAGCGGCAGCGGTTGAGGTATGACGGGGACATCGGTTATGCACTCGGTGCAGCCGCCTGCATCAGCAGGGTGATCCCCTCAGGCTGAAAGCCTGCCTCAGGTATCGGTTCAGTCCTCCTCTGATAAGTGAGTTGATGTAAATTGACGCAGGAAATGTGCGTCAGATGACAGGTCGTGCAGGAAAGCGCTGTGGCGTAAGGGCTGGCGCAGAGATCGTTCGTGGCGTCACTTGCAACGGCCTTCAGCCGTATGAAGTGACGCCGCTGCCTCATGGATGCATTCGCTGAGGCAGCAAAAGGCCGCGGACGGTTGCACCAGCTATCAAGGTTGTTACGCATCAATGCGTATGCGAAAGGCAGAACAAACGGGATGCAGCCCTAAGGCGTTGAGACAAGTTAGCTACCATCGCCGCAGCGATCACCCGCAAAAGGGTAGCGTGGCGGGTTGGGAATCGACCACACAGGCTTGGCCTGCGCGTTGCCCTAAAGGTCGTGGCAACATCGGAGTGCTGCTTGCAGCAGCGGTGTAACACTGACAATCTACTGCGCCAAAATCCGTATATCAAGCGGCTAACGCGCTGCGCTTGTTGGCTCCTTACTGGATTTCTATTCCATAGAAATCCAGTAAGGAGCGTCTAAATCCACTAACAGTATGAAAAAGATTTTGTAAATTTTCACCGGATAGGTTTTCAATCTACCTCCCTTTCTCCACCCTGCCCGCGCCCGATATCCTGATAACGTGAAGGCCAGATCTCTTCCGGCTGTTTTTTCAGTGCATCAGCAATTAAGCGCTCACCCTTCGGCCAGTGTCGCGTCAACGCATTCGCCAACGTGGACGAGGCCAGTCCCGCCTCTCTGGAAACCGCCGACAATGTTGTTCCCCGCTTTCTTAAACTCGCAATGATATCAGCAGGATGCCAGTCATTTTTACTCATCTCTCTAACTCCCTCGTATAACAAACACAATCAATTATCCCGTTTTGGGATAATTCAATAAATGATTGATATTCGATTTTGGGATATCGATCAAGGTTAGCGAGATGACATAAATTTATTCAGAAGAATATAAGTTAGTTACCAGAACGCTTCGCGAGGCTAGAATCAGTAAAGGTATCAGCCAGCAAAAACTGGCCGATATGTTAGGTCGACCACAATCATTTATCGCTAAAGTCGAGAGTGGTGAGCGCAAGCTAGATGTCGTGGAGTTTGCTTTGCTGGCGCATTTATTGTCTGTCGATCCAGCTCCGGTTCTGGAAAAAATCATCACTCAAAAAATGGCCAAATAAACAGAATCATTTAAGCGACAAATGCCAATATCCTTTTTTGGGATAAAGCTAACTATCATTGATAGTCAACCCGGTATTTCTACCGGGATTAACGACAATGGCTTCTATTTACTCCGATGAATATCAACGCGTTATCAAGGCGCTGCGCGAGGCGCGTATAGCGAAAGGGATCACACAGGAAAATTTGGCACGGGCACTGGATCGCCCTCAATCGTTTATCGCAAAGGTCGAGAACGGAGAACGTCGGTTAGATATTGTCGAGTTCATCCATCTTTCCCGTTTACTCTCTCTCGACCCGATTAACATCATCAACAAAATCCCAACGAAACATAAGCCACTCAGCGCAAAATAACCTCGCGCAACAACGGCGCTCCCTCAGCAGGCCATATCCGACTGTTCGCCGCCATGCCAAACGCGTCGATGCCCCGCGTCGCAGCGCTTTTCGTCACCGCTTCCCCACCTTCCCACCGATCCAAGCGGTCGGCCCATTCCTGCATCATCATCCGCCGCTGTTCGACGTAAGACGCATGGTTATAAGCGGCGCGGATCTTGTTGGGATCGGCGTGCGATAGCTGCACCTCGATCCACTCTTTCGGATAGCCGAGTTCGTTTAACGCCGTCGAGATCGTCGCCCGAATACCGTGACCGGTTAGTCGATCCGCATAACCCATACGTTTCAGCGCGCTATTAAGCGTATTTTCGCTGATGCGCTTTTGCAGGTTGTTGCAATTGGGAAGCAGGTAGCGTTGCGCCGGTCGTCGCTTCTGCAACGTTAAAAGCGCTTTCACGATGTCGATGGCCTGTCGCGGCAGCGGCACCACATAAGCCGGCACGCTGTTACCTTCCCGGCGCATCCTGACCTGCAACTGCTTGACCGACGCGGGCGGAATAATCCACAACCCACGCTTAAGATCGAACTGGTCAGGTTCAGCAAGACGCAACTCTCCAGTACGCACGCCCGTCAACAGCAGCAGCCGTAACCCCTGTTTGGTCGTCTCCTGCCCGCCGTAGTCGCGCAGCGTGCACAGAAACGCAGGCAGTTCATCCATGCGTAAAAAGGGATTGTGCGTCACCGGCGGTCGAGGCGCGGCCACGATATCCAGATCGCTGGCCGGATTGTAATGCACGCCCTTTTCCACTTTAGCGTAGCGGAATAACTGATTCAGCCAGGTGCGCACCTTTTCAGCAGTGGTAAACGCCTTGTGGCGTTCTATCCGACGCAGAACCGCCAGAATATACGATGGCTCCACGTCGAAAATCGACAGACCGCCCAGCGACGGCAACACATCCTTAGCGAAAATGCGATCGATCTGCGACAGAGTGCTTTGCCGTCCGCTCTCCAGACTCAGCGCCTTGAAGTCGCGCCACTGGCGGAACACCGCGTCAAAGGTACTCTGCGCCGCAGTGTTGGACTGCTGGCGGTAATTGCGCGGATCGATGCCCCCGGCCAACTGCATGCGCAATTCATCACGCTGCTGGCGCGCCTGTTTAAGGGAAAATTCAGGATAAGAGCCTAAGGAAATTCGCTGCTGTTTGCCCTGCAACGAAAAACGGAAGTGCCATTTCTTCGCGCCGTTTGCGGTCACGAACAGCGACAGCCCGTCGCTATCGTTCAGGGTATAGGCTTTGCCGGTAGTGCGGGCCTGCCGGGCGACGGCATCGGTTAACGCCATAGGGGTTGCCTCCTTCAAGGTTGAAGAGAGGTGTACCGCGCACAGGAAAGCGACTCAGCAAACAATCCGCATCCGTAACGCACCCGATTTTCGTGTACTAATTTGTGTACTACTTCGGCGTGGTTGACGGTGGTTTTCAGTGGATTTAGCTGGATGCTCAACAGAGCGATTAGCTTGTTAAATCAGGGAGCTACAGATCGTAGTGAACGTCTATAGAACAAGAATTGGAGCGGGAAACGAGACTCGAACTCGCGACCCCGACCTTGGCAAGGTCGTGCTCTACCAACTGAGCTATTCCCGCTTAGGAAGTGTATTTCAACCAACGGTAACACATTGAATACATTAAAATTATTCAACACTTCGTGTTAGCGGTGAGCATTATGTACCAATCATTTCAGGCTGGCAAGCCCTTTTCAGTGAAAATGCGCGCAAGTGGTCATTCCCTGCGCGCTGGTGCTCAATACTTTGCGAACTCAGTACTCGCGCGAAAAATCAACCTCGCCGCGCAACGCCGCCCCCTGAGAGTAACGTTGCAAGTTATCCAAGAACAGATCAGCCATCAGCGCGGGCACCATTGGACCGGCAATATGCGGCGTCAAGGTCAGTTGAGGCGTGAGCCAAAAAGGGTGTTCCGGCGGCAGCGGCTCCTGACGAAAAACATCCAGCACCGCTCTCGCCAGTTTTCCTTCACGTAACGCCGCCACCAGATCGTCATCCACCACAGACGTGCCGCGCCCCACGTTGATAAATACCGTGGCGGGCTTCATGCAGGCAAACAAATCTGCGTTATACAGATTCGGCGTATCCGGCAGCAGGTTCACTACATAGTCGGCCTGCGCCACGTCGTGCGCCAGCGCGTCAATTCCCGACACGCGTGCAAAACCGGGCAACGCCCGCGGTGTATTAACGATCCCATGTAGCGTTACTCCAAATGACCGCAACATGGCGGCCACCTCGGCGCCAATATCGCCCGCACCAACGATCAATAAGGTTTTGCCCGTCAACAGCCCGGACAGTTGGCGATCCCATTCCTGACGTTGCTGCTGTGCCTGCAATGCGAATAAACGCTGCTCGTGCGCCAACAGATGCGCCAGGATATATTGTGCAATCGGTTGGCCAAACACCCCTACGGCGCGACTCAAACGGTAATCTTGCGGGAGACCCGCTGCAAGCAGCGGCTTGAAACCAGCCCAGGTAGATTGCAGCCATGCCGGGCGATGCCCAGCAGCCAGCAACGAAACCGCCCGGTCCGGCTCACCAAGCCAAATATCACAGCGCGCGACGGCGTCTTCTCCGTCATCAGGAAGGCAATAGGCCAACCCCGATGCTTTCGTGCTTAACAGCGCACGCAGTTCCTCTGCCCGAGATTCCAATAAAAGAATCGCCCCCATGTCTCCCCCTCGCGTTATCAACGGTAGCCGTAAAAAAACCACAACTACCCTACTCGTAGCGAGAAGCCTGTGGCAACCCCTTCAGCATGCAGGACCGTTTTCTAACAGGCGTCACTCTTCTTCTTCTTGTGACTCGCCAATGTGGTTCACCATGTCCAGCAACATGGTGGTGACGTGGTGATCCGCCACGGTATAAAAAATCTGCCGTGATCGGCGCTCCCGCTTCACCAAACGCGCGCCGCGTAGCAGACGTAAATGATGGCTCACCAGTGACGGTGAAAGCGCCAGGTTTTGCGCAATATCACCGACAGCATGTGGCCCCGTCAGGCAGAAATGCAAAATGCGCAAACGGGTAGGATCGCCCATCAGACGAAACGTTTCTGACAGGATGGTAGTTTCATGCAGAGAAAGCATGGCATGACGACTCAATGTGCGTGCCCTCGCGTAACAGATATGTCCGTATCATGATGAGAATGATCGTCATGATGTTGATGTATTTCCTTCAAAGGTGACAGGCTGCACCTACAGGCCGCCTCATCTTCATCACCCCAGTCAATGGCAACCGTTGCGTGTTCTACGTGAAAACGGTCATAAAGCTCACGCTCTACCTGCCGAACCACCTGACGCACGTCCGCCCCCTCGTTGGCGCGTACATGCAATGTGGCCAGGGTGCGCCCCGACGTGATCATCCACACATGCACATGGTGGATGTCTGCCACTCCCGCTACGCTGCCTTTAAGGTAGCGTTCAATCTCTTGCGGCATGGCATTGGCGGGTGCCCCTTCCAAGAGTATGTGCAGCGATTTTTTCAATAACGCCAACGCGCTGCGCAAAATCAGCACAGACACCACCAGCGACAGAGTAGGATCGATGGGAGTCCAGCCGGTAAAATAGACCACAATAGCCGCCGCGATAGCACCGATGGAACCGAGCAGATCGCCCATCACATGCAGTGCTGCGCCTTTGATATTGACATGCTCGCTGTCGCCGCGCGTCAATATCCAGAACACCACAATATTCACCAGCAGCCCGATCGCCGCCACAACCAGCATCGGCCCCGCCAACACCTCGTGCGGCTGGCGAAAACGCAACCACGCCTCGTAGGCTATCCAGATGACAATAGCAAACAGCGTCAGCGCATTGATAAACCCGGCAATGACTTCGAAACGCAAATAGCCAAAAGTGCGCTTGGTGTCAGCATGACGACGGCCAAAACGAAAGGCGGCATAGGACAACGCCAGCGCCGCGGCATCCGTCAGCATATGTCCCGCATCCGCCAGCAGCGCCAACGAACCGGAGAGCACACCGCCCACGACTTCTACCAACATAAAGGTAAAAGTAATCACAAAGGCGATCAGGACCTTACGCTCATTCGATCGCGTTACCGTCGGCGCATGGTCGTGAGCATGATCGTGGTGAGAATGGGACATCGTACCTCTCCTGCCTTTAGATAATTTAATATATTAATAGCTATTAATATATTAAAATTCAAGTAATGCAAACAGGTTACCGGCCGCAATGATCACCGTACTCAACCGCGCTGTTCTCATGCCGGGCAGGCATCAAGATCTCATTTCAAGGCGTGTAGCTGTTGATGGATCTCCGCCAACACGCCGTTGGCGCGCTGATACTCTGCCCGTTTTTTACTAGCAACGTCGTCGAGACTTTTGCGTGCAATACTCAGCGGCAACTGACACACGCCATCGGGTCGCAATTGCCCCCCGACGGAGAGCCAAAAGCTTTCATAATCGGCATGAAAACTGGTTTTCTTTTTACGCCAGTAGCGCCAATTCTGATAAACATGGGTATGATTTCCCACAGCTATCATGCGCTCAATCCCTAACAATTCGCCCAGTACACAGGCCGTTTCCAGCACCAGCCGTTTAGGGAACAATCCATGGCAGTCACGCGTCACCTGCGAGATGCGCGCCTTCTGCTGTTGCAAGTGCCGCGTCGGCCCTTGTAATCCGCCGATAAATAACGCGCTTTGTCCTTCGAACTGCACTACGGTCATGGTCATTCGCGCCAGCGGCATCCCCTCAGAACAGAACTGAAGCGTTATCTCTCCCTCTTTATCCAGTGAGGAGTGGGACCCCAATAGCAACGCATAAGCCGCACCACTTTTGCCCTGAAAATTGGCGATCGGTATACCGCCAGGTGTCAACATCAGGCGACGTAACCTTGGATTGGCACAAGCCACGGCATCATAGTGATAACAAAGTGCAGCCAAGGCGTCGCGCGCAGAAAAATGGCTGGAGAGGTACGGCCGTTGAAGTTTATCGGGCAGCGCCATTTGGGCATACAACATCTGCGCCCGCTGCGGGTGACTGGCAATATAGTGCAGCCAGTTCAGCGTCAAAACAGGGTGAAGGAGCGAGCGCGCCAGAAATTTAAGACGGTAGGCGGGCTTTAGCCAAACGCTCTTCTCATCAGGGTGAATATCCCCGCGCAGCAGATGGCTCAGTAACTGCCAGCGGCTCATCGGGGATGATATTTCATCAAAGGTTGCAAGTGCCATAAGAGATAACAATATTGATTCGGAAACAGACCCCTATCTCTATCAGCCGTTGACTAAACCGTTATGCAATCATCTTTCAGGAAGCAACCCAACCCCAGCTTTGTTTATTATTGGTTTATTAAAAAGCCAATCCCGAAACGGTTAACGTCGGGATCGGCCTTTTTACAGAATCTGATGCGATATACCAATGATAGCGTTTCTCGGTTAATCCAGATCCTGGCCGTTGCTGGCGATCACTTTCTGGTACCAGGCAAAGGATTTTTTCTTGCGCCGCTCCAACGTGCCGTTGCCAAGATCGTCACGATCGACATACACAAAACCGTAGCGTTTGCTCATTTCACCGGTCGATGCCGCGACCAGATCGATGCAACCCCAAGTGGTGTAACCGATGACCGGGATACCGTCATCGATCGCATCGCCCATGGCGCGGATGTGTTCACGTAAATAGCTGATGCGGTAATCATCGTCGATCTCACCGTTGGCATTGATCTCATCGCGTGCACCCAGACCGTTTTCCACCAAAAAGAGCGGCTTCTGGTAACGGTCGTACATCATGTTCATGGTGATACGCAGGCCGAGTGGATCGATGCCCCAGCCCCATTCACTACGGGTAATATGTGGGTTGGTAAGGGATTTAACGATATTGGCTGCGCTGCTGTTGTGTTCATTCATCTCCGCCGAGGCACAGCGTGAGGCGTAGTAACTGAAAGAGACAAAATCGACGGTATTTTTCAGGATTTCCGCATCGCCATCCTGCATCTCGATATGGACGCCTTTCTCACGGAACACCCGCGCAGAATAGGACGGGTAAGCCCCGCGCGCCTGCACATCGATAAAGAACAGGTTTTCCCGATCTTTTTCCAGTGCCGCCCACACATCTTCTGGCTTACAAGACCATGGATAAAAGTTTCCACCCGCCAGCATGCAGCCCACCTGATTGTCAGGATTCACCTCGTGCGCGATCCGGGTCGCCAGCGCACTGGCAATCAGCTCATGGTGCGTAGCCTGATACTTCACCTGATCCTGATTTTCACCCGGTTCAAACACCAGACCGGCACCGGAGAATGGGCTGTGCAGCAGGATATTGATCTCGTTGAACGTCAGCCAGTATTTCACCAGTCCGTCGAACGCTTCAAAGCAGGTGCGCGCATAGCGGGTGAAAAACTCCACCATCTTGCGGTTGCGCCATGAGCCATACTCAGTGACCAGATGCATCGGTACATCGAAATGGCACAGCGTCACCAGTGGTTCGATACCGTATTTGCGGCATTCACTGAACACCGCATGATAAAAGGCGATCCCTTCCGGATTCGGCGTCAGTTCATCGCCCTTCGGGTAGAGACGACTCCAGGCGATCGAGGTGCGGAACACGCTAAACCCCATCTCGGCCATCAACGCGATGTCTTCTTTGTAGCGATGATAGAAATCGATCGCCTGATGGCTGGGATAGAACTCGTCGTCACGCAGCGTAAAACGCTTCTCTTGCCCCAGCTTTACCGGCAAACGGGCGGGACCGTGCGGGATCATATCCACGGTGGTCAGCCCTTTGCCACCTTCCCGATAAGCGCCTTCTGACTGGTTTGCCGCCAGGGCGCCCCCCCATAAAAATCCGTCTGGAAATGTCGCTGCTGACATGCATCACCTTCTTCTTGTAACAAAATCAATTAACTGACGCTGGTAGCCTGCACGGGTTCGCTTGTTTTGGCTTTGGTTGGCTGCGATTCCTCTTCGGCTTCAGGAATATCCTCAAAGCCGAGGATAAGTGTCAGTACAAACGACAACACCACCGCCAAAATCATCACCGCCACTACCCACACAATGCTCATCGGGTTAGCCGGATCGAAAAACTGCACGCTGGTAAATAACCCCGGCGACGCCATGGAGTGGCTGGCAAGGCCGCCAATGCCGGCTACCGCGCCGCAAATAAAACCGCTGATCAGGCTGGCAATCAGCGGACGTTTCAACCGCACCGCCACGCCGTACAACGCCGGTTCAGAGATCCCAGCCACAATCGCGGATGCCGCTGCCGCCAACGCCGTCTGACGCAACTCGCGGTTTTTGGTACGGAACGCCACCGCCAGCGAGGAGCCACCGAGCGACAGGTTGGCACCGATTTCTGAGGGCATTACCATGCCCTCTTTACCGGTTTCCGCAATGGTTTGAATGATGGTCGGGGTAAATACGCGGTGCATACCGGTCATTACCAACAGCGGCCACAGCGCCCCCATGATCGCCACCGATAACCAGCCCAGATAGCCGTGGATGGTGTAAACGATGGAAGAGATGCCACTACCGATCCAGATGCCCAACGGGCCAATAATCACAATGGCAATCGGCGCAGAAACCAGCACGATCAGCATCGGTTTCAGGAAGTTTTTCGTCACTGCCGGCGTAATGCGATCGATGCCCTTTTCGATGTACGACAAGATCCAGGTCATGCACAGCGCCGGGATAACCGTGTAGGTATATTTCACCGCCGTGACAGGGATAAACGCCAGCTCGACCACCTGCCCTTGCGCCGCTTTTGCCATCAGATCGATAAAGTTGGGATGCACCAGCACGCCCGCAATGGCGATAGCCAGCGACATGTTGGTTTTGAATTTAAGTGCCGCCGAGGCCGCCACCATGATAGGCAGGAAGAAGAACGCACCGTCGCCGATCACATTCAGGATTACGAGCGTTGAGGAGCCCTTCTCGAACACGCCGAACATGTCGAGGATCATCGCCAGCAGTTTCACCATCGAGCCGCCGATAATCGCTGGGATCAGCGGCGACATGGTGCCAATCAGCGCGTCCAGAATGCCTGCACCAATGCTTTTTAAGGTGATTTTCCGTTTGGCATCGGGCAGCGTACCCGCAGCACCCGCCGGGCCGAGTTTCAACACTTCCTGATAGGCTTTCGCCACGTTGTTGCCAATAATGACCTGACACTGCGTTTCCGTGTTTACCACGCCCATCACGCCGCTGATGGCTTTGAGTGTCGGGTTGTCTACCTGCGTTTTATCTTTTACCACGAAGCGCAAACGCGTCATGCAATGCGTCACCGCTTCAATGTTTTCCAGTCCCCCCAGCGCATCCACAATAGCGCGAGAGACAGTTTCATAATTCTTGGACATAAGTGGGTTATCTCTTGGTGTCGGTGCGGAAAAAATCGCCATAGGGAACCGGTTCCACAAAATCATGAAACGTTTCACAGCGCCAAACAAGAGAGGAAAACCATTAATTTTCCTTTTCGTGATAACGATCACCTGTCGTTAGCATGACCACTTCAACGAAGCTACTGAAAAGCAACGGCAAAATGGGTAGACTGTCGCAAGATGACTATTTAGCGGATAACAGTACATGACAACCATTCTTGAGGTGGCAAAGAAGGCCGGGGTCGCCAAATCGACGGTATCGCGCGTGTTATCAGGTAATGGTTACGTCAGTCAGGAAACAAAAGATCGTGTATTCAAAGCGATAGAAGAGAGCGGCTATCGCCCGAATCTGTTGGCGCGTAACCTCGCCGCGCAAAAATCACAAACCATTGGGTTGGTGATCACCAATACCCTGTATCACGGCACTTACTTCAGCGAGTTGTTGTTTCAAGCGGCAAAAATGACCGAGGCGCACGGCCGCCAGCTGCTGCTGGTGGATGGTAAACACAGCGCTGAAGAAGAGCGCGCCGCGATTCAATTCCTGATCGATTTACGCTGCGATGCCATCATCATCTATCCGCGTTTTCTCACCATTGATGAGATGGATCAGATCATCAGCCAGCATAAACAGCCCATCATGGTGCTGAACCGTCGGTTACGGGTGAATGACAGTTACTGCATCTACTCCGATCAGCATGAATCCAGCCGCAATGCCGTCAACCACTTGATCGAGCAAGGGCATCGTGAAATTGCCTTCATCACCGGCGCGCTGGATTCGCCCACCGGCATGGAACGCCTCGCAGGCTACAAAGCCGCACTGGAACAGCACGCAATTCCCGTGGATGAACGCCGTATCGTTCTTGGTAAGTGGGCACTCACCAATGGTGTTGAGGCCGTCAACACCCTGCTCGACCATCAGGTCAGCTTCTCTGCGTTAGTCGCCAGCAATGACGACATGGCCATCGGCGCGCTCAAACAACTCTATACGCGCGGTATTGGTGTACCCGAGCAGGTGTCAGTAATTGGTTTTGATGACTTACCCACGGCAGCATTTACCATCCCTTCGCTCTCCAGCGTAAAAATGCCGTTGGGTGAGATGATTCAAGAGATTATCAACCGACTGCTGTCCATGCTGGATGGTGGCACGTTGCGCCAACGCAAGGCCTATCCGGCCTCACTGATCCTGCGCAATTCGGTGACGACGGGACCGTTTTATCGCTAGTTTTTTCACCGATGCGGTGTCAACGATGTCGTGATATCATACGGCTACGTAAGGATACGCGAAATCAAATCGATGTTTTTCAGCCGCCCCAAGACCCTCGGCGACCTGATCAAATCAGGCAGCCTCAGAAAGATTCAGCAGCGTATCGACGCTGCCAACTGCAATCAACCTGATGAGCACGGCTATGCGCCGCTGCACTATGCCGTCACCTACCGCGAAGCAACGATTGCACGCTACCTGCTGTCGCAGGGGAGCGAACCCGTGATCGGTGAACAGGGCAGACACCTCCCCGCGATAAATGAGGTCGTCAATTCCCTCTGTTTGCCGCTGATTGAAGCGTTTCTCGATTCCGGAATCTTCCTGCCGGACTATATCGATGGCTTACCGCTGCTGCACCATATGGTGCGACGTAAAGATCTGAAAGAGAAACACGTCGCGTTCTTTCTGCAACAGGGGTTGGATCTGAACACGATCGATACCCTGGCCAGCGGTAAAACGGTGCTGGCCTACTACCTGAGTCAGGAAGAAATCACCATGATACCCTGCGTCTGCGTTGGCTTATTCGCCTGGGCGCTGACGTCAACCGGGCAGAACAGCCGTGGGCAACACCGCTCTATTGCGCGCTGACCAACGGAACGCTGTACAACACTCAGGACAAACTCAGCATTACGACCTTCACCAGCGTGCTGGATGCGTTGGAAAAAGACGGGCTGCAACACGACCTGGACTTGGACAGTTGCCATTATGCCAGTATCGGGCTGGAAGCGCTCAAACGCGGGCATTTCGCCGGTTTTATCCGGCTGCTGCAAGCCGGGATCAGCATTCCTGCTGATGAGAAAGGGGAAATCATCAATTATCTCACCAGCAAAAACTTCCGGCCCAAGCAGGTAAAACTGATTTTCGAGTTGAACCAAAGCCAAGGGTATGAGCTTCCCCTCAGTATCCTAATCCATGATTCGCGAACCATCCGGCAGATCATTGACGAATTGCCGCATGATGCCCCCGATATCAACACCCTATTTATCGATATCGTTACCGCAACCGGTCTTCAGCGGGATGAAAAACTCGCCCTGTTGGGCACCCTGCTGGACAAAGGCGCTGACATTAATACGTCGGGTGCCTGGTCCCATTTCGAGATCAGCGCCCTGCACACCGTGGTCGGTTGGCCCGACGACGTGGAACACAGTCAGGCTCTGCTGCCCTGGTTGCTGGAGCGCGGTGCAGCCATTGAATGTCATGGTCTGTCAGCGTTTTATCTGGCGGTGTGGTTCGGTCACATGGAGACCGCCAATTTACTGGCAACACGCGGCGCTAACCTCACCTGGATCGATTGTAAACAGGGTACAGTGTTCTCGTACCTTTTTACCCAGAACCCCCACGGAGAACGGATGCGCCTAAGCAAAGTATCCGCCGTGCTGCGCCGTTTACAGGGTATCTACCGCAGCAAAGGGCAGTCCTTGCCCCTCGCAGAGCCGTTTAATTATAACTCGTATGACTACGCGCCACTGAGCACCACCCACACGCTTGCGGCATGTGTCGCGTTGTACGATGCAGAGTATTTTATTCCATTGGCTCGCACCTTGTTGGATATCGGTTGGCCGCTGAATGCGGAGATCAACGACGAACATTTCAACGGCAATATGATCGCCTATCACTTGAACTATGCCAAAGCCGGAGAGGATATCAGTCCGCTGCTCGATAGCCTGCCAGAACCCCTCGATCTCACCAGTGAGATCTCAGGCGATCCGCTACTGTGCGCCATCGGTTCCCGCGTGGCGCTGGAAACCGTCAAACGACTGATCGTCGGCAACGATCCGAATCGCATTATCGGTAGGAAGATCAAGAACAATAGCATCGTTTATGCTGAACAACCGCTACTGATCTACTCGATGGATCATGTGAGTGGTGACAGCGATAAGATTACACCGGAATACGCGTATGCCGTGTGCAACATGCTGCTGGCCGCGGGTGCCGACCCCAACTGTACCGCGACACGCCGCTTCACGCCTGAGTTCGATCACCGCAACGGGGTGACGCGGTTAGAAAACAGCGCGCCAGAGTGGGCCATTATGCAGGAGTACTTCGACATCTTTACCCTGCTGCTGGATCACGGTGCCGATCCGGCTCGCCGCACCTGTATCAAGCAGGAGCAGTTTGTCCATTTTGCCTGCACCCGTCTGAGCGGCAGACCGGAATCGACCGTGACCCCGTACTTTGATGAGCTGGAACGACGTGGGCTGCTGGACCTTGAAGCGAGAAGCGGCACCGAGGCGACGCCGCTGCTGATGGCAGTGTCCAAATGCCAAACGCCGTTGGTGCGTTACTTCCTCGATCGTGGCGCAAACCCCAATGCCGTCGGTGGGTTCGATAATTCCGCCGCCTTGCATCGCGCCCTGAGCAATTGGGGGTGGGTCGATAAAATCTCGCGCCGTGAAACCGTAGAACTACTGCTAGCGGCCGGAGCCGACTGCCACTGGATCGATCCCGATGGTGACTATCCGTTGATGTGCGCCGCCGGGTACGGGAGCCTCGCCGGACTAGAGGCACTGTTAGCACACGGCGTTGACACCCGTCAGGCGAATGCACAAGGGCGTACCGCGTTGCATGAGGCGATAATCCGCGCCTACAGTTATGACACCTACCCCGATGACGAAGAGACGGAAGCAGAGCACAGCTTCGATCCGCAACTCAAAGGCGAGATCGTCAAACGCCTGCTCGATCATGGTGCGGATATCCATGCCGCCGATGAGGATGGCGATACACCGTTGATCTTTGCACTACGCGCCAACCGGGAATCGATTGTCCACCTGTTGCTGGAGCGTGGCGCCGACGCGCAGCAGCCTGATAAACGTGGTCGAACGCCGTTGATGTTGGCGGCACAATATTGCGCCGCACCTTATTTCGACCTGCTGTGGGCACGCCAATCCACGTCACAAATCCGTCACCAGTGCGCCAATAACGGCGACAACCTGCTGCACGCCATCTGCCTGCGGCGTCATAGCGATACTGCGGAAGCCCAGTTCAGAACGGCGCTGCTACATGGAGAGGTTACCTATCAGGCTAACGATCGGCGTATCACGCCGCTGCACTATGCCTGCTATCTGGGGCATCAGGCCATCGTGACACTCTGCTGTGAGCAAGGGTTTGACGTCAATGCGCCAGATGACGGTGAGAATACGCCACTGCATACCGCGTTATTTTTCGATGAAGACGAGGTCGAAGAGGATGAGGTCATCCAGATGGTTACCAGCCTGCTCACCGCGGGGGCTGACCCTAATCGGGCCAATGCCGCCGGGGAAACCCCGCTGATGATCGCCTCACGCCGCACTCTAACCGATTGCGTCTCGCTGATGAGCATGATGACGGCAACCACTCACGGGTTCGGTGCGGCTGGGCAGCGGTTATCGTGACGTCAACGGTTAACAGATAATAAAATAACGGCAATATCAGCGCTTATGTGCGCTGATATTGCCGATGGGAACATTATTTATAATTATTATCGAAATATTATATATTCACAATTAAAGATACATTTAAAATAACGCACAGCCAATCAAAAAACAAAACAACACATCAATAAAGCCTAAAATAAAACCAATGGGAGTTGACGAAAACCAAATCAACTTTAAAGTGGTGATTGCACACTGTGGTGATATGCAATTTGTCATATCCACTTTAATCATGCCGTATGAAAAAACCGGAGTTTTTATGCATGCAATCGCTGATGAAAGAGCAATAACGCCATCCATACAGTTACATGAAAATTTAATGGCGTTAAGCAAAAGTGTAAAAGGAATAATCCCTGATATCTCGACGACACACGTCAATGATATATTACAATTAACTATTTCCCCCTTGGCACTTGCGTGGAATTGGTCGAAAGGATTCAACTACAAACCACAATAATACGCTGATGCTTTACGCTTTACGGTAAAATAGTTGAATACCCTCTTGGGGTTATAACGTGAACCTCACGGATGAGGTTCATTCATTTTTCTGGGCACACACGATTCAGTAATTGAAATAATAAACAGGCCGAATAACGCTTTAACGCTCACTTAGCGTGCATTATTTTCCATACACCAATACCTTAACACATCAATTTTACGCTGGAATCCGTTGCCGATGATCTTAAATGCATTCACCAACGATATAAAGCAAAAACCAGCAGCGGCACTGTTAGCCATTATTATTACGGCCATGAGTTTGGTGACGACATTTCTTATCGTTATGCTCTATATTACAGAACGTGATATTGAACGGTGATTGCCGGAACATCAGCGTCTATATCGCATTGAAAGCCAATTTAACCTCCCTAATGGCAATATTGTTCGCTCAGCGCAGGTCCCATTTCCGCTGGTGGAAGCATTGCAAAAACAACCCAACATCGAAAATGTTGGATACGCCTACCGATTATCGACGCGCCTGCGTCGTCAAGGCAGCATTATTCCTCGCGTGCCAATCTTTGCCGTCACTCCAACATTCATGGAACAACTGCACCCTTTTCGTGAAGATTTACCAGCCCCCGGCCCCCATGACATCTACATCACAGCCGATTTTAATCGCCACTATCTTGGATTGGATGACCCACTTGGCAAAATAGTGGATTTAGGGGAAAGCGGTCAGTTCACCATCAAGGCTATCGTGGAACCTCACCCTGACAGCAGTCTGCTCCTACCCGCCACGATCGCCTTCACGCCAGAGCGGATAGCCGGATACCCCGATAAACGGCTGGACTGGTATGATAGCCATGTCTATGCCTTCGCTCGCCTCCCCCCTGCGCACCCGCATTTTGATCAACAACTGCTGGCTAGCATCGTCGCCAATGATGCGCCACAGATACCCGGAGCACCTTTTACACCGTCCTCGTTTCTGACGTTCAGCGCCAAAAATATCCTTGATATGCACTATAGCGATGGCTATGCCGATGAATTCGTCAAGACGCGTGAAAAGTCATTGCTTCATACGCTGTACACCGCCGCACTGTTTGTTCTGTTCACCACCGCGGTCAATTTTTTCAACATCAACGGTATTCTCAATGCTGCCAGACGCCCCAGCCTGCATATCAAGCGCAGTCTCGGGGCTTCAACTGCGCAAATGCTGGCAGAATCACTGAGCGTATTCTTACCACAGTTCCTGACAACGGTAACGTTGGCGACCTTACTGCTTTGCGCCCTGATCCCTCTGTCGGCGGACGTGAGCGAATTGCTCCTCCGCCAGCCGATGACGCGCCTGCTGACGGTATTTTTGGGTGTCACTCTGTTCATTGGCTTGATGATGTTACTCTCGCACCTGCTGAGCCTCTCTTTTTTCTTGTTTGGCAACAGCGCTTCACAGACCCCACATCGCTACGAAAAGCAGCGGGTTTATTACTTCAACCGCATGGTAATGGTGGTGCAACTCCTGGTCGCCGGTACGACCGTTTATCTGTGGGCCGGTGTGATGACGCAACACCACAGGGCGATGCATGCAGAGGTGGGTTACCAGAAAGCGCACCGCCTGACATTCGCGCTTGATGAAGGGTTTTATACACTCAGTAGCGTGCGCGAATTACAACATCGGCTTCAGGAAACCGCAGGCACGTCGGCTTTCAGTTTGAGCAGTTGGCAACCGTTTGACATGTCGCGCCACATCCTCACTGTGCAGCACGCGCAACAACAGGTACAAGACCAATTTACCCTTATCAATACTCTCTCTGCCGACCACTACTTTGCGGAGGTCTGGGGATTAAAAACAGTGGCAGGCCAAGAGAATACGCTGAGGGCCAGCACGGATGATGGCGTATGCCACGCTATCGTCACCCGCGCCTTCATGGATGCCATGGGGCAGAAAACCGTCGATGAAGTGCTGAATACCCGCTATTACATTCCACTGCCGGAAGGACAAAAAACCCTTCGGGTGTTACGGGTAGTGGAGAATATCGATCTTGGAGAACACCTCTCGCCGCCCCAACCTTTGATCATCTTTATCAATGACCGCCTGGAAAAATTCGCGACCGTCGCGTATTCGAACGATCAACAGGAGGCCTCTATTGCCGCACAGATTAAACGTCATGGTCCGCCTGACTTAGCGCTGCAAACGGTACAGGAGCTTCATAACCGTCATTTTCATAACGATTCTCAGATGCTCAACGTCATTACCTTCACCGCGAGTTTGGCGTTGATATTAATGGTTATCAGCACCTTGGTGACCAGCCTGTCAGACGCTCAGCGGTTAGACAGCACACTGAAAATCATGGAAGCGGTGGGGGGGTCTCTTGCGACAAACACGGTGTTTTTCCTGCAACAACATGTGCTGCCCATGTTGTTCTCTTTACTGGCGTCACTGGCCCTGGGAGGTTTACTGTTAAGGCGCTGGCTACAGCAGTATGACACCGTTGCCGGACTGGTGTATGTGAATGCGTTTGCGGCACTGCTGTTGCTGGGACTGATGGCGGTAGCCATTATGGCACTGTCACTGGTGCTGCACGATGGCAGGGTAGCTCGCCCGTGGTTCAGGCGAGGGTAAGCCGCTATGGACATTCAATTAGATCCGAAATCCACTGAACATCGCGTTGCCAAACGGATAGCCGGCCTGGCACTGGTGATGTTCGGACTGCTGTGCCTGTGGCTTATTAAGCTGGCCACCGCAGAAAAAGTAACGCACATGCCGTTTACTCAGGTGACAGTGCACGTTGCCCAGCGTGGCACATTTACCGATACGCTGGTAACACGGGCGGTGGCGATCCCGAATGAAAGCGTGATAATCGCCTCTGAACGCGGCGGGACGGTCATTGAGGTACGCCAGAGTGCAGCCAACGATGTTAAAAAGGGAGATGTCATTGCCCGATTGTCGAACGACGACTTCGTTTTGCAGGTCACCTCGCGTATTGCCGATGTGACTGAACAGACCAACAACCTGCGCAATATGCGCAGATCACTCGAGAAGGATGATCTCGATACGCGTCTGGCACGGCAAGATTCACGTTTTCATCTGGAGAAAATCGATAAAGAAGCCGCGCGTAAAAAGACATTATACGAGCGCGGCATTCTGGAAAAAGCCACCTATGAACAACTGCTGGATGAATTGGCGCATTGGAAAACGCGCTACGCGATTTTAACGACGTATCAGGAACGACAAGACAGTATGCTACCGAGCGAGCTTGCTGACATCGCAGCCTCGGTAAAGCATCTGGACACCTTGACCCGTTTAATTGAGAGTGGTCTGGACAAGCTGGTTATTACCGCCCCGATTGACGGCATCCTGTCACCGCTGACAATCAAGATTGGCCAACAAATTAAACCCGGCGAAAAAGTTGCCAACGTAGACAATCCGCATTCCTACTATTTTGAAGCCTCATTTAGCAAATATTATCTGGATAAAATCCGGCCACACGATCGTGTCACGGCACACTATGCGGGCATGGATATCCCACTGATCATTGCCTCTGTCTCTTCCGTGGTGGAAAACGGTAAGTTCCTTGCCAAATTAACACTCGCTCGACCACAACAACTCTCGTTGAAACGCGGCCAATCCCTCGATCTGCGTGTTTTACTCGGAACCCAGTCAGATGCATTACTCATTCCCACGAAAGCAGTCTTTTTCGAAACCGATGAGGCGTGGGTGTACCGATATGATGAAAAACATCATCGCGCGGTTAAAACACCCGTGGTGATTAAACGTCAGGGGGAAACGCAATCGGAAGTCCTAAATGGGCTGTCTGTCGGGCAACAGGTTGTGGTGCTTACAGGCGGCAACGTTGAAAAATCCAACATTATCGAGTTTGAATAAGATGATCCAACTGGAAAGCGCAGAAAAATTTTACACCACTCGAACCGTGAAAACGCTGGCGCTGCGTGACATCAACCTTCAGATAGCAGCGGGGGAATTTGTCTCCATTATGGGGCCATCAGGTTCGGGAAAAACCACGCTGCTCAACGTACTCGGCATGTTCGAAACGCTTGATGCCGGTCGATTGCAACTGGCACAGCACGACATTACACCAATGCGCCATAGCCAAAAAATAGCGCTGCGTCGCCAACTGCTCGGCTACATATTTCAGTCATTCAATCTGATCGATTTTATGTCGGTCTATGAAAATATCGAGCTCCCGCTCAAGTACCGCAATGTCCCCCAATCTGAACGAAAAGCTCGCGTAAAACAACCCCTTGAACAGTTTGGATTATCCGGCAGAAGCGCTCACTACCCCGCCCAGCTTTCAGGCGGTCAGCAGCAGCGGGTTGCCATCGCTCGCGCCATGATTTCGCGGCCAACCTTGATTTTGGCCGATGAACCGACGGGCAATCTAGACAGTAGTAACAGCAAAACCGTATTGCAGCAGCTGGAAGACATTAATCAGGCCGGTACCACCGTTGTCATGGTTACGCATTCCCCCGAGGCATCAGAGTATGCCAAACGACACTTAATGATGAAGGACGGTTATCTCACATGACATAGAAAGGAGAGAAATCATGAATGAAATCATACCCATTGTTCAGATTGATACCGATATAACATCAGCACTGAGCACCAACGATCTCGAAAAAATCGCTACGCAAGACTACCGACAGATGAGCGCCTATCTGATTGGCAAAATTCCAGCACACGCCTTACTCAGCACCGAAGAGTTGCATATTTTCCACGCCGAGCAACAGCAAGCCGTCACCGCCCAACCCGTGGCAGCCAAAAAGTTGGTGGTGGTATTGAAAGCCACTCGACTGTGTAACTTGCGTTGCACGTATTGCCACTCCTGGGCAGAGGGGCCAAACCAAACGATGCGGTTTGATATCCTGGTTCGAACTATTCGTAAAATATTAGCGATCCCCAACATTAAACGCTTTGAATTCGTGTGGCACGGTGGCGAGGTGACGCTACTTAAACCTGTTTTTTTTCAAAAGCTACTCTGGCTACAGCAACAATTCAAACAGCCAGAACAGCATATTACCAACTCAATGCAATCAAACGCGGTAAATATCTCGGATGAATGGTTAACCTTTATTAAAGGGATCGGAATGCATGTTGGTATTAGTCTGGACGGCATTCCTGCCGTGCATGACTCACGTCGCGTCGATTACCGAGGTCGAGGAACAGCGCAACGCGTCGCTGAGGGACGCACAAGGCTTAAACAACATGCTATCCCCTACGGGGCACTCATCGTTGTTGACCGCCATGTCTATCAAACGGACCTCCGAGAAATGTTCGATTATTTCGATAAGATAGGTCTCAATGACATCGAATTTCTCAATATTGTTCCTGATAATCGCATCCCTGCCGGCGGAAAGGTCGACGGAAATTACATCACTTATGCCGAGTTTATCGCGTTTCTAAATCGGGCATTCATGCTTTGGTGGGATGAATATCAGGCTGTTTTACATATTCCACAATTCAGCGATTTTATTCGAGCCATCAACAACCCTGGCACTCGACTGGCCGCCTGCTATTGGTCAGAAAACTGTTCCCAGGAGGTCATTACCCTCGAACCCAATGGAGACGTTTCACCGTGCGACAAATATGTAGGCGATGCGGGTAGTCATTACGGCTCGTTGATGAAAACGGATTTGGCAGAACTATTGGCCTATTCGGCACATAACCAGGCGGCAAAGCGTGAGGAGCAGGAAGCCTTCAATAAAATGCGTCAGTGTCGTTGGTTTTCCCTCTGTCATGGGGGATGCCCACACGATCGTGTGATTAATCGCCGACACGTGGCGGGTTATCAGGATAATTGCTGCGGTACGGGTAAACTGTTGGAAACCATCGAAGGCTGCCTGAATAAAGAACGTCGTGCTACCCCCAGCAACGGGGGATAATCCGCTCTCACTTTAGGGTTTCACATAATCATAACGCCCTCAGCGAATAGCGGAAGGCAAACAGCCAAAACGGGTGCGAAAGCGTTCTGAAAAGCGCGCCCGCGATTGGTATCCACAGGCTTCAGCAATACGCGGAATGCTCCAGGCGGTGGTTTGCAACAGCATCATGCCGTGGTGCATACGAATATCACTTAGGATCGTTTCAAAGCGCTCTTGCTCTGCGGCAAGGCGTCGGCGTAGGGGGGCTTCGCTCATCGCCAACTCTCGACCTGCTTCGCGTGCGGTCCAGTGACGATGCGGTGCACGCCCCATCAGCGCGTGCAAACGCGCTACCGTGTCAGTGTGTCGTGGTGGGCAGAATACATGACCACGCTCAGCCAGGGCGCTCAGCAATTCCAGTAACCGGTAGGTGAGCCGCTCATCGCTCACGGGCCTAATCTCGACGCTTTCAATCAGATGCCATAACGTTGATGCCATATCGTCATCCAATGGCATCACCTGAACAGGCCCAGCAGCGGTACGTTCAACGCCTCCCACAAGAGAAGAGGTCGCCGAGTAATTTTCCAACAGCGCGCTCGCGATTGTCATGAAAACCGAACGGAAACAGCGCTCAGCCCCTCCCGGGGTTTTCACGATATCCACACAGGAGCCTGCGTCGACCAGCACCAACGCAGGCCGCGTGGCATCGACCACGATCTCATGCCCCGCGAACGCTAAACGCATCTGCCCTGAGACTACCAGTAACACGGTTGCCTCATGAAACTGGAAACGTGCAGTTTGCTGCGGTTGTCGCAGGCAAGGCTGAGCCAGTGCGCACAAGCCATGTCGCACCACGGGCGAGGACGAGGGCAACCGCCAGCGCGCCTCCCCCTCAACCGGAAACACCGGCACGGTCAACGCTTGCCCGACGTGGTTCACGCCACAGGCACCGCGGGATTCAAACTGTAAAGCCCGGTCAGGCTGGCTTTCGCCAATACCGGTGCCGTTGCCAGCGCCGCGCGCACGTTCGCCCCATCCAGCGGTCCGTTCACAGCCAACGCAGGAACCGCCAGCGCATAAACAGTGAAAATATAGTGATGCACTAGCGCATCATTCCACGGCGGGCACGGGCCGTCATAACCGTAATAGTCGCCGTTCATCTGCTCATCTCCGACAAACCAGGCCGTGTAATCATTAATACCGTGGCGGCTGTCACCGGGAGCGGCAGGGCCCGATTTTCCACGCGGCGTGACGCCGTTTGAATGAGCCCCCGCCGCAATCTCCGTCACGGTGGGCGGAACATCAAGCAGTAACCAGTGGAAAAAATCGACGCGCGGCAAGGACGCTGGCACTTCCCGACCTTCCTGATTCACATCATCGCCTTTGCTCGGCACATCAGGATCGTGACACACAATCACGAAAGATTGCGTGCCCGGAGGAACATCGCGCCAGGCGAGATGCGGGTTACGATTCGATGACAGCGCAACGTGTGCAGCACGGTCTGGCACAGCAAACGCGAATTCACCCGGTATCGCCTGACCATCCTGAAAGCTTTGACTGATGAGTTGCATGGAAAACCTCGTCCTGTGGAGTAATGAAATGTTGGCCCGGCCACTCTACCGGCGCGCAGTAAGTTCATAATAGTGGATTTGGTTGCCCCCGAGGTGCCCTATCCAATCAAAAGACTGCCGAAACCAATCAAGATGATTGGTTTCGGATTATTATTTAATGGATCTGCTTAATTCCTCCACGACTAACAGGGCGTAATGAGAAAAGGATCGCGCCAAAGATGAGCGTCATCGGTTAATGAGAGCCCATCTGAACGCGTTCCCGCTCCAATCGCTTCACCGCCCCAGCACGCAGTGCATCCAACTGTTCGAGAAGGCTTTCAGCATCCACAAGCGGGTTTACCTGACCAGGCTGACGCGTTTTGAGCCGCTCGCTCGCTTCAATCAGCCCATTACTGAAGGGATGCGCGGTCAGGTGCACACTGATGGGGTGTTGAGCATCATTCACCAGTCTCTTGATGCGATCGACGCTACGAAGGTAAGCCTCAACCTGTTCCGGACCATCGATGGCATTTAATCCCAAACCGCCAATGGTAATCGCGCGATAAGTGTTTTTATCTTCTTTCACGTCCATCACATAAGACGTGGTTCCCCATGTATGGCCCGGAGTGATGTAGGCGTAAAAAGTCGTGTCGCCCATGGAAATCGCTTCGCCATCGTTGACAATCAAGTCATTCGGCGCAGGAGCGGGCATTACCCATGCATTGGGTTTTCCCTGCGTTTTTTTTGCATCCTCCTGCTCTTCTTTCCACCCTTGCTCCGCCATCACAAAACGGGCATTGGTTAACACCTTTTTCAGTTTGGCGAAGCCCCCCACATGATCGAAATGTCCATGCGTCAACAACACCATTTTGATATCTGCCGGGTCTACGCCAACGTGCTTGATATTCTCAATGAGTCGATCGGTAAATTCGCCATATAACGAATCAATAAGCACTGCCCCATCGCTGGTTTTGATAAGCCATGCCGAGACCCAGCAAAGCCCCACATAGTAGACGTTATCAAACGCCTGATAGGGCTCAACCGTTTGAGCCTTGGCATCATTCAGCCAACGCCCGAGTTCGGTAGGCATCTTGCCACTATTCCCGAACTGGTCGAAATACGCGTTAATGGTTGATGAAGGACCGCATCCGGTTAATGGAACAGAAGGCGCACTATTCAATGGAGCAGCACCGGCAGTGCCGGCAAGCAACATACAGAGGGCGGAAGCCGTCAGGCGTTTAATGTGCATTTTTCGTCTCTTTATTTAACGTTGTTGGGCAAACTGTAATTGCTCAAACAGAACGAATAAATACGGTAGACTGCAAACCATTGTTGCACATTCCGTACATTAGGAGCGCCATGATGGATCGCTTTATTGCCATGCGCGTCTTTGTTGATGTGGTTGATCTGGGAAGCCTTACGGCCGCAGCGAACAAACTGGATATCTCTCGGGCCATGGCGACACGCTATATTGCCTCACTGGAAAAAGCGTTTGGTACTCGACTCCTGCAACGAACCAGTCGCAGTTTGGGGCTGACGGGCACAGGCAGCGAAATTCTGTCCTATTGCCGCCAGATTCTGGCGTTGAATGAGGATATTGGGGCCGTGATCGGCAGTAAACGTACTGAACCGCACGGCCTGATCCGCATAGCAAGTAGCCTCTCATTTGGTCAATCCTATCTGGCTGAGGCAATGAGACGCTATGCAGCATTGCATCCTGGCGTTTGCGTTGAAATGGTACTGAAAGACCAGTCAGTCAATCTGGTGGAACAACGGCTCGATCTTGCCATCCAGGTAGGCGATAAATTGGAGCCGGGAGTTATCTCACGGCAACTTTCTCGCTGTACGTCGGTGGTATGTGCCGCTCCCGATTACCTGGCACGCAGGGGGGTTCCCCAGCGGCCGGAAGCGCTGAGTGAACATAATTGCTTAAACCATACCCGCTTTGGCAAAAACTGGCATTTTCGCCCCACTTCGACCAATGGCACAAAAACGACGTTTGATGCGGTTGAGGTGAGCGGGAATTTTGCCGCCAATGACAGTATGGTGCTGCTGCATGCCGCATTGGCGGGCGATGGCATCGTCCATTTACCGGCGTTTACAACGCAAGCCTATCTTCGTTCCGGTGCATTGGTGCGTTTATTTGCCGACTACACGTTGCCCACATTGGGTGTTTATGCGTTATACAGTTCACGCAAATACTTACCGACGAACACACGGACCCTGTTGGACTTTTTAGTGGATGACATGTCGGAAAAGCAGTGAGGGGAGGATCCGTCATAGCGGCGGCACCTGATGCCCCCCTGACACGACAATCCGATACTAAAGGCCGGTTATCCTCAACGTGTTTAAGAGCGCATCAGCGCGCGTACTCACGCAGGCTTTGGGCAGCAGTGACACCCTATACCCCAATGTCGGGTAGACCTCTTGTAATCGCTCAAATTCAGCGACAGCGGCATCCATACTGTGGCGCCGCTCGCTGTTCTGCTGATAGATCTCAGGCCAAGGGGGAACAAGGAACACGCGTGAGTGATAACGATAGCGTGACGCGAGCGCAGTAAGCACCGGCTCACCCGTTACTGCTTCAAGTGCTGTCGCCGCATCGATGACTCCGCGATCAAAAAATACCCATGACTGACCATGACCTCTCGCCTGAGCATGGTCATTCACTGAAAGCGTTATCGCCCGACGTAAAAACGCTTCCATGTTCTTCCACGGCACAGCATCACCGCCCGAAGACATTGCTTCACGCACAAGGCGTTGACCAGGTTCCTCCACAACGGTATAGCCACGCTGGTGTAACTCTGCCAGCAGCGTGGTTTTGCCACCGCCTGAACACCCGGAAAGGATAACGAAACGATCCATAGCGTGCCTCATCGGCATGATGAAATATAAGAAAATAATGAAGAAAAACCGAAGATAAAAATAATGAGAGAAACAGAAGAAAAACTTGGAGCGGGAAACGAGACTCGAACTCGCGACCCCGACCTTGGCAAGGTCGTGCTCTACCAACTGAGCTATTCCCGCTTAGGAAGGCCACATCAGCCAGCGCTGCTGTGAAAACCGATCGTGAAGCTGGTTACCTAAACTTTTACGTTGGAAAGTTTGGAGCGGGAAACGAGACTCGAACTCGCGACCCCGACCTTGGCAAGGTCGTGCTCTACCAACTGAGCTATTCCCGCAGGAATAACCATCTTCACTCGTACCACAAATTCTGCTGCGGTACGGGGTGCGAATTATACGAGAAATCGTTGCCGCCGCAAGCCCCTTACCGCGAAAAAATGACTGACTGCCGATAAAAACAGCAATTTCGCCATCGGTCGGGCAAAAAAACGCCCATAACGACTACAGACGGATAAAATGCTCGCGGTAGTAGGCCAGTTCTGCCACAGAATCACGAATGTCGTCCATCGCCTGATGTGTACCCTGTTTTTTCAGCCCAGCCATAATCTCGGGTTTCCAACGGCGCGCCAGCTCTTTCAGCGTACTGACGTCCAGATAGCGGTAGTGAAAATAGGCTTCAAGCGCAGGCATATAACGGAACAGGAAACGGCGATCCTGACCTATGCTGTTACCGCAAATCGGAGATTTCCCGGCAGGTACCCACTGCTGCAAAAAAGCAATGGTCTCTGCTTCAGCCGCACGCTCATCATAAGCACTGGCTTTAACCCGCTCGGTCAGGCCACTGGCACCGTGGGTACGCACGTTCCAGTCATCCATCAACGCTAACTGGGCATCGGATTGGTGTACCGCGATTGTCGGCCCCTCGGCCAACACATTAAGCTGGGCATCGGTGACCAGCGTCGCGATTTCAATAATGCGATCCTGCTCTGGGTCCAGCCCCGTCATTTCCAGGTCGATCCAAATAAGATTTTTGTCACTTACCTGACTATTTTCAACGGACATACATTTACTTCCTTTTCCAACCATCCCCAGCGAAGCGGGAATAACAGGCATCAGTTAATTAAAATCAAATAGCGTGTATTATAGTCTCTTCAGCCATTGTGGGCGATAACCACAGTTCAAGCGAGGCTCAGTGAGCAAAAATAAACTGTCCAAAGGACAGCAACGTCGAGTTACAGCGAACCACCAACGTCGTCTCAAGCACAGAGAAAGCAAAATCGAGTGGGATGACAACCAGTTGGAAGAGCCGCAAGAAGGTATCATTATCAGCCGTTTTGGTATGCATGCGGATGTGGAAGCCCAGGATGGTATTATCCACCGGTGTAATATTCGTCGTACCATCAAATCACTGGTCACCGGCGATCGCGTGGTGTGGCGTGCCGGTAAAGAGACGCAGGCTGGGATCAGCGGTATCGTTGAGGCAGTGCACCCGCGCGAGTCGGTGCTGACTCGCCCGGATTTTTATGACGGCGTTAAACCTATCGCCGCCAATATTGATCAGGTGGTGATCGTTTCCGCAATTTTGCCCGAGCTGTCACTGAACATCATTGACCGCTATCTGGTGGCCTGCGAAACCCTGGAGGTCGCCCCCCTGATTGTGCTGAACAAAATCGACCTGCTGGATGATGAGCGCCGCGCGTTTGTCGATAAACTGATGGATATCTACCGGGCACTGCACTATCCCGTCATCATGTTATCAAGCCACACGCAGCAAGGAATGGAAACGTTGGAGCACGCCCTAACAGACAGGATCAGCATTTTTGCCGGTCAATCCGGGGTGGGGAAATCCAGCCTGCTGAACGCATTACTCTATCCTGACGCCGCCAAGATTCTGGTCAACGACGTGTCCGATGTGTCCGGGTTGGGTCAACACACCACCACCGCAGCCCGGTTGTATCACTTCCCGCACGGCGGCCATGTGATTGACTCCCCCGGCGTGCGCGAATTTGGTCTGTGGCATCTGGAGCCAGAGCAGGTCACACAGGGCTTTATCGATTTCCGTCCTTACCTTGGCAACTGTAAATTCCGCGATTGCCGCCACGATAACGATCCCGGTTGCGCGCTACGCGCTGCCGTGGAGCGTGGCGACATAGCCGAAGAGCGTTTCGATAACTATCACCGTATTCTGGAGAGCATGGCGCAGGTAAAAACGCGTAAAACCTTCTCTGATTCTGATACGGACCGCTGACTTTTACCGCATCCATCGCTACAATGCGCCCCTTTTTAGATGGGCGCATAAAAACCTAAGGGGCTCACTGTGCTGGATAAACTGAAAATCGCCTTACAATACTGGCTACCGAAAATCGCACTGACGCGGTTAGCAGGCTGGGGTGCAGACAAGCAGGCTGGCAGGCTGACCAAAGGGGTTATCGATCTTTTCGTTCGCTATTACAAGGTGAACATGCAGGAAGCACAACACCCGGATACCGCGGCCTACCGGACCTTCAATGACTTTTTCGTACGCCCGCTACGTCCGGACGTGCGTCCGATTGATCCCCATGCACACCGCGTGGTGCAACCGGCTGATGGGGTGTTATCGCAAATGGGCACCATTGTCGACGGCAAGTTGATTCAGGCCAAAGGCCACGACTACTCGCTGGAAGCGCTGCTGGCAGGCAACTACGTGATGGCCGATCGCTTTCGCGATGGCCTGTTCGCCACCACTTATCTCTCGCCGCGCGATTATCACCGAGTGCATATGCCCTGTGACGGCGTGCTGCGTGAAATGATCTATGTGCCGGGCGAGCTGTTTTCCGTCAATCTGTTTACCGCTGACAACGTGCCCAATCTTTTTGCCCGCAACGAGCGCGTTATCTGCCTGTTCGATACCGATTTTGGCCCGATGGTGCAAATTCTGGTGGGTGCGACCATTGTCGGCAGCATTGAGACTGTCTGGTCTGGCACCGTGACGCCACCGCGTGAAGGTATCATCAAACGTTGGACCTACCCGGCTGCGGATGAGCAAGGTGCTATCGCCTTGCAAAAAGGCGAGGAAATGGGCCGTTTCAAACTGGGCTCTACGGTTATCAACCTGTTTGCACCTGACTCGCTGCAATTTGCCACGCACCTTAATCCTATGAGCGTGACCCGTGTGGGCGAGCCCTTTGCCGAAGCAAAACGGGTGGACTCCGCAGAAGAAGCCCCCATTGCCGCAGAATCTGTGCCGGATGTGGCGGACCATGGCGATGACGCAATGCACCACACGCCTTAAGTAACCTGTATGCCAGCGAACCTGCGTGAGAGAGGGGGAACCATCGTGCGTCAACTCGTGATTTTCTTTGCTGCTGTTCTGCTCTCTGTCACCGCGCTGGCGGCGCCTGTGCCTAACGAGGCGCTGGTGCGCCAACAGTTAGAACAGGCAGAAGCCAATAAAAATACCCCCGATCAAGCGGATATTGTCGAGCAGTTTCGCCTGGCGTTAAACATCTTGCAGGAACGCAAAGAGTCGCTGGCACGCACAGAGCAATATCAACACGTTATTGACGATTTCCCCAAACTGACGCAGGAACTGCGCCGTCTGCTGGCGGCGGAAGAAAATAAAACCACCGCCGTTAACGACAAGCTTTCGGTTGTCGATCTGGAGCAAAAAGTGGTGCAAACCAGCAGCCAACTGCTGGATCAATCGCGCCAACTGCAACAGGAACGCGAGCGGCTGCGTGAAGTGATCGATTCTCTGGCCCAACTGCCGCAACAGCAAACCGAAGCCAGCCGGGTATTAAATGAAATCGATCGTCAAATCCAATCGTTAGGCAACCCGGTCACACCGCTGGTCCAGGCGCAGTTAGTGTTATTGCAAGCCCAGCAGGCGCTGCGCCAAAGCCGGGTTGATGAGCTGGAACTGGCCCAGCTTTCCGCCAGTAATCGCCAGGAGCTCTCGCGCTTGCGCGTGGAACTCTATCAATTGCGCCACGATAAGCTGGACCAGCAACTACAAACATTACGTTCCAGCATCAACAGTTTACGCCAGCGTGAAGCGGAGAAAGTGCTCGAACGCACTGAGCAGTTGGTGGAACGCGGTGATGATTTACCCGCAGTCATCAGCGAACAGCTACAGCTCAACCGCGAATTGTCGCAGGAACTGAATCAGCAGGCACAACATCTCGATTTGATCGCCTCACAGCAGCGTCAGGCAACCACCCAAACGCAGCAAGTGCGGCAAGCGCTCAGCACGTTGCGCGAGCAGGCTCAGTGGATTGGGGCATCCACCGTACTGGGTGAAGCACTGCGTGCGCAGGTGGCGCGCCTGCCGGACATGCCGCAACCGCAACGGCTGGACACCGACATGGCCCAGTTACGCGTACAACGGTTACGCTATGAAAACCTGCTCAGCGCCGCTCGCACCGCAGAACGTCCGAGACAAGAAAACTGCACGCCCAACAGCAACAGTCAGCAATGTGTACTTGGCGATCAAATTCGTACCCAGCGTGATTTACTCACATCACTGATTTCCGGCACCGATGCGCAGATCCTTGAACTGACCAAGCTAAAAGTAGCGACCAGCCAACTGGAAGAAGCGCTGCTGGAAATCCGCGAGGCGGTGCACCGCTATCTGTTCTGGGTTGCCGATGTGAACCCTATTTCCTTTGCCTTCCCGGTACAGGTGGTGCAGGCACTTTACCATCTGCTCTCGCTCGATACCTTCACGCAGCTCAGCAGAGCCGTTATCATGGTGGTGACCAGTCGGGAAACCGCGTTCCCACTGATGGGCGCGCTGATTTTGGTCGGCTTCGGTATCAGTTCACGTCGTCACTACAACGCCTTTTTAGAACGCGCCGGCAGCCGTATCGGCAAAGTCACCCTCGATCATTTTTCGCTAACGCTGCGTACGCTGTTCTACTCGCTACTGATTGCACTCCCGCTGCCCGTGCTGTGGGCGGCATTGGGGTACGGCTTGCAAAACGCCTGGCCCTACCCCATCGCCGTTGCGATTGGTGACAGCGTGACCGCCACCGTCCCGCTGATGTGGCTGGTGATGGTCAGCGCCTCCTTCGCCCATTCGAATGGGCTGTTCATTGCTCACTTACGCTGGTCACCCGAGCGCGTCGCGCGCGCCATGCGCTACTACCGATTGTCGATCGCTTTTATTGTTCCGCTGATCATGGCGATCATCACGTTTGAAAACCTCAACGAACGCGAGTTTTCCAGCACGCTGGGGAGATTGTGCTTTATTTTACTGTGTCTGGCGTTGAGCCTGGTGACCACCAGCCTGAAACGGGCCGGTATTCCGCTCTACCTGAACAAGGAAGGTTCAGGAGAAAACACCATCAACCGTGCGCTGTGGAACCTGATGATCAGTGCCCCCCTGATTGCGGCGCTGGCATCGGGTGTTGGCTATCTGGCCACGTCGAAAGCCTTGCTGGTGCGCTTGGAAACCTCGGTCGCTATCTGGTTTTTCCTGCTGGTGGTGTACCACGTAATACGGCGCTGGATGCTGATCCAACGCCGACGCATCGCGTTTGACAGAGCCAAACAGCGGCGTGCCGAAATATTGGCGCAGCGTGCCCGCGGTGAAGAAGAATCGGGGATCTTAGTGGAAACCACCTCAGACACCATCGAAGAGCCGGTGGTCGATCTGGATACCATCAGCGCCAAATCGCTGCAACTGGTGCGATCCATTCTGACACTGATCGCACTGGTGTCGGTGATTGTCCTGTGGTCAGAAATCCACTCCGCGTTCAGCTTTTTGGAAAACATCAATCTGTGGGAAGTCACCAGTACGGTGAAAGGGGTCGATAAGCTACAGCCGATTACCCTCGGGGCGGTGTTAATCTCGATTCTGATTTTCAGTATCACGACGCAGGTGGTGCGTAACCTGCCCGCGCTGCTTGAGCTGGCATTGCTTCAGCACCTCGATCTCTCCCCCGGTTCTGGCTATGCCATTATTACCGTTAGCAAATACATGCTAATGCTGATTGGCTGCCTGGTGGGGTTCTCATTTATCGGGATTGAATGGTCACAGCTCCAATGGCTGGTTGCCGCCCTGACCGTAGGTCTGGGCTTTGGTTTGCAGGAGATCTTCGCCAACTTTATCTCCGGCCTGATCATTCTGTTTGAAAAACCGATCCGCATTGGCGACACCGTGACCATTCGCGATCTCACTGGCAGCATTATGCGCATCAATACCCGAGCGACCACCATTACCGATTGGGACAGAAAAGAGATCATCGTGCCCAACAAGGCCTTTATCACCGAACAGTTTATCAACTGGTCACTGTCCGATTCGGTGACGCGCGTGGTGCTGACCATTCCAGCACCGGTCGATGCCGATAGCCAGAAAGTGACTGAACTGTTGCTCAATGCGGTGAAACGCTGTCCGTTGGTATTGGAAAACCCGCCGCCAGAAGCCTTTCTGGTGGATTTACGTCAGGGTATCCAGATTTTCGAATTGCGTATCTTTGCCGCAGAAATGGGGCATCGTATGCCGCTGCGTCATGAGATTCACCAACTGATTCTGGAAGCCTACCGCGAGAACAACATGGAGATGCCGTTCCCGCCGTTCCAGGTGCAGATGAGTTCTGTGCGGATTGATGGGCGCAGCCCGAGTTCAGCCAATCGGCCGGAAGGTGGGTTGTAACAGGCAGAGAGCCTCAGAGGGAACCACATCACCGTTCCTCCGCACGCGAAGGAACGGTGTGTTTGGTGATTACGAACGCCCGACGGTGAAGGCCATCACCTCACCAATGGTTTCTGCTTTTAACGCCAGCATAATCAAACGATCCACCCCTAACGCGACGCCAGAACAGGCAGGCATTCCCTGTTTCAACGCCGCCAACAGATATTCATCAATCGGCTGCTGAGAAAGCCCGTTTGCGGCTCGTTTGCGGTTATCCTGCTCAAAACGCTGACGCTGCTCATCGCTGTCCGTCAATTCGCGAAAACCGTTTGCCAGCTCGATACCTTTGAAATAAGCCTCAAAGCGCTCCGCCACCCGGTGATCCTCAGAGCTGATTTCCGCAAGCGAAGCCTGTGACGCAGGGAAGTGATACACAAAGGCCGGTTTGTCATGCCCGATGTGTGGTTCCACCCCAAAGGTGAACAACATTTGCAGCAACGTGTCGCGATCCTCTTCACGGCTGGCAAGATCGCCCATGCCGAGCTTATCCGCCGCGTCTCGCAGTTGCGCCTTATCCGCAGAAAGCGGGTCCACATCCAGATGACGCTGAAAAGCCTGCTGGTACGAGAGACGCTCTGCGCTTTCACACTCCAGTACTTGCTGTAATAAATCGTCCACTTCGTCCATCAAACGATACATATCGTAGTGGGGGCGATACCACTCGAGCATGGTGAACTCAGGGTTATGGTATCGACCAGACTCTTCATTACGGAAACTACGGCACAGTTGAAAGACAGGTCCGCTGCCTGCGGCGAGCAAGCGCTTCATATGGTATTCAGGGCTGGTCATCAGGTAGAGTGTCATCCCTTCCGATACGCCAGGTCCGACAAAACGCGTTTGGAACGGTACCATGTGTACATCGGTCACCGTTGCCTGACTCATGGCCGGTGTTTCCACTTCCAATACGCCGCGATCGGAGAAAAATCGCCGAATTTCAGAGACGATGGCTGCACGCTTCAACAAGTTTTCAATGGTGGCGGTGGGCTGCCAGAGTGCGCCTTCGCACATGTTTCTTTACTCCTAACGCAAACAGGGGATGCAGTCTACCCGCATATTCGCCTGCAAACAATTCAACGCCGCTACAATCACGCACGGTCTCTTCCGCCGCTTTTCGTCCCCGGGGTTGTCCCCTGCACTGGCCCTTTGATACCGAGATTCAGAACATTATGTGCAATTACCGTGAGCCAGTTCCTTATTAAAGAAATAAAAGTGTTATTTATCCGGCAATAGCGTTAACCATCATGCTGTTATTGCCAAAACCAAAACACAATAAAAAAAACAAAATGCTGGATCACATCAAATTTCACCTACTCATAATTCGGTATAATCATTTCCACACAAAAAATATAGGTTTAGCTATTCTTAATATGTGTCCGCGAATTGCTTTAAATATCGATGAATTACAGAAAGCGTTCGGTGGGAAATAGAGATTAACGAATCGAATATATTATTTTTAATTTAACTTAATTAACTTTAGTAACTGGAGGAGTGCAGTGCAAACCTTTAATGCCGATTTGGCCATTATCGGGGCCGGGGGCGCTGGTTTACGTGCGGCAATCGCTGCCGCTGAAGCTAATCCCCAACTGAAAATTGCGCTGATATCAAAAGTCTACCCAATGCGTAGCCACACCGTGGCCGCCGAGGGTGGTTCAGCCGCAGTCACTCAGGATCACGATAGTTTTGATTTTCACTTCCACGACACCGTTGCCGGTGGCGACTGGCTCTGCGAGCAAGATGTCGTTGAACATTTTGTTCATCAATGTCCACAGGAGATGATCCAGCTAGAACAATGGGGTTGCCCTTGGAGCCGTAAACCCGACGGTTCCGTCAACGTCCGTCGTTTTGGCGGTATGAAAATTGAGCGCACTTGGTTTGCCGCGGACAAAACCGGCTTCCACATGCTGCACACACTGTTCCAGACCTCACTGAAATACCCGCAAATCCAACGCTTTGATGAGCACTTTGTGTTGGATATTCTGGTCGATGACGGTCAGGCGCGTGGTCTTGTCGCCATCAACATGATGGAAGGTTCACTGGTGCAAATCCGCGCTAACGCGGTGGTGCTGGCAACCGGCGGCGCGGGTCGCGTTTACCGTTACAACACCAACGGCGGCATCGTCACCGGTGACGGCATGGGCATGGCGTTCCGCCACGGCGTGGCGCTGCGCGATATGGAATTCGTGCAATATCACCCGACCGGCCTGCCGGGCTCCGGCATTCTGATGACCGAAGGCTGCCGCGGTGAAGGCGGTATCATGGTCAACAAAGACGGCTACCGCTATCTGCAAGATTACGGCATGGGGCCCGAAACGCCGCTCGGCGAGCCGAAAAACAAATACATGGAACTGGGTCCGCGCGACAAGGTATCACAAGCCTTCTGGCACGAGTGGCGTGCAGGCCGCACGGTGTCCACCCCGTTGGGCGACGTGGTTTACCTCGACCTGCGCCATCTGGGCGAGAAAAAGCTGAAAGAGCGTCTGCCGTTTATCTGCGAACTGGCAAAAGCCTACGTCGGCGTCGATCCGGTGAAAGAGCCAATTCCGATTCGTCCAACGGCGCACTACACCATGGGCGGCATCGAAACCAATCAGGATTGCGAAACCACAATAAAAGGGCTGTTTGCGGCAGGCGAATGTTCTTCGGTGGGCCTGCACGGTGCTAACCGCCTTGGCTCTAACTCACTGGCAGAACTGGTGGTGTTTGGTCGTATGGCCGGGGAAAACGCGGTGCGCCGTGCGCAAGAAACGGCACCCGCCAACGGTAGCGCGCTGGATGCGCAAACGCGCGATATCGAGCAGCGTCTGCATGACCTGATGAACCAGGAAGGCACCGAAAGCTGGGCGAAAATCCGCGACGAAATGGGCATGTCGATGGAAGAAGGTTGCGGTATTTATCGCACCACCGACCTGATGCAGAAAACCGTGGATAAACTCGCTGAGCTGAAAGAGCGCTTCAAGCGCGTGAAAATTCACGACCATTCCAGCGTGTTCAACACCGACCTGCTCTACAACATCGAACTGGGCCACAGCCTGGATGTCGCTGAATGTATGGCGCACTCTGCTATCAACCGTAAAGAATCACGCGGCGCACACCAGCGTCTGGACGAAGGTTGCACTGAGCGCGATGACGTTAATTTCCTGAAGCATACGCTGGCGTATTACAACCCGAACGGCGCACCGCGTCTGGCTTATGGCGACGTGAAGATCACCACGCTGCCACCGGCAAAACGCGTGTACGGTGCCGAAGCGGAAGCCCAGGAAAAGAGCAAGAAGGAGCAAGCGAATGGCTGAGTTAGCTACCCTGAAAATGGAAGTCATGCGCTATAACCCAGAAACCGACAAGGCACCGCACGTCGAAACGTTCGACGTGCCTTACAGCCGGGAAACCTCCCTGCTGGATGCGCTGGGTTACATCAAAGATAACCTGGCGCCGGACCTCTCTTACCGTTGGTCCTGCCGTATGGCTATCTGTGGCTCCTGCGGCATGATGGTGAATAACGTGCCAAAGTTGGCGTGCAAAACCTTTTTTCGCGAGTACGCCACCAGCGGCATGAAGGTGGAAGCGCTGGGCAACTTCCCGATTGAGCGCGATCTGGTGGTCGATATGACCCACTTTATCGAGAGTCTGGAAGCCATTAAGCCTTACATCATCGGCAACAACAAAACGCCGGCGGACGGCGCCAACAAGCAGACCCCAGCGCAGATGGCGAAATACCATCAGTTCTCCGGCTGCATCAACTGTGGCCTCTGCTACGCCGCGTGTCCGCAGTTTGGGCTTAATCCTGAGTTTATCGGCCCGGCAGCCATCACGCTGGCACACCGTTACAACCTGGATAACCGCGACCACGGCAAGAAAGAGCGCATGCCGCAATTGAACGGTAAAAACGGTGTCTGGAGTTGTACCTTTGTCGGTTACTGCTCAGAAGTGTGTCCGAAGCATGTCGATCCTGCCGCTGCCATCCAGCAAGGTAAGGTCGAAAGCGCCAAGGACTTCATGATCGCTATGCTGAAACCGCAATGAGGGAGGCAACAATGACAACCAAGCGTAAAGCATACGTTCGCAGCATGCCTGCAAGCTGGTGGCAACGGCTCGGGTTCTATCGCTTTTACATGCTGCGCGAAATGACCGCCGCTCCCGCGGTATGGTTCAGCATTGTGTTGATCTATGGCGTGTTTTCATTGAAACACGGCGCAGAAGGCTGGGCCGGATTTGTTGGCTTCCTGCAAAACCCGCTGGTGCTGCTTTTCAACATCATCGCACTGATAGCGGCGGCTATTCACACCAAATCCTGGTTTGAACTGGCCCCTAAAGCCAGCATCATCATCGTTAAAGATGAAAAAATGGGGCCAGAGCCGGTTATCAAAGGGCTGTGGGCTGTAACCGTCATCGTCACGCTGGCTATTCTCGCCATCGCGTTACTATTCTGATTGGAGGGGAACAACGTGATTAATCCAACACCAAAACGTTCCGATGAGCCTCCCTTCTGGGGACTGTTCGGTGCCGGTGGGATGTGGACCGCCATTTTCTCACCCGTGATTATCCTGCTGGTCGGGGTGCTGCTGCCACTGGGGATGTTCCCCGACGCGCTGAGCTATGAGCGCATCGCCGCTTTCTCCCATAGCCTTATCGGGCGGCTGTTTTTGCTGCTGATGATCATCCTGCCTATCTGGTGTGGTTTGCACCGTCTGCATCACCTGATGCATGACCTGAAAATCCACGTTCCGGCAGGGAAATGGGTGTTCTACGGTCTGGCGGCTATCCTGAGTGTCGTCACCGTGATCGGTGTCGTCACTCTGTAACACACCATCCACTGTCATCTGCTACGGCCCGCATTCGCGGGCCGTTTTTTTATTTTGGCGTAGCAACCCGGCGCGTCACCCACCATAACAACAGCGCCAGCAGGCTGACAGCCGCGCCCAGCAAACACACACTCTGCCACCCCGCATGCGCATACGTCAGGGTGGTACTAAACGCCCCCATCCCACTGCCCAGCGCATAAAACAGCATATAAAGCGCAACCAAACGGCTATGTGCCTCAGGCCGGGCATGAAATATCAGGCTTTGATTGGTCACGTGTAGCGCCTGCCCGCCCAGATCGAGCAGAACAATTCCCACCACCAACGCCCACAGTGATGTGTCCATCAGCGACAGCGGCCACCATGCCAGCAGTAATGTCAGCAGCGCAAACGCGCTGGTGCGCTGGGCATAGCCCCGGTCCGCCCACTGACCGGCATGTGAGGCGGCCAGCGCGCCGGCCACGCCCACCAACCCAAATGCACCAATCACCGTATGCGAGAACCCATACGGCGGCGCGCTCAGGGGCAGCACTAGCGCACTCCAGAAGATGTTGAAGGCGGCAAACATCAGCAATGCCAACATGCCACGGACTTGCAGCAGCTTATCCTGCTGCAGTAGCGTCAACATCGACGCAATCAGTTGCGGATAGCGGATGCGCTGCGGTGAGGGAGGCAAAGCCGGTAACCGTAACCATAGCGGTAACGCTGTCGCTACCATCAACGCCGCCGCTCCGCAGTAAACACCTCGCCAACCAGCAAGATCGCTTACTCCTCCCGCAAACACCCGCGCCAGCAACAGACCAATAAACACGCCACCCTGTGTGGCGCCAACAACGCGCCCCCGTTCATGGGAGGCGGCGGCGCTGGCCGCATAAGCAATCAGCCCCTGTGTCATCGCGGTTCCCAGCAGTCCAATCGCCAGCATCCCCATCAGCAGCACCGGAGTGGACGATGCCATGCTAACGATCAGCAAGGCTGTCACCAGCGCCATAAGTTGCATGATCATCAAGCGACGACGCTCAACGCGATCGCCTAATGGCACCAACAGTAACAGTGCCAGGGCACAGCCTATCTGGGTCGCAGTGACCACACCGCCGACCGTGGCCTGGCTGATACCAAAATCCGCCGACAGCGCATCCAGAAGAGGCTGGGCGTAGTAGACATTTGCCACGCTTAAGCCACTGGCAATAGCGAACAGCACTATCAGGCTACGGGGCATGTCAGCAGGCTGGGCCCGCAAACTGTTTTGACTCAATGGTGATGTGAGAGAACGCTTCATCATGTAATGCCACACAATCAAGTTGCAAAATGAAACCGATTGAATGCTAGGTCATCCAGTTTTAAAATGCAACTTGATTACTGTTCCACACCAAACTGCCAGGAAATGCCATGCCAAACCGTGAAACCATAAACAACGAACCTTGTCCCGTTGCACGCTGCGTCGATGTGGTTGGCGATCGCTGGTCGCTGCTCATTGTGCGCGATGCCTTTGATGGCGTGCGCCGTTTCGGTGATTTTCAACGCAGCCTGGGCGTGGCGCGCAACATCCTGTCCGATCGTCTGCGCAAGCTGGTTAATGCAAGCATTCTCGAGATGCAGGACGCCTCAGACGGTACGGCTTATCAGGAGTACGTGCTGACGTCTGAGGGAGAAACGCTGTTTCCGGTGATAGTGGCGCTACGACAGTGGGGAGAACAGCATCGGTTCAAGCCCGGTGAGCGGCACTCAGATCTGATTGATACACGCACGGGCAACCCGATTCCCTACATGGTGCCGCATGCCGAGGACGGTTCTGTGTTAATGCCAGCAACGGCGGTAGTGAGGAAATTAGCCTAAGGTCAGGCATGGCTGGTTACACCAGCCAGCCATAGCGATAGGGGAAATACAGCAACAATTATCCCAAAATTTTATCTTTGAACATGAAAAACACCGCGCCCAACAAGCAGAGACCGGCCCAGATGAAATCGGTACGGAACGGCTCTTTCAGAATGATCATTGAAAACGGAATAAACACCGTCAGGCTGATCACCTCCTGCAAAATCTTCAGTTGCCCCGCAGAGGCTACCTGATAGCCGATGCGGTTGGCCGGCACCTGCAACAGGTATTCAAACAACGCGATTCCCCAACTGACCAGCGCGGCAATCAGCCAGGTACGTCCACTGAAATAACGCAAATGGCCATACCAGGCGAACGTCATAAACACATTGCTCAGGGTCAGCATGCCTACAGTAATAAACAACGGCGACATCGTACTTCTCCATCCATTCCGCTACGCAAAATACCCGCTTTCTGCCGCCCACCAGAGTGGCGTGCAGAAAGATCACGGATATATCACTGCGGCGCGCAGGTGTCTATAGGATGGCGCCGCTCAGCGTCCTTTCATCACCCTGTAGTGCAATGTTCGGACCGTTTACTACTGCGCACTGCGTTGAATGGCTTTCCCACCCGCTTCGACATCCTGACCAATACCACGGGTGGTATTGCACGCGGTCAACGCGGAGAGCATCAGCAATGAGGCAAGAATAAGCACGCTTTTCTTGAACATGGTTATTTTCCTTCTCAAGGGAGAGGTAAAAGGGAAAGTAATACTATCAAGGCGATCGCCATCGCCTTCAGTAAGCGTAGTCAATCCTGCCGCGATAAGCGTTTTTTGTTCCGGTGTTACCGAGAATAGGCGGCACACTGGCACTCACGCTTATCAGGAGCCACGCCATGACATTGTCAATCCCCCAACCTGCGGATACCCGCAATCTCGTCATTACCCGAGTGCTGGATGCCCCACGACATGCAATATGGCGTGCCTGGTCAGACCCTGAATGGCTCAAAGTCTGGTGGAACCCCAAACCGGGAACGACTGACGTTATCGCCCTCGACCTGCAACCCGGCGGGGCATTCCATACCCGAGTTCAGGGGCCGGACGACGATCGCAGTGAGCATATCGGGTGTTTTTTGGAGGTGATTCCCCACGCCCGTATCGTGTTCACGTCGATGCTAACCGCAGGCTGGCGGCCTGCCATCCCGCCATTGGCCTTTACCACGCTCATTTCGTTGTCGGACTACGCGCTGGGCAGTTGCTGTACCGTTCAGGTTATCCATCAGGACGAAACAACGCGTGAACAGCATGAAAAATCAGGTTTTTTTGAAGGATGGAACACAGCCATCAGCCAATTGGAGGAGGTCGCCTGTACACTACGCTAGACGGCGAGGGGGGTGGCTTATCGACGACATTCCCCCTATGATGGAACGCTGATCTCTTTTGTCTGAACCTGTAATGCAACGTGACGTCTCTGCCATCCCCCACCCCATACTGGGCATCAAACCCCAGGAGTGGGCGCTGATCCTGATCACACTGGTGTGGGGCACCACCTTTTTAGTGGTTCATCTGGCCATGCAGCACAGTGGTCCGCTATTTTTTGTTGGGCTGCGCTTTACCACGGCCGGAGTCATCAGCCTTCTGGTCTTTCGGCGCGCATTAGCGGGGCTGACGCGTCAAGAATGCTATGCGGGTTTTGCCATCGGGGCGAGTATCCTGCTGGGCTATGGTTTACAAACCTATGGCTTGCAAACGATCTCCAGCAGTCAATCGGCGTTTATTACCGCGCTGTATGTCCCTCTGGTACCACTGCTGCAATGGCTGGTGCTACGGCGACGCCCCGGCGTCATGAGCGTGGTGGGGATTATTTTCGCGTTTGTCGGCCTGATGCTGTTGGCAGGACCCGACGCGGGTCATCTCAGCATGAGTCGGGGCGAATGGGCCACGCTGCTCAGTGCGCTGGCGATTGCGGCCGAAATCATTCTTATCGGCCATTTCGCCGGGAAAGTCGATGTGCGCCGCGTGACCACCGTACAGTTGCTGACGGCGGGACTGCTATCACTGCTGCTGATGCCGGTGACCGGTGAAGCGCTGCCCGCCTTCTCTTGGGCTTGGCTGCTGGGCGGCATCGGCCTTGGTGCCGCCAGCATTGTGATTCAACTGACCATGAACTGGGCGCAAAAAGCGGTATCCCCCACGCGCGCCACCGTCATCTACGCCAGCGAACCGGTGTGGGCGGGCATTGTCGGTCGCCTTGCCGGTGACCGTTTGCCCGGCTTAGCGATGGTGGGTACCGCGCTGATTGTTATCGGGGTGCTGATCAGCGAACTGAAACCTGCACAGTGGCTACGCCGCAAGAAAGTGCCTCCCTGTAGCACAGAGCGCGAAGGGGTCTGACAGTGGCTGAGGGTGCCGGTCCAACTGACGTGTTAACACGGCATCGCGCGGAAACCCTGCTGCCGGGCAGCCCACGCCACGATCAGCGTAGCCGTTAGCAGCACCAAAAGCGCCGGAGAGAACGCCGCAACGCCCAGACGGTCCAGCAACAGTCCGCCAAGAATACCGCCGCCCGCGATCGCCAGGTTCCAAGCCGTCACCAGCATCGATTGCGCCACATCAGCCGCCTCTCCGGCAGTGTTGGCGATGGCGGTTTGAAACAGCGTTGCCGCACCGCCGAATGCCAGCCCCCACGCTGCCACGGCCATATACACCACGATAGGCCTATCACTGGCCACGCCAAGCGCCAGCGCAGACAGACCGAACAATAGCGTGCTGATCAACGTCAACGCCCGCAGGTGCCGGTCAATCAGCACGCCAACGATCCAGATACCCAGCAACGAAGCAACGCCAAACACCAGCAGTATCACGTCCGTGCGTTCGGCCATGCCTGCCGCCGCCAAAAACGGAGCAATATAGGTGTAAAGGATGTTGTGCGCCAACACAAAGGCCAACACCACAAACAGCACCGGACGCACCCCGGCCATGACAAACACCGCGCCTAACGACAACCGTTTGCCCACGGGCTGCCCGGCAAAATCGGGAACCTGAACACGCACCCACAGCATTAGCAGTAACGCCAATACGCTCATGAGGCCGAAACACATTCGCCAGCCCACCAGTTGGCCTAAAAACGTTCCTGCTGGCACGCCGAGCGACAGCGCCAAGGGCGTACCGACCATAGCGATCGCAATAGCGCGTCCCTTCTGGTGGTCCGGTACCATACGTGCGGCGTAACCGGCCAGCAATGCCCACAATAGCCCGGCGGAGACGCCCGCCAGAAAGCGGGCCACCATCGTCAGGAGGTAGCTGCCGGAGAATGTGGTGACGGTATTGGCAATCGCGAAGCCTGCAAGGGCCGACAACAGTAACGGACGCCGCCGCATACCTTGCGTGGTCGCCGTCAGCGGGATAGCGGCAACCAGTGAACCGATGGCATAGAAGGTAACGGTCTGGCCCACCCAGGCTTCAGACACCGCAAGGCCTTGTGCCATTTGCGGTAATAGCCCCGCCGGCAAGGCTTCGGTCAGAATAGTGATGAACGCTGCCGTGGCCAATGCCAACAGTGAGGCCAGCGGTAAGCGCTCCGGTTGACGGGATGTCATTGTGCTTCCTCCAGCGCCCCGTACACCGCATCACGCAGATCGGTCACGAAACGGCCCGACATGCCTTCGTACAGCGTATTGGTAAATGCCACAACGCTCAGACCCCGCGCATGATCCACAAACCAGGCATGGCCGTAAGCGCCCCCCCAACGCCAGGTTCCCGGTGATTCTGGCGAATCCGCCAACCGGGGATCGCGTAACACAGAGAATCCCAAGCCAAAACCGAACCCCGGCGCATTGATCAGTTCCAGTCCGTGGGTTTGGTCACGGCCCATCTCCTCAATCAGGGCATCAGGCAATAGCGCACCGCCGCCCTGACGCAGGGTTTCGAGCAGGTAAAGGAGATCTCTGGCGGTACCCGCCATGCCTGCGCCGCCTGAAGGAAAGGCTTCAACATCGAAGATACGCGCCGGGCTATACGTAATACCGACAGCGCCCTCAAAGGCAGAAACGGTTTCGCCTTCAGCTAACCGATGGGGTTGCGTTGTATCGTTCACATAGGCCGTCGCCACGCGTTGCGCATTGTCCACGACGAAGCCGGTATCCACCATGCCCAGCGGGCCGGTCACGAGTTCACATACCGCCTTGTCCAGTGATGTGCCGTGGACACGCGCAATCAAGGCGCCCAGTACATCCGTCGCCAGCGAGTACCCCCAGGCGCTGCCCGGCGCATACAGCAGCGGCACGCTGGCGAGGCGACGCACATTCTCATCCAGCGTGATGCCGGAAGCATCCATACCATCCGATACGCCAGCCTGCGCATAGGGACCGTAGGCATCGGCTTCGAAGAAGCGGTAGCTCAGTCCTGCGGTGTGGCTGAGCAACTGCCGCACTGTGATCGGCACGGTGGATCCATCCGCCAACCGAGGCTGAAATTCGGGCAGCCAACCAGAGATATCGTCATCCAGACCGAGTTTTCCCTGAGCCACCAGCACCAGCGCCGCCGTCGATACGATGGGTTTACTCACTGATGCCAGCCGAAAGATGGTGTCCAACGCCATCGGTTGTGCGTGTTCACGATCGGCCCATCCGGCCGCCTGCTGGTAAATCAACGCACCATGGTGCGCCACTAAGACAACGCTACCCACCAGTCGATGGCTATCTAGCGCTTGCTGGATAACAGCCTGAATGCGGGTGGAGAGAGGCGCAGAGGGAATGCCTGAGCGCTGGGGAAAGAGAGGAATCGTCACGGTAAAGTCCTTGAAATCATCGGTTGTTAAATCAGGCATGCCTTGACGATAGAGAACTTGTGACTCAAGAAAAAGATGGATACAGTTCCTTGCTATGCGGAATAAAATGTCCGCAATGGGAGAGCGATATGGACAGCCTTAACGGCTTTGTGGTGTTCGTACAGGTGGCGGAAACGCGCAGCTTTGTGGCTGCGGGACGGCTGCTGGGGGTGTCAGCCTCGGCCATCGGCAAGAGCGTGGCACGTCTGGAACAAAAACTGGGTGTGCGCCTGTTCCATCGCAGCACGCGTAACATCACCCTAACGGCTGAGGGCACCCTGTTTCTGGAACGCTGTCGGCGCATTCTGGCCGAGATCGAAGCCGCAGAGTTGGATCTACAGGCCAGCAGCGCACCGCGCGGGCGCTTGCGAGTGAGCCTACCACTGGTCAGCTCGCTGGTACTGCCAGTGCTCAGTGAATTTATGCATACTTATCCAGAGATCGTGTTAGATCTCGATTTCACCGATCAGATCGTCAATGTGATCGAAGAAGGCTTTGATGCGGTGGTGCGCACCGGTGAGCCACATGACTCGCGTCTCACCGCTCGTCGGCTTGGTGCCTTCCGCTCGTTACTGGTCGCCTCTCCCGACTATCTGGCGCGGCAGGGCACACCGCAGGTGCCTGCCGACCTGCTGCGACACAGTTGCCTGCACTATCGCTTTCCCCACAGCGGCAAGCTGGAACCGTGGGCGCTACGGCTTGCCCCCGGAGAACCGCCGTTGCAACTGCCTACGGCGATGATCTGCAACAACATAGAGACGCGCGTATGCTTCGCGCTGCAAGGGTTGGGCATCGCCTATCTGCCGGACTTCTCTATCCGCGACCTGCTGGCCAGTGGCCGGTTACAACCCATCCTGGTCGATTATGTGGAGCGCACCGGCGTTTTTCACGTGCTGTGGCCCGCGAGCAAGCATCCGTCGCCCAAGGTGCGCGTACTGGTAGACTTTCTGAGCGAACGGGTGTTTCCCGGTTCGTAAGCGTTCGCCTTACTGTCTGAAGGTGCGCTTCCGATGATAAAGCAGAGATCGGCACAGAACAGGCTGCAAACGTTCACGTAGGCAGGATGCGGGACAAAAAAAACCGCCAGCCAAAGCCGACGGTGTTTTTTGGCAGGGAAGTGCTTATTTCACGCGGGAGACGTATTCGCCAGAACGCGTATCCACTTTGATCACTTCGCCAATCTGAACAAACAACGGCACTTTTACCACGGCACCAGTGGTCAAGGTTGCCGGCTTACCGCCAGTCCCTGCTGTATCGCCCTTCAGACCCGGATCGGTTTCCACGATCTCCAGTTCCACGAAGTTTGGCGGCGTTACCGTAATCGGTTGGCCGTTCCACAACGTAACGATACATTCAGCCTGATCCAGCAGCCATTTGGCGTTGTCGCCAACAGCTTTGGAATCAGCGGCCAGTTGTTCAAACGTTTCATTGTTCATGAAATGCCAGAACTCACCGTCGTTATACAGGTAGGTCAGGTTCATATCGACCACATCAGCACCCTCGGCGCTGTCGGTGGATTTGAAGGTTTTTTCAATCAGTTTGCCGGTCAGCAAACGGCGCATTTTCACGCGCGCGAAAGCCTGCCCTTTACCTGGCTTAACGAATTCACTGGATTCGACAGCGTAAGGCTCGCCTTCAAACATGATTTTAAGACCGGAACGAAAATCGTTGCTAAAATAAGTCGCCATAAAGGCCCTCTACTATTTGATACTGGTACTCAGCCAAAAAATGGCACACATTGTAACCCTAAAACCCCATCCCAGAGAAGATTGGTTGCATCAACTTGCGGATGTCATTACCGATCCTCTCCAACTTTTGCACTTTTTGGCGCTGGATAACCACCCTGAGCTACGCAAAGGGGCAGAAGCCCGTGCGCTATTCCCGCTGCGCGTACCCTGGTCCTTTGCCGCGCGGATGCGCAAAGGGGACCCTCTCGATCCGCTATTGCTGCAAGTGCTGACCGCGCAGGACGAGTTCGAGGTAACCCCCGGATTCAGCGTCGATCCGCTCGATGAACAGCACAGCGTGGTGCCTGGATTACTGCATAAATACCACAATCGCGCGTTGTTGCTGGTCAAAGGCGGCTGCGCGGTCAACTGCCGCTATTGCTTCCGTCGCCACTTTCCCTATCAGGACAACCAGGGCAACAAGAGCAACTGGCGTCAGGCGCTGGACTACATTCGTCAGCATCCTGAACTGGATGAAATTATTTTCTCCGGTGGCGATCCGTTGATGGCGAAAGATCATGAACTGGACTGGCTTATCAGCGAGCTGGAAACCATTCCCCACGTGCAACGCCTTCGTATTCACAGCCGGTTGCCTGTAGTGATCCCGGCGCGAATTACCGAAGCGCTGTGTCAGCGCTTATCGCAAACGCGTCTTCGCGTGCTGCTGGTGACGCATATCAATCATGCCAACGAAATAGACAGCGAACTGCGTGAAAGTATGGCACGTTTGCGTCAGGCTGGCGTTACGCTGCTGAATCAAAGCGTATTGCTGCGCGGCGTGAATGATAACGCCTCGACGCTTGCCGCGCTGAGCAACGCGCTGTTTAACGCGGGCGTACTGCCCTACTACCTGCACGTGCTGGACAAAGTGCAAGGCGCGGCGCATTTTCTGGTGAGCGATGAGGAAGCACGCGACATCATGAAAAAACTGCTGTCGCAGGTCTCCGGTTATCTGGTGCCGCGTTTAACGCGCGAGATTGGCGGGGAGGCCAGCAAAACGCTGCTGGATTTGCAGTTGCTGAAGCACAGCTAACAGAAAGCCTTCACAGGCGGGCTCTGCAATCATCCGCCTGTGACAGCCTGTCGCTTAGGGGCAGTGATAAACCTGCCCGACCAGCTTGCTATCCAGCGGTGCGAAGCTCGACCAGAAGCTTTCGCTGGAACTGGTGGCACCATAGATAACGTTGCCGCCGAGCGCCGCCGCCTTGTTACGCAGATCGTTGGCTGCATCGCGCTGCGCGTTGCCTTCATCGTGACCCGTTAACCAGGTGGACTGTGCGCCTGTCACCTGACCCACCAGACGACATTCGCTGCCGGGTTGCTTATCGGTAAACTTGACCGACTGCCCGGCTGAACTCAATTCTGTGCTGGTGCTGCATCCTGCCAGTAAAACCGCCACGGCGATGCCCAGTAAAGCACGTTTCTGCATACGTCCCTCCATGTTGGTGACAAAAGGGGGGATATCCCCCCGATCGGCGTCCACGACTCAGGCGCGCCAGTTTTTAAAGCGGTTAATCAAACCGTTGGTCGAACTGTCGTGGCTGCTTATCGGCTGGTCATTTTCCAATTCCGGCAAAATGCGATTGGCCAGCTGTTTGCCCAACTCGACGCCCCACTGATCGAAAGTATAGATGTTCAGAATCGCACCCTGGGTGAAAATCTTGTGTTCATACAGCGCGATAAGCGCGCCCAGGCTGTAAGGCGTTATTTCACGCAACAGGATGGAGTTGGTTGGGCGATTACCTTCAAACACTTTGAACGGTGCCACATGCTCAACCTGCTGCGCCGTTTTTCCCTGCGCGGCAAACTCGGCGTCCACCACCTCACGGGATTTACCAAATGCCAACGCTTCGGTCTGGGCAAAGAAGTTGGAGAGCAGCTTACCGTGATGATCGCCGAGCGGGTTGTGGCTCACGGCCGGTGCGATGAAATCACACGGCACCAATTTGGTCCCTTGGTGAATCAACTGATAAAACGCATGCTGCCCGTTAGTGCCTGGTTCGCCCCAGATAATCGGCCCGGTTTGGTAAGTCACCGGATTGCCGTCGCGATCGACATACTTACCGTTGGACTCCATGTTGCCCTGCTGGAAGTAGGCCGCAAAACGGTGCATGTACTGATCGTAAGGTAGGATCGCTTCGGTTTCCGCGCCAAAGAAATTGTTGTACCAGATCCCGATCAGCGCCAACAGCACCGGCAGGTTTTTCTCGATAGGCGTAGTGGCAAAATGCTGATCCATGGCGTGCGCGCCACTCAGCAATTGCTCAAAGTTATCAAAACCGATGGAGAGGATAATCGACAAGCCGATAGCAGACCACAGCGAGTAGCGTCCGCCAACCCAATCCCAGAATTCAAACATATTGGCAGTATCAATACCGAACGCGCTGACCGCGCTGGCATTGGTGGAAAGGGCGGCGAAATGCTTGGCAATATGCTGCTCATCCTGCGCGGTTTTCAGGAACCAGTCGCGCGCCGAATGGGCGTTGGTCATGGTTTCCTGCGTGGTGAAGGTTTTTGAGGCCACCAGCACCAGCGTGGTTTCCGGGTTCAGCGTTTTCAGGGTTTCAGCGATATGCGTGCCGTCGACGTTGGACACAAAGTGCATGTTAAGGTGGTTCTTGAACGGCCGTAGCGCTTCCGTCACCATGAAGGGGCCGAGATCTGAACCGCCGATGCCGATATTCACCACATCGGTGATCGCTTTGCCGGTATAGCCTTTCCAGCTACCGCTGATGATACGCTCGCTAAAGCCTTTCATCTTCTGCAATACCGCATTGACCTCTGGCATCACATCTTTGCCGTCCACCACAATCGGTGTGTTGCTACGGTTACGCAGCGCAACGTGCAGAACGGCGCGATCTTCGGTGCGGTTAATTTTCTCACCAGAGAACATCGAGGCAATAGCCTCGCTCAACTGGGTTTCGCGCGCCAAGCTCAGCAACTTATCCAGCGTTTCCTGAGTAATACGGTTCTTGGAGTAGTCCACCAGCATCAGGTCATCAAACGTGGCGGAAAAGCGTGAGAAACGATCCGGGTCCTCTGCAAATAGTTCGCTGATTTTCACCTGTTCCATCGTGGAAAAATGCTGTTGCAGAGCGCGCCATGCGGCAGTTTGGCTGGGATTGATATTTTTCATAACAACACTCTTGTCTCCGATAATAAAATCGCTAAGGCTGAATCGATTGTATCCCTTAAATCACCCGTTGCGCTCCCTTTTCTTGCTATACCCGTCATTACTTCACGTTGCAGAGGCGTTGGCCGCGCTCGTTATTCGGCCCATCCCTGGGCCTCACCTCTGACGAGGCCGCCGCACGCGGCGTTCAAATCTGTTCCAGACAGATTTGTCCTTCACTTACCGCCTTCCTGCAACGCGAATTATTTAGGGTATATTACGCATCAACAACGCGTTTGCGGGTTGACAGCCGCAAGATAACCCGTTATTTGTAAGCGTGAACTTATGCAGCCACGCCGAAGGCGGTTGCATAAGCCAGAAGAGGAGCACCGCCCAGGTAATTTATCCGAGGATCCGTAAATCCAGTGACGATAAACCAGGGGGAGCGGTGCCGAGATGATGGGCAATACGAGAATGTCATCATCGACTACAGGGGCTGAATCCTCTGGGTTGTCACCAGCAACGTGCAAGCTATCAATGCAAACTGCACGTTCAGCAAGGTGGAGCGCTTCTGGGTGTACCGTAGTGACGCTTACTTATCTACGCCTGCTCCCTGCTTACCGCTCTCTCCTTGTGCCAAGGCTGATTTTATGGACGGCTGATGTGCGACAACTATCGCCACAGCGCCCCTGACACGAGGTTTTTTTAGTTATGTCTACCACCACTTCTCTGAGAATCGCTAAATTTGGCGGCACCAGCGTAGCCGATTTCGACGCCATGAACCGCAGTGCGGATATTGTGTTGGCCGATCCTGCGGTGCGCGTTGTCGTGCTTTCCGCCTCTGCCGGCATCACTAATCTGCTGGTTGCCTTAGCGGAAGGCGTGGCGCAAGAACAGCGCGATGCCCATCTGGCAAAAATTCGTCACATCCAATATGCCATTATCGATCGTCTGAGCCATCCGCACGTGATCCGTGAAGAGATCGATCGCATGCTGGAAAACGTGTCGCGCCTCTCTGAAGCCGCAGCGCTCGCCACTTCTAACGCCTTGACCGATGAGTTGGTCAGCCACGGCGAATTGATGTCAACGCTGCTGTTCGTTGAGATCCTGCGCGAACGCCACATCAGCGCCGAATGGTTCGATGTGCGTAAAATCATGCGTACCAACGATCGCTTTGGCCGCGCAGAGCCGGATTGCGACACGCTGGGTGCATTGACGCGCAGCCAGTTGCAGCCGCGTCTGGCAGAAAGCCTGATCATTACTCAAGGGTTTATCGGCAGTGAGGCCAAAGGGCGCACCACGACGCTGGGCCGCGGCGGCAGCGATTACACCGCCGCGCTGCTGGGCGAAGCCTTGAACGTTGACCGCATCGATATCTGGACTGACGTTCCCGGCATCTACACGACCGATCCTCGCGTGGTGCCTACGGCGCACCGTATCGACCAGATCACCTTTGAAGAAGCGGCGGAAATGGCGACGTTTGGCGCCAAGGTGCTACACCCCGCTACGCTGTTACCCGCCGTGCGCAGCGATATTCCGGTGTTCGTGGGCTCCAGCAAGGACCCGTCTGCTGGTGGCACCCTGGTGTGCAATAAGACAGAAAATCCGCCGCTGTTCCGCGCACTGGCACTGCGCCGTAAACAAACGCTGCTCACCTTGCATAGCCTGAACATGCTGCATGCACGCGGCTTTCTGGCAGAGGTGTTCAGCATTCTGGCACGCCACAATATTTCGGTGGATCTGATAACGACCTCGGAAGTGAACGTTGCGCTGACGCTGGACACCACCGGTTCCACCTCTGCGGGTGACGGCCTGCTCTCCAGCGCCATGCTGACCGAGCTCTCTTCCCTGTGCCGCGTCGAAGTGGAAGAAAACCTGTCGCTGGTCGCGCTGATCGGCAATCAGCTTTCTCAGGCATGCGGCGTCGGCAAAGAGGTGTTTGGCGTGCTGGATCCGTTTAACATTCGCCTGATTTGCTACGGCGCCAGCAGTCATAACCTGTGTTTCCTGGTGCCAGGCAACGACGCGGAGCGCGTGGTGCAGACGCTGCACCACAGCCTGTTTGAATAACGCCCTGCCATTGCACCCAAAAAACCGGCGCTTTAGCCGGTTTTTTTATCTGGCCCCTCATCGTGATAAGGATAGACATTTCATGCTCGCTATACTGACTCGGCTGTTTCCGTTATGGGCCGTTTTACTCTCCGTGGCGGCCTATGCCTCACCAGACACCTTTACCGGCATCAGCCCCCATATCAGCACGCTGCTAATGCTCATCATGTTCGCCATGGGCGTGACCCTGCATATCGGGGATTTTAAGCGGGTGCTGACGCGTCCTGCTCCGGTTGCCGCCGGGATATTCCTTCACTACCTGGTGATGCCGCTCGCCGCCTGGGTGTTGGCGCGTGCGTTTAACATGCCGCCTGACCTCTCGGCAGGTATGGTGCTGGTGGGCAGCGTTGCCAGCGGCACGGCATCAAACGTGATGATCTACCTGTCTAAAGGCGATGTCGCCCTGTCAGTCACCATTTCATCCATCTCGACGCTGGTTGGCGTGTTTGCCACACCGCTGCTGACCCGATTGTATGTGGATGCCGCCATCAGCGTGGACGTGATGGGCATGTTGCTCAGCATCCTAAAGATCGTGGTGATCCCGATCGGCGCAGGTTTGATTGTTCACCACCTGTTCAGCGGTGTGGTAAAGCGCATCGAGCCCTATCTGCCAATGCTGTCGATGGTGTTTATTCTGGCGATTATCAGCGCCGTGGTCGCAGGCAGCCAGAGCCATATCGCATCCGTCGGTTTTATGGTGATCATTGCCGTTATCCTGCACAACGGCATTGGCTTACTGGGCGGGTATTGGGGGGGCAGACTGTTCGGCTTTGACGAGTCTACCTGCCGCACGTTGGCTATCGAAGTCGGCATGCAAAACTCCGGCCTTGCCGCCACGCTGGGCAAGATGTACTTCTCGCCGCTCGCCGCCCTGCCCGGCGCGCTGTTCTCGGTTTGGCATAACCTTTCCGGCTCGCTGCTGGCGGGCTACTGGTCAGGAAAAGCGTTGGAAAAAGAGAAGCAGTAACCCGTCGCCCCACCGGCGCGCGAAAGCGCGTCGGTGGGGATGTTAAATAAATGAGGGAAATCATTTACGCACCGGTTAACGAGAGCCTGTTCAGGCATATTGCGCTTTTTTTACTCACCCCGCACGATACCTGGCTTTGTCATACTTTGTCACACTTAAATCGTGACGTACTTCACATAATTATTTAACTAACAATATTTATAAAAACCGCTTCAAATCAATAAGCGTGTCATTTTCATCCCGCGTTTTATCGCAGTGCGGCTATGATCGCTGATAACCCTGTAACCCATAGGGATTACGCTGACTACCGCTCCCCGCTTCAGACACCTATCAAGTTGTAAGGAAAACGGATGAAGACCAAAACGTCGTACGGCCTGAACTGGCTTGCTTTGGCGATTATTCTGCTTATCGCCGCTTTTTTCTGGCACCTGTCCCCCCCCACCGGCCTCAGCGCGCCCGCCTGGCACTCTGCCGTGATTTTTGTCGCCACCATCGTCTCCATTGTGGCTAACGTGCTGCCCATTGGTGCCATCGGCATCATCAGTATGACGCTGTTTGCACTGACGGCCGCCGCAGGCGATACCAGCGCCAGCGGCGCTATCCAAACCGCATTGAGCGATCTGAACAGCTCCCTGATTTGGCTGATCGTCGTGGCATTTATGATCGCGCGCGGTTTTATCAAAACCGGGCTGGGCCGACGCATCGCATTGCAGATGATTCGCCTGCAGGGGAAGAGAACGCTGGTGCTGGCCTACGGCCTGGCCTTTGCCGATCTGGTGTTATCCCCCGCCATGCCAAGCAATACGGCACGCTGCGGCGGCGTGATCTACCCGATTGCTGACTCACTGGCGCGCAGTTTCGACTCCAAGCCGGAAGATGCCTCGCGCAGTAAGATCGGGACATTTCTGGTGGTCTGCATCGGCAACGTCAACGACATTACCGCCGCGCTGTTTATGACCGCCTATACCGGCAACCTGCTGGCGGTAAAACTGGCTGCCAATGCCGGCGTGCACATTACCTGGGGCAGTTGGTTTCTGGCCGCCGTGGTGCCGTGCATGATCTCCCTGATGATTGTTCCACCGCTGGTGCTGTGGCTGACAAAACCGGAAATCCGCCACACGCCTGATGCGCCTAAACTGGCGATAAGCGAACTGGAAAAAATGGGACCGATGGCGCGTGGTGAATGGCTGATGGCCTTTACCGTGCTACTGCTGTTGGTACTGTGGATTTTTGGCGATACGCTGGGCGTAGACGCGACCACGGCGTCCTTTGTGGGCCTCTCTTTCCTGCTGTTAAGCGGTGTGCTGCGCTGGGAGGACATCAAAAGCGAAAAAGGGGCCTGGGATACGTTGATCTGGTTCGCAGCACTGTTGATGATGGCCAACCAGCTTAAAAAGTTGGGCTTCACCACCTGGTTTGGCGATCTGATTGGCGGCAGCGTCGGTCATTTGATGGCCGGAACCAGTTGGGTGCTGGTATTACTGCTGCTAAACGCCGCCTACTTTTATACCCACTATTTCTTTGCCAGCGGCAATGCGCAGATTGCTGCGCTCTATGCCGTATTTCTCAGCGTGGGGATTAATCTCGGTATTCCGCCTGTGCCGATGGCGTTGATGCTGGCATTCACCAGCAGCCTGTACTGCTCTCTGACACAATATACCCACGCGCGCGGCCCGATACTGTTCGGCGCAGGTTATGTGCCTACCGCCGTGTGGTGGCGCTCCGGGTTTATTATCAGTCTGGTGAATCAGGCGGTATTTATGACCGCGGGCTTACTGTGGTGGAAAGTCGTCGGGCTTTATTAGTTGCATGGTATCCCTGTCACATGGCGTGGCAGGGAACATCCCTGGCACGGTGCTATAGCTCACCGCGTAATATTGAATCGCATTCCTGTTGGTTGAGTTCACCCCGGCTACCCGCCACATCGAACACCACCTCGCCACTGGGATGAACCATTAAGCCCAGAGCCCCCGCTATCATCGTTTCGGTTCCCGGCAGAGTGAGCAGCTCTTGTAGCGGTTTGTGCTCCTCAGCATCTTCCTGGTGAATGCTCATGTAAAGCGAAATATTGGAGGCGCAATCGATGCCTCCAACGAAAATAACCTTCCCGCCGTCAACCAACTCTGACTTGAGTTTCGGTAACCATCGGCTGACGAGATCAGGTTGGCGATCGCTCTCTGAGGTTATCCCGCAAAACATATTTCCACCGGTGATGTGCAGCAGTGTGCGCTGTTGATACCACCTTCCATTCCATTTCGAAAGCACTGCCAACGCGCAACAATGGGTCAGTCTGTGAGTGTGTAATACGGACGTTCTGTCCGTGGCACATCTCACATTGCCCATTTCAACATTGATGCAGTTTTCAGTGTGCCGATAATAATGGGGCGTATCGTTAATTGAGGTTACATTCATGGAATTCCGTTTTATTTTCAGTCACTTTGAAAAAGCGGAATAAAATATCACGATATAGGGACTATAGGCGTTATCACCCCAAAAAAGCGCGGAATTAGCAACTCCCCCGACGGACGTCGGGGGAGGAAAGCGGTCAGAAAGCGTAGGACAGGCTGCCGACTACGCTGCGCTCTGCGCCAAAGTAGCAGTAATCCAGTGAGTTACAGTCACCAACATAGCGTTTGTCCGTCAGGTTATTAACGTTCAACTGCGCGCTCAGCCCCTTCAAGCCAACCTTGGAGAGGTCATAGCCCACCGCCATATCCACCAGCGTGTAAGACGGCAAGGTATGGGTGTTAGCACGATCGCTCACCACGCCGTTCACATAGCGCACGCCACTTCCCAGCGTTAAGCCATCCAATAGGCCGCTTGTGACGTCATAGCTCACCCAGGCACTGAGCTGGTTGCGCGGCGCATACACGGCGCGCTGACCTTGCTCGCTGGCGATGCCGCTCTTCTTGTAGCGAATGTCGTTATAGCTGTAGGCCGCCTGAACGCTCAGGTTATCAGTGATATGGGTTAAGGCTTCCAGTTCTACCCCTTCCGATTCAATCTCACCAATGGCCCGGTAGGGATCGCTCGGCTGGGTTTTCGTCGCCACGTTGGTCTGGTTGATACGATACAGGGAGACGCTGTATTGATCCTGCGTGCCGACGGGTTGATATTTCAGCCCGGTTTCCCACTGTTTACCTTCCATCGGTTTGAGCAGGTCACCGCTGGCATCGGTAAAGTTGGTGGGCGTAAATGCCGTAGAGTAGCTGACGTAAGGTGCAACACCGTTATCAAACAGGTAAAGCAGCGCCGCGCGTTTGCTGAAGTGGCCTTGGTCCAGTTCGCTACGCGCCGCGGTACTTTGGTTGGTGCTTGAGATTTTAACCGTGTCATAACGGCCACCCAGCGTCAGACGCCAGCGCTCCAACGAAACCTGATCCTGCATGTAAAAGCCGGTTTGTTGCAGCTTGTGCCTTTCACGGGTAGGTGCATACCAGGCCAGCGCGCCCGCACCGTACACCGGATTGAAGGCATTGAGGTTAGGGAAAAGTCCTGTCGGCCAGTTGACGTCATTTTGACGCTGCTGATAATCCATCCCCACTAACACCCGGTGATTCAGCACGCCAGTATCAATGCTGCCATCCAACTGGTTATCCAGGGTCCAGGCCTTGAGTTTTTCACGCGCGCCCTGGTAGTAGCGGATCAGCTCATCGCTATTTCCCGACCAACCGTAACCGTAGACCTGATCCAGATGCACCCTGCTTTGCAGATAACGCACTTTTTGGCGCACCGACCAGCCGCTGTCAAAATTGTGCTCAATGTTGTAGCCGACCATATTCTGGCGACGATCGTATTTCTCGACGTTCTTCTCGCCATCGTAGAAGCCGTTTGAGATATAGCGACCGTTGTGCGGTACCACCGAACCTTCATACGGTACACCCGAGTGGCTGCCCCCTTCTGGATCGCGGTGCAGATACGCCATCAGATCCAGGCGGGTTTTATCGCTGATGCGCCAGGTCAAACTGGGCATCAAGGCGTAGCGCTCTTCTTTGGTGGTGAACTGCGTATCTGCTTTGCGTACGATCCCGCCGAGGCGGAATGCCACGCGGTCGTCATCGTCCAGCGGGCCGGTCAGATCAAAGGCAGCACCGCGCTGTGCATTGTTCCCCGCGAACAGTTTGATTTGTCCGCTTTGCTCAAAGGCCGGGCGGCGAGAACTCAGCTCCACAATGCCCCCCGGAGAGGCGCGCCCGTACAGCACTGAGGCCGGGCCACGCACCACTTCCATACTTTCAAGGAACCAGGGGTCCACCACCAGCGAGCTGTGTGAGTTGGTGTCTCCCATGATTTTCAGCCCGTCGAGGAACACGTTATCCAGGCTACCGTCCGAAAAACCGCGCATCACGATGTAGTCAAAGCGGTTGGTGCCGCCCACCTGATTATTGTAGACACCCGGGGTATAGCCCAGCGCCTGACGCACATTGGTGGCCCCCTGCTGTAGCATCTGTTCGCGCGTAATAATTGATACAGACTGCGGCGTTTCAATATCGGGCGTTGCCAGCTTGGTGGCACCGCTCTGCACCTGAGAGCTGACAATCAGCGTATCCGGTTTGTTCGTTGCTGAATTGTCCGTTGCTGAATTACCGTTATCCTGCGCGAGAGCGCTTCCGGCAAACCCGCTTGCCAGATAGCCGACCATCAGCGCTAACTGTGTTTTTCTCAACATGCCCTTCTCCGCCTCACCTGTACTTGTAAATGCGAATTATTACCGTTTTCATGCGTGAGCTAGCTATGCGCGCTAACGGGTTACGTATGCGCAATGACAAAGGTGCACGCGACGGGGAACCTCGAGTGGAATAAACCAGACTTAGCCGCTATGCGCGTCGCTGGGAGAACTGGGAGAAAGGAACATCGCTGGGCGCGATGCCATAGTGGCGTCGAAACGCGGTAGCCAGATTGGTGGCGTGCTGGTATCCCGACATCCAGGCAGCCTGCTGGACCGGATGGCCCTGTTCCAGCAAACGGTAAGCCAGCGCCAATCGGCTGTTACGCAGGAAATCAAATACCGAGATACCGTAGGCGTGCCGGAACTTATTGCGCAGGCTGGTCGGACTCATGGCGACCTGTTGTGCTAACGCCGTCAGGGTGTAGGGCTTTTCCGGGTGCAGTTGAAGCTGATCGCGCAACGCATCCAGCCGCCGCCGCTCACTGGGTGGTGCGGTCATACGCCCTTGCTGACCCACGGGATCAAGCGCCAGGCCATGACCCAGCAGTTGCAGCATCGCGCCTTCCAGCATCAACTGGCGCGCCAGGCTCTCACTCGACGGGGATAACGCCTGCTGCAAGCCGGCCAGCAGGTAATCGGGCACCGGCCATACAAAGGCTGCGTTCTCACGGCATTCCCACTGACGCAGTAGCGCGGCAAGCAGCGGGGGGAGTTGCAACTGGCCGGGATGGATGCCCAACGCCAAGGTGCGCAACGGATGATCGACCGCGTGACGCACATGCATCACCTCCTGCTCCCCAAGACGGGTACTGAAGGCCATGCCCGCTCGCACCACAAATTCCCGCTGGTTCACCCGCAGATTGATACACCCGCCCAGCACCACCAGCGTGTAGAGCGGTGAACCTTGCAACGACGTAGACTCATAGGGTTGCATCACGCGCACATCGGAACTTGTCAGGCTGATGCCAGAAGAGAGAACCATCTCTTCCACATGGCCTTGAACCACCACGCGCTGCGCTTTGCGCCGATCGCGGCTGGAGACCAGCTCAGGGAAGCGGTAGTCGATCCCGTAGCGTTCGCCAAAGGCAAAGAAGTCATCAACGGAAAACTGGCGTTCGGACAGCGAGGGGGAGTAGGCGTTCATTATCGTCAGTGGTCCACCGTCAGGCCAGCGCGGCTGGGGAAATGGTCGAGGGGGAATACCACAGGCTTTACCTTAACACTTGCAGAAAACCGCTTCAACAAAGATGATAACAATTCTCATTAAATAATATATACCCTACATAATTCGAGTTGCAGGACAAAACGTTCGCGTTTTGAACAGCGCTTGCGCTGGCCCTTTAGGGCGAGACTCATTTATGAGTCTCGTAACGCGGCGACGCAGTGAACCCCCAGGAGCATAATCAAGAATGTGACTGGGGTGAGCGAGGAAAGTCAACGCACCTGCAACGTGAAGTATGACGGGTTTAACACGTGGATCGCTGTGGGCGTCAAGGTATTAGATAGGCTTTGTTGAATAAATCAGAACTTGTGACTACAGCTCCCCTAGCAGATCGATTGTTATGCGATCCGGATGCTGTTCGGCATGCCTAACAGCGTCATTTTGTTAAGCGCTTTGACCATCGCCATTGCCTCACCTACCTGCGCATCATAGTCACGTAGACTTAGATGATCGCCCAGAAGCGTTTTGAACCGGAATATCGCTGTTTCAGCCACTGAGCGTCTATGATAGCCCACTTTCTTTTTCCAGACATCGTTACTGCCGCTTAGACGCTGATCCGCAACCGCGTGATTACGCTCATGGTATCGGTCTGGCCAATATTGCGAACCACGTCGTGGAGGAATAAGAGGCCTTATCCTCTTCCTCAGCAGCACATCATGACAGTAGCGGGTATCGTAAGCGCCGTCAGCCGACGCTTCCCTGATTTTCCGGTGGGTCTGGTTTATCAGGCCCGGTAGAGCCTGAGCATCAGTCGTGCCGCTGAGTGACAAATCAGCACAGATAATTTCATGCGTCACACTGTCTGTGGCCAGATGCAGCTTACGCCACACCCGCCGTCTTTCTGCACCATGCTGCCGGACTTTCCATTCGCCTTCGCCAAAGACCTTCAGGCCGGTTGCGTCAATGACCAGATGGGAGATTTCACCACGGGTCGGCGTTTTTATGCTGATTTTAACGGTCTTTGCTCGCTTGCTGAGCAGCGAGTAGTCTGGGCATCTTAGCGGCAGCCCCATCAGTTTAAAAATGGAGTCAACGAAGCCCTGTAAAGCCCTTAGCGAAAGGCCAAACACGCGTTTCATCATCAGAACAGTGGTGATAGCCATATCTGAGTAGTGACGCGGCCGGCCACGCCGTTCAGGCGTTGTTTTCTCCGTCCATGCAGAAACGGACGACTCATCCAGCCATATTGTCAGAGACCCGCGCAGCTTGAGAGCTTTGTTGTACGTAGACCAGTTGGTGATTTTAAATTTTTGCTTTGCCATGGGGTGCAGATGTTGAAATGACGGTAGTGATCTGAGCAGATGCTCACCTAAAAGTTCTATTTATTCAACAAAGCCTATTAGATACGCAAAACCGGAACGTAGTGCATACCCTATTTAGCACTGGTGAAAAAAAAACCATCATTGTACAATGATGGGGTGCAAAGAGGAGAACATGATGAGAACGATCAGTTACAGTGAAGCCCGCCAGAATTTATCAGCAACGATGATGAAAACGGTGGAAGATCACGCCCCCATATTGATTACCCGGCAAAACGGTGAGGCGTGTGTTCTCATGTCCCTGGAAGAGTACAACTCTCTGGAAGAAACCGCCTATCTGTTACGCTCGCCGGCAAATGCCAAAAGGCTTATGAACGCCATAGAAAGTTTGAAAGCCGGTGAAGGGACAGAAAAGGGCATCATCGAATGAAGTCAACGTGGTCTGAAGAAGCATGGGAGGATTATCTGTACTGGCAGGATACAGATAATCGCATGGTTAAGAAGATCAACGCACTCATTAAAGATGTTTTGAGAACGCCTTTTGAGGGTAAGGGTAAACCTGAGCCCTTGAAACACAATTTGTCCGGTTTTTGGTCCCGGCGCATCACCGAAGAGCATCGTCTGGTTTATGCCATTGCAGAGGGTGCCATTCTTATAGCCGCCTGCCGCTACCACTATTGAAGTCATCGCTTGGGACGTCGTCCCACGGTCAGCAAACCGTCAGTTTGCTGACCGTGAAGCACCTATCCCATCGTATTAATCCGCATCATACCCCAGATTGGGGGCTAGCCAGCGTTCGACATCGGCCACCGACATGCCTTTACGCGCGGCGTAATCTTCGACCTGATCGCGCTGAATCTGCGCTACGGCGTAATATTTGCTTTCCGGGTGACTGAAATACCAGCCCGAGACCGAGGCCCCCGGCCACATGGCGTAAGATTCTGTCAGTTTCATACCCGTGTGCTTTTCTACATCAAGCAGTTGCCAGATTTGCGCTTTTTCCGTGTGATCCGGACAGGCGGGATAGCCCGGTGCCGGACGAATACCCTGATAATTCTCACGAATTAGCTCTTCGTTGCTGAGATTTTCATTAGCGGCATAGCCCCAATACACCTTACGTACCCGCTCATGCAGGTATTCCGCAAACGCCTCCGCCAGACGATCTGACAGCGCTTTCACCATGATCTTGTTGTAATCATCGTGCTGCGCTTCCCAGGCCTCTGCCAGTGCGTCTTCCTCCAAGCCCCCGGTGACGGCAAACGCGCCAAGATAGTCCGGCTTACCGCAGGTTTTTGGCGCCACAAAATCCGCCAGACAGTAGTTAGGGAAATCGGTTTTTTCCGTTTGCTGACGTAAGTGGTGCGTCACCAACAGCACCTCATCGCGGCGCTCATCAGTATACACCTCAACATCATCCCCGACCCGATTCGCGGGGAACAATCCCACCACGCCGCGCGGGATCAGCGTTCCCTGTTCACTCAGGGTATCAAGCATGGCGTTCGCATCGGCAAACAGGCGCTTGGCCTCTTCACCCACCACATCATCTTCCAGAATGCGCGGATACTTACCCGCCAGCGACCAGGTCATAAAGAACGGCGTCCAGTCGATATAGTTGCGCAAGGTTTCAATGCTGGCGGTGACGGCCTGCACACCAACGCGGTGCGCGACCGGCGGCGTGTAGTCATCCCAATCAAGCTGATGGTGGTTAGCGCGTGCTGCCGCCAGCGTCACCGGTGGCGTACGCGGTTTCTTGCGTCCGTGCTGAATGCGCACGGTTTCATACTCTTTGCGGGTACGCGCGACAAACTCATCGCGCTGGCTCTCCGACAGTAGCGCCGACACCACCCCGACGGAGCGCGAGGCGTTCTGCACATACACCGTCGCACCGCTGTAATTCTGTTCGATCTTCACCGCCGTGTGCGCTTTGGAGGTGGTCGCACCGCCAATCAGCAGCGGCAGCGTGAAGCCCTGCCGCTCCATCTCTTTCGCCACGTTGACCATTTCATCCAGCGACGGGGTGATCAGCCCAGACAGGCCGATAATATCGACGCGCTCTTCGCGGGAGGTCTTCAGGATTTTCTCGGTCGGCACCATCACGCCCAGATCGATAATTTCGTAGTTGTTGCACTGCAACACCACGCCAACGATGTTTTTGCCGATGTCGTGTACATCGCCTTTCACCGTTGCCAGCAAAATTTTGCCTGCGCTGCTGCCTTTGGCCTTACTCGCCTCAATATAGGGTTGCAGGTAGGCCACCGCTTGCTTCATCACGCGCGCGGACTTCACCACCTGCGGCAGGAACATTTTCCCGGCACCAAACAGATCGCCTACCACGTTCATGCCGTCCATCAGCGGCCCCTCAATCACTTCGATGGGGCGAGAGGCCTCCTGACGCGCTTCCTCGGTATCCAGTTCAATAAATTCGGTAATGCCTTTAACCAGCGCGTATTCCAACCGTTTTTTCACCGGCCAGCCGCGCCATTCCGCCTGGGTTTTATTGCTCTCATCGTCGGTTTTGCTGCCGCGATAGCGCTCTGCCATCTCCAGCAGTCGCTCGGTGCCATCGACACGGCGGTTGAGCACCACATCCTCTACGGCATCGCGCAGTTCGGCGGGCAAATCGTCATAGATCGCCAACTGGCCGGCGTTGACGATCCCCATGTCCATCCCGTTGCGAATGGCATGATAGAGGAACACCGCGTGAATCGCTTCGCGCACCGGTTCGTTACCGCGAAAGGAGAACGATACGTTCGAGACGCCGCCGGAGATCATCGCGTGCGGCAACTGTTCCTTGATATCCGCGCAGGCTTCGATGAAGTCCACGGCATAGTTGTTGTGCTCTTCGATACCGGTGGCAACGGCAAAGATATTCGGGTCAAAGATGATGTCTTCCGGCGGGAAGCCAATCTCTTGCGTCAGGATCTGGTAGGCACGGCGACAGATCTCGATTTTGCGCGCGCGGGTATCCGCCTGCCCCACCTCATCGAACGCCATCACCACCATGGCAGCACCATAACGCCGCACCTGACGCGCGTGATCGATAAAGACGTCGAGCCCCTCTTTCATCGAGATGGAGTTCACGATGCCCTTGCCCTGAATGCACTTCAGCCCTTTTTCAATCACCTCCCACTTGGAGGAGTCGATCATGATCGGTACGCGGGCGATATCCGGCTCACCGGCAATCAGATTAAGAAAGCGCACCATGGCTGCTTCGGCATCCAACATGCCTTCATCCATGTTGATGTCGATAATCTGTGCGCCGCTCTCCACCTGCTGGCGAGCCACATCCAGCGCTTCACCGTATTTTTCTTCTTTGATCAGGCGTTTGAAACGTGCCGAACCGGTTACGTTGGTCCGTTCGCCTACGTTAACAAACAGCGTTGCCGCATCAATGGTCAGCGGCTCCAGCCCGGCAAGGCGGCACGCCACCGGGATATCCGGCAGCGGGCGCGGCGCAACCCCGTCAACCACCTGGGCAAGGGCGGCAATGTGTTGCGGCGTGGTGCCGCAGCAGCCGCCAACGATATTGAGGAATCCGGCACGCGCCCATTCCCCAATGTGCACCGCAATGTCGGCGGCATCGAGATCGTATTCGCCGAACGCATTCGGCAAACCCGCGTTAGGGTGAGCGGAAACATAGCACTCGGCAACGCGAGACAGTTCCGCCACGTATTGACGCAGCTCATCCGGCCCGAGCGCACAGTTCAAGCCAAAAGAGAGCGGACGCGCATGGCGCAGCGAGTTGTAAAACGCTTCCGTGGTTTGCCCTGACAGGGTACGGCCCGAAGCATCGGTAATGGTGCCTGAGATCATCACCGGCAATTCAATGCCGAGCGCTTCGAATTCGGTTTCTACTGCATACACCGCAGCTTTGGCGTTCAGGGTATCAAAGATGGTTTCGATCATGATGATATCGACACCGCCCTCAACCAACGCCCGGGTTGATTCTCGGTAGGCATCGACCAATTGATCGAAACTGATATTACGGTAAGCGGGGTCGTTTACATCCGGTGAGATGGAGGCCGTGCGGTTGGTTGGACCCAATACCCCTGCCACGTAGCGCGGTTTGGCCGGGTTTTGCGCCGTCCATTTGTCCGCACTGGCGCGGGCCAGACGCGCCGCCACCAGGTTGATCTCCGCCGACAGCGAAGCCATGTCGTAATCGGCCATCGCGATCGGCGTGGCGTTAAAGGTGTTGGTTTCGATGATATCCGCGCCAGCCTCAAAATAGGCATCGTGGATCGCCGCAATAATTGCAGGTTGAGTGATCACCAGCAGGTCATTGTTGCCTTTCAGGTCGCTGTGCCAATCGGCAAAGCGTTCACCGCGATAGTCAGCTTCCTGCAACCGGTAGCCTTGGATCATGGTGCCCATACCGCCGTCCAGCACCAAAATGCGTTGCGCCAGTTGTTCGCGCAATGCCGTCACCCGATTCACCGCCGTTACCTGTTTTTGCTCTGACACCCTAACCCCACCGAACTTGTTAGTCTTATTCACATTATGATTGCCTATCGTAACAATCTGCCCGTTCCGCGTCACATGAGAGTTTTTCAGTCTTTCCCCCCTTTTTTGCGCCTTTCGCTACTAACCTGCCTGAAACCTAAAGAATAGTTGCAATCCTTGAGGAAAAAATGAAAACTAATTCCACCATACAGAAAGGAGCCGAAATATGACGCCACCGGAGCCCACCAAACGCGGCAAAAAACCACGGGGTGCAGTCAGCACCAACGTACAGGCGACAGGCCAGGTACAGTCGCTGACGCGCGGGTTAACGCTGCTGGAACTGATCGCCCACGCCAACGGCAGCGTGGCGCTTACCGATCTGGCGCAGCAGGCGGGTTTGCCCAACTCCACTACCCACCGTTTATTGACCACCATGCAGCAGCAGGGCTTTGTGCGTCAGGTGGGTGATTTAGGGTTCTGGACCATCGGCTCCCATGCTTTTATCGTCGGCAGCAGTTTTCTGCAAAGCCGTAACCTGCTGGCCATGGTGCACCCCATGCTGCGCAAGCTGATGGAAGCGTCGGGCGAAACCGTCAATCTGGCGGTGTTGGACAACAGCGATCACCAGGCGATTATTATCGACCAGGTGCAGTGCACTGCGCTGATGCGCATGTCTGCGCCGATTGGTGGAAAGCTGCCGATGCACGCCTCCGGCGCGGGGAAAGCCTTTCTGGCAAACCTGAGCGACGATCAGGTCGGCAGCCTGCTGCATCGCAAAGGGTTACATGCTTATACCCACGCCACGCTGGTTTCACCGGTGCACCTGAAAGAAGATTTGGCGCAAATCCGCCGACGCGGCTACTCCTTTGACGATGAAGAACACGCGCTCGGGCTACGCTGCATCGCGGCTTGTCTGTTCGACGAGCACCGTGAACCGTTTGCCGCCATCTCCATCTCCGGCCCGATCTCCCGCATCACGGACGATCGCGTGACCGAGCTCGGGGCGTTAGTGATTAGCGCCGCCAAAGAGGTGACGCTGGCGTATGGTGGAACTCGTTAATATTTCTGCAAACTTGGCTATAATGTGCGCTCTCGACCTCACTTCACGAGCACTCAATTATGGAAAAGGACATCCAGGATCGCCGTCCGATTCGGGCGCGCGAGACACGCTGGGCAACGGCGGCGGCACGCTATTTACGTCGTAAAGGCTATACGCCCAATACAATCTCACTCTTTAGTATTCTGTTCGCCGCCCTTGGCGCGCTCTGTTTTCTCATCGTGTGGCGCTGTGACAACGAATTCCTGCAACGGGGCCTGTTGATCGCCGGCGCGCTGGGTATTCAGGGCCGTTTACTGTGTAACCTGCTTGACGGCATGGTCGCCGTTGAAGGGGGCATGCGCAGTCCGGCGGGGGCGGTGTATAACGAGCTGCCCGACCGCGTATCCGATACCTTGCTGCTGCTGGGCGTTGGCTACGGCATACTGCAACTCCCTTACGCACCACTGCTGGGCTGGGGCGCGGCACTGCTGGCGCTGGCAACCGCGTATATTCGCCTGCTGGGCGGCACCTGTGGATTGGCACAGCGCTTCAGCGGCCCCATGGCGAAACAGCACCGTATGGCGCTGCTCACCGTCGGTGCCGTGGTGGCCGCGATAGTGCCACAGTGGGGCCAGTTGATTTTTACCCTGATCCTTGCCGCGATACTGCTGGGTGCCGGGGCAACCTGCATCCATCGTACTCGCCAGATTATCCGCGACCTGTCCTCAGGAGAACCGTCATGACATTCAGCCCCGACAAAACGCTGGTACGTGCGCTGCTGGTTACCGTCTGTCGCTTACTGACGGGTATCAAGGCACGCTGGCGCGCCACCCCGCAGGTAGACCAGCCGACCATTTATTACGCGAATCACAGCAGCCATCTTGATGGTTTGGTGATCTGGGCCAGCCTGCCCGCCACGATGCGCGAGCGGGTCCACCCTGTCGCCGCCGCCGATTACTGGCAAAAATCGGCACTGCGCCGCTATCTCTCTGCGCGCATCTTCGGTGCCGTGCTGATTGAGCGTAAACGCAAATCCGGGGCGCCGTTCTCCAGTGACGATCTGTTGGCCCCGCTGGTAACGGTGCTGGAAAAGCAGGAATCACTGATATTCTTCCCCGAAGGCACTCGCGGTGGCGGGGACGAATTAGGCGAATTCAAAAGCGGACTGTTCCACCTGCTGCAACGTTACCCCGATGCGCGTCTGGTGCCGGTATGGTTGGAAAACCTGAATCGCGTGCTGCCAAAAGGTTCAAGGTTGGTCGTTCCCATTATTTGTAGCGCCACCTTCGGCGAGGCGATTACTGGTCCTGAGCCGGATGAAACCAAAATCGAGTTTCTGAACCGGGCGAAACAGGCGCTGGAGGCGCTGTCACATGCGTAAAGTCGACAATGAATTACTCCTGCTGTTAGGCGGTTTGTTTATTCTGCTGATGATTGCCAGCCTGATTGGGTTCGTGCTCTCGCGCCGCAAGCAAAACGACACCATTGCCAACCTCAACGCCAGAATCCGCGCCTGGTGGGTGATGTGTACCATCTCGGTCATCGCCATGCTGGTAGGCCCGATAGGCTCCGTGGTGCTGTTTGCGCTGATGTCGTTTTACGCACTGCGCGAATGCGTGACGTTGACACCCACACGTCGGGGCGATCATGAAGCCTTGTTCTGGTGTTTCTTTATCATCCTGCCGCTGCAATATCTGCTGGTAGGGATCGAATGGTACAATCTGTTTGTCATTTTCATTCCGGTGTATGCCTTTCTGTTTATTCCCGCCCGCGTGGCGCTGGCGAGCGATACCACGCACTTCCTTGAACGCTGTGCCAAGATCCAGTGGAGCCTGATGATCGCCGTCTACTGCGTCAGCCATGCCCCGGCACTCTTGATGATCACCATTCCCGGCTTTGAGGGTGAGAACATCAAGCTGGTACTGTTCATGATGATTGTGGTGCAGATTTCGGATGTATTGCAGTACGTGTTCGGCAAGCTGTGGGGCAAGCGCGCTATTGTGCCCAAGCTGAGCCCGAATAAAACGGTGGAAGGGTTTGTCGGCGGTATTCTCAGCGCCAGCCTGATCGGTGCCGCGCTGTTCTGGGTTACCCCCTTTAGCCCGGTTGCCGCCTTCTTTATCTCGCTGTTGATCACGCTGTTGGGCTTTGCAGGCGGCTTATGCATGTCAGCCATCAAACGCGATCGCGGTGTGAAAGATTTTGGCGCCATGCTGGAAGGCCACGGCGGCATGATGGATCGTATCGATTCGCTGTGCTTCGCCGCCCCGGTGTTCTTCCACGTGGTGCGTTATTTCTATAGCTAAGCGCTATAGCCAGAGCGGCGTTAGCTGGCCTGTTGACGCTTACCGTAGCGCACGCAAAAGCGTTGCCGCCTGCGGTAAGCGTAGACATCCTCCACATAGCCGTCGCGAATGCGCGCCTGTAGATGGCCAGTAATCAGCGGAAAACAGCTCGCTGTGCATCTCCTCAAACATTGCCAACTGCGCCTTGTCGGCAAACAGGAATTGGCGAAACTCTTCGGGAAAGACATCGTTAGGCGCTACGCTGTACCAGGGCTCGCTTGCCAGCTCATCCTCCGGGTAGCGCGGCGCGGGAATATCACGGAAATTCACCTCGGTCATGTAGCAAATCTCATCGTAATCATAAAACACCACCCGCCCGTGGCGCGTCACGCCGAAATTTTTGAACAGCATATCGCCGGGAAAAATATTGGCAGCAGCCAACTGCTTGATAGCATTACCATACTCCTCAATCGCATCATGCTGCTGCTGCACCGATGCACTATCGAGATACAGGTTAAGCGGCGTCATACGACGCTCCATGTAGAGATGGTTGATCAAGATCTGATCGCCCACATCCTCCAGCTTTTCAGGCACTTCACGGTAGAGTTCCGCCAGCAGCTCCGCACTGATCCGGCGTTTATCAATCACGAAGTTTTCATACTCCTGAGTGTCTGCCATACGCCCCACCCGGTCATGTTCTTTCACCAACTGATAGCAAGATCGTACCCGTGCGGCGCTGACCTCTTTCTGCGGTGCAAAGCGATCTTTGATCACCTTAAACACCCGATCGAAGGACGGCAGAGTAAAGACCAGCATCACCATTCCCTTAACGCCGGGGGCAATAATGAACTGTTCGTGAGAGGCGGCGACATGGTTGAGGTATTCGCGGTAATACTCGGTTTTGCCGTGTTTCTGGCAGCCAATGGCGCAGTAAAGCTCCGCCGTGGTTTTCCCCGGCAAGATCTCCCGCAACCACGCCACCAGTGCCCCCGGTTGCGGGGCATACACCATAAAGTAGGAACGCGCGAAGCCAAACACGATGCTGGCTTCCGCTTTACTGATAAGGCAGGTATCGATAAACAGCGCGCCCTGCTCGGTTTGATGCAGGGGCAGCAAAAACGGCAGCGTCTCATCAGGCAATATCAGCTTGCCCACCAGCCACGCCGCCTTGTTACGGTAAAACAGCTCGTTAGCCACCTGTAAGCGCGCCTCGGCTAACTGCTGCGCGCTAAACGCCTGCGTCAGGCTGGTAACGATATTGCCGATATCCCGCGCCAGATCGTCCCAGGTCAGGCGCAGCGGCAATTCCGACAGCAGTTTGTCCAGCGTATCATGCCAGCCTTCGCGCAGAACAATATCGCGGCACAGCGGGCGCGATATCTCGCCCATCCTGCGTTCAGGCTGCGAGCTGAACACAAACAGCTTATCCGTTGTGAGTTCACGATGATTGAACAATCGACAGTAGACGGAGTTAAAGAAACTTTCAGCAATCTCGAAGCGGGGATAGTCCGGTAACAAGGTGGTGTACACGGTTTTCACGCTGGCGAGAAAGGTCGCGTCGTAACAGCGTGGCCCGGTGATACAGCGCAACTGCTCCACCACCAGACCCACGTGGTGGTCGTAAAGGTGGATACGCTGCTTCATCGCCTGCTGCACCGCCTGCCAGTCAACCTGTTCGAAACGCTGCTGCGCGCCTGCGGTCACCTCTAAAAAGCGGCCATACTGCGCATCAAACCCTTGCAGAATGGTCTGCGCCACCAGTTGCTCCAGATTACGCCTCATGATGTGCTCCGCAACAACGACCAGCCCACTGGCTGGCCGTCAGACTGATGACGAAGCCCGTTGTTAGGTGAAGTGCGGCGATGGGGTCGTAACGGCCTTGGCCGTCGGAGCGCCCCTCGGCGCGATTCGCCGGGAAACTCGGGCATACAGAAAAAGCGAATCCGGTGTCTCAACGCCAGCAGACTGGCCGATGAGGATCAGAATTGCTGCTCTTCCGTCGACCCCGTCAGCGCGGTCACTGACGACGCCCCACCCTGAATGATGGTGGTCACTTTGTCGAAATAGCCGGTCCCCACTTCTTGCTGATGAGAGGAGAAGGTGTAACCCCGGTTAATCGCGGCAAATTCCGGCTGCTGCACTTTTTCCACGTAGTGTTTCATCCCCTCGCCTTGCGCATACGCATGGGCCAGATCGAACATGTTGAACCACATGCTGTGAATGCCCGCCAGCGTAATAAATTGGTACTTGTAGCCCATTTCTGACAGCGCATCCTGAAAGCGTGCGATGGTGGCATCGTCCAGGTTCTTCTTCCAGTTGAAAGAGGGGGAGCAGTTATAAGCCAGCAACTTGCCGGGATATTGGCGATGAATGGCATCGGCAAAGCGCTGCGCCAGCGCTAAATCCGGCGTTGAGGTCTCACACCACACCAGATCGGCATAGGGCGCATAGGCCAAACCGCGGCTGATGGCCTGCTCAATACCGGCATGGGTGCGATAGAATCCCTCCACGGTGCGCTCTCCGGTCACGAATTCACGATCGTAAGGGTCACAGTCTGACGTCAGCAGATCGGCGGCATCGGCATCAGTGCGTGCAACCACTAAGGTCGGGACCCCCATAACGTCCGCCGCAAGACGAGCGGCCACCAGTTTCTGAATCGCCTCTTGCGTCGGCACCAGTACTTTGCCGCCCATATGCCCACACTTCTTCACCGAGGCCAGTTGATCCTCAAAATGGACCGACGCCGCCCCGGCTTCAATCATCGATTTCATCAGTTCAAAGGCATTCAGCACCCCGCCGAAACCGGCTTCCGCATCTGCAACGATCGGCAGGAAATAATCCACATGGCGATCGTCATTGGGTTCAATACGGTTGGCCCACTGAATCTGATCGGCCCGACGAAAGGTGTTGTTGATGCGCGCCACCACCGCCGGCACCGAGTTTGCCGGATAGAGCGACTGATCCGGATACATGCTGGAGGCTAAATTCGCATCCGCCGCCACCTGCCAGCCGGAAAGATAGATCGCTTCAATGCCCGCTTTCGCCTGCTGTAGCGCCTGTCCGCCGGTCAGTGCACCGAGACAATTCACATAGCCTTTGCGCGCGCTGCCGTGCAACAGCGCCCACAGTTTGGCGGCACCGTGCTGGGCCAGCGTCGATTCCGGATTCAACGAACCGCGTAGCGTAATCACATCTTCGGCACTGTAAGGACGTTGAATACCCGCCCAACGTTCGCTTTTCCATTCTTGTTGCAGTTGTTCAATTTGTTGAGTACGAGAGGTTGTCATTATGAGGTGTCCTATTTATCAAGCACGGTTAGTCGAGCAGGGTGTAGCCTGGCAACGTCAGGAAATCGATCAGTTTGTCTTGTGTGGTTATCTGATCCATCAGACGCGCCGCTTCGTCAAAGCGTCCACCGCTAAAACGCGCCTCGCCTAATTCCTCCTGGATCACCAGCATTTCTTCTGCCAGCATGCGCTGGAACAGGGCTTTGGTGACCACTTGCCCATCACTCAGCGTTTTGCCGTGATGGATCCACTGCCAAATGGAGGTACGGGAAATTTCTGCCGTGGCGGCATCCTCCATCAGCCCGTAAATCGGTACGCAGCCATTACCAGAGATCCAGGCTTCGATGTATTGCACCGCCACGCGAATATTGGCGCGCATCCCCGCTTCGGTGCGCTCACCGGGACAAGGTGCCAGCAATTCTGCGGCGCCGATCGGCGCATCCCCCTCCCGGCTCACCTCAAGCTGATTGACGCGTTCACCTAACGCAGCATCAAAAACCGCCATTACGGAATCCGCCAGGCCAGGGTGGGCAATCCAGGTGCCGTCATGGCCATTCTTGGCCTCTAATGCCTTGTCCTGACGAACTTTTTCCAACACCCACTGATGACGCGCTGGCTCTTTACTGGGAATAAACGCGGCCATTCCGCCCATCGCAAAAGCGCCACGACGGTGACAGGTTTTGATGAGCAAACGGGAATAGGCATTGAGGAACGGCTTATCCATGGTGACGGATTGCCGGTCAGGCAATACGCGATCGGCATGGTTTTTCAATGTCTTGATATAGCTGAAAATATAATCCCAACGGCCGCAATTCAGCCCAACAATGTGGTCACGCAGCGCATGCAGAATCTCATCCATCTGGAACACCGCTGGCAGTGTTTCAATCAGTACCGTGGCCTTGATGGTGCCGCGTGGCAAATCAAAGCGATCTTCGGTATAGCTGAACACCTCACTCCACCAGGCCGCTTCACGCCAGGATTGCAGTTTGGGCAGATAAAAGTAGGGACCGCTGCCCTTTGCCAGCAAGGCTTGATAGTTATGGTAAAAGTAGAGCGCGAAATCGAACAACCCACCGGGAATCGCTTCTCCTTGCCAGGTGACATGTTTTTCCGGCAGGTGCAAACCGCGCACCCGACAAATCAGCACGGCAGGATTCGGTTTAAGCTGGTAGATCTTGCCTTCATCATTGACGTAGGAGATGGTGCCCCGCACCGCATCGCGCAAATTGAGCTGACCATCGATCACCTTTTCCCATGAAGGAGACAGCGAATCTTCAAAATCCGCCATAAACACTTTCACGTTCGCGTTCAGGGCGTTGATGATCATCTTCCGTTCAACAGGCCCGGTGATCTCCACTCGGCGATCTTGTAAATCCGCCGGGATACCACGAATGGTCCAGTCAGCATTTCGAATGGAAGTCGTTTCCGAAATAAAATCTGGCAACTCACCTGCATCAATCTTCTGCTGTTGTAGCTGTCTTTCCAGCAACAACCCATTTCTTGGTAACAAGAAACGGTTGACCAACGCTGCCAGAAAATCGGTGGCCTCTTCTGGCAGAACACTCTGCTCTGCCATGCCAAAACGTTCACTGAATACCAACTCTCGGCTTATTGTCTGCTGTGTCATCTCTCGGGTTCCTTTTCTCAGTGCCACGCTCCCTGTTAACAGAGAGGGGTTATCAAGGGGCGAAATTTTCAACCAACAGAATTAAGCGTAATCCAATTACATTAAAAATAAAAAACGATTTCCATTTTTAACTAATAAAGAATTTATCTTAATGATTTATATTAAAAAAAATATTAAAAAATCAGGGAAGCTATTTTCAATGCAAGTCAGCGGGCATAAAAAAGGGTGCCATTAGGCACCCTGAGTCAAACGGCAGGAGGTTCTAGTCCAGCGTTGGATTCATACGACGCAGATCGAACGGTGTGATCTGATAAACACAGTAGTTGAGCCAGTTAGCAAACAACAAATGCCCGTGGCTGCGCCAACTCGCTTTTGGCGCATTCTCTGGATTGTCATCAGGGAAGTAGTTCAACGGCACGATCGGATTCAAGCCCGCATCGCGGTCACGAAAGAATTCGCTGGCAAGGGTATACGCATCATATTCAGGGTGCCCGGTGACAAACACTTGACGCTTATCTTTGCTGGCAAACAGATAGGCACCGGCTTCATCAAACTCAACCAGAATATCCAGATCGGCATACTCACGAATAATATCCGTGGGGAAATCAGCGTAGCGCGAATGGGGAGCCAGGAAGGTTTCATCAAAACCACGGGTAAGCAACGCATGCTGCTGCACCGTGTGATGCGTATATACGCCAGAAAGCTTCTTACTGCGCGTCATCTTAGGGATGCCATACAGCAGATTTAATCCAGCCTGTACTGCCCAACAGACAAACAGCGTGGACGTGACATGATCTTTTGCCCAATCGATCACTTTTGCGATCTGTGGCCAGTAAACTACATCGCAGAAATCGACCAGCCCCAACGGTGCGCCGGTGACAATCAGACCATCGAAGTTCTCGTTCTCAATATCCTCGAAGTTACAGTAGAAGTTATTGAGATGTTCTGTAGGGGTGTTCTTGGATTCACGGCTATCGATGCGCAACAGTTGGATATCTACCTGCAACGGCGAGTTGGAGAGCAGACGCAGGAACTGATTTTCCGTCTCAATCTTCTTTGGCATAAGGTTCAATACCAATACCTTTAACGGGCGAATTTCCTGAGTACTGGCACGGGAAGTGGTCATGACGAACACATTCTCATTGCGCAAAAAACTTACCGCGGGTAACTCATCAGGGATCCGAATTGGCATGGCACTACACCTCACTGCAACCGTTTATACGTTTATACGTTTATACGTTTAGACATCCAGATGCATGAAGATAACCAGTTTTCCCCTACTTGTACAGCGCACAGGCCGAAGTTGAATAATCTTCATCCTGTGCACTGTGCAGTGCGGTTTACATCTGCACTTCTTTCCCTTTTCGGTGCAACAGCAGAGAAACAAACATTGCCATCAGGCACATAGCAGAGACATACCAGAAGAACGTGGTTTCAACACCGGCTGATTTCAACGACAGTGCGACGTACTCAGCCGAACCGCCAAACAGCGCATTGCCTATCGCATAGGAAAGCCCTACGCCCAGCGCCCGTACCTCAGGAGGGAACATCTCTGCTTTCAGCACACCGCTGATCGAGGTGTAAAAACTGATGATCATTAACGCCATCACGATAATGCCAAAGGCGGCGTATGGGCTTGACACATTCTGCAAGGCGCTGAGGATTGGAACGGTAAACAACGCCGCCATCGATCCAAAAATGATCATCATGGTGCGCCGCCCGATTTTATCTGACAACGCACCAAACACCGGTTGCAGCAGCATGAATATCACCAGAGCCGCGGTCATCACACCGCTTGCGGTTTTTGCATCCATACCCGCCGTATTCACCAGGTACTTCTGCATGTAGGTGGTGTAGGTATAAAAGCTCAACGAACCTGCGGCGGTAAAGCCCAGCACAATCATAAAAGCACGCCGGTTATGCCACAAACCAGAAAGCGTTCCCGCATCTTTACGCTGGCGCGTGCTGGTGCTCGAGGTTTCATGCAGTGAACGCCGCAGGTATAAGGCCACAATCGCCAGCAGTCCACCCAATGCAAAGGGAATACGCCATCCCCAGGCTTTCAGTTCTTCAGTGCTGAGCCACTGTTGCAGGATAACCAACACCAACAGCGCCAATAACTGCCCACCGATCAAGGTAACATATTGAAAGGAGGCATAGAAACCGCGCTTGCCCTCAACGGCAACTTCACTCATGTAGGTTGCGCTGGTGCCATACTAGCCGCCAACAGAAACCCCCTGAAACAAACGGGCCAGCAGCAGCAAAGCCGGTGCCCAATGGCCAATCACGCTATAAGTCGGCAAACAGGCGATAACGAATGAGCCACAGCACATCATACAAACAGAGATAAGCATCGAGGTGCGGCGACCATGCTTATCAGCAATATAGCCAAACAGCCAACCACCGATCGGACGCATCAGAAACCCGACGGCAAATACGCCAGCGGTTTGCAGGAGTTGCGTCGTGGTATCACCACTGGGGAAAAACGCAGAGGCAAAATAGAGTGCGCAGAACGAATAGACATAAAAATCGAACCATTCCACCAGGTTACCGGATGAGGCTCCCACAATGGCGAAAATCCGCTTGCGTGTATCATGGAGGTCTAGGTGTTGCTGCGCAAGCGGTGGTGTTACATCTGCCATAGTAAAAATCCCTATAAGAGTTATAAATGCGTGCAGCGGCATGCTCATGCATACGGCACAAGTAAATTGTTATAATTTGGTAAAACGTAGTGAAAACAACGTGCAAAAGCGTGTGGTGGAAACGAGTTATTCTCGATGTTGTCACAAACAGAGAGTAAGAGAAAGGTTATTACATTAATAAAACGGGATATAAGGCGTGTCTGAATGCTCCTTTTTTCCACAAAATAACGGGGAAAATGAATATTACGCACAGCAAAAAGGGCTGTCCTTTCGGACAGCCCCTTCGCTACTCTTTAGCATCAGACGTCGTCTGATAATCAATATAAAAGCCTGGCAGTTCCCTACTCTCACATGGGGAAGCCCCACACTACCATCGGCGCTACGGCGTTTCACTTCTGAGTTCGGCATGGGGTCAGGTGGGACCACCGCGCTATCGCCGCCAGGCATATTCTGTTTCATCTCACCCGTCCTTTCGAGCCAGCAAGACCAATCTGTCAACAAGCTGAATTACGAGTAACGATTCTCTTCATCACCACTCACAACCACCAAAACATCTTCGGCGTTGTAAGGTTAAGCCTCACAGGTCATTAGTACTGGTTAGCTCAATGCATCGCTGCACTTACACACCCAGCCTATCTACGTCGTCGTCTTCAACGGCCTTTTAGCGTCCTCTAGGGACAAGGGAGAACTCATCTCGGGGCAAGTTTCGTGCTTAGATGCTTTCAGCACTTATCTCTTCCGCACGTAGCTACCGGGCAATGCCATTGGCATGACAACCCGAACACCAGTGGTGCGTTCACTCCGGTCCTCTCGTACTAGGAGCAACCCCCCTCAATTCTCCAACGCCCACGGCAGATAGGGACCGAACTGTCTCACGACGTTCTAAACCCAGCTCGCGTACCACTTTAAATGGCGAACAGCCATACCCTTGGGACCTACTTCAGCCCCAGGATGTGATGAGCCGACATCGAGGTGCCAAACACCGCCGTCGATATGAACTCTTGGGCGGTATCAGCCTGTTATCCCCGGAGTACCTTTTATCCGTTGAGCGATGGCCCTTCCATTCAGAACCACCGGATCACTAAGACCTACTTTCGTACCTGCTCGAGCCGTCACTCTCGCAGTCAAGCTAGCTTATGCCTTTGCACTAACCTCCTGATGTCCGACCAGGATTAGCTAACCTTCGTGCTCCTCCGTTACTCTTTGGGAGGAGACCGCCCCAGTCAAACTACCCACCAGACACTGTCCCCAGCCCAGATCATGGGCCCAGGTTAGAACATCAAACATTAAAGGGTGGTATTTCAAGGTTGGCTCCATGCAGACTGGCGTCCACACTTCAAAGCCTCCCACCTATCCTACACATCAAGGCTCAAGGTTCAGTGTCAAGCTATAGTAAAGGTTCACGGGGTCTTTCCGTCTTGCCGCGGGTACACTGCATCTTCACAGCGAGTTCAATTTCACTGAGTCTCGGGTGGAGACAGCCTGGCCATCATTACGCCATTCGTGCAGGTCGGAACTTACCCGACAAGGAATTTCGCTACCTTAGGACCGTTATAGTTACGGCCGCCGTTTACTGGGGCTTCGATCAAGAGCTTCTCCTTGCGGATAACCCCATCAATTAACCTTCCAGCACCGGGCAGGCGTCACACCGTATACGTCCACTTTCGTGTTTGCACAGTGCTGTGTTTTTATTAAACAGTTGCAGCCAGCTGGTATCTGCGACTGCGCAAAGCTTCAGGAGTAAATCCCTACACCTCGCACAGCGTGCCTTCTCCCGAAGTTACGGCACCATTTTGCCTAGTTCCTTCACCCGAGTTCTCTCAAGCGCCTTGGTATTCTCTACCTGACCACCTGTGTCGGTTTGGGGTACGATTCAATGTTACCTGATGCTTAGAGGCTTTTCCTGGAAGCTGGGCATCTGTCACTTCAGTACCGTAGTACCTCGTCATCACGCCTCAGTGTTAACAGTGACCCGGATTTATCAAAGTCACCCACCTACACGCTTAAACCGGGACAACCGTCGCCCGGATGACATAGCCTTCTCCGTCCCCCCTTCGCAGTAACACCAAGTACAGGAATATTAACCTGTTTCCCATCGACTACGCCTTTCGGCCTCGCCTTAGGGGTCGACTCACCCTGCCCCGATTAACGTTGGACAGGAACCCTTGGTCTTCCGGCGAGCGGGCTTTTCACCCGCTTTATCGTTACTTATGTCAGCATTCGCACTTCTGATACCTCCAGCAAACCTCACAGTTCACCTTCAACGGCTTACAGAACGCTCCCCTACCCAACAACGCCTAAGTGTCGCTGCCGCAGCTTCGGTGCATGGTTTAGCCCCGTTACATCTTCCGCGCAGGCCGACTCGACCAGTGAGCTATTACGCTTTCTTTAAATGATGGCTGCTTCTAAGCCAACATCCTGGCTGTCTATGCCTTCCCACATCGTTTCCCACTTAACCATGACTTTGGGACCTTAGCTGGCGGTCTGGGTTGTTTCCCTCTTCACGACGAACGTTAGCACCCGCCGTGTGTCTCCCGTGATAACATTCTTCGGTATTCGTAGTTTGCATCGGGTTGGTAAGTCGGGATGACCCCCTAGCCGAAACAGTGCTCTACCCCCGAAGATGAATTCACGAGGCGCTACCTAAATAGCTTTCGGGGAGAACCAGCTATCTCCCGGTTTGATTGGCCTTTCACCCCCAGCCACAAGTCATCCGCTAATTTTTCAACATTAGTCGGTTCGGTCCTCCAGTTAGTGTTACCCAACCTTCAACCTGCCCATGGCTAGATCACCGGGTTTCGGGTCTATACCCTGCAACTTAACGCCCAGTTAAGACTCGGTTTCCCTGCGGCTCCCCTATACGGTTAACCTTGCTACAGAATATAAGTCGCTGACCCATTATACAAAAGGTACGCAGTCACACCCATAAAGAGTGCTCCCACTGCTTGTACGTACACGGTTTCAGGTTCTATTTCACTCCCCTCGCCGGGGTTCTTTTCGCCTTTCCCTCACGGTACTGGTTCACTATCGGTCAGTCAGGAGTATTTAGCCTTGGAGGATGGTCCCCCCATATTCAGACAGGATGTCACGTGTCCCGCCCTACTCATCGAGCTCACAACCTGTGCATCTTCGTGTACGGGACTATCACCCTTTACTGTGCGACTTTCCAGACGCTTCCACTGACACACAAGCTGATTCAGACTCTGGGCTTTTCCCCGTTCGCTCGCCGCTACTGGGGGAATCTCGGTTGATTTCTTTTCCTCGGGGTACTGAGATGTTTCAGTTCCCCCGGTTCGCCTCATGCCACTATGTATTCATGACATGATAGTGCAACGAATTGCACTGGGTTTCCCCATTCGGGTATCGTCGGTTGTAACGCTTCATATCAGCTTACCGACGCTTTTCGCAGATTAGCACGCCCTTCATCGCCTCTGACTGCCTAGGCATCCACCGTGTACGCTTATTCACTTAACCTCACAACCCGAAAATGTTTCAGGTGTGAAAGCTTGAGAGAATCACAATAGTAGTAGTGAGCCACTATTGCTCGTTTCAATTTTCAGCTTGTTCCAGATTGTTAAAGAGCAAAATACTTCGCAGCATACTGTCAAACAGTACACTCTGAAGTATTGGGTATCGATACGGTAAATGGTGGAGCTATGCGGGATCGAACCGCAGACCTCCTGCGTGCAAAGCAGGCGCTCTCCCAGCTGAGCTATAGCCCCATCGAATGTTAGACCTTTGCCAAATCGTTTTTGAGCAAGGCGTGAAATGACGACGCATACACCAGTATGCGAGTTGTTTCACAACGCAGCACAAGAACGATTTTGGTAGGCCTGAGTGGACTTGAACCACCGACCTCACCCTTATCAGGGGTGCGCTCTAACCACCTGAGCTACAAGCCTATAAGGTCTTCTAACCGCTCGATTTCTTTCATCAGACAATCTGTGTGAACACTTCACAAGATCAGTATCATTAGGTAAGGAGGTGATCCAACCGCAGGTTCCCCTACGGTTACCTTGTTACGACTTCACCCCAGTCATGAATCACAAAGTGGTAAGCGCCCTCCCGAAGGTTAAGCTACCTACTTCTTTTGCAACCCACTCCCATGGTGTGACGGGCGGTGTGTACAAGGCCCGGGAACGTATTCACCGTAGCATTCTGATCTACGATTACTAGCGATTCCGACTTCATGGAGTCGAGTTGCAGACTCCAATCCGGACTACGACGTACTTTATGAGGTCCGCTTGCTCTCGCGAGGTCGCTTCTCTTTGTATACGCCATTGTAGCACGTGTGTAGCCCTACTCGTAAGGGCCATGATGACTTGACGTCATCCCCACCTTCCTCCAGTTTATCACTGGCAGTCTCCTTTGAGTTCCCGGCCGAACCGCTGGCAACAAAGGATAAGGGTTGCGCTCGTTGCGGGACTTAACCCAACATTTCACAACACGAGCTGACGACAGCCATGCAGCACCTGTCTCAGAGTTCCCGAAGGCACTAAAGCATCTCTGCTAAATTCTCTGGATGTCAAGAGTAGGTAAGGTTCTTCGCGTTGCATCGAATTAAACCACATGCTCCACCGCTTGTGCGGGCCCCCGTCAATTCATTTGAGTTTTAACCTTGCGGCCGTACTCCCCAGGCGGTCGATTTAACGCGTTAGCTCCGGAAGCCACGCCTCAAGGGCACAACCTCCAAATCGACATCGTTTACAGCGTGGACTACCAGGGTATCTAATCCTGTTTGCTCCCCACGCTTTCGCACCTGAGCGTCAGTCTTCGTCCAGGGGGCCGCCTTCGCCACCGGTATTCCTCCAGATCTCTACGCATTTCACCGCTACACCTGGAATTCTACCCCCCTCTACGAGACTCTAGCTTGCCAGTTTTGAATGCAGTTCCCAGGTTAAGCCCGGGGATTTCACATCCAACTTAACAAACCGCCTGCGTGCGCTTTACGCCCAGTCATTCCGATTAACGCTTGCACCCTCCGTATTACCGCGGCTGCTGGCACGGAGTTAGCCGGTGCTTCTTCTGCGAGTAACGTCAATAAGCAAGGTTATTAACCTTACTGCCTTCCTCCTCGCTGAAAGTGCTTTACAACCCGAAGGCCTTCTTCACACACGCGGCATGGCTGCATCAGGCTTGCGCCCATTGTGCAATATTCCCCACTGCTGCCTCCCGTAGGAGTCTGGACCGTGTCTCAGTTCCAGTGTGGCTGGTCATCCTCTCAGACCAGCTAGGGATCGTCGCCTAGGTGAGCCATTACCCCACCTACTAGCTAATCCCATCTGGGCACATCTGATGGCACGAGGCCCGAAGGTCCCCCGCTTTGGTCTTGCGACGTTATGCGGTATTAGCTACCGTTTCCAGTAGTTATCCCCCTCCATCAGGCAGTTTCCCAGACATTACTCACCCGTCCGCCGCTCGTCACCCAAAGAGCAAGCTCTCCTGTGCTACCGCTCGACTTGCATGTGTTAGGCCTGCCGCCAGCGTTCAATCTGAGCCATGATCAAACTCTTCAATTTAAAGTTTGATTTGCTTCTGCAAGAGAAGCGATGCTCAAAGAATTATTACTGTTAGTTCGTAATGAATTAACTGTTGTTCACTCTTCAAGACTTTTATTTTTTAAGCCCGTAGGCTTTACGATAAAGTCCTGTGAGTGCCCACACAGATTGTCTGATTAATTGTTAAAGAGCGTTGCCACATCAACCGTGGCGCGGGAGGCGTATATTACGCTGCACCGCTGAAAAGTCAACGTTAATTTTTCAATTTCGCGTTCGGCTTTCCTGTTTTACTTCTTACTGTTACCACAACCGCGTGTCGCTGTTGCCGTGTCAGTGGAGGCGCAGTATAGACACTTCTCGCGCCCTGACAAGGGCTAATTTCAATTTTATTTCTGAATGCGTGTTTTTTCGGCGGAGCGTACTAAACATCAGCATTAAACGCGTTTTTTTGCACCAAGCTGAGCAAATTCATAGGCGAAATGCTCAACCTGTTGCCAATCGGTGTATTCAATCTCTTTACTGCTGTCCGTCTCACCACCGGTCATTCGCATAATAAGCTGAATCATCACCCGGTCGAGCCAGCCATAGCGTGGATAGCGCAGTGCACCGGCAAACACACCGCACAAGGCTGGCTGCCACGGGGAGCGCAGCAAAAACTTCCTGGTATAGGGATTGGTTTGTGCCGTGCGCTTTTCTGGCTTACGTGCAGTCAGATTCACAGAGAAGAACGCATTTGGCAGACGCTGCAATTCCCCCAGGTGCTGCTTAATAAAAGCATAAACCTCCGGCTGGAAATGACCGTAACGTACCGAAGCACCGATCAGAATGCGATCGTAGTGCGCAGGCTCAATGTTGTCAGCGGCTGTGATGTTCACCACATCGCACTCGACCTTCCCCTTTAGCACTGTCGCGATATAAGAGGCGATAGCCTTGGTTTGACCATCCTTACTGGAAAAAAGTATCAACGCTTTCATAGGACATGGCTCTTTGGCTTTTTGTTTGAAGTTATGCGCGCCAGAACGTAGGCGTAAACAACACCAGCAAGGTAAACACCTCAAGACGCCCGAACAGCATGGTTGAAATCAGAATCCATTTCGCTGCGTCATTCATGGTGGTGAAGTTATCGGCCACAACACCCAATCCCGACCCCAGATTGTTTAACGTCGCCGTGACAGCGGCAAATGCAGAAAAATCATCCACACCGGTGGCTATCACCGCCAGCATGCTGACAATAAACACCAATGCATAGGCGGAGAAAAAGCCCCATACCGCCTCGAGGATCCGCTCCGGTAACGCACGACGTCCAAGTTTGATGGTATAGACCGCATTAGGGTGCACCAATCGTTTGAGCTCGCGGTGTCCTTGCAAGAACAACAGCAGGATGCGAATCACTTTTAACCCGCCGCCCGTCGAGCCCGCGCATCCACCGATAAAGGCAGAGCACAGCAGTAAGACAGGCAGAAATAGCGGCCAGGCGGCAAAGCTGCTGGTGGTAAACCCCGCAGTAGTCGCCATCGATACCACCTGGAAAAACGCCTGATTCAGCGTCTGGATACCGCTGTCGTAAACATTATGGAACCACAGCACCAGCGTGCACACCGCCACCAGCGACATCTGAACGAAGATGAACATGCGAAATTCCGGATCGCGCCCGTATACTTTAAGGCTTCTGCCGCTCAACATGGCAAAGTGCAAGCCGTAATTACAGCCGGAAATCAGCAGAAACACCGCGATGATGGTATTAATAGTGGGGTTGTTGAAATAACCGATGCTGGCATCATGGGTCGAAAAGCCGCCGATGGCAATGGTGGAAAAGCTGTGTCCGATAGCATCAAACAGTGACATTCCCGCCAACCACAGCGCTAGCGCACAGGCCACGGTAAGCAGCACATAGATCATCCATAACGTTTTCGCAGTCTCCGCGATGCGCGGCCGCATTTTATTATCTTTCAACGGCCCCGGCATCTCAGCGCGATAGAGTTGCATGCCCCCAACGCCGAGGATAGGCAGAATCGCTACCGCCAATACGATGATCCCCATCCCGCCGAACCACTGCAACATCTGCCGATAGAACAGAATGGCTTTTGGCAATGAATCCAACCCGACCAGCGTGGTCGCGCCCGTGGTGGTTAAGCCGGAGAACGATTCGAAAAACGCATCGGTGACGCTAAGGTTTGGATGTTCAGAGAAGATAAATGGCAATGCCCCTACGCTACCCAGTACGGTCCAAAACAGCACCACAATCAAGAAACCTTCGCGCGAGGCCAACTCATGCTTGTGTTTACGATTGGGGAACCAGAGCGCGCTGCCGATAAACAGGGCCACCAGAAAGGTTTGCGTGAATGCCCGCCCTGCGCCGTCACGATAAATCAGAGCAACCAGGCCAGGGATAAACATGGTCCCGGAAAACAGAATAACCAGTAACCCTACAATGCGGGTAATGGCGCGCAGGTGCATGGAGAAACATCCTTAACGAGTCATCAAACAGCGCTGAATTATTATCATATAATGGATATTTGCAACGTTCCCCTGCTTATATCGCGCAAACGGCGCACCGTCTCGTGATAAGCACTGTCTGGGATCGCCACCTGCAACGTCACTTCTGCACCATAATCGCAGTGATTCACTTCACCGCCCATTTGCCGAATCAACGCGCTGACGGGCGCATGTAAGGTATAGTCGCATTGTAGTCGATACGCGGTGCGCAGCACTTTTTCCAGCGTTTCCACCTGCTTCAATGCGTGCTGGACACCACCGCCATACGCCTTGACCAATCCCCCGGTACCTAACGGAATGCCGCCATAGTAACGCACCGAGACAGCGGTTATCTCACCGATTCCGCTCCCCATCAACTGCGCCAGCATGGGTTTTCCCGCCGTGCCAGAGGGCTCACCGTCATCGGAAAAGCCAAGCTGTTGCGAATCATCCGGTGCCCCGGCGACAAAGGCCCAGCAGTGGTGCCCGGCATCGGAATACCGTTCGCGCACCTGCTGCACATAGGCCTTGGCCGCCGCTACGCCGTCAGTCGGTGCCAACAGCGTGATAAAGCGGCTCTTTTTTATCTCTTCGCTGACGCTGACTTCGCTCGCAGGGATCTTATAACGTTGCATCAGGCGAGATTCAGATCCCGCGTCATGTTTTCAACGCGTTTCTCATGGAACACGATATTGTCTTCGATGCGAATCCCACCAAACGGTTTCAACATGTCGATCTTTTTCCAATCAATATGCTGGCTGTATTGCCCACCGCGCCACGGCGCCAGCAACGATTCGATAAAATAGATACCCGGCTCAATGGTCAGCACCATGCGAGGTTGCATAACACGGGTGCAGCGCAGGTAGGGATGGGCGTCTGGCGCGGCCAGATGCGTGCCGTGCTCGTCCTGCATAAAACCGCCCACATCGTGCACCTGCAAGCCTAGCGGGTGGCCCAATCCGTGTGGCAAAAAGACCCCGGTCAACCCGCTCGCCACCATCGCCTCTTCGCTCATCCCTTGCACCAGGTGATGACGGTGCAGCAGTTTTGCCACGCGCTGATGCATCTGAATATGGTAGTCGGTATAGCGCACGCCAACCTGCATTGACTCAATCAGCGCCTGCTGTTCCTGATTCAAATCCTTGATGAGCTGCGCAAACAGGTGATCGCTTTGCGCGGCATAAGTACGGGTCAAATCGGCAGCATAGCCATGATATTCCGCACCTGCGTCAATCAGGAAGCTGCGGACCTCTGACGGCACCCGCTGTTCCAACTGGGTATAGTGCAGCACCGCGGAGTGCTCATTGAGCGCGACGATATTGTCATACGGCACATCGGTATCCCGATGACCTGTCGCGGTCAGATAGGCCTGATTGATATCGAACTCGCTCATGCCAGACAGAAAAGCTTCATGCGCGGCACGGTGCCCGACCACCGCCGTTTTCTGCGCTTCACGCATACAGAACAGTTCGTAATCGGTTTTATAGGCCCGATGGTAGTGCAGGTAATCGAGTACGGCCTTCGGGTTGATATGTTGCGGGGCAATGCCCAGAGACAGCGCACGTTCAGGCACATAGCCCAGATAAGCCACACGCTCGCGCGCCGCTGGCAGCAGCGCACCAATCTCGTCTGCGTTACGCAGCACATTCACGTCGATGTCTTTGGTCCAGAAACTCTCCGGCAAGGGCGCAACGTTATTCCAGTAATCGACCGGAGAATAGAACCACAGACGGGGTTTGTTAACCCCATCCACCCACAGCCAGCAATGGGGCACGTGGGTCACCGGAACCCAGGCTTTGAACTGGGGGTTAACCTTGAAGGGATATTCCTGATCGTCCAGAAAACGCGTCAGGGGCTCCCCGGAATGAATTAACACCGCATCGAGCTGATGCTGCGTCAGTACGTGTTGCGCGTGCTGTTGCATCGTCGCCAGATGCTGGTGGAACAAAGATGCCAGCTTTTCCATGAAGATCCTCATTAACCACAGCAAGATACGCTCAGTGTATCACAGTGATCGCAGGAGGGTAGCGGCGAGCGCTTTGTGATCGAAATGGCAAATAATTAATCTTTTATTTGCATTTATTTAACATTCGACCACAATCCACTCATCTGGTCGTACCAGATCATTATACGGTTTCTGGAGATCGCTATGCTTTATCAAAGTGAAACGCTCTACGTGCGCTGGCTGGAGGAAGGGATCGCGGAGCTGGTCTTTGCCTCTCCCGGCTCGGTGAATACCCTGGATACCAAAACCGTTGCCAGCCTGGGCAATGCGTTGACCGTGCTTGAGCAGTTGGAAGGCTTGCAAGGCCTGCTGCTGCGCTCGGACAAACCGGCATTTATCGTCGGCGCTGATATTACCGAATTCTTGTCACTGTTCGCTGCACCGCGCGAGCATCTCCAGACCTGGTTAGAACAGGCCAACCGTATCTTCAACCGTCTTGAAGATCTGCCGGTGCCGACGGTTGCCGCCATCAACGGCTATGCCCTTGGCGGCGGCTGTGAATGTGCCCTGGCGGTGGATATCCGTATCGTCACACCGTCCACGCGCATCGGTCTGCCAGAAGTCAAACTCGGTATCATGCCCGGCTTTGGCGGCTCGGTTCGCCTGCCGCGCCTGTTGGGCGCCGACAGCGCGCTGGAAATCATTGCCGCAGGAAAAGACATCAATGCGTCAGAGGCGTTGAAAATCGGTCTGGTTCAAGCAGTGGTGCCTGATGAAAAACTGGCGGCGGCGGGAGCAGACGTTCTCCGTCAGGCCATTTCTGGTCAAATTGACTGGTTGTCCTACCGTAAACCCAAACGGGAACCGCTCAAGCTCAATGCGATAGAAGCAGCAATGAGCTTTACCATGGCCAAAGCGATGGTAGCGCAAACCGCCGGTAAACATTATCCCGCTCCCCTGACCGCAGTCAAAACCGTTGAAGCCGCAGCGGGGATGACGCGCAATGATGCATTGCGCATCGAGACACAGAATTTTGTGACGCTTACTGCAACGTCAGCAGCACGTGCTCTGGTCGGTATTTTTCTAAACGATCAGTATGTTAAAGGCAAAGCGAAGAAACTGTCAGGTGCGGTATCCGTACCGCAGCAGGCCGCCGTGCTGGGTGCGGGCATTATGGGTGGCGGCATTGCCTACCAGTCTGCCTACAAGGGCGTGCCGATTGTGATGAAAGACATCAACGATAAAGCGCTGGCACTGGGCATGGCAGAGGCCGCGAAATTGCTCAACGGCCAGTTGACGCGCGGCAAGCTGGACGGTTTGAAAATGGCGAATATTCTGAGCCACATTCAACCAACGCTTGATTATGGCCGCTTTGCAGATATCGATATCGTGGTGGAAGCGGTGGTGGAAAACCCCAAGGTGAAGGGAGAAGTACTGGCGCAAACGGAAACGCACCTTGGCGAAAACGCCATTCTGGCCTCCAATACGTCGACGATCCCCATCGCATTGCTGGCAAAAGCCCTGCAACATCCTGAGCGTTTCTGCGGCATGCACTTCTTTAATCCGGTGCACCGTATGCCACTGGTGGAAATCATCCGTGGTCCGCAAACCAGCGACGACACTATCGCACGCGTGGTGGCCTACGCCAGCAGGATGGGCAAGACCCCTGTCGTGGTGAACGATTGCCCCGGCTTTTTCGTCAACCGCGTGCTGTTCCCCTACTTTGCCGCCTTCAGCTTGCTGCTGCGCGATGGCGCTGACTTCCGCCAGATAGACAGCGTGATGGAGAAGCAGTTCGGCTGGCCGATGGGACCGGCGTACTTGCTGGACGTGGTCGGTATCGATACCGCTCACCATGCCCAGGCGGTTATGGCGCAGGGTTTCCCACAGCGTATGCAGAAAACCGCACGCGACGCTATTGATGTGCTGTTCGAACAGCAGCGCTACGGTCAGAAAAACGGACAAGGGTTCTACCGTTATACGCCCGATAAGAAGGGCAAGCCGGTAAAAGAACAGGATAAAAGCGTCGATGCGCTGCTGTCAGAGGTCGCCAATGACAGTCGCCCCTTTACCGCACAAGAGATTATCGCCCGCATGATGATCCCGATGGTCAACGAAGTCGCCCGCTGTCTGGAAGAAGGCATTGTCGCCAGCCCCGCAGAAGCCGATATGGCGTTGGTGTATGGGCTGGGGTTCCCGCCGTTCCACGGCGGTGCCTGCCGCTATCTCGATACGCTGGGCAGCCGCGACTATGCGCTACAGGCCAACGCCCTGGGATCCCTCGGCGCGATATATCAGATCCCAGATGGCCTGCGCCAGTTGGCAGAACGTAACGACAGCTATTATCCCCCAGCGGCACCGCACGCGGGTATCTCTCTCGGTTAATCGGCATGAGGTCACAGAATATGGAAAACGTTGTTATTGTCGACACCATCCGCACCCCGATGGGACGCTCAAAAGGGGGGGGCATTTCGTCAGGTGCGCGCCGAAGACCTTTCCGCCCACATGATGCGCAGCTTACTGAGCCGTAACCCGGCGCTGGACGCCCATGAGATAGACGATATCTATTGGGGCTGCGTACAACAAACGCTGGAGCAAGGTTTTAATATCGGCCGCAATGCAGCACTGCTGGCGGAGATTCCGCCGACCGTGCCCGCCGTCACAGTTAACCGCCTGTGCGGCTCCTCCATGCAGGCACTGCACGATGCCGCCCGCGCCATCATGGTCGGGGATGCCAGCACGTGTCTGATCGGCGGTGTGGAGCACATGGGGCATGTGCCGATGAACCACGGCGTCGATTTTCACCCGGGCCTGAGCCGCACCGTGGCAAAAGCAGCGGCGATGATGGGGCTGACGGCAGAGATGCTGGCACGTATTCATCACATCAGCCGTGACATGCAGGATCAGTTCGCCGCTCGCTCTCATCAGCGCGCCTGGCAGGCAACCCAACGCGGTGCCTTCCGCCATGAAATCGTCCCCAAGGTCGGCCACGATGCCGATGGCATACTGCATGCGTTTCGCGATGATGAAGTGATTCGTGCCGACACCACGGTAGAAAGCCTAAGCAGCCTGAAACCCGCCTTCGATCCGGCGCAGGGCACAGTGACCGCAGGCAATGCCTCCGCCCTCTCTGACGGCGCAGCCGCCATGCTCGTCATGAGCGAATCACGCGCACGGGAACGGGGTCTGACCGCGCGCGCGCATCAAAGCAATGGCGGTGGTCGGCTGCGATGCATCCATTATGGGCTACGGCCCAGTGCCCGCCGTACAGTTGGCGTTAAAGCGCGCAGGGTTAGCACTGACGGATATCGGGGTGTTTGAACTTAACGAAGCCTTTGCCGCACAAACGCTGCCCTGTCTCAAAGATTTAGGGCTGTTGGAAATCATCGATGACAAGGTGAACCTGAATGGTGGGGCTATCGCGCTCGGTCACCCCCTCGGCTGCTCCGGCGCGCGTATTTCCGGCACGCTGATCAACCTGATGGAACAGCGCGACGTGCAGTTTGGCGTAGCGACCATGTGCATCGGTCTCGGTCAGGGCATTGCCACGGTATTTGAACGGGTATAATGTGCCAACGCGCCCGTCGGAGCGGTTATCTCTCCGGCGTGGCGCGTAGCACATTCACTAGGCGGAATCGCGCTCAATCAAGGTAAAACCGATATCGATAATCGGGCTTTCCGTGCTTTTTCCTTCAATCTTGTCAGCAAGCAGCGTGGCAGCCTCTTTGCCCATCTTCCAGCTGTCGACGCCCAGCGTCGAAATCGATGGTACGTTGTGCGCCGCAAACGCCAGATCACCAAATCCCATAACGGCCAGTTGCTGCGGCACCGCTACGCCTTGCGCCGTCGCTTCCATGATCGCGCCCTGCGCCAGGGTATCAGAGCTACAGACTATCGCATCCAACGGCTCACCTTGCGCGAATAGCTGGCGTAGCCCAGTGCGCCCCGCCGCCATCGAGGCGGGTAACGGCACGATGACTTCACTCAGCGTGCAGTCGGTTTGGCGCGCTAAGGCATCATATAAACCGTTTTTTCGCTGCGCCGCACGCCGATCCGCAGCCCAAATTAAACCAAAACGCCGATGGCCTTTACCCAGCAGATAGTCTCCTGCGGCAAAGCCAATCTTCTCATGGGAAAAGCCAATCAACATATCCAGCGGCGTTGGCGTCAAATCCCAAATTTCGACCACTGGAACCTGGGCATTGAGGATGATTTTGCGCAATTCTGGCGTGTGATGAATACCCGTCAACACCACCCCGTCAGGGCGACGTGACAATAACGTGGCCACAATGTCCGCCTCCGTTTCATCGGAATATCCCGCTACACAGAGCAACATATGATAGCCACGTGCATCCAGCTCATCGCTGATGGCCTGAATGGTATCGACAAACATGGCGTTGTTGATCTGAGGCACTACCACGGCAATAAGCTTGCTGCGACGAGAGGCTAGCCCACCAGCCAGCAGGTTGGGGATATAGCCGGTAATGCGCACCGCTTCCATCACCTTGTCGATGGTCGCGGCCTTCACCAGCCTGGGGGTGTTCAACGCACGGCTTACCGTCATTGGCGACAGCCCAGATGCTCTGGCGACATCCTCAAGTGTGGGTGTACGCGGTTGGCTACCCTTGGCGCGCTTATCGCTTTTCAATGACGTGTTTCCTTATCAACGGTCAGACTTCCGGCGTTGGCATTATCCTGAATAGTGGCACGGTTTTCCACCCACCCGCCCGACTGGCACGATCTTTATTATGAAATGATTGCGCCAACATTTTAGTCATATCATTGACACCAATACCAACGGTCACCTCACACTCCACAGGAGATTACAAAGCAATGCTGCTTAATTTGTGATCCATTATACAAAAACAACGCGTGATAATAGCGCTAACAAGAGGTTCGATCTAAAAATGTTAGCGCAATCATTTTATTTCAGGATGCCATCATGACCCTACACGCCAATTCAGATGCCGTAAGCTACGCCAAAACTGCACACACCCCGACCGCAGCAGAGACCGGGGATCGTATTGAACAGGTGAAGATCTCCTTAGCCTTTTTACCACTGGCAACGCCCGTAAGTGATGCCAAGGTGTTAACGGGACGCCAAAAGCCATTGACGGAAGTCGCGATAATATTCGCTGAAATCCGCACGCAGGATGGCTTCGAGGGCGTAGGGTTCAGCTACTCCAAACGCGCGGGGGGTCAGGGTATTTATGCACACGCCAAAGAGATTGCCGATAATCTGCTCGGCGAAGACCCTAACGATATCGACAAGATTTATACCAAACTGCTGTGGGCCGGTGCTTCCGTCGGGCGCAGCGGTATGGCAGTACAAGCCATTTCCCCGATTGATATCGCGCTGTGGGACATGAAGGCCAAGCGCGCCAGATTACCGCTGGCCAAGCTACTGGGTGCACACCGCGATTCGGTGCAATGCTATAACACCTCGGGCGGTTTCCTGCATACGCCGCTTGAGCAGGTGCTGAAAAACGTGGTGATTTCCCGCGAAAATGGCATTGGCGGCATTAAAATCAAAGTCGGCCAGCCGAATACCGCAGAGGATATTCGTCGCCTCACCGCCGTGCGTCAGGCGCTGGGCGATGACTTCCCGTTAATGGTCGATGCCAACCAGCAATGGGATCGTGAAACGGCCATCCGTATGGGCAGAAAAATGGAGGCGTTTAACCTGGTGTGGATTGAAGAACCGCTGGATGCCTATGACGTTGAGGGCCATGCGGCGCTGGCAACGGCGCTGGACACCCCGATTGCTACCGGCGAAATGCTAACCAGTTTCCGGGAACACGAGCAACTGATCCTCGGCAATGCCTGCGATTTCGTTCAGCCAGACGCTCCACGCGTTGGTGGCGTGACGCCGTTTTTGAAAATCATGGATCTGGCGGCCAAACACGGTAAGAAACTGGCACCGCACTTCGCAATGGAAGTGCACCTGCACCTCGCCGCGGCCTACCCCATCGAACCTTGGCTGGAACACTTTGAATGGCTGAACCCACTGTTTAACGAGCAGCTTGAACTGCGCGATGGTCGGATGTGGGTCTCTGACCGCCCGGGGTTGGGCTTCACCATCAGCGAGCAGGCGCGGCGCTGGACGGTACAAACCTGTGAATTTAAGTAATCGGTAGCGCATCCCGTTGCGGCTCGTGCGGGTCTGCCGGGTCACAACGTAAGATGCTTTGGTGCACCTTTAGCACACGTGCTGTTCCCCCCCGTTGATGAACTCCGCCGGGAACAGCACGTTTTTTAAGGCACTCAAATGAAGGAGAAGGCGTCGCTATACAGGTGGTCAACCAATGCACCACGCTCGTTACAGAAGCGCTCGCGGGCAATTTTTGCCATTTCAAAGCGGCCGGCAATGTAGATATCATGGCCTGATAATGTGCCGTAATCCTGCAATACCGCGCTGAGCACCGTACCTGTTCTGCCATTCCACTCTTGTTCCGGTTGCTCAACCACAGGGATAACCTGCAAATTCGTGTATTGGCTCGCCAGAGCCTGTAGCTCGGTCAAATCATACAGGTGCTTGATCTCCCGCCCACCCCAGTAGATCGCTACCTCGCGCTCAGGTTGATGCGCTAGCGCCGTCAGCAAGATAGAACGCGCATAAGAGAACCCCGTGCCGCCGGCAATCAGGATCAGCGGACGATCGCTTTCTTCGCGCAGCCAGGCCTCACCGTGGGGGATATCCACCGTCAGAGCGCGCTCTTTCAGAATACGATCCATCACCGCCATCGCATACAAGTTCAGCTCTGAGGCCCCTACGTGCAGTTCGATAAACTGCTGTTCCATCGGCGTTGAGGCCATCGAGAACGGGCGCTTATCACGCTCATCCATTACCACCATCAAATACTGACCGGCACGGAAAGAGAAAGGGGCTTCCGGCAACAAACGTACCCGATAAACCGTATCCGTTATCGCCTCTACGGATGTCACTTTACAGCTCAATGTTGTCATGCATTCCCTCTAAGGGTGATAAAAGCAAAACGAATAACAGCGGCACACCCTACATCAAGCACGCGGCGGGCTGTCGTTAAAAATGGCAAGCTCATCCCATATGGCATCGATACGGGCACACACCGCGGGATCTTTCTTGATGGGATGCCCCCAGTCGCGCTGGGTTTCACCGGGCCACTTATTGGTGGCATCCAGTCCCATTTTGGAGCCCAGCCCCGACACCGGCGATGCGAAATCCAGATAGTCAATTGGGGTATTTTCCATCAATACCGTATCTCGTGCCGGATCCATACGTGTGGTTATCGCCCAGATAACGTCTTTCCAGTCACGCGCATTGATGTCGTCATCACAGACAATCACAAACTTGGTATACATAAACTGGCGCAGGAAAGACCATACGCCCATCATCACCCGTTTGGCATGACCCGCGTACTGTTTTTTCATGGTGACTACCGCCAGACGATAGGAACACCCTTCCGGCGGCAGGTAAAAATCGACAATTTCGGGGAATTGCTTTTGCAAAATCGGCACGAACACTTCATTCAGCGCCACCCCTAATACTGCAGGTTCATCGGGTGGGCGTCCGGTGTAGGTGGAGTGGTAAATGGCGTCCTGACGCTGCGTCACATGCGTAACGGTAAACACCGGGAAGTTATCCACCTCATTGTAATAGCCGGTGTGATCGCCATACGGCCCTTCCGCCGCCATTTCTCCCGGTTCAATGTACCCTTCCAGCACAATTTCCGCGCTGGCGGGCACTTCCAAATCATTGGAGAGGCATTTCACCACTTCGGTTTTATAACCGCGCAGCAGCCCGGCAAAGGCGTATTCGGAAAGCGTATCTGGCACCGGCGTTACCGCACCAAGGATAGTCGCCGGATCGGCACCGAGCGCGACAGAAACCGGGAAGCGTTGACCGGGATTTTCCTGACACCACTCCTGAAAATCCAACGCGCCGCCACGATGAGATAACCACCGCATGATCAGCTTGTTTTTACCGAGCACCTGCTGGCGATAAATACCGATATTCTGACGTGCCTTGTGCGGCCCGCGCGTAACCGTTAAGCCCCAGGTGATCAAGGGCGCAGCATCTTCCGGCCAGCACTGCATCACGGGAATACGGGTCAGATCGACGTCGTCTCCTGACCAGACCTGCTCCTGACAAGGCGCCGATGAGAGCCGTTTGGTTGGCATATTGAGCACCTGACGGAATTTGGGCATGTTTTCCATCAAGTCTCGGAATCCTTTGGGCGGCTCAGGCTCTTTCAAAAAGGCCAGCAGCTTGCCCACATCACGCAACGCCGTCACGCTATCCTGCCCCATGCCCATTGCCACCCGCTCCGGGGTGCCGAACAGGTTGCACAACACAGGCATGGTATAACCGGTGGGATTTTCAAACAGCAACGCCGGACCGCCCGCACGTAGCGTTCTGTCGGCAATCTCCGTCATTTCCAAATGGGGGCTGACAGGGTGGCGAATGCGTTTCAATTCTCCCTTCTGTTCAAGAAGCGCGAGAAATTCACGTAAATCACGATATTTCATGCTGATTGTCAATGCAGTCTGTGAAAACGACATTATAAGGTTTCTTGCCAATTCTGTCGCTTCTTCATGCTGCTATTTATCCGCACAGGGTTTTGTTATGCTTTCCGGCAATGCTCATCGACTGACAGACCCTCGACACAACACATTATGGAAGCCTGGTATTTATTGTATTGCAAACGTGGGCAGCTGCTGCGCGCCAAGGAACACCTTGAACGCCAGGCCGTTAACTGCCTAAGCCCGATGATTAAAATGGAAAAGATCGTGCGGGGAAAACGCGCGGAAGTCAGCGAGCCTCTGTTTCCCAACTACCTGTTTATTGAGTTCGATCCCGAACGCATCCATACCACCACGATTGCCGCTACACGGGGCGTCAGCCATTTTATCCGTTTCGGCGCGCTGCCTGCCATCATCCCCGTGAACGTCATTATCGAACTGGCTCAACACCCGGTGCAGATGATTCACGATCCACAAACCCCGTATCCCGGCGACACCGTGCTGATCACCGAAGGGGTGTTTACCGGACTACAGGCGATTTACAGTGAACCTGATGGTGAAGCCCGATCCATGCTGCTGCTCAATTTTCTTAACAAGCAGGTGCCGCAAAGCCTCGATAATCGTCAGTTCAAAAAGCTATAGTCAGCCATACCTGATAAAAAAAACGCCGCCGGTGAGAACACTCACAGGCGGCGAACGGACAGGGTTGAGCGGATAGGACGATTAGCGGGAAAGCTGTTCGTCACGCAGCCATTGTGCTACCTGCTTGGCAAAATAGGTCAGCACGCCGTCTGCCCCTGCGCGCTTGAAGCACAGCAGTGATTCCATCACCAACGGCTGTTCCTGAAGCCAGCCATTGCGAATGGCCGCCATGTGCATGGCATACTCGCCGGAGACCTGATAGGCAAAGGTCGGCACGCCAAACGTTTCTTTAACACGATGCAGCACATCCAGATAAGGCATACCGGGTTTCACCATCACCATGTCCGCGCCTTCCTGCAAATCCTGAGCGACTTCCTGCAAGGCTTCATCCCCGTTGGCCGGGTCCATCTGATAGGTTTTTTTGTTACCGCCTTTCAGATTGCTTGCCGAGCCGACCGCGTCGCGGAAAGGCCCATAGTAGCAAGAGGCATATTTTGCCGAGTACGCCATGATCTGGGTGTTCACCAAATTCTGGGCTTCCAGTTCGGCGCGAATGGCACCAATGCGCCCATCCATCATGTCACTTGGAGCAATGATTTCCGCGCCCGCTTGCGCATGACACAGTGCCTGACGTACCAGAACGGATTTGGTGATGTCATTTATCACATAGCCATCTTGGTCAATAATGCCGTCTTGCCCATGAGTGGTATAAGGATCCAGGGCAACGTCTGTCAGCAGCCCCAACTCCGGCACCGCATCTTTGAGCGCGCGGATCACACGCGGCACCAGCCCCTCAGGGTTGTAGGCCTCTTCGGCATTCAGCGACTTCTTATCGGTATCGATCACCGGGAACAGTGAGAGCACTGGGATACCCAGCTTGGCCAGTTCTTCCGCCTCTTTCACCAGCAGATCCAGCGTCATGCGGTATACACCCGGCATCGAAGGCACTTCCTGACGCTGATTTTTGCCTTCCATCACAAACACGGGATAAATCAGGTCATTGACCGTCAACTGATTTTCAGCAACGAGGCGACGGCTGAAATCATGACGGCGTAAACGGCACAGGCGACGGCCGGGAAAAGCGCCGGGAAAAACATTGCTCATAATTATTCTCCAGAATCATGGCAGCCGGAAAATCCGGCGTGCGTTTTCATCCACTTTTTGCCCCAACATGCTGGCGTCTTCATCGCGCCAGACAGCAACCTGCTGAACGATATGCGGCAAAAAGCAGGGTTCATTACGCCGGGATGCAGGTTTTGGTGATAAATCCCGGGGTAATAAATAGGGCGCGTCTGTTTCCAATAACAGACGGTCGATGGGAATTTGTTTTAGCAGATGGCGCAGTGTAATTCCGCGTCGCTCATCGCACACCCAGCCGGTAATGCCTATCGAAAGACCAAGACGTAAGCACTCATCCAGTTCTTGTTCGCTCCCCGTGAAACAGTGCAGCACCGCTCCCGGTAGCTTATCCAACCAAGGGGAAAGTAGCGCGATAAAGCGTTCATGGGCATCACGGCAATGCAAGAAGACGGGTAACGCCAGCTCTGCGGCCAACGCTAACTGCGCGGAAAAGGCGTGTTCCTGCTCATCAGGCGTAGAAAAATTGCGATTAAAGTCCAATCCACACTCGCCCAGTGCCACAACGGCAGGCTGTTGCGCCAACTGAGAAATCCGCTCCGCCACCGCCGTCGACCAACTGCTGGCATCATGGGGGTGCACGCCCGCCGTCGACCAGCAATAGTCTGGGTATTCCTGTGCCAGCGCCAGCGCCTGCTCACTTTCATGCACGTTGGTGCCGGTGATGATCATTCCGCTCACCGCAAGCGCCTGAGCACGCTCAATCACCAGAGCACGATCGTGAGAAAATTGGCTATTGGTCAGATTGACGCCGATATCAAACATGGACATTCCTGAAGGGTAATGACATTCCCGCTGCGACGCGCGTGCCTTGAGGGGAAGCAAATGCAGACTGGAGGAAATCCCCGCCTAAGCGGGGATAGTAACAAGATTCAGGACGATGGACCTTCTTTGCTTTCTTCTGCTTCGCGCTCTTCCGCCTCATACTGACGGCGTCCTTTCCCCACGTAAAAACGTGAGCAGAACAGGCCAACTTCAAACAACAGGTACATCGGAATCGCTAGCAGCGTCTGTGAAAACACGTCCGGCGGCGTCAACAACATACCGACAACGAACGCGCCGACCAGCACATAAGGCCGCTTTTTCTTCAAATCTTCTGTGTTGGTCACACCGCTCCAGCACAGCAGCACAATAGCAATAGGTACCTGGAAAGAGACACCAAAGGCCATAAACAGCGCCATCACGAAATCGAGGTAGTTATTGATATCGGTGGCGATTTGCACACCCTGCGGTGCCGTCTTGGCAAAAAAGCCAAACGCCAGTGGGAACACCACAAAGTAGGCAAATGCCATACCCGCATAGAACAGCAGACTGCTGGAAAACAGCAATGGCATCATCAGTCGGCGTTCATGCTTGTACAGCGCCGGAGCGATAAACGCCCAGACTTGATACAACACCAACGGTGCAGCGACAAACACCGACACGATCATCGTGAGTTTAATCGGCGTGAAGAACGGGGAGGCCACATCAGTGGCAATCATACTGGCCCCGGCAGGCAGCTGTTCAATCAGCGGTGCCGAGACAATCTGATAGATGTCGTTAGCAAAAAAAACCAGCACGACAAATACGCCCAGCACACAAAGAATGCTGTTTAACAGGCGCTTGCGAAGCTCAATCAGGTGACTGATTAACGGTTGTGTATCTTCAACGGCCATAGACTAGCGTTCATCAGCAGAGGGTTGGGAAGGCGCGACAGCCGTGGCAGGCGCTGCGCGCTTATTAGGTACATCATCGGTCGGAGCCACGACAGCGACGGTGGGTGTATTTTCAGGCACCACCGTTGCAGAAGGCGCTTCTGGTAAGCTATTCACTGCCACAGGCGGTGCCAGATCGACAAGGGATGAGGATGGCACAGCGGCAGGTTGGTCGACAGAGGGTAACGCTGCTGGCGAAGAGGCCTGCTCAGCGCTGATAACCCCATCATGCGCAGCCTCAGCATCCGCCAGCGGTTTATGTGGCACCTCACCCAACTGCGCCGTGGCGCTGTCACCGGGTTTCACATAACCGCGTCGCATCGCATCCGCCGCATCTTTGAGCTCGTCCATAGAGGCTTTCAGCTCTGGAGAAAGGTTTTTCAGGCTAGCCTGCTCCACCTTCTTCAAACTGTCCTGCAACTCTTGCAACTTCAACTCTTGGGTCAGCTCATTTTGCACCGTAGACGCCAGCGAGCGCAGCGTTCTGACCCAGCCAGCAATCGTTTTAACCGCAACGGGCAGGCGTTCAGGCCCGAGTACCACCAGGCCGATCACCATTACGAGCATCAGCTCACCAAATCCGATATCAAACACCGATTATACCTGCTCTTTGTGCTGGCTCTTCGTTTCTTCTGATTTTACGTCAGCCTGTTGTTCCGTGATGGACTTCGTCGCGAAATCGGCATCCTGCTGTGTTTTTTCATTCTGGTTTGCAGATGCGCTGTCAGCGGACGAAGGTTGGTCATCGCTGATGGCTTTTTTGAAGCCTTTAATCGATGCGCCCAAATCGGAGCCTAGCGTTCTCAGCTTGTTAGTACCAAACAGCAGCACCACGATCACCGCAATGATCAACAAGTTCCAAATACTAATACCACCCATACTAATTACCTCTTTTCTACAAAGGGGAGTTATCCATCATCTTTCACACCGCAAACAGTCGTGTGTGCATTTTTGTCCGAAAACGAGCCACCGCGCGTTATTCTTGCCTAGAGCATGCATGCCCAGAGGATGCGCTCGGTTTGCGTTTCCTGCAACGCCTTTTTCCTGCGGCGGAAAGGCATATAAGGTCAAAGCCGTGACTATTATATACGGCTATTAATAGCGCCTGTCATGATCTGCTTCAACGTGTACGACGCCAACCAATGACCCAGCTCACAACACCAGCGGCCATTAACCCCGCCGAAATCACTTCCGGGAGGTCCTGGCGCCCCACCAACATGAGTAACCCAGCCAGCAGCAACGTCGCGCCAACGCCAAATAAATAACGCGACTGGCTTTGACGTACACGCTGCATACGCAGTTCATCTGTCAGTTGCGTCACGCTATGGCGCAACAGCCGATGCTGTCGCAAACCATCGTAAATCAACTCGGGAATTTCCGGCAATTTTTCCGCCCAGAACGGGGCCTTTTCTTTAAATCCGCGAATCAGGGCAGCAACCCCCATCTGATCTTTCAGCCATGACTCTAGAAAGGGCTTGGCCGTTTTCCATAAATCCAACTGCGGGTACAGTTGGCGGCCGACACCTTCAACGTAGAGCAGCGTCTTTTGCAGCAAGACCAGCTGTGGCTGCACTTCCATGTTGAAACGGCGCGCGGTATTGAACAAGTTTAATAACACATGTCCAAAGGAAATCTCTGCCAGTGGCTTTTCAAAAATGGGTTCGCACACAGTACGAATCGCAAATTCAAACTCTTCAACATTGGTATCGGCAGGCACCCAGCCGGAATCCACATGCAGCTCAGCCACGCGGCGATAATCGCGATTGAAAAAGGCAATGAAGTTTTCGGCCAAATAGCGCTTATCTTCCTTATTCAGCGATCCAACGATGCCGCAATCAATACCGATGTACTGCGGATCTTCCGGGTGTTCTTCGCTGATAAAGATATTGCCCGGATGCATATCGGCATGAAAGAAGCTGTCGCGGAACACCTGAGTAAAGAACACCTGCACGCCGCGCTCTGCCAGCAGTGGCATATTGGTGCCGTTGGCTTTCAACGCCTCAACGTCTGAGACCGGAATGCCGTAGATACGCTCCATGACCAACATGTTTTCACTGCAATAATCCGAGTAAATTTCAGGAATATACAGCATCGGGCTGCCGTCAAAGTTACGGCGCAATTGAATGGCATTTGCGGCTTCACGCAGCAGGTTTAATTCATCAAGCAGGGTTTTCTCGTACTCGCGCACCACTTCACGTGGGCGCAAACGCCGTCCATCCGGCAACAGCATCGGCAGCCAGCCCGCCAAACGGTTCATCAGCCGCATATCCGCCTTGATAACGGGGAGGATATCAGGACGAATGACCTTGATAACCACTTCCTGGCCGTTTGCTTTGAGCCGCGCGGTATGCACCTGTGCGATAGACGCAGAGGCCAGTGGCACTATCTCAAAATCATCAAACCAGCTTTCGAGAGGAATCCCCCCCATCGAGAGTTCGATCTGTTCACGGGCCAGTTTGCCGTCAAAAGGATCGACACGATCCTGAAGGATAGCGAGTTGATCGGCAATCTCCGGTGGAAAAAGATCGCGCCGGGTAGACATCATCTGGCCGAACTTGATCCACACTGGGCCCAATTCCTGCAACGCCAAACGCAAACGTTCGCCAAGCGGTTTGTCCTTATGGCGGTTTGGCATCCAGAATAGGAATTTGCGCCAGACACGCAGCGGTAAGGTGATGCGCAAATGCGGGATCAGCTCATCGAGCCCGTAACTCAACATGACGCGAATAATGTGGTAAAGGCGCAGCAATTCACTTGGCGTCATGCGGCAGACTCCAGCTTCGCCAGGCGTGCCGCCAGCGTATCAACGTCATCGCTCAACGCAGCCACTTCATCATACCACCAGGCGGCTTCTAAGCGCCCCGGCGCAAGCCGCCACTCTTCCGTTACGGTTTCCGTTAAATAGCGCCGCTGGCGATCGAACAAACGGGTGGCACCGCGAAATGCACCTTGTACCGTCTGGCCAATGCCTTGCGCGACAACGTCGCCCGTGTAAGGCGCAAGCCATTCTGCGGGATCGCATTCCGCCAAATCCAACAGATTGACAAAGTGTTGGACAACTTGCATATCCCCTTCAATCACCAGTTCACCGCGACGCATCAGCGATGAAAGCTGCTGGCGATCGCGCAACGTGAGCAGTGCGGGTATCCGGGTTTCTAACTGACAATCCGCCGTATCAGCCCACTGGCTTACCACATCAACGCGGTGCTCACCAAAGACCAATACCAGCGGCACCGGCAGTTCCGCTAACACAATTTTGAGCGTTTTGCCCTGTAGTCGCTGGCGCGCCGCTTTCAAGCTACGTTCACGAAAAAGCAGGCTATTTAACGCCGTTTCCAGCGCGGCAGTCAGCACAGACGTTATCAGCATCAGCGTTTCCCACTATAAAACAACTTAAAATTTGAACCCACGGTGTAACGCGACAATGCCTCCCGTGAGGTTGAAGTAGTTTACACTGTCAAAGCCCGCATCCACCATCATGCCCTTCAGCGTTTCCTGGTCCGGATGCATGCGTATCGATTCCGCCAAATAACGGTAGCTGCCTGGATCTTTAGTCACCATATCGCCAATGCGCGGCAAAACATGGAATGAGTAGAAATCGTAGACTTTGCTGAGCGGTTTCAACATCGGTTTGGAAAACTCCAGCACCAACAAGCGTCCACCAGGCTTCAAAACGCGGAACATGGAGCGTAGCGCTTTGTCTTTATCCGTCACATTGCGTAAACCGAAAGAAATGGTGATGCAGTCAAAATAGTTATCCGGGAAGGGCAGCGCTTCCGCATTGGCCTGCACATAGCTGACGTTATCAATAATCCCCAGATTGCGGAGCTTTTCGCGCCCCACTTTCAGCATGGAAGCATTGATATCAGCCAGCACCACTTCGCCTGATTCGCCGACCAGGCGGGAGAATTTAGCGGTTAAATCCCCCGTCCCGCCCGCCAGATCCAGCACGCGCTGGTCGCGCCGGACGCCGCTGCACTCAATCGTAAACCGTTTCCAGGCACGATGAATCCCGAAGGACATCAAATCGTTCATCAGGTCATATTTTCCCGCTACCGAGTGAAATACCCCTGCTACCATGGCCTCTTTATCGTTTTTATCGACAGTACGAAAACCAAAATGCGTGGTTTTCTCCGGATCGTTCGTCATGTTCTTCGCCCTACTTTTCCAAATCAGAATTGTGGTCAATCCCCTTTGCGCACTATCGGCTCAACTCACCGCTCACATTGCGCTGTCGAGCGTTATGCGCAACACGAGCTTGGCGTGTCTGTGCGCGTTTCGCATCAACAATTGAAGAGGAACATCGAATTTTGAAACTACCCCTTAATGGGGAGAGTGTAACAGACCAGGCTTAAAAACCCACCGCTCTGATGCACTGAATAAAGTTGTATATCCTAAATAACTCGCGTGGCAGGAAGGCGGCAAGTGAGTGAATCCCGATGAGCTTACTCAAGTAAGTGATTCGGGTGAACGAGCGCAGCCAACGCACCTGCAACTTGAAGTTGCACGGATAAAACGCGAACATACGTGATGCATCACAGACGATCTGACATTTCTGTATCCGTGCCTTGCACGTGTTCCCCCCTAGGCGGGGTCTCTGTTTGAATCGTTTCAGACAGCGTTTCCAGACCGTCAGCCTCAGCAGAAAGCACCGCTTGCTCTGCCACGTTGGGGTTTATGGTACGCTTAACCTCAACGCCAAGGGAACGGAAACCTTCTACTTGGGCTATCAGATTACCGCGCCCGGAAGCCAGTTTGTTCATAGCCTGCCGATAGCTGGCCTGTGATTTATCCAGGCTTTGCCCTAACGCCGCCATGTCTTCCACAAAGAGACGCAGTTTGTCGTACAGGCGAGAGGCACGATCGGCGATCTGCTGCGCATTGCGGCTTTGCTGTTCATAACGCCACAGATTGGTGATGGTACGTAACGCGACGAGCAGCGTGGTAGGGCTTACCAACATGATGTTGTGTTGCAGGGCTTCACTGATCAATTCAGGATGGCGGTCGATAGCAACCAGAAAGGCAGGCTCGACGGGGATAAACATTAACACATAGTCCAACGAGCGCAGCCCCGGCAATTGCTGATAGTCCTTATGACTCAGCAGACGGATATGCCCGCGCACGGAGGCGATATGCTCGTTGAGTGCACTGGCACGTTCACCGTCGTCTTCACTGTTAAAGTAGCGCTCATAGGCCACCAGCGACATCTTGGCATCAATCACTACATCTTTGCCCTGCGGGAGGCGCACGATCACATCGGGCTGCATGCGCCCGTTTGCGCCCGTCTGAATACTGACCTGCGTTTGGTATTCATGGCCTTCACGCAACCCCGAGGCCTCAAGCACGCGTCCCAGCACCACTTCGCCCCAGTTCCCCTGGGTTTTATTATCGCCTTTCAGAGCCTTAGTCAGATTGACCGCTTCTCGCGCCATTTGCACGTTGAGTTGCTGCAACTGACGAATTTCATGCGCCAGCGTGTGGCGCTCACGCGCTTCACTGCCGAACCCCTCCTGAACCTGACGACGAAAGCCGTCCAACTGTTCCCGCAGTGGCGTCAGTAGTTTATCGAGGCTCTGTTGATTTTGCTCATCCACACGACGGCCGCTGTGCTCAAAAATCCGGTTAGCCAGATTTTCAAACTGCGTCGTCAGGCGTTGCTCGCTGTTGATTAACAGACGCTGTTTTTCCTCAGCGGCGAGGCGCGTCTCTTCCAGACGGATGGTCACTTCACGCAGTTCAGCTTCCTGCGCACCGTTGGCTTCGCGCAGCGCACGCAGTTCCTGGTTGAGTTGGTTGCACTCCTCTTGCAGACGGACCATAACCAGCAGTTTTTCCTGATGAGCGGTGAGTTTACCGTGCATCAGACGCAGCTCCATATCATCCTGACGTCGACGTTGCTCGTCCTTATCACGCCCGAGTTGAAGCTCGCGTACCGCGCTTTGCGCCTGCTGTAACGCTTGTTCTTGTATACGTTGTTCCGTTTCTTGCCGGGCGCGACGCTGCTGATAACGCAGGCTGGCAATGAGCCATCCCGCCAGCACCCCGACCGCCCCGCCGCTTACGCCGTAAAAGAGGGTGATATCCACGTCGTATTCCTTTCGTTATCGCCACTGTCCGTCAAGGTAAAGTGATACTGTATGTATGTCCAGAAAGAATAGCGCAGGCCAACGTAAAGCGGCATCGTTGTCGGCAGTGAAATGGTTAAAATGCGAGGCGTCTTGCGTTATGGCTTTCGGTGAGTGGCTGAATAAAAAAGGGCCGGCAATCCGGCCCTGATACAGGTGACAGAACGCTATCGCGATTACAGACGCCCTTTGGCATCGGTAATCGCCTGCGCCACCTGCCGTGGTGACACACCGCCTTTGGCCGCGCGTTTTTCCAGACAGGATTGCAGAGACAGGATGGGATAAACATCATCACCAATGGTGGCGCTGAATTTCTGCAAATCTGCCAGCGACAGTGCTTCCAGCGGCTTACCCTGCCGAATGGCTTCCACCACAGCTTCACCGACAATGTGGTGCGCTTCACGGAACGGAACGCCTTTTGCCACCAGATAGTCGGCCAGTTCAGTCGCATTCGCGTAGCCCTGCTGTGCCGCTTCCTGGCAGCGCGGACGGCGAACCTGAATGCCTTCCAACACCAGTGCCGCCATCATCAGACAGTCATGCCAGGTATCGAGCGCGTCGAACAGCCCTTCTTTGTCTTCCTGCATATCCTTGTTGTACGCCAACGGCAAGCCTTTGAGCGTCATCATCATGCCAGTCAGCGCGCCTTGCACCCGACCCGATTTACCGCGAATCAACTCCAGCGCATCCGGGTTTTTCTTCTGCGGCATCAGGGAGGAACCGGAAGTCACTCGATCGGACAGCTCAACGAACCCGGATTCACCGCTGTTGAAGAAAATCAGATCTTCAGCAAAGCGTGACAGGTGCACCATGCCAATCGAGGCATTAGAGAGCAGTTCCAGTACGTGGTCACGATCTGACACCGTATCCAGACTGTTACGCGTGGCAGACGCAAAACCTAACCAGCCCGCCAACTGCTCACGATCGATAGGATAGGCAGTGCCAGCCAACGCGCCGCAGCCCAATGGGCTGACATCAAGGCGTTTTAACGTATCTTCCAGGCGGCTTTCATCGCGTACCAACATTTCGTGGTAGGCCAGACACCAATGGGCAAAGGTCACCGGTTGAGCGCGCTGCAAATGGGTGTAGCCCGGCATCACCGCATCCTGATTCACTTCTGCGGTAGCCACTAACGCGGCGCGCAGTTGGCGTACCGCCAGTTGCAGTTCGCTGATTTGCGCTTTGCACCACAGTTTAAGATCGGTGGCGACCTGATCGTTACGGCTGCGGCCGGTGTGGAGCTTTTTGCCCAAATCGCCCACTTTGTCGATCAGCTTCTGCTCTACCCAGCTATGAATATCTTCAGCATCGCTTTGCAGAATCTGTTCTGGGTTGGCTTGCACCTCGGCCAGCAGCGCATTCAGCGCCTGCTCTAGCTGCTGCTGTTCCTGTTCGCTGAGTACATTGACCGTCACCAGCGCTTTTGACCAGCCGATAGAGCCGACGATATCTTGCTCCGCCAGACGGTAATCAAACCGCAGCGAGTCATTAAATTGTTTGAACCGCTGATCTGCCGCCTGACTGAAACGACCGCCCCACAACGCCATAACCGATACTCCCAAAATGTGCTTCAATGTCTTGTAACCATGCGGGCGGGCCCGCATGCTCGCTTCCGTTACCTTTCGACTAACGGAAATGCCTTACAGATTAACAGATTTACGCCAGAATCCGCGTGCCAATCGGCGTGCCGTTAAACAGCGCGGGCAGTTGATCGGCATGACGCCAACTGGCGATATCTACCGGGCGACCCAGCGCGCGAGCGGCATCCAGCGCCGCGTTGACTTTAACGATCATGCCGTCGGTAATAATCCCCTGCGCAATCAACTGTTCTGCTTTCTGCGCGGTCATTTCCGCAATACGTTGTCCCTTACCATCAAGGATACCACTCACGTCCGACAGCAGGATCAAATCGGCACCCAGCGTCTCTGCAAGCGCGGTTGCCGCCTGATCGGCGTTAACGTTCATCAAATCGCCTTGTTCGGTGATGCCGATGGAACTGACGATTGGCAGATACCCGGCGCTTAGCAGCGCATTGGGCAGGTCGGCGGAACCCGCCTGTGCTTTGCCGACGTAGCCGAGGGATTCATCCAACTGCGTTACCGTCGTCATGCCGCCATCCGCCAGACACAGACCCACCGCGTTGATAGCGTGTTTCTTCGCCCAGGCCAACAGCGTTTTATTGGCCGAACCCGCCAACGCACCGGTGATAATGTCGATCTGGTCCGCCGGTGTAACGCGCAGCCCGTTTTTCTTCACTACGGGTAGCGCCAGTTTTTTCATCAGGTCATCCACCAGGCAGCCGCCGCCGTGCACAATGACCAGCGGACGCTGGTATTGCTCACGATAGGCAACCAGCGCCGTAAACAGACGCTCCAGCGCTTCTTCGCTGTCCAGTAACACACCGCCCAGTTTGATAATTAACGGATTCATCGCTTTCGTGCCTCAGGATTATGTCAGAGCAAAGATTGGGTTTCAGGGAAACCAAAACGAATATTCAGGCACTGTACAGCTTGCGCCGCCGCACCTTTAAGCAGGTTGTCTTCCGTAGCGACCACAATCAGGTGCTCATCCTGTACGGAGAAACCGATATCGCAAAACGGCAAGCCAACAACCGATTTTAACGCCGGAACCCCTTTATCGTAGAGGCGCACCAGCGGTTTGTCGTGATAGGCGTTGTGGTAAGCTTCCGCCACATCCTGTGCGCTGACGCCCGGTTTCAGGCGGCAAGTAATGGTTGCCAGAATCCCACGCGCGAAATTCCCCAGATGCGGCGTGAAGATAACCGGGATGCCCAGGTGGGTCGCAATTTCGGGTTGGTGACGGTGATTGAACACACCATAGGGCTGCAAGCTCACTTCGCAGAAGCTGCTGGTGAGCGACGCTTTACGTCCGGCTCCACTCACACCGCTGACTGCATTGATAACCGGCCACTGGTCAGTGTTGAGCAATTGCGCATCCACCAGCGGTTTCAGTGCCAGCTGTGACGCCGTCGGGTAACAACCGGGGACAGCAATCAGCTGCGCTTGCTTAACGCGCTCTGCCTGAAACTCGGCCAGGCCATACACTGCCTGCGCCAGCCAGTCAGCGTGTTGATGCTCGAAACCGTAGTAACGGCGATAAAATTCAGCATCCTGCACGCGAAACGCGCCGGAGAGATCGAACACCACGCAGCCTGCGGCCAGGAACACCGGCGCAAGATCGTGGCTCACTTTGTGGTCGGTCGCCAGAAACACCACATCGATGCCTTTGGCGGCTTCAGCGGCATCCGTCAACGCCTGTACCGGCAAATCGATAATGCCTTTCAGTTGAGGGTGCAGGTCAGAAATGCGTTTGCCCGCATCAACGCTCTGCGCGGATACCGCAAGTGCGGTAAGGTTCATCTGAGGATGACGATTCAGATAGAGTGCAAGTTCAGCGCCAGTATAACCGCTTGCACCAACAATCAACGTATTCAGCATGGGATCTGCATACCTTCCACTAAAATGATGTAAACAATGCATCGTTAAAAACAGTGTCGTTAAAAACAATATCGTTCAAAGCAATGTCGTTAAAACAGGGTATCTACAAAACGCCAAACCCGCTAACGGTATTCGACCATTGCAGGTGTAGACTATCAGGTAATGTCTCATCCACGGGTTAGAAACAGTTTCCTTTCGCCACGCGTTATTGTATTTTTATTCAAAATAAATGCATGAATATTGATACTATCCTAACATAAGGCTGTCAACAGTGAAGATGAATTTACCCCCATTTATTGAGCTGTATCGGGCGTTGATCGCGACGCCTTCCATCAGCGCGACCGATCAGGCGCTCGATCAGAGCAATGAAGCATTAATCAATCTGCTCGCCGGATGGTTTGCTGATTTGGGCTTTCACGTTGAAGTGCAACCGGTGCCCGGTACGCGGCATAAATTCAATCTGCTGGCGCGCATTGGCCAAGGTCAAGGTGGCTTGCTGTTGGCCGGGCATACCGATACCGTACCGTTCGATGATGGCCGCTGGACGCGCGATCCCTTTACCCTGACGGAACACGATAACAAGCTCTACGGGCTGGGCACTGCGGATATGAAAGGCTTCTTCGCCTTTATTCTGGATGCCCTGCGCGATATCGACCCGGCAACGCTTGCCAAACCGATTTACGTGCTGGCGACGGCCGATGAAGAGACCACCATGGCAGGTGCCAAGTATTTCTCTGAATCTACGCAGATACGCCCGGACTGCGCCATCATCGGCGAACCAACCTCATTGCAACCGATTCGCGCCCACAAAGGTCATATGTCAAACGCGGTGCGGATTCAGGGACAATCCGGCCATTCCAGCGATCCTTCGCGCGGGGTAAATGCTATCGAACTGATGCACGATGCCATCTCCCACTTGATGGTGTTGCGCAATACGCTGCAAACCCGTTATCACAACGCAGCGTTCCATATCCCTTATCCGACCATGAATTTCGGCCATGTCCACGGTGGCGATGCGGCCAATCGCATCTGTGCCTGCTGTGAACTGCATATGGATATCCGCCCGCTCCCGGGATTAACGCTGAACGATTTAAACGGTCTGGTGACAGAAGCGCTGGCGCCGGTGAGCGAGCGTTGGCCAGGACGTGTGAGCGTCAGCGAACTGCACCCACCGATCCCCGGCTATGAGTGCCCGGTGGATCACGCCTTGGTGGGTGTGATTGAGAAATTGCTGGGTGTGCCCACGGATGTAGTGAACTATTGCACCGAAGCACCGTTTATCCAGACGCTGTGCCCGACGCTGGTGCTCGGCCCCGGTTCGATTGAACAGGCCCACCAGCCGGATGAATATCTCGACACCGCATTCATCGCCCCAACGCATAAATTGATCACCCAGATGGTGCAACATTTCTGCCGGTAAACGCAAAAAGAGGGGCGTGATAAGCGCCCCTAATCTGCGCACGGATGTAATTAAATTTCACCGATTGCCAATCCCACACGAAAGCAGGTACAACAACAGGGGGGTAAACTGGCAGGGTGATAAAACAACCAATCGTCAATTGACGAATCCCGCCGGGCGTGGCTAGATGAAGGTAGCGTTTTGCGTCTTTCTATGAAACAAACTTACAAAAAATAGAGATGGGTCAGGGTAAATATGAACGAACAATATTCCGCGATGCGAAGTAATGTGAGCATGCTGGGTAAACTTCTTGGTGACACCATCAAGGATGCATTAGGAGAGAGTATTCTTGATAAGGTCGAGACGATCCGTAAGCTGTCAAAATCGTCCCGCGCAGGCAATGAAAAGCACCGTCAGGAGCTGTTGAACACGCTGCAAAATCTTTCCAATGAGGAGTTGCTCCCGGTCGCTCGCGCCTTCAGCCAGTTTCTTAATCTGACCAACACCGCAGAGCAATATCACTCAATTTCTCCACACGGCGAAGCGGCCAGCAACCCGGAAATTTTATCTCAGGCGTTCGATCGTTTGAAGGCGCAGGCACACTTAAGCGAACGCGATATTCGTGACGCCGTGGAAACGCTCTCCATTGAATTGGTGCTGACCGCGCACCCGACAGAAATTACCCGTCGCACGCTGATTCATAAGCTGGTTGAAGTAAACACCTGCCTGAAACAGCTCGATCACAACGATCTGGCAGACTATGAGCGCAACCAGATCATGCGCCGCCTGCGTCAGTTGATCGCCCAGTCGTGGCATACGGATGAGATCCGTAAGATCCGCCCAACGCCCGTAGACGAAGCCAAATGGGGTTTCGCCGTGGTGGAAAACAGCCTGTGGGAAGGGGTTCCAGCCTTCTTGCGCGAGCTGGATGAGCAGTTGGAAAAATCGTTTGGTTTCCGCCTGCCAGTGGATTCTGTCCCCGTGCGCTTCACCTCCTGGATGGGCGGCGACCGCGATGGCAACCCGAACGTGACCGCCAAAATCACCCGTCACGTCCTGCTGCTAAGCCGTTGGAAAGCCGCAGACCTGTTTTTACGTGATATTCAGGTGCTGGTCTCCGAGCTTTCCATGTCGGAATGCACACCGGAGCTGCGTGAGCGCGCCGGTATCGCAGAAGGGGAAGAGGTTCAGGAACCCTACCGTGTTATTATGAAATCCCTGCGTGCGCAGCTTAACGCGACCCTGACTTACCTTGAGGGCAGCCTGAAAGGCGAGCGCACGCTGCGTCCACACGACCTGCTGGAACACAACGAACAGCTGTGGGAACCGCTGCACGCGTGCTACCAATCGCTGCATGCCTGTGGCATGGGCATTATCGCTGACGGCCAACTGCTCGATACCCTGCGCCGCGTGCGCTGTTTCGGCGTGCCGTTGGTGCGCATTGATGCGCGTCAGGAAAGCACACGTCACACCGAAGCGCTGGCGGAAATCACCCGCTACCTTGGTCTGGGCGACTACGAAAGCTGGTCTGAATCCGACAAGCAGGCGTTCCTGATTCGAGAATTAAGTTCCAAACGTCCGCTGTTGCCCCGTCAGTGGGAACCGAGCGCAGAAACCAAGGAAGTGCTGGATACTTGCCAGGTGATCGCCGAAGCGCCGCAGGGCTCTATCGCCGCGTACGTTATCTCCATGGCGCGCACGCCGTCCGACGTGCTGGCCGTGCATCTGCTGTTAAAAGAAGCGGGCTGCCCCTTCGCCTTGCCGGTTGCTCCGCTGTTTGAAACGCTGGATGACCTGAACAACGCCGACGATGTGATGAAGCAACTGCTGGGTATCGACTGGTATCGTGGCTTCATCCAGGGCAAGCAGATGGTGATGATCGGCTATTCCGACTCCGCCAAAGATGCGGGCGTGATGGCGGCATCCTGGGCGCAATACCGCGCACAGGATGCCCTGATCAAAACCTGCGAGAAAGCCGGCATTGCGCTTACGTTGTTCCACGGACGCGGTGGCTCCATCGGCCGCGGTGGCGCACCGGCTCACGCCGCCCTGCTGTCACAACCGCCGGGTAGCCTGAAAGGCGGCCTGCGCGTCACCGAACAGGGCGAAATGATCCGCTTCAAGTTCGGCTTACCGGAAGTGACCATCAGCAGTTTGTCGCTCTATACCGGTGCTATCCTTGAGGCCAACCTGCTGCCGCCGCCAGAACCGAAACCGGAATGGCACGACATCATGGATGAACTTTCTCGCGTGTCTTGCGATATGTATCGCGGTTATGTGCGTGAAAATCAGGACTTTGTGCCCTACTTCCACGCCGCAACGCCGGAGCTGGAACTGGGTAAACTGCCGCTCGGCTCACGTCCGGCCAAACGCCGTCCTAACGGTGGTGTAGAAAGCCTGCGCGCCATTCCGTGGATTTTTGCCTGGACGCAAAACCGCCTGATGCTGCCAGCCTGGTTGGGTGCGGGCGCTGCGTTGCAAAAGATCGTCGAAAACGGTCAGCAGAAAGCGCTGGAAACCATGTGCCGCGACTGGCCGTTCTTCTCCACGCGTATCGGGATGCTGGAAATGGTGTTCGCCAAAGCGGACCTGTGGCTGGCGGAATACTACGATCAGCGTCTGGTTGACGAAAAGCTGTGGCCGTTGGGCAAAGAGCTGCGCGACCAGTTGGCGGCAGATATCAACGTGGTGCTGCGGATTTCCAACGATGATCATCTGATGGCAGATTTGCCGTGGATTGCTGAATCTATCGCGCTGCGTAACGTTTATACCGACCCGTTAAACGTGCTGCAAGCCGAACTGTTACACCGTTCGCGTGAACAGGAGAACCCCAGCCCAGAAGTGGAACTGGCGCTGATGGTCACCATTGCCGGCGTAGCCGCCGGTATGCGTAACACAGGCTAACCGCAACGCGCATTATCTTCCCGCCTCGCACTGAGGCGGGATATCATCTTGCTTTACCTACCTAGTCAACCAGATACTTACGCTGCAACTGGTAGCGCGCGTCATCATCCAGCCCATAGTCCGTCGCCAGCCAACGGTTTATAGAACCATAGCGCGCTTTGATAGTTCGCAGGGCGGTCGCCAGAAAGGCTTCCTGAACCGAGAGCACAAAGGAGAATTGCGACAGCGCTTTCTCATTCAGCGTATCAGCCAGCGATGTCAGCAGTTGCTCGCGAAAAGGCGCAAGGGTGATGTCCGTAACCAGATAATCTTCCATCACCGTCTTTTCATCCACACCGAGCGCAAACAACACCAGAGCGGAGCCGATACCGGTACGATCTTTGCCGACAGCGCAATGCTGCACCAGTGCCCCTTCTTCTGGTCTCTGCAACAGAGCAACCAGTTGACGATAGGCAGGATTGTTGAAAGGCAAACGCCGATAGAGCTCCAGCATAAAGGCTTGTGAGTCAAACGCAGAAAGCTGATCTGATCCCAACGACTCCAGATTGGCCGTGACCTCGTGGCGAATCGGGTTGGCGGGGCACGTGTGATAATGCGCGCCTTCCCACAGAATATCGGGCTTGGCCGTCACTTCATCCGGGTCACGATAGTCAACCACGTGCGATACGGGAACACCGGCCAGGTGCTCACAGTCAGCCACACTGAGTTGATCCAACGAGCCTGCACGGAACAGTTTGCGTGGGCGAATACGTTGCCCATCTGCGGTATACAATCCCCCTAAATCACGGAAATTGATGCCGCATTCTAACGCAACCAAAGAAGGATGGCGTGGTGCTGATATTGTCATACAACTCCTTGCAATACGTGGCGGAAAACTCAGGCACTCAATAACCGGCGTGCTGCATCCAGCACCACCGTAACGGCAGCGGTTTCCGCCAGCTTCATCGTCGCGACATCCGGCGTTTCCTGCTGGGTACGGTTGACGATCACGCCTGCGACCATACCCGCCCGCAATCCCTGACTGGAACACATGGTAAGCAGCGTGGCCGATTCCATTTCATAATTCAGCACGCCCATGCTTTGCCACTCTTGCATCGAGCCTTGAAAACGCCGCACAACGCGCCCAGAGTAGGTATCGTAGCGCTCTTGGCCCGGGTAAAACGTATCCGAAGAGGCGGTCACGCCAATATGCAGTGGGAAACCGGAGGCCTTCGCGGCATCCACCAGCGCGGCGGTGCAGGCAAAATCCGCCACTGCCGGGTACTCCAGTGGCGCAAAGTGCAGGCTGGCACCGTCCAAACGCACAGCCGCCGTCGTCACCAGCACGTCCCCCACATTCATATCAGGCTGGATAGCCCCGGTGGTGCCCACGCGCAGAAAGGTTCTGACGCCTAATTGTGCCAGCTCTTCCACCGCGATGGAGGTCGAAGGGCCGCCAATGCCCGTGGAACAGATAACCACCGGTTGCCCTGCAAGCGTAGCACGCCAGGTGGTAAATTCACGGTGTGCGGCCAGAAACACAGGGTTATCCAGCTCACGCGCAATTTTTTCGACCCGCGCCGGATCGCCGGGCACAATGGCTAACGTCGCCCCTTGCAGCGCCTGTTTGGTTAACCCCAGGTGGAACACATCAGATTCAGACATACTCGTCTCCTCATCATGGGCAAGATAGTACCGTTTATTATCCTAGCGCATCAGTACCCTAACAGCAGTGATATATCTCACTACCAAAAGAAACCAATACAGTGGTATACACTTATAAATTGCGCGTTGTCACACCAATAATCCCTTTTAGGCTCAAGAGGAGAAAAACCATCATGAAAGTGGCCGAACCGCTGGAACTCCGACATACCGATCGGGCGATGACCCGTGCCGTTACGCCCCATGCCGAGTCGACGATCCTCACAGACAGCCAAGGGATTATCGCGGGTGAGACCACCATTCCGTCTCAAGGCGAACAGCTTCCCGCCTACCTCGCCAAGCCGGTATCCGGTGACGGACCTTACCTCATTATTCTGGTGGTTCAGGAAATTTTTGGGGTGCATCAGCATATTCAGGATGTCTGCCGTCGGCTGGCTAAACAGGGTTATCTGGCCATCGCGCCAGAACTGTATTTCCGTCAGGGCGATCCGCATCAGTATGATGATATCCCAACGTTGCTGAGCGAATTGGTCAGCAAGGTGCCGGATGCACAGGTGCTGTTGGATCTCGATCGCGCAACCAACTGGGCCGTGCGACAGGGTGGCGATGCCAACAAAATTGGCATTACCGGTTTCTGTTGGGGCGGACGCATCAGTTGGCTGTATGCGGCGCACAATCCGCAGTTGAAAGCCGCAGTTGCCTGGTACGGCAAATTTTCCGGTAACAAAACCCTGACCACACCGAAACACCCCATGGATATCGCCGCCGACCTCAGTGCGCCGGTGCTCGGTTTGTACGGCGCAGAAGATGGCAGTATCCCGCTCGATCAGGTCGAGCTGATGCGACAGGCGCTACGCGCTGCCAACGCCACGGCCGAGATTGTGGTGTATCCCGAGGCGGGACACGCTTTCCATGCAGATTATCGCCCCAGCTATCATCAAGCGTCCGCTCAGGATGGCTGGCAGCGTATGCTGGCGTGGTTTGCGCAGTATGGTGTGAAATAGGCAAAAAAAACGCAGGGAGAAACGCCCTGCGTTTGGTACCAATCTGGTGCGGTTAAGCGTTGGTTGTGCGTAAGCGCTGTGCCGCTTCGACCATGTTAGCCAGTGATTGACGCGTTTCCGGCCAGCCGCGCGTTTTCAGGCCGCAGTCCGGGTTGACCCACAGGCGCTCGGCGGGAATACGCTGTGATGCTTTACGCAACAGCGCTTCGATCCATTCCACGCTTGGAACGTTCGGTGAGTGGATATCGTACACGCCCGGCCCGATTTCATTCGGGTACTCGAACTCTTCGAACGATTCCAGCAACTCCATGTCGGAACGCGAGGTTTCAATGGTGATCACATCCGCATCCAGTGCCGCAATGGAGTCCATGATGTCGTTAAACTCGCAGTAACACATGTGAGTGTGAATCTGGGTATCATCTCGTACCACCGCCGCATTCAGACGGAATGCCTCAACGCCCCATGCCAGATAAGCCTGCCAGTCAGAACGGCGCAGCGGCAACCCTTCGCGCAGTGCCGGTTCATCAATCTGGATAATACCGATGCCTGCACTTTCCAAATCCGCCACTTCATCACGCAGTGCCAGTGCGATCTGCTTGGCGATAGTTTCGCGGCTGACATCTTCGCGTGGGAACGACCAGCACAGGATGGTCACCGGCCCGGTCAACATGCCTTTTACCGGCTTGTCGGTCAGGGATTGAGCATACTTGGCCCACTCGACCGTGATCGGTTCTGGGCGGCTGATATCACCGATGATCACCGGCGGCTTCACGCAGCGTGAACCGTAGCTCTGTACCCACCCGTTTTGAGTGAAGATAAAGCCGTCCAGGTGTTCACCAAAGTACTCGACCATGTCGTTACGTTCTGCTTCACCGTGCACCAGCACATCCAGCCCCAGACGCTCCTGCTCGACAATCGCCTGTTTGATATGCTCAGCGATGCCCGTGCGGTAGTTGTTGCCATCAAGGCGGCCTTGCTTGAAGTCCAGACGCAGGCCACGAATTTCCGTGGTTTGCGGGAATGAACCAATGGTGGTCGTCGGCCAGTCGGGCAGGTTGAAACGTGCACGCTGTGCCTCGGCGCGTACCGGATAGGCGTGTTGACGCTGGCTGTCCTGCGCGGTGATCGCCGCCAGACGCTGAGTCACTGCCGCATTGTTAACGCGCGTTGAGGTGCTACGCGCCCGAATCGGTGCGCTGTATTCCACCAGAGCAGCACTCTCGCCGCTGTTCAGCGCCGCCGTCAGCAGTGACAGTTCAGCACACTTCTGCAAGGCGAAGGCGAACCAGCTTTTCACTTCGTCATCCAGACGCGTTTCCACGCTCAGATCGATCGGGCTGTGCAGCAGAGAACAGGAAGAACCGATCCACAGCTGACGCTGCCCCACCAGCGGTTGCAGGCGTTCAAACCAGGTGCTGAGATCCGCACGCCACACGTTACGGCCGTTAATCACACCCAGTGACACCAGCCAATCAGCCGGCAGTTGCGCCAGCAGCGCAGCGGCATCATCTTTGCCGTGCACCAGATCCACATGCAGCCCTTGTACCGGCAGCGCACGGAGGGTATCCAGGTTATGGCCGATGCTGTCAAAATAAGTGGTCAGCAGCAGTTTGACTGAGCCCTGCAACGCATCGTAAGCCGGTTTAAAGGCATCCAGCCACGCTTGCGGCAGTTCCAGCACCAGTGCAGGTTCATCGATCTGTACCCACTCGATACCCCGTTTTGCCAGCTCTGCCAGCACCTGTTGATACACGGGCAGAATGTCTTTCAGCAGGGAGAGACGATCGAACGCATCACCCTTCACTTTACCCAGCCACAGGTAGGTCACCGGCCCCAGCAGCACAGGTTTGACCTTGTGGCCCAGCGCCAGCGCTTCGTCCACTTCGTCGAGCAGTTGGGTCCAGGTCAGGGAAAAACGCTGTCCCTGAGTGAATTCAGGCACCATGTAGTGGTAGTTGGTGTTAAACCATTTGGTCATCTCTGCGGCGGCCGCCGGTTCGCCCGTCGGCGCACGGCCACGACCAATGCGGAACAGCGTATCGATATCAACCTTGCCATCGGCATTTTGGTGACGCGCAGGCACGTTCCCCAGCAGCAGGCTGGTGGTCAGCACGTGATCGTACCAGGCAAAATCACCCACCGGCAGCAGGTCAACGCCCGCCTCTTTCTGCTGTTGCCAGTGACGTGCCCGCAGCGATTTGCCCACTTCCAGCAGTTCAGCCTGAGTAAGGTTGCCTGCCCAATAGCCTTCTTGCGCTTTTTTCAGTTCACGGCGCAGTCCGACGCGCGGAAAACCCAGTGTGTGATTTAAAATTGCCATCGTTGATCCTCATTTAGCCGTCCAGATGTTTACACATCCATAATCAACAGGTACTGTATAATGCACAAGCGCAAATTATTCACTGTCATTGTGAAGGACTCTCATGATCGAACTGAAACACTTACGGACACTGCAAGCATTACGCGGCACAGGCTCGCTGGCCGCCGCCGCCGCGCAGCTTCACCAGACGCAATCGGCGCTTTCCCACCAGTTCAGTGAGCTGGAGCAGCGTCTGGGTTTTCGGCTGTTTGTCCGTAAGAGCCAACCGCTGCGCTTTACCCCTCAGGGGGAAATCCTGCTGCAATTGGCCGATCAGGTGTTGCCCCAGATTCAACAGGCATTGCAGGCATGCAACGAACCGCATCAGACCACGCTGCGTCTGGCGATTGAGTGCCATAGCTGTATTCAGTGGCTGACGCCCGCGCTGGAGCATTTCCACAGCCAATGGCCACAGGTGAACATGGATTTCAAATCCGGTGTCACCTTTGATCCCCAACCGGCACTGCAACAGGGAGAGCTGGACCTGGTGATGACATCGGACATTTTGCCGCGCAGTGGATTGCACTATTCACCGATGTTTGATTTTGAAGTGAGATTGGTGCTGGCGCCGGACCATGCATTAGCGAATAAAGAGACTGTCTCACCGGAGGATCTCGCCAGTGAGATCCTGATGATCTATCCGGTTCAGCGCCAGCGCCTGGACATCTGGCGTCATTTCCTGCAACCGGCAGGCGTCAGCCCAACGCTAAAGAGCGTGGATAACACCCTGTTGCTGATTCAGATGGTGGCGGCACGCATGGGAATTGCCGCGCTGCCACACTGGGTAGTGGAAAGTTTTGAACGTCAGGGATTGGTGGTGACCAAAACGCTGGGCGAGGGGCTGTGGAGCCGACTGTACGCTGCGGTACGCGATGGAGAGCAGCGCCAGCCGGTGCTTGAAGCCTTTATTCGTTCTGCCCGCCAGCACGCGTGTTCGCATCTGCCGTTCGTGCGGGATGCTGCACGACCCTGCGCTGGTGTACCCACAAAGCCGCAAGGATAATCAGCGAACCCAGAGCGAAGCGCCCCCAGTCGGGCGTCTTTTGCCAGAAGAGGAAGTTAACCAGCAGTCCGGCAGGGACGTGAAAGTTGTTCATGATGCTCAGCGTACCCGCATCCACCTTGGTAGCACCGTAGTTCCACATGAAATAGCCCAGGCCGGAGACAATCGCGCCCAGGAAAACCAACACGCCCCACTGTATCGGGGCAGTGGGTAGCTTGGTGAGGTTGCCAAACAGTCCCCACGCCACCAGCGTCACCAATCCCGCTCCCAGATAAAACCAGGAAAACGCACTGTGCTGCGGCATTGGGTGCAGTTCCATCAGGCGTTTATAGCCCACTTGCCCTGCGGCGAAGCAAATATTGGCAGCCTGAATCAGCAGAAAACCATGCCAAAAATGCGCGCTGACGCCATGATAGTGGATGACTACGGCCCCCAATACCGCCAGCAACGCGCTAAAGGCATAGCCCCAGCGCAAGCGCCGTCCGCTAATCACATCGTAAATCAATGTGACGTACAGCGGCGTCATCACCGAAAACAGCAGCAGGGTCGGAACATCGAGATAGAGATAACTACGGAACAGCAGCAGGTACATCACGCCGAGTTGGATCACGCCAATCAGCAAATACAGTCCCAATACCTTGGCTGAATAACCACGCCAACGCAGGAACGGCAGAAAAACCACGGCGGCCAGCACTAAACGAAACATGGCAGAGAACCAGCTATCGACCTGCCCCGCCAGAAATTCGCCAATCAGGCTAAATGAAAATGCCCACAGAATGGTGGTAATGACCAGTAGTAACACGCTGACACCCTAGCAAAAAACGATAAGGCACCATTGTACCGCATTGGCTGCATAATCCTCGACCAATGCGGTTTACATTTGGTTTACATTTGGTTTATATACGAACAATCAGATTTGCCAGCGCAGCCAGGCAAAAAAGACGTTGCCGTTGTTGTAGGTACCTGGAATGTAAGTCGCCTGAAATGAAAGACGCTGATAGTTCACCGAAACCAGCGGCAATAACACCGGGATCGGGACATAGTGCCAGTTGTCCCGCATGGTGACGCCAGCGGTGAAGCCAGCACCCAATTGAAAATCCGGGTTGGTGGTCGGCGTCCAGCGTTTCTCAAAGCCATAACCGCCGATCGGCTCCCATTTGTTAAAGGAGTCTTTGAACGCCATCAGATAGAGGCCATGCCAATCACCGTCGGCATCCAGCCGCGACACACCATAGCCCGCGCCCCAAGGGCGTTCATTGTACTTGTCGGTTTTCTCTTTGTCGTAAGTCCAGCGGTTATGCCAGGTGATAGCCGGGATATACAGTTCCTGACTTGACGAGTTCGACCAGGTTTCTGATAGATTAAATTTGGCTTTTTGCCACCAACTGCCCTGGCCACTGCTCTGCACAGTCCCCTTCGACATGTCCACGGGGAAATCCGTTGAGGCAGCGAGGGAAGGAAGTGAAAACAGAAAAGGGAAAAGGGTAAATATCACACGTCTCAGATACATCTTTGCTTCTCGTAAACCATCAATGTTGTTGCGAGACTTGAACCGTCACATGACAGGGAAAGTCTGGTCTAGGGAAACAGGCCGCGGGGAGAAGTCTGTCCAAAGCGGTATTATGACGGATTGACACACCCTATTGCGTGTAATTGTCGGTGAAGCGGCAATATTTGAGATATTTCTTATAAGAAAATATCCTAGGGGCTGTTGACAATTAACACAGCCAGACGAATGCAGCAGCGAGCGCAACGAATGATGCGAAGCGTTTTGAGAGTTTGTCGAAGCGTGTAGCTACGCGTCGAAATTGCTTGATACGGCAAAAGAAACGTTCGATCAAATTGCGTGAAGCGTAAAGATGTTTGTCCAGTGGGCGTTGCTCACGGCGATTCTCTTTGCTGGGGATGACAGCCTGAATGCCTACCGACTCCAGATATTGTAGAATCACATTCGTATCGTAGGCTTTGTCTGCAGCCAAGCTTGAAGGTTTCAATTCACCAAGTAAAGGCAATGCTTCTCTGGTGTCGCTCTTTTGACCACCAGTCAAACTAAAACGGGCAAGCATGCCCAGCCCATCAACCAGAGCGTGAATCTTGGTTGTCAATCCCCCGCGAGAACGACCAATCGACTGGTCACCGTTTTTTTGGGAGCGCCCGCTGCATGCTGATGAACCCGTACGATAGTGCTGTCGATGAAGATTTCCTCGAAATCGGCATCGCCCGCAAGTTCAGCAAAAACGGAATGCCATATTTCTGCCCGTGACCATCTGGCAAAGCGTTTGTACACACAGTTCCAGAGTCCGAAATCGGGTGGTAAATCTCTCCATGGGCTTCCAGTTCGGGCGATCCATAAAACCGCTTCGACAAAAAGCCGATTATCTGCTGCTGTTCGTCCCGGCTCCGAATCCTTTCCCGGCAAAAACGGGCTAATCCGTTCGTATTGGTCATCACTGAGCATCAATCTTGGCATTCTGCTTTTCCAAAAAAGACAGAATGTAAACAGATTCTTTTACAAAAAAACAGGTTCTTGGCGATGATTGTCAACAGGCCCTAGTTCTGAAGCCAGGCATCGACTTGATTTTTTTGTGATCGAGATCGTGTACTTTCCTGCGTACAGATCACGTACTTTTATTTGTACTTGATCACGTATGATTTTGTGCCTATGATTGGTTCAAAGGTTGTGATTAGAGGAATTTACACATGACTCAAGTAATCCATAGCGGCAGGGTTATCAGCATCACTGAATTCAGGAAAAACCCGGTTGAGTGTGTCAATTCTGGCAAAGGCGCTCTGGCTATCATGAGCCGTAACTACCCCGCCTTTTACTGTGTTTCAGCAGAAGAATTTGGAAAACTTTTAGAACTGGCCGAGATAGGTAAAAAGTCTCAAGCTAACTAATGTGACTGCCTGATTTGGCAGTTTTTTAATCTACATTTTCCTTAGATTTATGATTCATGAGTCTAATGAAAATTGAGATTTGTTCATATAGAACAAATTGTTAGGGTGAATCTCATTGTAAGCGCGGTTTGATCGTCACAATTGAACGTGCTAGATTAGGCTGGCTTATGCATTGTTACGGGTAGGACGTTCCCGGTAATAGCGTCTAGGGATGGGGGAATAGGCAAATGCCGAACCCCTGAATGCAAGAACCCCCCGAAATCATCTCGAATCTTGGCGGAGCCGAATGATATCAGGGGGTCGTAAAGCAGGCGCTGGCCTGAGAAGGATTATAGCAAATGTATAATCACTTACAACCCCCCTACTCCGCCATAAGTGCGGGCGGGCGTGACTGAACAATCAATTACGTCTGTTAGTCATTACAAACAGGTCAAAAACCCTAATCCGAAATTTGTCGAACCTGACGATAAACGGACACTCCCGTTTTGTCGGAAACTGATGGACAAAGCACAGGGATTCACTGAGCGTTTCGACTTCCTTATGCACGTTGCATTTTCGCGTTCATTAGGTAAACGCCAGCGCAAGCCAGCCCCTTTACGCTGCAAAGCAATCAATGCCCTACTCCAGGGGATGTGTTTTCACTATGATCCTCTCGCCGGTGAACGTGGACGTGTCCAGTGTTCAGTGACAACTCTCGCTATTGAATGCGATCTGGCTACGGAATCTAACCGTGGAAATTTATCCATAACCCGTGTTACCCGTGCGTTAGAGTCTTTAGACAAGGATTTTGGCATGATCTCCTATGATACTGAGTTTTTGGCAGAACTTGGCTGTAATGCCCCGTCGAACATTCAGTTCACTCCCGCGTTATTTGAAGCCTTAGACGTATCAATGCAGTCTCTGGAAGCTGCGCGAAACAGTCGCGCCGAGTGGCAGAATAAGCAACGCGAGAAGAAGGGTTTGCTGCGGCTTGACTTAGAAGAGCTGGCTAACCGCGCCTTCAGCTATGTGCGAAGCAAATTCCGTGAGTATCACCGCGAACGTCGCGAGCATGGGCTTAAAAGAGCCAGGGCAAAGCGTGATGCGGAACGCAGTCGAAAAGATATTGAGCTATTGGTTAAACGTGAATTGACGCGAGAAATTGCAGATGGTCGATTCCCGGCGGATAAGCTAGCCGTATTTAATGAAGTCCAGCGACGTACTAGCGAACGTACTATCATGGCCAGAGGCAATTATAGCCGCCTTGCCCCCCCCAATTTTGTTTGATTAACTTCCCTGCCCTCCGGTTGACGCCGGAGAATTTTGCTCGCCCTGAAGCATCCAGCGCTCATTTTTTAATCATCACAACCAGCATTCAGGCATCTGGGTCTGAGGTCCAATCGTGTAAAAAACCACGTTAAGAAGATAATTCATTGTTTAAATTGAAATTTAATGACCTCAATTCTCCCTTCAAAATATCTTCCGGCAGGGTAAACGTATAGTGCCCCAGCATGTTGATATGACCGTGCATCAGTGGCGAAAGCCGGGCAATATGCTCATCCTCTGGCGTCTCGCCTGTTGAGCGAAGGTGTGAAAGCGCCTCCTGCATATAAAGAGAATTCCACAGTACTACTGCATTAGTGACCAGACCAAGGGCACCCAACTGATCTTCCTGCCCTTCACGGTAGCGCTTTCTGATCTCTCCACGCTGACCATAACAGATGGCTCTGGCTACAGCATGACGGCTCTCTCCCCGGTTGAGTTGGGTCAGGATACGACGACGATAATCCTCATCATCAATATAATTAAGCAGATACAACGTCTTGTTGACTCGTCCAACCTCCATGATGGCCTGAGCCAGCCCTGACGGGCGGGTACTCCTGAGCAGGGAACGGATAAGTTCCGAAGCATGGATCGTGCCCAGTTTGAGGGAGCCGGACGCCCGCATCATTTCATCCCAGTGGCTTTCAATCTTTGGCAGCGCCACACATCCCCGAGCCAGTTCATCCAGTACACCGTAATGGGAATTTTTGTCTATCCGCCAGAATACGGCCTCACCGGCATCCGCCAGCCGGGGCGAAAACTGATACCCCAGTAGCCAGAACAGGCCAAATATAATGTCGCTGGCTCCGGCCGTGTCTGTCATTATCTCTACCGGATTCAGGCCGGTCTGTTGTTCCAGTAGCCCTTCCAGGACAAAGATAGAATCCCTCAGCGTCCCGGGGATAACGATACCGTGGAATCCGGAATACTGATCGGAAACGAAGTTGTACCAGGTGATACCGCGTCCGGAACCAAAGTATTTTCTGTTAGGGCCTGAATTGACGGTTTTCACCGGGGTGACAAATCGCATACCATCCGCTGAAGCTACCTCGCCGCCGCCCCAGTGGCTGGCAAGCTCCAGCGTGGACTGAAAATCAACCAGCCGGGCATTAGCGCTGACCAGCGTTTCTGCCCGGAGGTAATTCTGTTTCACCCAGCTGAGACGGTGGCGAGTCAGTGCCGGGATATTGTGCTTTATCAGCGGTTCATGCCCGATATTACAGGCCTCAGCCAGCAATACGGCACACAGGCTGACGTTAAGATCCTTTGCTCTCGCTTCAGATTCACTGACGTGCGTAAACTCACGGGTAAAACCAGTTCTGGCGTCGATTTCAAGCAACAGCTCAGTTAAATCCACCGGGGGAAGGAGCTGTTTCACCCGGCTGCTGAGTTGTGTCAGCGCGGATGGCTCATTGAGTTTTTCCAGACTGCCGATAGTCAGGGAGGGATATTTGCCTTCATGGCACATACCTACAGCATCATTGCTGTGAAAGCGTGCGGACACGGCTTTCCAGGTCTCATCCAGCTGGTTCGCCATCTGCTCCGTGGCTTTTCTGCCATCGGTGGGGTGCCCCAGCGCACGACAGACTGCGACACGTTGAGCCTGCCACTCTTTGCCATGAAGCAGCTTCTGACGCGGATCGCCCCAGCGCTCGCTGTTTTCCAGCCAGATATCACGACGCCGCAAGGCATCCTGAAGACGCTCCAGCAGGCACAGTGAGTAACCAGCGCGTTGTATCCGGCCCTCCGCATCGTATACGAGGCGTTTCCAGGGGCCAGTGATGATATGCTCAGGCGCATCATCGAGGATGCGCTTTTTCGAGCCGATCAGTTCTGCCAGGTAATGGATTGCGGCCAGGGGATGCTCACCGTCGGGCGCAGAGCTAAAGTGCAGGTCGCGCAGTAGCGCGGGAAGGAAACGCTTTACTCGTCCGTACTGCTCCACCATTTCATCCTGAAAATTCGTGTCCTGCGGACGGGCCAGCTCGTTAACTTTATCAACAGACTCCGCAAGCCTGGCGACCGGAACGCTTTTGAATATGGTCTTTCGCAACGTACTTTCGTCAGTATTTTCATCAAGCAAAAGCGCACAGGCCCGCGCCAGCAGCAGTGCTGCCCGATCGAGATCTTTCAACGTCCTGAGCCGCTTTTTCTGTCCCGTTTTCTTCGCCTCGCGGGCGATGTCCAGGATCAGCATATCAAGCACATCGACGGCGTCATCCAGCGCGGATATTTCCTGCGCTTTAACAAATGCGGTCAGAACCGCCAGCCGCCGCACCTCAGGCATTCTGGCGATATACTTGGCTGACGTCATTCCTGCGTAGCGGGCCAGGTTACGTAATTGTATGGCCGGGAGGCCACTGAAATTCAGCCGTGAAAACTCCAGGTTTCTCAGTCGGGTATAGCGTTCCAGCGCTTCTGTAAAAGACGGGCCGCTGACCGCCACAGGACCTTTACGTAGCTGCTCCATAACCGACACCCGCTGCCCCTCGGGGACCTCAAGTAAACACGCCAGTTGTGCTGTCTGCCAGCTGTCAGGCAGCGATGCCAGTTTTCGCCACAGGCGACGATTTGCCCGCTCCCGTATTTCACCAATAATTCTTGTCAGCGTGGAGGCAGCTGGCAGTAACACTTTGTACTGAAGTAACCATGCTGTCGCAAAATCAAACATCAGACCGGGCCGTTCATTGCTGAGCCAGACGCGGACATACAGAAGACGTTTCAGCCTGAATGTCCAGGGGAAATCACCAAAATCATGATAGCCGTAGTGCTGCCTGATCAGGGCATGGTGTTCCCAGCGTGTATTATCCCTCTGTGCGTAACGGGAAAGGATTTCCGGGCGGGGAATGCCTAATTGCGCTGCCACATAGAATCGTACCCCGTCAGGGATCTGCATGAGATCATGCAGAAACGTTCCCAGAAAACGGGCGGTGGTGAGCTGAAGGGCAATTCCAAGGCGGTTATGTCTGCCCCGGCGCTGATTAACGAAATCCAGATCGCACTCATCAAGATGAAAATACCTCGCCAGCTGAACCTCATTTGGCTCGGCGGCATAACAACCATAGCTCTGGACCTGGCTGTCGGTCAGAAAATCAACACTCATCCGCAAATCCCTTTTTCGTTCATTATTCCATAATATTTTTGATGGTATCAGATATTATAAATTTTGAGACTGCTCAAAATGGCTTCAAACATGAGTATCAAAAATCGCGATTTATACTTTATGATACTATGCAGTATTAATATCGATTTGTGAGACCAATATGGCATTACTGGGATATGCAAGAGTATCAACCAGCCATCAGAAACTGACGTTGCAGATCTCTGGGCTGAAATCTGTAGGTGTCAGGGATGACAGAATTTTTACTGACATGATGTCGGGAGCCACGGACGAACGTGAAGGGCTACAACGGTTGCTTGCCCGTGCGGAAAAAGACGACATCATCATTTGTACAAAAATGGATCGGCTTGGCCGCAATACAGCGGACATGATCCACATTGTTGACGTTTGCTATAAAAAGGGGATCGCTATTCGTTTTCTGGATAATGGTCTCAGTACTGAAGGGACTATGGGTAAAATGGTTATACAGATACTTGCGGCCGTAGCAGAAGCAGAGCGAGAGCGTATTTTGGAGCGAACTAATGATGGTCGGGTAGCTGCCATGGCTGCGGGGATTAAATTTGGTCGCAAGCCCCATCAAAAATCGGCAATGGCACAGGAGCTTATCCAGCAGAAGATACCAGGTAAAGGTGTGATGGAGAAAACTGGAATTTCCCAGGCTACCTATTATCGCCTAAAAAGGCTTAAAGAGAACAAATAGTAAGCTATTCGGAATGTTTAAGCGTACACTGAGATCCAACGTCTCTGCTGGATAAAAGATATGTCTATATTTGATAGCTTTAAGATGTTTCGTGACAAATCAGTAGATGTCACATGTCCTAAATGTTCTCGCATAGCTCAACAGCATACTCATAAATTAAGAAAAAAAATGACGATGGTCTGTCCTCATTGTGGGCATTATTTTCGGGGTGGGGAAGATTAGAGATGATGTGCATATTTATGAGCAATAGTTGAGTGCTATTTGAAGCTAAATATTTCTTTTCCATTTAACCAAGCGTACTCTAATTATTAATATTGCATATGTTATTTTCATGAGTGCATTGTGATTAATTTATGAGGGGGTTCTACATGATTGCATATTTCATGCTGATTCATCGTTATCCGAAACAATTCAAGAGATTATTTAAATCTATTTATCATGAAAAAAATTATTATATAATACATATTGATAAACGTGCCGGTAGAAAAATATTTGATGAAATAGATTTATTTTTGGGTGATTATGAAAATGCATCAATATTAGAAAGCAAAGAAGCTATATGGGGAGGGTATAGTTTGGTTGATGCCCAGTTGCGTGGTATTGAAAAGCTTGTAACCAGTGGTGGAACATGGGACTATTTCATAAATCTAAGCGGTCAGGATTTTCCATTAAAAAGTCAGGAATTTATTATGGAGTATCTTAGTGCATTTGATTGCTGCGAATTTATAAAAGTAGTTAATCAAAATTTGATTAGACCAGAAACCATGCACAGAATAAAAGACTATGTAGAGGAGATAGATGGTGAGTTGGTAATATCTACTACATCTAACAGAGATTTTTTGACAGGGGTTACGCCATATATAGGTAATCAGTGGATGATACTAAGTAAGGATTTTTGCGAATTTATTACCTATAGTCCAGAACTGGCAGTTTTTAAAGAATTTTATCGCAATACATTAATTGCAGATGAAAGTTTTTTTCAGACTGTATTGATGAATACTACATTTAAATCCAGAATAATTTATGATGATAAAAGAGAAATTGACTGGATTGAGTCAAGTGATATTAAGTTGCGCCCTCGTGATTTCTTGACTAATGATTCGAAAATGCTATTAAATAGTAAGAATTTATTTGCCAGGAAATTTGATGAGAATATAGATGGCGGCATTCTCACTATACTTGAACGCAGCATTAAGCCGTCTGTCATTAGCGCTATATTATATTGAGAGTCTTTATCTCATTCCAACCAGTCACTGTAAATGACTGGTAAATAATGGGTTAGAGTAAGCTTTCGCACTGCTGACCCTGGAACCAATTAAAGTCTGCCGTTAATACGTTGATTGTCTCTGAGTACATCAATTGCGGTCTGCATCGCAACTTTATTATCTCTTCTTTTTTGCTTTTTCTGCATCACCTGCAGATATTCGAGCAGCGTCCGGGTATTAATCGCTCTGCCCTGTTTACCAACAACCAGCACGGCTTCACCAAGGATGATTTTCACTGGAGGCAATTGAGCCGGGTACCAGTCGAGGGTGTCTTCTGATTTCATCATTAATTTCTCATGGAAGGGCATTCTATCACAGATAAGGTTTTTATGCCTGAACTGAAATTACCATCATCCCTTGTTCGATTAAGTAAAGGAATTCATTGCTATTTTTTACCGTTCAGCAAAATATGCCGCCTCTAGGCAATACTGGCACCAATTGAAAGAGTAAACAAAACCTGTCTTCTTTATTATCTCTAAATATGTTCAAGAAATGCACTTAGCGTAAGTTATCATTTCGTTGGATTTTCCTCACATAAAACTAAATTTTTCAGGTGGTTAATTGCTTAACGTGGTTTTTTACACGAGTGGACCTCAAACCCCGGTACCAGTCGAGGGTGTCTTCTGATTTCATCATTAATTTCTCATGGAAGGGCATTCTATCACAGATAAGGTTTTTATGCCTGAACTGAAATTACCATCATCCCTTGTTCGATTAAGTAAAGGAATTCATTGCTATTTTTTACCGTTCAGCAAAATATGCCGCCTCTAGGCAATACTGGCACCAATTGAAAGAGTAAACAAAACCTGTCTTCTTTATTATCTCTAAATATGTTCAAGAAATGCACTTAGCGTAAGTTATCATTTCGTTGGATTTTCCTCACATAAAACTAAATTTTTCAGGTGGTTAATTGCTTAACGTGGTTTTTTACACGAGTGGACCTCAAACCCCGGTACCAGTCGAGGGTGTCTTCTGATTTCATCATTAATTTCTCATGGAAGGGCATTCTATCACAGATAAGGTTTTTATGCCTGAACTGAAATTACCATCATCCCTTGTTCGATTAAGTAAAGGAATTCATTGCTATTTTTTACCGTTCAGCAAAATATGCCGCCTCTAGGCAATACTGGCACCAATTGAAAGAGTAAACAAAACCTGTCTTCTTTATTATCTCTAAATATGTTCAAGAAATGCACTTAGCGTAAGTTATCATTTCGTTGGATTTTCCTCACATAAAACTAAATTTTTCAGGTGGTTAATTGCTTAACGTGGTTTTTTACACGAGTGGACCTCAAACCCCGGTACCAGTCGAGGGTGTCTTCTGATTTCATCATTAATTTCTCATGGAAGGGCATTCTATCACAGATAAGGTTTTTATGCCTGAACTGAAATTACCATCATCCCTTGTTCGATTAAGTAAAGGAATTCATTGCTATTTTTTACCGTTCAGCAAAATATGCCGCCTCTAGGCAATACTGGCACCAATTGAAAGAGTAAACAAAACCTGTCTTCTTTATTATCTCTAAATATGTTCAAGAAATGCACTTAGCGTAAGTTATCATTTCGTTGGATTTTCCTCACATAAAACTAAATTTTTCAGGTGGTTAATTGCTTAACGTGGTTTTTTACACGAGTGGACCTCAAACCCCTCTACTACAGACCAGACGATCTGCTGCTTCGCTGGTAGTTCTTCGACAGAGATGCAGGCAATACCATTCAGTTCACGTACCGTCCGCTCAACAACCACGCCAAAAGCCTTTTTCATCAGATGAATATTGGCATCGGCCAGTTGAAGCACCGTTTTGACACCCATGGCATTCAGTTTGACGCTGATCCGGTGGCCAATTCCCCACACTTCCTCAACCGGTAGCAGCGCCATCAGCTTACGCTGGCGAACGCGGTCACTCAAATCGACCACACCTCCAGTCGCAGGCCAGGTCTTGGCTGCATGATTGGCTAGCTTGGCGAGCGTTAATGTCTGTGCGATACCAATGCCGCAGGTGAGGCCGGTTTGTTGCAATACAGTCGCACGTACACGATGGCCATAATGTGCCAGCGGTTCGCTGGCCTCGATACCGTCAATCTGCAAGAAGGCTTCGTCAATGGAGTAAACGAAAATTTTTGGGGCCATCGATTCTAAAATCGCCATAACACGGGCGCTTAATTCGCCATACAGCGCGTAGTTGGAACTGAAGCAGGCCACCTGGTGGCGATCGATAAGGGGCTTAGCTTGGAAAAAAGGTAAGCCACGTTTGATGCCGAGAGTTTTAGCCTGGCGGTTGAGTGCAACAATGGCACCGTCATTGTTGCTGAGAACAATAACAGGCTTGCCTTTTAAATCAGGACGAAACAGTTGTTCGACACTGGCGTACATCGCGTTGACATCTGCAAGAAGAAACATGGCCACCTCAGCGCAATGTGTGAATGGCGTGTATCACTACGCCAAAGATGTCTAAGTCATCAGGGTCCACAAAAATGGGGGCATAGGCAGGATTCATCGGTTGTAGGCACAGGCGTGGTGTCGTACAGAGTCGCTTGACGGTAAATTCGCCCTCAACCGCCGCGATAACGATATCGCCGTGGGAAGGCATTAATGCTTTATCTACAATCAGCAGATCACCGGAGAGTATGCCCGCTTCTGCCATCGAATCCCCGGTGGCGCGTACAAAAAACGTGGCCGCTGGATGCAGTATGCAATACTCATTGAGGTCCAGTTGGCGCTCGATATAATCTTGAGCTGGCGAGGGGAACCCGGCAGGACAGAGGTCAGCGAATAGGGGCAGTGCTAGAGGTACGCCAGTCAGCGGTGCGAAGAGTTCTGCTTTCATTGATATCTAAATAACTGTTCATCAATCCAGTATTATTAATTAAAAATTTCCGGTTTGACAAGCAGAACTCTGTGTAAATAGTAAATTCCAATCGGCTGTGGTGCGGGCTAAAATTTTTCGTCAGTATCGGACTCTTCTGGTCTGGGAAAACGTTGTGCCACAGAATGGGCAGGGGCGATGGCCAGAGGGCAGACACTACATGTTGTGCGCCGGTCAGATCATCGAGACACTAGATGTTGATTATCCACAGAAACCGGGGATAAGGTCGGGATAACTGGACAGAATAACCTGAACGTCCAAACTGGTGTGGAACCTATGATGCAGGTATCGGCAATGGGGTATACTCCAGGTATAACAACTGGCGGGGATTAAGCGCTGAATGAAACTATATCATTATACAGACCTGAACGGACTCAATGGCATTGTTGAACATCATTCTCTGTGGGCGACCAATCTGTATTTTCTCAATGACGAAGAGGAAATGCATCATGGCCTTAAAGCATTCGAAAATACCCTAGAACATCTGAAGGAAGATCTGAGTGAGAAAAGTATTAAAATCCTTCGTGATACACTCGCTGGACATAGGTTATTTCAGGCAAGATGTAACTATAATATTTCATTCTGCCAGGAACCTGACCTGCTGAGCCAGTGGCGCGGCTACGGAGCATCGCAGGGTGTGTGTTTGGAATTCGATAAAGATGAATTATTAGAGGCGCTGGATTTCGGAAACGCGACGTTTTTTTCTGGTGATGTTTTTTATACCAAGCCTGATTCAACGCTGGAAGCAAAAGAAGAAATTCTTACTTTTTTGAACAACGCGGATTTTCTTAAAAAGAAGAAAAGCTCGGTGCTGCATGAATTTGTGGGTACAGCGGAATTGATAAACAGCCTGACACCTTTTTTCAAGCATGAGGGTTTCCGGCAAGAAAGCGAGTTCAGGATTGTGATACAGCAGGATATAAAGTCTAAGGCTATTAAGTTCCGGGTGAACACGCACGGACTCATTCCCTTCATTGAGATCAAGGCCAAATCAAATACCCCTTATACAGGGCGGCTACCGCTACGGGGCGTGAAGATTGGTCCATGTAAAAACAGATGCTTTGTGGCTGAAGGAATACAGTTTCTGCTTAACAGCAGGGGTTATAAAGGCATCCGACACTCATTCACTGAAACGCCTTTCCGGGCATGAACCATAAGGCTTTACGCGATGCAAAGGGATCACCGGACAGAATGCGCAGTATGTCCAGGTGTCGCGGGAAATACACACAACAGGCGCAAAAAAGACCGCTGGAGCGGCCTGACGGTAGAGCTGCACTTCATTAAAGAAAGAAGACCACTCGGAATGTCATATTCAGATTCTGCATTTGAGATGCAGATTTCGTCAGCAGCATCTTAAATTTATCTCAGATAACGGAAAATATATAAAATAATAATACAGGGAATTGTGACCTTTAGTGCAAAAAGGAACGATAGAAATAAAAGATCTAGATTGATTTTATGATTATAGTCAAGAAAATAGACGCCAAAGGAAAATGTGATAATAAATAATGATATAGAGAAAACAAACTCCCATTTCTTAATACCATTTTTTTTTAATAATGAATAGACTCTATTTGCCATATTAATCGCATCCTTTATAGTTATTCGCAATACTATCACAACAGCTATTATGGTACGTTACATTGCAGTAAAACAAAGGCATATGGGTTCTGACGCTTATGATCTCCACGGATTGAAGATCTGCACCCCAGTCGGCTCGAAATCTGCCACATTCCGGGTTACTACAGTCATCCCATGGACCAGTGCCGTTGCTGCGATAAGCGCATCACGTTCCCCGCGTTTATCAGGGACATGAAGCCGGGCGCAGCGCAATGCCACAGCAGTATCGACGGGCAGCGTTCTACCTGAAAACTCAGGTAATACATGCTGCTCTAACCAGGAGCGAAGTAAAGCACCTTGCACGGCATCCCGGCGTTCAACTGACAGAATCCCTAGTTCCAACTCCATGATAGTAATCGAAGACACAAAGAGATCAGCGGCATCCATGCTTTCAGCCCATGCCAATACGTTCGAATCTATCTTCCCTGTTCGCGCTTTTCTCAGTTCAGACACGACGTTGGTATCGAGAACGAACATCATGATAAATCAGCCGGCTTCGTTCCTAGCGAGATACGTGGCGGCTCAAAATCAATATCAGCCGCATCTGGCATGGCTAGCGCGTCCGCGATGCTCCGGCGTTGCTGTGTTAGTCTCTGATACTCCTCGATACTCAGAAGAACATGCGCCGTTCTGCCACGATCCGTGATAAACACGGGGCCATTACAGGTGGCTTTCTTGGCTCGGGTAACATCCTGATTCAGCTCCCGGCTCGACAGTGTGGTGATAGTCATTTTCGATTCTCCAGCAACTCAATATCTTCATGTAGTAACGTTACTACATATGGCGAACTCTGTCAAAGTCAAAACCTGTCTAACAGGCAGATGGCCGCTCCGGGTTCTTCACATCAGGAAAAAATTTGTCTGTAGCTGAAGCAGAGCGCAGCGATAATGAGGAACACAAAACCGGTATATTTTGCAACGTGTTTAGATAGGATGATAAATTTACGAAACTTAAGGTCTGGATCTTTACTCATATAAAGACTTAACTGGGTGTCTTCGAGAAGAAAAGAAGTACCTAAAGATGCCGCCCCAAGTAAGAAAAATATAATTGCTGGATTACCTAACATATTGATTTATCCCATGCGTTGATGATGAATTTACAAGATAAAGTCGCTTTAACGTTTATGCTAATAACGCTACGCATGGCTTTGTTGAATAAATCGAACTTTTAGGTGATTGGCGGATCTTATCGCTAAATTCGTTTCAACATCAGGTCCCCATGGCAAAGCAAAAGTTTAAAATCACCAACTGGCCCACCTACAACAAAGCACTCAGACAACGCGGTTCTCTGACAGTCTGGCTTGATCAGTCGGCCATCGCTGCATGGACTGACAGTTCTTCGCCTGAAGGTCGTGGCCGGCCGCTTTACTACAGCGATATGGCTGTTACCACAGTCCTGATGATGAAGCGTGTGTTTAACCTGTCGCTCCGGGCATTACAGGGCTTCGTTGATTCGATTTTTAAACTCATGTCTTTGCCGCTGTGCTGCCCGGACTACTCGCTGGTCAGCAGACGAGCAAAGAGCGTCAACATCAGCATAAAAACGCCAACGCGTGGTGAAATCTCGCATCTGGTCATCGACAGTACCGGTCTGAAGCTCTTTGGCGAAGGTGAATGGAAAGTCAGGCAGCATGGGGCTGACAGACGAAGAGTGTGGCGCAAGCTTCATCTGGCCGCAGACAGTGCGACGCATGAGATTATCTGTGCCGACTTATCGCTCAGCGGAACGACAGATGCGCAGGCACTGCCGGGCCTGATGAACCAAACCCACCGGAAAATTAGGGAAGTGTCAGCAGACGGTGCTTATGACGCCCGTTACTGCCACGATACGTTGCTAAGAAAGAAAATCAGGCCCCTTATCCCGCCGCGAAGCGGAGCGCAATACTGGCCGGACAAGTACCATGAACGTAACCATGCGGTGGCGAATCAGCGTCTGAGCGGGAGTAATGATATGTGGAAAAAGAAAGTGGGTTATCACCGGCGTTCAGTGGCAGAAACAGCGAGGTTCCGCATAAAAACTTTGCGGGGTGGCCATCTGAGCCTGCGTGACTATGAGGCTCAGGTAGGTGAAGCCATGGCGATGGTCAAGGCGCTGAACCGTATGACGTTGTTGGGTATGCCACACAGCGTCAGGATCGGATAACAGGTGTAGCAGAGGGAGCCATCCTGTCGGCTAATTCTGATTTATTCAACAAAGCCGCTACGCATGACATGTTCAATCAGACATGTTGCGCTGGTTCAACTTGTGCTTTGACCAATGTCTTGATGGCACTAACATCAATATCTTGCTGTGCATGCCATAGGTCATAGCCGGACTGCATCGCCAGCCAGTGGCGAGCGGTGCCAATCCCAGCGGCTTCAAGTTTAACGGCCATTTCAGGGCTGATAGCCGTATCTCCACGCATAACACGGGAAAGAGTCGATGGAGCGACACCCAGCGCACGTGCTGCGGTGTTGATCGATAATGCCAAATCTTCCAGTGACTCAGCAATGATGCCACCAGGGTGTGGAGGGTTAAACATAGTCATCAGTGATAATCCTCTAAATCTAGAATATAGGCGTCGCCGTCCTCAAATTCGAACGTGATCCGCCAGTTTGCTCGCACCGTGATTGAGTATGTTCCTTTACGGTTACCTGTCAGTGGATGAAGCTTGTAATTCGCAAAAGCTGCGATTTCATCCAACGTTTCCGCGCTATCGATCACATAAAGCCGTTGCCGTATCCGCTCTACATCTTTCTTGTCACTTAAAACGCCTTTTGGGTTACCTGTCAGGTAAAGCTGTTGTAATCCTTTATGTTTCCACGTTTTTATCACGGCTCTTTTCCTGAGTTGTTGCGTAACGTGCAATGGCATTATAATAGCATAATGCATATTGCGCAATGGGCATCATTCAGCCGAACCAGGTAAAGATAACGGCAAGCGCAGATGAAAAACTATGAAGCAGAATTGGGAGCGCCATCCCGCCGCTGCGCAGACGTGCCCACCCATATACGAGAGACAGTGACATCAATTCTATAAGCGTACTTAGATGGTGGTACTGAGGGTGAACAGCAGCAAACAGCAGCGCGATGAACACTATGCCAGCCCACAATGTCCAGGGCCGAGAGGTGCGAAAGAGGTTGAGCAGTACGCCGCGAAATACGATTTCTTCGCTCACTGGTCCCAGTAACAGGATGGTGACAAACACAGATAATAGCTGCCAGGGAGGCCGACTCAACACTTCTTCAACCCAGGTTTCAGGAGGCTGGCCAGTAAACTTGGCATAGACATGTTCTAGTGAATATATCGCGAGAACTGCGACCGCTGGCAGTAATGAAGTTCGCTGCCAGGCCCGCCCCCATTCCAGTGATGCCATCCAGCGATGATAGGCAGGTATCACGGCGAGCAGAACGGCAACGCCGGTAAGATGTTGCACAAACAGATTGTACCCCAGTGGAATGTTAAACAACGCCCAGTCACCAACCTTGCTCAGGACCACAAACCACACACAGGCAATGGCGACGGCCACCGCAGCCTCATTCAATTTTTTTAGTTTTTTACTGGCTAACATTCATCCTCACTTAAGCTGTTTGCCGGCAAGCGCGGCGACAGAATATCCCTACCAAGCATTGTGGCCTGCCGATGTAGCGTATTTGAACAGAAACATGACCAACATCAAGCCTCTTTTCGCTTTGGTTGAAAGCGTATCAACGTGGCAAACGCGCCCCTTCTCTTGCTATGCGCGTTTTGCCCTAAGCATCAGTGGTAGTACAGATCACTACGTCATGCGTTCTTGGGTGAGGTTGCGTGCTATAAGGTTTGGTTGAATCGTATAACGTAATTACATTAACCCCCATGGTCTGGCAGTGTGGGAGGGGTGTAAGTCAATCTGAGGGATAATTTAGGCCCGAAGGTTTATGCTCCGTGATTCGTCTGTAAGTGTTATTGCGCCTTCTTCTATCCCCCGAGGGGCCGGGGGAGGATTTATTATCAGTTGATTACTGTAACGCGTCCATCGAGTATCTGGTATGGCGTTTCTGGAAGGATGCCGTTTTGACCAATTCGAGCAACGGTGACTTCAAGGGTATTGCCAAGCCACCAGGTAAAGCGTATCTCGGTACCGTCACCGGCGGTCACGTTGGAACCTGGCCCTACAATGACATGGGAATCAGCACCGGCCTGTACGGTTGAGTAATTACCCGCATCAATTTTACTGTTCGCACCCACCGTTATTGTGCAGTTATGGCGGCATTGAATGAATGAGTCATCGCCGGATAAAATACTGCATTCATCCAGCGCAAAAACTGCGGTGTTATTACCGGCAGAGAGGGAAACAGTATTAGCGAGGTTAATCGTGCGATCGTGGGAACATTCGATATACATGCTCATGGGTCGTGGTCCTCGAGACAATGAAGAGACACCACCGCAGGCTGCTAATCCGTGTCTGGTGGTGAACTGGGAACAGGTTAGCAGTACCGGCCACGACCGGCCAACCCAAAGGTTGCCCAAACCCAGCCCACCATTACTGGAAGCTGACTTCGTGGAAACACGGACTGCTAATTCCGTAGCACTGTGCTCAGCGCTAGCGAAAGGCTAAATGAAGCATTTCGCTTTGTCAATTCAATACTTTGGTCGGTTGGATTTTGCGTACCGCGTTTGTTATGAATACGCAGAAAACAATCAGTAACGCAGCAAAAGCCACGACTGACGGGTGCTTATCAAATAAAAAAAGACCGCCAATGGTAATCCCAAAAGTAATGGGGTACAAAAATGACAGTATCAAGATTAGAGTTGCACGCGTTAATTTACTTTTCTTATCCATATCGCACCTCCTATTTTTATATATATTACCATGGAATGCTGGGAATATCAATTTTTTACTCCATGCAACTCAATTATTTCAATGAATTGTTAGGTGGTGTTTTCTCTTTTTCTCCTTTTTTGCCATTTAATGTATTCTCAGTTTTATTCGCAAGAATATTGGTTGCATGACTTGCTTTGTCAGATGTATCTCTGCCTAAAGAGGAAGCCATGTGACCACCGACCCAGTTAATCACTTGGTCAGGTACAATATTGATAAGACTGAAACTGGTATGGACCATGGCAATGGACATGGAACAATAAATAATGATGAATCCAGTGATAGTAACGATTCCTGATATTGAGTCAAATTGTGCGTTTGCAATCGCAGAGGGCAGTAATTTAGTAATCAATGTGCCAGCGATAATGACGATACCGCCACCTAATAAAAAGCCGCCTACCATAAGAATAGGTCTAAACATCAGGTTTAACAGAAAAATATAACCGTGTGCTGTTTTTTGCCCCATGCCGTCACCGGTTCCCAGTAGGTGAGAGAAGGCCCACAGAGCAGATGCGAAAATCCCCTCTCCTATAATGATTAAGTAATTTACACAAGCGGATACCCATATAATATAAGGCATCAGCGGTATATATATTGATAAGGTAATTCCTGAACCAATTAACATCACCAGTAATATGGTGACGTAGGGACCGGAAAAATCTACGATGGCTTTGATGGCGGCTGAGGCGCCAACAAACTTATTAGAGACCCAGCCAAGCAGAGACTCATTAAGTCCTGAAGAGATAGCCTTTGCGGCCCCATAGGTGACAAACCCGATTTCCGCACCTACGATCAACCTGTCGCCCAGGTTTTTCATGGCAATGATAGGGTTGACCATATTGGAGTCATTCTCTGACATGCTGATGAGTTGGCGTGTTATGTCCTGCCCCATCGCACTAAATACATATCCAAAGAAACTACTGGGATCTTTTATTTCATTGGTTTCAAATGACGATTTGGCCGTTAGAACCCCTGCGCTGGTATTGTCTGTCACCGATTTCTGTGCCTGGTACGCACTCATGACCAGTTTATAAGCGTCTGTAGTCACCGGTATTTGTCCCATTGATTGTCCGAAAGCGGACCCCTTCGCGGCCGCTGAGTTTCCAATTCGATTGTTGGCCACGGCAAGGGTCTGGTACCAACTGCCAAGGGAAAACCACCCTTCTGACTTTATCGTGTCAGCGACTTGGCTTGTCAGGTTCTGTAACTGGCTGTTGACATTTGAGGACCGAATAGCCGCAGTGACACGGTTTTCATAGACTTGGCTGGCGTTTTGTACGATGGCTTCAGCGTTTACCAGGGGGGCATTTTCCTCCTGTTGTCGGTTCATGACTTCTTCAACAAATTGTTGAGCACCGCTGCGCAACGTGCGTTGCATCTCGTTGAGACCTTCGACGTGGGCATCTTTTATTGCGGAAACGTCAACCTCTGCAACGATACCGAGTGTTGAGAGAACAGAGGATTCTTTTTCAATGGCGATAGTGGCACCGCCGCAGGTATAGCTTTTGGATTTCAGTATAAAGCCATTTTCTAACGGAGACTGATTCACGTAGTCGTCAGGAAAAACAATTCCACCGCTGCTGGCTTGTTGGTCTAAGCTGGTGTTGATACCAAACATGCAGAGATTGCTTTCAAACAGTGACCGGGCGAGGGATTGGGTAGAGGGGGCGACGGGCTGGAGTACGAAAGATTGACCCACCATAAAAGCGTCAACCGTGCGATCCGTTGCATAGTTTGCTCCACCGACCCCGACTTTCGATGCGGCATACAGCATCAGTAGCGCACTCAGGGTCCAGCCGTTCGGCCATGGGGTTAACATTGAAAATGCGGCCAGGACGCGTATTGGCATCCAGAATGAGCCACGTTCCCGATCCAAAAACACCCCATCATGGGCCGTTTGCGCCGTCTTTTGTGTGATCAGATATCCCCCAACTGCCGTTCCGACGATCAGTAAGGTAGTGCTAAATATTTTCAATATTTGAGCAACATGCGTTTCGCCGCCATCTTCAGTGATACCGTTCAGCGGGTCATTCACAATTTGGCCAAACAGTGACACCATCGCTTGCCGGCTTAAATCCGTTCCCCGGTCAGCGGCGGAGGTAATATCTTCAAGCGACTGAGCGTGAGAGATAAACGGCGTGGCCAGCGTAATAGCCAGCAGCGCGGTCAGCAGCGTTTTTCCTACGGTTGGACTGTTAGTCAACTTTAACGTATCGAGGAACCACCGAGTTTCGCGCTTGAAGTCGTCAAATCCGCCCCTTTCTTCTCTGCTTAAGCGTCGCGTTTTAATCTGCCAGATGCGGAACTGCGCGGGCACAGCAAACAGCGTCATGACACAAGAGGTAATAATCATCATGAAGCCGTAAAGGATGGATGCCGAGAGCATGGTGATAAGACCGGTGACGAAGGTCATATACACCAATACCAAGATCATGCGTTTTTTCATGCAGAAGAAAGACAGGGTTTCTTCTAGCGAGTAACATTCGCCACGCGCCGCTGCATTGGCTTCAGCGAGACGCACGGCCTCTTCAAAAGACAGTGGCTCTGAGATTGAATCCGCTTTCTTTGCATTTAGCTTTTCCCGAATATCTGCCCATTGTTGGGCAATAAATTCGCGTTGGTTGTTATGCGTTCGATATAGGCGTTTGAAAGTGAAAATGACGGGTAGCAAGGGAATCCATACCGGGGCCGACACCACCTTGCCGAATTTTTTTATGTTCACGCTTACTCTCCTCCGGCGCGTGCGCCGATCGCCTGGAATTGCTCATTCAGTAACGGCTCATATTCAGCACGCACCCTGGAAGCAAGATGTTGACCCGCGATGATGTTGCCCACTTGAATTTCATTACGGAGTTCGAGAAGCAACCAGTTGGTCAGGGATGCCACATTGATTTGTTCCCTGGCTAAGTTAGCGGTATCCATCGCTTGTAGATCTTTCTGATATTCAGTATTTGAATAACGACGCCCCACTTCGAATTGCAAAAATTCCGCCTTTGACATTTTCCCAGTGCTTTTGGCCACATCAGACGCGGTAGCGTCGAAATAGGTTTTCGCGCTGGGTGAGAGCAAGGCTTCTGTGAGCAGTTGTTTCGTGATATCCAGGGGTTGCCGTTCTGATAAAACGCGTTCTTGTGCATCGGCCGCGGCGCTTAGGGAGGCATTCATCTGTGTTTTCATGCCAATGTACTGTACCCCAGCGTTACTGTTGGCTTCTGCTTTGGTTAAGTCTTTGCTCACGGAGCGCCGGACAGAATTCTGCACATACATACGTGCAACGTCCGTTTGCTCTTGTGTGAAAGTGAGATCGGGGGCTTTACCCTCTTTGCCAGCACCAGACAAAATAGAGTCGATGCGTTTATCTGCGCCAGGCATCGCAGAATTTACCGATAAACAAGCCTGAGAACCGCCAAATGCTTCATAGTCGAAGCTGTCACAATAACCTGCATGGATATTCGCTGCCCGAGCGGCATCATCAGACGAGGATAAACTGGGTTTATTGACGGCTGCGTTAAGCACTTTACTGGCGATAGCCGTACCACCCGGACGCAATGCGCTTTTTGCAGATGCGCTCCCGGAGGATACGGAAACAGCGCCACCAGAGGCTGATTCACTGCATATACTGTTGGCAACTTGGTATTTTGCCTTGGCTTCTTGAATTTTCTCCTGCCGGCTTTTTTCTGTGCTGAACTCTCGTTCTGCTTTGGCGGCGGCCTCGATAGTGGTCGACACTTTACTGCCATTTTGATTAATCGCTGATCCTATTTGTGTCAGGTAGTTCACCATCTGCAACTGAAATGATGCGATCTGTGTTGCGATCGCATTAAAGCCGACTTTAACCACGGTAATCAGTGTGCCATCAGTGACCGGCATTGCCGCCCAGGTTCCGGTGGCAACGCCACAGAACATGATCACGGCCAGTATTTTTTTACGAATTCTCATTGTCTAATACCTCCGTAATTTTTGCGGAAATTTCCTCAATAACATAAGAGGCGACGGTCTGCCCCTCTGCATTAAGCCCTTTCTTTCTGATTTTTTCTTGGTATCGTTCCGTGGTTCCTGATGGAAATCTTTTGGCAAGATATTTACGAGAACGGTCCGTCCCGAAGCGTTTATAAAGTTCATCGCGGATAATCATATCCGACTGGTTGGTATTGAATGCCCACAGCTCACTGGCACTCGAGGTGTTATTAAGGATGTGGCAAACATTACCCAACGTGGTTTTAAAATAAGCGAGAAAATTGAACACAATCCGTACTCTGGAAAAATCATTGCCGTTGCAATACCCAAAGGTGGCGTTGGTAAATCAGCCCTAAGCATTAACATAGCTCCAGAGGTAAAACCGGATAACTTCTACGACACCGACCAGACCCCGGCTGTATCTACCTTCAACGGATTCAGACCAGTAGAGACACAATGGCACGTAATTAGGCTCAAGAGTGGCGTGGATAGTGCAGAAAAATTTGCAGAGGACCTGCTGACAGCTAAAGAGGAAGGAAAAACTGTCTTGGTGGACTGCGGTGGATTTGACTCGGCAATCACTCGTACTGCGGTTGCTATTGCTGATCTTATCCTTTCACCTTTCCACGATGACCCCTCAGACTTATTGGGTGTCCAGCTGTTTAGCGATGCGCTTAATGAGATTTCTCGCGAAATGGGGACGAAAATTACCGCACATCTGGTGATGTACAAAACTCACCCTTCACGCACAAATTTTAAAGCGATAGATGCTCACTTAGCGCAGTTCGACAACCTAAAGCGCCTCGATACCCCGATCCCACGCGATAACCTCGTACCAGAAAAATTCGGTGAAGGTATAGGAGTTGTTGAGCATTTATCCTCACGTCACAGTAAGGCCGGGATAGCATTCCGCTCTCTATTCCTTGATATACGCAAAGTTCTGGACCAACAAAAATAAATACATATAATGTATTTATAATGTACATATTTAGTATCAATAAGGTATTTTATGAGTGCTAAAAAAGATATGCTTTCTCGCCTTTCTAACGTGGCAAAAAATGCCCCGCTTCAGGAAAGCGCAGCGACAAAAACAGAAGACGTTACAGCTACTGACCGGGAAGTTAGTCCGGTTGAATCGGTTAAAAAGGCAAAACCAGCGCGTAAGGCTAAAAACCTCCAAATCCCTGAAGACTTATGGGATGCCTACGAAGTACTGAAGAGTAACAATACTACCTCACTTCTCATGACGGGATATATTCTGGAAGCATTTAGGGAAAAGCTAGCGAAAGATGGTGCGTTTAACAAATCATAAATCGCACTAATTAAATACTTAATTAATACATATTATGTACATAAATAGGATTTATAAAGTATTAAATATGTTGATATCGCACAGGCATGGCGCAAAGCAAACGAGGAACATGCACAGTTGGGAATAGTGCTGATCTGGAATGGAAAAGTTTACGGATGGAAAAATTGCTTACGCGATGCACAACACGAAAGACCAGGAGCTATCGTTGTTGATGCCACTGGGAATGTATTTATCACTGAAGGTGGCAACGAGTACGATGGGGCAAAGGTTTGGGTAGTTTTCCAGTCATAGAAGTACCTCAACACAGCAAATCAATCTTGCAGGACAGGGGAAGCAACCCAGCCCTGCATCATTTCTGAATGCCATTAAAAAGGGTCTGAAGCCCAACCGTACGAAAAGGGGTAATGGGAGCGAAGCTACAATATGACGACATTTGTCTTGGATGGTCTCTGACAACCATGATCAGCTTAACGCCTCAAATATCATGTCCATCGAAAACCCCTTGTACTGGAGGTAGCGAATCTGTTTATTTTTTTCTTTAGCATCTGATACCACCACATCACCAAATTTACTGACTTTCAGGTCCTTTGCCATTGCATACCAGTCCACATCCACTTTCTCCAGCATCTGCCCGACCAACTCCTGAGAAAAACCTTTTTGCCTGATCTCCTGTTTGATTCTGGCCGGGCCATGCTTTTTTCGAACATGTTTATCAATCAGGTGTTTTATCAGGCGGTGATCATCCAGATAACCACACTCAACCAGCCTCGACAACGCCTTGTCGATATTCTCTTTGTTTTCCGTCATCTTACTCAGAGCCCGTGCCAACTCACCGGATGCGTAATCCCGCCTTGCAAGCAGTGACACCGCGTGGTCATACAGTTCCTGTGATGTCATGAGGCATCTCCGCTGTAGCGCAGGCCGTCTTTTCCTACCGATAATCCTTTGATTTTATCTGTCATCAGCGGCCAGAGTGCGGTTTTACGTTTATGTTGTTCGTAGAGCGTTCTGAGGTAGTCCTCTGTTTCCGGAAGCTGAGGGCAATCTTCCAGACCTTCGCCGTAATCGATGGCTTTTTTCATGTCTGAGGCGGCATAGCTGTAATACTTGCTTTTTGATTGCTGAATGTTGTCCTCGACCAAAAATCGGCGCAAAAGGGTCGCCGTATGCGCATAGCCATGTTTATACAGAGTACTGGATAATGTCCGTAAATATGAATGGGTGATATAAGCCAGAGAGTCAGTGAGGTTGTTTTTTGGTGTGCCCATAATGCAGGCGTCGATTAAGTCATACCGTTCAATATCTGATGCAAAACAGACATATGGTGCTACCCCTGTATCTTTTGCTATTTTCAGGAATACAGGGCTGTGATCGATATCTTTTTCAGCGGCTTTTGTGTACAGGTTATAAAAACGGGTATTGCATTGAAAAGTGAATGCTGTAATACAGTGGGCTTTGGCTTCCTCTTTTCTCCCTTCTTCGATCAGAGCCTGAATGAATAGTTCATTCCATATGATATTATCTGCGATCTCATCATCGTCAGCTCGCTGGCTGTTTAATACAGCGAGTGCATCATCGGATCGCAGTTCTTCCATAAGTAATCTGACATAATCAAAATAATGGGTGGAATGGCAAAATTCATCGTTTTTAAACGCCATCGTCAGAAAATCGAGGTCTTTTATTATTATACTGAGACCAAGAGCTTCCCGGGGGAGTTTTTTTTGATAATACATATCACGGATTACACGTAAAATATCAGTGCCAAGTAATGTTCGGTATTTTTTAAATATTTCAATGCCGAAATAGAATTCTCTTTCTACAACGGTGAATATTTTTTTAGCAATGGATGCGGGATCTTTGTTTTTTTGTGCTTCCAGTGATTTCATCCACGCATCCAACAGAATGGTGTAGTAACCCATCCAGCTTCCGCTGGAGGTGTCCACGTTCCCGGTGAATTTTTCGAACTCAAGCATCATTTTTACGCTCAGACTTTCTGCCTGCTCGGGGAGCGCGTGGGCGATACCCACAAGAGGGTTCGCTATACTGCGTGTCAGTTCGTCAAAAAAGGCATCGGCATCATAGTAATCATAAAAACGTTTGCTTCTGGCACGTCGGGCATACTCCTTCTCGACGGCTTTGAGTACCTCTGCTGCTGATAACAGATACCCATTCACCAGTGTGGTCCTGGCCTGCTTATTATCCTGTATCAGGTCATGAATAATATTAACCAGCACGTCATGGCTCATATCTGAAAGCTGTGCGGTTTGTTTTTTTGTTAACGATGCCATGAAGCTCCTCCTGGGGCTGGCTGTATGAAACACCGGGGCGTATTGCCCCTTAAGGTTATAAAATCTCCGGATTAACAGGATGAATTTGCAGCCTTTATTCTGTGAATAGTTTGCCGCGTCGTACTGAACTGACGGGCAACAGCACTGATGCTGTCTCCGGCTTTCAGACGGATGATCACCGCCTGCTGTTGTTCCTCATTCAATGCAGGTGGACGCCCGAAGCGTTTCCCTGCTGCCTTTGCCCTGGCAATACCAGAATGAGTGCGCTCAAGAAGCAAATCACGTTCGAACTCGGCCACTGCCGAGATGACCTGCATGGTCATTTTCCCTGCGGGGCTGGTGAGATCCACACCGCCCAGCGCCAGGCAATGAACCCGAATGTCTGACTTTGCCAGCAGTTCCACTGTCTTTCTTACGTCCATCGCATTGCGTCCCAGACGGTCAAGTTTGGTGACAATCAGTACATCGCCATTTTCCATACGATCAAGTAGCCTGGCAAAACCGGGCCGTTCGCTGGCGGCGACCGAACCGCTGATTTGTTCCTCAATCAGGCGCTGGGATTTAACGGTAAAACCGGCTGCTTCAATTTCCCGTCGCTGATTTTCGGTGGTCTGCTCGAGAGTGGAGACCCGGCAGTAGGCAAAAACTCGTGACATAGTGAAAATTTCTGTACGTAATGGATGTCCGAATCATAATACATGTACGAAAAAAATTACACTTACTTTCGTACATCCTCTGCAAGGGGTGTACGAAACCGACCGGTTATGGTCACTCTTATGCTGCCACTTTCAGCCGACTGCTCATGTCCAGTTCGATACGACCATACGGATTGACATGGTTGTATATCAGTGGACTCAGCCCCCTCCAGTCAGCTTCTGTCATTTTGCTTCGCCAGGCCGGTTCCGACAGTACCTCCTGAATCAGGAGTGTGTTGACGTAAACCAGACTGATCTGCAGCAGGTGCAGCGCCAGCATGGAAATTTCCTGTTCCTCTGGCCTGTTGGAGGTGAATTCACCATGCTCGCCGTAAAAAATAAAATCATTGGCGCTGTTCCAGTTTTCAACAACGTTCAGCCCGGCATTGATTTCACACCGTAACCCCTCGTCGTTTAAATAGCGGCAAGGAAAATGGTTTTTACAGCCCGTCCCAATTCTGCCAGGGCTTTATATGTCGGGTGTTGCGCATTATTGCGGGTAAATCGTCTTAATATGGCCTCCGGCTCTGCGGTTCCGGTTCTCAGGGCTGCCGTGTATTTGATAATTTCATCATACTGCTGCCGGATCAGCTCCCAGTTAATTTCCTTGCCCAGCACGGGGGACAAATCCGGATATAATGCAGCATCACCAGCTTCGCAGATACTGAGCTTTTGCCGGGCAATATTTTTCAGCCGGGGCAGTAAATCAAACCCCAACACATAGCTGAAGGCAAAAGCGACTTCACTCTGGCCGTGACTGTCCACATACTGATGGTTGATCTCCATATCCGTGCAGTGCCGCAGAACGCCTTCCATCATGGCGGCCACCTCTGATGAGGAGCATCGGCGCAGTTGAGAATAAATGCAGGTGGAGTTGGTATCCACGTGCCAGTAAATCATAATGCCGCGCCCACCATACCGGGCATGCCATTCCGTCATCAGATTCTGATCATACGCGCTGAACTTTCTGGAGTCAGCAGCACAGGACGTGGTGGCATTACCCCAGATGGTCGGCTGTTTTATCCGGAATATCCCGTTCACAATCTGCGCGATGGCCGATCGCAGAGTATCTTTCTGGATAAATTTCCGTTTGATATGTCGTAACTCTTCATAACTGACGCCCGGCTGCTGGCTGGCGATACGCTTCAGGCCGACGTTAGTTCCCAACCCGAACAGACACAACAGTAGCCGGTGCTGCAGCGTCTCCGGATCAATCACCTCACGGCTGCCTGACTTTCTGAATAATGACGAAAAATTTTCCCGCAGGTCAACCTCCTTCAGCATGTCAATAAGCTCGAGATCGGTCCAGCGACGTCCAATTTCACGCTTCAGCGACAGCGTATTCGGCGGATCTTCCTGCGGTGGCAACGGGCTCAGGCGTATCCGTTTTTTCCCCTGCGGCCGGATACTGACCTTCTGATTCAGAGGAAGCCCGTAATTCAGCGTTTCCAGCCACTGCCGCAGGGTCTTTTTAAGTTGGGCAATAAACACTTCTCCGTCAACAGGTGCACCCAGGAGCGTATAATAATGCTCCCGGTTATCAGAATAATCAGCCGGTAAATCCTCCTCCGGATTGCGGTAACGATCGGCTCCATTTACCCATATTTCTTTATTTCTAAGGCTGTTTCTTAGCGCCCGCAGGACGCATATTTCATAATTAATCCGGTTAATTCGCTCTTCGCCCTGTTTACCGGTTTCCATAATAATATTGCGCCATTTTTTTTGGATCACACCATCAACAGGCACATCGTCTGCAGCATAATAATGCTGGTTACTATGCCGGTGCACTTTGATAATATTAATAGCGTCAATCACGGGACGGTACAGGTGATTACCGGACTGGAAATCAAGCTGATCCAGCACGGGGAGCAGCATCCGGCGATAATGAGCACCATAAGATGCCCGGATAGACTCATGGACTTCAAGTTCAGGATCGCTTCCCAGCGTATTAAACTCTTCCACAAGACGTTGCAGCGTTCGCTGTGCAACAACGGGATAAACCACCTCTTTGATGACACCATCAGGTTGATCCGCTGTTGCTTCAGCCATCCGGAAGAGCAATTTTGCTTTTCCTCTGACTTTTTTAAAAGCCGCAAACTGTTTTTTATCCACTTTCTTTTCAGCCCGCGTTCCGAGGTTGTGGATCAACTGCATCAGCATTTCAGTCAGGGCATCGGTCAGCTGTTGCCGACGTCGCCAGCAGTACATGATAATCATGGGATAACGAATACTGACCGGGTGGCGCCGGATTTCCCTGACGGATTCGGCAGCGCAGCGCTGACGATATATTTCAATAAATTTGGGTGGTATGCCCCGGACCAAATCAGCATTCAGCCCCAGTTCATCAAGGGCTGTGAGTTGTGAAATAACAAAGAGAATATTATCGAGGCTGGGTTTTCCCGGCTCCTTTTTTATTATGCTGAATATATTTTCTTTATTATCAGAGTCATCATCTGTTTCTTTTTTCTTGTCGGGTAATAATTTCTTGATTACAGATTTATGGTTGTCGGTGAGTCTGTTGTAAATAGAGCTTAAAAGAGTCTCTTCATAATGGTATGTTGCCGAACGAATAACCCGCTCAAGATGTGCTTTTGCAGGAGGCTCTGTGCGTTGCTCGCGAAACCAGTCAAAAGCAGCTTCCCGTGCGTGGTGTGCTTTCGGATCCAGGGGTAAAACCTCAGCGCACAACCAGTCGAAAAGCTGCCGGAGATCACTGTCAGCAGAAGGGCGATAGCCGAGTAACTTTCGGATCGTCTGGCGATGCCGCAACCCCTGCCGATCCAGTGGTTCATATGAAGAAAAAAGATCACCAGAAAGACCGAGCTGTTGAGCAAGATACTGAATAACATCCATGCTGACATCCTTGCCTGACGAAGGAAATCGTCCGTACATCTCCATAAACTTCAACTGAATGGCAAATCCGAGACGGCCCTTATCGGTCATACCAGACAACAGGGGAACTTGCTCAGGAGTCAACAACCAGAAATCTTTCCATTCAGTTTTATCCTGCCAGTTATCCATATGTACTCCGATATCTGTAACTATCAGAAGATGCTGGTGATTTCACTCCTGTATACCACAAATGTCGTCATATTGCAGCTTCGCTCCCATTACCCCTACACGGATATGAAATACCAGCAGTCAAAAATCTACACCGACACGCAAATCGGTCAGGTACAGAATAATTTCAACCATAATTTTTATGAACTGAACAAACGCATTAATAGTGCAGAGAAAAGACTGAATGCCGGAATTGCAGGTGTGACGGCTATTGCATCAATTCCTTACGTTGCCGAAAACCGTTTTTCATACGGTATTGGAGCAGGAAACTATCAAAACGGCAATGCGATTGCGGCAGGAGTACAGTTTAAAACCTCACTGAATACGAATATTCGTCTTAATGTTTCATGGGACTCATCCGACAATTCGGCAATGGGCGTTGGCTTCGCAGGCGGCTGGTAATCTCGTGCCTGCATGGGGCCAGCTTGTCCATTCCCTCAGCCGCCACAAAGTAAGTTTGCGGCGGCTTCACGGCTAAATTCAGAAGAAATAACACAATGATGACAGAATCTGATAAAGAACGTTTCAACAATCGAGTATGTGTAGGGCAGGTGATTATCAGTTCGGATGTTTATGTTACTCCAGTTATGAGTGAAAGCGCGGCTGAGGTAGAGATAACTGTCCCTAATGAAAATTATCAAAAGGTAATGGATTTATATGATCGCATATGCCAGTTTGCTTTGCTTCATGGTGAAGACTTACAAGGACTATTCCAGACTGACAGCTATTACTACATGTCATGTTTCGTTCGTGATGTTGCAACATTTAAGACGGAATTTGAAAACGAGGAAATGCTAAAGCCTTTATTCAATCATGGTAAGGGGGAAACGGCTGAGTTTCTTATCAGTTTCCCTGAAAAGATGAACTATGACGGGAAAGAGACTATCAAGGCAAGTTTTATTGATATTATCCAGAAGCATGTTGATACAGTGGATGATAATACATGGAATTATTTTAAAAGCAGAGCATTAACGGGAAGTACAGTTAGTTGTGGTTTTGATATAAAAACCGGGGAATGTATAGACTTTGACAGTGAACGCGACAACATCATAAAACTCAATCGTCAGGAGTATGTTAAATCAAATCTAACAGATTCCTTCGAAGATGATTTTTATGTTAACCCTTTATTCAACAAAGCAGAAAAAATTGGTGAAATTAACGGTTATTCCGTCCATTTCAACTCCAGGGGGTTTTATTTTTACTGGAACAAAGAAACCGAATATCTGCTTGAAAGCTGGTTGACGTTCCCTGCTTATCCGTATGGCTGGTAAAGGAGTTATTGATGATGCCCCAATTGTACTGAGATTACATCTACTTAAATAAAACGGATATATTTTTAAGGTGATTAGCAGCCTGAAGCTAATCGTCCATCATGAAGTTAATGCATCAGAACTGATTTAAGGATTAAGATGAGACTCTTTATCGCAGAAAAACCGTCCGTTGCAAATGATATTGCAAACGCACTGGGCGGAAACATCCAGAAGAAAAATGGCTATATTGAAGCAGGGCTTTGTTGAATAAATAGAACTTTTAGGTGAGCATCTGCTCAGATCACTACCGTCATTTCAACATCTGCACCCCATGGCAAAGCAAAAATTTAAAATCACCAACTGGTCTACGTACAACAAAGCTCTCAAGCTGCGCGGGTCTCTGACAATATGGCTGGATGAGTCGTCCGTTTCTGCATGGACGGAGAAAACAACGCCTGAACGGCGTGGCCGGCCGCGTCACTACTCAGATATGGCTATCACCACTGTTCTGATGATGAAACGCGTGTTTGGCCTTTCGCTAAGGGCTTTACAGGGCTTCGTTGACTCCATTTTTAAACTGATGGGGCTGCCGCTAAGATGCCCAGACTACTCGCTGCTCAGCAAGCGAGCAAAGACCGTTAAAATCAGCATAAAAACGCCGACCCGTGGTGAAATCTCCCATCTGGTCATTGACGCAACCGGCCTGAAGGTCTTTGGCGAAGGCGAATGGAAAGTCCGGCAGCATGGTGCAGAAAGACGGCGGGTGTGGCGTAAGCTGCATCTGGCCACAGACAGTGTGACGCATGAAATTATCTGTGCTGATTTGTCACTCAGCGGCACGACTGATGCTCAGGCTCTACCGGGCCTGATAAACCAGACCCACCGGAAAATCAGGGAAGCGTCGGCTGACGGCGCTTACGATACCCGCTACTGTCATGATGTGCTGCTGAGGAAGAGGATAAAGCCTCTTATTCCTCCACGACGTGGTGCGCAATATTGGCCAGACCGATACCATGAGCGTAATCACGCGGTTGCGGATCAGCGTCTAAGCGGCAGTAACGATGTCTGGAAAAAGAAAGTGGGCTATCATAGACGCTCAGTGGCTGAAACAGCGATATTCCGGTTCAAAACGCTTCTGGGCGATCATCTAAGTCTACGTGACTATGATGCGCAGGTAGGTGAGGCAATGGCGATGGTCAAAGCGCTTAACAAAATGACGCTGTTAGGCATGCCGAACAGCATCCGGATCGCATAACAATCGATCTGCTAGGGGAGCTGTAGTCACAAGTTCTGATTTATTCAACAAAGCCTTGAAGCAGGTGAAGATCTGGTGACGTGGTGCTACGGGCATTTGTTGAAATCCGTCGAGCCGGAGGCCTATAACCCAGACTACAAAAAATGGGTGGCGGCGGATTTGCCGCTTCAACTTTACCCGCTGCGTTACGAACCTATCTCCAGTAATGCCGCGCATACACAAATCGTTCTCGCTCTGATTAAAAAAGCCGATGTGATAGTTCATGCGGGCGACCCGGACGATGAAGGGCAACTGCTGGTTGAAGAACTGCTGGAGTACGCGGGGAATAGCAAACCTGTTAAACGCCTGCTGATTAATGACAACACCGATACGGCAGTCAAAAAATCGCTGGCGCAGCTTAAAGATAACCGTGATTTCCAGGGCATTTATCGTAAGGCGCTGGCACGGGCAGCCGGTGATATGATTTACGGGTTGAGCATGACCCGTGCTTACACCATTGCAGGCCGGGCGCAGGGCTATGACGGTACATTGTCAGTTGGCCGGGTGCAGACGCCGATCCTGGGGTTAATTGTCCGGCGTTATCTGGCTAATCAGTCGCACACGTCGAGTTTTTACTACATCCTGACGGGTGATTTTTCTGTGAACGGTCAACGATTCGCCGCCAACTGGAAGGTCAACGAAGATTCGCCGCAGGATGACAAGAAACGCCTCACCAGCAAAGGCTATGCCGATACCCTGGCACAACATTTAAAAGGCAAGACGGCCAGCATAGAGGCCGCAGGCGTGCAGGAGAAGGAGACTGCCCCTCCGTTACCGTTTAACCTGGTGAAATTGCAGCAATACATGAACCGCCAGCACAAAATGACAGCGGCAAAGACGCTGGAAATCACGCAGCAGTTACGCGAGAAATACAAGGCGATTACTTATAACCGCTCTGATTGCTCTTACCTGTCAGACGAGCAGTTCAGTGAGGCACCGCAGGTTCTGGCCGCGCTCAAGGGGATGGTTAAATTTGCAGATCTGCAAATCGACCCAAGCCGCAAGAGCAAAGCATTCGATAGCAGTAAGGTCACGGCGCATACGGCGATCATCCCGACCGCCAGTGTGCCTGATTTAACAGCACTCAGCGAACCAGAGCGCCAGGTCTACGAGGCTATAGCCCAACATTACCTGGTACAGTTCATGGCAAACAAACGCTACCAGGAGGCGTCTGTGGTGGTATCGGTGGACGGGGAGACGTTCAGCAGTCGTGCCCGTCAGACGACCGATGCAGGCTTTACCGCGTTCCTGCGCGGTGAGGACGCCGAAGAACCCTCAGATGATGCGCCAGAAAGCAGCTTTGACGCGCTCAGGGCACTGCGTACAGGGACAGCCGGAAGTTGTGACACGGTCACTGTGAATGAGAAGAAAACGACCCCGCCGCCGTTGTTCACCGAAGCAACCCTGCTGGCCGCCCTGGTACGTGTGGCTGATTTTGTCGAAGATCCGCGTATCAAGGCGTTACTCAAGGCCAAAGACAAAGACAAGAAGGATGAACACGGTGGCATCGGCACACCGGCGACCCGCTCCGACATGCTGGAAAAGTTGAAAACCCGCCAGTACATCACCCTGGACAAAGGCAGACTCGTTCCAACCGAAACCGCTGTTGCCTTTTTTAAAGCCCTGCCAGAGAGTGCCACATTGCCCGATATGACCGCGCTGTGGTCAGAACAGCAGACGGAAATCGAAGAAGGAAATAAAAGTGTAGATGCCTTTGTCGAAGATCTGCTCGGCCAATTGCGGCAACAGGTGCAAAATGTTACCGTGGGCGAAATCAAAGGGGAAACCAAAAGCCCGGCTGGACAGTCAGAACGACTGGAAGCGCCCTGCCCTCATTGCGGCAAATCCATTGTGGTACGTCCTAAGCTGTTTGCCTGCACCGGGTGCGACTTTAAAATATGGAAAGAGTTTATTGGCAAAACATTGACCATTAACCAGGCTGAAACGTTGCTGAAAAAAGGCATAACCGGTGTTATTAAAGGTTTTACCAGCAAAGCCGGTAAAAAATTCGACACGGCTTTAGTTCTGGAGAACAAGAAAACCGGCAAACTCGGCTTTCCACCCCGTAAATAGGCTGTGATGAAAAAAACAAAAAAGACTGGCGTGTGGAAATACGCCAGATAACCAAAAGGAAATGATGAATGAGCGAGACCGCCACTAACAATGAAATCCGCCGCACATTGAGCAATATCAGATCGCTTCGCGTGTTCGCGCGCGAAACAGAATTTGATTTACTGCTCGATATGTACGAAAAACTGGGCGCAGTTATTGAGGAACGCCGGGAAGATACCGAACGTGAAGTAAAAGAACGCGCCGAACGTAAGCAGAAACGTCTGGATTTGCTGCAACTGATTGCCGGAGAAGGGTTCACCCCGGAAGAACTCCTGGGGCAGTCTGGAGGACAAGGAAAAAGCAAAAAGCGCAGCGCCTCCCCTAAAGCTGTGCCCAAATACCAGTTTGTAGAAGATGGCGTGACTAAAACCTGGACGGGCAAAGGGCGAAAACCGAAACCCATTGAAGAAGCGCTGGCCGCGGACGTGATCTGGATGAATTCTTAATTGCAAAAGGCGACCCTGTAAATAAGATTGTGTAATTGCCTGATTTTGATATGTTCAATCCAACATCAAGAACAGGTTAATTTATGGACGAAAAGAACAGGGGGTCCCACTTCAACGAGCCGAACCTAAAAACGGAGGTAAGGCATGCAGCTTCATGAGTTAATGAATCCAGACTATTCTGAAAATCCCTTTCTTCTTTATAGAAAACTCCATGAGCAGGGGCCGCTCATACGGGGTGGTGATAATGTCATTATCAGCGGAAGCCACGCCGTCGTGGAGGCCCTGCTGAATGACAGACGAGCCGGCAAAAACTATATGGACAGTGTCCGGCTGCGTTTTGGTGCCGATGCTGCAGGGATGCCGGTATTTCGGGGAATGAACAGGATGTTTCTCGTCCTGAATCCGCCTGAGCACACCCGGCTGAGGGGGCTGGTCATGAAGTCCTTCGGCGCAAAAGAGATTCAGTCGCTAAGGGAGATGGTACTCGCCGTGGCAAACGACCTGGCTGACTCCCTGGCTGGCCGGTACTCATGCGACCTGGCCCGGGAATTTGCGTTTCCCCTTCCTGTGCGTATTATCTGTCGCATGCTGAACGTACCGGAATCTGATGCGGCCAGACTTGGCCATTCGGCCTCAGCACTGGTCAGGGTCTTCGACCCGCAGATAACGCAGGAAGACCTGCTGAAGGCCGGGGTGGCATTTACAGAACTGGAAGAGTACTTCAGCGCACTCATCGTGTCCCGGCGCGGAAGTGAGGCCAGTGACCTGGTGTCGCTTTTTCTTCGAGGTGGCACTGACGGTGACAGGCTGCAGCACGATGAAATCATCGCCAACGTCATCCTGCTGTTTATTGCCGGCCACGAGACCACCTCTAACATGCTGTGCAACACCGTGTTAGCCCTGTATGAAAACCCCATTGAGCTTGAACGTCTCAGGCAGGACCACAGCCTGATACCCGCCGCCATAACCGAGTGCATCCGCTACGACAGTTCCGTCCAGATGCTGTACCGTACGGCTCTCGACGAGATCGAGGTGGCGGACCATGTTATCCCGCGCGGAACCAGCCTGTTTCTCAGCCTGGGGGCGGCCAATCATGATCCGGCGGTGTTTTCCTCACCGGAAATCCTGAATATCCGGCGCCGGGAGGGACGCAGTCTGTCCTTCGGCGGCGGTATACACCACTGCATGGGATACCGCCTTGCGCTGGCCGAGATGGAGGTCGCCCTGGAAGTATTGCTGACGCGCCTGCCGGATATGCGGCCCGTGACAGGGGGGATACAGCGCAACAACAGGGCCAACCTGCGGGGCATCAGCATCCTGCCGGTCACGAAAGATAGTACCTAAAGAGGAATGTTGCTATGCCGCAAAGCGGCATAAAAGGTGGCACCTGAAAGGGGTTGTAAAGGCAGGGAGTGCTGACGGAGGATACAGCGATGAAAAGAGAGGCTATTCTGCAGGTGCTCAGGGCGCACCCGGATAACTGCATCCGCAGTTACCACCGCGGTCACCCCCTGGGCAACGGGCGCACAGAGGGCCGGGTACTGGTCCGCCACTATGGGGGATTAATCCCTGATGAAATCGTCCTCACAGCGGTGATGTTTCTGGAGGTTCAGAACGCGCTGTGCGTCAGCGAATCCTGGGGCAGCGACGGCCTGGGCGGCTGCACCTGGCGGCTCAGGGAAGACGCTGGCGACAGGGTGTAAGCTGGGGTCAGTTTGGATATCGAAAATTATTGTACGTTAAGGTCGTTTTATGTACTCACTATTAGTTTTTGCCTAAAAGTGAATGAGCCTTTACTGCTCTAAAAAAAATAATGGTGTCACTCTATACTGGGTTAAATATTCACCAAGACATTTAACTTATTGAAATGAAAAATATCCTTGTTATTTCAGGTCATCCTGAGCTGAACCATTCCGTCGCCAACGCCACTATCCTTGATGAAGTGGAGAGCGCCCTTCCAGATGCTGAAATTCGTCGTCTGGACTGGCTCTATCCGGACGGCAAATTCAATATCGCTGCGGAGCAGGAAAGCCTGCTCAGGGCCGATGTGATTGTCTGGCAGTTCCCTTTTTCCTGGTATGGGCTGCCCGGGTTAATGAAACACTGGCTGGACGAGGTCTTTGTCCACGGCTTCGCGCATGGCTCAACGGCGAAACTGGGCGGTAAAAAGCTGATCCTCTCCTTCACTACAGGGGCGCCACAGGCGCTCTATACCGCTGACGGTTTCTTTGGCCATCCCATTGAAGCGTATCTTATTCCATTCGAGACCACGGCAAGGCTGTGCAATCTTGAGCTGCTGGCGCCGGTTTATACCTGCGGTATCAGCTACGCCGACCGGGATGCCGACAAAATCGCGCAGCAAAAAACGCTTGCCCGGGAACACGCTTCAAGGCTTGTCGATCTGCTCAATTCCGTCGTGAATAATCCAGAGGGAGAATAACGATGCAGTATACCCGGCTCGGTAAAAGTTACTTACTGGTCTCCTGCATCTGCATGGCAAATTAATGTTCAAGTCCAGAATCGAGTTCCTGCTCGCTTTGGCGCTCCTTCTCCAGCAAGAATTTTTGTTCCAGCCTTTCTGAAGCAATATCGAGCGTCATCTCCTTCTGGAGTAAATCCCCTTCAGCTTTCCCACGATCGAATATCAGCCCTTCTGAGGTGAATTTTTGCTGGTATTCATCGATCACATTAAGGATCTGGCCGTCCTGCTCAGTCACATCCCTCCCCTGCGCTTTCTCAATCTCATGACGAGGAACCCGAACTGCATCACTCATAGCGGCACTGAGTCCCTTCTGATCGGCAATCTTTTCATCCACACGATAAATTACTGCATCCTGCTTATTCACATCATGAAGGTTAGCGTTAACGTCTCGCATGTCTGCGGCGTCCTTAAGACGAGAAAAACTCGTAGGAGCGGCATCAGGCTGGTCATTATTGAATTTGACAAAATAAACGTAGGTGGTCGGTTCATTGACGGCCATAACATCATTTTTGTAAGCCTGTTTTGTTTCAGCGGGAGATTGCTGCAGATCAGATACACCTTGTTTAACTTCTGCCTGTTTTACCGCTTGCTCTTTTTCAACAACAGGTGCCTGCTCACGGCTGGCCGCCAGTTCGTTCTTGGCTTCCAGCATTATTTTTTGGAACTGCTCTGGTCGCAGAATAAGATTCATATTTTTTTCAGCGGCAATTTGCGCACACTGTTTTTTGAATTCATCTGAGCCAGATAGCCTGAGAACACCGCCAAATTTTTCCTGGGAATATTCAAGCATAACGCCGATCTCTTCATTCGAAGGACTTTTTCCTGAAACGATGAAATCACCTTTATCTGTGAATACAGGTGCTTCCGTTTTCTGATCACGGTAAATTATTTTATCTTCTCGCTTATCCATAACCAGATCTTTTAAGCGACTATTTTTTTTCTGAAGTTCCTGTAATCGCCGCTGTGCTTCGACAGCTTTTTCTAAAGAAAAATTATTCTCAGCCTGAGATATGCTATTTTCATCTTCATGATTGAGATAGTTTTTAAGTTTATCTAAAGCTTTCATATTATCTTTATCCTCATTCCAATTTTTATGGTACTGACTAATGAAATCACGTCCCTGAGACGACAAATCATTTAGTCTTTCAAGCGTGGTTAATTTTTTATATATCAGTAAACCCTTAGCAACCTCCCTATTTTCTTTTGAAATAGAGAAGAGCTGCTTTCTCATTTCACGCAATTCATTATACAAGTTTATTTTTTCAAATCGTATAACTTCACGCAAAGATTTATTTGATTCTTTTATTGACAAGAACCGCTGTTTCGATTGTTCAAAGTTTAGCTTTGATGTGATTTTTCCTTTTTCGAATGGTTTATTTTCTAATTGTTGAGAATAGGTTTCAAGCAGGAACTCTTTAGCATCCTTCCAGGATAAATTAAGATATTTAGTCAGAAAGTCTGAGGCATTGAGATTCCTTTTCTCGACAGCAAAACGGGGGGAACCATCTTTAGCATGACTAACTGCGTGGTCTTCGGTCTTAATGTTGTATTTTATTGAGGCTGCGGATAAGAATCGTTCATGGTCAATATCACGGCGTATACCAGACATAATTTGGATTTCATTTTTTTCCGCATCAGCATTAAGCTTCTTATAAAGAGACTCATGCAGAACGGAGGACAGCTCAACTGTTTTTATTCCTCGTTCTGTGAGTCGTCTATCAGAATCCCGTCGCATTTTTTCATCAGAATGTTGTCGGGTTTCCATTCGCTCTGCCAGATTATACTGTTCATTATGCGACAATATACTGACAGATTCGGGCGGTTTTCCCCTACCGCTGATTCCTCGAACCAGACCGCGTTGGGGCATATGTGGCAGGCCAACTCTTGTTTTAATTCTATCAAGTCTGGTAGCTGATTGAGGACTAAACTTGTTACTGCTCGTCCGTCCTCGCGCTCGTTCAGTATTTTTTTTGTCAAGTTTGTATTGTTTGTCATAGTCATCAATCCTGGTATGTAGGAATGCCGCTTTATCTGAGGCATTCATAGATTTATATACGTTCCGTAGCTTTTCAGACTTAGGAAAGATATGCTTAATTTCATGGCTGGCCTTATCCAGCCATGTACTGAGATTCCGTTCTGTTTGATCTGGCGTAGGCTTTACCAGAGGTAATTGTCGACTTTCGATGAATCTACGGCTGAATAATGGGATTTTGAGATTGGTAAATTTAACATCACCCTCAAATTTCACTGCGAAATATTCAGTCGGTTTACCTTCATTACGAATTTTAACGTCACCGTAATTTTTTAGTAGGTTGTTAAATTCATCAGCCGATTTGACATTTTCACTGGTTATTCTGGAAAATATCTCACGTTTGGTTTCATTGTTTCGCTCACGGTATAAGTCGCCTTTAACGCGAGATAATACATTAGCATAATTTTCATCACTCACGCGAACGCCATCTTTCGGGCTAATCAACCCATATTTGTTATTGATATGCTCCTGAATGGCATCTAACTGCTCTTGTGTTTTAGAGTTTGTTAAATCACCTCTTGGATTCATAGACCTTTCAGTTACAAGATTTGTTCTTGGGATCACAATATGAATATGTGGTTTTCGTTCAATCAGTTCTCCCGTACGGTTATCAACCAGATTTTTTATCTTGGGTAAATGCGCCTCGGCATAAAAACAGTATTCATCCTCATGATAAGCATTCATAAATAACGTTTTATATTCCTGCGTGACAGCTTTAAGCGTTTCGTCGCTTATCTCCGATTCTTTAAAGGAAAGAGTAATATGCAGATAACGCTCCTGCCCTTTATCCTCAATGCTATGAATAACTTTATTCGTCGTTTGCAAATCGCCGTCCAGTATCAGACGATGATCCAGTTCGTCACGGGTATATTCCCTTTCAGCTTTTCTGCCGCTCTCCAGATACTCGGCTATCCCGTCATTGCCGCCACCATACCGGGTGATCATTTAGTTATATCCTGCAAGGTTTCTCTGATACCAATAAGCGCATTGAGTAATTTTTTATATAAGGTTTCTGATATAATACCTTTAGCATTATCAGTGTTCAGACGATGCGCAATCTGGTTAAAGTTGTTGCTTGTTTTAGCTAAGTAAAATAAGCAACGCTTGTAGTCTGTAGTTACTTTTGGTTTAGACGGAAGCGAGGCAATCCGGTTGAGAATTAGCGCGCGGAAAAATTCTGACTTGCCGATTTCCGTATGCTCCAGCAGATCTTTAAAAGGCTGATACTCATCATCAGTTAAACGTACTGAAATTATTAATAGCGTCAATCACGGGACGGTACAGGTGATTACCGGACTGGAAATCAAGCTGATCCAGCACGGGGAGCAGCATCCGGCGATAATGAGCACCATAAGATGCCCGGATAGACTCATGGACTTCAAGTTCAGGATCGCTTCCCAGCGTATTAAACTCTTCCACAAGACGTTGCAGCGTTCGCTGTGCAACAACGGGATAAACCACCTCTTTGATGACACCATCAGGTTGATCCGCTGTTGCTTCAGCCATCCGGAAGAGCAATTTTGCTTTTCCTCTGACTTTTTTAAAAGCCGCAAACTGTTTTTTATCCACTTTCTTTTCAGCCCGCGTTCCGAGGTTGTGGATCAACTGCATCAGCATTTCAGTCAGGGCATCGGTCAGCTGTTGCCGACGTCGCCAGCAGTACATGATAATCATGGGATAACGAATACTGACCGGGTGGCGCCGGATTTCCCTGACGGATTCGGCAGCGCAGCGCTGACGATATATTTCAATAAATTTGGGTGGTATGCCCCGGACCAAATCAGCATTCAGCCCCAGTTCATCAAGGGCTGTGAGTTGTGAAATAACAAAGAGAATATTATCGAGGCTGGGTTTTCCCGGCTCCTTTTTTATTATGCTGAATATATTTTCTTTATTATCAGAGTCATCATCTGTTTCTTTTTTCTTGTCGGGTAATAATTTCTTGATTACAGATTTATGGTTGTCGGTGAGTCTGTTGTAAATAGAGCTTAAAAGAGTCTCTTCATAATGGTATGTTGCCGAACGAATAACCCGCTCAAGATGTGCTTTTGCAGGAGGCTCTGTGCGTTGCTCGCGAAACCAGTCAAAAGCAGCTTCCCGTGCGTGGTGTGCTTTCGGATCCAGGGGTAAAACCTCAGCGCACAACCAGTCGAAAAGCTGCCGGAGATCACTGTCAGCAGAAGGGCGATAGCCGAGTAACTTTCGGATCGTCTGGCGATGCCGCAACCCCTGCCGATCCAGTGGTTCATATGAAGAAAAAAGATCACCAGAAAGACCGAGCTGTTGAGCAAGATACTGAATAACATCCATGCTGACATCCTTGCCTGACGAAGGAAATCGTCCGTACATCTCCATAAACTTCAACTGAATGGCAAATCCGAGACGGCCCTTATCGGTCATACCAGACAACAGGGGAACTTGCTCAGGAGTCAACAACCAGAAATCTTTCCATTCAGTTTTATCCTGCCAGTTATCCATATGTACTCCGATATCTGTAACTATCAGAAGATGCTGGTGATTTCACTCCTGTATACCACAAATGTCGTCATATTGCAGCTTCGCTCCCATTACCCCGAAAACGTACGTAAGACTGGCGAGCAGTGCGCAGCCTGTCCGGGTATGCGCGTAGCGCATGGAGGCGCGGCAAGGTTCTCACATAGAGCTCTGTGATTATATCCGCGCCTGAACCCGGCGCAGCCGGTTACGCCATTGAAAATGAACCGAATAACCCCCCTCCCTGCAAAGCATAACGTTCTCACAGCGATTTTGTTTCTAAGTTAAGGCCGAAGCCCCGGTGAGCGGTCAGGACGGCGCTATGCGACGTTCTGAGCGTGATTTCCGGGGTCTTAACGGATGTGACCAGCGGGAACAGCCGTTTAGAGGCTTAATAGCTCAGAATCGAAGTCATTTTTGACGCAATAGATGGTTATGGGTTAGCTGAAGCTATTGCCCGCCTTTGGCGGGTGCTAACTATTGGGAGCATAGCGACCATTTATCCGAACCGTCGCGAGCGTAGCTCGCTGAAAGGGCGGTCATTATTGCTGTCCACAGGACAGCTTCTGAATAGGTTTTTTTTTAATGGAGAGAAAACATATGTTTTTAATAGAGAGATCGAGTGGGGGTTTAAAAGGATCATTGCGCTTTAAATCCGGGCCGATTTGCGCTTTTTAACGCGTCCGGGTGTTGGTTAAGAGAGATAACCTCTTGCAGTTTTATGTTGATAAGTCATATACGCAAAAAAATGGCGCATCGAAGAACGATTTAGCCGAAATGTAGGTTCCGCTCTGGAGAGTTGGATGCGGGGTTTGAGGTCCACTCGTGTAAAAAACCACGTTAAGCAATTAACCACCTGAAAAATTTAGTTTTATGTGAGGAAAATCCAACGAAATGATAACTTACGCTAAGTGCATTTCTTGAACATATTTAGAGATAATAAAGAAGACAGGTTTTGTTTACTCTTTCAATTGGTGCCAGTATTGCCTAGAGGCGGCATATTTTGCTGAACGGTAAAAAATAGCAATGAATTCCTTTACTTAATCGAACAAGGGATGATGGTAATTTCAGTTCAGGCATAAAAACCTTATCTGTGATAGAATGCCCTTCCATGAGAAATTAATGATGAAATCAGAAGACACCCTCGACTGGTACCCGGCTCAATTGCCTCCAGTGAAAATCATCCTTGGTGAAGCCGTGCTGGTTGTTGGTAAACAGGGCAGAGCGATTAATACCCGGACGCTGCTCGAATATCTGCAGGTGATGCAGAAAAAGCAAAAAAGAAGAGATAATAAAGTTGCGATGCAGACCGCAATTGATGTACTCAGAGACAATCAACGTATTAACGGCAGACTTTAATTGGTTCCAGGGTCAGCAGTGCGAAAGCTTACTCTAACCCATTATTTACCAGTCATTTACAGTGACTGGTTGGAATGAGATAAAGACTCTCAATATAATATAGCGCTAATGACAGACGGCTTAATGCTGCGTTCAAGTATAGTGAGAATGCCGCCATCTATATTCTCATCAAATTTCCTGGCAAATAAATTCTTACTATTTAATAGCATTTTCGAATCATTAGTCAAGAAATCACGAGGGCGCAACTTAATATCACTTGACTCAATCCAGTCAATTTCTCTTTTATCATCATAAATTATTCTGGATTTAAATGTAGTATTCATCAATACAGTCTGAAAAAAACTTTCATCTGCAATTAATGTATTGCGATAAAATTCTTTAAAAACTGCCAGTTCTGGACTATAGGTAATAAATTCGCAAAAATCCTTACTTAGTATCATCCACTGATTACCTATATATGGCGTAACCCCTGTCAAAAAATCTCTGTTAGATGTAGTAGATATTACCAACTCACCATCTATCTCCTCTACATAGTCTTTTATTCTGTGCATGGTTTCTGGTCTAATCAAATTTTGATTAACTACTTTTATAAATTCGCAGCAATCAAATGCACTAAGATACTCCATAATAAATTCCTGACTTTTTAATGGAAAATCCTGACCGCTTAGATTTATGAAATAGTCCCATGTTCCACCACTGGTTACAAGCTTTTCAATACCACGCAACTGGGCATCAACCAAACTATACCCTCCCCATATAGCTTCTTTGCTTTCTAATATTGATGCATTTTCATAATCACCCAAAAATAAATCTATTTCATCAAATATTTTTCTACCGGCACGTTTATCAATATGTATTATATAATAATTTTTTTCATGATAAATAGATTTAAATAATCTCTTGAATTGTTTCGGATAACGATGAATCAGCATGAAATATGCAATCATGTAGAACCCCCTCATAAATTAATCACAATGCACTCATGAAAATAACATATGCAATATTAATAATTAGAGTACGCTTGGTTAAATGGAAAAGAAATATTTAGCTTCAAATAGCACTCAACTATTGCTCATAAATATGCACATCATCTCTAATCTTCCCCACCCCGAAAATAATGCCCACAATGAGGACAGACCATCGTCATTTTTTTTCTTAATTTATGAGTATGCTGTTGAGCTATGCGAGAACATTTAGGACATGTGACATCTACTGATTTGTCACGAAACATCTTAAAGCTATCAAATATAGACATATCTTTTATCCAGCAGAGACGTTGGATCTCAGTGTACGCTTAAACATTCCGAATAGCTTACTATTTGTTCTCTTTAAGCCTTTTTAGGCGATAATAGGTAGCCTGGGAAATTCCAGTTTTCTCCATCACACCTTTACCTGGTATCTTCTGCTGGATAAGCTCCTGTGCCATTGCCGATTTTTGATGGGGCTTGCGACCAAATTTAATCCCCGCAGCCATGGCAGCTACCCGACCATCATTAGTTCGCTCCAAAATACGCTCTCGCTCTGCTTCTGCTACGGCCGCAAGTATCTGTATAACCATTTTACCCATAGTCCCTTCAGTACTGAGACCATTATCCAGAAAACGAATAGCGATCCCCTTTTTATAGCAAACGTCAACAATGTGGATCATGTCCGCTGTATTGCGGCCAAGCCGATCCATTTTTGTACAAATGATGATGTCGTCTTTTTCCGCACGGGCAAGCAACCGTTGTAGCCCTTCACGTTCGTCCGTGGCTCCCGACATCATGTCAGTAAAAATTCTGTCATCCCTGACACCTACAGATTTCAGCCCAGAGATCTGCAACGTCAGTTTCTGATGGCTGGTTGATACTCTTGCATATCCCAGTAATGCCATATTGGTCTCACAAATCGATATTAATACTGCATAGTATCATAAAGTATAAATCGCGATTTTTGATACTCATGTTTGAAGCCATTTTGAGCAGTCTCAAAATTTATAATATCTGATACCATCAAAAATATTATGGAATAATGAACGAAAAAGGGATTTGCGGATGAGTGTTGATTTTCTGACCGACAGCCAGGTCCAGAGCTATGGTTGTTATGCCGCCGAGCCAAATGAGGTTCAGCTGGCGAGGTATTTTCATCTTGATGAGTGCGATCTGGATTTCGTTAATCAGCGCCGGGGCAGACATAACCGCCTTGGAATTGCCCTTCAGCTCACCACCGCCCGTTTTCTGGGAACGTTTCTGCATGATCTCATGCAGATCCCTGACGGGGTACGATTCTATGTGGCAGCGCAATTAGGCATTCCCCGCCCGGAAATCCTTTCCCGTTACGCACAGAGGGATAATACACGCTGGGAACACCATGCCCTGATCAGGCAGCACTACGGCTATCATGATTTTGGTGATTTCCCCTGGACATTCAGGCTGAAACGTCTTCTGTATGTCCGCGTCTGGCTCAGCAATGAACGGCCCGGTCTGATGTTTGATTTTGCGACAGCATGGTTACTTCAGTACAAAGTGTTACTGCCAGCTGCCTCCACGCTGACAAGAATTATTGGTGAAATACGGGAGCGGGCAAATCGTCGCCTGTGGCGAAAACTGGCATCGCTGCCTGACAGCTGGCAGACAGCACAACTGGCGTGTTTACTTGAGGTCCCCGAGGGGCAGCGGGTGTCGGTTATGGAGCAGCTACGTAAAGGTCCTGTGGCGGTCAGCGGCCCGTCTTTTACAGAAGCGCTGGAACGCTATACCCGACTGAGAAACCTGGAGTTTTCACGGCTGAATTTCAGTGGCCTCCCGGCCATACAATTACGTAACCTGGCCCGCTACGCAGGAATGACGTCAGCCAAGTATATCGCCAGAATGCCTGAGGTGCGGCGGCTGGCGGTTCTGACCGCATTTGTTAAAGCGCAGGAAATATCCGCGCTGGATGACGCCGTCGATGTGCTTGATATGCTGATCCTGGACATCGCCCGCGAGGCGAAGAAAACGGGACAGAAAAAGCGGCTCAGGACGTTGAAAGATCTCGATCGGGCAGCACTGCTGCTGGCGCGGGCCTGTGCGCTTTTGCTTGATGAAAATACTGACGAAAGTACGTTGCGAAAGACCATATTCAAAAGCGTTCCGGTCGCCAGGCTTGCGGAGTCTGTTGATAAAGTTAACGAGCTGGCCCGTCCGCAGGACACGAATTTTCAGGATGAAATGGTGGAGCAGTACGGACGAGTAAAGCGTTTCCTTCCCGCGCTACTGCGCGACCTGCACTTTAGCTCTGCGCCCGACGGTGAGCATCCCCTGGCCGCAATCCATTACCTGGCAGAACTGATCGGCTCGAAAAAGCGCATCCTCGATGATGCGCCTGAGCATATCATCACTGGCCCCTGGAAACGCCTCGTATACGATGCGGAGGGCCGGATACAACGCGCTGGTTACTCACTGTGCCTGCTGGAGCGTCTTCAGGATGCCTTGCGGCGTCGTGATATCTGGCTGGAAAACAGCGAGCGCTGGGGCGATCCGCGTCAGAAGCTGCTTCATGGCAAAGAGTGGCAGGCTCAACGTGTCGCAGTCTGTCGTGCGCTGGGGCACCCCACCGATGGCAGAAAAGCCACGGAGCAGATGGCGAACCAGCTGGATGAGACCTGGAAAGCCGTGTCCGCACGCTTTCACAGCAATGATGCTGTAGGTATGTGCCATGAAGGCAAATATCCCTCCCTGACTATCGGCAGTCTGGAAAAACTCAATGAGCCATCCGCGCTGACACAACTCAGCAGCCGGGTGAAACAGCTCCTTCCCCCGGTGGATTTAACTGAGCTGTTGCTTGAAATCGACGCCAGAACTGGTTTTACCCGTGAGTTTACGCACGTCAGTGAATCTGAAGCGAGAGCAAAGGATCTTAACGTCAGCCTGTGTGCCGTATTGCTGGCTGAGGCCTGTAATATCGGGCATGAACCGCTGATAAAGCACAATATCCCGGCACTGACTCGCCACCGTCTCAGCTGGGTGAAACAGAATTACCTCCGGGCAGAAACGCTGGTCAGCGCTAATGCCCGGCTGGTTGATTTTCAGTCCACGCTGGAGCTTGCCAGCCACTGGGGCGGCGGCGAGGTAGCTTCAGCGGATGGTATGCGATTTGTCACCCCGGTGAAAACCGTCAATTCAGGCCCTAACAGAAAATACTTTGGTTCCGGACGCGGTATCACCTGGTACAACTTCGTTTCCGATCAGTATTCCGGATTCCACGGTATCGTTATCCCCGGGACGCTGAGGGATTCTATCTTTGTCCTGGAAGGGCTACTGGAACAACAGACCGGCCTGAATCCGGTAGAGATAATGACAGACACGGCCGGAGCCAGCGACATTATATTTGGCCTGTTCTGGCTACTGGGGTATCAGTTTTCGCCCCGGCTGGCGGATGCCGGTGAGGCCGTATTCTGGCGGATAGACAAAAATTCCCATTACGGTGTACTGGATGAACTGGCTCGGGGATGTGTGGCGCTGCCAAAGATTGAAAGCCACTGGGATGAAATGATGCGGGCGTCCGGCTCCCTCAAACTGGGCACGATCCATGCTTCGGAACTTATCCGTTCCCTGCTCAGGAGTACCCGCCCGTCAGGGCTGGCTCAGGCCATCATGGAGGTTGGACGAGTCAACAAGACGTTGTATCTGCTTAATTATATTGATGATGAGGATTATCGTCGTCGTATCCTGACCCAACTCAACCGGGGAGAGAGCCGTCATGCTGTAGCCAGAGCCATCTGTTATGGTCAGCGTGGAGAGATCAGAAAGCGCTACCGTGAAGGGCAGGAAGATCAGTTGGGTGCCCTTGGTCTGGTCACTAATGCAGTAGTACTGTGGAATTCTCTTTATATGCAGGAGGCGCTTTCACACCTTCGCTCAACAGGCGAGACGCCAGAGGATGAGCATATTGCCCGGCTTTCGCCACTGATGCACGGTCATATCAACATGCTGGGGCACTATACGTTTACCCTGCCGGAAGATATTTTGAAGGGAGAATTGAGGTCATTAAATTTCAATTTAAACAATGAATTATCTTCTTAACGTGGTTTTTTACACGATTGGACCTCAGACCCAGTAGAAGCTTCGGCACCCGCATCACCGAATATGAAGAGATGCGCCAGGCTGTCTGTCAATATGCCGAACGGGCAGCTGAAAAGTTGCGACAAGAGCGCCAGTACTGCCGCCATATTGTTGTCTTCATCAGAACCTCACCTTTTGCCGCAAAAGAGCCTTACTACAATAATCAGACCAGCCAGAACCTAGCCGTACCAACGCAGGACACACGTGATATTATCGCCGCAGCGGTCACAGCACTGGATCATATTTGGCGCGATGGGTACCGCTACGCGAAAGGCGGCATCATGTTGAATAATTTTACGCCGACTGGCGTGTCCCAGCTAAACCTGTTTGATCAGATACAGCCGCGATTGCAAAGCGAAGCCTTAATGCTTGCGATTGACAACATCAACCGCTCAGGATTGGGTAAAGTCTGGTTTGCAGGCCAAGGAATAGATAATAGCTGGGCCATGAAACGAGATATGCTTTCCCCAGCTTATACCACGCGCTGGCAAGATCTCCCCAAGGCCAGATTGAGCTAACTTTTTTCTCGTGATCAAGTCACGTTCATCGTTTCCATCTCAGCGCATTTCCCACGTTAGCGGCACCAGGCATCATCGCTGCACATTTTCGTGTACGAAATTCTTGTGCTCCTCAATTGCTGCGCAAAACCAACCGGCGGCAATATTTTTATCTAACCCAGGTGGCAGGAGAGCCAAAAGCTCATCAAGCACTGCGCCGGTGGAAGTGTCGAGCTTTTTATCTAATCGTAAGAGTAACGACGTCATGCCAGCCCAATCGACATTGCTTGCTGGCCGCCAACCACTATTAATGAGTAAACGTAGCGCGCTTAGCGCGGCCCAGGCGGGGATCTTACCCGAGCGTCCCCAGTCCGCGAGGGCAGTTCCAGACAACTTCCGGGGTTCATTAAGCAGTCCAGAGCGATAGGCTTCATCAGCGAGAGCTTGTGCAGCCTTAGACTGAGGCAGCTCAGAATTAATTGACCAGAGTTTGCCAATCTGGCTACGGAACGCGGTAGAAAGTGCCACATAGGGTGTCATGGATCGTGTCCGGTTAGGGGTTTTACAGGGCATAACGGCTTTGTTGAATAATAGGGAATAATGCTGTTCTGACATGCCTTTTTTGGACGAAAATGCTGCTCACCCCGGGGTGCACCACCAAGCTCTGGGTGTAACATACTGATTTTACGTTAAGGGAATCCGCAGCCTTTATGGCTGCGCAGCATAATATCTATTTATTCAACAACGCCCATGCGTGATGATGTGCGCAACATGATCCACCAGGCGTTCTATCTCAATAGCCTGACGTTACCCAATACCAGCGGCATGACGGCGTATGAGGTCAGCCAGCGCGTGCAAGAGTACATCCGGCAAGCAACCCCGCTATTCGCCCCAATGGAGCCGGAATATAACGGTGACCTTTGTGACATGACGTTTAGTAAGTTGATGCGTGCGGGGCCTTTGGCTTGATCTACGATATCCCGCAGTCGCTTCAGGGTGAAGATGTACAGTTCACCTTTGAGAGCCCTCTACAGGCTGCTTTGGGGCAAGAGAAGCAAGGACAGTCTCAAGCAGTGGCGCAGATTCTATTGGGTGCTGCTCAGATTGAACAAGCACCTGGCGCTGTCAATGTGGATATCAACAGCATGATCCGCGACACAATCAGTGGCTCTGGTGCACCGGCCAAATGGCTGCGTAGTGAAGATGAAGTGGCTCAAATCATGCAGCAACAACAGGCGGCACAACAGCAGGCGGCAGAGGTTCAGCAACTACAGCAGGGTGCTCAGACGGTCAATGACATGGCCAACGCTGCTCAGTCTGTTCAATCACTCGCGAGGTCAGCATGACAAAAGCCCCGTTACTTTATTCGAACCCCTTATACTGGGGTGTTAGCCAGCCAGACCCGGCATGATTACTGCCCCCAGTCGTCCATGATCCGGGGGGTGATGTCACCGGGTCTGGTGGGGCGTTGGTAACCGCTGATAGGGGTCAGGTCAGGCACTTTTGCCGGGACCGTCTGTAACGTGGATGCCGGTACCCGCTCCCCATGGTTATCTGGTTAACCCGTATAAACAGGGAGACAGAATGACCGAATCCAGCGATTACGAATCCGTCCAGGTCTTTATTGGCGTTGATGTCGGTAAAGATACACATCACGCTGTTGCCGTTAATTGTTCCGGTAAGCGACTGTTCGATAAAGCATTACCCAACGACGAAACCAAACTCAGGTCACTGATATCTGACCTGAAACAGCATGGTCGGATACTGCTGGTTGTTGACCAGCCAGCCACCATCGGCGCGTTACCTGTCGCCGTTGCCCGCTCTGAAGGCGTCCTTGTCGGGTACCTCCCCGGGCTGGCAATGCGCCGCATCGCCGACTTACATGCCGGTGAAGCCAAAACCGATGCCCGCGATGCGGCTATCATCTCCGAGGCTGCCCGTACCCTGCCTCACGCGCTACGCACGCTAAAGCTGGCTGACGAGCAAATCGCCGAACTCTCCATGCTCTGCGGCTTCGATGATGCTCTTGCCGCACAGACAACGCAGGCCAGCAACCGTATCCGCGACCTGTTGACCCAGATACATCCGGCACTGGAACGCGTCCTCGGCCCACGGCTGGAGCATCCGGCAGTACTCGATCTTCTCCAGCGATATCCCTCACCCGAAAAACTCGCTTCGCTGGGTGAGAAGAAGCTGGCAACCCAGCTCTGCAAACTCGCACCTCGTCTGGGAAAACGCCTTGCTACAGATATCACCCAGGCACTGACCGAGCAAACCGTCGTCGTTCCGGGCACGAATGCTGCTGTCGTTGTTCTGCCACGTCTGGCACTCCAGCTCATAACTCTGCGTAAGCAAAGAAACGAGGTGGCCCTTGAGGTGGAACAGCGGGTTCTTGCTCACCCTCTTTACCCGGTCCTGACCAGCATGCCCGGAGTCGGTGTCAGGACCGCAGCCAGACTCCTCACTGAGGTCGCCTGTCGCGCCTTCGCCTCTGCCGCACATCTCGCAGCCTATGCTGATCTGGCACCGGTAACCCGACGCTCCGGCTCATCCATACGCGGGGGGCTAATTCCCAGTCGAAACGCCACAAAACGGTAGGGCATTAAGCCGCCTGTAAATGCGTTAAAAATACCTCATTCGGAGAGCGATAGCCAAGTGATTTTCTCCCTCGCGTGTTGAGCAGATGTTCAAGTGCAGCAATCTTGCGATGGGTGACCTGATTGAAGTCTGTTCCCTTGGGGTAAAAACGCCGTATCAGCCCGTTGGTATGCTCATTCAATCCACGCTCCCAGGGATGATACGGCCGGGCAAAGTAGACCGGTGCCCCCGTGATTTTCGTTATCTGCTCGTGCTGGGCAAATTCAGAACCGTTGTCGGCGGTCAGGGTTTTAAAATCGCAGAAGGTATTGGCGACGATGTCCCTGAAAGCCGCTACCACGCTCTCTGCGCGCTTGTTGGGCAGTTTGCGAATAATGACCAGCTTGACGGCGTTATCGACCAGCGTCAGCAGAAATGACTTCTGATCTTTACCAAAAATGGTATCAATTTCAAAGTGTCCGGGCTGTTTTTTGAGGTCCGCTGCGGCAGGCCGGTGCTCAATGCCAACACGGTTGGGGGTTGGGAATAGGACCCCGCCTGGTCTGGTCGGTCTGATAGTTATACCGTTTTCCCCGATGCGGGAGCTGCTGGTACAGGTCTCCCCCGGCCTGGCGCTCTTGCTGGATATAACGATAGAGAGAGTTCTTGCTGACCGACAGGCCAAATTCCAGGAGCAGACGTTCACTGATGACCTCAGGGGAGGTGTGTAGACAAAGCTTGCAAGATAACGTCCTGAATGTGCGGTTCCACGTTGTCCGGCCGTGCTTTCTGACGCCGCCCTCTGGCCAGGTTTTCCGCCCTTCTGCAGGAATAGACACCGTTGAAAGCGGCGTCGGTATTGCGTCTGAGCTCCCTGCTGATGGTAGAGCGTGGAAGCTCAAGTTCCCTGGCGATGGTGGACTGGTTAACCCCATTATCACGTCGTTTTTCGATGTAGAAGCGTTCTTTCTGAGTCAGATGTTTTCCCTGCATGCAACGGGCTCTCCAGTAGGGCCAGAACGGTGATTTTATCCAGGTCTGGCCAGTGGGTCACTTTGTTGCATTTTGTGTGGGAATTGGCCGAAGCGTCCCCGCTCCAGGCGCTTAGTGAACAGGCACAGGCCGTCACGGTCTGCCCACAGCACCTTTATCATATCGCCGCGGCGACCGCGGAAGATGAACAGATGTCCGCTGAACAGGTCGTCCCGCAGCATGTTCTGCACCCTGGAAGCAAGGCCGTTAAAGCCGTTACGCATGTCGGTCACGCCGGCAACCAGCCAGATGCGTGAGCCCGCGGGGAGTGATATCACCGGCACCCTCCCTGCATTTCCCGGATGAGTATCTGCAGTAGCTCTGGCGTCAGCTTTCCGCTGATACGAAGCGTCCCGGCGGGAAGAACCAGCTCACAGCAGAGGGCGTAATCGCTCTGGATGGGGGGAGTCTGAGCCAGATCGAGATCTGATTCAGCAGTGAGCGTCACGGGCAGCATGACCGGAGCTTCTGTCCGTGCAACCAGCAGCCCCTGTTGATAACGACGCCGCCAGTTGAACAGCAGATTGTCATTAATGTTATTTTCGCGGGCAAGCTGTGCCACGCTGACGCCGGGCTGCATCGACTGCTCCACCAGGGAGATTTTGAAGTCCTGTGGGAAGTTGGGCCGGCGCGACCTCTTACGGGCAGCGGGTATTTCGACGGGAACCGGGTACAGAGTGGGGGATTTTCGGGAGTCCTGCCGGTAAAGTCGTTTATCCAGCTTTCTTGCGTTGATTCGTGCCGGCAAAGGCCATGACAAACCTGCCTTCCGGAAGCGGACAAAGAGATCACAGGCTGTAGATTTGGGAATGCCTAACCGGCGCCCCGCCTCAATGCGCGGCAGCTTTTCTTCAAAATGGAGGCGGAGTGCCTCAAGGAGCCATGTCCGGTGTTTCACGCGATAGTGTCCATTAAAAATGATGGACACTATTTTCCCGGAACCGGAGCCCTCTGCACAGACGGTCTAAATGAGACGCTTACAGTTGTATCTGGCTATCAACGATATCGACCATACGAAAACCAAAGCGATGTCTCCGCAGACAAACGGCATCTGTGAGCGCTTCCATAAAACCATTTTGCAGGATTTTTATCAGGTTACGTTCCGCAAGAAGTTATACGGGGACCTGGAAAGCCTTCAGACGGATCTGGACAACGGGCTGTGGCATTACAATAATGAGCGAACTCATCAGGGAAAAATGTGCTGCGGGCGTACGCCAATGGCAACATTACTTGATGGAAAACGAGTCTGGGCAGAAAAGAATCTGAACCAGATTTAATCTGACAGACACCTGTATAAATAACCGGTAACTGTCAGATCAGGTCTGAGCTAGGGCCTGTTGACAATCATCGCCAAGAACCTGTTTTTTTGTAAAAGAATCTGTTTACATTCTGTCTTTTTTGGAAAAGCAGAATGCCAAGATTGATGCTCAGTGATGACCAATACGAACGGATTAGCCCGTTTTTGCCGGGAAAGGATTCGGAGCCGGGACGAACAGCAGCAGATAATCGGCTTTTTGTCGAAGCGGTTTTATGGATCGCCCGAACTGGAAGCCCATGGAGAGATTTACCACCCGATTTCGGACTCTGGAACTGTGTGTACAAACGCTTTGCCAGATGGTCACGGGCAGAAATATGGCATTCCGTTTTTGCTGAACTTGCGGGCGATGCCGATTTCGAGGAAATCTTCATCGACAGCACTATCGTACGGGTTCATCAGCATGCAGCGGGCGCTCCCAAAAAAACGGTGACCAGTCGATTGGTCGTTCTCGCGGGGGATTGACAACCAAGATTCACGCTCTGGTTGATGGGCTGGGCATGCTTGCCCGTTTTAGTTTGACTGGTGGTCAAAAGAGCGACACCAGAGAAGCATTGCCTTTACTTGGTGAATTGAAACCTTCAAGCTTGGCTGCAGACAAAGCCTACGATACGAATGTGATTCTACAATATCTGGAGTCGGTAGGCATTCAGGCTGTCATCCCCAGCAAAGAGAATCGCCGTGAGCAACGCCCACTGGACAAACATCTTTACGCTTCACGCAATTTGATCGAACGTTTCTTTTGCCGTATCAAGCAATTTCGACGCGTAGCTACACGCTTCGACAAACTCTCAAAACGCTTCGCATCATTCGTTGCGCTCGCTGCTGCATTCGTCTGGCTGTGTTAATTGTCAACAGCCCCTAGCCTATTGGTAAAAATTTTCTTTAAAAATCCGACACAAAGCATTACAGGACGAGTTTTGGTTTATCCCTTTTCATTCACGCATTACACTGACAGTACAGATGACAGAAACCGAGCAGGAAAACGGCATGATTGACCCGAAAAAGATTGAGCAAATTGCACGTCAGGTGCATGAATCCATGCCTAAAGGCATACGTGAACTGGGCGAAGACGCCGAGAAAAAAATTCGCCAGGTTCTGCAAGCACAGTTTACCAAGCTTGATCTGGTAAACCGCGAAGAGTTCGATGTACAAACGCAGGTTCTGCTGCGCACACGTGAAAAACTGGCGCGGCTGGAACAGCGTTTAAGCGAGTTGGAAGCCAAGCTGGACGCGGACAAAACGGCTACGTCTGAACAGCAGCCCTCATAGGCGGTATCCCTCATCGCGGGCACCGGCCACTCCCAAAGGCCGGTGCAACGGCGATTATTCTGCCGCCAGCTGCTGTGACTTATGCGGTAACCCCCACCACAGCACTGCCAGCATAATCAGTGCATAGAGCGATTTAGCCCCCACCATCACCAGCAGTGCGCAGCACAACACGCTGCCAATAATCGCCATCAGGCGGGCCCGACCTTTCAACAATCGACACCCTGCCAGCATGCACAGCAGATAAACCAAAACAAAAATGCCGTTGGCGTAAACGATCAACGTCGATAATGGCAGTGACAGCCAGTAAATCAGCAGGCAACAGACCATGCTACACAGCACCACCGCCGACAGCGCACTCAGGGGAACCTGGGCCCGAGACAGCCGCCCCAAACGACTCCCTGGCGCTGCCTGTGACCACACCAGTCGCGCAAAGCCCTGCGTATAAATGTTCACACTGGCAAAGCACGCCAGATAGCCAATCAGGCAAGCTCCCCAATAGATCCATTCGTTGCCAAACAAATCTGCGACGATGCTCAACAGCAGCGAGGTCGGCGCGATATCACTGCCATAGACGTTCAACTGCAAAATCGCGACGGTACAGCCCCAATAGACGATACCGGCAATCAACATGCCGATCATCAAGGCACGGGGAAAATCACGCTCAGGGTTACGGAACTCGGTAGAGAGGTGAGCAAACGCTTCCAGTCCGACAAAACACCAAAACATCACGGCGAGTGAATCAAAGGTGTTCGGCCAAGAAAGGGTACTCAGTGCAGGCCAGTCAATATGCGTGGGATTGATCTCTCCCCCCCACCAAATGGCAGCGACCAACAGCACCACTAACACGGCAATGCCCGTTTGAATGGACGCGCTTGAACCCGCACTGCGCGACCCGAGCAGCCAAATGGCGACCAGCGTCAACAGTTGCACCATCAAGATGCCCACCCTGTTGTGGCCGATAAACGGCGCCCAAAACTCAGCGGCAATTTGCAGCGCAGCGGGCAAGCCAAGGGGGATCACGGAGAGAAACAGCCAGCGGGTCACGCGGGCCAGACGTGGGCCAAATGCCAGATTGACAAAGTGAGCTGCGCCACCGGCATTGGGAAAATGCTGCCCTAACGCGGCAAAGCCAATGGCAATCGGAAACACCAACACAATCAGCAGCGGCCAGGCCCACAGGCTGTCATTACCCGACAGTTGCGCCACAATGGCTGGCACCGCAAACACGCCGGTTCCCAGTAGCGAAGTGGATAGTAGCCCCACGCCCTGAACCACCCCCAGATCCTGCTTTAACCCATTACTACTTGCCACGTCAGCCCACCCTATCCCCTAAAAAAAAAGCCTCCATAGAGGAGGCTTTGCGGTTACACAATCACGTTTACCCATTAGCCCGCAGCACATCGCGAATACGGCCCTTGTAGGCTTCAACTTTCTGCGGCGTCATCAAACGACGCTCATCATCCAGAACCACACCGCCGACGTCATCAGCAATACGCTGTGCAGATTGCAGCATCAGTTTGAAATTCTGGCTTGCGTCACCGTAGGAGGGCACCATCATGAAAATGGAGACGCCCGGCGTGGAGAATTCGGCCATATCGTCGATACTGAAAGAGCCGGGTTTCACCATGTTGGCCAGGCTGAACAGCACCGGCCCAGCACCCGCCGGGTTAACATGGCGATGGAAAATATTCATTTCACCGAACTGGAAGCCTGCCTGCAATACGCTTTGCAACAGTACCTCACCGCCAATGATACTGCCCTGATGAGCAGCAACGTGCAGAACCAGCACCGTTTCTTGCGCGGCGTTGCTTGCACTTTGCACTTGGTCAGCATCCTGTTCGGACAACTCTTGCTCTGCGTCCTGCGCTTCAACGTGTGGGGTGCGTTCTACAGAGGCTGGGTACACAGGCGCGGCATGTGCAGGACGAGTATCCTGCGTAATGCGATCGATGTGCGCCTCAGGAGCAGATTGCGGCGCGGTAGTCGCGCCTAACAGCGGATCGTAATCGGTACGAACGTGTTCGGCAGCAGAAGCGAAAGGCGATGAGGATGCAGGCGGCGGCGCAGACTCACTGAACGACCCCAATGCCGGTTCTTCCTGCGCACGCGTCCGCGTGACTCTGACTTCGCCGACCCCTTCATCAAGCTCCTCAAGCGGCGCAGTCTCTTCCCGCTTCTGCTTTTGCTTAAGGCGCTTCACCGGACGGTCACGAAAAAGGGACGAACGCTCTTTACGGCTCGTCCACAAGCCGTGAAGCAGTAGCGCAATTATAGCGATCGCGCCCACAACGATTAATATCAGACGCAAGTCCTGCATCATTGCTATCCCAGTTAATTCAATTTATTGCCACCGCGGCAACTTTTTCATACCCCTAACTCTATTTGCCTGCGTACACAAGTGCAAGCCTGCACAGTATTTTATAGGAATAAAGATATACCGGGCGCACTTTTTTGCTTTTTTTTCGTCCAAAGGGTCACTGGTCAGCAGAAAATCATCCCGATATGATGCAGATCACACAAACTACTCCGATCGTACCAACGATCCGGATAACCCCACAATGAGGAACAGGATGTCATGGTAACCCCGTCCCCCGCTACGCCGGCGCGTTCAGGCATTTACTATTTCGCACAAGGTTGGCAACTGATGTCGCTGCCGGGCATACGGCGTTTTGTCATCATTCCACTGCTGCTCAATATCCTGTTGATGGGCGGGGCCTTTTGGTGGCTGTTTTCCCGCATGGGTGATTGGATTGCCCGGCTGATGGGCCATGTACCAGAGTGGCTGCAATGGTTAAGCTACCTGCTGTGGCCGCTCGCCGTCATCTCTATCCTATTGGTATTCGGCTATTTTTTCAGCACCATCGCCAATTTTATCGCGGCCCCGTTTAACGGCTTGCTGGCCGAGCAGCTTGAGGCGCGACTGACCGGAAAGGCCCTGCCGGACAGCGGCGTCATGGGCATGGTCAAAGATATACCGCGTATCATGAAGCGCGAGGTGCAAAAGCTCGCCTATTACCTGCCGCGCGCCGTGGTGCTGTTGTTGCTGTATCTTATCCCGGGTATCGGGCAAACCGTTGCCCCTTTGCTGTGGTTCGGGTTTAGCGCCTGGATGCTGCCCATTCAGTATTGCGATTATCCTTTCGACAATCACAAAATCAGCTTTCCCACCATGCGCGAAGCGTTGCGGCGTCATAAACTCAACAATTTGCAGTTCGGCGCGCTGGTCAGTGTGTTTACGCTGGTGCCGTTCCTGAATTTGGTGGTGATGCCAGTCGCCGTCTGTGGCGCAACCGCATTGTGGGTAGACAGGTATCGTCATCTCTCGGTATCAGCGGGAGTGCGATAGTTTTTTCCGACTGTAATGAAAAGATATTTCTTAAGAACATAACGATATAGCAATTCTTTCCTTCCCTGAAAGGATGGAGTGAGTATGCTCTATCTTGTTGGTAAAAATTTCATACAGTTATAAGGACTGGCCATGAGCAAAATCTATGAAGATAACTCCTACACCATCGGCCACTCGCCGCTGGTTCGTCTGAACCGTATCGGCAATGGACGTATTCTGGCAAAAGTGGAATCTCGCAACCCCAGCTTCAGCGTTAAATGCCGTATTGGCGCGAACCTGATTTGGGATGCGGAAAAACGCGGCGTATTAAAACCCGGCGTATTAAAACCCGGCGTTGAACTGGTAGAACCGACAAGCGGTAACACCGGGATTGCTCTGGCCTATGTCGCTGCTGCCCGCGGGTACAAATTAACCCTGACCATGCCAGAAACCATGAGCATTGAGCGGCGCAAACTGTTGAAAGCGCTGGGTGCCAAACTGGTACTGACCGAAGGTGCGAAAGGCATGAAAGGGGCCATCGCCAAGGCAGAAGAGATTGTTGCCAGCGACCCGAACCGCTTCCTGCTGCTGCAACAGTTCAGCAACCCGGCTAACCCGGAAATTCACGAAAAAACCACCGGCCCGGAAATTTGGGAAGACACCGATGGTGAAGTGGACGTGTTCATCTCCGGTGTTGGCACGGGCGGTACGTTGACCGGCGTCAGCCGTTTCATCAAGAACACCAAAGGCAAAGCTATTACCACTGTCGCGGTGGAACCCGTTGATTCACCGGTGATCACCCAAGCGTTGGCAGGCGAAGAAATCAAGCCTGGCCCGCACAAGATCCAAGGGATCGGCGCCGGTTTCATTCCCGGTAACCTCGATCTGTCTCTGGTGGATCGCGTGGAGCGCATTTCTAACGAGGACGCGATTTCAACCGCGCGTCGCCTGATGGAAGAAGAAGGTATTCTGGCCGGGATCTCTTCCGGTGCTGCCGTGGCTGCCGCGCTGAATTTACTGAAGGATCCCGCGTTTGAAGGCAAAACCATCGTGGTGATTCTGCCCTCCTCCGGCGAGCGCTATCTCAGTACGGCGCTGTTTGCCGATCTGTTCACAGAACAAGAATTGCAGCAGTAATTCTTCGTTACATTGACGGCATAAAAGCACCTTCACAGGTGCTTTTTTTGTGGTAGGGTTCAAAGTTTATACCCATCAATGATTGCTTTTTTGGTCCAGGTTTAGTATTTAACCGAACAATTATTTTGATGCGCGAAATTAATAACCGTAACATCGTACCCTGTTCCCGCTGATTGCAATGTCCGCATTTTTTTACCACAGAGGCAACAACGTCATCAGACACTGGGCTGGAATACGGTGCTATTTGGCGTATATATTCAAGGAAGGCGTTTCGTCGTACCTTGCCGCATCAAAGGCGACCCCGTAACATAAATGGGGTTGACCTAACAGACTAAAGTTCGGTAAATACACTAAACTTTAGTTCCACAACACGAATCCAAACCATAGTTGGGGAAAACAGAATGTTCCAGCAAGAAGTTACTATTACCGCTCCGAATGGCCTGCACACCCGTCCTGCGGCTCAGTTTGTTAAAGAAGCCAAAGGATTTACCAGCGAAATTACCGTCACCTCTAACGGAAAAAGTGCCAGCGCGAAAAGTTTGTTCAAACTTCAGACCCTTGGCCTGACGCAAGGCACTGTTGTTACCCTTTCCGCAGAAGGTGAAGACGAGCAAAAAGCCGTTGAACATCTGGTTAAGCTGATGGCCGAACTTGAGTAATCTGCAGGCTTTTCGTGTGAACATCAGTTTTGAGTGAAGGTAGGGTTATGATTTCAGGCATATTAGTATCACCCGGTTTTGCTTTCGGTAACGCGCTGTTATTGAAGGAAGACGAAATCGTCATCAGCCGGAAGAAAATTACTGCTGAAGACGTTGAACAAGAAATCGAACGTTTTCTGAGCGGTCGGGCCAAGGCTTCTGCACAGTTGGAAGCCATCAAGACCAAAGCCGGTGCAACCCTGGGCGCTGAGAAAGAGGCCATCTTCGAAGGGCATATCATGCTGCTTGAAGATGAAGAGTTCGAGCAGGAAATCATAGCCCTGATCAAAAAGGACCATCACTCTGCCGATGCGGCAGCCTACTCTGTTATCGAGAATCAGGCGAAAGCGTTGGAAGAACTGGACGATGAATACCTGAAAGAACGCTCCGCTGACATGCGCGATATCGGTAAACGCCTGCTGAGAAACATTCTCGGTATGCCGATTATCGATCTCGGCGATATTCAGGAAGAGTCTATCCTGATCGCAACCGATTTGACGCCATCAGAAACCGCACAGTTGAACCTGGATAAGGTTCTGGGTTTTATTACCGATCTCGGCGGTCGGACATCCCACACCTCCATCATGGCGCGTTCTCTGGAGCTGCCCGCGATTGTCGGCACCACGGATGCGACCCAACAGGTGAAAAACGGCGATTATCTGATTCTGGATGGCGTGAACAACAAGATTTATCAGAACCCGACGCCGGACGTGATCGAACAGCTGAAAGCGCTGGAAGCACAGTACTACGCTGAAAAAGATGCATTGGCAAAACTGAAGGATTTGCCTGCCATCACGCTCGACGGGCATCAGGTAGAAGTGTGCGCCAACATCGGTAACGTGCGTGATGTTGCCGGTGCTGAGCGCAACGGCGCAGAAGGTGTTGGTCTGTACCGCACCGAATTCCTGTTTATGGACAGAGATGCGTTCCCGACAGAAGAAGAACAGTTCCAAGCCTACAAAGCCGTGGCGGAAGCCGTAGGGGCGCAGGCGGTTATCGTGCGCACCATGGATATCGGCGGCGACAAAGATCTGCCTTACATGAACCTGCCGAAGGAAGAGAACCCGTTCCTGGGCTGGCGAGCAATTCGTATCTGTCTCGATCGTAAAGAAATTCTTCACGCACAGCTGCGTGCCATTTTGCGCGCGTCGGTGTTTGGCAAGCTGCGTATCATGTTCCCGATGATCATTTCCGTGGAAGAAGTGCGTGCGCTGAAAACCGAGCTGGAACTGTTGAAGTCGCAGTTGAGAGCAGAAGGTAAAGCCTTCGATGAGAGCATCGAGGTGGGCGTTATGGTTGAAACACCTGCTGCGGCCGCCATTGCCAATCATCTGGCAAAAGAAGTGGACTTTTTTAGTATTGGGACAAATGACTTAACCCAGTATACTCTGGCAGTCGATCGCGGTAATGAGCTTATCTCTCATCTCTATAACCCGATGTCGCCAGCGGTATTGCGTTTGATCAAGCAGGTCATTGACGCATCTCATGCCGAAGGCAAATGGACGGGGATGTGCGGCGAGCTCGCTGGTGACGAACGTGCTACACTGCTATTATTGGGTATGGGTCTGGATGAATTCAGCATGAGTGCAATCTCAATTCCTGGCATCAAGAAGATCATTCGTAATGCAAATTACGACGATGCCAAAGCGTTGGCAGAACAAGCGCTCTCCCAGCCCACAGCGCAAGAACTGAGCGATGTAGTGAGCCGATTCATCAAAGAAAAAACGCTCTGCTGATTCTGCTATGCTGACCCAATATTAATGATTAGGAGAAGATCATGGGTTTGTTCGATAAACTGAAATCTCTGGTATCTGATGACAAAAAAGATACTGGCAGCATTGAAATCATTGCACCGCTGTCTGGTGAAATCGTCAATATCGAAGACGTTCCTGACGTTGTTTTTGCTGAAAAGATTGTCGGGGACGGTATTGCCATTAAACCGACAGGCAACAAAATGGTGGCGCCGGTTGATGGCACCATCGGCAAGATTTTTGAAACTAACCATGCATTCTCTATCGAATCCGACAGCGGAATTGAACTGTTCGTTCACTTCGGCATCGATACCGTTGAGCTGAAAGGTGAAGGCTTTAAACGCATTGCGGAAGAAGGCCAACACGTGAAGAAAGGCGATCTGGTCATTGAATTCGATCTGGCGCTGTTGGAAGAAAAGGCAAAATCAACGTTGACGCCAGTGGTTATCTCCAATATGGACGAAATCAAAGAGCTGACCAAGTTGAGCGGCACCGTTGTTGTTGGTGAAACACCGGTTATCCGCATCAAGAAGTAACGCTGTTCTGAATCCAGCACCGCATACCTGCCCCACGGTCAGCCTCTGACTGTGGGGTTTTAATTTATTGCCCCCCGTTTAGCGTGAACGCGGACGTTTTATCGCACCGGCAGAAGCCATGTCGAGCGCGGTCAGCACTTTCACCGCACTACCGCTCAATGAAATCCCCAGCGATAGCGCCACCAGTGCGCTGCACTCCCCGTTCCTCACCCGTTCCTCACCCGTTCTGCCCCGGACGTCTCAACATCAATCATCTCCAAACGATGCATCGCCGTGTGGCAGTGATGAATGCCGTGCTCCCTGGCAACCACAAGACAGGATTCGCCCTGACGAACTCGCTCACCGGCCACCGTATTCACGGCGATGCTTTCCAGTTCACACATCGCGGCGAACATAGGATTGATACCATGTTCTCTGGCGACTAACTGACAGGACTCCCCCTTACGCACCCGTTCTCCCGCACAGGTGTTGACAGCAACCCTCTCCAGCATATCCATGGCTTCATACAGCGGAGAGATACCATGCGCTTCTGCGACCAGCAAGCATGACTCGCCGTTGCGCACCCGCTCTCCCGCTCGCCCCCTGACCGCATGCCGTTGCAGACGGTTAAAGATAAAACTGTCCGGATCGATGCCATGATCCTCGGCAATGGTGTAACAACACCCGCCCTCAAATGCCCGCATACCGGCAGGGCCGTCAACGGCCAACATATTCAATTGGTACATCAAGGCACTATTCCGTGAAATACCGTGCGCCTGCGCCACTGTCTTGCACGATTGCCCTGCCAATACGCGCTCTATCGCAACGGCATGCGCCAAATGAGCATGCTCGTCAATAGAGATGGATTTCCAACGTTGATAAAACGCCTTACGCAGGGTGCGTTGCACGATGGGAGGAAATTCACTGTTGCCTTCGATAAAACGCGCCACCCGCGCGAAATCGCCAGATTGAGAAAACGCATTCACCTCAGTAATGCGATCTACGCAGACCTTGGTCGCCAATACGGACAAGGTAGGTATAGAACCACGCTCAGACCGCGCCATCGGCTCTGCGCCATCATGGCTGACGACGATCACCGCTTGCAATAGTCGTAACGGCTGCCCGCCCAGCCGATAGCCAAAAGAGCAATTGGTAGGAAAACGAAAAGACAAGTTATCGATAGGGCAGAAAACGTCCGAAGGCATCTTGGGCATCCTGAAAGAGGGTTGCGTATCCATACTAAAGCCAGTTTCGGACAAAAATGCGCGACTACCGTTTTAAAAAACGCGCTAATTAATGACGCTGTGGTGCGGTCTCTTTCCAGCGAGGAATAAAGATACACACGGTCAACCCCCCCTGCGGCCGGTTATCCGCCTCAATATGACCTCCGTGCGCCATCACCACTTTGCGGGCAATCGCCAGCCCTAAGCCATAGCCTTTGCCAGACTGCGGCGATTCGATGCGAATAAAGGGATCGAAGATGCTGGAAAGCTTATTTTTTTCCACACCCGGTCCCTGATCGGTGACACACAGCAGCCACTCGCTCTCCGTGCCACGCAGCGCTACCAGCACCGTCTGTTCGCGGGTTGAAAAGCGCAGCGCATTGCGCACGATATTATCCAACGCGCGCCGCATAAGCTCCGCATTGCCTTTTACCGTGTGATCCTGCTCGGTGTCCGCCTCCAGAAGAATGGTGACGCCGGGCACTTGCGCCTCATAGCGCGCATCGTTTACCACCGCATCGACCAATCCGTACAAATCGAAGTAAGACTCATCGACTACCTGATGCTCGGCGCGTGATAGCGTCAGCAATTCACCGATCATTTTGTCCATGCGCGCCGCTTCGCCTTCGATGCGCTGCAACGATGTGTCGATATTAGCGCGGTTTTGGTGCGCCAACCCAATAGCCAGTTGTAAACGCGCCAAAGGGGAACGTAGCTCATGAGACACATCATGCAGCAGTTGTTCGCGGGAGCTCACCAACACCTCCAGCCGCTCGACCATGGCATCAAAATCCCGCGCTACGTCGCTCAACTCATCGTGCCGTCGTTTCATGTCCGGCAGCAGACGAATGGATAAATCGCCCTGTGACACGCGATCAAAACTGGCACGCAAGCGATTAAGCGGCCGGGTCAGGTTCCAGGCTAATACCCCACTGAACAGCAGTCCGCCTAATCCCGCAATCCACACCAACGGTTCGGGAATATTGAGTATCAACATCGGACGCGGTGCGTAGGTTTCATCGCGCAAACGCAGAACGTCAAAAGAGACCCAATAGCGCTCGCCATTGGGCCCATCGACCGCGTTGACCAGCGGCATGTGCCGATCGCCCCGGTGATTCTCCTCATCCGCTGGCGGCCTGGGGCCACCGGGAGGCGGCATATCGCTGGCTGGCGGTTCACGCCACGGTGCAGGCGGTGGAGCCCATTTCTCAGCATCGATGGCCGTGGTGGACACGCGCAGAAAACCACGCTCCTGTGGCGGCCACTGAGCTTCCAGTGCGTCCAACGCGGGCTGCCCACCCTGTTGCAATGCAGATTGCGCCATCGACAGTTGTAACGACATTAAGCGCTGGATCATCGCCTCTTCCGGCGGTGCGCGGTGCCCGCCGTCATACAGCGTGAACCCCAACCACAGCAGTTGCGATATCAATAAAAATGTCAGCCAGAAGCCAAACAGAATTTTCCAGAACAAGCGTACCTGTATCATTAACGAATCCGATATCCTACGCTGCGCACGGTCTCAATGGTCATGGTGCTGCCCGGCAGTTCAGCCAGCTTCTGCCGAATGTTGCTGATATGCACATCCACACTGCGATCGTAGGCTTCGCGCTGCCGCCCCAGGCATTTTCCCGACAGCTCATCTTTGGAGACCACGCGCTCGCACGCGCGCACCAGCAGTTCCAGCAAATTGAACTCTGAAGCCGTCAAATCAAAGGGGCGACCTTTCCATTCACTGGTGCGCGTGGCGGGGTTCAATACCAGTTCGCCAAGCGCCGCTGCCCCTTCGCTTTCCTGCTTTTCCGGGCGTTCGTCATAACGGCGCAACACCGCGCGCAAACGAGCCACCAGTTCACGCGGGAAACAGGGCTTCGGCATATAATCATCGGCCCCCATTTCCAGACCAATCACTCGGTCGATATTGTCCCCCTTGGCCGTCAACATGATAATCGGCAACCGGCTCGCCTTGCGCACCTGACGTAACACATCAATGCCGCTCATGTCTGGCAACATCACGTCCAGAATCATGGCGGTATAATTTCCTGACAGTGCGCTTTCCACGCCCTCTTTCCCTGTCAACACGCGCGATGCGGCAAATCCCTCAGCGCTGAGATACTCACAGAGCAGGTTTCCCAACTCCACATCATCATCAACCAGCAACAGCTTCATACCTTGCTCCCCTTGGCGGTTCTGGTGGCTATTTTCTCGTTTAATCCGTATTTTCGCAGCCATCTTTACTGAATTCTTACCTTCCATAGCACTAAATAGGCGAGATCGGGTCATAGAGTCAGGGTAAAGTAACCGCGTGGTTCTTCGCGGTTAGCATCGCCCAGTCAAACGTCGATACCCTGTTAAGACGTCAACACCCGATAAGGATATTCAACTGCTCATGCCTGCTCGTTTTTTGTCATTACGTACATCGCTACTGGTACTGGTTGCCATCGTTGCCCTTTATTTTGGCTATAAACACTTTTTCGCCCCACCACCACCGGTGAACTACATTACCGCGCCCGTGGAAACCCGAGATATTGAACAGACCGTCCTGGCGGATGGCACCATTGAAGCACTCAAACAGGTGAGCGTTGGTGCGCAGGTATCAGGACAAATCAAAGCGTTGCATGTTGCACTGGGCGATAAGGTCAGCAAGGGGCAACTGCTGGCAGAAATTGATGATTTAACACAGCAAAATACGCTGAAAGACAGCGATGCCGCGCTGAAAAACATTCAGGCGCAGCGTGCTGCCAAGCAAGCCACGCTGCGCAACAATCAGCTTAGTTGGCAGCGTCAGCAAATGCTAATGCAACGCGGCGTGGGGGCTCAGGCCGATTATGACAGCGCCAAAGCTACGCTGGATGCCACCACGGCAGACATTGCCGCCCTCGACGCACAAATCGCCCAGGCGGAGATCGCCACCAGCACCGCCAAGGTCAATCTCGGCTATACACAAATTACCGCCCCGATGGATGGCACCATCGTCGCCATTCCAGTGGAAGCCGGACAGACCGTCAACGCGGCGCAAACCACCCCCACCATCGCCAAAGTGGCAAATCTGAACACCATGACGGTGAAAGCACAGATTTCCGAAGCCGATGTGGTCAACGTGAGCGTCGGCATGCCGGTCTGGTTCACCATTTTGGGTCAACCCAACAAGCGCTATCAAGCCACGCTGCGCGCTATCGAACCGGCACCGGACTCCATCAACGACGAGACCACCACGTCATCGAGCAGTTCCAGCAGCAGTAGCAGTTCTTCAACGTCTAAGGCGATTTATTACAACGGCCTGTTTGATGTCGATAATCCGGATGGCACGCTGCGTATATCGATGACGGCGCAAGTGTATATTCTGCGCGCGGCGGTAAAAAACGCGCTGGTAGTGCCAGCCACGGCCGTACAGCAATTGAATGGCAAAACCGTAGTGCAAGTGGTTAATGCGCAAGGACAACGTGAATCCCGCGACGTGACCGTTGGCATTAACGACAACGTGCATACCCAACTCCTCACCGGCGTCAGCGCGGGTGAACAGGTGATCATCAGTCAGCAACCGGGTTCGTCATCATCAACGGCACGCCACCCCGGCCCACCGCCGATGTAACGGGAGCTAACGTATGACTCAACCTTTATTAACGCTAACGGAAATTTCACGCCGTTTTACCAACGGTGACCAAACGGTCAACGTGCTGAAAGCGATAAACCTGACGATTCATGCCGGCGAAATGGTCGCTATTGTTGGGGCTTCCGGCTCCGGCAAGTCGACATTGATGAATATTCTCGGCTGTCTGGATAAAGCCTCCGAAGGGGAATACCGGGTTAACGGCCAAGCGGTAGCGACGCTCGACAGCGACAGCCTGGCCGCGCTGCGTCGGGAGTATTTCGGGTTCATCTTTCAACGCTATCACCTGTTGGGCGATCTTTCCGCACAGGGCAATGTCGAAGTCCCCGCTATCTACGCCGGGCGCGACCGCACCTCGCGCCAGCAGCGCGCAGCGGCACTGCTACACCGCCTTGGATTGGGTGAACGCCTGAACTATCGCCCCAGCCAACTTTCTGGTGGGCAACAACAGCGCGTCAGTATCGCCCGCGCGCTGATGAATGGCGGCCAGGTGATCCTCGCGGATGAGCCAACAGGCGCGCTGGACACGCACAGTGGTAATGAAGTGCTGGCCATTTTGAAAGATCTGAATGCGCAGGGGCACACTATCATTATCGTGACCCACGATATGCAGATCGCACAACATGCCGGGCGGATCATTGAATTGCGCGATGGCGAAGTGATCGCGGATTCAACCAGTACTACGTCGCCTGCCGAGACTGCGCCGCAAGAAAGCGTCAATGCCAAGCCCACCTCACGGCTGCTGCAAGCGCGCAATCGTTTTATCGATGCCTTTAAAATGGCGCTGCTGGCGATGAATGCGCAGCGCATGCGCACCTTTCTGACCATGCTTGGCATCATTATCGGTATTGCCTCGGTGGTCTCTGTGGTTGCGCTGGGCAAAGGCTCGCAGCAGCAAGTACTGGCCGACATCAGTGCCATGGGCACCAGTACGCTTGAGATCTATCCCGGCGAGGATTTCGGTGACCGGCGTTCGAGCGCCATTCAAACGCTGCGCGCGACCGATATCGAACCACTGGCACAGCAGCCCTACGTTCACAGTGTGACCCCGTCCGTCGCCACCAGCGTCACGCTGCGCTATGGCAATGTTGCGGTCACCGCCACTGCCACCGGTGTAGGAGAGCAGTTTTTCACCGTGCGCGGCTACAGTGTGGCACAAGGGATGATTTTCCCACGCGCCAGCGTGGATAATCTGGCACAGGAAGCGGTTATCGACCAAAACACATTGCAGAAACTGTTTCCCAACGGGGAGAACCCCATCGGCGAGGTGATCCTACTGGGCTCACTCCCCGTGCGGATTATTGGCGTGGTGGAAAAAAACAGCAGCGGTTTTGGTAGCGATGAAAACCTTAACGTCTGGGTACCCTACACCACGGCGATGAAACGCATGATCGGGCAGTCCTACCTGAGAAGCATCACCGTCAGGGTCAAAGACAACGTGGATTTGAGCGTGGCGGAACAGGGCATTACCCAGATTTTGACACAGCGCCACGGCAGCAAGGATTTCTTTGTTTTCAACACCGACAGTATCCGCCAAACCATAGAGAAAGCCACCACCACGCTGGCGCTGCTGGTCTCCGCCATTGCATTTATTTCGCTGCTGGTCGGCGGTATCGGCGTGATGAACATCATGCTGGTGTCGGTGACCGAGCGCACGCGTGAAATCGGCGTGCGCATGGCGGTTGGCGCGCGCGCCAGCGATATCATGCAACAGTTTTTGATTGAAGCGGTGCTGGTGTGCTTGCTGGGCGGCGTATTGGGGGTTTCGCTGTCGCTGCTGGCAGGTGCAGTATTTAGCCACTTCTTCAGCAGCTTCTCGTTAATCTACTCGCCAGCCTCTATTGTTGCCGCATTCCTGTGCGCCAGCCTGATTGGGGTGATTTTTGGCTTCTTCCCCGCCCGGCGTGCCGCCTACATGGAGCCAATACACGCGCTGGAACGGGAATAAGATTAACCAAATACGCCAGTGGACAGGTAGCGATCGCCGCGATCGCAGACAATCGCGACGATCGTGCTGCCGGGGGTTTCCTGCGCCACGCGCAGTGCCCCCGCCACCGCACCGCCAGAACTGACGCCGCAGAAAATACCTTCTTCCTGCGCCAAGCGGCGCAACGTGATTTCCGCCTCTTGAATCCCTGGCTCATACCCCAGCGCCCAGCGGCGGATACCGGGAATATGGCTCCCCGATGCGGGTTGTAAACCGATAGTACAGAGGGATGCACGCTGTTGTTTAAGGAAGCGACTGACGCCGGAAAGCGTGCCGGTAGTGCCCATCGCGGACACAAAATGGGTGAGTGCACCTTGCGTTTGCTGCCAGATTTCCGGCCCCGTGGTCATAAAATGCGCCAACGCGTTATCCGGATTGTTGAACTGATCGAGCACCTTGCCTTCTCCGGACTCTGCCATCTGGCGTGCCAGATCGCGCGCACCTTCCATGCCACACTCAGGGCTGACCAGCACCAACTCCGCACCGTAGGCGCGCATCGCCAGTTGCCGCTCACGACTCATGTTCTCCGGCATCAACAGTCGCAGGCGATACCCTTTCACCGCAGCAATCATCGCCAACGCAATACCGGTATTGCCGCTGGTGGCCTCAATCAGCCGATCGCCGGGGATGATTTCGCCGCGCCGTTCGGCCTGTTCCACCATAAAACGGACCGGACGATCTTTTACCGAGCCAGCCGGATTGTTCCCTTCCAGCTTAAGCCAGACCTCACTGCCAGTATCCTGCGTCAGCCTTTGCAGCTTAATGAGCGGCGTATTACCAATTGTGTTATCCAGGGTACTCAACGCGTCTCCCCTACCTACTCAACATGAAAATGTTACAACGCGAGCAGTTTTTCCTGCGAAGGCGCGAAGAAATAGCTGCCGCTAACGGCGCGCGTGAAGCGCAGCATCTCATCACGTTTGCCGTCACGATCGCCAAACATGCTCAGTAATTGCTGTTCAATATTATGCAAGCGCGCGCAGTAGGCAATAAAGTAAAGACCATGTTTGCCGCTGGCCGTGCCATAAGGCATGCTCTGGCGCAAAATCTTCAGCCCTTTGCCCTCTTCCTTAAGATCAACTCGGCTCAGGTGAGAGGTGATCGGGCGCTGTTCTGCCGGGATCTCTTCGTTGTCCTGCTTGGTGCGGCCAATCATCTGCTCTTGTTGCTCCACGCTAAAGCGCTGCAACTGCTTGAGATTATGCTCCCAGCGTTGCACAAACACATAGCTGCCGCCAGCGTCTGGCCGATCGTCAGCGATAATCGCCACCTCACGCCGCACATCGCCCTGCGGGTTCTCTGTGCCGTCGACAAACCCGCTCAGGTCACGATCTTCTACCCAGCGAAAGCCGTGCGTCTCTTCTTCAACGCGGATCGCGGAACCAAATGCCGTCAATGCCGCCTGAGCCAGGCTGAAATTGACATCGTGGCGCAAAGATTGAATATGCAGCAGCAAATCGCGCTGCGTCGCCGGTGCCAATCCCTTACCCAGCGGTACAAAAGGCTTCAGTTCAGCAGCGCCTTGTTCGCAATCAAGATCGCGCCACACATCATGGCCAAACGCCAGCGTCGCCCCCAGCCCCGCATCGGGAAAGCGCGCCTTCAACTCCTGCAACGACTGACAAAACTTTTTGCATCCTTGGCGAATAGCGTCGAATTCGCCCTGAATCATGGCTTCAATAAAAATGGCAAAACGACGGTGCTCAAGTAAAATTCCGCTCTGTATCTGCGTCATTTCAAGCTTCCTCATGTTTTAATTATCTGCTTTTATCGTTTTTTGGCACTAGGCGGCCTAAGACGCTCATCATACCGCATTCACGGCAATGTGCTTTGTTCAAAAACAAAGGATAAAAATAAACGATGAGAGGGCGGAAACGCTACGACCTTGGCGCGTTACCGCGCCAAGCTTGATAGGTGTGGTTTAGAAAATGAATCAGTCACGCGCCTGTGCGTGCCAGATGATTTTGCTGACATGCCAGGATTGCAGAATATCATCAGAGGGCATTAAGCCTTCCGGGCCGTTCCAGTCGCCAGAGTAAAGATAACTGACGTGCTTGCTCTGCGATTCAATGCACTCGACGCTACGGGCATCATCCCCTTGAGCCAATTGGCAGACCTCAAAGGCTTTGCGGTAATGGGCGCTGAATGCATCCCCGATTTTCACGCCCCATACGCTGGTAATTTTCGCATCCATCACCTCGACGCGATTGACCTGCGCTTTAGGCTTACCACTGATTAACAGTTTGATCTCTTTACCATCCAGCGCCTGATAGAACGCCGTGATTTGGCCATTCGTGGTGCCCATGCCGCTGCGCAAACGATAATTGCCGTTCAACGCCTGGTTTATCGGCTCTTGTGCCAGCGGCGTGCCGCCGTTAAGCCCGCCGACGCCAGCATCCGACACCTCAATTTTGCTGCCAAACCAGTTGAACGGCGACAGACTGGACCAGGAAAAGTTGGAGAGTGCACTACATCCCGTCAACAAAGTGGCGGCGAGCACACAGGGAATAACCAACTGAACGGAGCGAAACCTCATGACATAAATTCCTTTAACAATGAGCGGCACCTACGCCACCCCACGATCGTCTGCGTGAGGGTTTGAGTCTCTGGCCTCGGAAAAGTGCCGTAAAAAACGATCAAGTGGGCAAGATTATCGTTGATTATCCCGGTAAGGGGAAGTGAGGCGCCGAAGACGTTGGCGACACGAACAGGCTCCCTATCCGTGTGCATTTGGCCCTGTTACAAAGGCTGGACGGACTCAACGTCATGTTGAAAAACATAAGGATCAGACAACAGACCAAACTGTTCATCGTCAGGATAGGTGACGGCAACGTGGTAATCTTCGCCCGCAAACGCTTTTACTGCATTCATATCTTGCCAGTAGGTGGCGAGAAAGAAATGCTCCCAATCACCTTGCGTCACCCTTTTGACTACTGCCCCCAGATTGCCCGGTATGCTTTGGGAGTGTTGAATGCCTGTGACATCAAGGTGTGCCGCAAACCCCGTTGCATGCGAAACGGGAACGCATCCATGCCATGTTCTTACAATCATTTTCAGCTCCAGCAAACGTGATGCAGATAACCTAACCGAAGCGGCGGACCACAGAAAGGAATAATTGCAGCACACCCGCAATCAGGACCGGATGCCCGAATGAAGGCCACACAGGCCTTCCTTCGGGTTGATGACATTATCCCGCCGTCACCGCGCGAAATGTGGTGAGGTCGTAATGATGCGGGAACAAATCGTCCAGTTCACCTTGGTGGGTAATGGCAATAACCGTACACGCTGGCAGCGCCTGTTTAAGTTCACTCAGCAACGCACGTGCCGCACTATGATCGAGACTGCTGGTGGCTTCATCCAGATAGAGCGTGTCCGGTTTAGCGATCAACGCGCGGGCGAAGGCCAGCCGCTGCTGTTCACCACCGGAAAAGATACGATCCCAGTTATGTCGCTCAGCCAAACGATCGCACCACTCACCGAGGCCAACCCGTTCCAGGGTGTGCTGCATGGTGCTGATATCCTTGAGCGGTGGGTGCGGGTAACACAATACCTCCGCCAGCGTCCCCTGCCCCAAATAGCTTTTCTGTGGCAACAGTAGCGAGCGGCCCGCTTGCGCTTGCCACTGCCCGCGATAGTAGGGCCACAGCCCGTTCAAGGTACGCAGCAGCGTCGATTTCCCCAATCCACTTGGCCCGGACAGTTTGCTCCAGCTTCCCGGCGCACAGTGCAGTGCCACATCGTTTAACAGCGGGGTGCCCTGCGGCGTAGCAAATGACAGCTGCTCGATATTCAGGCATTCACCCACGTCCGGTGCCGCCTGCTGCGGCTGATGGCGATCAATTTCCTGCTTGAACTGGATCAAACGCTGGATGCTGGCGGAAAGCATGGTTATCTCCACGTACATATGAATAAACCAGCTAAGCGCACCGTGCACCTGAGCAAACGCGCTGCGGATCTGCATCAATCCACCAAGCGTCACCGTTTTCGATAAAAAGGCTGGCAGCGCGGCAAAAATGGGCACAATCAGACTGACACGCATATAGCCGGAGGTGAAGAACCCCATATTACGCTTCGTGTCCATCAGTTGACGCCAACTGCGGGCGACCTCGCTAAAATGGCGCGTCAAATAGGTTTTTTCCTGCGCCTCACCGCCATAGAGCGCGATTTGTTCCGCATTGTCGTGTTTACGCAACAGCGCGGCGCGGAAATCCGCTTCTGAGCGCTGTCGGGCATAGCTGATGCCGTGCAGTTTTTTCCCCACCAAATGCGTAATCAAGGTCCCCACCACGGTGTAGATAATCACCACCCACACCAGATAGCCGGAGATCGCCCACTCACGACCAAACAGGGTAAAGCGTTGCACGCCAGAGAGTTGCCAGAGAATGATCATAAACGACGAGAGCCGACACGCATTGATGATAAAAGCCACTACCATGCTGACCAGCTTATCGGTGAACAAATTGATATCTTCGGCGATACGCTGATCCGGGTTGTCGATTTTTCCGGTTAACGACATGCGATAAAAGGTGCGTTTTGCCAGCCAGCTATCCACAAATTGCGCGGTCAAGGCGCTACGCCAACGGATCACCAGCAAGCTGGTAAACCAGTCCTGATACACAAAAACGCCGATATAGAGCAGGATGTAGACCGTGTACTCCTTCATCAAGCCAAACAGCTTGCTGCTGTCGTAAGTGCCGAGCGTGTCATAAAACACCCGGCTCCATTCGTTGATCTGCACGTTGAGATAGACGATGCCGAAGCCCATGGAGACAGCAACTGCCAGCAGCGACCAGGCGCGCCAACTGCGCCATCCAACCCAGAAGGGGCGGCACAGTTCCCATAATGCGCTCATAGGGTGACGTCTCCATCCGCTGCGCTGTCCGCTGTTTCAGCACCTTCTCGCGGTAATGACAGTAACAGCACGCGGTTAGCCGGGTTGAGCAGCTTGCTCGCCATCCCACGCACGCCCTCTAACGTCACCGCCTGCGCGAGGTTTGCCACGTCACTCAAATAGCGCGGATCGCCGTAGTGACGGTCGCTCAATATCAAGCGCCGCTGCTGGGTAGTGAAATCATTGCCACGCCCTTGCTCCGCGCGAATAAATTGCTGGCGCTGCTGTTCAATATCGTCTGCGGTGATCCGTTGCGGTAAGTTCGCCAGCACCTGTTCGGCGCGCTGCCACAGCTCATGACCCCGTTCAGGAGAAGCGGTAAAGCTTATCTCGGTCTCGATGCGCTGGGCCTTGTCTGCCAGTTCGCTGTCGAGGCGCATACGGTAAATACCCAGCGCCTCATCGCGCAGGCTGTTTTTCAGATATTTATTTGCCAGATTGCGCGCAATGCTGACCTGCACAGCCGCCTGCGGCGTCCAAGGTTGCTCGGTGTAACTCCAGGCCCGCACGTCTGAGCGCGGCTCAATATTCAACGCCACGGTGGATTCGCGCGTGCCTGCCAGCGCCAGATGTGGCGTGATGGCAGGCTGGGTAGCACGCGGCAATGATGCCAGATAACGTTCCACCAGCGGCAAGAACGTCTCCGCCGGTTGGTTCGCCATCAGATAATAGGTGACCGGCACGCTGACTGTCCGTTGCCATTGGGTGAGCAACATCGGCGCGGTGACCCCACGCAATTGCGCTTGATCAGGCTCCTGATACGCGGACTGCCCAAAGCGCAAACGCGTCACTTCACGCTGACGCAGATCGCCTGACGACTGGCTGCGGTTGGCACGTTGGCGCATCAGCGATGCCAGACTGTCTTTCATGACGCTGGCGTCAACGCCCGCCTGCGTGTTCATTGCATGATAAAGCTGGAACAGCGACTGCACCTGTTGCAGCGTGGATAGTCCGTTGATCTGCAACTCATCCGCACTTTGGCTGACGTTAAACGACACCGCTTGCGCTTGTTTCCAGTCGCGCAAATTCTCTGCACGCCAGCCCTGTGGACCACTCTGCGCCACAATCTGGCTGGCAATTTGCGCCTGCCAGGGGTTGAGCGTTTTCGCCATAAACCCGGCGTTGCTGTAGGCCGACAGGTAAAACTTGTCGCGCGCCAACGGCGTGCGCAGGTAAACCACGCGATCGCCGTTCGCAAGCTGCCATTGTTCCACCTGCTGCTGCGGGAAGTGCTGTACCGCCGTGCGCTTACCCGTGGCGGTCACTACGGGCAGTTCCGGCACCACTTTCGCTAATGGCAGTGGCGCAGGCGCAAGATTAACCGCACGGGCTTTTTGTAGCTCAGTGGTTATCGCCGTTACCGTTGGTAGCGTAAACGGTGCATTGCCAGGCACGCTGAATTGCACCAGCGTATCCGACGCGGACAGCCAACGCTGCAAATGCTGATTCACCTCTTGCGGCGTGATGGTCGGCAACAGCGTCAGGGCATCACGGCCAATCTGCTGCGCGCTGACATAGGGCTTGCTTTGCAGCCAGCCCACCGAAAGTTGCTGAACCCAATCGGCAAACTCGCGTGATTCCACATTGTCAGCCATGCGATTTGCGGCTTGTCGAATATCGTTTTTAAGCTCGACAATGTCGCGCTCGCTGAGCGGATAGCGCTTCACGCGTTCGATCTCTTGCAACAGCACCGGCAGTGCCGCCTGATGTTCGCCTGGGATCACATCGGCAAAGAAGCCTACCGCAACGGTGGTTTTGCCAATATCCGACTTACGCACCACCAGACTGTTCACGCTGTCCGGCAGGTGCTCGCTTTGGCGGCGCAGTTGACGTTGCAACGCATTGCTGGCGAGTTGATCCAGCAAGCGGTGACGCATGCCTTCCAGACCGATTTTTTTACTCTGCGGATCGTTGAGACGAAACACAAAGGCAATCTGGCTGGCACCACTTTCGCTGTCCTGCAAACGCACCACGTTTAGCTGTTTTTTCAGCTGCGGTTCGTAATAGTGACGGGCAGGAAGCGACACGGCAGGCAGCGAACCAAACTGGCGGGCGATCTCCGCGACCACCTCTTGCGGAACGATATCGCCAATCACCATCAGGCGCATATTGGCAGGGTGATACCAGCGCTGATAGAAGTCCTGCAACTGGGTGGCGGGCATAGTGTTGATGGTCGCTTGCGTGCCAATCACCGGGCGAACGGGATAGCGCGACCCTTGGCGTATCGCCTGGACGCGCTGCTGATTCATGCGCTCGGCGACGCCGAGCTTGCCGCGCCACTCTTCCAGAATAATTTTGCGCTCATCATCCAGATCGCTTTGCAGCAAGCTGGCGTGCCCGACCATTTGGCTTAGTGCCGCCAGCGGCAGATCGCGTTTGCCAGCCGGCGGGCTCATCATGTATGGGGTGCGCTCATAGTTAGTCATGGCGTTGTAATGCTGGGCGCGAATCCAGCCCTTTTGATGCAGCATGTTCGCCACGCCGCTCGGGTACGCTTCGCTGGCGCGGAACACCATGTGCTCAACCATATGCGCCACGCCGGATTGTGTCTCGCTTTCATCCACCGATCCGGCTTCCACCGCCAGTCGGATATCGACGCGCTGTTTCTGGCCTTCCAGCGGCACCAGCGTGTAGTGCAGTCCGTTAGGCAACGTGCCGGTGGTAATGTGCGGCAGCGGACTTTTTATCTCTGCCGCAGAAAGGGCGGCGCTGAAAAAAATCGCGCCCGCCAGCCAATAGCTCACTGTGTTTTTCATTGTTTTTCTTCTTACCAGGAATAGGTCACATCAAGCCAGAACTGACGACCGAGGCCGTAGTTGGATTCCGTTTTGTTGGCTTTGTCCAAAACGTTCAACACATCGACGCCCACTTTCAGTTTCTGTTTACCCAGCGGTTGGGTATAAGAGATACGCCAATCAAGTATCATGTTGGTACCGTACTGCTCTTCTTCATAAACATCACCGGAGCCGACCAGACCGCCACAGCGATCGTCGCCAGGGCACACCACGGTCGTTTGGTACGAGACAGCTTTATAGCCGCCGACATAGTTGACGCGCTGCGTCCAGTCCAGCCGCCAGTCGGGGATTTCCGTATTCAATTCAACAAACGCCATCCAAGGACGGTTAAAATCCTCGGCGGGCATATCAATGGCGCGCATCGGCTTGCCCTTGTAGATGACGAACCCATCGACATCCACATCGGCGTCGTAGGTTTTATTCGAGGATTTACTGTTAAAGATATTCCCGCCCGCTCGCCATTTGAAAATCGCCGGTCCCCACTCAATGGGCGCTACCGGTTCAATTTCCAGGCTGTAGGTGTTAGATTCGGACTGACCATTATTGGTCAGTTCATAGGCACCGTTGATCTTTTCTTCGCTGCGGGCAAATTCATCCTTGTCTTTGCGGTGTACCCATTTCAGCGTCCAGAACGTATTTGCAATACGTTGTTTGACGCCCAGCGTTTTTTCATCGCTGTACGGGGTATTAAGCGAGGTATAACGGTAATTCACCGCAGAAAGTGGTTTCTCATACACCCAGTCAGCCGGTGTGCTACTGGTCGTCAACGCAGCGGTACAAGCCCCTGTGCTATTAACATGATCCGCCCGGCATTCAGTGTAAGGCTGGGCCCGCGCTTCGCGCAGCTTATAGGCCAACACGTTGCCAGCATAATAACGACTCATACCACCGAATAACTCGGTTGAACGATCGCCCCACACGTCATAGCTGGAACTGAAGCGGGGAGAAACATTCAGGTTCTGCATATAATCGTCAAAATCAACGCGAATACCTGGCACCGCCGTCAAACGGTACAGCTTGAGCGTGTCTTGTACATAAGCGCCGTAGGTACCGGCATCGACCGTAATGTCCGAAACGCCGTACACCGTTCGCTTGTTGTGATATTGCTCACCATCAATACAGGCACTGTCTCCGCCACACACAATGGTGCTGGAACGTCTGGGGCTGGTGTAGGAATAGGTTGTCTCTTTTCGGCGATAGCTCGCTTGAGAGAGCGTTACGTCATACCCGATATCCCATTGGTGCTCAAGGGAATAGGTGGAAAATGGTGTGAATTGAAAACCTTGCTTCAAGTTGATACTACGCTGTGCCGTTTCTACCTTGCCAAACCCACCTTCCTGCGCGGTGGCCACAGCGGAAGCCCAATCAATGCTCTCGGTTCTCAGCCAGTTGTAATAATCACGCTTCTGATTGTTGATGGTGTTTTCATTCTGCTTATAGGCCAGATTGGACGTCATCACGCCAAAGGTATTTCTATTATCCCACTTAAGATTGACGCTATAACCCCCCCCTTCATTGGTGTACTCGCCATTTCGGGTATTAGCTCTTACGTAACTGGAAGTATGAGGCGCATACAGTAATTGCAGGTCAACCTGGTTATTAGCATCAGGATCCCAGGCACCACGCAGCATATAGTTTTCGGACAGGCGATCCTGGTTTTGCCATGTTCCCATGTATTTGTGCCAATACGGGATCACCGAATTTTTACGGTCATAGACAAACATCACAGCGGCGTTGTCACTGAGTGGCTGGCTGGAATAAAAATTATAAAAATTCTTGGTAAAGCGCGGCTGCTTGTTCAAAGCCGTGGCCGTGGAAAAGGTTTTTTCCTCGGTCGACGTTAAATGGTATTTGGTCCAGGCATCACGCGAGGTACGGTAACCGACAGCCCCTGATGCCTCGGTGAAAGAGGGACGCTTTAATTTTATATCAATCACCCCTCCCGTAAACTGGCCGTACTTGGCAGAAATATTGCTGTCAAATACCGACATGCTTTCAATCAGATTGGTATCTATCCAAAACGATTCCGGATGCCCGGAAGGAAAATCGTTAGCTGAATTACCGTTAGGCGCCGCACTGATAGCACCGACATTGTCGCCGGGATTCAGGCGATCGTTGTTCGACATACCATCAATGATAAAATTATTGTTGTAGAATTTTCCGCCGTGAAATGACACCACATCAGGGGCAATCTCCCCCGGCGACGCGCTGCTACGCGAGGTTTCAGCGAACTGTACATTGGGGTTAGTGCGTAACAGTTCAGTGACATTACCGTTCGCCTGCGGCTTTTTTGCGATGTCCTCTGCCGTCAACTGCTGGCTACCAATCTCCATGGGCCCCGGCAATACACGCGCCTGAACGGTAATGACATCCCGCCGGTTGCGTCCCGCAGCGGCAGAAGGTACATCCTCCTGATTCTCTGACGTCGTTGGTTTGGCACTGATCTGCGCCAGCGGACGAATAATAAACCCTTTACCGTCGTCGGTCGGTTCCGCATACAGATTATTGCCGCGTAACAACGCTTCCAGCGCCTGCTCCACACTGTAGCTACCACTCAGCGCCTGCGCCTGCTTGCCCGCCACCAGTTGGCTGTCTACGCCAAAGTTAACGCCGGTTTGCCGTGCCAACTGCATCAGCGATTTTTCCAAGGGTTGCGCGGGCAACTGCACCGTGCTGACCGTGGCGGCCTGCGCCATCCCGGCGCTTAATGCCACAGTCAACACTGCCTGCGACCAATACTTCCCCTGTTGCGTAATAAAAATGGACATGAATACGAGTTCCCTGCCTGCTGCTATTTTTGATTTCTACTGACGATGACGTCAGGCAGCAAAAATCGGGCAGAGCAAAACGAAAATAATTTTGATAATCATTCTCAATATGTAATAAAAAATTGATTTTTATAGCGTTATTTTTTGCTACCGATCAACGCCACGGCATCGACAGGCTGCCGGTAGGAAAGTGGCAGAGAATGACTGAGTAACGAGAGGGCGCGGCCAGTATCATCCAGCGGCAAGACGCCGGTAAAACGCAGTTTATCCAGCATACGTCGATCGCGCGGATCCAAATAGATAACGCCACGGTGATAGCGACGTAGCTCATCGAGCACCTCGCTTAAGGGCGCATTTTCAAACACCAACTGATTGTGCAGCCAACCCGCTTCTGCCACACCGTCCTGCACGTCGTCCAACAACGCATATTGCGTAAGGCTGACTTGTTGGCCTGCGCTCAGATCGACGCTGACCGCGGGATCGCCCTGCGCCGTGACGCGAACACGAGACTCTTCCACATGCACCCGGGTTTCCTCTCCCACTTCGCGTACGCTATAACGCGTGCCCAGCGCTTGGGCAGAAGCCTGTAAGCTGCGAATCACAAACGGGCGCCCGGCAGGATCTTTTGCCACCTGTGCGTAGGCTTCCCCTTGCACCAGTTCCACCGTGCGTTGTCGGGTATCAAAGTGCAGATTAACCGCAGAGTCGGTGTTTAGCGTCAGTATGCTGCCATCATCCAGCGTCAGACGGCGGATTTCACCGATTGCCGTGCGCTGATCTGCCAACCAGTAGCGATAAGGCAGTTGGCTGGCAAGCATGCCCACCACCCCCAGCGCCAAGGCCAAAGAGAGAAACCGTTGCGGGCGCGCTTTACGCTGCGTGGTGGCCGGTGTCAGCGCCGCGCTGGACCAGAGTTGCTGCATCTGGTGATAAACCCGCTCATGACGCGCATCCTGTTCGCACCAACGCTGCCATTCGGCAGCACGTGCGGCCTCGTCTTCTTCAGGTTCAGAAAAGCGGATGAGCCACTCAGCGGCCTGTTGCTGGATACGCGCTAACTCAGCTTTCTGGTTCATCGCTTTCCAGACTGAAGATACGGGTGTGGAAATGGACCATGGCTTTTGCCAGATACTGTTTGACGCTGCTTTCGCTCACGCCCAACGTAACGGCGATATCCCGGTAGGAATGGCCTTCAACGCGCGCCATGATGAACGCACGCTGCACTTTTTCATCCAGCTCTTCATTGAGGATATGCAGTGCCGTTGCCACCAATTGACTGATGGCCACACGCTGCTCGGCAGACTGCGCCTCTGCCCCCTCCGCCAACTGCGCCAGCGCCGCCAATGCATCCTCTTCCAGTTTGCGTTTACGGAACTGGTCGATCATAACGTGGTTGGCAGTGACCATCAGGTAAGCGCGCGGATTACGGATGGCTTCCGGCTCCGCCAGGGTAAGCAGTTTAAGGAAAGTATCGTGGGTGAGATCGTCCGCCAGATGGCGGCAACCGGTTTTTTTACTGAGCCATCCGCGCAGCCATCCCTGGTGGGAGTGGTAAAATACGCTCCAGAATGTCGTTAGCTGCGTCATAGTCGGTGGCAATAAACATACCGCAAAGATTAATTGATACTCATTATCATCTAAGCGAATCAGACGACGCAACAGTTTTTAAACAACAAGCCAAAAAACCGACAATACACCCTAAATAATTCGAGTTGCAGGAAGGCGGCGACGCAGTGAATCCCCAGGAGCATACTCAAGTATGTGACTGGGGTGAGCGAGGAAAGCCAACGCACCTGCAACTTGAAGTATGACGGGTATAGGCGTTAGTATTCTTGATCTTCGATGAGACGTTTCCCCAGCGTAACAGAATCCACGATATCGTAGTTCAGCTTCTCATACATGCCGATCACCGCATCATTGTCCTGCCGCACCATCAGGTGGATTTTGGGGCAACCGCGTGCGATCAATTTTTTCTCAAGGCGGCTAATCAGCGCGTTCGCGATGCCGCGCCCGCGAAAATCCGGATGGACGCCCAGATAGTAGGCCGACCCGCGATGACCGTCATACCCCCCCATCACTGAACCCACGATTTCGCCGCCCACTTCGGCCACCAAAAATAGGGAGACATCGTGATTCACTTTGCGCTCAATATCCATTTCCGGATCGTTCCAGGGGCGCAGCAGATCGCAACGTTCCCATAGGGTAATCACTTCTTCAAAGTCATCTTGTCGGAATACGCGGATTTCCATGGGATCCCCCCGTTGATCGCTAAGGAAAATCTGATTATCGCGTGATCTCACGCAGACGCAATATCAATTTGCTCTCATATCCCCCGCCGCAGTTGCTCAGCAGCAGGAAAACCAACACCTCGCGGTTGTGGCAGGCTATACTGGTAGCCCTTTTGTTATAATGGATTTGCTAACACTGTCATGAGTCAGCCCGATATTTCCGCCGTAAAATCCTTTTTACTGACGCTGCAAGACACCCTGTGTCAGCACCTTGCCGCCGCAGATGGCAAGAACAGCTTTAATGAGGAGTGCTGGCAACACGCCGGCGGCGGCGGTGGGCGCAGCCGGGTACTGACCCAAGGCGCGGTATTCGAACAGGCAGGCGTCAACTTCTCTCACGTGATGGGCGCTACGCTGCCCCCTTCGGCCAGTGCACACCGGCCCGAGCTTGCCGGACGTCGCTTTCAGGCCATGGGGGTTTCGTTGGTGATCCATCCGTTAAACCCGTATGTGCCCACCAGCCACGCCAACGTACGCTTTTTCGTTGCAGAAAAAGAGGGTGAAGCGCCGGTATGGTGGTTTGGCGGTGGGTTCGATCTCACCCCGTTCTACGGCTTTACCGAAGACGTCGTACACTGGCACCAAACTGCGTACGATCTTTGCCAGCCGTTCGGTGACGACGTTTATCCGCGTTACAAAAAGTGGTGTGATGATTATTTCTTTCTCAAGCACCGCAACGAGGCACGCGGCATCGGCGGGCTGTTTTTTGATGACTTGAACACACCGGATTTCACCACCAGCTTTGCGTTTATGCGCGCCGTCGGAAACGGTTTTCTCGACGCTTACCTACCGATCGTCGCGCGACGCGCGGCACTGCCTTGGGGAGAGCGCGAGCGCCAGTTTCAGCTCTACCGTCGTGGGCGCTACGTTGAGTTTAATCTGGTGTGGGATCGCGGCACGCTGTTTGGCCTGCAAAGCGGTGGACGCACCGAATCTATCCTGATGTCGATGCCGCCGCTCGCGCGTTGGGAATACCACTATCAACCGGAGCCGGACAGCCCGGAAGCCGCACTTTATCGTGATTTTTTACCGGTAAAAGAGTGGTTAGCCAAGGAGCTTGTATGAACGACAATACCGACGCAGAACCGCAAATTTGGGTGGATGCTGACGCTTGCCCCAATGTAATTAAAGAGGTGCTGTATCACGCAGCCGATCGCACACAAACCCGTGTCGTTCTGGTCGCCAATCAATCACTGCGCACGCCGCCGTCACGTTACATCTCATCAGTGCGCGTTGCTGCCGGGTTTGACGTGGCGGATAACGAAATCGTGAAACGCGTCAATGCCGGGGATTTGGTGATTACCGCCGATATTCCACTGGCAGCAGAAGTGCTGGAAAAAAAAGCCGTGGCGCTCAACCCGCGCGGTGAAACCTACACGCCCGCCACCATCCGTGAACGACTGACGATGCGCGATTTTATGGATACGCTGCGCGCCAGCGGTGTGCAAACCGGTGGACCGGATGCCCTCAATCAGAAAGATCGCCAGCGATTTGCCAATGAGTTGGATAAGTGGCTGCGCCAACGGCGTTAATTCCCTGATAAAAAACAGCCCGGCATGCCGGGCTGTTTGCTGTAGGACAATGCAAATGACGTTACAGCGGCTGGGTCTGCGCTTCCACCACGGCCAGCGCCACCATGTTGACGATACGCCGTACCGAAGCGATCGGCGTCAGGATATGCACCGGTTTGGCAACGCCCATCAGCACCGGCCCAACCGTCACCCCTTCAGACGAGGAAACGCGCAGCAGGTTATAGCTGATACGTGCCGCTTCCATGTTCGGCATAATGAGGATATTGGCCGAGCCTTTTAACGGGCTGTCCGGCATTTGCTCACGACGAATCGCTTCCACCAGCGCGGCATCGCCGTGCATCTCACCGTCCACTTCCAACTCCGGAGCCAGCCTGTTGATCAACGCCAGCGCCTCACGCATTTTGCGTGCGGTAGGCGAGTTCGAGGTGCCAAAGTTGGAGTGCGACAACAACGCGACTTTTGGCTCGATACCAAAACGACGCACGGTGTGTGCGGCCATCAACGTGATTTCCGCGAGTTGCTCTGGCGTGGGGTCTGGGTTGACATAGGTGTCAGCAATAAAAGTATTGCCGCTCGGTAGCAACAGGGCATTCATGGCACCCGCCACGTGTACCCCTTCGCGGTAACCCAGCACCTTCTCAACCACCTCAAAATGCTCTTCATAGGTGCCGATGGTGCCGCAAATCATCGCATCCGCTTCACCGCGTTGCACCATGATGGCAGCAATCACCGTCGGGTTGCGGATCACTTCACGCTGCGCGGTTTCTTGTGAGACGCCACGGCGTTTCATCAACGCGTAGTATTCCGACCAATATTCCTTGAAGCGCGGATCGGATTCGTTGTTCACCACCTCAAAATCTTTACCGATGGTGATTTGCAGGCCGAGTTTTTGCAGACGCTTCTCAATAACGCCGGGGCGACCGATCAGAATGGGGAAAGCCAGCCCCAGTGTCACCAGTTCTTGCGTGGCGTGCAGCACGCGCGGATCTTCCCCTTCGGCAAACACCACGCGTTTCGGCTGCTGGCGTGCCTGAGAGAATATCGGCTTCATAAACAGGTTGGTTTTATAGACAAACTGCGTCAGTTTCTCGATATAGGCATCAAAGTCGGCGATAGGACGCGTCGCTACCCCTGAATCCATCGCTGCTTTTGCCACCGCAGGCGCAATCTTGATGATCAAACGCGGATCGAAAGGTTTCGGGATCAGGTATTCAGGGCCAAATGACAATTCCTGATCGCCATACGCCGAAGCCACGACTTCACTCTGTTCCGCCAGCGCCAAATCAGCAATGGCCTTCACACACGCCAGCTTCATCTCTTCGTTGATGGTGGTTGCACCGACATCCAGTGCGCCACGGAAAATAAACGGGAAGCACAGCACGTTATTCACCTGATTCGGATAGTCAGAACGTCCGGTACAGATAATGGCGTCAGGGCGTACCGCTTTGGCCAACGGCGGCAGAATCTCCGGCTCTGGGTTTGCCAGCGCCATGATCAGCGGACGCGGCGCCATGGTTTTCACCATGTCCTGCGTCAGTACGCCAGGGCCGGAGCAGCCCAGGAAGATATCGGCATTAGGGGTAACATCACCCAGTTTGCGCGCACCGGTGTCTTCCACCGCGTAAATCGCCTTATTCTCTTCCATGTTGGCGTCACGACCTTTGTAGATCACGCCGCGTGAGTCACACACCACGATGTTGTGTTTCTTCAGCCCCAGCGCCACCAACAAATTCAGGCAGGCAATGGAGGCAGCACCCGCGCCGGAAACCACCAGACGCACGTCAGAGATGTTTTTCTCCACCACGCGCAGGCCGTTCAATACCGCCGCAGTACAGATGATCGCCGTGCCGTGCTGATCGTCATGGAACACCGGAATCTTCATGCGTTCACGCAGTTTCTTCTCGATATAGAAACACTCTGGCGCTTTGATATCTTCCAGGTTGATGCCACCAAACGTCGGCTCCAACGCGGCAATCACGTCGATCAGTTTATCCGGGTCCAGTTCGTCCACTTCGATATCGAAAACATCGACGCCGGAGAATTTTTTAAAGAGAACACCCTTGCCTTCCATTACCGGCTTGCCGGCCAACGCACCAATGTTACCAAGGCCAAGCACCGCCGTTCCGTTGGAGATCACCGCAACCAGATTGCCGCGTGCGGTGTATTTGTAAGCAGCCAGCGGATCTTCGGCGATTTCAAGACAAGGAGCAGCAACGCCCGGAGAGTAGGCCAACGCCAAATCACGTTGGGTCGCTAGCGGTTTGGTAGGGGACACCTGAATCTTCCCCGGCACCGGATACTGGTGGAAATCCAATGCGCTCTGTTTGAGTTGTTCATCCATTGTTGCATCCCTTATAGGCTTTTGTTGTCGTGACGTAGGGCGGCGAGTCTATCCCAAGCAGACAAGGAGAGGTGAACGCCGTAAGAAGTTCAATCATTACTGCTTATATAAGCTTGGAGCATGGCAAAAACCGATAGTGAATGCAGGTTAATATAGTTAATTTATCTGCTTGTTTTTTGCGCATAATGTCACGTTATCGCGAACTGGATAACGTATTGCTAACCTGCGGGCAAAAGACAGACGTAAAAATCAACTAAAAGAGGTGATAAATCATTCATATACCGGACAGCGAAGCGCTGCTGCCCGGCAGAAGAAAGAACCCTATTGGGTCATATTGAGAATGGTGCGGATGTTCGAGGCGCTGGTGGCAATAATATCGATAGCACCGGTGCGCAACGCGCCCAGTATCGCCAGTGCTTTGGTGTTTTCTGAAGCAATGGCAATAACACAGGGAATGTTGCGCAGCTCTTCGATGCTGACGCCAATCACCCTGTCGTGCATCACGGTATCGATGTGCTGCCCCTGCGCGTTAAAAAAGTCATAACCAGCAATGTCGCCAATCACGCCCTGATTAAGGCTGGCATCAAAAATTTCCTGCGGCGTGAACCAGCCCAGTTTTACCATATAGCTGTTTTCGTTCATGTCACCAATGCCTACCAGCGCGATATCCGCCTTACGGGCGCGATCCAGCGTCTCCTTAATGGTGCCGTTCTGCATAAACGCTTGTTTGAGCGCGCGATTTTCCACATAAGCCGGGGCGTAAAGCGTTTCACTGCTGCCGCCAAATTTCTTCGCCAGACGCCGGCTGATATGATCGGCGTTGATCGCATCGCCGGGACGGTGAGTACCGCCAATCCCGCAGATAAACTTGCAGTGGCGTTCAGTCACGTTTCCTACGTGATCGGCGACACCGGACACATTGCGCCCCTGCCCGACCGCAACCACCGTACCATCTTTCAGTGTTACTGCCAGATGGTTGGAAACCAATGCCGCCACCTGACGCCGCTGTTCTTCTTCATCAGGGTGATCGAGCGCGATCAGCGCACGTTTGATGGGAAAACGCTCCAGCAGTTGCTGTTCCAACCGGGTGCTGAACACCGGGTGATAGCGAACGTTGATCTCGACAATGCCCTCTTCTTTAGCACGCTTGAGCAAACGCCCTACTTTGATGCGCGAAATGCCGAATTTCTTCGCGATCTCTTCCTGGGTAATCTCGTCCTGGTAATAGGCCACGGCGATTTCCGTCAGTAGTTCGTTATCCTGAGATCCTGATTGTTTTTCCATTCGGTAATATTGTCCTTACGCAAAGGGTAAGCGTGCCTGGGCAGACGCGGCCCTGTCGGCAACAGCCGATCATCATTAACAATTGTTGCACGCCGCAAGTCAGGGCTCAACTCCGGCAACCAATCTCCTGATAATAGTCGCGTCATTGCCTAAAAACAGTGATGCCGCAAACCCGAATAAACGGGCTTGCGGCGGTTTCACGTCATTGATGTGCGACAGGCATTAGCGCTCAATGGCATCAATCTTCAGCATTCTGGCGATCACCAGATCGAGCTCTTTTTGATCGAAGATCTTTTTCCAGTCCGGTTTGATAATGTTTTCTTTGCCGTACTCGATGGCAATCATGCAAGCATCCGAGAACGGGTTGGTGCTACGGAACGCCACCGCCAGCGCGATTTGAATATGACCATAGAGCATCGCTTCCGCTGCCGCTTTCGGTACGCCGATGGTATTGACGGTTTCATCCAGCGCTTCTTTCATCAGCGTGCCCACCATACAGGCCACGGTTTCAACCAGCGTCGGTTCCAGATAGGCCAACTGTTTGACCGTCACCCAATGCACGTCAATCACCGGGCCATACATGACTTTGACCACTTCGGCCAACACGGCTTTCTGCCGATCGCTGCCTGTCTCATAGGAAGCGGCAACGTGCTGAGGTGCTGCCACGCCGCCAAACGCGTCGGCATGTTCTTCTGGTGTGAAACGATCGAGGAATACCGAAGGGTGGCAAGGGTGTGCGACCGCGTAATCGATATCATCACGCTTGGCGATCAAATTGGCGTAGGCCGCAGCCGGATCGAGCGTTAACAGAATCGCACCGCGTTTCATTTGCGGCACCACCTGTGCAGAAACCACTTTCAGCGCAATATCAGGGACGGCAAGGATCACCACGTCACTGTCAGGAATAACCTGCTCAGCCACCGCCAGCTCCCGTCCTGCGGCAATCACTTGCTCCTGCGCGCGTGGCGAATTCTCACAGTAAAACACCTGATAGGCGCTTTTCTGGAAATTGGCAGAGATACGCATGCCCATTTTGCCACCAGCGCCCAATACCGTAATCGTTTTTAATTCTGTTGTCATGATGGTTACTCCTCGGATTTGGAATGCATTTTCGTTCAATAAAAAAGGTTATCGCAGCCCCGCCTGCGGATTGCGGGCAAAAAGAAAGTTCAGGCTTTGAGTCGTCCAGGCGGCTTCTTGTCGGCAGGTCTCTTCCGGCGTGGATTGCCACGGCAGCCAGTGCTCCACCACCTGATTGATGTGTCGCTCATTAGGACGAACCGCGTTTTGCAGGTGGTCGTAGTCGAGCAACCCGGTGCCGAGCGGGCTACCGGAATAGGTAAACCCAACCCAGCCATTCTGGCGCGCAAAGGCAAAATCCTTGATGTGCAGGTTCACTACGCGTCGCGCCGTCATATCGATAACGTCACACGGATGCTCCAACGCGGCCACGCAGTTTCCCGGATCGAGACAAATGCCTAACGCCGGACTGTCGATAGCATCAACCACCTCCAGCAGAGTACGGGTTTTTACCTGCTCGTAAGTTTCCAGCCCAAACTGAACGTCCTGCTGCTCTGCCTGCGGCACAATGATCCGCAGCAGTTCGCGCGCTTCATCCGGTGTGGGTTGGTGCGTCACGCTGTTAAACATGGTGCGAATAAAACGGACATCCAGTGCCTGAGCCAGCGCCAGATAACGCGTTAAATGCGCGGTCTCCAGTCCACGGGTTCCGAGTTCCAGCCGAACCGATAAATCCTCGGCGCGCTGACGCAGCTTTTCCAGCTCAGCGCATGACAGCGCTTCCACCGGTGCGTAATCGCAAATCTGAAACACCGTCGCGCCCGATTCTGCCGTGTGATCCAGCATCGCCTCCAGCCCCATCGGGTCAGGAACGCGGGAGGACATGCGCCAGAAAAAAGCGTAAGTGCTTAAACCAATAGCCACGGTAATCTCTCCTTTCTGCGTATTGTTATTGCGGAGCGCACAGCGCCAGCGCTTCATCCATAATGGCGTTAAACGCCATGGGATCGTGGGCGAAACGCCCTAAAAACAGGCCATCAACCGCAGGCCCAAGCTGACTCAGTAGCCCTGGCCCGGCGCTGCCGCCGTAAATCACGCTGCCGTCACGCACGCCCGTCGCCGCGAATAGCTGCTGCTTTAGCGCCTCACAGACAAGGCTGATAGCGTCGGTGGGAGCGGGTTCTGCACTGCCGATCGCCCATTGCGGCTCATAAGCGACAACAACATGCCCCGTTAACTGCTGTTGCTGCGCGCGGTTGAGTGCACTGGTTAACTGAGCCTGACAAATCGCTATCGCCTGCTGTACGCTGCCGCGTTGTTCTTCGCCAACACAGAGCACAGGAGTGAGCCCGTTACGCCAGGCGGCCGCTGTTTTAAGGGCAATATGCTCATCGGTTTCACCAAAATAGCGACGCCGTTCCGCATGCCCGACTTCTACATAGCGGCACCCCATTTCGTGCAGTAGCGTGCCGCTGACTTCCCCGGTGAAGGCGCCGTTATCCGCCCAGTGCAGGTCTTGCGCTCCGACATCAACGGCAGAATCAGCAAAAAGAGAGACCGCAGGGGCCAACGCAGGAAAGGTTGGCAACACAAACAATCTGACCTGTACCACCGACGCCAGCGGATGGCGCTGCACAATAGCGTGGATGCGCTGGCACCAGTCCACGGTTTGCTGGTAACCGAAATACATTTTCAAGCTGACACCCAGCGTGACAACCCGTTCGTGACTCCCCGGTTGGCTCATTGTGCTTGTGTCTCCTGTACCGCAGCGTGCTCGGTCTGGCCCTGGTTCAACACGGCGGCAACCGCATTCAGAATCATTGCCAGAGAAATCGCGCCCGCATCCGGTGTGCCCAGACTTTTTTCTGCCAAAGGACGCGCACGACCAATTTTGGGACGCAGTTGCGCAGTGGCATCCGCCGCCTGTTGGGCCACCTGTGCGGCTTTCAACCAGGCCTGCGTCAATGCGTCGCCGGCGTTGACTCGCTGCGTCAACGCCTCACTGAACGGCAACAGGGCATCGACCAGCGTTTTGTCACCCGCTTTCGCCTTACCAAAATGCATAATGCCTTCTGCCGCCTGACGAATACCGAGGGCAACGCGCGCGCCGTCCGGTTTTACGCTGTCACCCAGCGCCGTACCCAGCGCGTTGAGCGCCACGCCCCAAATGGCACCGGACGTGCCCCCTGCACGATCGGCCCAGGCATCCGCGGCACGCTGTAATAAGGAGCCAGCGCCCGCCTGCTTCTCCAGCATGTTGACGGCGGTTTCCGCCGCCGCCACTATCCCACGCTCCATGCCAATACCGTGATCGCCATCGCCCGCCACGGCATCAATGCGACCCAGTTCATCGACATTCGCCACAATGACATCACGCGCCGCCGCCAAGGCAGCGGCAACACACTGCGCCGCCTCGCGCGATGCGGGAGTTGCTTCCGGAATACTGTCCTGCTCGACGTTGAATTCGCACTCCTCGCGAGGTTCAGCGGCTGTCATGCTGCCCTTGCGGAACGCGGGTGTATTGGCAGGCGCACACCAGAAGCGCTCCAGTTCCTCATCCAGCCAGAACAGGGTGAGTGAAAGTCCAGCCATATCAAAACTGGTCACCAGTTCTCCCACCTCTGGTTCAACGATGGTGAGCCCTTGCGCCGTCAGCAGTTGAGCAACGCGGCGATATACCACAAACAGCTCTTCATACTTCACACCACCCAGTCCGTTGAGCACCACGCTGAGGCGCTGCCCGGACAGTGCGCTCACCGCCTGCGGCACTTCTTTTAACAACGCGTTGACCAACAGTTCGGCCAGTTCATCCGCACTGGAAATCGGCGCATCTTTAATACCGGGCTCACCGTGGATGCCCATCCCGACACCCATCATGCCTTCCGGTACGGTAAGCAAAGGGTGATCGGCACCGGGTAAGGTGCAGCCAGAAAAAGCAACGCCGAAAGAGCGTGTGCGCTGGTTAGCGCGATCGGCCACCGCCAGCACCGCTGCCAGATCGTATCCCGCCTCAGCGGCGGCGGCTGCCGCCTTGAACACCGCCAGATCGCCCGCCACGCCGCGGCGCTTTTGCCACTCCTCCGGCGGCGCGCTGGAGATATCATCGGTCACCGCCAGCAACTCGCACGGGATCCCTTCGGCATTCAGCCGCGCTTTCGCCTGGCCAAAGTGGAGCACATCTCCCGCGTAGTTGCCGAATGTCAGCAGAACACCGCCGCCGTTATGCGCCGCACGCGCCACGGAGCAGATTTGCTGCGCAGATGGCGAAGCAAACAGGTTGCCCATCGCGGCACCGTGTGCCAAACCTTGCCCAACCAACCCGGCAAACGCCGGGTAGTGTCCAGAACCGCCGACTACCACGATGGCGACACTGCCTTCAGGGCTGCGGGTGCTTCTGACCACGCCACCCGGCACCTGACGCACTTTATCGCTGTGCGCCGCAACAAAACCTTCCGTTAATTCACGTGCAAAATCAGACGGCTGGTTAAACAAATAGGTCATATCAGTGCTCCTGTGTGACTGATGCGGCTTGGGATTCCTGCCCGGAACGACTCAATAGCACCATCAAGATTGCGGAGAGCAGCATCAGGCCACCGACAATCAACATCGGAAGAACGTAGGTGCCGGTAACGCCCCGTACCGCCCCAGTGATATACCCCGCAGAGAACCCGGCAACGTTACCGATGGTATTGATCAGGGCAATCGCCGCCGCCGCAGAGGCCCCAGTCAGGAACTGCGTAGGCAACGTCCAGAAGTTAGGTAACGCAGAGAAAATGGAACAGGCGGTCACGGTAATTACGGCGATGGTGGCAGCCGGTGATTCCATGTACAGCGCCAGCGGAATGCTGATGGCATCAGTCAACGCCGGAATAGCGATGTGCCAGGTACGGCAGCCGCGACGGGTCGCGTCACGTGACCAGAAGTGCATCACAATGGCGGCGGGCAGATACGGTATCGCGGTAATCAACCCTTTTTCCAACACGTTAAAGGTGGTGCCAAACTGTTGTTGGAACCCGCTGATAATAGTGGGCAGGAAGAACGCCAGCGCATACAGACCATAAATAAAGCCGAAGTAGATCAGGCACAGTACCCACACGCGCTTGTTGAACAGGACGGTGCGCACGCTGGGGTGTTTACTGTGCTGTTTGGCGGCATGTTCACTTTCCAGTTCGCCCACCAGCCAGCGTTTCTCTCCTTCATTGAGCCATTTTGCATCCTGTGGGCGATCGACCAGGTAGAACCACGTGATAATCCCGACCACAATCGCCGGAATCGATACCCCGAGGAACATCACGCGCCAGCCCGATAAACCAAACAGGCCATGCTGTTCAATCAGCCACGCCGCCAGCGGTGCGCCGATCACGGTGGTCATCGGCTGTGCCAGATAAAACAGCGCCAGAATCTTGCTGCGATAACGCGCTGGCACCCATAAGCTCAGGAACAAAATGGCTCCGGGGAAGAAGCCTGCCTCGGCAATCCCCAGCAGGAAGCGCAGGATATACAGCTCTTGCACACTGCTTACCCAGGTAAACAGCAGTGACACAATCCCCCAGGAAACCATGATGCGTGCCAACCACTTGCGCGCACCAAAACGGTGTAATGCCAGGTTGCTGGGCACTTCCAACAGAATGTAACCAATAAAGAAAATGCCGGACGCGAGCCCAAACTGCGCAACGGTCAGCGCCAGGTCGGTATTCATACCGTTCGGGCCAGCAAAAGAAATTGCAGTGCGGTCGAGGAAGTTAATAAAGAACATCAATCCGACGAACGGCACCAGACGCAAGGAGATCTTGCGGATGGCGGACTGCTCTGCGGAGGATGGCACAGCGACGCCCTGTTGTGCCGCTTGTGTAGCCGATATCTTGCTCATACTGCCCCCCTGCCGTTCGCGATGGAGTGCCTGGTGTGACCTTTGTGTTCTATCGTCGTTGTTATCGTTTGCGTATCGGTCTGAGACATTGTTATGCCCTCTAAAGAGTCAAATCAATAATACACACAGTGAACATATGAACGATATGATCGCGCCGATTCTTTGCCTACCACTCTGTTTAAAAATTGTGAGCATGATCCAAATATGTGTATAAAAGGTAAAACAACGCTTAAAAAGCGCAATTAGTGACCTTGATCACCTTTCATAGAAGATCCAGCACACCTGGCAATTAAAAACAAATAATCACTAATTGAACATTTGATACGATCGGTATATGTTAGCCATGAAACGCCGGATCTGGCGCTATGTTGACCTTTAGTAAGGCAGGAGATGGGTATGCACGCAATTGCGATTGGCGCAGACAGCGCCGCGATCGATTTGAAAAACATCATTAGTGAATTTTTACAACAGCAGGGATTGCAGGTTACCGACTACAGCTACGATCCCAGTGGCGAAAATCCGATCTACCCCGATGTTGCACACACCGTTGCTGTCTCCATCAAAGAAGGAAAACACGAGCGCGGGATTCTGATCTGTGGCACCGGAATCGGCATGAGTATTGTCGCCAACAAAGTCACGGGGATCCGGGCAGCCCAATGCCATGACACCTATTCCGCACAGCGCGCCAGAAAAAGTAATAATGCGCAAATTATCTCGCTGGGCGCGCGGGTTATCGGGCCAGAACTGGCAAAAGAGATCGTCGCAGCCTGGCTGGCTTCTGAATTTGAAGGCGGGGGATCGGCACCCAAAGTGGATCGCATCGGCTACTATGAGCAGCAGGAAAACGGGCGGTGACATGATGAATCAACTGGATGCCCTGAAGCAGTTTACCGTTGTCGTCGCGGACAGCGGTGATATTGATGCGATTCGTCAGTTTTCACCCGAGGACGCGACCACCAACCCCTCACTGATTTTGAAAGCGGCCACCCTACCTCAATATAGCCCGCTGTTTGAAGAAGCCATTACCTATGCCCGCCACCAGGGGGGAAACAGCGCGACCCAACTGATCAACGCGGGCGACCGTCTGGCGGTCAATATCGGTGCCGAGATCCTCAAATCGGTGCCGGGGCGCATCTCTACCGAGGTGGATGCTCGTCTGTCATTCGATCGCGGCATGTGCGTCGCCAAGGCGCGCAAGCTGATTAGTCTGTATGAAGAGAAGGACATCCCGCGCTCGCGCATATTGATTAAACTGGCTTCCACCTGGGAAGGCATCCGTGCGGCGGAAGCGCTGGAACGCGAGGGGATCAACTGCAACCTGACGCTGCTGTTTTCCTTTGCCCAAGCACGCGCCTGTGCCGAAGCAGGCGTGTTTCTTATCTCGCCGTTTGTTGGCCGTATCTACGACTGGTATCAGGCCAAGCAACCCGCTGAACACTATCAGGCCGAGCAGGATCCCGGCGTGCTTTCAGTGCAAAAGATCTACGACTATTACAAACGCCATCGCTATAACACGGTGATCATGGGTGCCAGCTTCCGTAAAGTAGAACAGATTCTGGCGCTGGCAGGCTGCGATCGCCTGACTATCTCACCGTCACTGCTCGATCAGTTGAAAAACAGCAGCGCCCCGATAACGCGCCAGCTCACGCCGTCGGTGGAAGCGCTACACCGCCCTTCCCCGCTGAGCGAAGCCGAGTTCCGCTGGGAGCATTGTCAGGATGCCATGGCGGTAGACAAGCTGGCGGAAGGCATTCGCCTGTTCGCTATCGATCAGGAAAAGCTGGAAGCGATGCTCGCAGCGCAACTGTGATTTGGAGAGCCCATTATGTCGTTGTCTGATACGCCGCACGACCGTCGTCAACGTGCCAACGCCATCCGCGCACTCAGCATGGATGGCGTGCAAAAAGCCAAATCCGGTCACCCGGGCGCACCCATGGGTATGGCAGATATCGCCGAAGTCCTGTGGCGCGATTACCTTAATCACAACCCGGCTAACCCGCACTGGGCCAACCGCGACCGTTTCGTTCTCTCCAACGGTCACGCTTCCATGCTCATCTACAGCCTACTGCACCTCACCGGCTACAACCTACCGATTGAAGCGCTCAAGAATTTCCGCCAACTGCATTCCAAAACCCCGGGGCACCCGGAGTACGGTTACACCGACGGCGTGGAAACCACCACCGGCCCACTCGGGCAGGGTATCGCCAACGCGGTCGGCATGGCCCTGGCGGAACGCACGCTGGCGGCGCAGTTCAACCGCCCGGGTCACGATATCGTTGACCACTTCACCTACGTGTTCATGGGTGATGGCTGCATGATGGAAGGCATCTCCCATGAGGTGTGCTCGCTGGCCGGTACCCTGAAGCTGGGCAAGCTGGTGGCGTTCTATGATGACAACGGCATCTCCATTGACGGTCACGTGGAAGGCTGGTTTATCGATGACACCGCAGCACGCTTTGAAGCGTACGGCTGGCACGTGGTGCGTGGGGTCGACGGCCATGACGCCGATGCCATCACCCGCGCTGTCGAGCAGGCGCGCGCGGTAACGGACAAACCGTCTCTGCTGATGTGCAAAACCGTGATTGGTTTTGGTTCACCGAACAAGGCCGGCACGCACGATTCCCACGGTGCGCCGCTGGGTGACGCTGAAGTGGCCGCTTCACGCGAACAGCTGGGCTGGAAATACCCGCCGTTTGAAATCCCTGCTGACATCTATGCCGCCTGGGATGCCAAGGCGGCTGGCGCACAGAAAGAAAGTGCCTGGCGCGAGACGTTTGCCGCCTATGCCAAGGCCTATCCGGAACTGGCTGCCGAATTCAAACGCCGCACCGTTGGCGACCTGCCGACCAACTGGCAGGCTGATGCTCAGAAATTCATTGAAGCGCTGCAAGCCAACCCGGCGAAAATTGCCAGCCGCAAAGCCTCGCAGAACGCGCTGGAAGCCTACGGCAAGCTGCTGCCGGAATTCCTCGGCGGCTCTGCCGACCTGGCACCGAGCAACCTGACCATCTGGTCCGGCTCGGTCTCGCTGGATAAAGACCCGGCAGGCAACTACATCCACTACGGGGTGCGCGAGTTCGGCATGACCGCCATCGCCAACGGTCTGGCGCTGTACGGCGGCTTCCTGCCGTATACCGCGACCTTCCTGATGTTTGTGGAATATGCCCGTAACGCGGTGCGTATGGCCGCACTGATGAAAATCCGCAGCATCTACGTCTATACCCATGACTCCATCGGTCTGGGTGAAGACGGCCCGACGCACCAGCCGGTAGAGCAAATGGCGAGCCTGCGCGTGACACCAAACATGAGCACCTGGCGTCCGGCGGATCAGGTAGAAACCGCGGTGGCCTGGAAATACGCCATCGAGCGCAAGGATGGCCCGACAGCGCTGATCCTGTCGCGTCAAAACCTGGCCCAACAGGCACGCACCGCGCAGCAACTGGCGGACGTGGCGAAAGGCGCTTACGTGCTGAAAGACAGCGACGGCCAGCCGGACCTGATCCTGATTGCTACCGGTTCAGAAGTGGAACTGGCGGTGGCGATCGAAGCGGGCATTGCTGACTACTGGTACAAGTATGTCGGCCTGAACGGGGCGATTGTGGGCATGACGAGCTTCGGCGAATCGGCTCCGGCGGAAAAACTGTTCGAGGTGTTTGGCTTTACGGTGGATAACGTGGTGGGTGTGGCGCGTTCGCTGTTACGCCAAGGCTAACGTCAACAATCGGGGCGCCTCAGAAACGCCCCTTCATCTTTTTACGCTGCACACCACCCCTGTAGTTGCGCATAGTGCAGCAGCATGATGGTTTTACCATCACAGATACGCCCGTCTTTGATCATCGCCAGCGCGTCAGTAAACGGCAGTTCGATAACCTCAATGTCTTCATCATCCACGCCACCGCCGCACGCCAGACGTTGGGAAGGCGCGTATTCTGCGGCAAAAAAATGCACCTTTTCCGTCACGCTACCGGGCGACATGTAGGCTTCAAACAGTTTTTCGACCTGCTCGATGCGGTAGCCGGTTTCTTCCATGACTTCCTTACGGATGCACGCTTCCGGCGACAACGCATCCAGCAGGCCAGCACAGGTTTCCAACAGCATGCCGCTCTCATTACCGTTGAGGTAAGTCGGGATGCGAAATTGGCGCGTCAACACTACCGTCTTTTTATCCCGGTTATAGAGCAGAATGGTGGCGCCATCGCCTTTGTCATAAACTTCACGCCGCTGTCGCACCACACCGCCCTGTTTACGTTGCAGATCGAACGTGTAGTTGTGCAATACATACCAGTTATCGGACAGCAGTTTTTTTTCAATGAGCTTTATGGGAGACGACATCACAACACTCCATCACGCGCGAAAACACGCGGCTGACTTAACGAAACTCCTGATACAGATGTTCACCACGAAAACCGATACGACGCGATAGCGTGAGCGCCGCCGTTGATATCAGCGAAACCAGCTCAGCAATACGCTCAGGGTTATCTTTTACTTTGGAAAACAGGCTGGCAATACTCAGCGCCGCTTGCACGTTACCCCGAGCGTTATAAATAGGGGCTGCGACACAAAAGACTTCCGCGTTATGTTCACGATCGTCAATCACGTAGCCGCGCTGGCGCGCTTCGTTCAGCACGCCGAAAAAACGCGCTTCATCCGTCACGGTAAAAGGCGTAATTGGCTGCAAACCGCCGGTTTTATCGAGAATGGCTTTGACCTGTTCATCCGGCATCGTCGCCAGCAGCGCCTTCCCAAGGCCAGTACAATAAAGCGGGTTATTGGAGCCGATGCGCGCAGAGGTACGCACTGATGCAGCACTCTCCACTTTATCCAGATACACCAGCATACCGTCGTTTTCCATCGCCAGGAACGAGGTTTCCTGCGCGCTGGCAGCCAGTTCTTCCAGCACCGAACGTGCGGCTTCGTGAAACGGCGTTTGATCGAGATAAACCGCACCGGTCTGGAACAGTTTAAGCCCCAGACGGAAAGATTTGACACGGGGATTGGCGATTTCAAGGTAGCCTTTATCCACCAGCGTATAAATAATATCGAAGGTGGTGCTTTTCGGTATGCCTAATTGAGTACTGATTTCCGTTATGGTTAACTCATCCCGCGTTCCTGCGACCAACTCCAGCATATCCAGCGCTCTGGCCACCGAGCGATTGATTTTTTCCACGCCATCCATCCCCATGCATTCGCTTGCGCGGGATTATACAAGATAACCATAGCGGTAAGAAAAAATAAAAGAGCCCGATAAGGGCAACCCGCGTTAATAGTGCAGCAGGCAGCCATTATCGGAAGATGATAGTCAATCAGAGAGGGTAACAAACGTCATCCGGCTTTTTATTTTCCCGAAAACGCGTAATAAAGGTCTGCGCCAGTTCGGTTAACTGTTGCCATGCTTGCTCGGCCACTAACGTTTTATTGATCAGTTCGCTGCCTACCCCAACGGCAAATGCCCCCGCCTGTGCAAAGTCTGCGACATTATTCAGCGTCACGCCGCCAACAGGAATGATCGAGAGATTGTTAAGCGGCCCCTGCAACTCTTTCAGGTAGTTGACGCCCAAACCGTTAGCCGGAAACAGCTTCAACAAATCGACGCCCATACGGCACGCCTGCAAGATTTCAGACGGCGTAACGACGGCGGGAATCATCAGCTTCTGCTTTTCATGCACCATGCTGACCACCTGCGGATTAAAATCCGGTGCCAGCACAAAATTGGCTCCGGCATCCATCACCAACTGCGCAATGACCGGATTGATCACGGTTCCCGCACCGATCCACATTTTATCGCCCAACTCCACCGTGAGCGCTTCAATACTGCGCAGATAACCTGACGTGTTGCAGGTCACTTCCAACACGCGCACGCCGCCATCGTAGAGCGCGCGTGCCACGGGGATCACCTCCTCGGGTTTTGTCCCTCTGACAATCGCGATAATGCCCGTTTCTTCTATGGCGTGAATCACTCGGTGCTTAATCATTGATAACCTCATAACCCTTTAATTAACTATTAAATCGACTGCAACAAACGGCGAAAAAGGCGGCGCGAGGCCGCCTTCACTGCGATCATGCGTTAGCGACGATCGGTTTTCTGACGATGAACCAGTAGCACAGGGCAGCACAGCCAGCGATGATCCCGCCGCTGACAAATGCCATGGTGTAAGAACCGGTGGCATCGGCGATCATGCCGGTCACCAACGGTGAGAGTGAACCGGCAAAGTAACCGCCGAAATTCTGGATACTGCCCACGGAGGCCACCATGGATGCCGGAGCGACATCACCCGGTAATGCCCAACCGGTTGCAGAAAGCGCTGAGAGCAGCGCCATGGCAATCACCAACAGAGCCAGCGTACCGGTCAGGCTGGTCGCGAACGGAATAGCCACGACTGCAACACCTGCCAGCAGCGCGGAGATGCTGATAGTGACGCGTTTGGCAACCAGTGAATCACTGAAAATTTCCCTGTCCATCAGCCATTTGGAAAGATACCCGCCGCCAATGGCCCCAACGATACCGCCGAAGTAAGGGATACTGGCGTAGATGCCCAACGCCTTGAGTTCGATGTTCTGGGTTTTCATCAAATAGAGCGGCAGGAAGGTGGTGAAAATGTTCATCATCCACACATAGCAGAACCAGCCCAGGATCATGCCCCACACGCATTTGTACTTGAACAACCCGCCCCAGCTAATGGTGACTTCACTGTTGCCCAGTTTCTCAGCGGTACCGCCGCCCCCTTCTTTAATGTAATCCAGCTCTTCTTTGCTCAGCGTCGGGTGCTTTTCCGGCTGATGGTAAGCGAAGATGAAAAACACAAGGAAGATCAGGCCAATACCACCGGCGATAAAGAACAAGGCACGCCAGCCGAACGGTACAATAATGGCAACCAGAATCGGTGGTGCAATGGCAGGACCCCATTTGGATGCGGCATCCCAGAAACCGGTTGCCAGTGCGCGTTCTTTTTTCGGGAACCAGGAGGCAGTAATTTTCGCTGCACCCGGCCAGCACGGCGCTTCAGTGATACCCAGAATACCGCGCGCAAACAGCAGCGTGGTCAGGTTGCTGCAAGCGCCGGTCAGCATGGTGGCACCGCTCCACAGGCCGATAGCCCAGCTGTAGACTTTCTTCGGCCCAAATTTATCGACCAACCAGCCGGAAGGCAGCTGGCACATGGCGTAAATCAGTGCAAACACGGACCCCATCAAGCCAATATCAGTATTGGTTAAATGCAGATCTTTCATCATGTCAGGTGCGGCAATGGATAATGCAGCGCGGTCGAGATAATTGATAACGCCACCAACTAATAACAAGAAAACGACAAACCACCGTTTCTTGCCGATCTTTTTACTCGCGGTGTCGGTATTAACCAGAGTACTCATCGTGATATTCCTATAATAATACCTGTAGGGTAAGAGGTAATGACATTCTTCTGCCTGCCAGTAGGCGGAATGTTCGTTAAATAATTTTCCTGACCCGGGCAATTTCCAATGCACCTAAGCCAGACAGCGACGGCTGATTATCATCAATCACCACCACGTCACCGGTAAAAAAGGCATCATCCTTAATTAATATTTCAAAGGCATTCTTTAATATTTTTTTGCCACAAATCACTAATGTGGCATCCGAGGAGATATTCAGCGCTTTGCTGTTTTTGATCGCGAGAATATCCGTTTGTAATACTGCACCGAGCAAATAGTTCGCCTTTTGGTTATCACTCAGTGACGCGAACATATCGAGAATGCGTACCGAGAAGCAGCTGCGTGCCAAACCGACGGCAGCGCAATCATGTGCACCTTGCAGCAGAAACTTCGCTTCTACTTCATTGGCGAACTGGTGTTTCAGCGAACTGGCCAGAATGGTGCGTTGCGTAATGACATCCAGCAACTCACCGGCAATGGTGGTTACGCAGCCTTCAATGCGATTATCTGCATCGACTTTAATGAATTTGGAGTGGGAACCCGGCTGGATAATCAGCGCCGGGCCACGAATATCCAGCGCGGCAATGGCACCGATGGTTTCCACTTCCTCACCGCGCATCACATCCATTTTTTCGACGTTTTCCGGCGCAACCGCACCGTCGTTGTTGCGAATGCCGGGAACAAACCAAATCGGCTGATCGCTCACTTCTGGAATGATCTGCTGCACCATGCCCGCGGCCAATTCGTTAATGCCCGCGGGTGCCACAACGTGCGGGATCTCACACAGGCCGACATTGGACGTGATCATACCCGCAGACAGGTAGGTCACCTTGGCCCCTGGCGGTAACGCCGCCTGTGCCAGTGCAGCCTGAACAGCGGCCTGTACGCCCCGCGTCAGGGTTTCTTTGCTGCCAGTAATGGCCGTGTCGCGCACGCCAACTGCCTGGCTGGCTTCAGCTATAATGCGATTGTCCTGCCAGACAAAAACGCGCGTGTTAGTGGTGCCGGTATCGATGGTAACGGAATACATTTTTCTCTCCTGCCTCAGCCCTGTTGCCCCAGTTCAACGCGAGCGGCGATATAGCCCGCCCCTTCCACCACCAGCCTGTCAATCTCGTCCCGCGCGGTGATAAGCGTCGCTGGGCGCGTCAGACCGAGCACCTTTTTCATCATGTGCTGGTAGATATGGCAGCGCTGCGCGTTGCCAACAAAAATCACCTCACCGTTCAGGTCAAACCCTTGCTGTTGGGCATCGGCAAACAGTTTCATGTCATCAGCCGCCATCGCTGCTTCGCAGAACAGCTTGCGCTCCGCCGGTTGGGTATCCAGTGAGAATTGAATAAAACGGGTCAGCAGGATGGTGCGCAACAGCCCGCTCTGCTGGACGCTGCGGTAGGCTGCATCGGCAATCTGCTCAGAGAAGCAGTCAGATTGGGGATCAGCACTTTTAACACTGGAGCCGATAAAGGTTTCTTTCAGGACAGCGGCATACACCTGACCGCTCAGCGATGTCATGCTGCCTGCCAGTCTTCCTTGCGCATCAATGTGAATCAGCTTGGTGGTCGATCCCAACTCAATGATGCTGCACGGCAACGCAGGCTTATAGCGGCTCAACACGCCAATCGCCTGTGTTTCTTCACCACGCATTAAATCCAGCGATGCGATCCCTTCCCAACCTCCCTTGCCAGCCGCATTTTTAATGCCGGGAATAAACAACACCGGGATATCAACCGGGAAAATATCCGGATCGCGATACTGACGGGCAAAGGTGGCAAGATCGTCAATGTTGACCGGCGCGGTCAGGTGCGGGATCTCTACCAGCCCCAGGTTAGAGGTGATCATCCCTGAAGCGATGGCAAAACGCACATCGTTGAGTGTCAGACTTTCCTGCGCCAGCAGTTGTTGAAAACCAGCGGCAATGCCCTCCTTCAACGCGGCATTATTACCGGTCGCAGCCGTGCTGTTTACCCCGACGGGAATTTCATTTTTACTGATTACCGCCTGATCGTTGATCAGATAAAGGCGGGTATTGGTAGAACCACAATCAATAACCACAAACATAATCGCTAGCCTCTTATTGTCATAACATTTATAACGGGCATCAAAAATAGGGTACAGAAGTCCGCTGACGAAAAAATCTCGTCAGGTGGAATAGCTTTTTATTGTCTGATGCGGGTTGCTATTAATGACACCACGCACCAGATAAATAAGCGTTTATCCCTGGTGGATAACGCACATAGAATTACAAGCAGCCCTGATAAATTTCCCGAATTTTTTCTCCGTCGGGTACACGTGGATTATTCGACAGCACGAATTTCATGGTGGTTAATACATTATTAATCAGCCAATCGAAGTGCTCTTCTCTAACGCCCAATTGCGTCAGCGTAGGTACCATATTAATGCCGGTCAGGAATTGATGAACCGCTGCCACGCTGCTTTCCGCTGCCTGCTCCTGACTCATGTCACGCGTATCCACGCCCATGGCTTTGGCGATAGCGGCAAATTTCTCCGGCGCCGCAGGCCAGGTATATTCCATAAAGGGCTTATAAATGGCCGCGATACCTTCCGCGTGCACCACATCCAGCAGGCCGCCCATCGGATGCTGCAACGCGTGCGGCAGCGTGGTGCCAGCACAGTCAATTGCCATGCCTGCCAGGGAACTGGCCAGCGTAACATTCTCCCAGGCGGCGACGTTGGTGACATCGTCATAGACCAGCGGCAGGTTCTGCGCAATCAGCTCAATCGCGCGCAGGGACAGCATTTCGCTGAACGGCGTGGCATTCTTGGAAATGAAAGATTCAAGAGCATGGAACAGCACGTCGGCTCCCGGCCCGGCGATCACGCGTTTTGGCAGAGTCAGCATCAATTCAGGATCGATAATGGCCGCCTTCGGGTAGATGAGCGGATTCACCAAGCCTTTCTTGTCATTGGTTTCCGGGTTGGTGAATACTGCGGTGCGGTTAGCTTCACTGCCGGTGCCTGCGGTCGTTGGGATAAGGATGATCGGCAACGCCCGGGTGCCAACTTTACGACCAAACACGTAATCCCAGATGCTACCTTCATTGACCGCAGAAAAGGCAATCCCTTTCGCCATGTCCATCGCGCTGCCGCCGCCCAGACCAATCACCAGATCGCATCCTTCATCGGCAGCGACCTGCGCCCCTTCAGCCACCAGCGTGGACAGCGGGTTCTGCATAAAGCGATCGTAAACCACAAATGCGACGCCCGCTTCCGTCAGCGACTGCTGCACCGCCTGCAACTGCCCGGTGGGTTTGGAACTGTCTGACGCCACTAGCAGCGCCTTTTTACCGTAAGGATGGGCAATGTCGCCCACTTGCTTGTGTCGTCCTAACCCAAAATGAAATTTGACGGGATTACTGTAATCAAAAGTTGGCATCTCTCACCCCTCACTGTTCGCATATGAGAACGCTGTTCGTATTAATGATCCAGATAATAGAGAGGAGGAAAAATGAGCGCCAGCCTTTTGATAAAAAAAATGGACTGCCATCACATTTATTGTGACGACAATCCGTTAGACGTGAGAAATATTATGCCGTATCAGTTGAGGAAAAATGTACTGATCAGCAGATAGGCATTGAGAGAAACAACAAAAAAAACAATTACATTACCAGCATTCTGAACCCAACGACCGTTGACCATGCATCCCATCAACGCCCGATTTCCGGTAAACGCCAACAACGGTACCAACGCCAGCGCAATACCAAAACTGAGCAGCACCTGACTCAACACCAACACGCGAGTGGGTTCCATACCGGACATAATCACAATAAACGAAGGCAGCATGGTGACCGTGCGCCGCACCCACAGTGGAATATGGAAACGGATGAACCCCTGCATCACCACTTGACCAGCCAGCGTCCCCACGACGGTAGAAGAGAGCCCCGCAGCCACCAGGCTTAAGCCGAAAATGGTCGCTGCTGCCTTCCCTAACAGTGGATCGAGGGTGAGATAAGCACGCTCCAGATCGGCGATATCCTGATTGCCGCTAAAATGAAACGCCGCCGCCGCGGTAGCCATCATCGCCAGATTGACGAATCCGGCAATGGTCATCGCCACTGCTACGTCAATCTTGGTCGCAGCATAGCGTTCGGCACGGGTGTGGTCTTCACCTTGCTGGGTCAATGAAGAGTGCAGGTAAATCACATGCGGCATAATGGTGGCGCCCAACACCCCAGCGGCCAGCAACACCGCATCCGAGGTGGGCAACTGCGGCACCGCCATACCACGCACCAGCGAGGCCATTTCAGGACGCGAGAAGATCAGTTCGACAATATACGCAGCAGCGACAAACAGCAGCAGTCCGCCGATAATCATCTCCAGCGGCTTTTGACCACGCTGTTGCAGTGCAAGAATCAGGAAGGTCGCAATACCGGTCAGTATCGCGCCCTCAAGCAGAGAAACCCCCAACAGCAACTTAAAGCCGATGGCAGCACCGATAAACTCAGCCAAATCGGTTGCCATGGCGATGATCTCCGCCTGCACCCAATAGGCCCACACCGCAGGGCGAGGGAAACGATCGCGAATGTGCTCAGCCAGATTTTTTCCGGTGGCAATCCCCAGTTTGGCAGAAAGCAACTGGATCAGCATCGCCATCAGGTTGGCCCATACCACCACCCACAGCAATTGATAACCGTAGGCCGCCCCTGATTGAATATTGGTGGCGAAGTTACCTGGATCGATATAGCCAATCGCCGCTATAAATGCGGGCCCCATCAGGGAAAGTTTAAGCTTCCTTGACGTGCGGCTGGCAGTCTCTATCACTCGGCTTCCCGGCATACAATGGCCCTTTATTACCTCTATAATGATTCACTCTGTCATGAGTGATAATGATTATCAAGTGCATTTGGAGTGGTAAAACGGATTGCTGCAATAGCTAAAACCAACATATTTAGCAGGGAGATACGTTTAGCCTGATAGGTTCACGATGACCTCTCTGCTATCACCGCCCCAGCACGTGCACATTACTGTAAATGTGATCTGCGCCATATTGTTAACAAAATATAAACAAAAAACCCCAAGGTAAAGTCACTTGGGGTTTTTATTGATTTCAATTTGTTACGCCTGCCTTCACGGCACGCGCGGGTCGCTCAGGGAAATCAGCCCTTCGCTTTGGAAATGGCAACCATGGCGGGACGCAGCAAGCGGCCGTTCAGGGTGTAACCTTTTTGCATCACCATCATGACGGAATTAGGTGCATGGTCGGCCGATTCCAGCATGGTCATGGCCTGGTGCACTTCCGGGTTAAACGGCACGTTCACGTCACCCACCACCTCGATACCAAACTTGCGCACGGCATCCAGCAACGATTTCAGCGTCAGTTCCACACCCTCAATCAACGAGGCAAGGGACTCATTACTGCGATCGGCGGCATCCAGTGAACGTTCGAGGTTATCAATCACGGGCAGCATTTCACCCGCAAATTTTTCCAGCGCAAATTTGTGCGCTTTTTCCACATCCATTTCAGCGCGACGGCGGATATTGTCCGTTTCGGCACGCGCGCGCAGCACGGTATCGCGCTCACGCTGCTGTAGTTCGTTCAGTTGCGCTTCCAATTCGGCAATACGTTCATCACGCGGATCGGCGACGTCTGTCGTTGCAGGTTCCACTTCCGCATGTTGCCCCTGTTCCGCTTCCATTTGATCTACGACTTGCTCGTCAGGCGACTTCTGTTCTTTACTACTCATGAAATTCTCCGCGGTTTTAGCATTCATCTCGCTTGTTCGCTTATTATGGGGATGAAAACCGGGGATTCAAGAGAAGTAGTCACATATACCGACAGATTTCGTGATACCGGGCGGCTCAGGGTAAGGAAAAGCATAACGATGACGAAACAGTTCAATTGCATTGGCATTGTGGGCCACCCGCGCCACCCCACGGCACTGGCGACACATGAGATGTTGTATCACTGGCTACACGGCAAGGGCTACCAAGTGATGCTCGAGCAGCATATCGCCCACGAGCTAAACTTGCCCGACGCGCTGACTGGCAGTCTGGCGGAGATCGGCCTGCAAGCCGATTTGGCCGTGGTGGTAGGCGGCGATGGCAACATGTTAGGTGCCGCGCGCGTGCTCTCTCGCTATGACATTGATGTGATTGGCGTCAACCGGGGAAATCTCGGTTTCCTGACCGATCTCGATCCCGATCAGGCGCAGCAGCAGCTTACCGAGGTGCTGGAAGGACGCTACCTGAGCGAACGGCGCTTTATGCTGGAAGCGCACGTCTGCCGTCGTAATCAACCAGACAGCACCAGCACGGCGATCAATGAAGTGGTACTGCACCCCGGTAAAGTCGCCCATATGATTGAGTTCGAAGTCTATATTGACGATCGTTTCGCCTTTTCCCAACGTTCGGACGGCCTGATTATCTCAACACCAACCGGTTCCACCGCTTACTCGCTTTCCGGTGGCGGCCCCATCCTGACACCGACACTGGATGCTATCGCACTGGTACCAATGTTTCCCCATACGCTTTCAGCGCGCCCACTGGTGATAAACAGCAGCAGCACCATCCGTCTGAAATTTTCTCATATCACCCACGATCTGGAGTTGAGTTGTGATAGCCAGATAACCCTGCCAGTACAGGAAGGGGAAGAGGTACTGATTACCCGCAGCCAATACTCGTTAAATTTGATACACCCAGAAAACTACAGCTATTTCAATACACTAAGCACAAAATTAGGGTGGTCAAAAAAATTATTTTAAAATTTCGCGCTGGCCACTTTACTGGTTAAAAAACGGCATTATACTGTATGCAATTACAGTCTATTGTTACATACAGGAAGGTGATTCATGCTGGCGCAGCTCACTATCAGTCATTTCGCTATCGTACGTGAGTTAGAAATTGATTTTCAATCAGGGATGAGCGTTATCACCGGTGAAACCGGCGCGGGCAAATCCATCGCGATTGATGCATTGGGCCTGTGTCTGGGCAACCGCTCTGACGCCAGCATGGTGCGCCCCGGCGCACAGCGCGCTGATATCTGTGCCCGTTTCGCCCTCAGCGACACCCCTGCGGCACGCGCATGGCTGGAGCAAAACCAACTCGATGACAGCAACGAGTGCCTGCTGCGCCGAGTGATCAGTGCAGACGGGCGCTCACGCGGATTTATCAACGGCACCGCCGTGCCATTATCGCAGTTGCGTGAGCTCGGTCAGCACCTGATCCAACTGCATGGACAGCACGCTCATCAGTTGCTGCTCAAACCTGAACATCAACGCCATCTGCTGGATGCCTACGCAGACGAACCGCAACTGCTTACTGCCATGCAACAAATCTGGCAACAGTGGCACCAAAGCTGCCGCGATCTGGCACAGTTGCAACAAGCGAATATTGAACGTGAAGCACGACGTGAACTGTTGCAATACCAACTCAAAGAGCTGAAAGAATTTGCCCCACAGCCCGGCGAATACGAGCAAATTGACATCGAATACAAACGGCTGGCTAACAGCAGCCAACGGCTGTCGCTCAGCCAGCATGCATTGCAACTGCTCAGCGAAAACGACGATCAGAACATCATGAGCATGCTCCACAGCGCAAAACACCAGCTCGGTGAACTCGTTACTCTGGATGAAAAACTGGGTAGCGTACTGAATATGCTGGAAGAAGCCAGTATTCAGATCAGTGAAGCCAGTGAGGAATTGCGCCACTACAGCGAACAAACGGATCTCGATCCGACCCGACTCTATGAGCTGGAGCAGCGCTTGTCACGCCAAATGGCGCTGGCGCGGAAACATCACGTTGCCCCGGAAAACCTGCCAGCATTCTATCAGCAACTGTTGGATGAACAGCAGCAACTGGTAGAACAAGAGAGCAATCACGCCACACTCAGTCTGGCCGTCAGCGAATATCACCAACAGGCGCTGCACGCAGCGGAGCAGTTACATACCCGCCGTCAACACCATGCGCATGAACTGTCTCAGTTGATTACGGCACAGATGCATGAACTCGCCATGCCGCACGGCCACTTCTCCATCGAAGTGGAATTTTCGCCAGAACGCCTGACAGCCTATGGTGCAGACAGCATCGCATTTCTGGTCACGACTAACCCCGGTCAACCACATCAGGCTCTGGCGAAGATCGCCTCCGGCGGCGAGCTATCCCGCATCGCATTGATTATTCAGGTGATCACAGCGCGTAAAATGGATACTCCAGCGCTGATTTTCGACGAAGTGGATGTGGGCATCAGTGGCCCGACAGCCGCAATTGTCGGCAAAATGCTGCGTCAACTCGGCACATCCACGCAGGTGATGTGTGTGACACACCTACCGCAAGTTGCCGGATGCGGTCATCAACACTTCTTTGTCAGCAAACATACCGACGGTGCTGCCACTGAAACGCTAATGCAACCGCTGGATAAACGCGCACGGCTGCAAGAGTTGGCTCGTTTGTTGGGGGGCAGCGCAGTCACCAAAAACACATTAGCGAACGCCAAAGAGTTACTGGCTGCGTAAAAACCGCAGCAGGCATCGCGAACCATGGCTAATTAGGTACGTTTTACCGCTGTAACCGTTGGCGTTCAGGCAAAAATAATCAACTTTTTTGCATTCCGGTGGTCATACAAGCGCCTTGCCGGTTTTCAAGACAGGCAAGGTCTATTATCATCGGCAACCTATGCCCTTAAGGAATGTATTTACTATGCGCTGTAAAACGCTGACCGTCATCGCCGCGATGGTTGTTATGCTGACCGCCGGTTGTTCTACGCTGGAAAGACTGGTTTATCGTCCAGATATCAACCAAGGGAACTATCTGGCACCGGCTGATGTGGCAAAAATCTACACCGGTATGACCAAGCAACAGGTTGCCTACACATTGGGTACGCCGATGATGCAAGATCCCTTTGGCAGTGACACCTGGTTCTACGTTTTCCGTCAGCAACCTGGGCATGAGGCGGTAAAACAGCAAACGCTGACGCTGACCTTCAGCCAGGATGGCATTTTGACCAACGTGAAAAATCAACCGACGCTGAATTGACAGTGGTGTGGTGATCAATGCACGCATAATAAGGCACAGAATGTGCCTTATTTTTTTGAGCGCTCCGCACGCTGGCGGCGTAATTCTTTAGGATCAGCAATCAACGGGCGATAGATTTCTATACGATCGCCCTCAGTGACCGCGTCCATCAAACGGGCCGCCCGACTAAAGATCCCGACTTTGTTAACCTGCAAATCGATATCGGTACGCAATGTCAGCAACCCTGAGGCGATAATAGCCTGCTCCACCGTTGCGCCCTCTTCCACCGTCACGGACCGCACATACTGCCGTTCTGGCAGTGCATATACCACATCGACACGGATTTCAGGCACGGTATACCTCTTTGGCGCGCAGGGTGAAGGCCTGCACCATATTACTTGCCAGCTCTTTAAACACCTTGCCAAAAGCCAATTCGATCAACGCATTGGTGAACTCGAAATCAAGATGCAGTTCCACCTTGCAAGCATCGGCACTTAAAGGAATAAAGCGCCAATCGCCACTCAGTTGACGGAACGGACCATCAACCAACTGCATACTGATGCATTGACTATCAGTGAGTGTATTGCGCGTGGTAAAGGTTTTGCTGATCCCAGCTTTGGAGACATCGACGGCGGCCGTCATCTCTTCAGCGCTGGCAGCAATAACGCGGCTCCCGGTACAACCCGGCAAAAACTGGGAATAGGAGGCGACATCATTCACTAACTGGTACATTTGTTGCGCGCTGTAGGGCACCAGTGCAGAGCGGCTAATCTTGGGCATGGCTTTTTCCGTATAACTTCAAACGCGCGGAATAATAGCACCGATGGCCCGGATGGTAAAAATTCTGAGGCGGCGATCGCATCCCTTCCTCAACGCACGTTCGCTGATGCGGCAGTGATGTCTTTCCCCTTAACATCCGGTATAATGACGACACTATGACAAAGAAAAAAGCTTATAAACCCGGCTCCGCCACCATTGCGCAAAACAAGCGTGCTCGCCACGAATACTTCATTGAAGAAGAGTTCGAAGCGGGATTGGCGTTGCAAGGATGGGAAGTAAAATCACTACGCGCAGGTAAGGCCAACATCAGCGACAGCTATGTACTGTTGCACAGTGGGGAGGCTTTTCTGTTTGGTGCTACCTTTCAGCCATTACTGGCCTCGTCAAGCCACGTGGTTTGTGACCCTACACGCACCCGTAAACTGTTGCTGAACAAGCGCGAGCTAGATTCACTCTACGGACGGGTTAATCGTGAAAGTTACACGGTGGTCGCGCTTTCGCTGTATTGGAAGAACGCCTGGTCAAAAATAAAGATTGGCGTTGCCAAAGGCAAGAAAGAGCACGACAAACGTTCTGATATCAAAGAGCGCGAGTGGCAAACAGACAAAGCACGCATCATGAAAAACGCCAACCGCTAACAGTGGATTAGGGCGTCACGGTTCTGTTATACTACTGAAGTACTTGGGGCTGATTCTGGATTCGACGGGATTGTGTAGCCTTAGGAGCATGCCGAGGGGCGGTTTGCCTCGTAAAAAGCCGCAAAAAAATAGTCGCAAACGACGAAAACTACGCTTTAGCAGCTTAATAACCTGCTCTGAGCCCTCTCTCCCTAGCCTCCGCTCTTAGGACGGGGATCAAGAGAGGTCAAACCCAAAAGAGATCGCGTGGATGCCCTGCCTGGGGTTGAAGCGTTAAATCCAATCAGGCTAGTTTGTTAGTGGCGTGTCTGTTCGCAGCTAACCGGCGAATGTAAAGACTAGACTAAGCATGTAGTGCCGACGGTGTAGTAATTTCGGACGCGGGTTCAACTCCCGCCAGCTCCACCAAATTCTTAATCGGCGATCACCAGAGTCGACCGATAAAGTCCTGAAAGCCCGCACAGCGCAAGCTCTGCGGGCTTTTTTGTGTCCTTATAGGTCCTTCGACGTATTCCAACTTCCGGTACCCAACCGCAAGGTACCTAAACACGGAAGTACCTAGGGCTCGTCTAACCAAGCCACTCACGGATACAGAGATCAAGGCCGCCAAGCCTGGAGAAGTAGATTACACGCTGCATGATGGCGATGGTCTACAACTGCTGATCAAAACCAGCGGTAAGAGAGTCTGGCAATATCGTCATCTTCGCCCTTTCAGCCAAAAAAGAGCAAAACTTACCTTTGGTCCCAATCCCGAAGTCAGCCTAGCGGATACCCGGCAGCGTCGCCGCGACGCACGAACACTTCTGACAAAGAATATTGATCCGTATGAATTCCTGCTTTCGCAACGCAAGCAGGCACTTGAAGTCGAAGCCAACACATTCAAGGTCATCACTGAACGCTGGTTGTAGGTAAAAAAGAGCAGCATCACCGAAGATTACGCCACCGATATCTGGCGCTCACTGGAAAAAGACATCTTTCCCGCCATCGGCGCTCTCTGCATCACCGATGTCAAAGCGCGTACCTTGGTACAAGCCGTGCAGCCGGTACAAACACGCGGTGCGTTAGAAACAGTGAGGCGACTCTGCCGGCGTATCAATGAAGTGATGATCTATGCCGTGAACACCGGCCTGATAGATGACGCCCCCAGCGTTCATATCAGCAAGGCATTCGAGAAACCGAAAAAAAAGCGCATGACCCCCTTCGTCCGGAGCAGCCTCCACACCTTATGGACACCATGCGGCTGGCAAATATCGGATTCCAGACCCGCTGCCTATTTATGTGGCAACGGCTGCCCCTTGCCCGCCCTTCTGAAGCCTCCGGCACACGCTGGCATACGTGAATAAGAACGAGGTGCGCCGCGCCTATAACCGCAGCGACTATCTGGAACAACGCCGCCCCTTGATGCAAGGGTGGACTGATTTTGTGAAGGCGGCAGATAGGGGGAGCCTTTTGAGGGCGACAGCCTGTTTGTTCGATTGAAGCATGAATGAAAAGGGTTGTGCTAAGCCTTTGCACATAGTGCAGGAACTACGCCACTGGCAATTAGCAGCATTCGCAGAATGCGCCGTTAATGACGTAGCTTGGCTAATTCCTCTTCAGAAAGGCCCGTCGATTTCATAACAATACCCAGTTCCACACCGTTTTGAAGCAGTTCACGGGCGATGTCCAGCGTGGCTTCACGTCGCCCTTCTTTGCTACCTTTTTCGATACCTTTCTGTTCCAACTGTTCCGCTATGGTCATCAGTTCATCTCCATGTTGCGGCACCCGTTGTGCCAGCTGCCTTACATAAGCTTCAGCATTTGATGTATTGCCTGCCTGTACCATGTAATTTATCAGCGATATGACCTGTTGTCTGGTCATGTTAGTCGTCAGCATAATGGTTACCAGCCGGTCCATCAAGTCAGACAAATCGCGTTCGCGAATGTGCTTTTGTATCAGTGTCAACGCAGCCATACTGCGATGCTGCATGATGTCGTCATCGGAAATGATCGTCACATCAACCAGCGGGAAATCTTCACTGTAGAGCTGCCTGGCTAAAGCCGGATGGTCGAACAGTTGTAGCCAGTTGGTGGAATTCGGGCAAGGGCTCGGCTTGCCCACATAAAACAGTACCGGGATCACCAATGGCAGTTTCTTGTTTCCCGCATCAAGGTGCCGCTGCATTGCGGCAATTGCGTAGCGCATCAGTCTGAATGCCATCTGCTTATCCGGCTTGCTTTGGTGCTCAATCAGCACATGGACATACCCTGCTCCCGCGCGGGTCTGTAGGCTGTAAAGCACATCGCTGTAAAACGCTCTTAAGTCATCCTCAACAAACGAGCCGGACTCCAGTTTCAAGGTGGTAAGATCGCAAAGCGCCAACAGCTTCTCAGGTAAATGCAGTTGGATAAAATCTCGGGCAGACTCCGGATGCGTCAAAAACTGTTTAAACGTCGCATCATGGGGGAAGGTGGTCTTGTTGACCTTTTTCATTAGCGCGGACTCTGAAAATTATCCGCAGCAGTTTAGCTATCTTGACCTCTCACGCACCTCAATAGGAGGCTATCTTGGCTCTGTTTAATGGTATAAACGCGACTCAATGGCCCGGCGCAGGGACATGGAAAATATTACGTTCCCTATCACACTCGTCCAGATAGAAAGCGGTGGCAATAATTACGCTGCCACCGCTATTTCCAAGGGAATTTTCTATCTGATAGAGCCGTCAGCGAGTTATATCAATCAAACGCTCTGAAGCAGAATCGCCGGGTCAACGTTCCGCACATCGGCGGTGCCGGTCAGCACCATGCTGGACTCAAGCTCACCCTGGAAGCGTTTGAACTGCATCTCAACCCCTTTAACACCACCACCGAGGCTGGCACGTAGCATAGGGCGGCCAACCAATACGGCATGGGCACCGCTGGCCAGTGCTTTGAGGACATCGCCACCGTCACGCACGCCACCGTCGACCAGAATCGGCATCTTGTAACCGCGATCGCGTACCGCTTTGACAATGGCGGGTAACACATGCATGGTCGTTGGGGTCGAGCTCAGTACGCGACCGCCGTGGTTAGATACCACAATCGCCCCGCAACCGGCTTCGGCGCACATCAGGGCTTCTTCCACCGTCATCACGCCTTTCGCCATAAAGGGGATCTTGGCGTATTTAACGATTTCTTTGAGTTTTTTCAGATCTTTAGGCTCAACCGTATTGCCGGGCAATGCACGAGCGGCACGACCTGCGGAATCGATATCAATCGCAAAGAAAGGCGCACCGGCGTTCTGCACCAGATCGATACGTTCAAAGATTTCCTGTTGGGTACGCGGCTTGATTTGCGCAATCGCGCGACCTTTAAACTCTTTAACCACTTCTAAACGACGTTTGTAGGTATCGAGTGGATCTTCAATGCCGTCCGCTGCCCAACCTAAACAACCGGAATTTGCTGCCCCTTCGATAATGCCGCGCGCATATTTATCTTCGGTCATGACTTCGCCATCGAACGCTAATTTGTTGGCAGCGCCCATGTTGTAAGTGAGACCACCGGTGACCCCGGTCAAGATGGGCATCGCTAATTTAACGCCGAGTAATTCGGTTTCCATTTTTGGCTTGCTCACATTGTGCAGGCTGCGCATTGTGAGACTCATGCCTTCAAAGGCTTCAATGTTGCGCACAAAACTTTGGCGCATACCGCCCATACCGGGAACGCCTTCCCCGCACGGACCTTTACCGTTACAACGTCCTGCCCCGGCGACATCACAGGCTGCGCACGTACTCATGATTTTTCGCGCATTGCCGAGTACGTCTTTTAAGTTTTTAGGCTCTTTAATATAACCAGTGATGGCTTTTGGCTCTTCCGCAGAAGCAGTGGCGCCCGTTGTGGCCACCGCTTCTGCGGCATGGGCTGAAGATGAAGCGGTCAGCGCAAGCGTTCCTGCCGCAGCTGCGAGTACGGCTCCCTTGGTTAAAAATTCTCGACGATTTTGATCTAATTTATTATCCATATTAGTGTCCCCTATGTTATTCAATTCTTTTCAGGAGTTATTAACGCGTATTGCTCACAGCCTGAATTTACGCTGCGTAATTTCGGAAGGGATAACATTCGAGGATAGAATTTGGAGATAGATCGCTTAACGTAAAAAACTTTGAACTTTGCATACCCTATTATGCATTTTTGCATAACGCAGAGACTCAACGCTTCAATATTAATTAATTATCATTCTCTTTAAGAGAATATGACGTAACCGTAGCATTAACCACGTAAATTAAATGTGATATCCCTGTCAAAAAAGAGATAACAGTCTGCGTAGGTAAATTAACCGCATTTAAAATTTCGTCTACTTCAAAAAGCGAGGTTGATCTCTTCCCTTTATTCAATAGCAGCGTAAAGTAAAGCTTTCAGCCACTCTTCTCCATAAAAAAGCAATCATCAATGTTGGGAAGTGTTTAAGAAGGTGTGTATTGCGTGAGCTATTGGCAGTATTTACGGGGAATGGTCGTAGCGCTGAGCCTGTTCTCGGTTCAAGGATTTGCGCAGCAAAATCTGACATTCAATGTTCATAGCAACACCCCCCCCCCTTTGAGTGGCAAAATGAGGCCGGGGAAGAGACCGGCTTTAACATTGAATTGGCCCGTCAAATTGCCCAAAAGTTGCAATACAATTTAATTATCAATCGCCAAACGCTCGAGCAAACCCTGTATTCCGTAACCCACAATACGCGCCAGTTAGCCGTGATTGATTTACCCGCAGGAGAAACCTTTGCGCTCAACACCGCGCTGCCGTTATTGCCCACCTATATCAGCGCCTACAACCTGCGCAGTGCAGGTCAAGCGGACTCCTGGGCAGCGCTGCGTAAAAAGCGTGTCGCCATTAAACAAGCCTCTTCGGTAGAGATGTACCTTAAGGCTAATCCACAGGATTTTACCCTTGTGCCCGTCGTCACCAATGAGCAGGGATTTGAACTGTTATCCGCCGGCAAAGTGGATTTCGTCTTGGCCGAATTCTACTGTGCCCGTCGCCTGTTGCAGCAATTCCCAATGACCAAAACGGCGAGCAATCCATTATTTCTTAGTCAGTTTTATTTAGTCATGTCCGAAAAAGACCCGCTGTTCTCCAAGGCGGTAAGTGACGTTCTGGAGCAGAATTATCACGGTGGCTATTTCGATGATTTGATTTATAAATGGGTCGGTTTCGGCAAGGAAAAAATCGAATTAGGGCAAGTACGTAACGATTTTTTTCAATGGGCGCTATTTGCTGCCATCATCTCCAGCATTGGCTTGTTGATCACCCTTTATATCAGTCTGGTGCTTAAGCAAAAAACCCAATCCCTTAAACAAGAACTTTACCAACGACAAAAAGCCGAGGCTGAAATTAACCGAGTATCGGCCCAATTCCATTCAGTATTAGACGGCCTTCCCTGCGGCGTTATCCTGCTGGATCAATATCTGAAAATAATCTGGCAAAACGGTAAATATCAATGGCTGTTAGCACCAGAAAGGCTCGAACAGGCATATCCAAAGGTCGCGCTCACACAACTTATCCAGTCCGGGTTTAATGGTGAAGAATCACAATTGATTGAATTTTCTCTCGATAATAAACGCTGGAAACTGAATTTATACTTAATCTCCAGCAATATGATCGCCTTATTTATCGAAGACTACACCGAGCCCTTTGAGTTGAAACAGGTGAGCGAACTTTCCAGTCGCCTGGCATCCCTTGGAGAGTTGACCACGGGCATCGCCCACGAAATTAATAATCCTGTGGGGCTCATCAATCAATCAATCAATGAGTCTAATGCAGGATATTATCGACGATCTGAAACGTGCGTCGCCGTCCACGGCGTCGCAACCGCCCACGCTGCAACAAGGACTTGAAGAACTCAATTATACCAGCCAATCAGTGCAAGAATCCGCCCAGCGCATTGGCTGTATCATTCACGATCTTAAACACTTCTCACGCTATGGTCTCAGCAATGTTAAGCCTGTCGCGCTCAACCACATTGTTGAAACCGCCTTGCGGTTAACCCATAACAATGTCAAACGGTTGCAGTTGCAGCTTTCACTCCATCCTCAACTTCCTGCAATTAAGGGGGACGAGCTGCAACTCCAGTTGGTGCTTATCAATTTGATCCAAAATGCCTGTCTGGCGATGGACAAACCCCATCCACTGCTGACGATTGAAACCGGGATCGAAGAAGGACGGGTATACCTAAAAGTCATCGATAATGGCTGTGGTATGCAGCCTCACATTCAGGCACGTATTCGCGAACCCTTTTTCACCACTCGTCGTGAGCAAGGGGGGACTGGGCTTGGGCTTTCAACCACCAATAAAATTCTTGTCGAACACGGAGCCCAATGGCTTATCCATTCGCAACCCAATATTGGCACCGAAATGAAAATTTTGTTAGGAATGTGCAATGAAGCTTAGTCGCAATATTCTCGTTATCGATGATGAAACTCGCTGGTTGCGCACCATCGATATGTTGCTCAATCGGCATATTCCCGAGGCCAGAACTTACACCTGCGAAAATAGCCGCCAGGCTTTGCAACTTATCAATGATTTAGATATTGCGTTGGTGCTACTCGATCTCAATATGCCCGCCCTTGATGGTCGGCAATTACTGAGGGATATTCGCGAGCATGCTCCCTATGTGCGAGTGATCGTATTGACGGGACTCAATGAAACCGAAATCGCAGTAGAGTGCATGAAGCAAGGTGCCTACGATTTCATTACTAAAACCAGTTCAACCGATCAGTTATTGATAGGCGTGCGCCGCGCCATGGAGATGATTGGGCTGGAACGGCGTTACCATCAAATTAAAGAGGGTTTCTTTAATCGCATGAATCTGAGTGCGTTTGACCGAATCCTCACCACTGACATCAAAATGCACGACTGCTTTACTTTCGCGGCCGCGTTGCACGATAGTCGTGAGCCTATCTTAATCGAAGGGGAAATTGGCACGGGTAAACATATGTTTGCGGAGGCGCTGCAACAACAGGTTTGTCCAGAATTCCCCTTGTTAACACTGTCAGTGGCCGATATCTCCCCGCAGATGTTAGAGCAAAAACTGTTTGGCGTTACCAATCAGGCGGGCTTGCTCGATATGGCCGGCTCAGGCTTTTTGCTGCTCGCACATCTCTCATTGGCAAGTGAGGAAACCCAAAGAGTGCTCACTCAATTGTGCCAGCGCAAACGCTATTTTCCACAAGGCTCATTACGGGAAACCGCTCTCAAGTGTCGATTGCTGTTTAGTGCCACTGGAACAACTTGAGCAAAAGGGTTTTTCCCACGGATTGCTCTACTGCCTGCAACCACAACGCATCCGATTACCGCCGCTTAGGGAACGGATCGCCGATATTGGTTTGTTATTGCAGCATTTTAATGAGATGGCCTGCCAGAAGTTGGGGCGGGATTATCTCGCATTGCCCCACGATCTCGCAAGCCGACTGGAGCATTACGCCTTCCCCGGAAATATTGCCGAATTAAAGTCGTTAACCTTTACCGCAGCGGGGATCAGCAACGGTCAGGAACTGTCCCTCGCACCTTTCTTTAAGGCGCTAGAACAAACTCAACTGTTACTGCACAGTGAAAGGATTACCTTTCCAGCGAATTTGCCCACCATTAGAGAAATCACAGAGCAGTTGATCCATGACGCACTTATTCGCACCAATAACAACCAGAGTGCCGCAGCCAAACTGCTCGGGATAACGCAAAGTGCTTTGAGCCGCCGCTTGGGCAATGCGGGCATAAGCAAAGAAACGGGTACTTAAAGGCGAATAGCCAATCAAAACACCGGATACCGCTTAACGCACATCTGCATTGATGACGGGACTGAGGTTTCGTCAATTATTCTTTAGTACCCGTTTAATGGTTGTAGCCCCCTCGCTTTCCTCACTCAGGACATAGCATTTACAATCCACTCATAACATTACACTGGAATCACTCCCAGTAATCAAACCATTCGCTCTCTTCGTATTATCGCGGCTGCTGAACCCGATCAATCTGAGAGAGAAAAACAATGGTAATAACCCGCAATCAGGATTGGCGTATTGCTCAAAAGCAGCGCAAGAAATCTCGTGATGTTCATACCGCACTTTCACGTTTTCATGGCGAAAAAAACGGGAAGATGTTGTATACACGTTCCGACAAAGTAGTACGTGCCGCGCAACTGGGAATGGCGTATCCGCGCATGACAAACCCGTTACGGGCGAAGCGCGGTCAGGAAGAGTATCAGCTTGCCAATGAATGTTCTTTTTATATGCAGCCGTAATCAATGGCGAAGCCCCACGGCGGAACAGGTGTTCCGCCGCTATCCGTCACTTACCGTTCGTTCCGCTGGCACCCGCCGGAATGCCAAAAAAACGGTATCCCATGACCTGCTGCACTGGGCTGATGTTATCTGTGTGATGGAGCAACAACACAAGAATCGGTTAATAGCTGAATATCGTCGTATCATCGAGCGCAAGCCACTGCATGTGCTCGATATCCCTGATGATTATCGTTATATGGACCCTGAGCTGATCGCACTTTTGGAAGCTGTCGTGCCGGAAAGGTTAGGCATTAACGACCATTGAATCAATGTGCCGTTAATGACCACCTTATCCTTGCCAGTCCCACCCTGAGAACGGTTGGCAATGCACCTACTCAGCCACTGCCCCATCCAGCGCAAGAAACGCCGTCGCTTTTCGATAAGCGTCGTCCATATCGTCCGCTAACGTTTTGGGAAACGGCAGGATCTTTTTCACTTTAGGAAACATGGCGCTCAGACTCTCACGAACTTCAGGCTCACAGGTCAAATACACATAACCCGCGCAGTAATCCCGCAGCTCATTTTTATATTGCTTCATCCACCGCGATGCCTGTTTCTCTTGTTCATGGGGTTCTCTCTCATGACCATGCCGCGCTGGAATCCACACCAACGCCACGCGCTGCTGCTGTGTCAGAATGTGCGTCAATCCAGCCAGTAACCTGTCCGTGCGATTCGGCATCTCCAATGCAGGAAAGCGCAGGAATACCACGGGCCAGCGCGAACTGTCGAAAATCTCACTGTCCAGTGTCTCACCGGAATAATGATGTTGTTGGTTCATGTTATTCATCCTTTTCTGCCATGGGGGCACGCAATAGCCCCGTGATAATCAGTAATGCCAACGCACCCGATGCGTAGAACCAGGGCCAGCTAATCCAGCTCACCATTTGCGCCCCTGCAATGGTGGCCAGCGTGCTGGCAAACCGCCCTACACCGTAAAAAGCCGCGTAATCGGTGGCGGGTTGCGCACCGCGTGACCACCCCAATATTCTGGCACTCAGCGCCACAAAAATGCCGCTCACCGCCGCGCCCACCGCTATCGCTCCCGACATGGCGAGCCACGGCTGTCCGCGAACAAAACCGATTGTCATCGCGGCAAATGCCAGCAAGGCCAGCGCGGTGAACGCCATTAGCGCACCGGAAAGTCCGCACCGGCGCATTAACGGCATAGAGATAACAGCAGTGATCAGCATGGCGATGGGCCCGAGCGTACCGACGATCCCACCGATCTGTACTATTGGCACATTGAGGTCAAGCAGCATCAGGCGGTTCAGTCCCGCAATCGGGAAGATAACGCAGCACGTTAGCGTCAATAGTGTGAGTCGCTTGAGCTGTACGGGGTTACGCAGCAGCGCATTTAGGCTCGCGGCGTACCGGCGCATAGCGTTCGGTAGGCCAGCGTGTGGTACCTCTTTCATTAACAGCAGCACCGGTAATACCAGCAGTAAGAGAGAGGCCGCATAACACAGGAAGATGGCCTTCCAGCCATAGGAGTGAAACAACGCGACAAAAGCGCCGCCGCCAATCATCGCACCTGTGGATAATGCACCCAGTTTGCAGGCCGCAGCGCGCGGCCGCCAGGTTGAGTGAATGCGTTCTACCGCCACCCCGTCCAGCGCAATATCCATGGTTGCCATGGTGAATGCCACAAAGAGCCCCATCGAGAACAGGATGCCCATGGCGGCACCTTCTAACAGCGCCACCATGGCTACCGTCAATGCCGCCAGCAGTTGCATTGGCACAATCCACGCAAGCCGAGGCGGCAATAACGGTGGACGCCAGCGATCCACCAGCGGTGCCCACAAAAAGGCGACGCCTAACGGCAGATAGAGCGCGTAGAGCCACCCGGCGGCCCCCAAACTGATGCCCTGCGCACGCATAATGGCAGGGAAGCCTCCCTGAATTAACCCCATAGTCATACCAAAGCCGATGTACAGCGCGCTAATGCCCAGCAGTGTGGCTAGCTGCTCACGCGTGCGCGGTGGCAGCGTGTCAGACAGTGTTGCTTGTTCCATTGGCATTACCAGCGATAAGCCAGTGAGGCATACACCACGCGATCGTTGCCGTAGTTACAGAAGTTATTGGACAGGCACGTAACATAGCGTTTATCGAACAGGTTATTGACGCTGACCTTGCCGCTTAACCCATTAAGCGTTGGCGACCTTTTGCCGAAATCGTAACTGACTGACGCATCGAAAACGGTGTAGCTCGGCACATCCAATCGCGTGGCGTTGACGGTGTAAACGTTAGGCGAATATCCCCCCACCGTGCTGCCGACATAGCGCACGCCGCTGCCCACGGTAATCCCCTCCAGTAGGCCGGAGCGGAAGCGATAATCTGCCCACAGCGAAGCTGTGTAATCCGGAATGCCGATAGGTGCCTGCCCGACATCTGCCCCTAATCCTTTAACCACTTCGGCGTTGGTGTAGGTCAAGGCACCGGTCACGTTGATGTTGTCCGTAATCGCCATCTTGCTTTCAAATTCAACGCCGCGTGAACGCTGTTCCCCGGTTTGGTAGGTGGTGTAAGGGTTGGCGGAGGTCACGACGTTACTTTGTGTGATATCAAAATAGGCGAGCGTAAACAGCGCATTAAAATTCGTAGGTTGGTATTTTACCCCCACCTCGCGCTGCTTCGCCGTGGTCGGCTTAAAAGCACTGCCGCTTGCATCAGTACCATTGACCGGCAGGAATGACGTGGAATAGCTAACATAAGGAGCAATCCCCATGTCAAAGTTGTAAATCAGCCCGAGCTTACCGCTCACCGCTTCGTCATCTTGCACACTGCGGGTGTCATTCAGTCGGTTATCGGTTCTGGTCCGAAGGGTGTCATAGCGCATGCCACCCACCAACGTCCAACGATCGAGATCGATCTGATCTTGTGCGTAAAAGCCCGCCTGATTGGTGTGCTGCTTCTGATTGGTGATGCGCGCCAGCGTCAGGTTGGTCGCTACGCCATACACCGGGTTCAGGAAATCAATAGAGGGTGCGCCGCCGTAATCCCGAATTTGCGTCCAGTCAGATTGCTGATAATCAAAACCGAATAAGACCGTGTGATACAAACGCCCGGTATCAAATTCAGCCTGAAGTTGCAGATCGGATGTCAGACCGCGCAGCGTTTCATCCGTTCCCAGCGCGTAACGCGAGATAGTATGCCCATCGGCCCCCATGCTGGACGTCCCTACGCTTTTAGTCACCGTAGCGTGATCGAGATAGCGGAAGTTGTGGCGCACGCTCCAGGTGTCATTGATGCGGTGCTCAAACTGATACCCCACCATGCTCTGCTTACGATCGAACTGGTCAAACGCCGGATCGCCGTCGTTGAAATTACGGGGGATTTGCCCTGCCGGACTGGGCCACAGTGAACCAACCGTGGGTAACACGCCGTAGTATCCCCCTTCGGGATCGTGCTGATAGCTCATGTTCAGCGTGAATGAGGTGTCGGTATCGGGGATCCAGGTCAGAGAGGGGGCGACATAGATGCGTTCTTCTTTGGTATTAACCACCTGTGTATCAGATTTCCGGCCAAGCGCGACAACACGATAAAGCAACGAGCGGTCATCGTTGAGCGGCCCAGCGGAATCAACACCGAGCTGCATCCGGTTATGGCTGCCGTAGAGCACCTCAACCGCGTGCTGCGGCTCGCTGGTGGGCACCTTGGAAATCGCATTGATCAACCCGCCAGGCGTCACACCACCATACAGCGTGGACGATGGGCCTTTGAGGAATTCAATTCGCTCGATACCATACGTTTCAATCTGCGGAATGGCATAACCGCCACCGCGCAGTAAACGTAGGCCATCAAGATACTGGTTGCTGTCGGTCGGTGAACCAAAACCACGGACATAAGGCAAATCATAACGCGATGCCGAGCCGCGAACTTCTGCCGCCACGCCCGACGAATAGCGCAATGCCTGAACCAGACTTTGCGCGCCCTGCGCGTCAGCCTGCTCGCGGGTAATCACGCTGACCGACTGCGGTGTTCTCATCAGCGGGGTATTGGTTTTGGTACCAGAGGTACTGTTGCTGGCAACATAACCCACCACCGGGCCCAATCGGTTATTTCCCTGCGCCTGAACCACCATGGTGTCGGGCGTTCCCCCGGATGCAGTCCTCGCTGACGGAGGCAATACATAAATCTGCACCGTGGTTGCATTGCTAAAGCGGTAGCCCAACCCGGTGCCATTGAGCAGGGTTGCCAACGCCTGCTCTGCGCTCAACGTGCCACGCACGGGTTTGCCACTAACAGCCATTTCCGGCTCTTCACGGAAAACAACGGACAGGCCAGTGATACGCCCAATGTCGTTCACCGCCTGAGTGACGGGTTTCGCCGGAAGATTGAAGCTGAATTGCTGCGTGGCGTGCTGTTCAACCGGCGCTGCGGCGCTATGCGCACCACTAAAGCTGGTCACTAAAAGGGTGGCAACTACGTAGCCTACCTGGTGTGCTCTTTTTTGTTTCATTAGAAGAGATCCTTATCTCGTGTCATGAACTGCGAGCGCGTTAATAATAGTAATTATCATTTGCACTCTCACTACGTTCACGAATGAGAAAACGGATCACTGAACCCTGAAAATGAATTTTTTAATCAAAAAATCACAACACATTGTAAAACATACTATTTTATGGAGAGAGAATCACCAGCCGTTCAGTGACTTTGCGCATCTGAAACCCGACACTGGCCTGCAACGACGCCAATGCCGCCTCGCTATCCACCAGCAAAAAGCTGCCAGTCACCGTTTGATTGGCCAACGCCGATGACGGGATGAGAATACGACCGGGACGATAGCGTTCCACCTCACGTACCACATCCGCTAGCCGAGCGCGGTAGAACACATAACGTCCCTCGCGCCACGCCATTTCGTCTGCAACATTCACGCTGACAGGTGCATGGGTTCCGCTGGCGCTAAACCATACCTGCTGTCCGGGTTTAAGCAGGATGGGGGTCACAGACCCACCCGCTGTCACCGCGACACTCCCCTTTGCCAGGGTCACCAGAGCCGCGTTATCCATCATACGTACATCAAATTGGGTACCAAGCACCCGCACATCACCCGCTGCCGTCGCCACCACAAAGGGCGTTTGCGAAGGCGTGACATCAAAAAAAGCGGCACCGCGCAGCAAGTGAACGCGCCGCCCTTGCGGCGTAACGTCAACGTCGAACGCACTATCCGCATCCAGCAATACCCGTGAGCCATCTGCCAGCGTTATGTCTCGACGTTCGCCTTTGCTCGCCACATAGCTTGCCGTAACATCCTGCATCCAGTAAGGATTTTCCAGCCAAAGCACTCCCGCCAGCACCAATGCACAGCAAGCGCAGGCCGAGACCAACCACCGCCTTGCGCGTTGATGGCGTTTTTCCTGTTTGATTGCCGTGAGATAAACCGCCAACGCATCGGACTCCTTTTCTGCCAGTCGCTTGCCCGGAGCAGCGGTTGCCTGCCATACCGCCTCGACCGCGCGATACGCTTCATCGTGCACAGGGTTGCTCTGTCGCCACTGGTCGCAGGCGGCACGTTGAGCGCGCGAAGGATTATCCCGCAGAGTAATAAACCAGTCGCGCGCTTGTTCGCGGATCTGGATCTCAGTCGGTGTCATCGTGCTCGCCTCCTATGCGCGCTTCGCAGGCAGCTACGGCCCGCGCCATGTGTTTTGCCACCGCGCGTGATGAAATTCCCATCACCGCCGCGATTTCCGAAAAGCTGCGACCATGAACCCGATTGAGCAAAAAGATATGCCGCGTTTTTTGCGGTAAGGCAGCCAGGATTTCATCGATATGATGGATGTTCTGCTGGGCAGACACAATGTCTTGCGGCGACTCGACTTCCTCAGCGTAGTGCTCAGGCAGCACGCCTTGAAGGTAGTCTGCTTTGGTTTTTTCCGCCCGCAAATGGTCAATGGCCGCATTACGCGCACAGCGGGTGAGATAGGCGGCAGAGTCACCTTTCCACTCAACAGCCTTTTCCCACAAGCGCAGAAAAATATCCTGCACCAGGTCACTGGCGATATTTCGACACCCCACTCTGCGCCGGATCTGTCGTTCCAGACGCTCATGCTCAGTGAGGTATAACGCGGCGAGATCCTTGCTTTTGTCGGTCATGACGTCGAGCCCCGAACGGTAGTAAAACGGTGCCGAACCGCGCAAGGATCCTGAGCAACAACGCGGGAAGCATGGGCTGAACGGACGGCAATTATTGCTGATGTTATCAACCGTTTCCAGCAAATAAAAATGATAATCAATGCATTACGTTTAGTGCGGTTATCGTTCCGGTGGCTTGCAGTGGAGATATACATTGCATGGGATTATCCTACACTTAGCGGTGAAAACACGCGCAGGAATCCCATTTACCGATTGAATGACGCGAGATTACGTTATGGAATTAAAGGATTATTACGCCATCATGGGCGTAAAATCGACAGACGATCTCAAGACCATTAAGACCGCCTATCGTCGATTGGCCCGCAAATACCACCCGGATGTCAGTAAAGAGCCCGACGCCGAAGCACGGTTTAAAGCCGTGGCTGAAGCCTGGGAAGTGCTGAGTGACGAACAGCGGCGAGCAGAGTATGACCAACTGTGGCAACATCGTAATGATCCGCCGTTCACCCGACAACCGCAACAGGAAAGTGGCCAGCGTTATAAGGATGAAGACGTTGAGGATCTCTTTTCCTCTATCTTTGGTCAGCACGCACGCCAGTCACAGCAGTCCCGCGCGACCCGTGGTCATGACATTGAAATCGAAGTTGCGGTATTCCTCGAAGAAACCCTCAGCGAGCATAATCAAACCATCAGTTACCGGTTACCGGTTACCGGTGTATAACGCCTTCGGCATGGTAGAGCAGGAAATACCTAAAACGCTCAATGTGAAAATACCAGCAGGCGTGGGCAACGGCCAGCGCATTCGCCTCAAAGGTCAGGGCGTGCCGGGTGAGCATGGCGGACCGAATGGCGATCTGTGGTTGGTTATCCATATCGCGCCGCATCCGCTGTTCGATATCGTGGACCACGATTTGGAAATCGTCGTCCCGCTTGCCCCTTGGGAAGCAGCGCTGGGCGCAAAGGTCACCGTACCGACCCTGAAAGAGAGCATTCTGCTGACGATCCCTGCGGGCAGCCAAGCAGGCCAACGGTTACGTATCAAAGGCAAGGGGCTTATCGGTAAACACCATACAGGCGATCTGTACGCCGTGATAAAAATCGTGATGCCACCGAAACCGGATGACAACACCAGCACCCTGTGGCAACAGTTGGCAGACGCCCAACCCTCCTTTGATCCTCGCAAAACATGGGGGAAATCATAATGTCTACAGTAACCATCACCTTTACCGTTACTGAGTTTTGCCTACATACCGGCGTTTCGGAAGATGAACTGAATGAAATTGTCGGCCTCGGGGTGATTGAACCGCATGAAGATGAACACTCATGCTGGCAATTTGACGATCGTGCAGCCGCGATTATGCAACGCGCCCTGCGTTTAAGAAGGGAGTTAGCGTTAGATTGGCACGGCATCGCCGTAGCCCTGACATTATTGGAAGAGAACGCGCAGTTGCGCCAAGAAAACCGACGACTGCAACAGCGTCTGTTCCGCTTTATTTCACATGTTTGATAAAACCAGCCTGCGTAGCACGGTTTAAATCCGTAGTAGCCTGCTACGCGGCACAGTGCATCAATGATGAAGTTGCGCCAGATCGTCTTCAGTAAGGCTGGTCATTTCCATGATGATGAAGTGATCCATTCCTTTTTGCAGCATCGCCCGGGCGATTTTTAATCGGGCTTCGCGTTCGCCTTTTTCGATGCCTTTCTCAATGCCTTTTTGCTCCAACTGTTCCGCTATGGTCATCAGTTCATCTCCATGTTGCGGCACCCGTTGTGCCAGTTGCCTCACATAAGTATCGGCATCCGCCGTATTACCCATCTGTACCATGTAGTTTATCAGCGATCTGACCTGTTGTCTGGTCATGCTATTTGTCAGCATAATTGTCACCAATCTGTCCATTAGCTCAATCAAATCTCGCTGACGGATATGCTTCTGCACCAACGTCAGCGCAGCCATACTGCGATGTTGCATAATTTCATCATCGGGAATGACGGTGACATCAATCAGATAGAAATTTTCGGTGTAGAGTCGATAAGCAACTACCGGATCGTCAAACAGCTGCAACCAGTTAAGCGGATAGGGATATGGGCTTGTTTCACCGGCGTAAAACACCATCGGGATAACGAGCGGTAGCGTTTTATAACCCGCATCGAGATGTCGTTGCATCGCGGCAATAGCATATCGCATCAATCTGAACGCCATCATCTTATCCGGTGAACTCTGGTGTTCAATCAGCACATGGATATACCCTTCCCCTACCGTTGTCTGCACGCTGTAAAGCACGTCGCTGTAATACGCCCGCAGATTATCTTCAATGAAAGATCCGGACTCCAATTTTAGCGTATCCAGATCGCAATATTTCCGTAAGTGGTTGGGCAAATGCAGCTGCATGAAATCTCTTGCGGTGTCTGGATGAGTCAAGAACTGCTTGAACATGGCATCATGGGGAGTGGGGGTTATCGTAGACTTTTTCATCAGTGCAGGCTCTGAAATGTATCCGCAATGATTCTAATCATCCGTCCTTATCGGCTTATTCAATGGCAACGGTAAATGTTGTCATTCACGACGATCACGGGCGAGAAATGACTCACCCGTAATAGCCGCATTCACACCTTAGAGCGTTTCACCGTTAGTGGCGATAACATCCTGATACCAATAGAAACTCTTCTTACGGTAGCGGACCAACGTGCCGTTGCCGTCGTTATCCTGATCGACATAGATAAAGCCGTAACGCTTGTTCATTTCTGACGTCGATGCGCTGATAAGATCGATGGGAGCCCAAGAGGTATAGCCCATCAGTTCCACGCCATCTTTCACTGCTTCTTTCATCTCTTTCAGGTGCGACTGGAAGAAGGCAATACGGTAGTCATCATTAACCTGATGATCGTCGTCGATCTGATCTACTGCCCCCATGCCGTTCTCCACCACGAACAACGGGATCTGATAACGATCGTACATATCGTTAAGCGCAATCCGCAGCCCAACCGGATCGATCTGCCAGTCCCACTCGGTGGTTTTCAGGTAGGGGTTCTTCACGCCACCGGCAATGTTACCGCCCACTTTATCCATCTTGTCGGCATTGACGCTGGTGACCAGCGACATGTAGTAGCTGAAGGAGAGGAAATCCACCGTATGCTGTTGCAGGATCTCTTCGTCACCCGGCAACATGTCGATGTGAATGCCTTTTTCCGCGAAACGGCGCGTCATGTGGCGCGGATAACGTCCGCGAATCTGCACATCACTAAAGAAATAGTTGAGCTGGTTTTCGCGGTATGCCAGCAAAATATCTTCCGGCGCACAGCTTTCCGGGTAGGTCAGCAAGCGCGTCAGCATGCAGCCAATTTTCGCCTCTGGGCAGAGGCGGCGACAATGTTTCACCGCCAGCGCACTGGCAACAAATTGGTGGTGCAGCGCCTGATAAATCACGGTTTCAATCTCATCCTTCGAGAAGCGATCCGGCACAATCCCGCCCGTGGTAAACGGGTGACGGATGATGCTGTCGATCTCATTGAATGTGAGCCAGTACTTCACTTTATCTTTATAACGTTCCAGCACGGTAACGGCGAATTTTTCAAAACAATCCACCGTTTTTCTGCCATTCCACCCGGCAAAATTGTTGACCAGATAGATCGGCATTTCGTAATGGGACAGCGTTACCAGCGGCTCAATACCGTTGCTGCGCAGCGCATCAAACAGTTCGTCATAGAAACGCAACCCCTCTTCATTCGGCTGTTCTTCGACACCGGTGGGGAAAATACGTGTCCAGGCAATAGAAACGCGCAATACCTTGAAGTTCATCTCGGCAAACAGGGCTATATCTTCACGAAAGCGGTGATAAAAATCGATACCGCGGCGTTTAGGGTACGCACTGGCGTCAGTAGCGGCGATAGCATCGGCAATCTGTTCATCGGTGATTTTATAGTGCTTTTCATACTCTTCACGCTTCAGATTCTTTTTGTGAATCGCCATGTCTGCCGTGGAGAGCCCTTTGCCTCCCACATTCCATCCGCCTTCCACCTGATTGGCCGCCACGGCGCCGCCCCATAAAAACCCTTTTGGAAAACCGGTAATGGCTAAATCTTTCATGTTCTCTCTCCCCTTGATAATTAAGCGGTGGCGCTAAACAGCGTCATTAAGGTGTTGCTGTTATTTACGCGGTGTTGTTCGGTGGCTGAAATCGACTGATAGTCATCGGTATTAGCGATCACCACGGGCGTTGTCACATCGAAGCCTTTGGCGATCAGCGCCTCAAGCTCGAAGGTCACCAGCAGTTGCCCCGTGGTCACTCGATCGCCTTCATTGATGTGGCTGGCAAAATGCTCACCGTTGAGTCGCACTGTGTCGATCCCGACGTGCACCAGCACTTCCACCCCCTCATCAGAGGTGATCCCGATGGCATGTTTGCTGTGGAACAGTTTTGATACCACGCCGTTTACCGGCGACGTCACTACGCCCTCAGAGGGGAGAATCGCGATGCCTTTCCCCATGATTTCGCTGGCGAAGACCGCATCCTTAACCGAGGTGAGCGGCACGATGGTGCCATTGAGCGGCGCCACCAGCGTGATGCCCGGTAACAGGCTTTGGCTACCCGCTGTCGTCAGAGGGGCAGAAGGCGTTGTCGTTTTTGGCGTTTTTGCCGTTGCTGTCGACGACTCGCCGAGGGATTCGTCAAAGCCCAGCAGGTAGGTCAACAGCGCCGAGAGCGTAAACGACATGCCGATACCAATCAGGTAATAGGCAAACGTGGTGGTCATAAAGGCAGGCAACGTGGTCAACGCCGGGAAGACATAGGCCATAACCGTGGTGCCCATCGAACCGATAAAGCCACCTGCGACCGTCCCGGCAATCAGCGATGCCACCAGCGGACGCTTATATTTGATGGAGATACCGTAGACGATAGGTTCGGTCACGCCAGCAAACAGTGCAGGCACCATGCTGGACAGGGCAAAGGATTTCAGCTTTTTATCCTTGGCTTTCAGGAACACGCCAAACGCCGCCCCCGCCTGAGCAAAGGTCGCGGCGGCCGTCGCCGGTTTGATGGTGTCGAAGCCGCGCAGCGCCAGGTTATTGAGCATCACCGGCACCATGCCCCAATGCAGGCCAAAGATCACCAGCAGCGTCCAGCCACCGCCCAGGATCGCCCCGGTCAGCATGCCGCTCACGCCGTTCATGTAAGCAATACCCGCACCGATACCGTCCCCGAAGTAGACACCTATCGGCCCAACAGCAATAACAATCACCGGCACCATGATCAGCATTCCCAACATCGGCACAGCCACCATCTCGATGCTTTGGTGAATCAGGCGTTTGAGCAATCGCTCCAGATAGGAGTAGGCCCAGATAGCCAGTATCGCCGGAATCAGCGTGGAGGAGTATTTCATCAACACCACCGGAACGCCCAGAAACTCGACAATATCCCCCTGCTTTGCCATCAACCCGGTAAACGTCGGCTCCAACAATGCACCGACAATTGCCACGGAAACAAACGGATGCGCATTGAACGCCTTGGCACAGGAAAATGCCAACAGCAGCGGCAGGAAATAGAACACGCTGTTGCTCGCTGCCGCCAGAATCTTATAAGTACTGCCTGCGGTATCCATCAAGTGGTAAGTCGATAGGATCACCAGAAACGCTTTCAGCATCCCGGCACCGGCCAATGCAGGCACAATGGGCACTAATATGGAGGACATTTTATTGAACAGACGTCCGACAATATTGCCTTTCTTGCCATCGGATTCGCTGTCGCTGTCCGAAGGGGCATCACCTTTAATGCCAAACTCATCCACTAAAAGGCGATACACCGTAGAAACATCATTACCAATCACAACCTGGTATTGGTTATTGCTTTCGACAGCCAGAATAACGCCATCCAGCTTATCCAATGCAGCTTTATTAAATTTAGAACCATCTTTTAGTGAAAATCTTAAGCGTGTAATACAGTGAGTTAACGAACCAACGTTCTTTTCACCACCAATAAGCTCAAGTATTTCCCCGGTAAGTAAACGAAAATTACTCATGGGCTGACCTCGATAATAGTCATCGTCGTATTTTTTCACAAAATGAATAAGCAACTGTTTAAGCGCTTGTAGTAAAACCCATCATGAGAATGGTCTTTAAACGTTATTTCCTCACATGTTCAATATGTATAGACAGAAACATCATTTCATCGTCGGTTAGCGAGCGGCCATAATCATGGCTGATAAATTTATTCACACGTTTGGCGCATTCATAGGAGGCAGAGTATTTTAACGCCACAACATCATGCAACGAACTGTCATCGCTAGTGACATACGTATTACTCAGCAAGCGATGCGCGAAAAATTTCAGGTGAGTAACAAACCGTTGGAAATTTATTGAGTCTTCTTCATATTCGATTTTGAAATGGTATTTAACAATATTCAGAATATCCTGAATCACTTTCGACACCGCTTTTATATCCGGCATAGCGCCGTCTTTCTGCGAGTTCAGCAGATGCAGGGCAATAAATCCGGCTTCGTCTTCAGGCAACGCCACGTGGAGTTGGGCATTAATTTCTGCAATCGCCCATTGGCCGATAGTAAACTCATTGCGGTAAAGACGCTTGATATCCCACAGCAGCATATTTTCGACATAAGTACCCTGCCGGGTTCTTTCAATAGCAAAACTCAAGTGGTCGAGCAGAGAGGCATAAACGCTTTTGTGAATTTTTCTGTCAAGTTTGCTGGTTGCCTGCTTAACGATATCGAGAACAATATTAAACAGCGCATCAGGAACATCTTTAAATGCCTCACTGGTTTTATCGATGCTGTTTTCTTCATCGAGCCGAAATATTTTTTGAATACAGGCTTCATCGACCAGGTCATCGGCTTTTTTGTTAAAACCAACGCCTTTTCCAATAACAACGCACTCCTTGCCGCTAAAATCGCGAGCAACGATGACATTGTTATTCAGAACCCGTTGTATTCTCATATTCCACCCAAAAAAAAGGCAAAACATAAAAGAGTCTTGTATCTCTTTTAGGTTTTGCCTGTTATTCAAACAGTAACAATCCATGCCTGAGAATACACCATAACCCGGTATACCTTGCAAGCGGGGGATGTTTGATTTTCGTTTTATTGTGATGATTATCACGCATTAATAAAACGTTCACACCGCCCCACAGCCAGCATAAAACGTGGCAATAAAAACATCCTTGTCTCAGTGTCTTCGCGCTCAACGTGGGTCGAGCAGTGCCAATCGATCCCGAATCTGTTCCCGCCAGGTACTCGACAAAGTTTCAATCTGATACACCGCTTCCAACGCCTCACGGTCGGCGGCCAGATCGAAAATGGTATCTTGGACGCGACTGAGCGGCCATTGGCCGTAAGGTCGCTCCAACAGATCAAACGCGGCCCCCGCGTAAACCTCCCCCTCCTGCAACACGCGATAGAACCAGCCGTTGCGGGATTGCGCGTGCATCAAGGCCGGTGCAGCATCATCTTCCAGTCGTCCCGCCATGGTATTGCAGGCAATCCCCGCCCAGAAATTGCGCCCTTGTTCAATGAACCCGTCGTTATAGGCATACTCAGTATCGAACAGGTTATTGACCGAAGCATTGACGCTAACGCCACGGCCCACGTCGTAATCCGCACGCAGATTGGTCACGGTGAAGCCAGAAGCACGCTGTTTCGCGTCACTGCTGTTGTAAGCCGAGGAGCGTGCCTCCTGCGACAGGGTGAGGCTTAAGGGTTCCCAAGGCTTAAAGGTCATCCATGCCACCAGCGTATGCGTCGGCAAATCGGTCACTTTACCGACTTCATCCTGTTTCACATCCGCATGAATCAGGCCATAGTTCAGGCCAAGGTCCAGCAACTCTGTCACACGCCCTTTCACACCGAGATCCAGACCGGTGTAGTCCACGCGCCCACTGTTACGGTTTTGCAGGGTATTGGCATCAATGGTATGCCCCAGAATCGCATCATTGACGCGGTTATAATAGACGCTGACATCATAGCCCCAGTCGCGGGTAAAGGTGCCGTTCCAGGTCACATCAACCGTTTGCGCCCGTTCTGGGTTCAAGTGTGGGTTCACCAGTACCGTCTGGCCGTTATAAGCGGGTTTCGAGGTGGTGTAACGCTCTTTGAGCGTAGGGAAACGCGTACGATCCGAGAAAGAGAGCGACAGCGTATCTTCATTGGCGAAGTGATATTTGGTCATCAACTGCCAGTTAAAGGCATTCTGGCTATTGTTGGCGTAATGGGTAATATCGCCGCTTTTCTCGTGTTTCATGCCCTGACGGCTGTCGCGCCAGTCATAGCTGATACCGGCCACCACGTCGAGATTATCGGCCGCAGCCCATTGGTATTCACTCGCCAAAGACCAGGTGCGATCTTTGTAGCGATCAAACGGCGCATCGACAGCACCCCGTTCCCGATGCACATCGTCCTTCCAGTTCACTGCAAACGAGAGTAAATCACTGGTGCGCACATCGGCAGCAAGTTGCAGCCCAGCCCCGTTAGTGAAATCGGAGTAATGACTGTAATTTCCTTTACGGTTCTTCAGGTCGGCCAGCGATTGATACATCATCAGCGTATTTTCGAAGGTATCGCGATAGAGACGGCTCTTCAGGGTATAGCGATCGCCCAACTGCGTGGTGCCCTGATAGTAGTAGCTCTCTTTGTCATACTGCGGCCACTGCCAGTAGCGGGACTGCTGGCCGCTGGTGCCCGAGTAGGGAGGGTTCTCTTTGCTGCCGTCCTGATTGATGTAGGTAAACACGTATTCGTCATTTTCGCGCGGGGTAAAGCCCACTTTGACGATCCCTCGTTTATCATCCGCCGCAGAGTTGATCATCTTGCCATTCTGACCGGCAATCGGGTTGTCTACGCTGCGCGGCAGGCCGAGGAAATCCTGTTTTACCCGACTACAGCTGAGCTGGATATAGCCCATGTCATTACTGGCACCCAGGGATGCCTGGGTGTCGAAGGCGTTGGTTTTGCTGCGGCTCCAGCCCTGACGATATCCCACGCTGGCTTCCAGCGGTTTGGTTGGCTTTTTGCTGGTAATATTGATGGCACCGCCCATCTGATTCGGGCCTTGCAGCAACGATGAATAGCCTTTGGACACTTCCAACGACGCCAGATCGGAGGTGAGAAAGCGTCCTAAATCCAGATTGCCATCATATGGAACATAAACCGGTACTCCGTCAAAATAGACCGGCACCTGGCGGCTATCAAAGCCACGCACTTTGACCTGCTGCTCATTGCGTGCGCCCGATTTTTGCAATACCACGCCAGGCACCACGCTCAGCGCCTGCGCCACATTGCGTTTATCCAGCTTTTGTATGGTTTCCTGGTTAAGCACCGTGGTGGTAGCCGCAGGCACCGGGCTCGACCACACGGTCATGGTGTCGCTTTCCAGCCCAGCAACAGCGTTATGCGCGAAAGCAAGCGACAGCGCGGTGTAAAGATAATTTCTCTTGAATATCATTGTTATTATGTCCTTTTTTTATTGTCACTCATGCGGCGAGTCTGGCTCCAGACGCACCTTGATATCCGCTGGTGGCGCGTAATAAGGCGCCGAGGTCACAAACAGCGTGATGCCACAATCGAGATAATCCGGCAGGGTGGCGAGCGTGATGCCGCCAGTCAGCGCCAGCGTGCAGGCCGGCGCGAGGGTCGGGGCGAGGCGGACAATATTCGCCGCCTGCTCAGGGGTAAATTTATCGAGTTGTAGGCAATCCGGTGCCGCAAGCAGCGCGGCCAACGCCTCATCCGGCGTGTCCGCCTCCACCACGATCTTTCGTTCCGGCGCATGGCGGCGCAGTTGGCTGACCATGGCAGGCCAGTCATTAGCATTCGCGAGAAAACGGCGGTGATTGGCAAACAGCAAGATGGTCTCACTGCAACCAGCGCGATGAATCAACCCGCCAGCGGCCTGCACGGCCTGCGTGGCAAGCAGCTTGGTGCCGGGGATCATTTTACGCGTGCAGGCGATATGCCCGTCAGGATGGCGCTGGCGCAGCAGTCCCAGCATGCGCGCCAGATAGCCAGATACGCCGCAACTCCATTCCAGTACATTCTGTACCGCCTTCCATCCCTGATGCAGCGCCGCCGCTGAGCCGCTGGCACACAGCAAAGGCTGCCCGGCAACCACATACTCGCCATCATTTACCGAGGCCGTCACACTCACCCCGAGTGACGTGAGCATCTGTCGTGCAGCGACAATCCCACTGGCACCCCCCCCTGCCGATGAAAGAAGGTGATATGTCCCGGCTGTGCGCCAATACCGAGCGCTTGGGTCGTCAGATCGCCCCCCTGAATATCGTCGAGCAGCCAGGCGTCGGTGAGCGCTTGCGGAAGGAAAATCATGATGTCGCTCCGAGCGGCACGCTGTCCCAATAGATCAGCGCCCAGTCACGGCTTGGTGGCGCAATCGTGCTGGCATTCTGCTGCTGATACCAACGATACAGCCGCTCACGCTCCTCATCGCTGAGTGAGCCGAAGCTCCATTTCACGTTTTCTTCGAAGCGTGCATAAGTACGATTATCCTGCTGGCAGTTGGGTCCACGGATAAAATCGACTTGTGCATAAATCCCCATTTGATACAGCACATTGAGGGCATAAATATAGTTAGGCAGTTCCACTACCTCGCGCCCTAACGCCCGCTGAATCACCGGCGACATAAACGAGGTGCTGACCAGATGTGTGGTATACACACGCAGTCTTGCCTGCCGGTTCAACTTCGCCATGGCCTGTCGCATATCGGCCACCAGCGTCGAACGCGACGCCACCGCGATATCGCACATCGGCAGCTCATCCCAGTTATCTTCCCAGGCTCGGCGCACCCAGCTCACATTATCTACGCCTTGCTGCTGCGCACGGCGGGCTGCCACCGCCAGCATACCCGGGCTGTAATCCACGCCGTATACCGTCTCCAGGTTACCCGCCAGCGCCAACGCCACGGTGCCCGGACCGCATCCCATATCAAACAGCGACTGCGCACCGCGCAAATCAATTTTCGCCACCAGTTGTTGCAGATAGCTGTCCTGAGGCGAAGCGCAGTTTTCGGCCATCTTCTCCGCCCGTTTATCCCAGTGATCGGGCGTTTTTTCGGTGCGATGCGCCAGCGCCAATTGCTGGCGATAAAGGTCTGCGAAATCAATATCATCAATCAGCATTGCTATCCCTTCTTAATGAGTGCCATACAAATGGCGGTGAATCTGCGCGGGGGATACCCGGTACAACGCGGCGAGTCTGTCAGTGTGCAATTGCATTGCAGGTTCGCCCTGCGTCACTCGGCCATCGGGCTCCACCATCACCACGCTGTCAGCAATCGCGCGGGCATGAAGAGGATGGTGCGTAGCCATCAATAGCGTCATCCCCTGCTGTTTCAGCGCCACCAGCGTTTCCAACAGATCGATTTGGTGACCAAAATCCAAACTGGAAGCCGGTTCATCCAGCAGTAACAAACGTGGTTTTTGTGCTAACGCACGTGCAATCAGCACCAGTTGCCGTTCGCCGCCGCTCAGCAGGTTCCAGCGTCGCTCAGCCAGATGGGCAATCCCCAGCGCAGTGAGCTGCTGCAAGGCGGCGTCTTGCTCACGCTGGCCCGGCACGGCAAACGTGCTCATGTGCGGGGTTAGCCCCATCATCACCATATCGAGCACGCTAAACGCGAACGCGCCCTCATGCGCCTGCGGCACCCAGGCCATCACGCTGGCGCGCTGCGCATCTGAATAACGGTCCAAGGGGGTATCGGCCAGCACAATTTCGCCGGAAAGCAGCGGCAACACGCCAAGAATGGCGCGCATTAACGTAGTTTTCCCGCAGCCATTGGCACCCAGCAAACAGCAGGCACTGCCCGCTGGCAGGGAAAACGCCACATCGCGCAATACCGCGCGGTGGGCATAACCGACCGTGGCCTGCCGCACCTCGAGCAGCGACATCATCGGCCTCCTCGTAACAACAGCAGCAGGAAGAATGGCGCACCGATAAAGGCGGTCAGAATGCCGAGTGGAATTTCAGTCGCGCTCAGCGCACGCGCCAAGGTATCAGTCAGCAGCAGCAAAATGGCACCGATGCTCATGGCAACCGGCAACAAACGCTGGTGATTATTTCCCGTCAGTAGACGGCCAATATGTGGCACCACCAGCCCGACCCAACCGATAACACCGGACACGGCCACCGCGCTGGCGGTCATCAGCGTGGCACAGACAATCAGCCCCATGCGCAACCGTGTGACATTAATTCCCAGGGCACGTGCTTCATCGTCTGCCAGCGTCAGCAGATTCATGCGCCAGCGCAGCAGCAGCAATGGCAGCATGCCCAGCAGGATGATCGGTGCACACAGGTCAAGATCGGCGCGCGTCACTGTGGAAAGCCCACCGAGCAGCCAGAAGGTAATGGAGGGCAGTTGGGTGTAAGGATCAGCGAGGGTTTTGATCAGCGAGATCCCCGCGCCGCACACCGTTCCCAGCGCAATGCCGACCAGCACTAACGTCAACACCGGATCGTGACGCGTCACCTGCCGGGTGATCAGCCAAACCCCAGCCACCACCAGCAATCCACCAGCAAATGCCAGTAACTGGATCAATAGCAGCGGCAAACCCAGCCAAATCGCGACGCAGGCACCGAGGCCCGCCCCCGCTGCCACGCCCAGAATATCCGGTGAGACCAATGGGTTACGAAACATCCCCTGATAGGTAGTACCTGCCCCTGCCAGCGCAGCGCCAATCAGCAGAGCTGCCGCAATGCGCGGCAGGCGGATCTGCCAGAACACCACCTGATCTTGCGGCAAAAGGCTGTCAGGGCTGAAAAGCAGCCCGATCACCTGATGAAGACTCAACGGATAGGCACCGGAAAACATCGCCAGCGCAATGCACAACAGCGCCAGCGTACTTAACAGCGTAAACAGGGTTGCCGTTCTCATTTTGCGTTAACGGTACGGTTAAACTGGGCCTCGCTCAGCGGTGCATGCCAGAACAGCGTGGCAAAGCGCATCATGTCGGCTTCAAAGGAACGCGCCACGTCCTTATCCAGCCAGGCGTGCAGGCGTCGCAAGCCGAGCAGCCGATTGATGCCCGGCGGCGCATCCAGCCAGCCAAACGGCAAGCCGCTAAGAAACAGGATGCGTTTTTGCGCAACGGCCTTCACGCCCTGCCATACCGGATCCTGAGTCAATGTGTGCAGCGTCGCCGCTTCTTGCACCAAAATGATATCCGGCTGCCAGACCAGCAGATTTTCCAACGACACCTGCGCCAATCCCTGGCGTCCCGGCAGTTGCGCGACATTTCGCAACCCCAGCAGTTCGGCCGCTTCAGTATGCAGGGAACCGGCCAGTCCGGTTTCCAACCCACTGGCCCCGCGCGCCGCATAAAAGCGCACGTTAGCTGCATCCGAGTGGGCGAAGGACTGCGCCTCTTCAATAAACTGGCGCGCTAATTCCGCCTGCGGCTCGGTGCGAAACGTCACGCCGAGCGCGTTCCCGATCGCCTGTAACTGCTGCGGCGTGCGCGCCAGCGTGCCGTTGATCAATAACCACGGGGTTTGTGTTTGGCTGCTGATACGTTGCGCTTGTGAAGTCCAGGTTTCATCCGCATTGCCACAGTCGACAATCAGATCGGGTTTCAAGGCGAGCAGTTTTTCCAGTGACAGCGTGGTCGCACGCCCCGCCAGACGGCCCAACTTCGGTAAGCGGGTAATCACTTCCGGCAGCAGTTCGCTACCCGTTTGAGAAAAATCGAATGAAGAGAAACCCAGCAATTTTTCCGGTGCCGCCGCCATCAGCAACAAATAGGCAGGCGCGCCTGCACTGATCACGCGCTGAATATTCTGCGGTGCAGGTAAGTTTCCCACCGAAAATGTCATAGTATCGGCGGCAAAGGCGGGCCATCCTCGCAATAACCCTGCGGCAGCCATCGCCTGAAGTAAGCGTCGTCGTGTTACTGGCATAACATCATCCTGAATACGCAATATTTCGTTATATATTTACACACATAACGAAATGATCGTTGCTCAATGTCAACATTTGCTAACTCAGGTAATCATTCACTGCGTAACTTTTCAGATTCCACCGACGCTCAAAGACAGGAAATGCCAATACACTAACCTGGCCGTATTTAAGCTAATATCTTAAAAATAAATATAAAAGAGGGTGGTTATGGCATGTTATCAATGGCGTTCACGCGCCGTCATGGCGGCACTGATTGCGGTATCGCTCAGTGCCTGTGTACCGATGCAGCGCCAACGCGCCGCCTACACGGATCTTTGCCAAAGTGAGTACAGCTTTAAAGTACCAGGCCCACAGGGGGAAACCACCCTGACGCTCGAAGCCTATCTCTACGATCACGCGATCTCCTATGACCCTTCCCGCTACAAGCAAGCGCTATTCTCCATCCCTTACGTGAATGGGCCTGAAGCCAAACCGGAGTTTTATGTCCAACTGATCGCCTATAACAAAAACCGTCTGCGCCCTTCCCGCCCGGGTAAAAAAGGCGAACCCGCCATTCCGGTGATCTACGACAGCAGGCAAGCTTATGTCACGCTGGAGGATGGCACGCGGGTAAATGCGCGGCCTGAACTGTTTCTCGGCACGCTAACCTACGATTTTCCGATTCCCGATATGAAATACGCACGCCCGTCCCCTTACGACATCAACAGTGATGAAGTGCACCGTCGTATCCCGAAACTCACGAACAACGATGATTACGGCTCGGTCTATGTGATTTTCAAAACGCCACGCTTCACGGAAAATGCCAAGTGGACCATCCATTTAGGCGAAATGACGGTGGCGGGTCAAAAAGTGGCGATTCCGCCGATGCCGTTGTGTTATCACCCTCAGAAGGAGTGGATAGGCATTGAACCGCTAATGCGCCCGTAGCGAACCAAGCCCTGCGTATCACCGATGCATTAGGGGTGAGAGACAGGCCCACGAAACGCCCGACGCCATTCGCTCGGGCTTAGGTTAAAACGTGCTTTGAAACGTTGTCGGAATGAAATCGGCGAGGCAAATCCCGCCATATGCGCCACCGCCTCGACGCTATGATCGCTGCTTTCCAACAGCATCTGGCTGCGCTGCAACCGTTCCGCAGTAAGCCAGTCGCCCACCGTCATGCCGGTTGCCTTGATAAAGTGGCGGGTAAAGGTGCGGCGACTCATGCTGACAAAAGCCGCCAGCGCGTCCAGAGAGTGCGGCTGCTCGAGATGGCTGCGCAGATAATCCAACAGCGCATTAATATGCGTGTCTCGCGTGGTTTCCGGCACCGGACGTTCAATAAACTGCGCCTGACCACCGTCCCGATAAGGAGGCACCACCATGCGACGTGCCACGCGATTGGCCAATGCACTGCCACAATGACAACGGATGATATCCAGACAGCAATCAATCCCTGCCGCCGTTCCGGCCGAGGTGATCAGGCGATCGTCACGGGTATACAGCGCATTGCTGTCCAACTGGACATCAGGAAAACGACGGCTGAAATCGCGCTCAAACTCCCAATGGGTAGCCGCGCGTCGTCCTGCTAATAATCCAGCATAGGCCAGCACGTAAGTGCCGAGGCATAGCCCCACCACTTCCGCACCGCGCTGCCAGGCGCGAACCAGCGCCGCCAGCAGTTCAGGCGCGGGTTTCTCATCCGGATGATGCCAAAACGGAATAATAATGATATCGGCGGTTTCCAACAGCACCAAACCGTGCTCCACATCGATGGAAATCCCACTATCGGAGCGCACCTTTCCCGGCATTAGTGCACAAATCTGCATCTCAAACCGACCCGGCTCCGGCAATGCCTTGCCGAAGACCATACTGGGTACAGAGAAATGAAACGGGCTGAATCCTTCAGTGGCAACAATGACAACGCGTAACGCGGGCATAGGCTATTTCCTGTGGCATATCGGTTTGCGGGTTACGGGCCATTGTCGTCACCAACGCCTTCAAAGCGCGAGCATTTCCCCATCGTCGGGAATCAACACACGTTGTTCGATGCTGTTTTTATGACAGTATTCTCGCAGTTCGGCGCGGCTGAGCAGACAATGGTTCACCGCCTCCATGTGTGAGGCCACGACAATGCTCTGCGGCAGCAAATCGAGCGTTCGGCTGGCATCCTCTTTTCCCATAATAATCGGGCCAAAACCCTCCACGGTCGCGCACCCGATATTCAGCACGATCACCTCGGGTTGGTAACGCTCCAGACTGTCGACATAAGGGGGAGCCCATACGGTGTCCCCCGCAATATAAAGGCGCTTTTCTCCCGCACTGTCAAACACCAGTCCGCTGGTTTCTCCCATACGCGCAGCCAGACCTGGGTTAGCATAGAGGGCATCGCTGCCATGCTGCCCGCCGGTTTTCCAGAGGGTGATACCCGCCAAAGTATTCTCCTGTACCAATGCCTGCACCTGTGAGAACCCTTGCGAGCGGATCAACGCGGCATCTTGTAGATTCTGGGTATAAATCGGCATGTCTTTGGGGATATGACGTTGGGCAGCATCGTCCCAATGGTCAGAATGAGTGTGTGTCACGATCACCGCATCCACATCCAGCAGTGCTTCTAACGACAAGGGCAGCGACACCATTGGATTGCGCAGCCAGGAACGAGCCGTTCCGGCAAACCCCTCCCAGGCATCCTTCTCCGCCAGCATAGGGTCGATCAGGAAAGTGGTTCCGGCGTAGTCCAACTTCAGCGTGGCATTACGAATTTGCGTCAATTTCATGGAAAACTCCCGTGGATAACATCCAGCAAGACAGTGTGGGCTTCAATGATTTGCAGTGTAAAGCGCACAAAGAAAACGCGTAAGTTGCCCGAAGGCCATTGATCGATGGGATTGGGTCAATCCGATTGACACAGCGTGACGGCGTCATTTTTTCAATCCCTAAAAAGGTGTATTTTTATGCCTGAACGCCAATTTTAATTAAAAACAGGATAGAGATTAATAATTTGATTCACGCTGAATGCGCACACACATCAATTATTCTCCGACAGTGACATGATAATTTAACTTTACCTTTCCACAGTGTATTCACAGACCCGATAATAAAGAAAAGCGCAATGAGTGAAAAAACAAGAAAACGCTGGCAGCGCCGCCCCGGCACCACGGGGGGGAAATTGCCATGGAATGACTGGCGCAACGCGTTAACCTGGCGCAGAGCGACGCAAATACTGTTATTAGCCATCAACATCTATATCGGCGTGACCTTCTATTTCTGGGTGCGCTACTTTGAAACCGGCGGTGCCAGCGTTTATCTGCCCAGACCCGGCGGTATCGAAGGATGGTTACCGATTGCCGGACTAATGAATATCAAATATCTGTGGGAAATGGGACGTTTGCCACCGATCCATGTTGCCTCGATGCTGCTGCTCGTTGCCTTTATTATCAACAGCCTACTAGTGAAAAAATCATTTTTTTCCTGGCTGTGCCCTATTGGGACATTTTCAGAATTGATTGCTGCTGTCGGCAAGAAAATATTCAAACGGCATTTCACGCTGCCACCCTGGCTGGATATTCCACTACGTGGTCTTAAATATTTGCTATTAGGTTTTTTTCTTTATATTGCGTTATCCATGCCAGCACAGGGAATTTATATGTTCCTGATGTCCCCCTATGGTCTGATTGCCGATGTCAAAATGCTCGGTTTCTTCCGTAATATTGGCAACATCACCTTGGGCGTTATTATTGGTTTCACCGTTATCAGCCTATTTATCCGGCATTTCTGGTGCCGTTATCTCTGTCCCTACGGTGCACTGCTGGGCCTGTTCTCACTATTGTCACCGGTAAAAATCCGTCGTGATGCCAACCGCTGTATCGACTGCGGTAAGTGTACCAAGGTGTGCCCATCCCATATTCCCGTCGATAAACGCATCCAGGTGAGAACCGCCGAATGTAATGCCTGTATGACCTGCGTCGAATCCTGCCCGGTAGCATCAACGTTAAGTTTATCGCTGTTGAATGCCCCGCGCTCGGCGGCAAAAAGCGAGGATACGCATCGCCCGCTGTGGCAGCGGACTGCGCTCTCCGGCGCGATGATGGCATGCCTGATTCTCGGCATCCTTTTCGCCACCGTTGGCTTCGCCATGTTGATCGGTGGCTGGGACAGCCCCATCCCCGAACAGATGTACTTCAAGCTTATTCCTGAATCACAATCCATCGGTCATCCCTAACCTCAGTATCCCAAATCCCCCTTAAAACAGGGGGAATCCCCCTTCATTAAGCTTCACGTAAAGATTGCTTTACCTTCTGATTAATAAGGACAATTTTACGCAATAAAAGATGAAAAAATATTAATGTTACGTCACTTGCGATGTTTGATAATAAGTCTCATTATTGCTTTCGTTATCATCATGGCCGCTCAAGAATTAGCCATGATTTCTTTGGCTGCGAATAAAGAGAGTCTTCCCATGAGAAACATGAAAGCAAAATGTCGTTCTTTCCTGCGCGATGAGAGCGGTGTTACTGCCATTGAATACGGCATTCTGGCGGCAGCGATGGCAGCGGCCATTGGCGCTATTTTTGGCGGCGATGGCATCTTCGTGAAAGCACTGAATGAGAAATTCAGCGCTATCGCCGATCAGATCACTAGCGCTGGCACCAGCGCCGGTGGCGGCACGGCCTCCGGCGCGAAATAAACACGAGATGGCGGTCAACGCACAGTGGCTGCAAACGGCACTGCTGCTCGGGTGTCTGGCGTGGTGTATCAGTACCGATTTGCTCGTGCGGCGCATCGCCAACCGGGCGGTAGTGATTCTGCTGTTGGGCTGGTTGCTGTTTGGCATCACGGATGTGGTACGACTCGGCGGAGGAAACAACGCCGCGTTACAGGGAATGCTGTGGGCGCTACCGGGTGCCGCAGTGGTACTGGTGGTCGGGTTTATCCTGTTTCTCACCGGACGGTTAGGTGCTGGCGATGTCAAGTTGATGAGCGTGCTGTGCCTGTGGGTAGGCTCGGGCCATCAGATCGTTTTTGTGCTGGTGACCGCGCTGGCAGGGGGCGTTCTGGCGCTCACACTGCCGCTGTTCAATACCGTTCCCACCGCCGTGGCACTGGGCATACAGGCAACCAATCGGCTGTTTAACAGCCGATTACCGTTACCTCCCGCTCTGCCCGCCGATCTCTCTCAGGGCATACCCTATGGCGTCGCCATTGCCTTTGGCGCGATGTATGTCCTTATTTTCCCGTTGTTTTAATTTCGATTGTTTTAATTTCGATTGTTGTAACGTCGATCGTTTTAAATTTGAACGTTTTATTCCGTCGCAACATTAAAACGCACACGCTAAAGCAGGCAAGCTGAATGAAAGTAAACGCTACCTATGTACTGGCAGGCGCGCTGGTACTGGCAGGACTCGTTGCGCTAATGGTTCGCAGCCATCTCTCCGCAACGCCCCCCGCACCGCCGCCGGTGGTGATTCAAGCCCCGGAACAAACCGCTATTTTGGTGGCGGCCAAGGATCTGCATCCCGGTGATTTTATTGACACCGCCTCGCTGCGTTGGCAGGTGGTGGAAGGGACGGTTTCTCGCAATTTCAACTTTATCCGTGGCAAAGACCGCCAGTCAATGCTGCTGGGTGCCACGTTGCGTGAACCCGTTGCCCAAGGCGCACCGCTGACCAGCAATGTATTGGTCAAGCCCGGCGAACCGGGTTTTGTCGCCGCCGTGCTGCGTAAAGGCATGCGTGCCATCTCCATTCCGACCAATGCGGTAGCCAGCAACTCCGGTCTGGTGGCCGCGGGCGATCGCGTCGACATCATTCTGAGCCTGCGACGCGATGAGCAGCCGGAACTGCCGCCCAGCCGCACGCAGCCTGTCGTCAGACCGATGCTGGCCTCCCAGACCATCGCGCGCGATCTTCGGGTACTGGCGCTGAATAACCAAACCGACACCGATGTGCGTCCGCGCCGCGATGTGGAAGAGGACAGCGAGCAGGACGCCAACGTGCTCAGCCGCACGCCGGCCAGTACCAGCAGCACACGAACCTCAAGCTACCAAACTGTCACCGTTGAAGTGACCCCGGAGCAGGCAGAAGTGCTGGCGGTGGCGAAAGAGGTGGGGATGTTACACCTGGCGCTACGCAGTGCGACACCCGATGCCCAGGATGAGAAACAGGGCCACTCTCGCGTCACTACCCTGTCGCAAAGCACTACTATTTACAACGGGTTATCCAGCCATCAGGTGAAAGTCTATCACGGCGAGCAGAAAGGCGTTCTGGTGTTCCCCGCCCGCTGACGAACTGCATTCAGGCAGCCTGACAATGCCGCACGGCGGGCTGTTGATGGAACCATAAAAGCCATAACGGAATTAACGTAAATGACGATGTTTTTGCTGTATTTGAAATCGCACCTTCGGGAAACATGCAAACGATTACTCACTGCAAGTCTGCTCAGTACCGCGTTGCCCATCGCCGTCGTGATGCCCACCACCGCTCTGGCGGCTGGGGTATCAGAAGTGGCGGAAACCAATGTGGTGCACCTGACGGTTCATCAAGGACGCCTGTTGCAACTTGATGGCCTGCCGGACAGCGTACTGGTCGCAGACCCTAATATCGCCAGCTTCGAGCTGCCTTCACCGGGCAACCTGTTTGTCTATGCCAAAAGCGTCGGCACCACCACGCTCTACGCCATGGATGAAAACGGCACGGTGATCAACGCCATCCGTCTGGTGTCCGAGCACGATTTAAAAGCGCTGGGCGAGCGGATCAAACGCGAGTTTCCCGGCGCGGATATCCAGTTGGAAGCGTCTATTCCCAGCGGCGTGATTGTGCGTGGCAGCGTAGATACCCCGCAAGATGCGAAACGCGTCATCGACAGCGTGCAGGCCTACATCAGCGCATCCGCCGGTGCACAAGGTGGCGGCGGCGGTGGCGGTGGTGAAAAACTGCCGGGCAGCAGCGAATCCTCCGCCAAAGTGATTAACCAGCTCAAGATCAAAACCCCGTCACAAATCAACATTCAGGTGCGTGTGGTGGAAGTCTCACGCAAATTAACCAGCGAACTGGGCTTTAACTGGGCGGCCTCACTGAGCACCGGCAGCGGCAACATCAACGCGGGCAGCGGAACGCGATTGGGGCTGTTTGACTCGGCCACCGGGCGCTTTAGCAACCCCACCGATGCCGGTTTCTTAAGCTTTGGCCGCTCACGCTTAAGCGGCTTGTTAACCGCGTTAAACCAGCAGGGCATGGCAACCGTATTGGCAGAACCTAACCTGACCGCGATGTCCGGCGAGACGGCCGCTTTTGCCGCCGGTGGCGAAGTGCCTATCGTGCTTATCACCAACAACAGTGTCAGCATCGATTACAAATCTTACGGCGTGATCCTGCGTATGACGCCAACGCTGCTCTCTGCCAACCGCATCAGCCTGCACATTGCGCCGGAAGTGAGTGAACTGACGGACGTCGGTGCAGTAGATATCCCCGGCGGCTCGCGCGTACCGGCACTCAAAGTGCGCCGCACCGATACCACGGTAGAGCTGGCCAGCGGACAAAGCTTCGCACTGGCAGGAATGCTGCGCAGCGCCAACGGCCAAACCGTGACCGGCGTGCAGGGATTAAGCAGCATTCCTCTGTTGGGACGCGCCTTTGAAAACGAATCCACCAGCCATGAAGAAACCGAACTGGTGATCATCGCCACTGCCTATGTCGTCGAGCCGGTCAATGCCGGAGAACTGCAAACGCCAGGGCAAGGGGTAAGAACGTTGGATGCCGTTACACCGAGCTTCGGCTCCGTCGGCTACCTCTACTAACCCTGGATGACAACGGTGAAAAACATGAATAATCACACTACCACACGCACGTCGCGCACGCTGTTCTCCCTGTCGCTCTGCGCCTGCGCGCTGTTATTGGCGGCGTGCGGCGACAGCAGCATCAATAAAATGCGTACCGACCGTTTCGAACAACCGGCACTCAAACCGATCGAGGTCCGCCCGACGTCTCTGGCGGTCACGCTGGCGGTGGCGCCCAACGGACGCGGCTTTACGCCCGAATCGCTCAAGCAGCTTAATGTCATGCTGAAAGATCAAGGGCGTCTCGCCAAACAAACCCTGACGCTGATCCCGCATTCGGTACGCGGTGAGCAGATGGCAGATCGCCTGGCGGTGGTGCTGAAAAATGCCGGGGCTGACGCGCGCAACGTGAAGCAATTACGTCGTTCGACAGCAAGTGGCCAAACCGGCGATCTGGAAGTGATTTCAGAAGCGCTGGCGGTGAAAACCACGCGCTGCGAAGTGAACAATCCCGATCAGTTGATGGTGAAACCTTTTGAAGGCATTGGCTACCTGGGCTGCGCCACACAAAACAACCTGGCGAAGATGGTGGCTGAACCACGCGATTTGATCCAGGCCAAGGCGCTGGACGCTGCTGATGGCGTCACTGCGGTGAACAGCATCGAACGCTATCACAAAGGTGAAGTGAAAGAGCTCATCGACATTAACTTTGACGAAGATTAAAGGCGAGGCATTCCATGAGCGACATTACCCTTACCGATGGCGAAGCGTTGGCACAACCGCTGGTCGCCTTCGTGCATGACGCCCGCGAGGCGGCTGACGTCAGCGATCTGCTCTCGCGCCTGAACCAGCAGGCCGTGCCAGTGCTGTCCGGCGGCATAGCGGCTGCGCGCCAATGGTGCGAGCTAAATGTACCGCCGCGTATCCTGCTGGTGGACCTTGATGACACGCACTGGCCGCTGCCCGCGCTGGAAGAGTTGTTGGGCGTGTGTGGCCCGACGACCCAGGTGGTGGCGGCAGGCAAAACGCAGGATATCAGTCTGTACCGCGCCCTGCTCCAGATTGGCGTGGTGGATTATCTGGTCAAGCCTTTCACCCTCGATCTGCTGGCGACGACGCTCTCCAAATGCGAAGGCCAACAGGCCGGGCCGGAATACGCCCGCATGGGCAGAACCATCGCAGTGGTCAGCGCCAGCGGTGGCTGCGGCGGCAGCACCGTGGCGATGGGATTGAGCCGTTTGCTCTCCGGTGAACGCCATTTGCCCGTTGCGCTGGTGGATTACGACCGCCGTAACGGCGATCAATTGCTGCTGCAAGGACAAACGGAAGACGGTGGGCTCGCAGCCGTGCTGGAAACGCAGGAGCTGGATACCCGATTACTGCAACGCGCCCTGCTGCGCGTGGATACGCGCCTGCATATGCTGGCCCAAAAGCCAGCGCTGGGCGAGCTGAGTCCGGTTGAGGTGGATAACGTGCTCAATCTCGGCGGCGTGCTGTGTCGCATGTTTAATCAGGTAATTTGGGATCTGCCGAACAGCTACCCAACCGGTGCGCTGGAAGTCCTGTCCTATGCGGATCTGCGCATTATCGTTACCGAATTGACACTGCAAGATGCGCGCAATGTGCGCCGTATCCTGCACGAGATCGGTGATGAAAGCGAAGGCCAGCGCCTGCTGCTGGTACATAACCAGAGCCGCTTTGCCAACGCCGCCCCGCTCACCCGCGACCAGTTTGAACAGTTCACCGGGCGCAAGATTGACGTGGTGTTGCCGCATGCCGGTCACGCGCTGGCACACAGCCTGACGCTGGGTGCACTCAATCTGACCGCGGCCCCCGCGTTCTTGCAGGGCTTGCGCCAACTGGTCGATCTGGCCTGCGGCGTGCGTGCCAGACCGGCAGAAAAGCGCTGGTTTACACGCTGGTTAAAACGCGCCTGATGCGGCGTTTTCGAAAAGGTAACTGACCATGTTGATTCGCAGAAGCCAGCAGCAAAAGCAGGACGCCAGCAAAGGCGCACCGCAAGCCACACCGGCGGCCACCGTCACCGAGCTGAAAGCGCGTCCGGCAGCAGACGCTCGCCCACAAACCACCGCCAGCCCAGCGGCAGCTCCCAGCGCGGCCACGCGTCAAACGGACAACCGCACCAGCCAACGCCGTCTGATCCGCGCACAGCTCTACGATCAGATCGATGCCGGTAAAGCGGCCATGATGGGCCGCGACAAGCTACTGGCACAAATTGAAACGGTGATTCGCCGCATTTGCGACGAACAGCGCCTCCAGCTTTCGCGCCAGGAAGAGGAAGCCATCGCCGCCGAAATGCTGGATGAAATGACCGGTATCGGGCCGATCCAGCCGCTGCTGGCAGACGACACCGTCAACGATATTCTGGTGAACGGCGCACAGCAGGTATTTATCGAGCGTTTCGGCAAACTGGAACTGTCACCGATCACCTTTATCGATGAAGAGCACGTGTTCAACACCGCGCAGCGCATTGCGGCAGCAGTAGGGCGGCGTATCGACGAGGCCAGCCCGATGGTGGATGCGCGCTTGCCCGACGGCAGCCGCGTTAACGTCATCACTTACCCGCTGGCAATCGACGGTACCACCATTTCGATCCGTAAATTCATGCGGCGTAACCTGTCGCTGGAAACGCTGGCAGAGCGCCGCTGCATGTCCTACGCCATGGCGGATGTGCTGAACAAAGCGATGCAGGCCCGCGTGAATGTCATCGTGTCCGGCGGTACCGGTGCCGGTAAAACCACGCTGCTCAACGCGCTGTCGCAGAAGATCGGCAGCACCGATCGCATTATCACCATCGAAGATGCCGCTGAGCTGCAATTGCAGCAGGAGCACGTGGTGCGGCTGGAAACACGCCCGGTCAGCGCCGAGGGCACCGGACGCGTCGATCAGCGCGATCTGATGCGTAACGCGCTGCGTATGCGCCCGGATCGCATCATTCTGGGTGAAGTGCGCGGCGGCGAGAGTTTCGACATGTTGCAGGCGATGAACACCGGCCACGACGGCTCGCTCTGTACCGTGCACGCCAACACCTCGCGCGATGCCATCCAACGTCTGGAAAACATGGTGATGATGGCCAACATGCAGTTGCCGCTGATGGCTATCCGCCGTCAGATCGCCAGCGCCGTGCATTTGATTGTGCAGATTGAACGTATGCGCGACGGCATGCGCCGCGTGGTGTCGATTACCGAAGTGTGTGGCATGGAAAACGAAGTGATCCAGCTTCAGGATCTGTTCAGCTTCCAGATCCAGGGCATGGATGGCCAAGGCATGCTCACCGGTGAATATCTGCAGCACATTCAGCGCCCGCAGTTCTACAGCGACAAAGCGCACCTGTTTGATGCGCAGTGAGGATTGAAGGAGAGCCGATGAGTGATGCACGCCTGAATCTGATCACCCTGCTGATATTTTGCTGCGTTTTTGCGCTGGTGCTGACTATCGCCGCCTGGCAAAAAGCACGCCGGCAGCGCCAACAGCGTGAACAGCGCTGGCAACAGGTGTTAAAAGAGGTTAGCCCAGCCGCCGCCGAGATAACCTCCGACTCCATCCTGCGTGATGAAGTCACGACACCCTTTATGCGTGTGCCGCTGCTGGGGCGTGCGCTGGCGATCCTCTGGGCGCAGTTAGCGTTTATCGGCTGGAAAAAAAACCTGGTACAGCGCGCACTGTCGTTAGGCGCGGTCAGTCTGGTGATCGGCATGATCATGGGGCAGCGTACGCTGCTGCCGTTGACCATGGGATGGGTCTTTTCCCTGTTGCTGTTTGTCAGCACGGCCGTGTTGCTGTTCCGTTCCACGTTACAGAAGCACCTGAAAGCGCTGCGTGAAAGCCTGCCGGAAGCGATCGATGCCATTACCCGCAGTTGCCGTGCAGGCGTCCCGGTAGCGAATACCTTCGCCATCGTGGCAGAACACCTGAGCGGCCCACTGGCCAACGAATTCAAAACCATCGATCACTGGCTAAAACTGGGTATTCCCTTACGTCAGGTGATCCAGACCTCTGCCACACGGGTGCCGATGGCGGAATACCGCTTCTTCGTGGTGATCCTGATCATCAACCAGGAGGCCGGTGGCCGGTTGGGTGAGACGCTGGAGCGACTCTCTGCCACGCTGCGCGACAGGCGTGAACTGCAACTGAAAGTGCAGTCGAAAACCTCAGAAGCGCGCGCGTCCGCCAAGATTGTCGCCGCACTGTTCCCCTGCTGTCTCGCCTATTTGTATATAAAGTCACCGGAGGATTTCAGCTTTTTGTTCTCCGACCCGGTGGGCACTTCGGTGCTGATTTACGCCCTGTGCAGCGTTTCGCTGGGGATGTTGGTGACCCATTTGATGGTCAAGCGAGTTGGATAAGAGAGAGCAGAAATGACGTTATTGAGCGACCCCTTACTGCTGCTGGCCCTGATACTGATTATCACCGGGATCCTGCTAGGCCGTGCACAACATCAGGCACGCCAGTACAAGCTGCTGGAAAACCGCCTGCGCGGGCACCTGCCTGAGGTGAGCCGAGAGACAGATTCACAAGACTCTATCCTGCGCGGTCAGGGCAGCGCGTTATCTCCCTGGCTGGAAGCGCTGCTGCGCCCGCTCGCGCCACAGGGCGAGCGACTGGCAGGTTCAGAACGCGATCGCCGCAACCTGCGCCGCATGTTGGATCTGGCGGGTTTACGCCGCCATGAAGCGGTGGGCTGGCTGGTGATGGGCAAATTTATCACCGGTGCACTGATTGCCATACTGCTGGTCTGGGGATGGCTACCCGCTGCCGATCGCCTCGGCCTGACGGGCGTCGCCACCGGCCTTATCGGCTTTTTTGTCGGCACGCTGTTGCCCGAGTGGTGGCTACGTTGGCGTGCTACCAGCCGGGGCGAAAAACTGGCGCGCGCGGTACCGGACGCGCTGGATCTGATGGTGGTATGCGCCGAAGCGGGCTTGCCTATCGGGCGTGTCCTGCACGTGGTATCGAAAGAGCTGGGACTTTCCTCACCGGAAATGGCGGATGAACTGCACTACACCGCCGCCGAGTTGCAGATCTTGTCCGATCGTACCTTAGCGATGACGCATCTGGCAGAGCGCACGCGGGTCAGCGAAATTGAAAGCATGGTCGCTACCCTGATTCAGGCGGAACGCTACGGCACCCCGCTCTCTCAGGCGCTGCGCACGATTGCCGACGAAAGTCGAAAAACACTGATTTTAGGGCTGGAAGAGAAAGCGGGAAAACTGCCCGCACAGCTCAGCGTGCCATTGATGACGCTGATCCTGCCACCGATTATCGCCATTATGGCCGCCCCCGCCTTAGTGCGCGTGGTACGCCTGTTGTCACAATGAACCACCGATGGAGTCCGTGAAGATGTTTGGTCAGATAACCTTGAGTAACAAAACGGCTTACCGCCGCCGCACCTTCTCATTGACCGTGTTGCTGCTCAGTATGGTGCTGGCCGGTTGTGGCAGTTCAATGGCGATCAAGGGCAACAAAGACGAAGGTCTGCGCCTGGCACGTTTGCTGCGCGATCAGGGCCGGGTGGAAGCATCTACCGATGTCTATACGCGTTTGGACAGCCGCAACATGTTGAAAGGCAAGGAGATGCTGGAATATGCCAGCGTTGCCGCACTGGCACGCTCCCCACAGCAAACGCTGGAGCTGTATAGCCGGGCTCGTCAGGCATTAGGCGGCGACACGGATAAAATGTCGCCCGAAGAAGCACTGGCCGTGTGTCTCGGCATGGGTCGCGCCCAGCTCGCACTGGGGCGTAACACCATGGCGCAGAAAGATTTTACCTGTGCCCTGAAAGCGCAGCCCAACAACACGCTGGCGCTCAATGGCATGGGCGTGGTGATGGACAGCGCAGGGCAGCACACGCAGGCGCGTCAGATGTTCGAAAAAGCCTTGCAAGTGAATCCGGCTGATGTCTCCGCCATCAACAATCTGGCGCTCTCCTGGCTTGCCAGCTGCAACCCGGACAAAGCCATTCCGTTGCTACGCTCGCTGGATGACGGCAACACCACCGGCAAACTGAATCTGGCGCTGGCCTATCTCGCCAGTGACCGGGAAGAGGACGCACGCACGGCACTCGGTGCCATCGCCCAACCGCAGCGCATTGATGCCCTGATTGCCTCACTGCACCAGCGCTTGCAACAGATGCAGCAGGATAAAACCCGTGGCGAAACGCTGCTGGCTTCCAGCCGCCAACGCCTGCAACTGAGTAACCCGGAATAATGGCACGCATGCGCGATAAGTTCCGACATCACGCCGCGCGCTGGCGCGCCGCGCACGGCGTGGTCGCGACCGAAGTGGCCTTTTTGGTTCCGGTCGCGATGGTCGGCGTGATGATGCTGTTTGAGCTGGCGCGTATCGGGCTGGTGATCGCGGTCGGCAGCGCGGCGCTGGATAAAGCGGTGCAGAGTTTCCGCCTCGATAATCTCGGTGCCGCCAGCCCGGAACAGATGAGCACGCGCCTGAAAACGCGCATGGTGGATTCGGCCTATGGCTACCTTAGCGCGGACAACCTTACCGTCAACGTGCTGCATTTTGAAAATCTGAACCAGTTGGGCGGGTTTACCGCCAGCGGCACGGTATCAAACGACACGCAAAACGACGAAGAGAACACCACCACGCTGCCGGTGTGGTCCGTCACGGTGCAGATTGAAAAGGCGTTTATCACGCCGCTGCCGGAAGTGTTAACACTGGGCACCACCTTCCGTTACCAGTACAAACACGTGTTCGGCACGGAGTTACGCAATGACAATGACTAAGACGCTGTTGCGCTATGTGAGACGCTTTCGCGCCTCATGCCGTGGGGTTGCCGCCGTGGAAACCGCGTTGGCATTTCCGATTGTTCTGGCGATTGGCTCGCTATGTGCCGACATGTACAGCGTTGGTCTGGAGCGCTCTCGTATGGAGCAACGTGCGGGTGCCATCGTCTCAATACTGGCGATGCAGCAAGACCTGACAGAAACCGGGTTGCAGGGTTTGTTGGATACCGTACTGCCCATACAGGGATTGGGGAATTATCAGTTGCTGATCAGCAACGTGCGTCAAACCGGCGATCTCTATTGGCAGCTGAGCCGTGGCACGGCGACAGGGCTGTGCGTGGGAAGCGAAACCCAGCCGAATACCCCCTATTTGCCAGACCTGCCCGAGCGCAATGCCAAAGAGGGCAACAAGAGCATCTCCATGCTGGTGGTGGAAATTTGTCGCCAGGGCAAAGACGTCGGCCTGCTGGGCGGCATGTCATTAGGCGGTTTGTTGCACGCCACGGCAATCAATCGGGTTGCCATTGGCGTCGTGGATTTAGATGAAACCCTGAGCAAAGAAGCCGGGTTGGATAACGATAAAACATAACGACGCGTGACGGGCAAAAAGACCCACCATAACCACGCGCACTGATACAGAGCCATGTCGTCTTTTTTCCCGCTTATTCGGGCGGGATAGCTATGCACTAAATTTGGTCAATCAGGATAACAAACGATGAAAAAAGCGATTAAAAACAGTGAACTAAAAAAATACAGCCGTCGCATGTGCCCCTTTTGGCGCACCGCACTGTCCGCTTTTATGCATCAGGAAACCGGCGCTGGCACAGCGTTCTACGTGCTCGGCACCATGGCACTGCTGGTCAGCGCCGCCTTCATTGTCGATACCTCAACCGCCACTGGCGATGCCACACAGATCAAACGCGCAACGGACGCCGCGGCACTGGCTGTCGCGCATCAGGCTACGCTCAACGGCGACGAGTATGACCCAGAACAGATTAAAGAGCTGGCCTATCAATACGTCAAAAATAACCTCGGGTTGAATAACGCCCTCGATAACAAACTCACCCGTGAAGACGTCACCGTCACGGAAGGGCGTAAAAACAACACGCGCAAAACCTATACCGTCGAAGCCAGCTTCAACACCCAGCCCAGCCTGTTAAAACTGGGTGCCCGAAAACAGACGGTTTACTCCACGGCAGAAGTGATCAATCGCCCGACGGAAATTGCGATGGTGCTGCCCGTTATTAACGGTATGAGCGCGCGCGATCTTGCTGCGCTCAAGCGGCTGAGTAAGGATTTTGCCAAGCGTATGTTGGACAGCGCAGACGGCAAACGTGACAACCTGTGGATCTCGTTGGTGCCGTTCAGCCAGGCGGTGAATGTCTACGACGCACAGGATGCCAACCGTATTCGCCGTTGGGCAAGGCCAGGAGCGCTGAACCCGATAGAGCTGAGCTCGCTGTTTCGTACCGGTTACGCCAGCCTGGCCGATCGCCGTATTCCCGATAGACGCGCCAATCTGTTGTGCATGTATCGCGGGCTGGGAGAAGAAGAGAATTTCTTCTGGGATGAACCTCCGGTGGCGCAATTCAGGGTGTATTACCGCGCCGACTTGCCACAAAACGGTAGCCCCGGCGCAGAACCCATCTCATGGGTTGGCCCCAATCCTTTCTTTGGTCAAGCCACAGGGGTTAACGACACCCGCTGGATGGTCGCGGATAAAGGTTGCCCCAACGCCGCCCTGTTGCCGCTCACCAACGATCTGAACAAGGTGGACGAACGCGTCGATCAGTTCTCGATCCGTTTTAACGTCAACTACGCCATTGCGATGTCATGGGCGGGGGCGGCGTTGTCACCCAACATGCGCGGCAGCGAAGGCTGGGGCGACGCAAAACTGCCGCTGGACTTCAATGTCGACGGCAGCGGTGAAGGCCAGAAAGTGGTGATCATGCTGGCGGACACCTATTCCGATCCGGAAGGCACGGGCGGGCACGGCCAGTTCGACACCGACAGCTACAACTTCAATCCCGGCCAATTCGCCGGGGAAACGGGCAGCGACGGCTCACGTGAGTTCGCAAGGCGCCGCTTTGAGGACCAGTGTACCAGCTTTCGCGCACGCAATATCAAATTCTATTTTGTCGGTGTCCGGCCGGGGGACCCCGATAACTACGGTCAGAATCTGTTTGATGACATTGCCACACCTGGGTTGCTGATCTGCACCGAAGGCGATAAACGCATGAGTTTTATCGACGGTCGAGGGTTTGGTGCAGCGGAAGACCCGCTGGCAGCGCGTCTGGAACGTATCGCCGGCCAGATCGAAACGGAAGGCGGCTATGTGCGCCTGATTGAATAACCATCTGACGTTACAAGAAATGATGTGATTCATCCTCAACGTTGGCACGTTAATTTTGGCACTTTAACTACAGGACACGACACCATGACATTTTCCCGTTCCAAAGCCGGTAATACACCTGCGCGCCCACCCCGTCAGGCATGGGTGTTGGAACCGCGCATGATGTTCGACGCCGCTGCCGTCGCCACCGCTGATGCCGTCGCGGCTCAGGTTATCGCACCGACCGACAGCGCGCCGGGGGTGGATGCCACGCCCACCCACGGTACGGTAACCATCAACGAGGGAGAAACCGGCTTTGCCGCCGTGGATCTGTTCAGTAAGGTGACCGTGTCCACTGACACCGGTGCGGATAGCAGCGGCAAGGAATTGAGCGAGTTAGTGATCACCGTCGATCGCACCGGTGCCAATCAAGTGCTGATGATCGATGGCAGTGAAATTGCCCTGAAACCCACCACCACCGGAACCGAAGCCACCCTCAACAACGGCTACAGTTATAAGGTCACCGTCAGCGGTGACACCACCACCATCACGCTGAGTATTGCCTCGTCAGAGGCTTATCAACCCGCTGATGTTGCCACGCTGATCGACGGCATTGCCTATAAACCGCTGGACAGCACCGTGGCAAGTGGTGATGTCACCGTTACGCTTAAAAATCTGAGCGATCAGGATGCGACCGCTACACTAGACATTCACGCCACCGTAACGGTAGACAACAAGGTTAACGTGCCACCCGCGCTTTCCGGCAGCATATTACAGGAAGCGGAGGCCTTTACCGCAGGCACACTGGCGAAAGCGACGGAAATTGCCTACTCCGCAGATGGCAGCCACGTTTATGCCGCCGGCTCCGATAACACCCTCACCGTTTTCGCGGTTGACAGCACCGGGCGTTTAACCCAGCAACAGAGTCTGGTAGTTGAAGACCTCGGCACCGTAAACCATCTGGTGGTCAGTGCCGATGGCAAATCGGTCTACACCATTGCCGGTAACGGTAACCTGATTCAACTGAGCGTTAACGACGGCACGCTGACGTATGTCAGCACCACCAAGATGGAGGGCGGCGGCTCAACCGGCGGGCTGGCGATTTCGGATGACGGCAAGCAAGTCTATGTCGACGCCAGCAGCAATTCCGGGCGTGAGGTGTATGTCTACAACCGCGATGCCGACGGAGCATTGACTCAGGTGCAGAAACTGGATGCCCACCGTAACGGTATGATTGCCACCTCCGGTGACTATGTCTACGTGATCCACAGCGGCGCTTCGTTCATCGCTCCCCACGAGATCAAGGTGTATCAGCGTAATGCAACGACGGGCACATTGACGCTGATCGATGACCTGATTCTCACTAAAACAGGGCAAAGCGCCGTCGACTACGCGCTGACCACCGCCAACGGTGGCAAGCTGCTGTACGTCGGCGACCCGACCAGCGCCAATATCGCCGTTTACCAACTGGGCAGCGACAACAAGCTGGCCCTGATCAACACCGTCACCAGCGGCAACATTGGCAGCCTGACTCTGAGCAGCGATGGCACCCAGCTTTACGCCGCGACCACAACCGGCACGGTGAATATTTACGCCGTGGGCGAAAATGGCAGCCTGACGCTCACCGGCAGCAGTACCGGCACCACCAACGGCGGTGATATCGCCGTCTCCGCTGATGGCAACTCCATTCTGGTTTCTGGCAACGGCATCAGCCGCTATTAGCCCATCCAAACGCTGTTGCGCGGTGGCGAAATTACGCTGGCGCACGGCTTGACGCTGTCTGATGCCAACAATGACCGTCTGGCAGACGGCAATGGGGATTATAACGGCACCACATTAACGCTTTCGCGCGCCACCGAGGCCCAAGCCGACGACCAGTTCGGCCTTGCGCAAGGCAGTGACCTGCAACTGATCGACGGGAAAGTGATGAAAGGCGATACCGCTATCGCCACCTTCAGCCAAAGCGCAGGCACCCTGACCCTGACCTTCCTGGCGGGTGCCAGTAAGGCCGATGCCAACGCGGTATTGCATCAGATCACCTACAGCAACACCGGTACCGACACCAATGGCACGCTGGTGAAACTGGCCCTGCGCGCCAATGATGGCAAAGCAGACAGCCAAACAGTTACATTGGATGTGCTGATCACCAACAACACCGCCCCAACGCTCGATGCCATCCCCATTGGTAACAAGACCTATGATACCCACGGCACGGTGGTTAACCCGTTTAGCAACACCACGATCAGTGCCGGTGAGATAGGCCAGTCAATTATCGAACTGACGCTGACCATTGAGGGCGTAGACAACGCTGCAAATGAATTTATTGTCATCGCTGGCACACGCATCGATCTGGCGAGCGACAGCAGCGGTCAGGCCGGTGACTATCACTACACTTACACCCGTAGCTACGAAACCGGCACACTGACGATCAGCCATGAAGCAGGCGTAACCGCCGCTGCGGCACAAACACTGGTCAACGGTATTGCTTACGTCAATGACACCGAACAGGCCACCACGGGGACGCGCACCATCACGCTGACCAGCCTGCGCGATAACGGTGGCACCGAAGGTGAAGGTAACGACACGGGCGATCTGGCGATCGCAGCCACCATCACGTTAGCCATCAATAATGCACCTGGCTGGCAAAACAGCATCACCAACCCCGATGCTACGCTCTACTACAACAACGGTACGCTGAGCGGATACGGTGAATATGTCACCGCGATCACCGTGTCGGCGGATGGTAAAACGCTGTTGGTCAGCGGCAGCGACGGCGCCAATGCGGGCGGTAACAGTACCCTGCGTATCTATAGCCGTGACAGCACCACCGGTGAATTAACCCTGGTGCAAACCTTTATTCAGGGTGAGAGCGACAACCCGGATACCACAGCGATCGAAGCCAACGGCCTCAGTGGTATCACCACGATGACGATGCATGGCAGCGATTTGTACGTCGCCGGGCACAGTGGCGATACGACAACCTACTCACTGGTGCGCTTCACCTACGATGCCACCACGGGTCAATACACCTACGCAGGCATCGTCGCCACCCAAGGGGTGGACGGTGCAACAGGGCTGGATGCACAGATCACCGACATCGTGATTTCAGCGGATGGTACATCGCTCTATACCATTAATGGCCTGACGACGGTGGATGGCACGACCGGCAAATCGGTGTTGGCCCAATTCTCTCGCGATCCGAATACCGGTGCCCTCACCTATTTAGGGGAGTATCAAGGGGGTTCCGCAGCGCTCGGCATGAATGCACCAAGCGGTATGGTTATCTCGAACGATGGCAAATCGGTTTACGTTGCCAACAGCAGCAACAGCATGATCACCGTGTTTTCTCGCGATACGCAAACCGGCGAACTGACTTACGTCGGCCTGATCAATGATGCCAGCATTAGCGCCGACCCAAACAACGCCGCGCGCCCCAGCGATAATCGCTATTTAGCCAATCTGCAAGACATTACCCTCTCCCCCGACGGTAATTTTGTTTATGTCGGCTCCGGGCAGCAGGCCACGCTGTCTATTTTCAGCCGCAACACCAGCGATGGCAGTTTGACCTATGTCGGCACGCTGGATCTCTATAACAAGGGTTACACCCCCAGCAATGCGCTTTCCGTGCGCGAACTGGTTATCTCTCAAGACGGCACAGCACTTTATGCAGGCATGAACGGCGGCTCCGTACTGGTGTTCAGTCGCGATGCGGTTACCGGGGCGCTAACGTATGTCAGCGCCCTCAATACCGGATCGCGCACCAACCACATTGCGGTCAGTGCCGATGGGCTCAATCTCTACAGCGGACGCAGTTCCGGCGGAACCGGGTTGGCGATCGCGGCGGCATTGCCGCATGCGACTTACACCACCAATGGCTCAACGCGCTTCGCTGAGGGATTACACTTCTCCGATGTCGATGCCGATCAAATCACGGATTACAAAGGCACGACGCTGACCCTGAATCGCGCCAGCGGTGCCTCGGCAGACGATCAGTTCGGCTTTAACAATGGTTCCGGATTGCGTCTGGAAAACGGCACCATCATGAAGGGCAAGACAACCATTGCTACCTTCGCGACGCAGGATGGCGTACTGACCATCACCTTTAGCGCTAATGTGGACAACGCCACCGCCAATCAGGTATTGCAGCAGGTCACCTACCTTAACACTGGCACCGAAGCGCCCGCGCGGGTTGATTTGAGCATCGCCGTGCGCGATAGCGGCGGCAAATCTGCCACAACTACCGTGGCGCTGCTGCTAACCGCCCCACCGGTTGAACCCACGCTAAGTGCAGAAGGTAAGCAGACCACCGCCATCATCTCTACCAGCGGTCTGCCGGCGGCGATCGACCTGTTCGATAATGTGGATGTGCGGCTTGGCAACGCAGGCGCCGCGCTCTCTGAACTGACCTTCACCATCAACCGTTCCGGCCCCCATGAAACACTGGTGATTGATGGCACGTCCCTCTCGTTGACCAGCAGCGAGGGAGAGACCGCGCAAGGCCATCACTATAAGGTAACGGTCAACGATGGTACCACTACCATCACCCTCGCGCTGAAGGGTGGCAACAACACGACAGATGCAGTAAATACCCTGATCGACACGCTCCAATATCAGGTTACCAGCAGCGATGTCACCGTGGGCGCTGTCACCGTCACGCTGACACAACTGGTTGATGCCGAAGACAATACCACCACACTCGATATCCACAGCACCGTTGCCGTGCTCGACACACGTTTGACGCCACATCTGGGGGCCGAAACCGGCGCACTCGATTATGACAGTCTGTTCGATGTGAAAGATGATCAAGGCAATTCGATCTTTACCGGCGTTCAGGGCATCACGGTGGTGGGGGATAAAATTTACCTGGTTCGCACACACAGCGATTGGGTTTATGACGAAACAACAGGCACCGGACAGGACGTTGAGTCCAACGTTCTGTATCTGGTCGAGCGTGATACCGACGGCACGCTCTACATGACCAAAAGCACTAACATCACCGGCTTGACGGGCGCGGCACAAGTCCGCGTTTCCAGCGATGGCAACAGCCTGTATGTCATTGGTGCGGATAATATCGCTCTGTTCGATGCCAGCGATCTGCATGAAATGGGTACCGTTGGTGGCGATCTCGGCATGGTGCGCGATGTGTTGGCGCTGGGCGATAACGTCTACGTCACCAGTGGCGACAGCCTGCTGGTGTTTACCCGCAGCGAGGATACCTTAACGCTCAGCGCTACGCTCAACGATGCGGGAGACGATGGCATACAACTCGACGGTGCCAACGCCTTAACCCTGTCACCGGATGGCAAAACGCTGTATGTCGCGACATCCGGCGGCGATACGGTGGTAAGTCGATTCAGCGTGAGCGATGACGGCACGTTGACCTATCAACAAGCTATCGCCGGATCGACGGCCAGTGAAGAGGGTTACTACGCGTCTGCCATCACGGTTTCACCCGACGGGAAATCGCTGTATGTTGTGGATAACAACACCTCGCTGCATATCTTTGCGGTGGAACAAGATGGCACGCTCACCGCAACATCTACCTTACCGATTGGCGACGATGCCACCAGTGTCAAACAGGTGCTGGTCTCCCCCGATGGCACCTCCGTGGTGATCACCGGCGAACTGGGTCGCAGCGAGAATTACAACACCTACGGCGTCATTCTCTATGCACGCGCCGCCGATGGCAGCCTGACACAGCGTCAGGCGGTGGAGGGTTTTGGTGACTTTGCCAACTACAATGGCACAACGTTAAACGAGGTGCGCTACGCGTCATTCAGTGCCGACGGCAAGCAGTTGTACCTCACGGGAAGCCTGAATTACGGTACACCGGAAGGGATCATTGTTCTCGATCTCATTCCCAGCAGCGAAACCTTTACGGAAAAAGGCGATGCTGTCGCTCTGATCCCCGGTGGCACCTTGTCTGCCCCGGTCAACGATCAAAACAGCTATCAAGGCGCCACGCTGACGATTGAACGCACCGGTGGCGCGCAGGCAGGCGATCGGTTAGGACTTTCCACTGACAGCGGTCTGACCCTGGCAGAGAATGGCACGATCTCGCAGGGTGACAAGGCTATCGCCAATGCCACGACCGATGCCAATGGTAAACTGACCCTCACTTTCCTGGCAGACGTCACACAAGCGGAAGCACAGCAGGTGCTGCGAGCCATTACTTACCAATCCACCAGTAATGACCCGACGGCTGCGGGCACTGAGGCCACTTTCATTATCCATTTCAATGACGGGCAAGATCATACTGCGGAGTTCACCACCGTGGTAAATCTCGTCGGCATTAACGATCCGGCAGTGGTCAGCACAGAGCCCGTGAACGCGACCTACGTACCGGGCAACGATGCGGTCACGCTGTTCAAGAACACGGTCATATACACTATTGAAGCTGGCCAAAAAATCCATCGGCTTGAAATTTCTGTGTCCCCCGTCAGTGTCGGCGATGTGCTGCATGTAGCAGGTGGAGACATCTTGATCGACAAGACTATCGACTATCAGGCTTTTGTGGGTGAAAGCGGAATGGAATACCGCGTCAGTGTCAGCAACGGCGTTGCTACCGTGACGCTGTATGTTGCCCGTGATGGAGCCAGCACTGCGCAGTTGATCGATGGTATCACCTACAGCCACAGCGCTGCGGACGCTACGGGTAGCCGCACGATGGGCCTGACGGTTTATGAGGAAGGGGACTGGCGGCAGGATCTTAAGACAGAATTCAGCGAAAAAACCGTCATCACCTTCAAAGGCAGTGATGTCCCCGAAAACAGTGCCCCCGTCTACAACGATAACGCCGGATTGAACCTGGGCGCACTGCAAGCGGGCAGTCCGTATCGCTACACGTTGCCGGAAAACCTGTTTACCGATGCCGATAACGACACGCTAACCTGGAGCGCCAGCGGCTTGCCGGACGGGCTGAGCTTTGATGCGCAAACCCGTACGATTTCAGGTACACCGACAGCGTCCGGTCAGTTTACCGTGACCCTCACCGCCAGCGATGGCAACGCACAAGCCACCCACACGGTCGAGGTGACGGTAGCGCAAGCACCCGATATCGAACCGGACAACAGTGCACCGGAGTACAACGACCAAGCCGGATTGAATCTGGGCGCACTGCAAGCGGGCAGTTCGTATCACTACACGTTGCCGGAAAACCTGTTTACCGATGCCGATAACGACACGCTAACCTGGAGTTCCAGCGGCTTGCCGGACGGGCTGAGCTTTGATGCGCAAACCCGTACGATTTCAGGTACACCGACAGCGTCCGGTGAGTTTACCGTGACCCTCACCGCCAGCGATGGCAACGCACAAGCCACCCACACGCTCAACGTAATCGTCGCGCAAGCCCCTGTGGAGCCGCAACCGGAAACGCCAGATAGCACAGCGCCGGCACCGGTGATCCTGACCACCTCATCAGTAAGCGTGCCTGATGCGTTGAATGAGCAAGAGCAGGAACAGCCCTTAAGCGCGATCGTAGCGGCACTGTCTCAAACACCTTCACCGACAGCGGCACACGCTCAATTACCGGCGCAATTTTCGGCAGCACCCTCTCACTCGGTAGCAGAACGCACCGCCGCGCCCTGGGTGCTCGATCCCGTGATGCAAACGCTACTCCCGCCGCTGGAAACGGTGAATTTTGCCGCGCGGGGCAACGCGGTTCAGCATGACAGCTCGCCGGGACAAGTGACGGATTCATCGCTGTTCCAGCGCATTCCCAGTCAAACCACGTCATTGGAATCGGCCTACAGCAGCCTACAAGGGTCGTTGCAGCGCGACAGCGCTGGCGCACTGGTGTTTACCCTGCCGTCACGCCTGTTCAGTGCGCGTGATAACGGCGTAGCACTGTCGTTACAGCTCGCCAATGGTCGCCCTCTACCCGCTTGGATTCAGTTTGATGCCCGCAGCGGTCAGCTACGCATCACCGACCCTGACGCGGTGCAGGTAAACCAGATCCAGTTGGCGCTCAGCGCGCAGGCAGCCGACGGTGCGCGGCGCACGATACCCGTCACGTTGCAAACCGGACACGAGGCATCGGCAAGCCAGCCAACGGATCTCGGTGCTTCCACCGACCTGCCGCCGTTAACGAACGAAAGCGTGCAGGATAGCCGCATTGAAATCGCATTGCCCACGGGAAAAACCGCGTTTAGCGAGCAGCTTAACGCACCGCGTGCCGAGCAGGATGCCCTGCTGGCCGCACTGAGTGAATTGAGCCGTCTGCGCGCGTGACAGGTGCGGGACATATTGCAGCATTTAACCATACGTTCAGTCGGTTGCGAGCCGTTCAGCCCACAACCGACAGCGAATAAACCCATTACAAGAGGGAATAACCCGGTGAATCAGCACACAGCCACTTTCTGGGATAGCCAGCACCACCACCATCAGTCTGTCACTGCCGTGCCGCAACGGCTTTCTGGCACCAAAGCACTGCGTATCGCCGTCGCCCTTGCCTGTATCGGGCTGGCGGGCTGCGCCGTCAAACCAGAACCGATCACCACCGAGCAGCAGGTGACACAAGCCCTGAGCGACAGAACGCAGATGTTCGCCAATCAGGAGCCGGTGCGAGGCACCATTACGCTGGAAGAAGCCATTGCGCGTGCGTTGAAATACAACCTGCAACAGCGCGTTGCGCTGCTGGAACAGGCCATGGAAGATAACCTGCTTGGCGTCCAGAATCTGGATATGCTGCTGCCTAAACTGACGGCCCGTGCCGGGATGCAAACCCGCGACAGCGTTGCGGCGTCCAGCAGCAAATCGATCTCCAGCGGACGGGAATCGCTGGAACCCTCCACCAGTCAGGATCAAACCACGCGCACCGCCGATCTCTCGTTAAGCTGGAACGTGTTGGATTTCGGTATCAGCTACTTTAACGCCAAGGTGCAGGCCAACAAATCGCTGGCAGCAGAAGAGCGCCGCCGTCGCGTGGTGGCAGATATCACCCGGCAGGTGCGCACCGCCTACTGGGAAGCCGCCACCGCCCAGCGTTTACAACCGGAAGTCACCACCGCGCTGACGCAGGCCCGTCAGACGCTAGACTATGCGCGCCAGACCGAACAACAACGGTTGCTGGCCCCGGTGGAAGCGCTGCGCTTCCAGAAAAACATGCTGGAGATGGTGCGCCAGCTAGAGATTGTCGACAGCGATTTGGTGGTGGCGAAATCGCGTCTGGCTGCGCTGATGAACCTGCCGCCATCCAGCAAGTTTGACGTGGTGGTGCCGAGTGAAAGCAGTCTGGTGGCACCGAAGATCGCCTATTCACTCGACGATCTGGAAAACTTCTCCATGGTAAAACGCCCCGAGGTCCGCGAAGAGGGCTATCTGGCACGAAACAGCGTGCTGGAAACCCGCAAATCGCTGCTGCGTCTGCTGCCGGGCGTTTCACTGTTTGCCGGTGTGAACAGTGACAGCAACAGCTATCTGGTGAATCAGCAATGGGCCAGCGCTGGGGTTCAGGTCAGCGGCAATCTGCTTAACGTGTTGTCCTGGTCGTCAGTAAAACGTGCCGCTGAAGCCAATGAAGGTCTGGCCGAAGTACGCCGTCAGGCATTGCGTATGGCCGTACTGACGCAGGTGAACGTGGCCTGGCAGGAATACCAACAGAGCACACGCATGTTTGGTCGCTATCAGGAACTGGCGCGCATCCAGCGCGGTATCCTGAATCAGACGGCACTGAGCGTACAGCACCGGGCCGAAACGCAGATGGAGCAGGTGCGGGTCAGCACCGAAACCATTCTCACCACGCGCGCACGCGATCGCAGCTTTGCTGACGTACAAAATGCGCTGGGCGCGGTCTACCAAGCCGCGGGGCTGGACGTGCTGCCGGATAACGTCAATGATGTCAGCCTGGCCGCATTGAGCAACAGCATCGCCCGCACCACGGGGACGCTGGAAAAAGGCGGGGTCGCCGTGCCGCGCCTGTCGCTGGCAACGGCTGCGCCCGTGGCACCTGTCGTCGCGCCCCACCCAGCCTCTTTGCCAACCGCAGCCACGGTGATCACTCCGGCTCCCATAACAGCATCAGCCACAGCCAAACCGTATCGTGTGGTCAACACCGACATGTGGGATAACCTGCAATCCCTTCAGGCGGGAGGCACACGGTAATGATGAGCAGCATGATGCGACCGCTGCTGCTGGCAAGCACGCTGGTTCTGCCCCTGTGGGGGCAGGCCGCGCAAGGGGACATTCGCGTTCAGCTCAGCGCACAGCGCTATAGCGTATTATCGAGCGAAATTGCCGGTAAAATCACTGATATCACCGTGAAAGAAGGTGAACACTTTAAGCAGGGAGATACCCTGCTGACCTTCGACTGCACGGTGCTGCGTGAGAAATTGAACTACTCCAGCGCGGCGGAAAACGCCGCGCGTAAAAAGCTGGCTATCGCCGACCGCCTCGACAAGCTCAACGCCATCAGTCTGTCAGAGGTGGATCAGGCGCGCTCCACTGTCACCATGGCACAGGCGGAAAGCGGCGTGAATCGCGCGATGTTGCAACGTTGTGCCATCAAAGCGCCCTTCTCTGGGCGCGTCACCGAAACCAAGGTCAAACGCTGGGAGTCCGTGCCGGAAGGTAAAGAACTGCTGGCTATCTATGACGATAGCGCCTTTGAGTTGGAGATGATCGTGCCTTCTCGCTGGTTAGTGTGGCTCAAACAAGGCAGTCCATTTCAGGTAACGCTGGATGAAACCGGGTTAACTTACCCGGCAGAAATTAGTCGTATCTCCTCATCGGTGGAACCGGTGAGTCAGTCAGTGAAAGTATTTGGTCGCCTGGCCCAGCCAAGCGCAGGTTTACTGCCCGGCATGAGCGGTGTCGCGCAAATAGCGCCGCCAGACGGCATCACGCCATGATGAGTCCGAGCGACACGTCGACGGGGCATACTGAGCAAGACCCGCAGCTCAGGCTACTGTCCGAATTGCTGCAACTACAACGGCGCGCGCGTGCGCGTGAAACCGCGGATGAATTGGCGTTTTTCATCGTCAATGAAACCCATTCGCTGGTGAAATACCGTCAGGCACTGTTGTGGAGCCATGACCAGCAACGGTTACAGGCGGTCTCGGGATTGGCATCACTCGATCACAATGCGCCGTTTTGCAGCACCTTCAGCCGGTGGTGCCGCCAGTGGCAGGCAGAACAGCACCAGAGCGGCACGCTACGTTATCAAGACCTGCCGGCGGATGATCAGGCGCTGTGGCATGAGCATCTGCCCGAACACTTGTTGTGGCTGCCATTACGATCGGCTCAGGGTGAAACCACCCTGACGCTGATTCTGGCACGCGAAACGCCGTGGCTGGCCCCGGAGATCCTGTTGCTGGACACGCTGGCAGAACCTTACGCCCACGCCTGGTCCAGCTTGCATAAACAGCGCCGTCCCACGCCAACGCACCCGAAAAAACGCCGCATCGTGCTGTTTAGCGCGGCGACACTGGCATTAATCATGCTGATCCCGGTGCGCCAATCGGTGCTGGCCCCGGCAGAGATTGTGGCGCATCAACCAGTAATGGTGCGTGCGCCTGTTGCTGGCGTGGTAGACGATATTCTGGTGCGCCCCAATCAGCCAATCCGCGCCAATCAGCCCCTGGCACGGCTGGATGCACGCGAGCTAGAAAACCGCCTGGAAGCCGCACGCCAGACGTTTGCCACCGCCGACGCCCAGTATCGTCAAGCGCAACAACAGGCGCTGTTTGATGCCAACAGCAAGGCCAGTCTGGCGGTTCTGCAAAGCCGCCGCGAGCAGGCGCAAAGCGAGCGAGACTTTCTCCAGCGCCAACTGGAGCGTATGCAGTTGACCTCACCGCGCGATGGCGTGGCAGTGTTTGACGATGCCAGTGAATGGATTGGCCGTTCCGTAGCGGTCGGAGAGCGGATCATGATGGTCGCCGATCCGAAAGACGTGGAATTGGAGATCCAACTGCCCGCTGCGGATGCGATTGCGCTGGAAACCGGCGCAGATGTGCGGCTATTCCTGAATGTCGCCCCCAATGCCGCTCAAGAAGCACAACTGACACAAATAGGTTATCGTGCGGCACTCACGCCGGATAACGTAATGGCCTACCGCCTGCGTGCCCGCTTTACCGAGGACGATGTACAACGGCGCGTCGGGCTAAAAGGCACCGCCAAGCTGTACGGTAAACGCACGCTGCTGGTCGCTTACCTGCTGCGTAAACCGCTGGCGACGCTACGCGTCTGGCTGGGGGTCTGATGCTGCCGGGCTCCCCTTCTGCTTCGGCACTCAGCCCGTTACGGGATGAGCTGATTTTGCATAAAGGTCCAGCGAATCGCGATGGTTCCCCCAGTTGGACGCTGGAAGATCCGCTACGCGGCCTCTATTTTCGTATCGGTTGGCCGGAGATGGCGATGCTGTCTCGCTGGTCACTGGGTGACGCCGCACGCATTATTACAGATATCCAACAGGCGTCGACGCTGGCGCTGGATGAAAGCGATGTGCACTACTTCAACCATTTTCTGCAAACCAACAGCCTGACGCGCGTCAGCGGCGACAAGGCACTGGCGCAATTTTCTCAGCAGGTACAGCGCTCACGCGTATCACTGTGGCGCATGCTATTGAAAAGTTATCTTTTTTTCCGTATTCCACTGTGGCACCCAGACCGTTTTCTTAGCGCCACGTTGCCCTGGGTCTCGCTGTTTTATCGCCGCTCATTCTTAACGCTGACGTTGCTGGCTGGCGTGTTGGGGCTGTTCCTCGCCGGACGGCAATGGGACACCTTCACCCACACGTTTCTGCATTTTTTCACGCTGGAAGGTGCCGCGCTGGCCGGGCTCACGCTGTGCGTTACCAAGATCCTGCATGAGTTCGGCCATGCCTACGCCTGTAAGCATTTTGGCGCGCGCGTCGCTACCATGGGTGTGGCATTTCTGGTAATGATGCCGATGCTCTACACCGATACCTCCGGGTCGTGTAAACTGACGCGACGGCGTCAACGCATCACCATCGGTGCCGCCGGTATGCTGACCGAACTGGCGTTAGCCGCCTGGGCCACCTTGGCCTGGAGCTTCCTACCGGATGGCATGCTGCGCAGCGCTGCCTTTATGCTGGCCACCACCACTTGGATTATGACGCTGGCGGTCAACTTAAGCCCGCTGATGCGGTTCGACGGTTACTTTTTACTGTCGGATGCTTTGCAGGTGCCCAACCTGCAACAACGCGGCTTTGCCATGGGCCGCTGGCAGATGCGCGAATGGCTGTTTGGTCTTGGGGATGCACCGCCAGAGATCTTTCCCCGCTGGTTGCAGCGCACGTTGGTCGGCTATGCCTTTACCGTATGGGTTTATCGCCTGTTTCTGTTTACCGGTATCGCGATTCTGGTCTATCACATGGCCTTTAAGCTATTGGGCATGCTGCTGTTTGCCGTGGAGATCGGGGTTTTCGTGGTGATGCCCATCGTCAATGAGCTGCGTGCGTGGAGCCAACGCCGCAAGGACTACCGTATGAATCGCAATATGATAACCACCCTGACGCTCAGTGTCCTGGTGCTGCTTCTCCTGCTGTTGCCCTGGCAACGAAGCGTTTACGCCCCCGCTTTGCTGCGAGCAGAACAGCAAAGCAGCCTCTACACGCCGTTACCCGCTATGCTCGCCAGTATCGCGGTAAAGGTAGGTCAACCGGTACAGGCCGGGCAAGTGCTGTTTCAGCTCTCGTCGGAACCGCTAGCCCATGAGCGGCAGCAGTTGGAGCGACAAATCGCCACGTTGGAGTGGCAAAGCACATTCCAGTTATTCAACAAGGAGGCTGCTAGCGATCACCTGCGCGTCAAGCAAGAACGGGATGCCGCACAACAGCGTTTGCAGGTGCTGTTACGCCAATCCGAACAGTTAACGGTGCGCGCCCCGATGGATGGCGTAGTGGCAGATATGGCAACACCGCTCTCTGAAGGTGAGTGGCTTGGACAAGGTGAATGGCTGGCCGTCGTCACTCAGCCTGTCGGTGGGCTGGTAGAGGCTTTCGTTTCTGAAAAAGAGTGGCAGCGCTTGCGCATCGGCGATCCCGGTAGGTTTTACGCTCAGGATGTTAACCACGGGGCGATGCCCGTCACCATCGCCGATATTGACAGCACTGCCGCACGCGATCTGAACAACGTACCGGAGTTGGCCTCCCTCTACGGCGGAGCTATCGCCACCCTGAGTGACGGGCAGCGTAAACTCCACCCGGAACAGGCGGTATATCGCGTCCTGCTACGGCTGCCACCGGATTTTCATGCTCCGGGGCAAGTGCTACGCGGTACGGCGGTGATGGAGGGCGAGGCGCAAAGCCTGTTGGTGCGCGGCTGGAAACTCGCATCGGCAGTATTGATTCGTGAGCTCTCCTTTTAAATCATTATGTGGCCCCCCCCACTATAAGAAAAAACAGTGTAGCGCGTGATATTCCCCGTCAGCATCAGTGCCACATGGAACGTTTTCAGCAAGAAAACAAGTGGCTATAGCGCATACTGAGCGCTAATCACGAACAACAAGGAAGATGACATGATTATCATGCTCTACAAGCCCCCGGACCTCAGCCCTCGCATTGCATCGGAACCTTGCAGGAAAGAGCTAGGGCCGAAGAAAATAACGCTGCATCTGATGAAAAAGGTGGAAAACAGCCTGCTCACTCTGCTGACAACACAACGTGAGCGGTCCCTGTTTCACACCACCAGGAAACACCCTTGTTTGAAAAGCGTATACCAGAGTGCGGTTAAAGAAGGCTATCAGGGCCGCTATCAGGCGATGGGTATCGCGGTCACTGCGGTCGACGACATTTTTAAGAATACCAAACTGAAGGGAACGGCAACGCGTATCTGTCAACAAACGCCCTGTAACAACAAGCTCCCACCGGAAAAAGATCCGGCTATGGCGCTGCGCGGTAAAAAATTTATCGAGACTTTTTTGGTACACAAGACACCGCTGGACGAAGAAACCTGCGTAACCGCGCTTGGCATCGGCTACCAGCTCAAAAGGCTCAAGTTCGATCCGGTGCTAACGGATATGTTTGCTCAGGTATGGCACGAGCGGGAGCAGTTGTTAACCCCGGAGGCCATTGCGCAATCAAAGGCACGCTCGCGAAAACCGAAATAACGCACTCTGACCAATGACGCTATGGACAGTTAATGGCATAGTTTATCGCTGCTTGCCCACATCGTTCAGCGCTTCCATTGCCGGGCTGGTGAGATAGCTAAGGAATGTCCTTTTACCGGTTTTGATTTCCGCCGTTACCTGCATACCGGGTTCCAGTTGCCATTCATCAGATCCTACGCGCAACGTCCTGTTCTTTAGAGCAATAACTGCGCGATAGACCAGCCCGAGTTCTTTATCCTCTATGGCATCGGCAGAGATCTGTTGTAGCGTGCCATCTACCCAGCCGTAGCGAGTAAAATCAAAGGTGTTGATTTTTACCGTCACCGTTTGCCCTACCCGCAAAAAACCCACATCCTGGTTTTTGATCATCACTTCAGCGACCAGTTCGCTATCAACGGGGACAATCTTGAGCAGTTCCTGTGGCGGCTCGACAGCGCCTCCCGCATCGCGGAAGGCCAGCGAGTCAACGATACCCTCTACGGGTGAGCGCAAAGTATACTGGGCTATTTGGGCATTAACCTGCTTAAGTTGGCTCGCCAACAGGTGATTTTCATGTTCACGCTCTGCGATATTCTGGGCTATAGCATTGATTTTTTCCGCCCCTGCGCTGTGTTGTTCCTGTTCCAACTGTGCCAAGCTACGGCGGCTTTCCTCCAGGTTTGCTGTTACACCATCGACAGCATGATGTGCCGCCAGATAGTGCTTTTTAAGCTCTAGTAAACTGTCGCGACTGGCTATCTTTTTATGGTACAAGCTCTCAATCGCTTGATATTGTTCTTTAAAAACCATCAACTGCTCTTCAGCCAGCCGTTTACGAGATTGATGGCCCATGGTTTGCGCGTGTAATACCGCTTTTTTGCTTTGATATACCGCTTTCTCGTACCGTTCATTTTCTACCTCGGTCATCAGCAGCGCAGCGAGCTGATCGGCTAACAGAGCATCTTCACGCCGGTAGCGATCGGGAAATACGTTGGACCACCGTTGTCCGCTGTAATACCGACTCAGTATATCGAGGCGCACAAGATGAAAACGGTTTAGCTTCTGTCTCAGTCGCAGTTCTTCGGCACGCTCATCCAACTGCTGACTATTCAGTTTAATGAGCGCTTGTCCTTGCTTAACGGCCATACCGTCCCGAACCAACACGCTGGCAATTTCGGCGGTAACCGCCGTGTTGACAGGCCGAGACAGTTCCCTCACCGCCACCTTGCCATGAGTTACGGCCACTATATCGACCTTTCCGAGCGCTGCCCACGCCACGGCAAGCACCAGCGAAACCATAATCACCCATAATATTGCCCTGCCTACGGGAGAGGGCGGCGTCTCCTGGATTTCAATGACCGCAGGAAGAAATTCACGATAGCACGCTTTCATCATGCATCTCCCTGCTGCAAGGCATAAAGTCGGGCATACAGCCCCCCCAAAGCCAGAAGCTCGTCATGCGAACCTTGCTCGCTTACCTTGCCTGATGCCATGGCAACAATGCGATCGGCACGACGCACCGCCGATAACCGATGCGCGATAATAAATACCGTTTTGCCACGGCATATTTCGGCCATATTATTCTGAATCACACGTTCGGATTCATAATCCAGTGCACTGGTGGCCTCATCGAAGATTAATATTTTGGGTTGAGTGATAAGCGCTCGCGCAATACCGATACGCTGTTTTTGCCCACCGGAAAACAGGTTGCCTTGCTCACCGACCGGGGTGTCATACCCCAGCGGTAGCGTGCTGATAAACTCATGCGCGCCTGCCAGCGTGGCCGCTGCAATAACCTGCTCAATCGGCGAGTTCGGCAACGCTAACGCAATGTTGTCGCGCACGGTGCCAGAAAAAAGCTGAGTCTCCTCAATACCACACTGACACGTCGCCGCAGCCAATAGGGATCGGTATGAGCAATGTCGATGTCATCAATAAAGATCTGCCCAGACAAGGGGAGATAAAGGCGCTGTATCAGCCGCGCCAGGGTGCTTTTACCCGAACCTGAGCGACCAACAATGCCAATAATTTCCCCTGCCTGCACCGATAAGTTGAGACCATCCAATACCGGAGGCGCATCAATGCGGTAGGAAAATCGGATATCGACAAAACGCACGGCCCCCTGTATTTCCGCAAGCGTTACGCCACTTTGCTGCTGTTGCTCTGGCGGGACATTCAGAATGTCTCCCAGGCGTTTAACGGAAATAGAGACCTGCTGCACATCTTGCCACAGTTGTACCAGGCGTAAGATGGGGCCGGTAACGTGTCCGGCAAACAGATTAAAGGCAATAAGCCCACCAACCGTCATTCCCCCGTCAATCACCAACCGAGAGCCATACCACAAAATAACCACGCTGGTGATTCTGCTGATAAAACGCGATATCTGATTCGCGATATTGCTCAAATTGCCGGTTTTAAAGCAACTGCTGACAAACGCCGCCGTCTGTTCATCCCAGCGACGCGTCAGGTGATGCTCAACGGACATGGCCTTGACGGGTTCAATGGCCGTAATGCTCTCAACCAGAAAAGCCTGATTTTTCGCCCCCTGACGAAACTGATCCTCTAATCGATTCCGTAGTGGTCGTGTAATGACAGCCGACAACACAAGATAAGGCAGCAGGGATATCAGAACGATAACGGTCAAAGACAGGCTATACGTCGCCATAACCACAAAAAAGACGACCGTGAATAACAGATCCAAGCCTAGCGTCATTGCACTGTCGGTCAAGAACTCCCGTACCGTTTTGAGTTCATGCACCCGTGCGACGGTCACCCCGGTCTGACGCCCACGAAACCATCCTAAAGGGAGCGACAACAGGTGACGATAAAGCAGCGAACTCAACGTGGCATCAATACGCTGCGAGGTATGTGCCAACTGGTAGTTACGCAACCCATCCAGCACCACATCCGCCAGCGTGACACAAATCATCCCCAGCGCCAGCACATCCAACGTCGACACACTTTGGTGTGCTAATACCTTATCCACGACGATCTGAAAAAATAAGGGAAGAATCAGCGCCAGTATCTGAATAAAAAACGAGGCGAGCATTACCTCAGCCACCAGTCTTTTGTAGCGAGCAAATGCCTGAGCAAACCAGCGTAAATTAAACTCCCGCGCCAGTCCGCCAGAGAAAAAACGCCGGGTGAACATAAAACCGCTTATCAGTTGCGCCTGAATGGGGTGGTAAGTTTCAGAGCGATCGCAAGAGATATCGTGTATCAGCCACTTTCCCGCTTTAACCGCCAGCAGCAGGACATACCCTTTTTCTGGCAAACAAATCAAAGCCGGTGTAGGCATGTCTCCTGACACAGAGATGCGGGGAGAGTATCGACAGCGTAAACCGCAGTGACGCGCGGCGCGGACCAGTTGCACGTTGATATCATGGTATGCATCGGTGCCGAACTGCGCTTGCAATGCCTCGATGTTGACGGCATTACCATGGTATCCGGCAATCAATGCCAATCCTTGCCACACGTATTTGTCCTGAGACATGCCCTGCCTCCATTAATACGCGAGAGAAGATTGCTGGATATTTTTATGCGATGGTGCCGTTGCTAGCGGCAGCGACACGGAGGAGGCACTGGCATCGTCTTCTTCATCCCAGCTCATAAACTGGGCGATATCTTGTTTCATCAAAGCGATAGATCGTTGCGGACGCCCTTTCTTACTTGCAGGCAATGCTTGCCCGGATTCGATATGATTGAGGATATCTTTTGACTGCCATTGCGTACCGTTAGCAAATTCAATGTGTTCTATCTGATATCGCGATGCGCTAAAGAAATCTTTGATTGTCACCCTCTCATCACCGGACCTAAAAACGAGTTCCAAATCGCCATAATTGGAGCTTGTCGAACCGCCGCGCCGTGCCACCGCCACCTGTTCCGGGGTTATTCCCTCACCGAATCGCAGTACGTCCACATCACCAGATTCACTGCTGTATTCGGCAATGACATCCTTCCCATCTTCCCTGTTGAACAAGTAGATATCGCTGCCGTTTCCTCCATTTAACTGGTCATCACCTTTACCACCCACCAGAATGTCGTCCCCTCGGCTTCCCTCAAGCGCGTCGTTTTCACTCCCTCCGATAAATGTCCGCTGCGGCGGGAATCCAATACGTTCTTGTTCGGCACTGAATGTGGGCTGATAAGAAAAAAAGGAATGGAATGCATTGCGGAGCCTTAAATGCGCGACTACGTCAGTCCCTTTAAGTTGGTTGATATGTGATTCAAACGCGTCAAAATTCAGTGTCAGGCCACTGAAATCGGGTTTTATATCCACAACGATCAAAGCAAATTCATTGCGGTACAGGGTCTGTGCCAGCAGACACGCTTCGGCGTGCTGGGCAAATTTCCGGTATTCTGCTTTTAGCAATTCAGCAGAACCAATAAAGGGGTTGGTATCGCCACTCCACTGGTGTTTAAAGCCCTTGCCCGTTGCCTGTTCCAGCACTGCCAATTGGCGTGCATCAATATAACGACCACGACTTTTAGGATCGATATCCGTAACACCGGCCCAGGAAAAGAGTATTTTATCCATTTTTCCAGGCTGTTGAGCAGCTAGTGGATCAGCGACATAGTCTTCAACCAAAGCGCGCAGCGCAGGGCTCTGACTCATCGCCACATGCAGTTCCGTCATATTGCCGAAACCGCGAATGTGCGGCAGTCGCCGAATGTCTTCACCGACGCTGATGTCTCCGGTATATTTCGTATACCCTTTATTGGCAGTAAACCAGACATCACTTGCCTGGCCTTTTGTGCCATCACTGTAAGTGATACTGCCGACCTGCCTGTGCGCATGGTCTTGAGCGTCGACGAAAGAGGAGGCTTTCCAGTGAGTGTCTATAGACGTCACGCCCACCTGCTGAGGTGAAAATAACTCGCCTTCATCCACGTTGGCATCACTGTTAAGATCGCGCCATACCTGAAGTTTCTGCCAACTGGCGTCCGTGGCATTCAGTACGCCATCCCCATTGTCATCCTGTTCCTTAAGGGCCAGAAAACCATGGTCTGCCAGCTTGCCGTCTTTCAGGCGGGCATGATTACCAAACAGTTCACGACCCGTATCAATACGCCCATCGCCATTACGATCCAGCACCAACAAACCATCATCCGGACTCACCCATCCGGTGCTTTCCGCAAACATATTCTCATCGTGATCGAAAAAAACACCTTTCGACAGGGGAAGTGTTTCTATTCCATCGCCGTCAAGATCGAGAATGATAGGGTCGATTGCCGCTTCGGAATCCCCAGTATCAGGCCCCTCTGGTGGCCCAAAAATATCGGGCAGCCCGTCCAGTGGTGGCAGTCCCCCCCCGGGGCCGAAAGGGCTGGCATTCCCCCCCTTTACTGCGCCGTCAAGAAGGTTGTTCATTGCCTCCTGTAGCGGGCCGTTCAGTAGACTGCGCAGATATCCCAACGCTTCTTGCAGGTATTTGCGCGCGGATGGGCTCCCTTCTTGTGCCATTGGGGAGAGATGATTCCCGATCCTGCCCAGTTGGTGCTGCAACTGACTGATCAGATGTTTTGACAGTGCCGCTGCCGCATCGATGTTCGCCTGTGGACGAGGTTATTTTAACGATTTCAGATGGTTTTCCAATTGATCCTGAACGGCATCACGCGCACCGTTCAGGATATCGTTGACGGCACCACTCAGGCTCTTTTGGGCCTGTGTGCCGAGTTGTTCCACGCGCTCATCCAGTCTATCCTTGGCATCCAGAGTATCTTCCAGCGTATTGTGATTATTCAGCCCCTTAATGCGATCGGCCACGCCAAAAGGCGTTTGCAGCCCCTCTAAATAATCGATTCCACCACTTTGTAATATCTGGTTTGCTGCAGTGGTGCAGTTTGCATCACCGTTTCCATCCGGAGTGAGATCGTAGCCAGACAGGTGTCCCTTAAACTGCTGAATGCTTTGCATCATCTGCCGGTATTGCGTTTCGGTCAGGGGAATGGTTTTGGTTTCTGTTGGAGGTCTGTGTTTTAACACATTTCTCTCCTCAACAAGCCCTTCCGCATCTTTTCCCCTGATATTATTGTCAAACCTGCCATTTTTGGGTGTAAAACCAAAATAATCTGCATCAGCAGAACCATTATCGAATTTTAGCCAGCTATGAATAACCCCGCCATCAGGATTATCCAGAACCTTTGAATCATTCATTACGGTAACTGAATAGGACATAGATTCACCTCAATAGTTTAAGGATAAATAATTTATTTGTACCTGAGGCGTACAAAATAAAGCGTATAATCGGTAAATCCAGGGTAATGACTGACAATTTCAGGACGAATCAGGTAACGCCCTGGATGCGGTATATTAACAATAGGATAGAGTTCACCCAATTCATCTTCATCAATGATATATAGTGACGAAAAGGTTTTAGTCTTCTCCTGAGTAGGAATAAAAATCTCCTGAGCCAGGACATTTTCCTGTAAATCAAAAACAAGAATACGCCCTTCTAAATCGTATAAAGCCTTTCTATGAACCTCTCGTTCTTTGGTAAAGCGTTCATTAAAATCCACAATATTATTAATTTCCTCCCCAGCAGAAAAAAGAATATCCACTTGATATTCCCCAGGTTTTTCCGCATAAACCACAAACTGCCTGGCCAATATTTTTTCTGCCTTGGGCGGTGCCGATACGATAGGAGAATTGATATCCTTACTCCCCCCTTCTAACGGTGTCATTAACGCCATAAGAAATAATAAAATATGTAAAAAGACACGCCAGGGGAAATAGTTATCCAGCGCTGACTCCTCTTGTCCGGTGAGGTTTATCATTGCGTCTCCTTACGCAGAAAGGAACCGCGTAAGAAGTCACGCACTTTGGCATAAAAGGAGGTTGAACGGCCCACGGGTTCAAAAATCAGGGTATAATCAGTAAATGCCGAGTCCTGGCTGATAATTTCCGGGCGGAATATATAGCGCCCGGTGCGAGATATCTCAATCACATCATAGCTAGCGCCGAAGAGTTCCTCATCAATCAGATATTCAGAAGCAGGGTTCCATTTATTGTCTTTTGCAGGGAGCGTAATTTCTTTAAATAGGGTTCTGTAGTGAAAATCATAGAGGGAAATTTTCCCTGAAAGTGCTTGAATCACCTTACTATGCACTTCTCGTTTCTTTTTTAATCGTTCCTCTTTATTTTCAATTGCATTGAAGTCAACGCTGGGGGAAACAAGAACACCAATACGGTATTTTCCGGGTTTTTCCGCCTCAACCACTAATTGCCTCCCCTGCAATGTGTTATGCTCATTTACATTTTGTATAATTAACTGTGCATTTTTTGAGCAAATAGTGGACACATAAATATCAGTAAGAACATAATGGAATATAAAGACTGGCTCCACATCAAAGAGTACACGTTGATGATTTTCATAAATACCATAGACATCCCTTTAAAAAGAGAATTAACTTCGCATCTGATTTATGCGTTAAGCAAATCAAGGAAAACGCCATTTCCTATTTTTATTATAATTACGCAACATTATTAAATAACGATAAAACAAATACCATAAAACGCTAAAAAATAAAAAACACAGCTCCATCAATGAGTTTATCGATAATGGGCTGACTTTCATTGACGTCAATAGCACCACGATAAAACACAGTTTTACCTCAACGTTTTCGACCTTTTTCTCCCAACACACCTGTACTCGATGGAAGCGATTCATCCAACTAAGCATTCTCTCCACGACCTATTGATGCGTTTTAAACCTTTCGTTCAGTGGGTTTTCTATTCTTATATCCATGACATTACGGGCAGTTGATAGCATATTTTTAACGTCACTTGCGCACGATGTTCAGCACCGCCATTGCCGGGCTAAAGAAATAGCTAAGGAATGGTTTTTGATTTCCGCAGTGACCTGCTTACTGGGTTCCCATTGCCATTTATTCAGCCCGACTCGTAACGTCCTATTCTTTAACACAATAACCGAGTCATAAACCAACCCATATGTAACTGCAATGCCTCTATATTGACGGCATTACCATGGTATCCGGCAATCAATGCCAAACCTTTCCACACGTATTTGTCCTGAGACATGCTCTGCCTCCATTAATGCGTGAGAGGAGATTGCTGGATACTTTGATGTGAGGGTGCTGTTGCTAGCGGCAGCGACACGGAGGAGACGCTGGCATCGTCTACTTCACCCGCAGCCATAAATTGCGCCACCTCTTGATGCAGTTGCGGGATCGCCCCCCCCACATTCGGCACGGCAGGTTGTGCAGTTGGTAAGGGCGCCCCTTCCCGGAAGTGTTTTATAATATCCGGTACAGTCCACACTGTACCGTCATAAAATTCTGTCGTACTCGTGCTGTCAGAACGTGGAAAATCATGAATTTCGTTTTCGTGTGATGAAACGCCTTTAATTTCCATAATCAAAAAATTACTAGCAGAATTGCTAGAAAACGTATAGCCGTTATAATAAACACCGTTCTCGTTTGGAGGCGATTTTGCTTCTTCAAGCCTGACATCTGCTGGTGTCATCCCGTAGCCATAACGGACCGTTTTATCACCTTGGCCATGCTCCAAGGTGTCGACTGTGACCGTCGCTTTTTTCCCAGTCAGACAGGAACGATTAATGCCTTCAATGTCATCGAAACGCTCATCGCAGACGCCACTTGTTGATGGGCCTTCAAACGCAGCACAACGATTTTGACCTTGCGTTCCGCCCATCATATTTGCGCGAATTTGGCTTATATCTCCAACACCACCATACTTCTGGGCAAACGCCGCCATATCCCAATGAGCCCCATCAGAAAACTCTACACGTTCCACTTGTGGTCCAAGCAGCCCAAAGAAATCTTTGATGGTAACGCTATCGTCACTGTCCCTAATCCCAAGCGTCAAATCATTCCTGTTTTCACCGTTACTACGCTTTAAGATCACTTGCGACGGTAATATTCCCGAACCAAATCGTAATATATCTACATCATCAGGTGTTCGTTTGCACTCTGTGATGATATCGCTGTCATCTCCTGAACAAAAATGATAGATATCGGAACCACTTCCTCCTTGTAAAAGATCGTTGTTGGCCTCCCCAATTAATTCGTCATTTCCTATCCCGCCATTTAAATTGTCATGCCCTGCTCCGCCATACAAAATATCATTACCTTCTCTTCCTCGCAGTAGATCATTACCGCCCCCCCATATATTTTGTCATTATGACTCGTACCCATAATGCTATCATGTCCAGTAATACCAACCAGTGTTACAATATCAACACCGGTTCTTTTATCTTGTTCTGATAAAGAACCGCGGGGAGGCAGTAACCACTCAGTTTTATCAGAACCACGAATTCCACGCTGGGTTACTTCAGAATGTAACTTATAAGCCAGATCTCTATACGAGTTTCTAAAGTGTGAAATGTTATAAACATCTGGATATCTGGCGCATATAAACGATGCAACCCCGCTCATTGCAGCGTTACTCGTCAAGGCAGGGTTATTCATATGCTGATCAGCCAAGCGTGTACCCTGACCGATTACATCAATCCAACCTTCGAAATTATGGTCGTTATCCTTAAGCCTGACCACTGACTGCCTAAAGCTGTCGTCACTATTAAGTGAAGACTCAATAGCGTGTGAGTGCTCGTTATAATTTTTGAAGAAATGTTGTAAACATGACTTAAATGAATCTTGAAACGTTTGGTAAAACTGAGCTTTTTCCTTTTTATCTCTGTCTATTAAAATATTATCATCATTCCATGAGTCTTTCACAAAACACTCCTATTATGAATTAACATTGAACATCAGATAATTTCACCACCTCATTTACGTTAAAAATAAAAAATCACAAAAACCCTAACCATAGAAAAACGAATCAAAGATGATGAGATAAATGAATAATATACAACAAGCTTTATCGTGAAGATGTTAATCATCACCAGTAAAAAACTACATTATCGACATCATTAAATATATAATAAAACGCTTCGCTAATTTTAAATAAATGACACAACGTTTAGATAGCGACTTATTTTTTTACCAATAAAATTAATAAAATAAAAACAACAAAGAGGTTCTCCGCACTACAATAAAACAAAATGCCATTGATTCATTTATTTTTCATTTAATATAAACCTGCATTATATAGACGAAGTCCATTCATATTATGGACCTATAAAAAATAGGGGAATCCCATTTTTAAAATATTCTTTTGCATTAAATTAACATCGGCACACGCTAACCTTACCCATACTGACCAGATTTTCTTTGTTTATTAAACCAGATATACCATTTGACCGCGCTCACAGACTCATGAATACTCTTTCACATAACAATAACAAAACGGCAAGGGAATCCTTTTCGCTAAAGCATCCCCCAACAGGAGTAAGCAATGAAAAGAGCAATGATTGCAGTAAGCATCGCATTGGCGAGCGTCACGCTGGCACTGCCGGTAGCCAGTCAGGCATCGGTGAAAGAGGAAATGCGTGCCATGGCGGGCAGCTATAAAGGTGCCAACAGCGCCAGCGATGCGGCTACGCTAAAATCTGAGTTACAGACCATGAAGGAACACGCCACGAAAGCCAAGGCCGATCCTGAGTTTAACAAAGGACCTGACAGCCTGGTGTTCAACGAAGGTCTGGGCAAGTTAATTACACAAATCGATGATGCGATTGCGCTGGTGGATGCAGGAAAATTATCTGAAGCGAAAACGGCGACAGATAATCTGAAAAAAACCCGCGCGGAGTACCACAAGAAGCTCGGTGTATAACAGTCGTCCGGTGGCCTCTCTTCGGGCCACCGGATCGCTAACTGGTTTCAATTCACGCTTTTACATGTTTGCGCAAAAAATTTTCGATGCCTTTCTCGTCCAAACGGTAACGAATCCATTCACTTTGTGCGTTAGCACCAATACTGTCGTAAAAATCGATAGCTGGCTGGTTCCAATCCAGTACACTCCACTCCAAACGACCACAGCCGCGATCTTTAGCCAATTTTGCCACATGTGCTAACAACGCTTTGCCCGCACCATGCTGACGGAAACGTTTGGCTACATAGAGATCTTCAAGATAAATACCGTTTTTGCCCAACCAGGTGGAGTAACTCATAAAGAACACCGCATATCCAACCGGTACGCCATCAATAGCGCAAATCAAGGCTTCTGTACGCGTATCAGGGCCAAACAGCGTTTTCTCAATGTCTTCACGCGTCGCAATCACTTGATTACGGGAAAGTTCATATTCCGCTAGCTCAATAATCATATCCAAGATCGCGCACGCATCTGCTTTCTGAGCGGGATAAATGGTTATATTCATCATCCTTTCCTGTTATAAACGCCAACATTGCTTCCCGATGCTACCTTAGAGCGGTTACAGTATGAACAGCATTTTGTTCATTGGGCGATAATAATCACGTCACGACGCTATTTCATTAGGCCATGACGTGATCACGAACGCGCATAAGCACGTATGCAAGGGTCACCGTCGCGGAGGCAGATAACAGGGCGTACAAGGAAGACACTAAAGCGCGAAAAGGTGTCCTGCTAGAGCAAGCGCACCATAGAAAGGGGCCCACCGTACACAGCCCCTGTATCGAGATAGATCTGATTGGCATAGGCGCACACCTTTTTAAGCGGCGTGTGTCCGAAGATAAAACGGTCGGCCCCCTCGATCCGCTGATAGTCGCCAGACTGTGCTTGCAACAACCGCCTGCGCCCCCACACGACATCACCCACGTTGACGGGCAGGCCCCATTCATAGCGCGCAGAGGGATAATCCGCATGAGCAATCACATAACAGCGCGTTTGCACGTTAACTTCCAGCACATGGGGTAGCGACGCCGACAGATGGATCAGTCGATCGATGGAATGACGATGTATCGGACTCAACTCGAAATACCAGTCACCGCCATTGTTACGCCAGTGGTCGCTGTTTTCTCCTTGCACCACAGCGTATGCCATACATTCATGATTACCGATCACTGAAATGAACCAGGGAGCATCCAACAGCGCCAGACATGCCGCGCTCTCGGTTCCTCGATCGATAAGATCGCCAACAGCAATCAGCAAGTCACAACGTTCATCAAATTTCCGTGCAATCAGTTGCTGCTTCAATTGTTGATAGCAACCATGAAGATCCCCAACTACCCACACATGGCGATAGTAATCTCCACAAATACTGCGGTAGCGAACAGCCTCTCGCATTTTCACCTCCAAAACTGCAATGACGCCTTAAAGTAATGTCGCATGCCATGGGCGCTGTTCATGCAATCAGGGAGTAAAACCACAAAATCGCAAAATCACACAGACACACATAATTATGCGTAACAGATTGCCGTCGATCAGCACGAAAAAGATCTGAGACCAGAAAAAAAGCGATTTTCGTAACAAATAACGCAGGATTATGCGGTGTTGTTAGTCACGATACAGCTCGGGATAGTAGCCTGGGGAAAGTCGGTAAAGGTATTCACACCGCCACACCGGAAGCCGGGATGGCGGCAACACCGTTGCAGCGCTATGCGGAGTAAAGCGCCTCCACCGCCTGATCGCATTCAGGTACAGCGAATTTTGCATAGTGCAACGCGTGGTGCACCTGTTGTTTTTCACTCTCGGGGTAAACCTGCGTATCCAGCAGCAGCGCCCCAATGGCTTGCGCATCCAGCGTGGTAAAGGTGGTCCGAAGCGCCAGAGCGATATCAGGTCCGCCATAACACATATTGCGCAATAACACCGCCAGCTCATGGGCGTCGATCTTTCCCTGATGAACCGTATACAGCACATCGGCAATCAGCTTGGCATTGAATACACTAATGCGGGAAATATCATGATAGTGTCCGCCCAATGCCTGAATCATATGCTCGACGGCCTGTGTCGGCGTTTTCCCCTGATCGCGCAGAGACGTTAACGCCGTAACGAGTTTGTTCTGCAACTCATCTGCCATCATCCTGTCCTCTTATTATGCCCCTGTTCAATGGCTCTGCATCGCCGGGGTTCAGGTAACATATCGCATTTTCTGTCAGGGCAATATCGGTTTGAGAGAAAAATTAACAATTTTCAATATAGCGACGTTACTCACTGATTTCTATTAATATCCTTAGTTGTTATGTGGAACAGAGCCCCTGCGTAAGATAGTCGATTACCCACTTATGTGATAGATTCGTCTGCAAAGATGCTCATTTACACGAATTTATACATCTGAGCACATTATGATTCATTCAAACCCATTTCTCTGATGCGATAATGTAAAAAAGCAATCGTATTTCATTCTGTGAGCAAGCAAGTTAAGGTTAAATCATGATCACCACTGACGGTAACAGCGCAGTCGTTTCTGTGGCCTGGCGAGCAAACGACGTCATCGCCATCTACCCGATTACCCCAAGTTCTTCCATGGCCGAGCAGGCTGCCGCATGGTCGAGCGATGAGCGTAAGAACTTGTGGGGAGACACTCCCCGGGTGATCGAAATGCAGTCGGAAGGCGGTGCGATTGCTACCGTGCACGGGGCGTTGCAGACGGGTGCGCTGGCGACATAATTTACTTCATCACAGGGCTTGCTGTTGATGATCCCGACGCTCTACAAGCTGGCCGGACAGTTAACCCCTTTCGTGCTGCACGTTGCCGCCCGTACCGTCGCGACTCATGCGCTCTCCATTTTCTGCGATCACTCCGACGTGATGGCGGTACGCCAGACAGGCTGTGCGATGCTGTGTGCCAACACCGTGCAAGAAGCGCAAGATTTCGCCTTGATTGCACACATCGCTACGCTCAACAGCCGCGTCCCCTTTATCCATTTCTTCGACGGTTTCCGCACTTCACATGAAATCAATAAAGTGGAACCGCTCAGTGATGACGTTTTACTGAAACTGCTGCCTCAGGACGCCATTGCCGCGCACCGTGAGCGAGCGCTTACACCAGAACGCCCAGTGATCCGTGGAACGGCCTCCAATCCGGACACCTTCTTCCAGGCACGCGAAGCCACCAATCCGTGGTACAACAACACCTACTCTCACGTTGAGCAAGCGATGGATGCCTTTGCCGAGGTCACCGGGCGTCGCTATCAGCCGTTTGAATATTACGGCCACCCGGAAGCGACGCGTGTGATTGTGCTGATGGGATCGGGCGTAGGCACTTGCGAAGAAGTGGTGGATTCCCTGCTGACCCGTGGTGAAAAAGTGGGCGTACTTAAAGTGCGTCTGTATCGTCCGTTCTCGGCGCAGCATCTGCTCGCAGCCCTTCCGCAAACCGCGCAGAGCATCGCTGTGCTCGATCGCACCAAAGAGCCCGGCGCGCTGGCAGAACCGCTTTATCTGGATGTGATGACCGCACTAGCGGAAGCCTTTTCCCGTGGGGAGCGCACAACGTTACCGCGTACCATTGGTGGCCGTTACGGTTTATCGTCCAAAGAGTTCACTCCGCAGTGCGTGCAGGCTATTTTTAATGAGTTAGCGCTTGCTAACCCAAGACCGCGTTTCACCGTCGGTATTTATGATGATGTGACCCACCTTTCCCTACCGTTGCCGGAGCAACACTTCCCCTCCAGCGCCGGACTGGAAGCATTGTTCTATGGACTCGGCAGCGATGGCACGGTCTCCGCCACCAAAAATGCCATCAAGATTGTCGGCTCCAGCACGCCGATGTTTGTGCAGGGCTATTTCGTCTACGACTCCAAAAAAGCGGGCAGCCTGACGGTATCGCACATGCGCGTTGGCCCACACCCGATCAATTCAGCCTATCTGATAGATCAGGCCGATTTCGTCGCGTGCCACCAGTGGCAGTTCATTGAGAAGTACGCCATGGTGGAGCGCTTGAAACCCGGCGGTATCTTTCTGATAAACACCCCTTACAGCGCCGACGATCTGTGGCACCGCCTGCCACAAGAGGTGCAGGCAGGCCTGAATCAACGTCAGGCAAAGGTCTATTGCATCAATGCAGCCAAAATTGCCCGTGAATGTCAGTTGGGTGCACGTATCAACACCGTGATGCAAATGGCGTTCTTCCACCTCTCACAGATTTTGCCTGGTGATGCCGCCGTAGAGAAACTGCGGAGCGCTATCGAAAAGAGCTATGGTAGCAAAGGTGAAGAGCTGGTTACCCGCAACTGGAAGGCGCTGGAAGCCACACTGGCGGCGCTGGAATCCGTTGCACTGGCAGCGGTTAACCCTGAAAGTCCACAACGTCCACCCGTGGTATCCGACGCCGCGCCAGACTTCGTTAAAACAGTGACGGCAACCATGCTGGCTGGACTGGGGGATACCTTGCCCGTTTCCGCCCTGCCGCCCGATGGTACTTGGCCCACCGGCACCACCCAGTGGGAAAAACGCAATATTGCAGAAGCCATTCCGCTTTGGAAACCAGAACTGTGTACGCAGTGTAACCACTGTGTCGCCGCCTGTCCGCACTCGGCTATCCGAGCCAAAGTGGTACCGGCTGAGGCCATGAGTAACGCCCCTGATTCACTGCAATCGCTGGATGTCAAAGCGCGTGATATGCGTGGTCAGAAGTATGTACTGCAAGTCGCCCCGGAAGATTGCACGGGATGTAACCTGTGCGTCGAGGTGTGCCCAGCGAAAGACCGTCAAAACCCCGAGATCAAAGCCATCAACATGGAGTCCCGCCTGGATAACCTGAGCGTGGAGAAAACCCACTTTGATTTCTTCCTGCAATTGCCGGAAATTGACAAAAACAAGCTGGAACGTATCGATATCCGCACGTCACAGTTGATTACGCCGCTGTTCGAGTACTCGGGTGCCTGTTCCGGTTGTGGCGAAACGCCGTATATCAAACTGTTAACGCAGCTCTACGGCGATCGCTTACTGGTCGCTAACGCTACCGGCTGCTCGTCTATTTACGGTGGCAACCTGCCCACCACGCCGTGGACCACCGATGCCAACGGGCGTGGTCCGGCCTGGGCCAACTCGCTGTTTGAAGATAACGCCGAATTTGGCTTAGGTTTCCGTCTCAGCGTGGATCAACATCGCCAGCGCGCCTTGCGTCAGCTCTTGCAGTTGGCACCGCAGCTCCCCGCCGATCTGGTGAGCGCCTTGCAGGAAGAGAACATTGCGCCGGATCTGCGCCGCCAGCAAATTGCGCAGTTGCGTGAACGACTTGCCAGCCTCAATGAGCCGGTGGCACGTGAACTTAGCCTCGATGCCGATCATCTGGTAGACAAATCCGTCTGGCTGATTGGCGGCGACGGCTGGGCCTATGATATTGGCTACGGCGGTCTGGATCATGTAATGAGCCTGACAGAAAACGTCAACGTGCTGGTGTTGGATACCCAGTGTTATTCCAACACCGGTGGCCAGCAATCCAAGGCGACACCGTTGGGTGCGGTCACCAAATTTGGGGAAAAAGGTAAACGTAAGGCACGTAAAGATCTGGGCATCAACGTGATGATGTACGGCCACGTCTATGTCGCACAGATTTCACTGGGCGCACAGCTTAACCAAACGGTGAAGGCGATTCAGGAAGCGGAAGCCTGGCCGGGTCCGTCATTAATCATCGCCTACAGCCCCTGCGAAGAACACGGCTACGATCTGGCATTCAGTCACGATCAGATGCGTCAACTGACGGCGACTGGATTCTGGCCGCTCTATCGCTTCGATCCGCGTCGTGTGGAAGAAGGTAAACCGGCGTTGGTTACCGATTCCCGCCCGCCTTCCAGCAGCCTGAGTGAGACGTTGTTAAAAGAGCAACGTTTCCGCCGGTTAAATACGCAAATGCCGGAAGAGACCGCACGGTTGTATGAAGAAGCGGAACAGGATCTGCGTCGCCGTTTTGATTTCCTGACGATGATGGCAGGTAAAGCAGAGAAGAACACGCAAGAATAACGCCACGATACCCGACGAGATCCTCGGTGAACGCTGAGGATCTCGAGAGGAACCGGCACGCTAGCGAAAGATCTGGCTGACGGCGTCGGCCACGGTCTCAACCTGATGCTCCTGCAACTGGCTGATACTGAGCCGGATAAATTCCCCGCTTTTTACCCCTGCCCCCACGCCTACCCTCACGGCAATACCACGCACGGCCAGGGTTACCAGAGCATGGCGCTCCGAAGGCACCGGCAACCAGATACACAGCGCATCGCTTTCTGGTACCTGAATGTCACGTCGAGCAAGCGCATCCACTAACGCCTGACGTCGCTGGTGATAGACCTGTTTGGCATGTGCAATATCGTGTTGTGCCTGCGCATCGTTCAATAAATACGCCAACGCGCCTTGCAGTATCCGGCTACTCCATCCGACGCCAAAATGGCGGAAGGATTGGAGCTGGTCCATTCGGGTTTTACTGCCCGAGATCACGGCCAACCGTAAATCCGGTCCATAGGCCTTGGAGTAAGAGCAAACATGAACCGTACGTTCAGGATAATAGCGCCCCAAACTGATTGCGGGACAGGTTGATAATTCACCGATGCCATCATCTTCCAGAATCAGCACATTTTCATGTTCAGCCATTACAGCGGCCATGTCTTCCAACCGCTCAGGGCTAACGGCACACCCCGTGTGTGAATGTGTTCTCGGCTGGAAAATAAACGCCACTGGCTTTTGTTGCAGCGCCTGTTTCAGTTCCTCAATGTCAGGCCCATTGGCATCGCAGCCCACCTTGATGGCATTCATTCCCAGCAGATCGAGTAAATCGAGTAAGCGAGCCGTAGTAGGGCTTTCGATAGCCACCGTCGAGCCGGGAAAGATCAATGCTTGCAACGCCAGGAGCAGCCCATCAAACCCGCCACTTGAGGTAATAAACGCCTCAGCCGGATAAGGCCAGCGTTTGCGCACCGCTTCCTCCAATTCAGGGACAATGGCAGTTCGTTGATAACTGTTCAACGTGGGCTGCGATAAGGCATGTTGTAATGCGGCAGCCAGATTAGGCAATAACGCGGGATCCGGTGAAGAGAGCTCCATGTTAATCTGGATCGTATCGCCAAAGTTGCCAATCCTTTCAAAACGTTCCGGGCGGGGCGATATACGCTGACTACAGACCCATACCCCCGTCCTTCCACGTCCGGTCACCACATTCTGTCGCTTTAATTGGGCCCAGGCAGCCGAAATCGTTGCCGGGCTCACTCGCAATATTTCCGCTAACTCCCGAACTGACGGTAATTGGCTGCCAATGGCGATGTGTTCTTCACGAATCAATGCGGCGATATCCATCGCAATCCCGCGAATCGAGGGATCAGTCAGCATTCCAGCCAGCCAAACGGGATCAATTTTTGCTGTCATATCAAAAACTTTTGTTCAGTAACAAAAATATGATTGTACACACACAAATGAGCCACTAGTATCAAAAAAAGCCACATTACGTATAAAAATTGTACAACTGTACAATTGTAAGCAGGGAAATAATGAGCATGATGTGGATTAGTTAGCCTTCACCGGGGAAATAGCGTGACGATAACAATTAGATTGGCAGTGCGCGATTGGGACTATTTTACTCCACTTGCTTTGGGCGATATCAAACCAAAACACTTTACATTGATGATCGACCGGGTGGGGGCGTTGCCCCAAAATTTGGCCAACAGCCCACATTACGATGCGGGTGAAGTCTCTTTCAGCCGTTACGCGAGAAATCGCGCTGGTAACGATGAAAGTTTGCTGGCACTCCCGCATTTCTTGATGCGGGGGTTTCGCCAGCGCTGCATTTTAACCACCGAAAACAGCCCATTGGATGCGTTATCACAGCTCGCGGGCAAACGTATCGGTGTGACAGGCTGGCATCACTCCGGCAGTGTCTGGACACGCGCTTTGCTGCGACGTGAAGGCATAGAGACGAAGGATGTCCATTGGTATGCCGGCCGTTTGGCAGACACCCACCCGATCATGGACAGGCTGGGGAATTTTGGTCGACCGGGAAATATTGACGCGGCCCCCGGCGAGCAGTCGCTGATAGCGTTGCTGAAAAACGGCGAACTGGATGCAATATGCACCCCGTTTATGCCGGATGGGTATTTCAGTGAGACCTCAGGGCTACGCCAATTACTGCGCGATTTTCGGCAGGCAGAATTGGATTACTTCCAAGCCGTTGGTTACATCCCGGGTATTCACGTTCTCGGCATGAAACCTGAGATAGCCCAGGCGCACCCTTGGCTGCCTCAAGCGTTGAGCGAAGTGATCGATCAATCCTACGCCCTGTGGATGCAAAAACGGATCAAATATACCGATACCACGCCGTGGCTACTGGACGATCTGCGCCGCACTGCGCGGGATTTACCCGCCAACTGGAATGAAAATGGCTTTGAGGTGAATAAAGTGATGATCGCTGATTTCGCCCAAGAACTGTATGAGCAGAAGATCACGGAGAACTGCTTAACCCCAGAAGCGTTGTTCCCCTATTCATGTCGGTAGCGACATTGCACCTTAATGACGTGATGGATAACAGAGGTTGCTATGAAAGTTGCATTGGGACAATTTGCGGTAGAAAAAGCGTGGCAAAACAATGCCATCACCACCGTCTCACTCATGGAACAAGCCGAGCAGGCAGGTGCCGAACTTCTGGTACTGCCTGAAGGCATTCTGGCACGTGATATTACCAATCCCAAGCTGGTACTGACCGCAGCACAACCCCTCGATGGCCCGTTTATGATGCAGGTGCTTGCCGCCAGTCAAGGCAACAGCATGACCACCATCATGAGCATCCACGTTCCTAACGGCAGCGATAAAGTCTGGAACACGCTGGTTGTCGTTCGCAACGGCGAAATCATCGAGCAGTATCGCAAATTGCATCTGTACGATGCCTTCGCCATGAAAGAATCTGATAACGTGATGGCAGGAGATGATGTTCCAGCGTTGGTCAACGTTGCCGGATTGAACGTGGGATTGATGACCTGCTATGACATCCGCTTTCCTGAACTCGCGCGTCGTCTGGTACTGGATGGCGCCGATCTGCTGGTGCTGCCCGCCGCCTGGGTCAAAGGGCCGCTGAAAGAGGCGCACTGGGAACTGCTGGTCCGCGCCCGCGCATTGGAAAACACCACCTATGTAGTGGCGGTTGGCGAGTGCGGTGTGCGCAACATCGGTAACAGCATGGTCGTAGACCCGCTCGGCGTCGTGATAGTGCAGGCACCCGAAACGCCGACGTTGGTCTATGCTGATATCGACCCAAAACGAACCGCCTATGCTCGCGATGTTTTACCGGCACTGGCTAACCGCCGCTTTGTTACACCACGTTTGCCCCATGAAATACAAGGATAGTTTTCACCGCTAGTACTGATTTTCTCACTATCACTGACATCTGCATTCCCCAAAAGCAGAGGAGAACACGGCATGACAATGAAAAAGCTTGGATATACCACGCTACTTATCGGTTCACTGTTTTCGGCAAATACCTTGGCGACCGCCATTCCAACCCAAACGCTAAACAAAAGCCTGCACGAACGTTTGCCGGAAGATATAAAAAAAACCGGCGTCTTAAACGCGGCCAATAACGGTTCCTTTCCGCCTTATAAAATCGTCAACGGTAAAGATGCCATTGAAGGCGCTAGCGTTGATCTCGCTAACGCATTGGGTGAACTGCTCGGTGTCAAAATTGAACATTTCACGGTGGCCGGATTACCCGGCATACTGAGCGGTATTCAATCGGGGCGCTACCAATTCGCTATCGGGCCCACCGGTGATTTTGCGCCGCGTCAGGCAAAAAACGATTTTGTGGATTTTGTCCGTGAATTCGTCGTCTTTGCGGTAAAAAGTGGCAACCCTGAAAAAATTAATACCCTGGACGATACCTGTGGCAAACGTATCGCCGTATTGGCTGGCGGCTCTGCCGAGCAGGTGATGGTCAAACAATCGCAAGCCTGTACCGCTGCCGGAAAACCGGCCGTGACGGTACAATCCTACACGGACCAACCGACCTCAATCCTGTCTGTGCGTTCCGATCGCGCGGATGCCTTCTTCTCCTCTCAGGCACCGCTGACCTACTTTGTGCAACAAACCAATGGGCAACTTGAACTGGCCGGTACCGGGCAACACAACGGATTTGACGATCTGTATCAGGGGTCGGTCTTTGAGAAGGACTCACCGCTAACGCCGGTTATTCTGGCGGCGTATCAGGAGCTGTTTGATAACGGCACCTATGCCACCATCATGAAGAAATGGAATTTGTCAGACAACATGCTGCCTGCACCGGGCATCAATTTAGCCAAGTAATCGACGTTTCTTCGCAGAAACCACGCATTACATCGTCAATCACGTTGAGAGGCATTTTTTTGCCGTGGACAAATTGAGAGATGTTGCCAGAGCCCTGCCCCCCAGCCGCGTTAGCCAGCGGCTTTCCTGGGGCTTCACGCTGATTGTCGCCTTTTATGTGCTTTGGTCCATTGGGACCAATAAACACTTTGAATGGCATGTGGTCTATCAGTGGTTTAACGAAAAAACCGTGCTCAACGGGTTAGCGATGACGCTGGGTCTGACCGTGGTGGCCATGATCATCGGCATTATAGTGGGGTTATTGCTGGCTATCGGGCGCATGTCCAACAATCGGCTGCTGAGCGGACTTTCCGGGCTTTATATCTGGTTTTTTCGCGGCACGCCGCTGCTGGTGCAACTGATTTTTTGGTATAACCTCGCTACGCTCTTTCCCCGCGTCTCACTGGGCATTCCTTTTGGCCCGGAGTGGGTGAGCTGGAAGACCAACGATCTGATCACACCGCTTACGGCCGCCATTGCCGGTCTGGCACTGAATGAAGCGGCCTATATGGCGGAAATCATTCGTGGCGGCCTGCTTTCAGTCGATCACGGTCAGGAGGAAACCGCGCAGGCATTCGGCATGAGCCGCAGCCGTGCGTTGCGCCGCATCATTATTCCGCAGGCGATGCTTGCCATCGTTCCCCCTACCGGTAACCAGTTAATTAGCATGATCAAAGCGACGTCACTGGTCAGCGTCATTGCCATGGGCGATCTGCTGTATTCGGTACAAGCCATTTATAACAGTACCTTTGCCGTTATCCCGATGTTGATGGTGGCGGTGATGTGGTATCTGTTTATTACCTCGCTGCTGAATATTGGGCAATCGGCCATCGAACGCTATTACTCCCGGGGTGAGCGACTCCCGGCATCGGAAACCCGTCGATTGCCCCCGGTAAAACCCCGCGTGCCTGGCCAAGAGGAGCCTTAATGAGCAAGCCGCATTGCGACACGACAATACCCCATGAGCAAACACCGCTGGTGCACGCACGCAACGTCCACAAATATTTTGGCGACAATCATGTGCTGCGCGGTATCGATCTGGATGTAAACAGCGGCGAAACCGTCGTGATTTTAGGGCCATCGGGTTCGGGAAAATCCACCTTGCTGCGCTGCATCAACCATCTGGAAACGATGGATGAGGGGTTTATCATGATGGGCGATGAGCAAATTGGCTATCAGTTGCGCGGTGAGAAACTCTATCCCTTGTCGGCACGCGACATTGCCCGCCAACGTAGTCACATCGGCATGGTGTTCCAACAGTTCAACCTCTATCCCCATATGACTGTGTTGCAAAACATCATTGAAGCACCGGTCGGTGTGCATAAGCAGGACCGCCAGGAAGCACAGGCGTATGCCATGGCGCTGTTAAAGCGCGTTGGGCTGGAGCACAAAGCGGATGCCTACCCGCGTCACCTGTCTGGTGGGCAGCAGCAGCGCGTCGCCATTGCGCGTGCGCTGGCTATTCGCCCGACGGTGATGCTGTTTGACGAACCCACTTCAGCACTCGATCCCGAACTGGTCGGTGAAGTGCTGGCCACCATGCGTTCTCTGGCCGAGCAAGGCTTGACCATGATCGTCGTCACCCATGAGATCAGTTTTGCTCGCGAAGCCGCTGACCGAGTTATCTTTATGGATGAAGGCGCGGTGGTTGAGCAAGGCCGCCCGGACGATGTGTTGGTCACCCCGCAGCACCCGCGTACCCAAGCCTTCCTGAGTCGTTTTATCTAATGCCTGTCATCCTCGGCGCAAGCCGGGGCCCCCTGACAGAAGAAACGCGTTTTGCCTGCACAGGGATGACATAATCACGGCCAAAATGACCGCGAGCCCCCTCTTTTTTTCATGCCGGAGGCAAAAAATGTGATTCATTGCACATGCTATTTCCCTCCGAGGCCGTTCTGACCATATAATGCGCATCCGGGCGGTTCAACCGCTAACAACAAATGACATCAGAGCCCTTCGGGCATCACACACTCAATAAAGATATGAAGATGAGTATTCGCGCGATCTTAACCACCCTTCTGGCCGCTGCTGCTTTCAGCCAATCAGCATTCGCCGTTGTTTATCCGCTGCCGTCGGCCAACAGCCGTCTGATCGGGGAAAACCTGGAAATTACCGTACCGGCGGACAGCACGCTGCCGTTGGAAGCCTTTGCTGCCCAGTACCAAATGGGCCTGAGCAACCTGATGGAAGCGAACCCCAATGCGGATGTCTACCTGCCGCAGCCGGGCAGCAAGATGATTATTCCGCAGCAGTTGATCCTGCCAGACGCGCCGCGCGAAGGCATCGTTATCAATAGCGCCGAAATGCGCCTGTACTACTATCCGAAAGGCAGCAAAACCGTCATCGTATTGCCTATCGGCATCGGTGAACTGGGTAAAGATACGCCGGTTAACTGGACCACCAGCGTACAGCGTAAAAAAGCGGGTCCAACCTGGACGCCAACCGCCAAAATGCATGCGGAATATGCAGCACGCGGTGAGTATCTGCCAAAAGTCTATCCGGCAGGCCCGGATAACCCGATGGGGTTGTATGCGCTCTACATCGGCAATCTGTATGCAATTCACGGCACCAACGCCAACTTCGGTATCGGTCTGCGTGTAAGCCACGGTTGCGTGCGTCTGCGCGCTGACGACATCAAATTCCTGTTCAACAATGTGCCGGTTGGCACCCGCGTTCAGTTTATCAATGAGCCGGTGAAAGCCACCGTGGAGCCAGATGGTTCACGCTATGTTGAAGTACACGATCCGCTGTCTCGTACCGTAGAAGAGTTCCACTCCGACGCTCCGGCCCCGATCAGCATCACTGCCAAAGTCAGCAAAGTGATTGCTGACGTGAGCGTGAACACCAGCGATGTCGATAGCGCCATCAGAACGCGTTCTGGCATGCCGACCAAGATCAACGGCGCGCTGGAACCGGCACAACCGTTGGAAACGCTGGCGCCGCAAGATGCACCAGTTGCCGTACCGGATGACGTACAGCAGCCAGTTGAGACGGCGGCACCGCAAACGGATGCCAACCACTCCTGATTGGCACTGTTGCATTCCTGCATTCCCCGGCATCCGCCGGGGAATTTATCAAGCATCCCTTCTCGCCCTACGCTGTCTGCAACGCCCTGTTACGCTCCGCGCTGTGAAGCCTCAAGCGCCTGCGACACATCCGCAATAATATCGTCAATGTGCTCAATCCCGACGGAGATGCGCACCAAATCTTCACTCACACCGGCGCGTGCCAGCTCTTGCGATTAAGCTGACGGTGCGTGGTCGTGGCTGGATGGCACGCCAGTGATTTGGCATCGCCAATGTTTACCAATCGCAGGATCATCTGCAACGCATCGATAAAATGGCCACCAGCCGCTTTGCCGCCCGTGATGCCAAAACTGATAATCCCAGAGGCTTTGCCGCCAGAAATTTTGTCGCATGTCGGTTTATACGGGCTGTCCGGTAAGGCCGCGTAGTTCACCCAGGTGACCAGCGGATGAGACGAGAGATAACCCGCCAGCGCCTCGGCATTGCTGCAATGCCGCTCAATGCGCAGACTGAGCGTTTCCAGGCCTTGCAATAACAAAAAGGCGCTGTGAGGCGACAAAGCCGCGCCAGTATTGCGCAACGGGACGACGCGGCAGCGGCCAATATACGCCGCCGGGCCGAAGGCCTCGGTGTACACCACGCCGTGGTAAGAGGGATCTGGCTCGCTGAGCAGTGGGAAGCGCGCCTTGTTGGCAACCCAGTCAAATTTGCCGCTATCGATAATGGCGCCACCAATCGTGGAGCCGTGCCCACCGATATATTTGGTCAGGGAATGTACCACGATATCAGCCCCGTGTTCGAACGGGCGGCACAGCACCGGCGTTGCCACCGTGTTATCGACGATCACCGGCACGCCGTGGCGATGGGCGATAGCGGCAATCTGAGCAATATCCACCACGTTGCCCGCCGGATTGCCGATGGACTCACAGAATACCGCCTTGGTGCGCTCGTCAATCAACGCGTCAAGCGCGGCGAAATCTTCGGCAGAAAACATACGCACTTCAATCCCCTGACGCGGCAACGTATGTGCAAACAGGTTATAGGTGCCACCGTACAATTGACTGGTGCTAACAATATTGTCACCGACCTGCGTCAGCGCTTGCAGCGCATAGGTAATCGCCGCCATGCCCGAAGCGAGTGCCAATGCGCCGATCCCGCCTTCAATCGCTGCCAAGCGTGCTTCCAGCACCGCGTTAGTGGGGTTCATGATGCGACTGTAGATATTGCCCGCCACCTTGAGGTCGAACAGGTCAGCACCATGCTGCGTATCATCGAACGTGTAAGAGGTTGTCTGGTAAATCGGCACGGCAGCAGATTTGGTGGTTGCTTCCGAGGTGTAGCCATGGTGTAACACGAGGGATTCCAGTTTCATCGCGCAGACCTTTCTATGCGTGTGGATGGTGGGTATCTTCCTAAAATAGAAGACAAAAATCGCCGCGACTGAGCCACAGCTAGAAGAAAACGCGATAAGTTAGGAGAAAGGAGCATAAGTTTTCTCCTCCTGGGAGCGCCAGTTGCGCCAGTGCAAAATCGCAGCTACCTTTAGCTCATGATCACCTGCAAAAAAACAAATAAATGACTGATAAAAAGCAAAATATCGCCACTGTAACCCTGCCGGGTAATGTCGATGTACCGCGCTATGATCGCCGTGCCCTACGCCCGCGTATGGTGCATATCGGGTTTGGTGCTTTTCACCGTGCGCATCAGGCATTGCTGACGCACCGCGTTCTTAATCAGGAAGGCGGCGATTGGGGACTGTGCGAAGTGGTGTTGTTCAGTGATGACAGCCTGATTTCAGCGTTGCGTGAACAGCAGCATCTGTTTACCGTGCTGGAAAAAGGGGAAAGTGGCAATCAGGCCATCGTAGTGGGCGCGGTGTGCGCCTCGCTGCACGCCGCCGTTGAAGGCAAAGAGGCCATTTTGGCGCAGCTTGCCGATGCTCAAACGGAGATTGTCTCCCTGACCATTACGGAAAAAGGTTATTGTCTGGCGGGTGCTCACGGCAATCTGGACACCAATAATGCCCATATTCAGCATGATTTGCGTTATCCGCGCGAGCCGCTGTCGGTGCCGGGCATCATTACCGAAGCGTTACGTCGCCGCCACGCGCAGGGCATTCCCCCTTTTAGCGTGCTCTCCTGCGATAACATGCCAGAAAACGGCAAAGCGGCCCAACGCGCGGTACTTGATTTTGCCCGCCTGATTGCACCCGCGCTGGCAGCATGGATTGAACGTGAAGTGGCTTTCCCTTCCACCATGGTGGATCGCATCGTACCTGCCGCGACGGCGCAAACGCTGCACGACGTGGCGGAGGTTGTCGGCGTTGACGATCCCTGCGCTATCGCCTGCGAGCCCTATATTCAGTGGGTGGTGGAGGATCATTTTACGCAGGGCAGGCCGCATTGGGAGGCTGCCGGGGTACAACTGGTCGAGGATGTTGCACCTTATGAAACCATGAAGCTCAGGATGCTGAACGGCAGCCACTCGTTTCTGGCCTATCTCGGCTACCTTGCGGGTTACGCCCATGTCAGTGACTGCATGTCCGACGCGCACTTTCGCCGTGCCGTGCGCCACCTCATGCTGGCAGAGCAAGCGCCGACGTTAACCATCACCGGCGTTGACCTGACAGACTATGCCGAACGCCTGCTCACGCGCTTTGCCAACCCCGCACTACACCACCGCACCTGGCAGATAGCCATGGACGGTTCGCAAAAGTTACCGCAGCGCCTGCTCGACGGATTGCGCTGGCACCGACGCAATGGCAGTCGTTGCGAAGCGCTGATCCTCGGCGTGGCCGGCTGGATGCGCTATATTGGCGGGAGCGACGATCGTGGCGAGGCTGTCGATATTCGCGATCCGCTGAAGAGCACCTTACAGAGCATAGTGGCATCCACCCCGGACGATGAGGCTCGCGTACAAGGCTTGCTGGCGCTGACGGCGGTATTTGGTGATGACCTGCGCACCGACCCGTCGTTGGTGCACGCGTTGACCGACGCCTACTTGCGCCTGCGCGACCAAGGTGCCTTGGCCGCTGTCACCGCGCTGGCCCAAAGCCTGCCCGACTAATTCCACACGCGATTACCACAGGCAATCGCCACACCGCATCGCTACCCTTCCCGGCGACAGGCAAGAATGTCGCCGGGCTGGCACTCCAGTACCTCACAGATTTTTTCCAACGTAGCAAAGCGAATGCTTTTCACCTTACCTGATTTTAATAGCGACAAATTTTGTTCGGTAATGCCGATACGTTGGGCCAGCTCGCGCGATCGCATCTTTTTTTGTGCCAGCACCACATCCAGATTTATTATTATTGGCATAAAGGTTTTTAATTGAATTAATTGGCTGTGTTATTTCCGCTGCTCCCAGACAGCAACGAATTCTGCCCTCTGATGGTATCAGTTTGTAAGTAAAAACGATTGCGATCCTGGTAGCAACTGCGACACCGGTAGCATTTGCGACAAATGCATTTTTCCCACTGCCTCCTCCTGCCGCGCCCAACCTACTCCCTTCTCATGACCGCACAGGCTGAAGGCGGCTTTCGCGCATGAAATGTCACTTATTCGCATTCATCTGTTTTTATGATGAAGATCACCTTTTTTTTAGCAGTTAATAGCGCCATAGGTTCTTCATTCAGGAGGAGATAAAAGTAAATTTTATTGTGTTGCGATAATAAATTATCGCATTGCGTGATTATAAATAAGGATTTATATAAAAAACAATCGGTCAAATTAGAAAATGTAATTTCATGATCAAGTTGACAAATTGCCATTAAATCGCCCTAAAAGCGTGATCGTCAGTTTACTTTCACAGGAACAGAGCAAATGATAGGAATATCGGTTCACACCAAATGAAATATTGTTTTAAACATGTAGGAAAATTGATCATGAGTAAACCTATCACCTTTAAGCACACGTTCTGCTACGGCAGCGCAAACCTGCTCGGCAGCGGCGCGTTGGCGATCAGCGGCGCATGGCTGATGTATTTCTATACCACCTTTTGTGGACTTACGCTGGTTGAAGCGGCGTCCATTTTCTCCGTTGCCAGTATCATCGATGCCATCAGTAATCCGGTGATGGGGTATGTCAGTGATAACTTTCACAATACCCGGCTAGGCCGCCTGTTTGGGCGTCGACGCTTCTTTATTCTGCTGGGTGTACCGCTGGTGTTGGTCTACCCGTTGCTGTGGGTCAGTGGCTTTGGCTTCTGGTACTACATGGCGACCTACGTGCTGTTTGAGCTGATTTACACCTCCATTATGGTGCCATACGAAACGTTGGCGACCGAAATGACGCACGACTTCAAGATCCGCTCCAAGCTGACCGGCTCTAAAGCCATTTTCGGTAAGTTGGCTAACTTCCTGGCCGCCTTTATCCCCGGCCAGTTTATCGCCATCTACGGTAAAGACTCCGCCACGCCGTTCTTTTACACCGGCCTGACCTACGGGTTCATCATGTGTGCGGCAATGATTGCCCTGTACACCACCTCTTGGGAACGCCCACTGAATGAACTGGTGCATGAAAAAACGGCCAATCTGTGGCAAACGCTGAAAAAACTGAGCGTGGACATGCTTTCCACCTTCCGTTTGCGTATTTTCCGCAAACACCTGGGAATGTACCTGTTCGGTTTTGGCGCTGAATGGTTATTCGCATCGGCTTTCACCTATTTCATCGTCTTCGGGTTAAAGCAAAACACCGCATTGGTCTCGCAGTTGAACAGCTTTAGCTCCATCATGCAGCTTATCTCTACCGCCGCATTCATCGGCATCTGCGTGAAAATGGGCTTTGCGCGTCCGTTCCGTTTGGCACTGATGGTGGTTATCGTGAGCGTTATCGCTTATGCAGCGCTGTACTTTGCCAACTGGTCAGACGGAGCCACTATCGCCGTGCTGTTTGGGATCACCGCCATTTTTGGTCTGAGTACCGGCGGCATCTACTACATTCCGTGGACGGTCTACACCTTCCTGGCCGATGTGGATGAAGTGCTGACGGGCCGCCGCCGTGAAGGGATTTACGCGGGTGCCATGACGTTTGCAGGCAAAATGGTGCGCTCGGTTATCGTGTTCGCCATGGGATGGACGCTGACGCAGTTCGGGTTTATTTCAGGCCATGCCGCACAGCCTGAAAGCGCCGTGCTGGCAATTGTTGGCGTGTTCTCACTGGGGGTTATCGGGCTGGCTCTGGTCGCCATCTACTACACCACGCAAATGAAACTCGATCGTGAAAATCACGCCATCCTGCTGGAAGAGATTGAGCGTATCAAAGCCGGTGGCGCTATCGGCGATGTGCCGGCACACGCCAGAGCGGTCGCAGAAGAGTTGACCGGCTGGAAGTACGAGCAGTGCTGGGGTAATAACCCACTGGGCGTGCAGCCGCAGACCACTGAACCTCAGGTTGCCACTTCCGAACGCTAATCCTTACCTTACTGTCAGCCCGCCTGCGCGGGCTGACGTATTTCCCCACCTTAAATCAGCGCCGCTTCCTTCAATTCACTTTTCAGATAAGCATAATAAATCGGCGCAGCAATCACGCCCGGAATACCAAACGCCGCTTCAAACACCAACATCGCCAGTAAAATTTCCCACGCGTGCGCCTTGATTCGGGTGCCGACAATCTGCGCATTGAGGAAGTATTCCAGTTTGTGAATCAACATCAGATAGACCAGCGCCGCCAGTGCCACCGGCAGGGAGATCGACAAACCAGAAATAAACACGATGGAATTGGATATCAGGTTGCCAATGACCGGTATCAGACCAAAGATGAAGGTCAGCACCACCAGCGTTTTGGCAAACGGCAGGTGCACGCCAAAGCAGGGCAGTACACCGAGAATAAACACCGCAGAGAGGATGGTGTTAACCGAGGAGATTTTCACCTGGGCGAACACGATATTGCGAAAGGACATCGACAATAGCGAAACGCGCCGCATCAGTTCCGATTTGAGCAACGGTTTTTCCATATCCTCTTGCACGTTGTACAGCGACACGATCGCCCCCAGCACCATACCAATCAACATGGTGACAAAACCGTGCAGAAAATCTTTGCCCATGGTTTGCAACATCACGATATGTTCCTGCACCCAGCGCATAAATTCGTGTTGCAGCTCTTCGACACTCACCGGCAAGTAACCCGGTAAATAGACCATGATGTGCCGTTGGACGTCATTGAGAATCAAGCCAATACGCGCATTGAAGGCCGAGGTGTCACGCATTTCCTGCATGACAATCCCAGTCAGGCTGCCAAACAACAGACTGAGCAGGCTCACCACCAGCGTACTTATGATTGCCACCACCGCCCAGCGCGCGCGTTTCCCACTGATAATTTTTTGGAAATGGGGCGTCAGCAAATTGAAGATTTCATACACCAAAAATCCGGCAACGAAACACGTTAACAGCCGTAGTGACAACAGCAGCAGCAATCCCCCAAACATGAAACCCAGGCTCAGCCATCTGGCCTGTTTTAAATTCAATAACTGCATGACGACATCCTGTATGCGTAATGATCGGACCTGTGCACGTACTTACGACACCAAGAATAGCACTCGGTTTATCGCACTATTCTCTGCGCACAAGAAAAGGCGCATGAGAAAAGCCACACGAAACAAGCCCGGTAATGAATCTGCTTTTTCTCCGTTCTATTCTTAGCGTTTTTAGCATGAAAAACCAGAAGGGATTAGCGAGCGCGCAGGGTTATCCACCAGGAAAAACGTCGTTCTGCAATAATGGGGAGGGTGCGAGTCAGGGCACTGAAAAAACGCGCATCATCCTGCAAGGGAAAAACGCCGGAAATACGCAACGCTGCCGCCTTGTCATCGAGGGAAAAGTAGCCATTGCGGTAGCGCGCATATTCACGCATCAAGGTATCCAGCCGCATATTGTCCGCCAGCACTACACCATCCAGCCAGCTTTGGCGAAAGCCTTCCACTGGCTGCGGAGGCTGACTCACCGCATCTGTAAAGGTCACTTGTTGCCCGGCGCTAACGCGCACAGACGCCTGCGATTGCTTCGTTGGGCGCAGCAACACGTCCCCCTGAAACACCGCCAGCGTGCTTTCACCGGTCTCACTGCGCACATCAAACCGACAGGGTGAATTCAACGTCAGAATCCCCTGTGGCGTAGAAAACGTCAACGGATAGGCCACTGCGCTTTCCAGCAAGCACTCCCCTTTCAGCAGGCGCAACGCGACAATCTTCCCGTCCTGGTCGTAACGTGTCAGCGCTGAATCGGTATTCAGGTTTAGCGTCAGCCCTTCTGCCAGCACCCAGCGCCGGTTTTCTCCCTTGGCGGTGCGATAGTCCGCGGCATAAGTTTCCCAAGGGACGCTATAAGCACCACCGCCCAGCAGCGTCATCAACGCCAACAGTTTTAACAGGTGGCGTCGTTCGGTTCCCTGACGACTCAATACGCTGGACGCCACGGCGCTATCGACAGTATGAAAACGGGTGTGAATCTGCTCAACACGCTGCCACGCCTGCTGGTGCAGTGGATGGCTATTCAGCCATTGCTGCCAGGCATGGCGCTCATTTGCAGTGCAATCATCCGCGTAAAGAATGGCATACCATTCAGCGGCATCATAGAAAACATCCTGAGGAATATCGTCAGATCGCATGGTAAAAGCTAGCGTTCCTGACAGGTCAGGCAAGCGAACATTGCCTGTGCCATGTATTTTTTCACCATACGATCGGAGACACCAAGGCGATCGGCCACCTGCTGGTATGTCAGTCCATCAATGTGCACCCAAAGAAATGCCTGCCTGGCCTTGGCAGGCAACGTACTGAGCATGCGATCTATCTCCAACAGCGTATCAATAATGATGGCCTGCTGCTCCAAAGAGGGCTCCGCCTCAAACTGCTGTTCCGCCAGCACCTGCAAATAGGCATTTTCAATGTCGCGCCGCCGCCAGAAATTCACCACCAAACCGTGGGCGACGGTGGTCAACCAAGCGCGAGGTTCACGCAATTGCGTAGCCTGATGCGTACTGACAAGACGCACAAAAGTATCTTGCGCCAGATCGGCCGCCTGCTGCGAGCATCCCAAACGCCGACGCAGCCACGCCTGTAACCAGACATGATGCTCGTGATAAATTCGCTGTACCGCCAGGGATTCGACGGGGTCAGCATAGGTAGCCGCGTGACCGTTCACGTTGTGTCTCATTTAATGATAATGAAATGATTTTCATTATCATTAAATGCAAAGTCAACCACTATCGGCAAATGCACGATAAATGAAAAAACCCCGCTTATGAGCAGGGTTTATTATCAATCAATGTCATCGATCCCGTGATTACCAGCGGTAGCTCAGGTTGGCATTGAACACACGCCCTTCACCGTAGTAACACCAATAGTCACACACGCTGACATATTCGCGGTTGCTGAGGTTGGTAGCATTAACCTGCAAGCGCCAATCTTTGGTGAAGTCATAGGCGATCATGGCATCCCACAGGGTATATGCCGGGACTTTCAGATTAGGATTTTCCGTTTTGTCGCCATATGAACTGCCAACATAACGCACCCCGGTACCTACGGAGAGGCCGCTGAGTGTCCCCTGAAACGCATAATTTACCCAACCGGATGCCTGCTGTAAGGGCTGCTCAGGGAAGCGTTTACCAATTTCTGCATCCTCACCCGACTTACTAATCTCAACTTTGCCATAGTTATAGTTGGCCAGCACCGTCAGGCCGCGCGCCACCTCACCGCTCATTTCCAACTCGATACCGCGTGAGCGAACCTGCCCGGTTTGCGTCGACGTGCCGGGATGCTCACGATCGGTGGTCGATACGTTATCCTGAACCAGGTTATACAGTGCGACGGTCGCATAACCGTTAAAGCCGTGAGGCGTATACTTCATCCCCACTTCGGTCTGCTTACCCATGGTCGGTTTATAGGGATTTCCTTTACCGTCATCGCCTGCCAGCGGCATAAAGGATTCAGAGTAGCTAATATAGGGAGACATACCGTTATCAAACAGGTACATCAGCCCAGCCGTTTTGGTGAACTTGTCGTCATCCTTACGGCTATCAGTGCCACTGGTCAGATTCTGATCGCGCGATTTGGCTTTGTCATAACGGCCGCCAATCAGCGCAATCCAGCGATCGTCATAGCGGAACTGGTTCTGAATGTAGTAACCCATTTGGTTACGCCCAGTGCGATAATCATACAATTGGTCGAGCGGCAGAACCGCGTTACCATACACCGGGTTAAACATATTGATAGTGCCAATACCGTAGAAATCACCATCACGGCTCTGTGAATTGGCGCGGCGATAATCAACCCCCAGCAGCAGCGTGTTCTCCACATCGCCCCATTGCCACTCCCCAACCATACGGTTATCTGTCGCCCAGTTTTGCGCAAAACCATCGCGGTAGGTCATACCACGATCCACCCTGCCATCCACAACATCCCCCATGGCGTAGGCAGTACGCAGATCCATATTCAGGTAGTTGTAGTTGGTGTTCTGATGGAACGTCCAGGTATCATTGATACGGTGGGTGAACTCATAACCCAGCGTGAATTGACGGGTATTGTTGCGATCGAGGCCGGGTTCACCCAACGAAGTTCTGTAGCCCACCTTGCCGAACGGTGTGTGGTGCAGTGTACCCGCAGGCATTTTAAAGCCGCTGGTGACATCGGAATCGGTATCCATGTAGCTTGCCAGTACGGTCAGTTCCGTGTCTTCCCCCATCAGGAACGTCATGCTGGGTGCCAGATAGAGACGATCGCTCTTGGCATGATCCATTTCGCCCGAGGTACCGCGCGCGAGACCCACAACACGATAGAGCACCGTGCCATCATCGTTAAGCGGCCCTGCGCTATCAATCCCCAGTTGGCGGTAATCATTGGAGCCATAATCCAGCGAGATTTGCCCCTGCGGCAACCGCGTTGGGCGCTTGGTGATCACGTTAACCAGACCACCCGGCGGGTTCTGTCCATACAGCACCGATGCGGGCCCTTTTAACACTTCAATTCTGTCCACACCAAAAGCGTCAAACTGCTGAACAAAGAAACCGCGTTCGTTAATGGCCGCAAGTCCGTTTTGGAAGCGCGACTGATCTTTAAAGCCACGAATGGAGAGCCATTCGGTCTTATTATCCGGGCCGTAATAGGATGCCAACACACCGGGACTGTAGCGCAAGGCCTGATCGACTTTCTTGGCACCGCGCTCTTCCATCTGCTGCTGTGTCACCACGGACATCGCACGCGGCGTTTCTGATACCGGTACATCCAGCTTTAACGCGGTATTGGGAGGCGCAGTGACGACGATTTGGTCATTACGCACTGGCGCCGCAGCCGTTGCCGGTGCTACCGGTTGCGCCACAATAGAGACGCTGCCATCAGCGTGGCGTTCGGCGCGCAGACCGCTGTTGGCCAGCAGTTGTGCAAATCCTTGTTCCACCTCATAACGCCCTTGCAATCCGCTGCTCTGTTTACCCACCGTCAGTGCCGGATCATAAGACAACAGAACGCCGGATTGCTGTGCCAATTGGTTTAAGGCCTGAGCCAGACTGCCCGCAGTGACATGAAACTCCTGTGCTGCTGCCGAAACCGCGGTGACCGACGCGGCGCCCCCCAGTGCCATTCCCCAAAGTGCGGCTCTTAGCGCCAACGTTACCGGCCCGGTTCGCCATGATTTCATTGTTATACCCCTGTCAGTTTTTCATTGTTGTTAATGGGTATGCCAATGGAGCTCACGAAAAGGGGAACCACAAAAAGAAAAAAATTTAGGGTATCAGTAAGGTGAGTGTATTTGGGGGCGTAGGGAGAACTCAATTGTTATCGAAACTTGCAAGACAAAATAAATCTGCAATAATTTTGGTTAAGGCGCATTAATCCAATTCGCTACGCCCGACACAGCGCAGCTTATATTGTCACAGAGGCGCAATAATTTCGTAATATTATTGGTTTCGAGCGTCCTTGCTTTATTGACCTAAGAGACGAGGTTAATGGCAGGAGCAGGTTCGTTGATCTCTTGATTCAAAATCATCAGAGAAAACACACGGTTCTCAACATTCAGCTTAGAAAAAGAGAGCGTGCTTAGCTGCTTTTTCGTGAAGCCATCCGACAGAAGATCCGACACCACGCGCGTACTCATCACGTCGTTGTTGGTCAGAAAGTCCTGATAGGCAAACTTCACGTTTATCGGCAATACGTCATCAATAGAGACCGGGTTATTCGTTTCAGAATGCAGCCCGAAGTGGGCATTAAATGCAGAGTTAGCACAGAGAACCTTGCATTTATCATCAATAACGGCGACGGCACGCCTGTCATTTTGTACAGGTTTGCTCAGCATGCCTATGATTTCATTTTGTCCAAATATCAGACTCATCGTTTCCTCTGCTTCATGCTATGACAAGATAACTCCACGGACACACTGAGAAGCTGTCGTCAAGGCCCCTATCGATCTGCGCAACTTACACACAGGATCGCAAGGCATTGAGTAGATGCTTTCGATAGTCCGAAACCGCAAACCGTAATTAATCAATAAAAACAAATAGATATAACATCTTGTACTTCCGTTAGCGTAATGATCAAGCAGCGCGACGTCGTGTTTTGATCTCGAACGATCAGGCAGAAGCCTACATCGTCAAATTCCTATTCAAGTGTAGAAATAAAAGGCCAAAAAATCCCGTAGGCCCGAACCACATTAGTCGCTTATACCGCTCTCATTTTTTTACATATGTACTAAAATTTTAACGTAGCTGCCGATCAAACGATCAAAAAGCCTCTTCTGGATCAAAATATACCCGTGTTGGTATGCACACTATCGGCTGAATAAGCAGTATCTTTATGCTATTTGATCGTAAAGGACGATCAAATAATAAAAAATAATAGTTGTAATCTATTGAAAATAATAAATTGATCGTTATATGCTTTACGATCATGTGAACGAGCAAGTCAGTCACAATAATGTGATGCACGTCACAAATTATCTTTTGATTTATTTTTTCATAAATCGCAGTAAACGCTTCAGGCCAGCCATTCTCTACGCATTCCCTTTCACTGTGTTACTCCTTATTGCGTGATCCATCGCTCAAAAAAGAAACAAACTCAGGCGCACCACTACACTTAACGATTTGTTGACATATATTTAACAAGGTTTAAGGAGAGCGCTATGAGCCAATATAATAAACACACCATACCCGCCTCGGTGGCGGAGAACGCCCTGATTAACGCAGAGCAGTATCGCGAGTGGTATCAGGCATCGATCAATGACCCCCAAACCTTTTGGCGGGAGCATGGCAAGATCGTCGATTGGATCAAACCGTACACTGCGGTTAAAAGCACCTCTTTCGATCCAGGTCATATCCGCATTCGCTGGTTCGAAGATGGTACGTTAAATGTTGCAGCCAACTGCCTTGATCGACACTTAACCACCCTTGGCGATCAAACCGCCATTGTGTGGGAAGGGGATGACGCGACCCAAAGCAAAGCGGTGACGTACCGCGAGCTGCACCAAAGCGTCTGTCGTTTTGCTAATGTATTGAAATCACTAGGCATTAAAAAAGGCGATGTGGTTGCTATCTATATGCCCATGGTGCCGGAAGCGGCGGTTGCTACGCTGGCATGCACACGCATAGGTGCCATCCATTCCGTTATTTTCGGCGGTTTTTCTCCCGAATCCATTGCCGGGCGCATTATCGATTCCAGTGCCAAGCTGGTAATTACCTCTGATGAGGGTATCCGCGCGGGGCGCACTATCCCGCTGAAAAAGAATATTGATGACGCGTTGCGCAACCCTGGTGTTAAAACGGTGGCACATACCATTGTTTATCAACGCACGGGAGCCGCTATCGATTGGCATGAAGGACGCGATCGCTGGTGGCACGATCTGATCGCCGGTGCAGACGATCACTGCCCGCCAGAAGCGATGAATGCCGAGGATCCGTTATTTATTCTCTATACGTCCGGATCGACCGGTAAGCCCAAAGGTGTGTTGCATACCACCGGCGGATACCTCGTCTATGCGGCCATGACCTTCAAATATGTGTTTGACTACCATCCCGGCGATATCTATTGGTGTACTGCCGATGTCGGCTGGATCACCGGACACAGCTATCTGCTCTACGGCCCACTGGCCTGCGGTGCCACCACGCTGATGTTTGAAGGCGTACCCAATTGGCCGGATGCGCGCCGTATGGGACAAGTGGTCGATAAGCACCACGTCAATATCCTGTATACCGCCCCCACCGCTATCCGTGCGCTGATGGCTGACGGCGATAAGGCCGTCGAAGGCAGCAATCGGCGTTCTCTAAAGGTAATGGGGTCGGTGGGCGAACCCATCAACCCGGAAGCCTGGGAATGGTATTTCAACAAGATCGGTAACGGCCAATGTCCGATCGTCGATACCTGGTGGCAAACGGAAACGGGCGGGTTAATGATCACTCCGCTGCCGGGGGCTATCGAAACCAAGCCGGGCTCGGCAACGCTTCCCTTCTTTGGTGTGCAGCCTGCATTAGTCGATAATCTGGGCGTGCCGCAAAACGGCGCCACAGAAGGCAATCTGGTGATCACCGATTCCTGGCCTGGTCAGGCGCGTACGCTGTTTGGCGATCACGAACGTTTCGAACAAACCTATTTTTCGACCTTTAAAGGCATGTATTTCAGCGGTGACGGTGCCCGTCGCGATGAAGATGGCTACTACTGGATAACTGGCCGCGTCGATGACGTGTTGAACGTGGCGGGTCATCGTCTGGGCACGGCGGAAATAGAGTCTGCTTTGGTGGCCCATCCAAAGATTGCCGAGGCCGCTGTGGTGGGCATTCCGCACAGTCTGAAGGGTCAGGCGATCTACGCCTACATTACGCTTAACCACGGTGAAGAGCCTTCCAGTGCACTTTACACAGAAGTGCGTAATTGGGTGCGCAAAGAGATTGGCCCGATTGCTACGCCCGATATCTTGCACTGGACAGATTCGCTGCCGAAAACCCGCTCAGGCAAGATTATGCGGCGCATTCTGCGCAAAATCGCGGCGGGAGACACCAGTAATCTGGGTGATATCTCTACGCTTGCCGATCCTGGCGTCGTTGAAAAACTGCTGGAAGAGAAACAAACCATGGACACGCCACAGTCTTAAACATCTATACCCTAAATAATTCGAGTTGCAGGAAGGCGGTAAGCGAACGCACCCCGAATCACTTACTTAAGTAAGTGATTCGGGTGACAAATCTGCCGGGAGCAGATTTGAACGCCGTGTGCGGCGGCCTCGTAAGAGGTGAGGCCCAGGGATGGGCCGAATAACGAACGCAGCCAACGCATCTGCAACTTAAAGTATGACGGGTATAACGCAGTACGCGCTAAGCGAACCGATAGCAGATAACGCCAGACCCAGCGGGTCTGGCTTAGCGAGCTGTACCCTGAAATTGGCAACGCTTTTACTCACAACCGGATACAGGCTCACTTACCGGAGATTTATGATGAATGACGTCCTCTACCAACGCATTGGCAACCACTCGGTGTTTAAGGAACTGGTGCGCAAACGTCAGCTTTTTGCCGTCTCGCTTTCTCTGATTGTTCTGGTGTTATACGTCAGCTTCATTTTGCTGATTGCTTTCGCCCCCGCCTGGCTGGGTACCCCCATTTCTCCCGGCGCAACCATCACGCGCGGCATTCCCATCGGGATTGGGCTAATCGTTATCTCGTTTGTCTTGACCGGAGTGTATGTCTATCGCGCCAACGGCGAATTTGACCGTATGACCAAAAAGCTGCTGAGTGAGGTTAAGTAATGAAAACCCGTCTGTTATTACCGCTTATTGGTCTGATGCTCCCCGTCATGGCCTACGCGGATGCCCTCACCGGCGACGTTCAACGCCAACCGTTGAATATACAGGCCATTGTTATGTTTCTGTTGTTTGTCGGCGGCACGCTTTACATTACCTATTGGGCCTCAAAGCGTACCCGCTCACGCAGCGACTATTATACGGCTGGTGGCAATATCACTGGCTTTCAGAACGGGTTGGCAATTGCCGGTGACTACATGTCTGCCGCGTCGTTCCTCGGCATTTCAGCGCTGGTATATACCTCCGGTTACGACGGGCTGATCTATTCGCTGGGCTTTCTGGTCGGTTGGCCCATCATCCTGTTTCTTATTGCAGAACGATTGCGTAATCTCGGGCGCTATACCTTCGCAGATGTTGCCTCTTACCGCCTGCAACAAAAACCGATTCGCACCCTCTCCGCCTGCGGTTCATTGGTGGTGGTGGCGCTATATCTCATCGCCCAAATGGTCGGCGCAGGTAAACTGATAGAACTGTTGTTCGGTCTGAACTACCACGTTGCCGTCGTGCTGGTCGGTATTCTGATGGTAATGTACGTGCTGTTTGGCGGCATGCTCGCTACCACCTGGGTACAGATCATCAAAGCCGTACTGCTACTGTTTGGTGCCACCTTTATGGCGATCATGGTGATGAAGTCGGTCAATTTCAGCTTCGACGGCTTGTTCAAAGCGGCGGCGGCGGTCCACCCGAAAGGCATTGCCATCATGAGCCCCGGCGGACTGGTTTCGGATCCAATTTCGGCGCTATCGCTCGGGTTGGGTTTGATGTTTGGCACCGCGGGCCTACCCCATATTCTGATGCGTTTCTTTACGGTGAGCGATGCACGCGAAACACGTAAAAGTGTGTTTTACGCAACGGGGTTCATGGGCTACTTCTACTTCCTGACCTTTATCATCGGCTTCGGTGCCATCGTACTGGTCAGCGCCAACCCTGCCTTTAAAGATGCCGCTGGCGCACTGATTGGCGGCAATAATATGGCAGCGGTGCATTTGGCCGATGCGGTGGGCGGCAACTTTTTCCTCGGTTTTATCTCCGCAGTGGCATTCGCCACCATTCTGGCGGTGGTGGCCGGGCTGACCTTGGCGGGCGCGTCAGCAGTGTCACACGATCTGTACGCCAATGTTATTAAGAAGGGGCAGGCCACGGAGCGTGATGAACTCAAAGTATCAAAACTCACCGTACTGGCCCTGGGCGTAGTGGCCATCGGGCTTGGTATCTTGTTTGAAAAACAGAACATTGCCTTTATGGTGGGGCTGGCCTTCTCTATCGCGGCGAGCTGTAACTTCCCCATCATCATCATCTCAATGTACTGGTCGAAGCTGACCACGCGTGGGGCAATGTTGGGCGGTTGGGCAGGTTTGCTGACGGCCATCGTGCTGATGATCCTCGGCCCCACCATTTGGGTGAAAATTCTTGGCCACGCCACACCTATTTATCCGTATGAATACCCGGCGCTGTTCTCGATGCTGGTGGCGTTTATCGGGATCTGGTTCTTCTCGATTACCGATAATTCTGAGGAAGGCAAGCAGGAACGCGATCGCTTCTATGCACAGTTTGTTCGCTCACAAACTGGCGTAGGCGCATCACGCAGTGTGTCTCATTAAGTGATTCGGTTGCCTCCGACATGGAGGCAACCCAACCGACCGTTTAGATAACCATACTCAGCAGCAAGCACCCAATCAGGCCACACACCGCAATAATGGTTTCCAACGCCGACCACGACTTCATGGTTTCACCAATGGTCAGGTTGAAATACTCTTTGAACAGCCAGAAACCCGGATCGTTTACGTGGGAGAAAATCACGCTACCGGAACCGACGGCAAGCACCATCAGCTCAGGGCTCACCCCGGTAATGGTGAGCAAGGGCGCAACAATACCGCCCGCCGTCATGGCCGCAACGGTCGCTGACCCCAGCGCCAGACGCAGCGCAGCAGCAATCGCCCATCCCATCAGTAACGGAGACAGCGTACTGCCCGCCATCAGCGTTTCGATATACTTCGCAACGCCACCGTCCACCAGGATTTGTTTGAACGCACCGCCACCACCGCTCACCATCAGCATCATCGCGATGATCTTGATGGAATCGTTGATGGTATCCATCACCTGATCCATGCTGCGACCGCGATTAAGCCCGAAGGTAAAGATCGCTACGACCACGGAAATCAGCGTTGCCATCACCGGATCGCCCAGGAATTCAGCATAACCCAGCACCGGATGGCCTTTTTGCAGCGTCATTTCTGCTACTGCGCGGCCAGTCATCAGGATAACCGGAATCAGGGTAGTGAATACGCTGATACCAAAGCCCGGCATCTCATGATCGGCAAACACTTTCGGGTTATGCAATCCAGCAGGAATCGGTTTATCGATGCTTTTCAGGAAGCGCGCATAGACCGGCCCCGCCAAAATCACGGTTGGAATCGCAATCAACGTACCGTACAGCAGGGTCTTGCCCATATCGGCTTTGAACAGAATAGCGATAGCCGTCGGGCCCGGGTGCGGAGGCAACAGGGCATGGGTTACAGACAATGCAGCGGCCATCGGCACGCCGATGAACAGTAAAGGGATGCGCGCAGCGGCAGCAACAACACAAAGCCCACTTCATAAAACAGCGCAAAACCAACGGTGAAACCGGTTAATACCACCGCCCACTGAATGCGTCCCTTACCAAATTTATCGATAAGCGTTGTCGCAATGCGCTGAGCACCGCCGCAGTCCGCCAGCAGTTTACCCAACATGGCACCAAAGCCCATGATCAGGGCCAGACTTCCCAGCGTGCCACCTACCCCGTTTTTGATGGAGGTGATAACGCCATTGACGTTAAACCCACCCTGGGAGGTGTAGCCCAATGCCAAACCCACGGCCAGCGACACCAGAATCAATGAAATGAACCCGTTCAATTTGCAACGGATCATCAATAGCAGCAGCAGGGCAACCCCGATTGCTACAATGATTAATGGCATAATAATTCTCCGATATAGGAATCGTACAGATGCTGTCAACGAATACAGTCAGATCTATAAATGCTACTTTTACATCAAGATAGCGTTCTTTTTGTTACCTGGAAGCGAAAGCTGCCGAGCTTTGGGGGCCAAAGCCTGACGCCTCGGAGTAGCGATTTATGCCCTCGTCAGCCTCATCGGTAATCTGTGATTTTTGTCACACCGCTGCTTGTTACCGGTATCATGATACCGGTAACGTGATAAAATGCGAAACTATCATATGGGCTTAAATATTCATTTTGAGATAGAGATCAAACTATGCCGGGACAAAGCATCATCATCATGGGCGTATCTGGTTGTGGTAAATCCAGTTCTGGAGCGGCTATTGCCAATGCGCTGGGCGCTAAATTCATTGATGGCGACGACCTGCACCCGCGCGCCAACATTCAGAAAATGGCAAGCGGTCAGCCTCTAGACGATAACGATCGTGCGCCGTGGCTTGAACGTCTTAACGATGCGGCCTACAGCCTGCGCCACAAAAATGAAGTGGGGTTGATCGTCTGCTCATCCTTAAAACGCCGTTATCGCGATCGTCTGCGTCAGGACAATCCTGATATGTTGTTCCTTTATATGAAGGGCAGCTTTGACGTTATTCTGGAACGCCTGAAAGCGCGTGCCGGGCATTTCATGCCCACCGATCTGCTCAAAAGCCAGTTCGATGCGCTGGAAGAGCCAGCGGCAGATGAAACTAACGTGGTGAGTATCGACATCGATGGCACCTTTGATGAGGTTGTCGCTCGCGGTCTGGCGGCATTGCGCAACGCAGGTGTCGTTTCTCGTCGCTAACGGCTTAAATACTGTCGCCATGCAGGATCGTAAAGCCCAAATCCAGTCGCGGTGGGGTAACCACCTCTCCGCGCAGTCGGGCCAGCAGTCGCTCTGCGGCCACCTGCCCCATGCGTTCACGCGGCGTCAGCACACTGGCCAGTTTGGGTTCCATAGACTGGCCGATATCGTGCCCATGAAAACCGGCGATCGCCATTTGATCGGGGATGCGCAATCCTTGCCGCTGACACTCAAAGGCCGCACCGATCGCAATATCATCATTGGTGCAAAACAGGCTGTCGGTCTCCGGGTAGCGCTCGCGCGCTTCTCTCATCAGTTCACCGCCCAGGCTGTACGACGAGGGGCGATCGGTACTGACGTCTCGCGGCGTCAACCCGGCATCTCGCATCGCTTGTTCATACCCTTGCATCTTGATCAAGGTACGTTCATCCAGACGCGAGCCGAGATAGACCGGAAAACGGTGCCCACGGGCCAACAGCACCTGAGTCATCTGGTAGGCTGCTTCAAAGTTGTTAAACCCCACCGCCAGATCGATACAGGGCGACTCGCTGTCCATGATTTCAACCACCGGGATGCCCGCCACTTCAATCATCTTGCGCGTACGCTCCGTGTGGGAGCGTTCAGAGAGGATCAGACCGTCAATATTGTAGGAAAGCAGAGACATCAGGCGCATCTCTTCACGCTCGGCGTGGTAACCATAGTGTGCCAGCATCGTCTGGTAACCGTGCGCATCCGTCACGCGTTCAATGCCGCGCAGTACTTCGGCAAACACCTGATTGGTCAATGAAGGAAGCAGAACGCCAATCGCCCGACTGGTGGCATTCGATAAAATCTCCGGCGCCCGGTTGGGAATGTACCCCAACTCATCCAGTGCAGCGGCGATGCTGTCGCGCAGGGCCGCCGATACCTTCTGCGGATCGCGCAGGTAGCGGCTAATGGTCATTTTAGTGACGCCAACACGATTGGCCACATCTTGCAAACCTGGTCTTTTCTTCTTCATTTTCAATCGATTGAAATATTGTTGGCCGGTCCTCTAGTGTAACAAAGAAAACCTGCGCTGTCTGTGTGGCGGTGATAGGAGAGTCACCAGTACAATGCCTAAGCCAACATAGCAATCCAACAACAAATAATGGTGAAACAACTCTACGCTTTCCTTATTTACCGTGAAAAAAACGCCACTAAAAATAATCAAGCATGCCCGCTGATAAAAAGTACGTCACGGCCCGCGGTTAATACCGCCCTGTTTCTCTTATTTGTTTAAAAATAATATTTATCCACAGCCAATAATATTAAAAAACCTAAACTAATTTTTATTTCTTCCATTATTATTTTAGATATCTTCGCCCGTTACCGCAGCGTCGATATCGCACGTTTTGCACCGCGCCGCTCCGCACAGACAACAACGTGATCTTCATCACAAAATAATTTTCACCTTGGCTGAATCGAGTAAAGCGTGACCGTAAAACCCATTATTACCGGTATCATTTGAGTATATAGTGGTCTCATCACCGTCAGGGCGTCCTGATGTAGAGCCTATTGGAGAGATACACTAGCGGCAAAGATGAACGTCTGGATCACATGAGGCTGCGATGAACCCCATCTGCACCCCTTAATGCGCCCATACCCTTTACGGTAACTCACCGTATTAACGGGCACGTAAATTATTGACGATCTGGTATCGTGCGTTTATTTGCACGAGCACTTTTATCATCTTAAAAATAATTAAAACACCCGCTAGCCACAGTAGCCCAATTATTTCGATCGACGTCATTGGCATTTGATTTAATTAAGCAAAGCATCAATGTTAAACACTTGGGGCATAGCATGAATCCTATTGTTGCACGCGTTACCCACAACATCCTGTCTCGTTCTCACACCGAGCGTAGCCGTTATCTGGCTCGGATTGACGCCGCCAAAAGCAAAACCGTACACCGCTCTGAGCTGGCCTGCGGTAATCTGGCACACGGCTTCGCCGCCTGTTCGCCTGAAGACAAAGCCGATTTGAAGAACATGATCAAAAGCAACATCGGCATCATTACCTCTTACAATGACATGCTCTCTGCCCACCAACCCTATGAACGCTACCCTGATCTGATTAAGAAGGCGCTGAACGACGTCGGCGCTGTCGGCAAGGTCGCGGGCGGCGTCCCTGCCATGTGCGACGGCGTGACACAAGGGCAAGATGGCATGGAACTCTCCCTGCTTAGCCGCGATTTGATTGCAATGTCGGCGGCGATCGGCTTGTCACACAACATGTTTGATGGCGCGCTCTTTTTGGGGGTATGTGACAAAATTGTCCCGGGGCTGTTTATTGCCGCTCTCTCATTTGGCCACCTGCCTACCGTTTTCGTGCCCGCAGGTCCGATGCGCACCGGCATCTCCAACAAAGAAAAAGTGCGCATCCGCCAACTGTATGCTGAAGGCAAAGTCGGTCGCGACGCGCTGCTGGAATCCGAGGCCAGTGCTTACCACGGCGCGGGCACCTGTACCTTTTACGGCACCGCCAACTCAAACCAAATGGTAATGGAGATCATGGGGCTGCATCTGCCCGGCTCCTCGTTTGTCTACCCCGACATTCCGCTGCGCGATGCGCTGACAGAAGCCGCTGCGCGTCAGGTCACTCGAATGACGGAAAATGCGGGCGATTATCTGCCTGTCGGGCAACTGGTAGACGAAAAGGTGATCGTCAACGGTATTGTCGCCCTGCTGGCGACCGGCGGCTCAACCAACCACACTATGCACCTGGTGGCCATGGCGAAAGCCGCCGGCTTTACCGTCACGTGGGACGATTTCTCTGAACTGTCAGAGGTGGTGCCGTTGTTGTGTCGCATCTACCCCAACGGACCTGGCGATATCAACTATTTTCAGGCAGCAGGCGGCGTGTCGCTGCTGGTGCGAGAATTGTTGCGCGGCGGCTTACTGCATGAGGATGTCCACACCGTGGCAGGTTTTGGTTTGCATCGCTACACCCAGGAACCGTTCCTGGAAGACGGTAAACTGGTCTATCGCGACGGCCCGCAGGTGTCGCTGGATGCCGAGGTGATCGCACCGCTGGAAACACCGTTTGCCAAACACGGTGGCACCAAAGTGCTTTCCGGTAATCTGGGACGCGCGGTAATGAAGACCTCCGCCGTGCCGCAAGAACGACAAACGATTGTTGCACCAGCCATCGTATTCAACGATCAGAACGACGTCGATGCCGCCTTTAAAGCAGGCCGTCTGGACAATGATTGCGTGGTGGTCGTGCGTTATCAGGGGCCCAGAGCGATAGGCATGCCAGAACTGCACAAACTGATGCCGCCTCTCGGTGTGTTGATGGACCGGGGCATCAACGTGGCATTGGTCACTGATGGTCGTCTGTCAGGCGCATCCGGCAAAGTACCTGCCGCCATCCACGTCACGCCGGAAGCCTACGTCGGCGGACTGCTGGCAAAAATTCAGGATGGCGACATGATCCGCGTTGACGGCATCACCGGTGAGATCAGCCTGCTGGTGGATGACGCAACGCTGGCACTGCGTCATCCTGAGCAGCCGGACTTATCTGCTTCCCATGTAGGGATGGGGCGCGAACTGTTTACCGCGTTGCGCGAGAACATTACCGGTGCGGAACAGGGTGCCAGCGCGATCCCTTACCGTTAGGCTCAGTAGTCCAGACGCTGTGCGATGTCAGGTAGGTTTTAAGCACAGATAAACGTGTAAACCGGGATTGGCCGATGCCATGCAGAGTTGACCACCGTGCAATTCGGCGATGGCTTTCACCAGCGACAGGCCAAGCCCGAAACCGGGCTGCTGCTGCGACCCTTCAAGGCGTTGAAATCGTTCCAACGCCGTGGCGTGCAGGTTGTCGGGAATACCGGGGCCGCGATCGGAAACACGCAGCGCCGTCCAGCCGCGATAAAGGGTGACGCTCAAGGTAATCACTTTACCTTGAGCAGCATACTTCAGCGCGTTTTCGATCAGGTTTGCCAGTGCCTGAAACAGCAACGCCCGATCGCCAAAAAGCGGCGTCCCGGCAGGTGCATCAATCAACAATTGGCAATGGTGTGCATCGGCTAACGGTTGATAATATTCCGACACCTCTTCTAGTAACGGGCGTACCTCAAAGCGGGCAAACTGATGAACACAGCGCCCGCTTTCAATCTCACCGATACGCATAACGGTGCGAAACAGCCCCAAAATCTTGTGCACCTCTTCCACCGCCTGATGCAACTACTCGCGCATCTCATGCTCAAGCCCCTGACGTTCAGTTAGGTTATACAAGCGATTTTGCAAGTGCGTCAGCGGCGTGCGTAATTCATGGGCGATATGGCTTGAGGTGCTGCGCACCTGTTCCATCAGGCGTTCGATGCGTTCCAGGTTCTGGTTAATGTCGTGACTCAGGCTGTGGAAATCGTCATCACGCGTTGAGAGCGGCATGCGAACATACTGCTCGCCGGCGCTGTAGCGGTGCAACGCGGTGCGGATCCGCTCTACGCTGCGCAGGCTACGTAAACTGAAGTGTCGGCTGACAACCAGCGAAAACAACAGCACGACAAACAGCCCAGCCCCAGCCACCAGCGGAATAGTGCGAATACGTTCCAGCATCGGACGCAGATTATAGGCGGTGAACAGCACCCCTCCGTCATCCAACGCCACTGACATGCCGACCAGGTTGCTCTCAGGCGCGCTGCGGCGCTGGTCGCTGTCCTTCAGCGCCCCCTTTTCAACCAGTAGCGCCTTCAGGCAAGGAACATCCATTTTGCACGCGGTATGATTTGGCCCAGACAGCATCCAGCCCGCATTGTGGTAGAGGATCTCGCCCTGCTTGCTCATTACCAGAAACAGAGGTAATTCATCGGTTTTGGCCTGATTATCACGTTTGAGCTGGGCGATCAGCGTAGAAGTGTCGGTCAATCGCGATTGGGTAGCATGGTCGTGGATATTGCCCAGTATGACGTCGCGCACATGGGTACGGATCAGCGTTTCACTCAACACGCTGAAACCAACAATGCAACACAGCACCATCAGCAAAAACAGGAAGACCAGCGTAATAAACTGGCGAAACTGCGAGGTGCGCAGAAACACCGGATAACGGTTTGCACCGTGTACGTATAAATGGCGAATTTTCTCACGCCATCCGTTACCCGGCCATCTCAGCGCAGGCTCATTGTGTGCGCTACGCGGCATCCGTTTTTTCCACTGCACCCAGGGCGTAGCCCATCGATCTCAATGTTTTGATCAGCGGCCGGGGAAAACCTTTGTCAATCTTGGCCCGTAACTTGGACATATGGACATCGATCAGGTTGGTCTGCGGATCGAAGTGATACCCCCAGACGCGTTCCAATAACAGCGTACGCGTGATCACCTGCCCTGGGTTTTCCATCAAAATGATCAGCAGTTTGATCTCTTTATCAGTAAGATCGATGCGTTGACCGCTACGCCAGGCAACCCGTTGCAGACGATCAAGTTGCAGATCCTCAAACGTCAGCAGTGATGACGGTGCGTCCTGCGGTTTTCCTCTGCGCACCATAATTTCTAAGCGCAAACGCAACTCATTAAAATTAAATGGTTTACCCAGATAATCTTCGGCACCCAATTCCAGCCCCATCACGCGATCCACATAGCGATCCAACGCCGAAAGCAGCATGATAGGTGGGTGACGCGACCCTTTCAGCTCACGCAGTACGCTAAAACCGTCTAGCGTTGGCAGCATCCGGTCCAGCAGCACCACGTCATAAATGTCATCTTTAATGGCTTTGAGCGCATGTTCGCAATCATGAACGATATTGCAGGCATAACCATGTGAGTGCAACTTTGCACCCAGCCAATGGCACAACACCGAGTCGTCATCAACCACTAAAACGCGCATAGTTTTCCCTCTGTCAAAGTGATGGTTGCTTACACCACAACACGCATACTGACGTGCTGCCGATCCACAAAAACAGGATCTGAGCCACTCTGACATAGGCAATAACCTGTCTGGCAGCTTCTTATGCGTCAATGCGTTATAGGATAATAACAATCATTATCATTTAATGACAAGTAGTTTACAATGCTGACAATTAGCCAGAATTTGTAGGGTTTTTCCGCGATCGTGGGGTTTTCGTGCATTCCTGATGCAGAGACGGTATCTGACTGGCTTTGAAATGCGCTATCGAAGGAATTAACAAGGTTCTGGTGCAGGCTCAACCTAAGCAGAGCCTGCATCAGCGAAACAACATCATGGCTAGGCCAACGCCAGGCTACACTTTCTCACTCAGCACGGCTTCAAGCAGATCGAGATCGTGCAGCATCTTTTTCAGGGTTTCATTACTGATCTGCTGCGTAGCGCGCAGGTGATAAAGTTCACCGCGTTCAGCGGTGACGGCGGTCAAACGGAAACGGCGCTCCAGATTTTCAATCTCCAGGCTGTGTTCCAAATCACTCTCGCCGACGACGCGACGCCGCAGATTACCAATGACACGCGCACTGACTTCACGCACCACCTGCTCATCGATATTTTCTTCTCGATCCGCCGCCAGACGCTCTTCCATTTTCTGCAAGCTGCGGATCGCTACTTCAGCAATCGCCATGCGCGCCATCCGCTCTTCTTTCTTATAGAGCGATTTGTCCACCACCGTCACCCCGCGCAGCAGTAACGGCAGCGTCAACACCCCGCACAACAAGGAAAACAGGATGACGCCGGTGGCAATAAACACCAGTTGATAGCGGGAAGGAAACGCGGTGCCATCGTTTAATAACAGCGGAATGGACAGCACACCGGCCAAGGTAATCGCTCCGCGCACCCCGGCAAATGAAGCGATCCAGATTTCACGCGTGGTGTACTGAGCGAACAGCATCGGGCGTTTCTTTTGAAACAGACGGCTGTAATATTTCATAAACCACAGCCAGCAGAAACGCAGCAGCAGCAGCGCGCCGTAAATAATGGCGATATCGGTAAACAGCATCCAGGTTTCAACGGTGGGATCCAGCTCCGCCTGCGTCACCGACGTTTCCAAAATGTCAGGCAATTGCAGCCCCAGCATAATAAACACCATGCCGTTAAACACGAACTCCAGCATCGACCAAACGCTGTTGGCGCGTAATCGCATCGCCAGCGGGGCGTTACTGATCACGTTAGAGTGGCTGATGGTCATCCCTGCAGCCACCGACGCCAAAATGCCCGACACGCCAATGTGTTCCGCAATCAGATAGGAGGCGAACGGCAACAGCATCAGCAGCACAATCTGTGTGGCCGCATCATCACCGCTCCAACGGTTAATGATGCGCAATGATTTACTGTAAAGCCAGGTGACACCTACACCAGCCAGCAAGCCGCCAACCGCGACCTGAACAAACTCCAGCGTCGCGCCGGACACGGTAAACACCATGGTGCCCATCGCCACCGCGACGGCAAATTTAAGCGATACCAGACCCGAAGCATCGTTCATCAACGCTTCGCCCTGCAAGATACTCATCAGTTTTTTCGGAATACGATCTTCGCCCACAATCCCTGACAGCGCTACCGCATCCGTCGGCGATAGCACCGCTGCCAGCGCAAAAGCCGCCACCAGCGGCATCCCTGGGATCATCCAGTAAATCAGGTAACCCACCCCGGCGACAGTGATTAACACCAGCACCAGCGCCAGCCCAATCACCTCACGGCTGTGTTTGATAAATTCGCGCGTTGGCGTTTTCCAGCCATCGGCAAACAGCAGCGGCGGGATGAACAGCACCATAAACAGTTCAGGATTGAAATCGACATGCAAACCAAACTGGGGCCAGGCCAAAATAGCCCCGAGGACGATTTGCATTAAGGGCAGCGGAACTTGGAAGGGTAAAATACGTGTAACAACCCCTGATAGTGATACCACCAGGGTTAAAATCAGAATGGTAAAAAAGATTTCCATGCTTTCCTTAGGAGATTTCCAATAATGACCTAACTGCGTGCTGAGCTGCCCTTTGTACGTTATGAGATAGTGCCCCATTATTTTTACATGAAAATATCGCTCAGCGGGGCAAAATTTCAGGGTAAAACGCATATTTTTTGCATGATTACCCTGCAAATAATTGCATCAAAAAATCACCGAGACGAGACACTTCAGGGAAAACATGGGAGGAAGAGGAAAAACGATGCGTACGTTATGGAGAAAACACTTTATGACCACAAGCGCGAGCGAAACCGCAGGCATAAGAAAGGGGAGCCAAGCTCCCCTTAATGACTCACGCACACAATAATCAGAGCGCCCAACCACCGGCGTAAAACACCACCAGCGCGATAGCGATAATCACGGTGCCAATATTCAGTTTGCGCCATTCACCTGAGAAAATACGCCCCAGTACCAGTGCGCCAAAGCCCAGCATAATCCCGGTGACAATATTGCAGGTCAGCACGATAAACACCGCACACACCAGACCCGACATGGCATCAACGATGTCATCAAAATTCAGCTTGGCAACATTGCTCAGCATCAGCAGGCCCACATACATCAATGCTGGCGCAGTAGCGTATCCCGGTACCAGATAAGACAGCGGGGAGAGGAACAGCAGGCACAGGAACAACACGCCGACCACTGTCGCCGTCAACCCTGTTTTACCCCCTGCCGCCGTACCAGCAGCAGATTCAATGTAGACCGCCGCCGGAGACGTCCCGACCAGGCTGGACAACATGCTGCTCACGGAATCCGCCGTCAGTGCTTTCCCACCGTTAACGATTTGCCCGTCCTTATCCAGCAGGTTCGCCTGCCCAGCAACCGCGCGGATGGTACCGGTGGCATCAAACACCGCCGTCATCACCAGCGCCAGCACGCTTGGCAGCACCGCCAGTTGCAGCGCCCCCATGATATCCAGGCTAAACATCAGCGAGTGACCGTTTTCATCGGTCAGGCTTGGCAAGCTGAACCAGCCCTGGAATTTCACGTTCGGATCAAAAATCAGGCCGATAATGGAAATCGCCACAATCACCAATAGGATGCCGCCAGGCACGCGACGTTTTTCCAGACCGATGGTAGCCGCCAGCCCCAGTAAAGACATGATCACCGGGAACGACGTGAAGTTACCCAGAGCAACAGGCAGCCCATCGATCGGGTTTTTGATCACCAGACCCACGCCGTTGGCAGCGATGATCAACAAGAACAGGCCAATACCGATGCCGGTACCCTGCACCACGCCCAACGGCAGGTTGCGCAGGATCCAGGAACGGATGCCGGTCACCGAGATCACGGTAAACAACAACCCCATCAGGAAAATCGCCCCTAACGCTACCGGAACGCTGATTTGTTGCCCCAGCACCAGGCTAAACGCAGTAAATGCGGTAAGCGAAATAGCACAGCCGATTGCCATAGGCACATTGGCCCACAGTCCCATCAGCAAAGAACCCAGCCCTGCAACCAGACAGGTTGCCACAAACACCGGCGTGTGCGGAAAACCCGCCTTGCTCAGCATGCCAGGCACAACAATGACCGAATACACCATCGCCAAAAACGTGGTTAACCCGGCCAGCACTTCCTGTCTTACATTACTGCCGCGCTGTGTGATGTGAAAAAAAGCATCAAGTGAGCTTTGCGGACGCGCCGCATTGCCAGCCTGACGAGAGCTATTTGACATGGTGATATCCCCTGAGATGTCATTATTTGTAAAAGTAAAACAGGAGGGTGCATATGGCCTTGCCTGCCATGACGATCTCCCATCGCTGCACGCACCCACAACAACGGCGCTTCCGCACCGCAGCGCAAATCTCTGACGCCTCCGAACACATTTCACACCGCGCCGGGGCACGCAAACGATTAGCTTGCGAGGCGCATCACAGGTGTATCTGGCAGGTCGGAGGAGAAACGGGGGATTATCCTGCTTCTGGGCCGTGTATTTCAACTGATAATCCAGACAATTTATCTATCACTCGGCAAAACAGAACGGCGTTTCATGCACAGAAAACCTTGGAACCATTTTTTTGTGATTAGCTTCACAAAAAAGTTGACCAACGCTGCCAACCGGCGTATCTTTAAAAACGTGAAGAACATCACATAAAAATGAACAATCACTCGGAGAGAGACAAATGAAACTGATCAAAAAAATCGTTGCCATGTTCGAAAACGTTAGCGTTAACTTCAACATGTTCACCAACCACTAAGATTCAAGAAAGCGTAGGAATAAGAAGATGAGTATTGTCCGTAATATCAATAAAGTAATAAAAGCGTTGGGCAAAACCTATCGCGGTCTGGCTCCCTACGCTATCTTCCGTTAATCGTTAAGATTATCAGAATAATTGGTTACATCAACAGTAGCCAGTGCAGAAAAAGCAGGTATTTAATATATCTGCTTTTTTTATATTTTATTTTCGTATCCTTTTCCTGGTTATAGATTCCGGTGGTGTGCTGTTAACAGGCTCATTGATAAAGTCGGTAACGCTGCCTCTAGTCACGAACACCTCTCGCTGTTCACCTTTTACGTTAATTCCCTGTGCCACAGATATCAGGCTTTCGTCCAAAAAACCAAAGTCAATTGTCAATAACCTTTTTTTATTTATCGTAGGTTCCGTTGTAAGTATCTTTGGGAAATCGCTAATAATAACCTCTAGAATCCCTCCATTTCCTTTAAGATAATCCTTCACAAAATTTATCTTTTCTTCTTCAGTTTTTAGTATGGGTATTGTATCAGGGTTTATATTTCGCATCGTTCTATCCAGTAAACGAACCGGTTCTTGATCTCCCCCCCTACTCGCGAAGATATAATCATATGCATGAACATATTTATTATTCCATGGAGTGAATGTCAAACTATGTTTATTGTGTTCATACATATTAGTCTGAAATCGCCAAATATGATTATTATCGTTACATTTAATAACCTCCTTCCATTGTATATCTGGTGGTTCGACAAAATCTCCAAATTTTATTGGCAGATATTCCATTCTAATTAAAAAATCAATTTTAGAACCTGTAAATTTAGCCGTTTTATAGTTCTGACTCAGTGCATTAAAATGAATAAATTGCCAATGATCATTTAATGAAATTATCTTTCTATTTGTCCAACCATTACTTGAGTGCAACGCCAATTCTTCTTTGACCTCCTGTGGATTAAGTTTAATCCCACCTACCTCACGCTCGACGCGAGTTAATTCAATTTGGTTTTCTGAAAAAGTAAAATAAAGACGCCCATTTTTTTTGAAGGTCATATAAAACACACCTCCTTGCTCATTAACTTTTATGTGCTGATTATCAATTCTTAAATACAAATGACCGCCATTATCAACTTGAAGACCATGAGAATTGGAGACTGATAATTGTGTTAACTCATCACTATTAATGAAATCATAACTACTAAGAAAATATGTCACAGCACTCTTCAACTCACTCGAAACATAAATAGACGTTGATGGTTCAAAAATCCACTTTCTTTTATAGAAATCGACTCGATAGGACGAAGCCTTGTCATTGATATCATAAATTCTACAAGAAATTTTATTACCATGTACGAACGTTGCCTTAATCGGCACTAGCTTCCCATTCATTTCGACTGCATGGTAAAAAGATGATGTTAATTTATTCTCTGAACGAATACGATATATCACCCAATCACTTGAAAATGTCAGTTTATCTACACAATCAGCCATGGTTGTGATACCAATATCCAGCCTGTTTATAATTGCGTCCTCACTACTTGTAAACTGATGGACATAGGTGGAATCCATATCATCCACGCGCCCAGAAGATCCTGATTCATCATAAGAAAGATCGCCACTAATATTCAGACGACTACACATTGTCCCCAAATTATTACCCCGTCGAACTCTCGACTTACACATATTATAAAAAGGGTCATCATTGACATCTTTTTTTTCTTCAAGTTTCTCGTGCATACTCCAGACTTCTGTATCCTCATCATAGCTTATTCTGTAAGTGGCATTATCTCTTGTTGCATATAAATTGTTGTTTTTCATAGAAAGTCGCCACAACTTATTATTTACATTGATATAAAAGTCACCATCCTTTAATAAGATAAATTTAGGAATAATTTTATTTTTTCTTCCCGAGGAATGAACTGATTTACTGGTGGATATTGAAGCAATGCCACGAGCGTAAGACAATATGCTGTCATTTATTTTTTCAAAGTTATAAATAGATACTTCCTTGTTGTCAAGGTCATCCAATATCAATTTTATCGTTGGCACAATTATTTCCCGAGTTAAATATATTGGAGATAACTCAGGAAAAATCACCATTAAAAAATTAACACATTCATCAATAGTCATCGAGAATTTTTTTACTTTTACAATATCAGTGGGTGTTGGGCAGACACCATACCTTTTAACAAAAAAAAGCACCTGAGCTTCCACTATTAACTCAGTAATAGGTAATGATAATGTATCAAGTACTTTATTAAAAAAGTCCAAAAAAGTAAAATTTGTTATTGCTATAATGCATTCATAATTATCATTAACCGTTTTTTCCGTTTTCACATAATCAAGTGGCATCACCGTTGTCGTTTTAATAGCAACGGCTGCATCAGCCCCGGGAAAAACTAATGGATCGTAGTACCTCAATGCATGGGATATTTTTTCAACACTCATCCTTATAAAATTATCAAAGCATTCCCTTGTCTGTACTAATGACATAGTACAAGAATAATCTTGCATTCGATGATGATGTAAATCTTTTAAAAGAGATGAATCATCTGAACTAACAACCCCAAGGTAAATATTATTTACCCGGCGAAAATCAGTGACATTATCGGTAACAGTAACCGCTTTCATATTTCTTTTTACGCAGCTACCATTGGTATCAGCATGGAAATCTAACTGACGGTCATTTCGCAATACATAGGTATCTGATATAAAACCTAGTAAAGCCAGAATAGTCAAAAAACCAAACTGCTGTGGAACTTTCCCCGATTGACTTGAAGCAATTCTATTTAATTGTTTTTGGATGCTTTTATCAGTAACATTCTCTTTTACCCGTGAGTCATAATCTCCATTTACGCGCCTAAAATCCTGTGCGCTTATAGGCATATTTTATTCTCCCTTTCATAAGTCAGTGATAAAATTAGTAACAGAAAAACCCTATACAAAATGGCAACGCGAATCTCATACAACAACTGAAAGCGATTAATGTAACCTATTTTTCGAACCTTTTATTTGGTTTTAATCCTGCTATCAGTTTGTTAGATACAACAGAGTCAGTTGAGAAGGCAAAAAAATATCTATGATGTGGTGTACGTTATCCCGACAAGTTCAAAATTGAAAGCGACGGAAAAGGTTGTTGACTACGCCATTTCGTTTATGCGCAGTGACTCGTTCAGATATCACCACTCATAGTCTCAATGTGCAAATAAAGAAGTAAGGCTAACATTCTTCATCTATCAATAGGCTCAGACTGAACTCAGAGGGTGCCAAGAGGAATTTAAGCGTGTTATGCGTGAACGATATATATAATAAAATCGTGGTTATCTTATAAAACTGTCCGACCGAAATACGTCTTTATCTGTGACAACGGTCATGACTTTGCGGTTCGTTTGCTTTGCTATGTATGGATATTCATCTTATGTAGAAGGATTTCAAACTGGATGCATTGCTAATAACGCTGTGAAGACGTAATTCACAACACGGATGCTGATAAGCTCGTCCCCTCGTCGGACAATATACAAGTTACAAGGGTTGGAAGATAGGATTAACAGAAGTGGCAACTGTCATTCTAGCGCCGTTTCCGAAAATTTTTACTAACATCTAAATGTGAATGGATAAAGGAAAGGCTCTACAGAACCAGGAGAAATCCCGAAGTAATATTTTTGACGACACTGAAATGCTTTATTTCAGCAGACGTCGGCATGGCTCAAGCAATCGAGTGTCGCCGAATGAGTCTTAACTGCCGAGTGATCAATGCCTCAAACTTTTCTAGACTATATCTTGTACAATCAAAACCCGAGTCAGGGGATGCTATGACCTATCTCACACGGTGCTATTACGATAAGAATGACAAGAAATTACACCTGAAAATGTTTGTTTTGTTTGAACCCGATCGACTCTTGCGCTATGACGAGGTCGAGGTTTCCTCTTCACGTGACGGCCAACAAACCAACAATACGCCCACCATAATGGCGAACACGCCGATGCACGCCAACCAGGAAAAATGCTCTGAATAGTCGGGTAAGAGAAGCGAGCCAAACCACACCAGCACATAGCTTAGGCTCAAAAACGCATAGGCTTTTCCCAGCGCCAGACGCTGTAACGCAAATTGCCAGACGATCAGCGACAGCAGGTAACACCCCAGCCCAGCGGTCAGCAACAGCCACGGGCACGCGTTACCGTCCCACAGCGTGCGTATCGACCATACCGGTGGCAATCCGGACAGGGCGTATTTAATCGCCAGCTGCGCGATGCTGACCAACATGACGCTGAGGCACGCCGCTAGATATCCCATGCTATCACCTCCACGTTAAGCCGTAACACCGAGCAAAACGACGCCCGAGATGATAAACAGAATGCCGAGGATATGCCGCCACCCCATAGGCTCCTGCCAAATCCAACGTGCGGCCAGCGTGATCCACACCAGATTCAAGCTCAACATCGGATAGGCAATGCCAACCGGAAGCTGTTGCAGCACGACCAGCCACAGCAATAGCGCAAGCGCCAGCAGCAGCAGAGCAACACACAGCCATCGTGCGGCATTGGCAGGACGCGCCGCACCAGCCGCCTGTTTTTGGCACATCTGCCCCATGCAGCTCAGCATGCTGACCAGCAAAACCCCTACCCATGCACTCACTGCGCGCGATACTCGACAACGGCGAAGCGTCCTTGCTGATAGACACAGTCCGGCACGGGCAACGTATGAATCGTCTTTCTGTCATCATCGTCAAGCAGCAGCATCAGTGTAATATTGCCTTGTTGACGGTGAGCTGCGAGCCAACCGGGGAAGGCATTTTCAGAGACAAACCGTTCTGCGCTGTCCTCAAACGCCAATCCCCAGGCCAGCTCACCGCGACGGCTATAGAGAAAAATATCGTCACGCTGTAATTCCCAGGCGATAGCCGAAGCGACCCCTACGCTGTTGGACAGCACATAGCGGCTCGCTTGCAGTTTCCCGTAAGCTGATTCAATCATGGCCTGCGGCTGTTTGGCATTCTTCACACGGTCGGGAATGGCCGCGCCCACCAACAGCGCCAATGCCAGAGGGCACAGCGCCGCACAGGCCCAGCGATTACGCGGTTGCACCAGCGACAGACTCCCAATCAACGCCCAGGAGAGAAAGATCACCGCTGCCGCTAGCATCTTGCCATACTCCTGCGGTGTATAGAGCGGATAGATAGCCAACCGATGAGGGGCCAAGACCAGCACAACCGCCAGCAGCCCCATAACACCAAACAGTATGTTGATGAGTGCGTTGGCGCGCAGCGCTTTGGCACCCTCGCGAGCCGCGCACAGCACATGATGCGCCAGCAACGCCGCCAGCGGCGCGTAACAAGGCAGTATATAGGTCAGCAACTTTCCCTTCGCAAGGCTGAAAAACAGCAGCGGCATGAGCGTCCAACCCAGCAAATAGATCAGGCCACTGTTCATTTTCCGATCTCGCCAGCCCTGACGTAGTGCACCGGGAAGAAAGCCCAACCAGGGTAACGCCCCCAACAGGAACAGCGGCAGGTAATACCAAAACGGTGCCCGGTGCTGCGCGCCTTCCTGGGCAAAACGCTGGATATGCTCTACCCAGAAAAAATAATGCCAGAACGTCGGCTCACGCGCGGCAATGGTTAGCGCCCAAGGCAATGTCACCGCCGTCGCACTTAACACGGCCAACGGTCCATACATCAACAGCGATTTCCACTGTTTCTTTTCTGCCACCCACGGCAGTACGCTAATAACAGGTACCGCCAGCGCCAAAAATCCTTTGGTCATCACCCCCATGCCGCAAGCTATGCCCAACACCAGATACCCGATAGTTTTTTTACCTACGGACTCGGATTGAGCGGCATACCAGAAACTGCACATCGCGAGCGAAAGCCACAGCGCGAGCATGGGATCGAGCACGGCATAAGTCCCGACGCCGTAAACCAACAAGCAGGAAAGGTAGATTACCGCCGCCAGCAGTGCAGTACGTTTATCCCGCCAGATCTGCCAGGAGAGCCACGCGACCAGACAAGCGGTCAGCGAAGAGGAGAATATTGCCCCCGCACGCACCGCAAAGTTGGAGTGACCAAAAAGCCATTGACCGAGGTTGTTGATCCAGTAGCCGGCGATCGGTTTTTCAAAGTAGCGAATACCTAAAAATCGCGGTACAGCCCAATCCCCTGAGGCCAGCAAGCTGCGGCTGATTTCGGCATAGCGGGTTTCATCAGGCTGCCAGAGCAAGCGGTATTCAATAGGGATAATGTAGTAGAGCGCCCACAGGGCGACCAATGCGAGCGTGTAGGTGACTGTTTTCATGGCTGACCGACCTGATATTGTTGATTATTCAGCCACTGTTGACAACCTAGCCATCCTTCACGCCCATCAATCGAGTGGCGCACAACGTGCCCAACGGGCAAATCGGCCTCGGATTCTGGAAGCAACGCCCCCAGGGGACAAAACTGAAGTCCCTCAAGATGCGCCATAGCGAGCAGCGCCGAAAATTCCCGCTGGAAGGCGATGCCCTCTACCTCTGCGTGCACGGTATACACCGGTGTCCCTCGCGCGCTGTGCATGGCGTTGAGCAGATAGCGGTTGAACTGTTGCGGTTGCACGGTGGAGCCGATAACCTCATCCCAGGTAGGCAGTGAAACCGGAATCTGAACGGTACCTAGCGTACCGTCTGCCAGACGCGGCCGAAATGGCGTGCTTCCGCGACAATCGCTGTTATAGCGGAAACCAAAGCACTGCTTAGCCTCAATGACGCGCTGATCCGCCCGCCATCCAGCCACGGCGGAACAGGTGACAGCCTGACCCAGTAGATCTTCCAACGCGGTCTTACCAAGCGCAATATGGTGATGTAGCTGTGCCGGATTCCAAATGCCCGCCCAGGTTTGCCAGGCAAAGTGATCCCAAGCATGGAGCCCCACCTCGTGGGTACGCGCCGTTTGCCGCATGACGTCCGCATTACCGCGCCCAATCAAGCGGCCCGGCCAGGCCGTACCCGCCAACAGGATGTCCCAGCCATACAACGACGCGGCCTTGGAGCGCAGCATCTTGCGTAAAAAGGCCGGTTTGGCCAGACGCCAGAGGTGTCGCCCCATATTATCTGGCCCGACGCTGAAAAAGACGCTTGCCTGAATCCCATGTTGCTCTAACGTCTCCAGCAGGCGCGGCATACCCACTCGCGTACCACGCCAGGTGTCGACATCAATACGCAGCCCGACACGCTTCATGGGGTAGAATCCGGTGAAGCGTTAGCGCGCAGGAAAAAGTCCAGCGTTTCGTCAATCGTCTGACGGATCTCAACCTGAGGCTCCCATCCCAAAAGGCGGCGGGCATTGGCGATGCTCGGTTTACGGTGCTCCACATCCTGATAGCCCTTGCCGTAGTAACTGCCGCTCTCCACCACGCACATGCCAGCAAATGGCGGATAGCTATGCCGAAGCGGATGACGTTCAAAGCTTTCGAGCAACATCTGCGCGAGTTCGCGGATACTGGCCTCATTCTTCGGGTTACCGATATTGATGATTCGCCCATCACAGGCGTTATCACGATTTTCAATGATGCGGAATAACGCCTCGATGCCATCATTGATATCGGTAAAACAGCGCTTCTGTTCACCACCATCAATCAGCTTGATGGGCGATCCTTCCACCAGATTCAGGATCAACTGCGTAATGGCACGCGAACTGCCGATTCGGGCAGCATCCAGACTATCAAGCCGTGGCCCCATCCAGTTGAAGGGGCGGAACAGCGTGAAACGCAGCCCCTGCTTCTCGCCGTATGCCCAGATCACCCGATCCAGCAGTTGCTTCGATACCGAATAGATCCAACGCTGTTTGTTAATCGGCCCAACCACCAGCGATGAGCAATCTTCATCGAACACCTTATCGCTGCACATTCCGTACACTTCAGACGTAGAAGGGAAGATGATGCGCTTGTGATGTTTGACACAGCTACGCACGATTTTCAGGTTCTCTTCGAAATCCAGTTCGAACACCCGCAGCGGATTGCGCGTGTATTCAATCGGCGTGGCAATGGCAACCAGCGGCAAAATCACATCACATTTTTTGATGTGATACTCGATCCACTCCGAGTGAATGGTGATGTCGCCTTCAACAAAGTGGAAACGCGGGTTAAGCAGGAAACGGGCAATGGCATCGGAACCGATATCCAGGCCGTAGACTTCGTATTTTTCATCTTGCAGTAACCGTTCCGTCAGGTGGTTGCCGATAAAACCGTTTACCCCGAGGATCAATACCCGCACGCGCGTTGGCTGACACGGCAAGCGGGCATTCAGCCTGGCCCCTTCCACCATGCCCACGGTTTGTGCCAGTTGCTCACCCGCCATAAATACACTGTTATCACTCTGCCCGGTCACTATCTCCAGCGCATCGCTGCCGCAGGCAACCACCAGCGGTGAGACAGATAATACCGTTCCACTCGGTGCACAAGGGAAATCCTGCCGCAGACGGGAAGACCACACCGTCAAGCGTGTTGCACCGGCATAACAAAAGGCACCCGGCCACGGGTCCGTGACCGCCCGCACCAGGTTGTGCAATTCATGCGCAGGTCGCGACCAGTCCATCCGCCCCGCCTCCGGGGTTCGCCGGGTGACATAGCTGGCCTGTGCGTGATCCTGTTCCTGTTGTGGATAGTTACCGGATTTGATCGCTGGCAGGATATCGCGTAACAGACTGTCTGCGGATTCGCACAGTTTATGGTGCAAACCAGGCGCATCGTCATCTGGTGCAATATCGACCCGCTGTTGTGCGATAATCGGGCCTGCATCGGGTTCTGACGTCATGCGGTGCAGCGTGACGCCCGTTTGCGTCTCTCCGTTGACCAATACCCAATTCAGCGGTGCGCGACCACGGTATTGCGGCAATAGCGAGCCATGCAGGTTAAATGCCCCTAAGGGGGCGCACTGCAAAATCGCGTCACTCAGCACGCGGCGGTAATAGAAAGAAAAAATGACCTGCGGCGCGAGCGCGCGAATGCGTTCACGCCACAGCGGATGATTCACGTCTTCCGGTGTATAGACAGGAATACCCATTCTGGCGGCAATACGCGCCACTGAGCCAAAAAACGGATTTTCACCGGGCGTATCCGCATGGGTGAAAATAGCACTGATGCGATAGCCAGAGGCCAGCAAGGCATTGATGCCAACGCATCCCATATCATGGTAAGCAAAAACAACGGTATTCATTTCACATTACTTTCTTGGCGAGTCTCGTCTTTGCGGGTCTCACCCTTAACGACGCGTTGCACAAAATAACGAGGGCGAGCACGCACATCGTTGTAAATACGGCCAATATATTCACAGAGTATCCCCATCCCCACGAACTGGGCGCCGATAAAGCTGAACAAAAAGGCGAACAGCATGAAAACGCCCTCGGCCGCCCACTCGGGCCCAAGTACCAGACGCAACGCTACCAGCACAAAGGTCAGCAAGAACCCTGACAGCGCGATAGCACTACCTATCACGCTAAGCAGACGCAAGGGGGTCGTGGTCAGGCAAGTCACCAGGTCATACATCAGGCTGATCAAACCGATCATGCTGTATTTGGAATCGCCGTGCTGGCGCTCAGCGTGCTCGACAGGAATCTCCGTCGCCTTACGCGCAAAGATATTGGCAAGGATGGGGATAAAGGTGCTGCGTTCGTGGCAGGTCAACATGGCATCGACGATATGGCGTCGATAAGCGCGCAGCATACAGCCATAATCGCCCATGACCTTGCCGGTGGTACGCTGGATAAAACGGTTTATCAGGCGCGATGATATTTTGCGAAACAGGCTATCCTGACGGTTTTGACGCACCGTGCCGACCACGTCGTAGCCTTCATCGGCCTTTGCCACCAAACGCGGGATCTCTTCCGGTGGATTCTGGAGATCGGCATCCAGCGTAATGATCACATCGCCCGAGGCATGGCTAAATCCCGCCATGATCGCGGCATGCTGACCGTAATTCCGGTTAAGCAATACGGCAATCACGTGGCTATCTGGCATTTCACTGGATTGCACCATCAGTCGCGCCGAATTGTCATTGCTGCCATCATCAACCAATACAATCTCATAGGCCCTACCCAACGTTTCACAGGTCGCCACCGTGCGCTGAATCAGCGCAGGCAGGCTCTCTTGCTCGTTGAATACCGGGATGACAACGGAGACTTTTTTTATCGTAGGAAAGGTAAACATATCAACCGCAGGCAAGTTTGCGCAGCGCATCGATAACGCGTGATGTGTCGTCATAAGTCATATCCGGAAACAGGGGAATGGATAACAGGCGTTCGCTGTTCCATTCCGTATGAGGAAGTTCAAGTGCGGGAAAACGTTCACGGTAAAATTTCTGGGTATGGACAGCGCGAAAATGCAGACCAGTGCCAATCCCTTGCGCTTGCAGTGCAGCCATCAACGCATCGCGTGAAATACCGCAGCGTTCTGCATCAACACGCAAAATAAACAGGTGCCAGGCGTGGTGATGGGGCCATTCAGGCTGACGTAGCGGCAGCAGTGGCGTATCGGCAAGCGCTGATAAATAGCGTTGCGCAATCTCCTGACGCTGCTGATTAATATGCGCCAGCTTGCCAAATTGCACTAACGCAATCGCGGCATGGATATCACTGAGATTGTATTTGTACCCCGGTGTTATCACTTCTGCCTGTGGTGCTCGTCCCTGTGCGAGTCTGTCATAGGCATTCACGCCCAGTCCGTGAAATTTAAGGCTGCGGATACGTTCGGCAAGCTGGTCATTATCGGTGACCACCAGTCCGCCCTCGGCACAGGTCATATTTTTGATGGCATGAAAGGAGAAAATCGCGGTGCCTGTCGCCCCAACAGGGGCGCCGCGATACTCGGCCCCGACGGCATGAGCAGCATCTTCAATAACGGGGATGCCGTGACGATGCCCGATGGCGCGAATCGCGTCTATATCGGCGGGTGCGCCAGCGTAATGCACGGGAATAATGGCGCGCGTGCGAGGCGTGATAGCCGCAGCAATGGCCTCAGGTGTGACCATCAGCGTATCGCGATCGACGTCCACCATCACGGGCACAGCGCCAAGCAAGACAATCATGTTGAGGGTAGAAACCCAGGTCAGCGAGGGGGTAATAACTTCATCGCCAGGGGAGATATCCAGCGACATCAAGGTGACGTGCATCCCGCCCGTCGCAGAACTGACCGCAATGGCGTGCTTGTTGCCAGTCAATGTACAAAAAGCAGCTTCCAGTTGCTGATTTTTTGGCCCTGAGGTGATCCACCCGGATAACATGACCGTATTCACGGCAGCAATCTCTTCCTCTCCCAAAGAAGGGCGAGAAAAAGGTAAAAAATCAAGCATGACATTATCCTGGTGATAAAATAATAAGCGTAAAAAACGTCATAGTTTCACCACCTTAATTTATACTCCCTCACAAAAGAGAATAAGAAAAAATCTGGCTGATAAATATAGCCGAGTCCCGTTTTTTAACCATTACAAATAATGATACATGTATGCATTACTAAAATAACTCAGATTAACACCCTAAACAAGCCCCATCCGAATTGTGTTTAAAATACGTTTAATTAAACCACTCAATTAAAAGTTCAATCAGTGCTTATTATTTTATACATTCATTGATGTTTTATTTAAAATTAATAATGGTCATTGGCGTCACAATAACATGATGTTTAAAAATAAAAATCACAGTGTCACTGCGAAAATGACGGTATGACGGGGGAGATATTGACGCGTTATTTAAGCGAATGGGGTCAATGAAATTGCCTGGATTTCACACTGAATCAAGCATTCTCCACAGCCATAACACCGCGCGTTGTCGACATCCGGCAATCCGCGCTCACTGAGGGAAAGTGCCTGACTCGGGCAGGTATCGATGCAACTACGGCAGTGGCGTTGCTGACTGATGCAGGTAGCGCCGATCGTCGGACGTAATCCGGTATCAAAGTGTGCCTGCGGCAATAGCGCCCCCGAGGGGCAATGCGCGATGCATGTCTGACAGCCATCGCAACTGGCGTATTCAATGGCCAACTGCGGATAACCGTCTTCATTGACGGTCAACACGCCCATTGGGCAAGCCTTAACGCACTGCTGGCAACGGTTACACTGTTGATAAAACTGCGGTGCAGGCAACGCACCAGGAGGACGTGGCGCACGCAGTTGAGCGCTATCGGGTAGCGGCTCAGGCGGGTGCGAGGCATTAAGAAAGGCGCGGAATAACCCGCGCCGACTGACGTAGCGATGAGACAAATATCCACGATAGTAGCGCTCATCCTTTTCCATTAGAAAAACATCCGTGGCGTTTCGGGCTGCAACCCATAATGACGCTGCATCCCTTGTAGTAGCAAGCGAGTCACGACGGCCAGTTGAGCGTAGAACGGGCTGTGAGGATTTTGCTGTAAGCGTTCCAGATAACGATCGCTCCAAGGCAGCAAATACGTTTCCAGCAGCGTGTGTGCGGCCTGCGCTTCCTCTCGTTCCAACAGTGCAGCGAGCGCCAGCAGCACCAACCCAAATTGATCCTCCGGCTCCTGCTGCGCACCAGTAAACGACAGCCCGTGCTGATGGAGGAAAGCGCGATAGCGAGCCGTACTTTCCCCCATGAGCAGGTTGTCGTTTTCCAGATAGACCGACGCCCAGGGCGGTGCAAACATCTCCCCCTGCCCTTCAAATAGCACCGAGTATTGCCAGATAAACGCGTCTGCATCAGGCACCGGCCAGTGCTGGCACAATGTTTCCATTTCGGTGCGCTCTGCCCAAGGGCACAGCGTGGGCAGCGCAGATAAGCTCACAACAATAGCCTGCACATCGGGGTGTGTCGGCGGATAGTAAAAGAGTGCGCCCAGAAAACGTGGCAACACGGCTATAGATGACATCGGGCTCTCCCCTTAGGATGCCGCCCCGAGCGATCGCTCGCAGGGCGGCACGGCATTACATCGGTAACGTCCACAGGTTATAGAACGCGACACGGCCCGCCAGCTCAGCAACAATCACCACCAGCGCACTGGCCGCCAACAGTGAGCGTCCGGTGTTATAACGGACATGCACTATCGCCCCCACGACCCCCACCGCGAGCAGAATGGCCTGCGCACTGAACCAGGCAAGCTGTGCACTGGTCAGCGCACTGTCTGCGCTCATCAAGGTTGCCATGTAGCCCGGACGCAGGCAGAAGCTCGCCAGCGTCGCCACTACGCTAACGGCCAGCCCAATCCGGCGTGCACCCAATACCGCCGCCAGCGCACCGCCACCAATCATCGGCGTCAGCAGCATCATCAACAGCGTGTAGCTGGTGTTCCAGGTCGCCACGGTCGGCAACTGATAAATGCGCGGGATAGCCAACAAGAACAGCACCCCCACCACCGCAGCGATCCAGGTCAGCGCGCTGAACAGGCGTTGTGCGCCGCGATTAAGCAGCAACCCCAGCGCCCCGAGACCGCCGAACGCGCAAAACAGCGACGACAGCACGATTTCGTTGCTCATCGGCGAGTGCCCGGCGCGCAGCAGCACGTTCATGGCACGCAGTGGCTGCCCGAGATGCAACCCCGCGATCGGCAGGGCCAGGCCAAACAGACACATTGCAGCAAACAGCCCAATCGCTAACGGCCGCGCCTCCACCTGTTTTAACACCCCCGCCACCAACAGCAGGATAAACGCCCCCACCGCACTCTGCGTGAGCACGGTAAAAAACACCAAAGGCAACTCATGCATGGCGCACCTCCTGCAAGTTTTGAATAGCACCGTCTTTATCGCCGCTCGGCCGCGCTTTCGGGTGCGGTTTGACGATCAGATTCGGGTGCGTCAGCGACGCAGAAGGTAACGGTGCGATCTCGTTTTCGGTGCCGTATTTGGCACGCAGTTCATCAATAGGCCCAAAATCCAGTGCGCGTTGCGGACAGGAATCGACACAGATCGGACGCAGATTTTTCTGCAACCGATCCAGACAGCCGTCACATTTGCGCATCACCTTGGCGTGCGCATCAAACTGCGGCGCACCGTAGGGGCAACGCATCTCACAGTAACGGCAGCCAACGCACACGTTCTCATCCACCAGCACCAGCCCATCCTCTTTACGCTTGTGCATGGCACCGGTTGGACAACCGGCCACACAGGTCGGATCGTCACAGTGGTTACAGGCGATCGACAGGTAGTAGCTGTAGGTGTCGTTTTGCCAGGATTCGCCCTCTTTTACCCAATTGCCGCCGCCGTATTCATAGACACGGCGCAGTTTCGGGCCAAGATCCAAATCTTTATTATCCTTGCAACTGACCTGACAGGTTTTGCAGCCCGAACAGCGCGAGGAGTCAACATAAAAGCCATATTGTGTCATCAGTTATTTCCCCTTAAGCGCGCTGAATCTCAACCAGGTTGGTGTGTTGCGGATTACCTTTCGCCAGCGGCGAAGGATCCTGGGAGGTCAGGGTGTTAATGCACCCGCCAACATCGACGCCCGCGCTGTCAAGGCGCGTCCAGGCCCCTTGCGGCATAGCGGCGACGCCAGGGAGAATACGCTGTGTGACTTTGCAGGGGATTTCCACCACGCCGCGGTCGTTAAATACCCGCACGCGATCGCCAGATTTCAGTTGGCGCGCCGCCGCATCTATCGGGTTGATCCAGACTTCATCCGGCACGGCTTCATGCAGGAATTGTACGTTGCTGTAGGTGGAGTGGGTGTGGCCCTTGGTATGGAACCCACTGAGTTGCAGCGGATATTTGGCCGTCATGGTTTTATTGAGATGAGATTCACGCACCACGCAGAACTCAGAGATCGCCGGAATACGATCGCCTTCCGGCAACGTCCAGGTTTGAGCCAGTTTGGCTAGCGCTTCGGAATAGATCTCTATCTTGCCTGACGGTGTTTTCAGCGGATTGGCCTGCGGATCTGCTCGGAAATCCAGAAAGGCAATACTCTGTTTTTCCGTCGCGATCTGTTGATCGATAACGCCCTTCTCTTTCGCAACAGACCACTCCGGCAAGTAGGTGCGTTTCTCTTTCACCTGTTGGTAATGTTTCTCCACCCACTGCGCCTGCGTGCGGCCTTCGGTGAATTGTTCTTTCAGCCCCAGATGACCCGCGATATCGGCACAGATGTCGTAGGTGCTGCGCACTTCCCACATCGGCGTGATGGTTTTCTGGATAGCGATCATGTAGTTGTGCGAGCCCGTTGAGTACGAGCTATCAACCAGATCTTCCGCTTCCAGATAGCTGGTTTCCGGCAGCAAAATATCGGCGAACTTGGCGCTGGGCGTGATGTGGTTATCAATCACCACGATGGTTTCACACAGGGTGTCATCCGCCAGAATTTTACGCGTACGGTTGATATCACCGTGCTGGTTCAACAGCGCCTGCCCTGCCTGATTGACCACCATTTTAATGCCGACGCGCAGCTTTTCCGCGCCTTTCACGCCCATGGTGGTGGCCGTCATTTTTTCCGGATTCAGAATGGCATCCGTCCAAAGATAGCAAGGGATCGAGGTTTTGATCGGGTTGCTGCCCACGGGCAAGGTTGGAACACCGTAGGGTGTACCATAAGGCCAGTTGCCGTTGTTGGTGCCCTGCAACCCAAAGTGACCGGTAAGCGCTGGCAATGTCTGGATAGCGCGTACGGTTTGTTCACCGTTAGCGTGGCGCTGCGGCCCCCAGCCCTGACCGATATAGCAGGCGCGCGCACCCGCGATTTCCCGCGCCAACTGACGAATGCGCACCGCCGGAATACCGGTAACGTTCGCCGCCCATTCTGGCGTTTTGGCAATACCATCTGGTCCGGTTCCCAGAATATAGTCCTTGTAGCTGGCATTCGGTGCCGCAGACGCAGGCAACGTGCTGGCGTCAAACCCGACGCTATAGCGGTTGACCAACGCTTCATCGATCAGGTTTTCGCTAATCAGGGTGTGAGCCAGCCCCGCGACCAATGCTGCATCGGTGGTTGGACGAATCGCTAACCACTCAGCATGCTGGGTGATGACGGAATCGGTGTAACGTGGATCGATGATCACCACGCGGGCCTGCGATTTTTCTAACGCGCGACGCAGCTCTTCCACCTGCCCGCCACCAGACATACGGGTTTCCGACAGGTTGAGGCCAAAAAATACCACCAGATCGGAATGGGCAATCTGCGTAAAGTGGCTGCCGACATAGGTACCGTGCGTATACGGCGTAGCAGTCGCGATTTGCGCGGTAGAGTAGGTGTTGTGATAGTTCAGGTAGCCGCCCGTCAGATTCAGCAGGCGTTTCCACGCGTGCGTTCCCTGATTGTGATAATAGGCGCCGGATTGATAGTTATAGTAGATCGCCTCATTGCCATATTTTTCAGCAATGCGCTTCATTTCCGAGGCGACAAACGCGGTCGCCTCTTCCCAACTGATGCGTTTGAATTTGCCTTCACCGCGTTTACCGACACGCTTCATCGGGTATTTGATGCGATCCGGGCTGTAAACGCGCCAGCGGTTAGAACGCCCGCGCAGACAAGGGCGAATCTGGTGTTCACCGAACACGCTGTCATCTTTGGCATCTTCCGGCTCGATACGCACGATGCGATCGTCCTTCACAATCACCTTCAGCGGACAGCGACTGCCGCAGTTAACCAAACACGCACTGTGACGAACGGTTTCATTGTCATTCACCACACCGGTTGGCGTCACCGACGGTTGAGCATTGGCAGAAAACGGCAAGCTGATAGCGCTGGTAATCGCCACCGCCGAGCCGATTTTCGCGGCATCGATCACCGCGTCCCGACGAGATATTTCCTGGTGTAAAAGGTCTTCAATAATTTTCTTCATGATTATTATCCCACTTTGCTTACCCTGCTAACCATAAAGGCTTGCTAATAATGTGGGATTGATATCGATCAAGCGGGTAGGAGCTATTACCCCCAAAAGGGTAGATATGTGATCACGGAACGTCGTTATTTACTTAAATATACAGCGATTTTGGTATTAAATGCTGCTTTTGTTCAAAATATCAGGTAATGATAATGATATTTATTGCTGTTTGTGAATAGTATTTCATCTATCTATAAGCAAATGAAAACATCACTATGCAGAATTTATAAAAGATATTTACCTTGAAGATCAAAAAACAGCCTCCCGTTTATTTACACAAAAAATCAACAGGTTAAATGAAACGTTCTCAAGGCACGCTCGGCGACGTTATCGGGGAAATACGGGAAAGTGTGTACATCAGCCTGAGCCATTGGCGAGAACAAGGAGACTACACAGATCAACGCATAGATTTGCGTAAGTGAAGGGAATCGAACCCTCGTATAGAGCTTGGGAAGCTCTCGTTCTACCATTGAACTACACTCGCATCAGGTGTGCGTTGCGCATTATAGCGCTATCCGCTTGCCGGGCAAGCAAAAACCCGGCGAAAGTGGTGGCGTATTGAGCAATCAGTCAGCCAGCGTCAGCGGGACCAGCAACGTTTGGTAGCCGTGGTAGATAACCTGCACGGCAAAATAGGCAAACAGCAGTGCCGAGATGACATAGCAGTAAAAGGTCAGCAGCCCTTGCAGCGCTTGTCGGCCAAACTTGATCATGCCCGCCAAAAACAGCGTCCACAGCAGTCCACCGATAAAGAAACCGCTGAGAAACACACTCACCATCAGCGTTGAGCCGTCCGTTGACTGCGCGATAATCGAGCCGCCAATCGCAGCAAACCACAGCAGCGCGGTCGGTGATGCCAGCGCCATCCCCATGCCGCTCAGAAAATCATAGCCGCGAAACCGTTTTGCTACCGTCGCCGCATCCACGACATCCGCATCCACTGGCGCTGAACGCTGCGTCTGATAATCACGCCAGGCCATACGCGCCATGTTCCACGTCATCCACAGCAGAATGGCACCGCCACCAATCCACAGCGCCCAGCGTACCGGCAGCGCGGTAAAAATAACCGCTAAACCAAACGCGGAAAGTGCCGCGTAAACCAGATCGCCAAAACAGGAACCAAAGCCAATCATAAACGCGGCACGCGGCCCGTCACGCATACCCCGATTAATGATCGCCGTATTCACCATCCCCAAATCCAGGCACAGCGAGAGGGAAAGCAAAATGCCATTAAGCACCACTAACAACATAACCGCCATAACTCCACAGACATCAACAATACGCACAAGTCTACGGGGTAGATGGCAGGACGTATTGTCAGAAATTGATACGCTGAAAACGCCCCGGCGTCATGGCATTAAAGCGGTTGAAGGTTTTGGTAAAGTGCGCCTGATCGGCAAAGCCAAGACTAAGCGCAACCTCACTGATACTCATGCCCTGACGCAGCAACTCACGCGCTTTGCCGATACGGCGCTGCATCAGCCAGGCCAGCGGCGGCATACCGGCTTCCTGATGAAAACTGCGCACCAAATGCGCCACGGTAATGTGTTCATCACGCGCCAACGTATCCAGATTGGGCGGTTCTGCCAGGCAATCGAGTAAACGCGCCTTGATGCGTTTGACTCTGCCACCCTCGCTGACCATCTTTAACGGCGCAGGGCTGCCCATGTCGTTGTCCATCAATGCGGCCAGTAGCAGCACCAGCCGCTCCTGATACATCGCCCCCTCGCCTGGCTCATCGCTGGGGCTTGCCAATAGCTTCAACTGTTGCGCCAGAACGGGAGTCTGTTGCACGCCTTGTGCAAACCGAAAGGCACGACCAAAGAAATGCTCAAACGCGCCGGGTTGTACGTAGAGTGAGGCACATTGCCAGCGCCCATCGCTGTTATCACCACTTTGTAGCTGATGCGGATTGTAGGTGGTCACCATCAGGGGATCGACATCAAAGGTGTTGCCATCCAGCCAGACATGCTCCACGCCGTTAAGATTGGCGCTAATCACATATTCATCATGGGTGTGGCGTGGAAATCCGCCGGTATTTTCTAACAACGCCAGTTCAAACCAGCCATCACGATAGGTGATCATGGAGCCACTTCCCCCCGAAACAGAAGCGTGACGGTAGCATTTTTCGCTGTGGGTTTACCAGCATGGCTCGCGGGATGACCAGGGATAAAAAAAACCCCATGCAAGCATAGGGTTTATTACGCATCCGTCGTTCGAAGAAACTTACTTCTGCGGACGCATCGCTGGGAACAGGATCACGTCACGAATGGTGTGGCTGTTGGTAAACAGCATCACCATACGGTCGATACCGATGCCCAGTCCCGCGGTTGGCGGCAGACCGTGTTCCAACGCGGTAACGTAGTCTTCATCGTAGAACATGGCTTCGTCGTCACCCGCATCCTTTGCACGTACCTGATCGGCAAAACGCTCCGCTTGATCTTCTGCGTCGTTCAACTCGGAGAAGCCATTACCAATTTCACGCCCACCGATGAAGAATTCGAAACGATCGGTGATTTCCGGGTTGTCATCATTACGACGCGCCAACGGGGAGACTTCCGCCGGGTATTCGGTGATAAAGGTCGGTTGGATCAGATTCGCTTCCGCGGTTTCTTCGAAGATCTCGGTCACGATACGGCCCAGACCCCAGCCTTTTTCGATCTTGATCCCGAGAGATGTTGCAATCGCCGATGCTTTATCAAAATCGTCCAGATCCGTCACGTTGGTTTCCGGACGATATTTGCAGATTGCCTCGCGCATGGTCAGCTTCTCAAACGGCTTACCAAAATCAAACGTCTGATCGCCGTAAGGCACCGTGGTACTGCCCAGCACGTCTTGTGTCAGGGTGCGGAACAGGCTCTCGGTCAACTCGATGAGATCTTTATAATCGGCATAGGCCATATAAAGTTCCATCATGGTGAATTCCGGGTTGTGACGCGGCGAAACCCCTTCGTTGCGGAAGTTACGGTTGATTTCGAACACGCGTTCAAAACCCCCCACCACCAGACGCTTCAGGTACAGTTCCGGCGCAATACGCAGATACATGTCAATATCCAGCGCATTATGGTGAGTCACAAAAGGACGCGCGGAAGCGCCACCGGGAATCACCTGCATCATCGGGGTTTCAACTTCCATAAACCCACGTTCCACCATGAAACGGCGGATACCGGACATGATCTGCGAACGCACGCGGAAGGTGTTGCGCGATTCATCGTTGGCAATCAGATCCAGATAGCGCTGGCGATAGCGGGTTTCCTGATCCGCCAGACCGTGGAATTTGTCCGGCAGCGGACGCAGCGCCTTGGTCAGCAAACGCAGTTCAGTACAATGGATGGAAAGCTCACCGGTCTTGGTTTTGAACACCTTGCCACGTGCGCCCAGGATATCGCCCAGATCCCACTTTTTGAACTGTTCGTTATAGATGCCTTCCGCCAGGTCGTCACGCGCCACGTACAGCTGAATGCGGCCACCCACATCTTGTAACGTCACGAACGAGGCTTTACCCATGATGCGGCGCGTCATCATACGACCCGCCACGACCACGTCGATGCCCAGCGCTTCCAGCTCTTCGTTTTCTTTATCGTCGTAAGCCGCATGCAGCGCATCAGAAGTGGAATCACGGCGGAAATCATTAGGAAAAGCGATACCGTGTTCACGCAGCGCCGACAGCTTTTCGCGGCGCGCTTTCAATTCGTTGTTCAGATCCAGCGCCTGATCGGCACCCTGTGATTGTGACTCAGCCATGTGACTTGTTATAACCCCGCTTTTAAACTTGCTTCAATAAATCGGTCCAGATCGCCATCCAACACAGCCTGGGTATTACGCGTTTCCACCCCGGTGCGCAGGTCTTTGATTCGGGAATCATCCAGTACGTAGGAACGAATCTGGCTGCCCCAACCGATATCGGACTTGTTGTCTTCCAGCACCTGCTTCTCAGCATTTTTCTTTTGCATCTCAAACTCATACAGCTTCGCTTTCAGCTGCTTCATCGCTTGATCTTTGTTCTTGTGCTGGGAACGGTCATTCTGACACTGGGTAACAATGTTGGTGGGCAAGTGGGTAATACGCACCGCAGATTCGGTACGGTTAACGTGCTGTCCACCGGCACCGGAGGCGCGATATACGTCAATACGCAGATCTGCCGGATTGATTTCGATATCAATATCATCATCCACTTCCGGGTAGACAAACGCGGAACTGAATGAGGTATGGCGGCGACCACCGGAGTCAAACGGGCTCTTACGCACTAAACGGTGCACGCCCGTCTCGGTGCGCAGCCAGCCAAACGCATAGTCACCGATAATCTTGATGGTGGCCGATTTGAGACCCGCGACTTCCCCTTCAGACTCTTCAATCACTTCGGTCTTGAAGCCTTTGCTCTCGGCCCAACGCAGGTACATGCGCAGCAGCATGCTGGCCCAATCCTGCGCTTCCGTGCCGCCGGAGCCGGATTGAATATCGAGGTAGCAGTCGGCGCTGTCGTATTCGCCGGAGAACATGCGGCGGAATTCAAGCTGTGCCAGCTTGGCTTCCAGCCCATCCACTTCGGTGATGGTATCGTTGAACGTCTCTTCGTCGTCCTCTTCCACTGCCAGTTCAAGCAGGCCGGAAACGTCTTCCAGTCCCTGTGTCATCTGATCGATGGTGTCGACGATCGCTTCTAGCGAGGAACGCTCTTTACCCAGCGCTTGTGCGCGCTCAGGTTCATTCCAGACGTCGGGCTGTTCCAGCTCGGCGTTTACTTCTTCCAGGCGTTCTTTCTTGGCATCATAGTCAAAGATACCCCCTCAGAACAGCTGTCCGGTCAGACAGGTCCTGAATGCGGTTTTTTACCGGATTAATTTCAAACATGATTAGCGTCTTACGTTAGCCGTCAAACGACGGAGAAAAATGGATATATACCCTAAATAATTCGAGCTGCGGGAAGGCGGCAAGCGAACGAATCCCGATGAGCTTACTCAGGTAAGTGATTCGGGTGAGCGAGCGCAGTCAACGCACCTGCAACTTGAAGTATGACGGATATAAACCGGTTATTCTAGCGGAATACACACCAGGTTTACAGCCGTCTGGCGCAATTTTACCCCTGCGTGCAATGACTCACTACAGCGGCCACAAATGCTGTATCAACAATTGCACACTGCGTTTACCGCGAAACTCGTTAACCTCAAGGCGGTAAGCCAGCTCAGCCTCACGAATGCTGCTGTCGGGCCAGCAACGGGTATCCACGTTAAACGCGATACCGTCCAGCAGCGGACCGCCGTTAACCGGCTCTACCATCAGCTTCAGGTGACGCTCTTTCAACAGCTTCTGCTGCAAGATACGAAAACGCCCGTCAAACGTGGGCTCAGGAAACGCCTGTCCCCACGGCCCGGCATCGCGCAGCATCTCTGCCGTCACCAGATTCAGTTCGGTTTGTATCAGTTCACCGTCCGACCAGATAACGCCTTCCAAATGCGATTCATCCAGCCACTCGCCGACCAGTTCACCAAAGCGCGCGCGGAAAATATCAAACTGATGCTCTTCCAGCGATAGCCCCGCCGCCATCGCGTGACCGCCAAATTTAACCATCAGCCCTGGATAGCGGGTATCCAGGCGCTCCAGCGCATCGCGCAAGTGCAGACCGGGAATCGAACGTCCCGATCCCTTGAGCACGCCCTCACCCGCCGGTGCAAACGCAATCACCGGGCGATGGAAACGCTCTTTAAGCCGCGATGCCAGAATACCGACCACGCCCTGATGCCATTCGGGGTGGTACATAGCGATGCCCATAGGCAGTTGATCGAGGCCGTGCTCCAGCTTTTCGCACAGTTGCATGGCTTCCGCCTGCATCTCTTGTTCAATTTCACGCCGCGCCAGATTGAGCGCATCCAGATCGCTGGCCTGCATCCGCGCTTCGACGATGTCATCGCACAGCAGCAGCGCCACGCCAATCGACATATCATCCAAACGTCCTGCCGCATTGAGACGTGGCCCAATCGCAAAACCCAGATCGCTGGCCACCAGTTGGCTGGCATCGCGATTAGCGATTTCCAGCAAGGCGCGAATACCAGGGCGACACTTGCCGGCACGAATGCGATTTAGTCCTTGCGATACCAGAATACGGTTATTCGCATCGAGTGGCACCACATCGGCCACGGTGCCTAGCGCTACCAAATCGAGCAGTTCGGCCAGCTTCGGTTCCGCCAAGCTTTGCTGGCTAAACCAGCCGCTGTCGCGCAGACGCACAAACAGCGCCATCATCAGATAAAACGCTACGCCGACACCGGCCAGCGATTTGGAGGGAAAAGAACAGTCGCGCAAATTGGGGTTAATCATCGCATCGGCGGCAGGTAACGTTTCCCCCGGCAAGTGATGGTCAGTCACCAGCACCTGAATGCCGCGCTGATGGGCATCATCCACGCCGGCATGGGATGAAATGCCGTTATCCACCGTCAGGATCAACTCTGCGCCTAGCTTCTCTGCTTGCACCACCACTTCTGGACTCAGGCCATAGCCATCTTCAAAGCGGTTCGGCACCAGATAGGTCACCTGGCTACCGCCCATGCTGCGCAGCGCCAACACGGCCAGCGCGGTGCTGGTCGCGCCGTCGGCATCAAAATCACCGACCACGACGATGCGCCGTTGTTCTGCCAGCGCCTGCTGCAGCAACGCCACCGCGTCATCAATGCCATCAAGCAGGCGATAATCAAGCAGACCACGCAGGCTGCGATCCAATTCCTGGCCCTCGGTGACACCGCGCTGCGCGTACAGACGACGTAGTAACGGCGAAAGCGTTGCAGGAAGCCCACTGCCTTCCGCCAGCGGACGCCGGCGGAGTATGGTTTTTAATTCCACTGTATTTTCAATTCCACTGCGTGACGGCGTGCATTACACGTTATCGTTTTTTAATGGAGCAACTGGACGACAATTTACGCGCCCGGTTTGGCCGCCGCTCGATGCGCATTCAGCATGGCTAACATCTCTTTCGGTGCCTGATAACCCGGAACCACGGTGCCGTCTTCCAGCACGATCGCTGGCGTGCCTTGCACACCGAACTGAATGCCCAGTTCGTAATGCGCACCGATATTAGTCTTGCAGGTTGCCGGGGAGATAGCCTCACCGCGCGACGCGGCGTCATACGCCTTGTTACGGTTAGCGGTGCACCAAATAGACTGCATGTCTTTTTCCGTCGGCGAATTCAACCCCTGACGCGGGAAAGCCAGGTAGCGAATGGTAATGCCCAGATCGTTGTAGTCTTTCATCTGCTCATGCAGTTTATGACAGTAACCACAGGTGATATCGGTGAAAACGGTAATCACATGTTTTTCCTGCGCCGCTTTGTAGACGATCATTTGATCCTGCAAGGCATCCAGTTTGCCCTTGAGAATCTGGTTGGTCACGTTCACCGGCGTGCCGCCATCCAATGCGTAGAGCGGCCCTTGCAGCAGGTGTTTGCCATCTTCTGTTACGTAGAGCACGCCGCTTTCCGTCAACACCGTTTTAAGGCCAGCGACCGGCGCAGGCTGGATCTCTATTTTTTCAATGCCCAGTTTGGTCAGCGTCTGCTTAATCGCCGCGTCGTCGGCGTGTACTGCGCTGCTCGTCGCCGCGAGCAGTAAGGAAAGCGCCATTAGCCCTTTTTTCATCGTATTCAGTCCCGTTCATGCTGTATTCCGCCGGTAAAGGGCGCGTTCAGCCGTCTACCCTTTGTTTCGCCTGCAATCTCAGGCGCGCGGATGATGCTGTTGATGCAATTGCTTCAGCCGTTCAGTGGCAACGTGTGTGTAAATTTGCGTTGTTGAAAGATCGCTATGTCCCAACAACATTTGTACGACACGCAAATCAGCCCCGTGGTTCAGCAAGTGCGTAGCGAAAGCATGGCGTAAAACATGCGGTGAAAGCTTCTCACTGTCAATGGATGCCAGCACGGCATAGTGTTTGATTCGGTGCCAAAAGGTTTGGCGCGTCATCTGCTGCGCCCTGGAGCTTGGAAACAGCACATCCAGCGTTTGTCCGTTCAGCAACCAGGGCATACCGTGCTCAAGGTAGCGCTCCAGCCAATAAATGGCCTCTTCCCCGAGCGGCACCAGCCGTTCTTTATTGCCTTTACCAATCACCCGCACGACACCCTGGCGTAAACTGACATCTGCAATGGTCAGCCCCACCAGTTCCGAGACGCGCAGCCCGGTGGCATACAGCACCTCAAGCATGGCTTTATCGCGCAGTTCGAGTGGTTCTTCGACACAGGGCGCTTGCAGCAACGCATTCACCTGCGCCTCGCTGAGGTCTTTGGGCAAACGCTGGGGCAACTTAGGAGAAGACAATACCGCGCTGGGATCGTCACTACGCCGTTTTTCCCGGTATAAATACTGAAAAAAACGACGCATGGCACTCAATAAACGCGCCGAACTGGTCGCTTTGTATCCCCCTTCCACGCGTTCGGCGAGATAAGCTTGCAGATCCAGCGCCTGCACCTGCAATAAATCATTGTCAGCATGCTCCAGCCAATCGGCCAGTGCGGTTAAATCTCGCCGGTAGGAGGTCAGCGTGTTGTCCGCCAGGTTTCGCTCCAGCCACATAGCTTCAAGAAACTGTTCGATATGTGCCCGATCCTGTGCTTGCATACGCTTCTCCTCGCTGTACGGCGTGCAGGGTAAAACCCTGTGGTTATTATGCCCGAAGTGACGGTAAAAGGGGCAGGATCATCACCTGAATTCGCGCCGCCGATTTTTCATGCAAATTTATTTTATGCTGCATTATTCAGCGACAGACGCTACAAAATAGGGTAAAGCATAACTTATATCACAGGAAGTATTTACAATCGCGCAACTCGCCAAAGCAGGCTCTGTAGCCGCTTTTTCACTTTTTGGGCTAGCATTGAAATGCTTTTTTTCTGTGACTAGAATGACAGTTCTGTCGATAAAAAAAGATAATAGAGTCCTATGCAAGCCACCATCACGCCCACTCTCGATGCAGAGGCGGACGCAGCCCCGGTTAACTCCCGCAGTAAGGTTGTTGTCGCTTCATTGATCGGAACCGCGATCGAATTTTTCGATTTTTATATCTATGCCACTGCCGCTGTGCTGATTTTCCCGCATATTTTCTTCCCGCAGGGCGATCCGACCGCCGCGACGCTACAGTCGCTCGCCACCTTTGCCATTGCCTTTGTGGCTCGCCCGATTGGTTCTGCGCTGTTTGGCCACTTCGGTGACCGCGTCGGCCGTAAAGTGACGCTGGTCGCTTCTCTGCTGACCATGGGGATCTCTACCGTACTGATCGGCCTGCTACCAACCTACGCAAGCATTGGCATTTTCGCACCGTTGCTGCTGGCATTGGCGCGTTTTGGTCAAGGACTGGGTCTGGGCGGTGAGTGGGGCGGAGCAGCATTGCTGGCTACCGAAAACGCACCCGCCCACAAGCGCGCACTGTATGGATCATTCCCGCAATTGGGCGCACCGATCGGCTTCTTCTTCGCCAACGGCACGTTCCTGCTGCTCTCCTGGTTATTAAGCGAAGAGCAGTTCATGACCTGGGGATGGCGCGTGCCTTTCGTTGCCTCGGCGGTATTGGTCTTGATCGGCCTGTATGTGCGTGTCTCTCTGCACGAAGCGCCCGTGTTTACCAAAGCAATCGAAGCGGGCAAGAAAGTCCGTATTCCGCTGGGAACGCTGCTGAACAAGCATCTGAAAGCAACCATTCTTGGCACGTTCATCATGCTTGCTACCTATACGCTGTTCTACATCATGACGGTCTATTCCATGACCTTTGGCACCTCGCCAATCCCCAAAGGGCTGGGCTTCTCGCGTAACAGCTTCCTGTGGATGCTGATGGTAGCGGTTATTGCCTTTGGTCTGCTGATCCCGGTTGCCGGACTGTTGGCAGATGCCTATGGCCGCCGTAAGACCATGATTGTTGTTACCTGCGGCATGCTAGTGTTCTCGATGCTGTTCCCATCCCTGTTAGGATCTGGCAGCCAACCGCTGGTAATGTTATTTCTGGTGCTGGGCCTGGGTCTAATGGGCTTAACCTTCGGGCCAATGGGTGCATTGCTGCCTGAACTGTTCCCCACCGAAGTGCGTTATACCGGCGCGTCGTTCTCCTATAACGTTTCGTCGATTCTGGGCGCATCGGTTGCACCGTATATTGCCGCCTGGCTGACCGCCAACTACGGTCTGTTCTACGTGGGTGTCTACCTGTTCGCCATGGCGTCCTTAACGCTTATCGCATTATTGCTGACCAAAGAAACACGTCATCAGGCACTCGAATAAGCCTTACAGGCAAACGTGAAGCGGGGTGAAGGTAATCTTCACCCTTTTTTTTACACCGTGTTTTCTCACAGCACACGCACCCGACATCTACGCCATATCCTAAATAATTCGTGTTGCAGGACAAAACGTTAACATTTTGAACGGCACCTGCGCTGGCCCGTAGGGTGAATCTCAGGGATGAGATTCATCAATCCCGATGAGCTTACTCGGGTAAGTGATTCGGGTGACAAACCTGCCGGGAGCAGATTTGAACGCCGTGTGCGGCGGCCTCGTTAGAGGTGAGGTCCAGGGATGGGCCGAATAACCAACGCCGCCAACGCACCTGCAACTTGAAGTATGACGGATATATACCTCGCTGTAAGATTCGGTTAGGCTTATGGCAAGTTTGTTTAATACGCTGCAATTGCATATGAAAATTGGTTTGTTCTACGGCTCCAGCACCTGCTACACCGAGATGGCAGCAGAAAAAATTCGCGATATCTTGGGCGAATCGCTGGTCGACCTGCATAACGTGAAAGATGTCGATACGCAGAAGATGGAAGAGTATGAATTCCTGATTCTGGGTATCCCAACGTGGGATTTCGGTGAGATTCAGGAAGATTGGGAAGCCCTTTGGGGACAGCTATCCTCGTTGAATCTGCAAGGGAGAATCGTTGCGCTGTATGGCATGGGTGACCAGCTAGGCTACGGTGAATGGTTCCTTGATGCCCTCGGCATGTTGCATCAGCAGCTGGCCGCGAGCGGTGCAATATTTATTGGCTATTGGCCCACCGAAGGCTATGAGTTCACTACCACCAAACCGCTCACGCCGGATGGGAAATGCTTTGTCGGGCTGGCGCTTGATGAAGTGAATCAGTATGACCTAAGCGATGAGCGCTTACAGCAGTGGTGTGAGCAGATTTTACTGGAAATGGCTGAGCAGATGTAATCGCCGGAAAGACATCAGCCGACAGCGTGCTGCCGGCTGAACCTGAAACTACTGTGCGTCCGGGTTTTCTCCCGCCCACGCCTTATTCTCCAGCAACAGCTGGCGCAAGTGTCGCCACTCCTGCTTATCCATGTTGTCTGATGCCAGCCAGAGCCGCTGCCGCCGCTTGCCGTCACTGCGCCGCAGCGACAGTAAGATACCGTTTTTCAACATCCACGGACGGCGGATAATGCGCCAGCGATGATGCTGCCACTCTAGGTTTGCTTCAGCCTGCAACACGATTTCGCCGTGGCGCGCTTTGATATTACGCTGGCTGCGGATAAACCCGAACACCACCAGCGTCATCAGCGAGAGCCAGAGCACCGCATAACCGTCCGGCCACGGTGCCAGCAGAATCAACAGCAGCAACGGCCCGTGCACCAGCAAAGAAAATACCTGCATGCGCCAGGAGACGCGTAAATCACAGCGCCACAGGGCCACGATCTTTATTTCGCGTCTGAATAAGAGAGATCATGCGTTTCGGTTCCCCATCTTCCGGTTCTCCGTGGTTCATCAACCAGTTGAACAGGTCAGGGTCATCGCACTGCAATAAACGCACAAAAGCGCGTTTGTCATCATCGTTTAGCACATCATACTCATGTTCAAAAAAGGGCATGATGGCGATATCCAATTCTCGCATTCCTCGGCGGCACGCCCAGTGAATTCGCGCCTTATTATCGATATCCATTGCTTTTCCTACTTTTTATCGACGCCAACGTGTAGTGTAACTCGGATGTCTAGATAAACATTCAACTAAATGTAACATTTTGACATATTTTAGCGCATATTAGCGTATCGCGCAGAAGGACATCGATCGCGCGCACTCAGTAACGCTTTCAAATATGCTAACTGAAAATCATGGGGGCAATGGCACGAATAACTGCTTGCAAACCCTGCAAGCTCTTTTACCATTAGGCCAAACGCAAACCTTCGCGAGGATGGTTACATGGCAACCCCATTTCCCTTTGCTGCACAAACCGTTAAATCAAACGCCATCATGGCCTCGGCGCAGCTTCCCGCTACGCTGATAGCACTTGATGACTGGGCTCTGGTGACGCTGACCGGCCCGGACACGCGCACTTACCTGCAAGGCCAGGTAACGGCCGATGTTAACGCGTTAGCCCCCGATCAACATGTACTTTGCGGCCACTGTGATGCCAAGGGCAAAATGTGGAGCGCACTGCGTCTGTTTGCCCACAACGATGGCTTCGCTTATCTGGTACGTCGCAATCTGCGTGATACGCAGTTAAATGAGTTAAAAAAATACGCCGTATTCGCCAAAACCACTATCGCCGCTGAGGACAATCTCCAGCTTATCGGTGCTGCGGGAAGCACTATACGCGAACGTTTAGCCGAGGTCTTCTCTGCGCTGCCAGACAGTGAGCACCCCGTCGTCAGTCACCCCTTCGGTACGCTGCTCTATTTTTCCCTTCCTGCTGAGCGTTTCCTTCTGGTACTGAACCAAGAAGGCACCGCCGCGCTAAGCGCCGCACTGGCAGACAGCGTACAATGGGCCAACAGTCAACAGTGGCTGGCACTGGATATTGAATCCGCACTGCCGATTATTGACAACGTAAACAGCGCGCAGTTCATCCCGCAAGCAACGAATATACAGGCACTTAACGGCATCAGTTTTAATAAAGGCTGCTACACCGGGCAGGAGATGGTGGCGCGGGCAAAATTTCGCGGAGCCAACAAGCGGGCGCTTTATTGGCTGGCGGGCACGTCACCGCGCGTGCCAGAAGCGGGCGAAGATCTGGAACTGAAAATGGGTGAAAACTGGCGTCGCACCGGTACGATACTCGCCGCCTGCCCGTTAAGCGATGGCACACTGTGGGTGCAAGCGGTACTGAATAACGATCTGGAAGCAGATAGCGTATTGCGAGTGCGGGACGCAGCCGAGAGTCAACTGAGCCTGCAACCGCTGCCTTACTCACTGTCTGAATAATGTCGTCACTGAACGCCGTTTCTGTTTCTACTGGAAACGGCGTCAAAGGGAAATTTAGCGGCTAAACGTAAAGGTAGATCGCCAGAAAATGGCACAGGCTGCCACCCAGGACAAAACCATGCCAGATGGCGTGGTTATAGGGGATACGTTTACAGACGTAAAAAATCACGCCTAACGTATATACCGCGCCGCCCACCGCCAATAAGGTGACACCAGCCGGTGCCAACACCTGCACCAACTGATAAATCACAATCAGTGACAGCCATCCCATCACCAGATAGGTCACCAGCGACAGCACTTCAAAACGATGCGCGAAGGCCAGCTTAAATAACACCCCGACCAGCGCCATGCTCCAAATGACAATCATCAGGCCACGGGCCAATGGCGAATCCAGCCCCACCAACAGAAATGGCGTGTAAGTACCCGCTATCAGCAGATAGATGGCGCAGTGATCGAACCGTTTGAGCCAGGGTTTAGCGCGCGGACTGGGAATCGCATGGTAGAGCGTGGAGGCCAGGAACAGCAGAATAATGGTGCCGCCATACAAACTGTAGCTGGCGATAGCCATGCTCGTCGCGCCATTGTCCACCGCTTGTACCAGCAACAGCACCAACCCGACTATCCCCAACACCACGCCAGCGCCATGACTGATACTGTTGGCTATCTCCTCCGCCAACGTATAACCCGCATTACTCTCTGATTTCACCATATTCCGTTTTTGCTCCCGGTACGATTGGCAGTACAAACTTCGCGCAATCTCATCGAGCAGAGTGTAATCGAGAATAGTTTCAGAGTACAAGCGCACGCTGAAACTATTTATCAACCCGGCATGCTACTGGGCTTGAACCGAACCCGGCATGGGCCCCGGTTCCCTTTCGCCAGGAATAACCTCATCAATGCGCTGCATCATGTAGTCATAGAAGGGGTTGGAAGAAAGGCGCAGCAACGTATCCAAATCGAGAATCAGTACCCCACGTTCACCGCGCGCGGCAATACGTCCGAGTGGAATACCAAACTCATAGGGCGGCGTGGAGAAACGGCCATAAAGCGAATCGCTGTCAGAAAACGGCAGCGCGACGTGCGATAGCGAATAGACATCTTCGGGGTAATCCATCCCGAGATCGCGGCGCGTGACTTCCATACTGCCCGATTTGGTGTCAAAGGCGACCGCCTTTGCGCTGTGTACCGATGCATTGGTGATAACCGTCGTGCCGTACAAACGGGGGGTCGGCGGCAGCCATTGCCCAATCGCCGCTGCTGACGCGTCCCGCAGTAACAGACCGAAATTGATGGTGCGATTGACATAAACAGCACCAAATCATTGTCGTTTTGCGGCAGCAGATTATAGAACGCGCTAATCACCGCCCGTGTGCTGACGGTAAAATCCATCACTGACTGGAAGGTGATAATCGGCGGGAGTTCTGACAGCCTGCGCTGCCGCGCTTCCTGCTCAAGCTGTGACTGCAACACGCTGGTGAGCAGATAAGACTGGCGCGCACCGTTCACCGGGAACGAGTTGTACTTGAACGGGTTGAATTCCGGCACAATACCGAGCCAGGCCGCTTTGGCAAACGGCGGGAAAATCGCGGGTAACCCGGCTAAACCGGCGAAACGTGCGTAAGCCGTAATGCCAATCATCGGAGAGATCAGGACCAACTGGTCGGCCTTGGGCAACGAGGGATCGCTAATCGTATCGAGCGCATATTTCAACGTTAGCGCCCCGCCGTTAGAAAAACCAACGATATGCAGCGGTAAGCGTTCTCCCCCGTTCGTGGGCGTAACAAAATGCGCGGCTTCGCGCACTGCTAAACGCGTGGCCGCCAGCCAATCTTCCCAACGGACTTTGGTCAATGCACCGGGCACGGTACCGTGTGCCGGAATACGCAGACCAATGGCGACAAAGCCGTGCTGACGATAAAGCTCAGCCACATTGCGCATACTATAGGGAGAATCGGTTAGCCCATGCAAAAGCACCACCGCACCTTTGGGCTCGCCTTCCGGCATCAATTCATAAGAGTGGTTCCAGTTATGAGCAAAGCGCCCGGCGTAAACGGGGCTGCCGACAAAATAGCGGTTTAAGGCGACCTGCTCATCCCTGTCCAGCGTCTGGGTGACTTGCTCGGTCACTTGCTGAAACAAGCGCTCCTCATGAGCCAGATACTGTTCCCAGTTAGCACGATCGAGTTGATCAGGCGTCATCTCTGTCGGCACATAAATATGCCAAGGCGCCAGTGCAGGTCCCCGCTGTGAGTCAAACACCCGAATAACCAGAAACGTCAACGCAATGGCCAACACGATAACCACCGCATATTTGATCGTGCGTCGAATGATACGAATAGGCATCATTGCCCCCTTATTATTAGCGCTTTTATCCCCGTCATACTTCAAGCTGCAGGTGCGTTAGCGGCGTTCAAATCTGTTCCAGACAGATTTGTCACTCCCTTGCCGCCTTCCTGCAACTCGCATTATTTAGGGTGAATTGTGATTTTTACTTCGCCCTGTCACGGACTCAATGCCAACCTCGCCTTATGCATTGCGCATAGTGCGTTTGGGATGATCGGTAAAACAGATTGTTTTGTGCCCTGACTATAACGATAGTCGACAATTCCCCCTCCCGAAAGGTCTGTTATAAGACGGAATAGTCAGTGCCAAAGGGACGTCAGCGCGGAATAAAGCGTGTAAATTCTCACCCGCTTCCCCTACAATGAGCCGGTTTTGTTTGACTGCGCAGTGTTTGATACAGCCGCGTTTGACACATCTTTGGATGTAAGGTGGTTTTGATGTCCCTGGCTTTACCCACTCTTGAGTTCGGTACGCTGACCGAAGTAGTTGGTTTCCTGATGGAAATTGATAAGCTAAAAAGCGTACAGCGTCGTTCAAAAATTATCGGCAGTTCCCGCCACGAAGATTCCGCAGAGCACAGTTGGCACTTTGCCGTTGCCGCGATGAGCCTGGCACCCTACGCCAGTCAGGACGTGGATATTCAGCGCGTGATTCAAATGGCCTTGGTGCATGATATCGTCGAGATCGATGCTGGCGACGTGATGGTCTACGATCTTAGCGCTCGAGAAGCGATTCAGGCGCAGGAAGAAGCTGCTGCCGTTCGGTTATTTGGCCTGCTGCCCGAACCGCAACGTCAGCATTTTCTGCAACTGTGGCAGGAATATGAAGCGGGCGACACCGCGAACGCGCGTTTTGCACTGATGATCGACCGCATTATGCCTATCCTGATGAACCTGCATAACGGTGGGCAAAGCTGGGTCGAAAACGGTATCCGACTGGAGCAAGTATTGGGACGCGCCAGCTTTATTGCCGAGATCAATCCTGAACTGTGGCGCTACCTGAAAGATCACCTGGAAACGGCGCAGGCCAAAGGGTGGTTAGGGTAATAGCGGCTTGTCTGATACAAACAGCCCGACAAAAAACCCGCCATACGGCGGGTTTTCATTTTTTATAACCTGAATTACGCGTAATCGCCAATCGGTACGCAAGAGCAGAACAGGTTGCGATCGCCGTACACGTCATCAAGGCGTTTTACGCTCGGCCAGTATTTATGCTCAGCCCCTGCCGGGAATACGGCCAGTTCGCGACTGTAGGGATGCGACCACTCACTGACGATCTCCTGCTGGGTATGCGGCGCATTCACCAACGGGTTGTCCTCCAGCGGCCATTCACCCTGCTCCACACGCTGAATTTCTGCACGGATCGCCAGCATTGCATCAATAAAGCGATCCAACTCGACCTGACTTTCTGATTCCGTCGGCTCTACCATCAGCGTTCCCGCCACCGGGAACGACATGGTCGGCGCGTGGAAACCATAGTCGATCAAACGCTTGGCAATATCCATTTCGCTGATGCCAGTGCTCTCTTTCAGCGGACGAATATCCAGAATGCACTCATGCGCCACACGGCCATCACGGCCGGTGTAAAGCACCGGATAAGCGTCCTTCAAACGCGTTGCGATATAGTTGGCATTGAGGATCGCCACCTGACTGGCGTTCTTCAGTCCTTCAGCTCCCATCATACGGATATACATCCAACTGATAGGCAGGATGGACGCGCTGCCAAAAGGTGCAGCAGATACCGCGCCCTGCGTGGTCAGCAAGCCATCAATCTGCACCACCTGATGCCCCGGTACAAACGGTGCCAGATGGGCTTTCACCCCAATCGGTCCCATACCCGGCCCGCCACCGCCGTGCGGAATGCAGAACGTTTTATGCAGATTCAGGTGCGACACATCCGCGCCAATGTAGCCCGGCGTGGTGATACCGACCTGCGCGTTCATGTTTGCGCCGTCCAGATACACTTGTCCGCCATGTTGATGCACAATCTGACACACTTCACGAATGGTCTCTTCATAAACACCGTGCGTGGAGGGATAGGTCACCATGATGCAGGAGAGGCGATCGCCCGCCTGCGCGGCTTTCTCCCGCAGATCGTGCAGATCAATATTCCCTTGTTTGTCACACGCCACCACGTCTACCGCCATACCGGCCATCTGTGCTGATGCCGGGTTAGTGCCGTGCGCAGAGCTTGGGATCAGACACAGCGTGCGCTGAGCATCGCCTCTGCTCTCATGGTAACGGCGAATGGCCAGCAAACCGGCATACTCGCCCTGCGCTCCCGAGTTGGGCTGCATACACACGGCATCATAACCAGTGAGTTGCACCAACCAACCGGAAAGCTGTTCGATCATCACACGATAGCCTTGCGCCTGTTCCGGTGGACAGAACGGATGCAGTTCAGCAAACTCCGGCCAGGTGATTGGCAGCATTTCCGCCGCCGCGTTCAGCTTCATGGTGCAAGAACCCAGCGGGATCATCGCACGGTTCAGCGCCAGATCTTTATGGGCCAAGCGATGCAGATAACGCATCATCTCGGTTTCACTGTGATAACGGTTGAACACCGGGTGGGTCAGAATGGCATCCGTGCGCAATAACGCAGCGGGAATGGACGACGAGCCACCGCTGAATGCCGCATCCAGCGTAGCAATCGACAGACCGTGCCCCTCTCCCAGCAGCACGTCAAACAACGCTGCGACATCTTCTCGAGTGGTGGTTTCATCCAGCGTGATACCGACGCCGTGATAGAGATCGGTACGCAGGTTGATCACGGCATGCAACGCGCGTTCGATGACGGCATTCTTGTCGCTAACCTCAACCGCCAGCGTATCAAACCAGGTGGTGTGCCACAGTTTCAAGCCCCCCTGCTGCAACCCGGCGGCCAGAATATCGGTTAAACGATGAATACGTTCAGCGATACGCTTGAGTCCCTGCGGCCCATGATACACCGCATAGAAACCGGCGATATTCGCCAGCAGCACCTGAGAGGTGCAGATGTTTGAGTTGGCTTTTTCACGGCGGATATGTTGCTCACGCGTCTGCATCGCCATACGCAGCGCCGTGTTACCCGCTGCATCACGCGAAACGCCGATAATGCGCCCCGGCATGGCACGTTTATATTCATCCTTGCAGGCGAAGAAAGCCGCATGCGGACCACCGTAGCCCATCGGCACGCCAAAACGCTGGGCGGAGCCAAACACAATATCAGCGCCCTGTTTGCCCGGTGCCGCCAGCAGTACCAGAGCCATGATATCAGCGGCGACACTGACGATGATCTTGCGCGCATTCAGTTGCGCGATCAGTTCGCGGTAATCATGCACTTCACCGTAGGTATTCACCTGCTGCAACAGCACGCCAAACACACCTTCCGTTTCCAACGCGGCGGCGACATCGCCGACCACCACTTCAAAACCAAAGGTCTCGGCACGGGTGCGCACCACATCCAGCGTTTGCGGATGCACATGCTCCGCCACGAAGAAGCGGTTAGCCTGTTTCAGCTTGCTGACGCGTTTGGCCATTGCCATCGCTTCCGCTGCTGCCGTCGCTTCATCCAGCAGAGAGGCAGAGGCCAGCTCCAGCCCGGTCAAGTCTTGCGTCATCTGTTGAAAATTCAGCAAGGCTTCTAACCGCCCTTGCGAAACTTCAGGCTGATAAGGCGTATAGGCAGTGTACCAGCCGGGATTTTCCAGCAGATTACGCAAGATAACCGGTGGCATATGCACAGCGGTGTACCCCATGCCGATATAGCTTTTGTAGCGCTGATTGCGCCCGGCAATCGACTTAAGCTCCGCCAACGCCTGATGCTCGGGCAGCGCATTGCCTACCGCTGGCGGATTGGGCAACTGGATATCTGCCGGCACAATCTGTCGAATCAACGCCGACAAGGAATCTGCGCCGAGCGTTTCCAGCATGTGAGCCTGCTGCGCGGGCGTAGGGCCGATATGACGTTCCACGAAAGCGGCGTCATGTTCGAGTTGGCTGAGAGTCTGAGTCATTAGGGGTATTTCCTGCTTCAAGCAATTGTTATACCCGTCATACTTCACGTTGCAGGTACGTTGGCGGCGTTCGTTATTCGGCCCATCCCTGGACCTCACCTCTAACGAGGCCGCCGCACGCGGCGTTCAAATCTGTTCCAGACAGATTTGTCACTCCCTTGCCGCCTTCCTGCAACTCGAATTATTTAGGGTATAGAACGTTCATGGCAAACAACAAGTGCGAACGCGGTTGACGGCGCTCACTGCCTTACATTCTGACAAATCGATTTACCCCGTGATGCGCGATAAAACCGTCACGGGGTGACAAGGTTATTCGTCTTCTTCTAACAGCGCCTGATAAGCCGTGGCATCCAACAGATCGTTCAGTTCGTTTTCATCAGACGCTTTGATACTAAACAACCAACCGTCGGCATAAGGCGCGCTGTTGACCAGCTCCGGTTGCCCTTCCAGCGCATCGTTTACTGCCAGGATCTCACCGCTCAAAGGCGCATAGATATCTGAGGCGGCCTTGACCGACTCCGCGACAGCGCAGTCGTCGCCCATCGCAACCTGCGTGCCAACGTCAGGCAAATCGACAAAAACCATGTCCCCTAACAGTTCCTGGGCATGTTCGGTGATACCGACACGATAGACACCCTCGCCTTCGGCCTGGACCCACTCATGGGATGAGGTGTATTTCAACGCGGTTGGGATTGTGCTGCTCATTGCCTGCTCTCCTTAAAAATCGCTTCGTCGTATCGAATCGCGCGATACCCGCCTTCGTGCAACACGAAGGTGCTGCGGCATATATCGCGCTAACGTTAATCAATAATCATGGTCAGATCGGGGACCGCGTCAAACCAGTGCCTTTCCGCCACGAATAAATACCGGTTTGGTTACCTCTACGGGCACTTCGCGCTGGCGAATTTGCACCACCGCCGTGTCACCAATACCTTGCGGCACGCGGGCCAGTGCAATACTGAAACCCAGCGTGGGAGAAAAGGTACCGCTGGTTATCATGCCTTCTTGTACCGTGCCACTCGCATCGGTAAAGCGCACAGGCATTTCATGGCGCAGCACCCCTTTTTCACGCAGCACCAGTCCGACCAACTGCTCAGTGCCTTCGCGGCGTTGATGGGTCAGCGCGTTCCGACCAATAAAATCCCTGTCTTCCGGCTGCCAGGCGATGGTCCAGCCCATATTGGCAGCAAGCGGTGAAACGCCTTCGTCCATGTCCTGTCCATACAGGTTCATGCCCGCTTCAAGGCGCAACGTATCGCGCGCCCCGAGGCCACATGGTTGCACACCGGCCGCCAGCAGTTGTTGCCAGAACGTCACTGCCTGCTCTGCGGGCAGGGCGATTTCATAGCCCGGCTCACCGGTATACCCAGTGGTAGCAATGAAGTAGCCGCCGGTTTGCACGCCGAAAAAGGGTTTCATGCCCGTCGTTGCCGCGCGTTGTTCCGCACTGAGTAACGCCTGCACTTTCTCCTGCGCCAATGGCCCTTGCACAGCAATCAGCGCCAGTTCGTCGCGTTCCTGCCACACCACGTTGAACGCGTTGGCATGTTCGGCGATCCAGGCCAGATCTTTCTCCCGCGTGGCGGAGTTCACCACCAGACGGAAATGCGTTTCCGTCAAAAAGTAGACGATGAGATCGTCAATGACGCCCCCCGAGGCGTTTAGCATCCCGGTATAAAGCGCCTTACCCGGTTGCGTAAGTTTGGCAACGTCATTCGCCAGCAGATAACGCAGGAATTCGCGCACGCGTGCGCCCTGTAAATCCACAATGGTCATGTGCGACACATCGAACATGCCCGCATGACGCCTCACGCTGTGATGTTCATCCAACTGTGAGCCGTAGTGCAGCGGCATCATCCAACCGTGAAAGTCGACCATCTTCGCGCCATCGGCGACATGCTGCTGATACAACGGAGTTTGCTGTGTCATTTTTTCCCGAACCTCTCCTTGCGAACGGCGCGAATCACGCCACGCAAACGCTTTCTTTGCGTTGAACTTACCACCTCTTCCACAGGGCTACCACACCCTTTGTCATAAGTTAAACTATATATCAGCCGTAGAAGACAAAAAGAGTGCCAGAGCACAAGGCAACGAAACGCGCCAAATTAAAGTCATTAATTAGGATAAAACACCAATAACTTAGGATTAAAACAAAAATAGTGACACAAATATTCACATCACTAGAGAATGATCGCCGCAACGATATTTACAATGGATTAGTTTTTGTAATGCAAAAAAATGGCTGAAATTAGATTATTTCAACCAAAGGCCACGATCGCGTCGTGGTGGCAAAAACGCTAAAGATGACGGCGATCACACCCACCTTGCGCTCACTGCCATCGCCTCACCGCCGATGGCAACGAGGGGAAGGCAATTTATCTGTCACATATCCATACTGATTAAAAGGGTAATATCGATTTATCAGCGATCCATCACGGTCTTTCCGGTATTGATGGCATAGAAGCTAACGCTATGAGGATTAACATTTCGCGCCTTGAGGGCGTTTCCCGCCCCGCTCGCTAGCGCTACCCGACCCTTTTCAGCACCCATTTGAAATCAAAATGTTATGGAGAATATGACGATGACCCAAAGAATGATCCTTAACGAAACCTCGTATTTTGGTGCGGGGGCGGTTAACCATATCGTGGAAGAGATAACCCGGCGTGGTTTCCACAAAGCACTGGTGGTTACCGACAAAGACCTGGTGAAATACGGTGTGGTAAGTAACGTCATCTCACTGCTCGATCAGGCGGGCCTGCCCTACGACGTATACGATGACGTGGTGCCTAACCCCACTATCCGTGTGGTGACCGCAGGCATTGAGCGCTACAAGGCCGCGCAGGCCGATTACCTGATCGCCATTGGTGGCGGTTCGCCGCAGGATACCTGTAAAGCGATTGGCATCATCATTAACAACCCGGAATATGCCGATGTACGCAGTCTGGAAGGCGTTGCGCCTACACGTCGCCCCAGCGTACCGATCTTCGCGATCCCGACCACCGCAGGCACCGCTGCTGAGGTCACGATTAACTACGTGATCACTGATGAAGAAAAACGACGCAAGTTTGTCTGCGTCGATCCGCATGACATCCCTATCGTCTCATTTATCGACGCCAACATGATGGCCAGCATGCCCGCCTCACTCAAGGCGGCAACCGGCCTGGATGCCTTGACGCACGCGATTGAAGGCTTTACCACCAAAGGCGCGTGGGAACTGACCGACATGCTGCATCTGAAGGCCATCGAAATCATCAGCCGTTCGCTGCGCGATTCCGTGGCGGGCCATGCCGCCGGCGTGGAAGCCATGGCGTTGGGGCAGTACGTCGCTGGCATGGGCTTCTCCAACGTGGGCCTGGGACTGGTTCACGGTATGGCACACCCGCTGGGCGCGTTCTATGACACCCCGCACGGCGTGGCAAACGCCATCCTGCTGCCTCATATCATGGCGTTCAATGCGGATTATACCGGTGACAAATTCCGGCAAATCGCGGTAGCAATGGGCGTCGCGGACGCACAACAGATGCCGATCGCGCAAGCGCGGGAAGCGGCCATTGCCGCCGTGAAGCAACTTTCTCAGGATGTGGATATCCCAGCACGTCTGCGCCAGGTGGGCATGAAGGAAGAGGATATTCCGGCGTTGGCGCAGGCCGCCTTTGACGATGTTTGCACTGGCGGCAACCCGCGTGATGTGACACTGGAGCACATCACGGCGCTATATCAGTCAATTTACTGATTCCCCCCTCACAGATTTCCCTTCACTATTTCTACTCCCCCGGCATCGCTTGCCGGGGTTTACGCCTGTCTGTAAATGATATAAATTCACATATGATATTGGTTATCATTATCAGTCATGAGTTTCATCATCCATAGAGGAACGCAGCCATGCTAACCGCAATGATTACCGCATGCGGATTATGGGGTGCCAGTTGGTGTCTGGGTAAACGCCTGAGCAGTGCCTGGGGTATTCTGCTACCCGCCGCACTGATGCCGTTGCTTGCACTGCTCGATCTTCAACTCAACAGTTGGAAGCTGATCGTGGCAATTGCGCTGCTGGCGACCGCTGTCATGCTGTTCCATCCCCGCTTGCGCCATTATCTGCTGCTGCCTTCCTGCATTGCACTGGCGGGTGGATTGAGCGCGTTAGTGGTCGCATTCAGAACGACGTGGCCGTAACGGGCAATATGTCCCGTAGTACCAGAAAAATGTTTGATCGATACGAATAAATAAAAAAGAAGGGAAAAACATTAAGAAATGGTGCGAAGAGAGGGACTTGAACCCTCACGTCCGAAGGACACTAACACCTGAAGCTAGCGCGTCTACCAATTCCGCCACCTTCGCAACGCCGTCACACGATCTGCATCGTGCCACCACGGGGGCGAATTCTAGAGATTTTCTCAACAACGTCAATGATTATTTCCGCTTGGGCGCTGGGTTTGCTGCAAAAATCGTCATATTGACCTTATAACGGACGCGCGAAGCACTCCCGCAACCAATCGATAAACACGCTGACGCGCGGTGCCAGGAAATGCCCGGCAGGGTACATGATATATAACGGCATATCCGGTGGCGGCATCTCAGGCAGAACCTCCACCAGTTCACCGCTTTCCAACCAGTGCCGCACACCATAACGCGGAGACTGGATCAGCCCCAATCCGGCACGACACGCCGCCACATAGACATCCGCCCCGCTGACATCGATCTGGCTGTTTAGGGTACGCTGCTCGCACACCCCCTGCGACATAAAATCCAGCGGATAGTGGCGGGTGGTGCGCTGAGAGAAATAGCCCACTGCTTGATGTGTGGCTAAATCATCCAGCGTTTTAGGTATACCATAGCGCTCAATGTACTCTGCCGACGCGCAGGTTACCTGCTCCAACGCGGGAAGATGGCGCGCAATTAACGACTCATCTTCCACCTGCCAGGCGCGCAGTACACAGTCTACCCCCTCACGCAGCACATCAATCGATGCATCATTGGCGCTCAGGCACAGCGTAATCTCTGGGTAGCGCTGATAAAACTGCGGCAGCGCGGGAATCACAATCTCACGCGCCAGCGAGTGTGGCATATCGACGCGAATACGCCCGGAAGGGCGCAATTTCTGGCGTGAGAACAGCGTATCCGTTTCGTCTATCTCTGCCAGCAATCGCAGGCAGCGCTGGTAGTAAATCTGTCCTTCAGCCGTCACCTGTACCTGACGCGTAGTGCGTAACAACAACCGGACGCCAAGACGCGCTTCGAGCCGCTTGATCGTATGGCTGACGGTGGCACGCGGTAAATTCAGTTTTTCAGCTGCCCGACTGAAATTACCCAGTTCGATAATCCGCACAAAGGTGCGCATCGCCTGAATATTATCCATCCACACCCCAATTGTTGGTGATTTTCGAACAGTGTTGCACATTATCCGCCATTTATCTTTATTACATGAACAATCACACTGTTTCCATCTTACGAGCGAGGGAGAATACACAATGCAACAACGTCAACTTGGCAAAACGGGACCGCTGGTTTCCAGCATCGGGCTTGGCTGCATGGGCATGAGCGACTTTTATTCGACCGCGCAGGATGAAAAAGAGGCGATCGCCACGCTGCACCGCGCACTGGAACTGGGCGTTACGCTACTGGATACCGCCGATATGTATGGCCCACACACCAATGAAGCGTTGGTCGGGCGCGCCATCAAAGGCAAACGCCAGCAGGTGGTGCTCGCCACCAAGTTTGGGATCATGCGCGATCCGAGCAACCCGCATGCACGCGGTGTCTGTGGTCGTCCGGATTATGTACGCCAGGCAGTCGAAGGCAGCCTGAAACGCCTCGGTGTCGATGAGATTGATCTTTACTACCAGCACCGCGTCGATCCGAGCGTACCGATTGAAGAGACCGTCGGCGCATTGAGCGATTTGGTGACCGCTGGCAAGATCCGCTACATCGGATTAAGTGAAGCGCCGGTTGCATTGCTGGAACTCGCACACCGCGAACACCCAATTACCGCGCTGCAAACGGAGTATTCTCTCTGGACGCGCGATGTGGAAGCGGAGATCCTCCCGGCGTGCCGCCGGTTGGGGATTGGCTTTGTCCCCTATAGCCCGCTCGGGCGTGGCTTTTTAAGCGGTACGTTACGCAGCCCGGAGGATTTGGCTCCGGATGATTTCCGCCGTACCAATCCGCGCTTTATGGGGGATAACTTCGCCAAAAACCTGGCACTGGTTGAGCAAGTAGAACAACTGGCGCAGGCAAAAGGCGTCCCCCCTTCGCAGTTGGCGCTGGCATGGGTATTGGCGCAGGGTGACGATATCGTGCCAATTCCGGGCACCAAACGTCGTCGCTATCTGGAGGAGAATATCGCCGCACTGGATGTTCAACTGGCACCAGAGGAAGTGGCAGCGATTGAAGCCATCTTCCCCTTCGCCGCCGCCGCAGGCGAACGTTACGGCACGGAGAGCATGGCCACCATTAATAGTCTCCGCTAACCGCGCGTGACACGCAATACCAGTAGCAGCATTACGGGCCTCGGTGTATCACCAAGGCCCGTACACGGTTAGCGAGCAGTCGATTTGGCATGCTTGCTGGCACGCGTTAATGTGGCCTGATACACCTTAAAGCGCCCGGTTTGCGCCAGCACTTCATGGTTACCAAAAGTGGCATCCAGCAATGCCGGATAAGGCAGGAAGGCGTTAGCGACAATGCGTAACTGCCCGCCGATATTCAGGTGCTTGGGCGCTTCACGAATCAGACGATCGGCCGCACTCAGGCTGGTTTGCAAGCCATCGTGAAACGGTGGATTGGAGACGATCAGGTCAAAACGCCCGGCGATATCCGAGTAAACGTCGCTGGCAATCACATCACCTTCCAATTCGTTTAACGTCAATGTCGCACGGCTGGTCAGCAACGCTGCCGCGTTGACATCGCTCAGCGTCAAGCGCAGCTTAGAGGACTGTTTTGCCAACACCGCTGCCACTACGCCACTGCCGCTGGCAATATCCAGCACCTTGCCTTTCATGTGCGGCGCAAAGGTGGATAACAGCAGCGCGCTGCCGACATCAAGACCATCGCGGCTAAAGACGCCCGGCAAGGTCGCGACCGGCACATCCTCGACGTAATAGCTGTCTTTCCAGTCATCGAGATTAAACTCAACAGAAGCGTCTAATTGACCATGGTAAAGCCCACAGCGCCGCGCGCTGTCAATTTTGGTCAAGGTGGCAAAGCCTTCGAGAATGCCTTCCGCGCTGCGCACACCGCTGCGGTTCTCACCCACTACAAAAATCTCGCTGCCAACGGCAATATGCGATAACAGGTCGGCGAGCTGGAACTGTGCTTCCTGTTTGCTCTTCGGCCAGTAGTAAATCAGGGTATCGCAAGCGGCAACCTGCTCAGCATCCACCAGCAAACCAAACTGCGCGTTATCGCCCATGGCTTTGTTCAGCGGTAACCAGTGGTGATATTGCGTGAGATGCACGTGCACCTCCGCCGCGTCAAACTGCGCTGGTAACGTGTCTTGAATGTCGCCGGCAAACAGCACGCGGCGTGAAATAAATTCGTCACTGTGGCGCAGTATCACTTCACTGGCGGGGGTTAATGCTGACATCAGGTGTTCGCTCCTCAAAAATAGAACGGCGATTATACCCTAAATTCACCCGGTTGCAGGGGCGCAAAACGGCAAGAATGCAAACACAACGCCGTTGCCAGCTTTGGCAATGACGCGCAGGTACGCGAGATGGCTATCTATTAAGCCTGCGTTTATTAACGCATTTGGCTGACCCGCTATTATTCCCATCGATGGAATCTACATCGAAGGCATATATCCCCCTAACAGCAAAAGGTGACGTTAAATGTTTAGTAAAGTGTCAGCAAGGTCGCTACTTTTAGCCGGACTGTTTTTTTCCGAAACAGCATTAGCCTCCCCGGCTGATTGCGGCGATCTGGCCTCATTGATTAACCAGCGGTTGTCTTACATGAAGGATGTGGCAGGGTATAAAGCGGAAAAACACCTTGCTATTGAAGACGTCCCTCAGGAAATCAATGTGCTGACCAACTCAGTCGCAGTGGCAGAAAAGCTCGGGTTGCGCGGCGAGTCGGTAAAACCGTTTATCCAGGCACAGATGGATGCCGCTAAAGCCATCCAATATCGTTACCGCGCTGACTGGCTGTCTGTTGCAGAAAGTGGCTGGCGGCCAGACCCACTGCCTCAGGTAAGATCAAAAATAAGCGTGTTGAACACCGATATTCTCTCTTGCATTACGGCAACCTTGACTCAAGGCGAGCAGTTCACCGACAAGGTCACCTTTCTCCATATTCTTGACCAGGCTAACTTAAAAGACAGCGACAAAGAGCGCATCTGGTACTCATTGCAACAAATCACATTGAAGCGTCATTAACGTGAACTCTTTTACTTTCCGCTGAGACCGGTGTGAAAAATACGGCAATGGTCATTATCAGGCGTAAAGGGGAACGCGCTGCTGCGGTTCACTTTATTGGCGCATCCGTATCAGGTTTGTTAGCATAGCGCAGCTATCATGGCGAACCGAGCACGGGATATCATGGCACCAAGACGCGATTGGCTTTTACAACAGATGGGGATTACGCAGTGGACGTTACGTCGCCCCACGGTGTTGCAGGGCGAGATTGCCGTTACCCTGCCCGCTCAAACGCGTCTGGTGATCGTTGCCACTCCGCTCCCCGCCGCCCATGACCCTCTGATTGGCGATGTGCTGCACAGTTTCTCACTGCGCCCTGAACAGGTGTATCCCCTTACACCGGAACAGATTGCCATGCTACCCGCCTCGACGCATTGCCATAGCTGGTGCCTGGGGGTTGATGTGCCGCCCACCTGGACGGGTGTGCAATTGAACAGTCCGACGCTGGACGCGCTTTACGCCAACCCCAGTGCCAAACGCGCCCTGTGGCAACAAATCAGTGAACATCTTCCCTTGCTGGCAGCCTCAGAGGCCCATTAATTCAGGTTGTTTATCATGCACGTTATTTCGCCCCTCACGCCCCACGATTTGCACGCTGCCTTTGCCATCGAAAAGGCAAGCCACGCTTTTCCGTGGACGGAAAGCACCTTTAACAGTAATCAGGGCGAATGCTACCTGAACCTGAAATTAACGCTCGACGATGCGCTGGTGGCGTTTGCCATTACCCAGGTGGTGCTGGATGAAGCGACATTGTTCAATATTGCCGTGCATCCCACCCACCAACGGCAAGGCCACGGTCGGCATCTGCTGGAACAACTGATTGAAACGCTGGAGGCGCGCGGCATTACCACGCTGTGGCTGGAAGTTCGCGCGTCCAACGCCAACGCCATCGCCCTGTATGAGCAATTGGGGTTTAACGAAGTGTCGCTGCGGCGTAACTATTACCCGGCGGCCAATGGGCGCGAAGATGCGGTGATCATGGCGTTGCCGCTGTAAATCATAACGCGCCTGCGCCAGTAAATCCTGGCAACAGGCGCGGTCAGTATTAGAAATCCACGGATACCGAGAGTTTCAGCGAGCGCGGATCGCCCTGTGTCACGTACGTTCCGCTATCATCCACCGAGGCCCAATATTTTTCGTTGGTGACGTTCTCGACATTGGCACGCCACACCAGCGTATGATCGTTCATTGGCGTACTGTAGCGCACACCCAGATCCAATCGCGTCCAGGGTTTCAGTTTTAACGTATTGGCTTCGTTGGCGTATTGTGAACCGTAACGCAACACGGTGCCAGACAGCGTCAAGCCCTCCACCGAGGGGATATCATATTCACTGCCAAACACCAGTTGGTAACCGGGTGTGCCCACCACGTCATTGCCGTCATTGGCGCCTGCGCGCGTTTTGGTCAGAGTGGCATCCAGCCAGGTAGCGCTGCCGTTAAGGCGCAGACCATACATCGGCTCACCAAACACATTCAGTTCCACGCCGCGATTACGCTGCTCGCCGTTCAGACCATAGAGCTTGGTCACAGGATCGATAAAGCTGTTTGGTCGCTTGATCTCGTAAAACGCCAGCGACCCGCCGACGCGCTGATAGTCAAATTTAATCCCAACTTCATTTTGCTTGGCGACGTAGATACCTGATACCTGTCCACGGTTCAACGCTTCCGAGGATGACGTTTTGGTGCCAGGCTGCAATGCCTCAATGTGGTTAGCATAAAGCGAAACGTGTTCCCAGGGTTTTACCACAATGCCCAATACCGGGCTCACCTTAGTACGATCAAAACGCCCCCCGGTGCCGCTCTCAATACCGGAGTATTCATAATTGCGCACCAGAATCTCCTGGCGGCGCAGCCCGGCGGTAAAGCGCACGCTGTCATCCAGCACCGAGAGCGTATCCGACAGTGCCAGCCCCCAGTTTTGCATACGGTTGCGTATTTTCGGTGAGTCCATGCTCCCAGCGCTGCTGGTGGTCGCAGGAAAATCTACTACTGGCGTGTTATAGATATTCGTGGCGTAGTCATACTTGGACATGGTGTACGCCACTTTGGTCTTGGTATGGATACCCGAATAACCCAGGTTGACTTCGTGCTTGATCGGGCCGGTATCAAAATTACCGCGAATACCCGCCAACGAGGCAGTGTTCTGAGCGATATACGCCGTGCTTAAACGCCCGAGCGTCGCGCTACCGTCACCGGCCAGGGTCAATTTCGGCGTGCTGTAATTGCCTATCTCTTCGGTGTTGCTTAGGCCAAGGCCAGAATAGAGCGTCCAATGATTATCCAGATCGTACTCGCCGCGCAGCATCCCGAAGCGGGATTTCATATCGGTGTAGATCCAGCGCTGGCTGTAGTTATGGGTATTGGTTGGCGGTTCAGGGATGGCTTGTAACCCGGTAGTCGAAACGTTAATCCCCAAACGCCCACCGTGCAGATACTGATGCTGGTAGCCCGCATCCAGTGAGGAACGGAAACGATCGCCACGATAATCCAGCACGACGGCGGCCAATGAAACCCGCTCGCGTTGATCGTCAATCGCGGCTTCGCCTTCGCGGTGCAGCAGGTTGACGCGTACCCCAAAGCGGTTATCGTCGCCAAAACGCCGCCCAACATCGAGCGCGCCCCCAACCTGTGAGGAAGAGGTGTAGTCCAGCGTAGCGCGCGTGAGCGGCACATCGTCAGCGTGTTTAGGCTCCACGTTTACTGCACCGCCCACGCCGCTGCCGCCTGCGGAAACACCGTTAAGAAACGCGTTGGACCCTTTCAGGATCTCAACCCGATCAATCATGTTGGTGGAAACAATCTGACGCGGCATCACACCAAACAGGCCGCCCATGGTGATGTCATCGCCGTCCAGTTTAAAGCCGCGAATACGGTAGGCTTCCGCAAAGTTGCCGTAGCCGCGCACGCTTTGCACCGAGGCATCGTTCTTGACCACATCGCCCAAGGTTTGCGCCTGCTGTGATTCAATCATTCTGCTGGTGTAGCTGACGACATTGAACGGCACATCGCGCGCATTTTGCTGGCCGAGGAAGCCGACGCGTCCGCCGTTGGCGATCTGTCCATCCAGATAAGCAGGCACCAACTGATCGCCACCGGCACGGAAGTTATCTTCCGCTTTGGCAATCACCGTCATGGTATCTTTGCTGTTTGCGCCATCGCTTGGAGAGGCCGGCTGTGCTGCCGTGTTGGCAGCCACTGAGGCGGTGTCCTGTGCCAGAATCGGCAATGCCATCGTGCCACAGAACGCCCCGATGAGCACCGCAAGCCGGGTTGGCTTACGTGCTATATGAATTAACGCTGTCATTTTTATCCCTTTATTGCAAATGTAAATCATTATTATTCTGCTTCGCAATTATGCGAATTCGATTTACAAATGCAAGCAGCGATACGCTTTACTTCTTACTCTCAGGCAGAATGTTGCCGACGTAACAGCAGGATAAAATACGGCGCCCCCAGGAATGTCGCTAACAGACCGGCAGGAATTTGATAAGGGAAAATCAACACGCGCCCCAGCCAATCGGCAATCAGCATCAGCATGCCGCCAAGCAATGCAGCGATAACAACCTGTTGCAATGCGCGGCGAAACCCGAGAAAACGGGCAAGATGGGGCGCCATCAAACCAACAAAACTAAGCGGGCCGATCACCAATGTCGCGGTTGCGACCAGGCCTGCCGCCAGCAGTAAAATCAACATACGCGCAGGACGCAACGCAACCCCCACGGACTGGGCCACGCTCGCGCCCAGCGGCATGATGGCAATCCAGCGGCGTATCAGCGGGGTAGCGCTCAGTAATGCCAGTGCAATAAGGGCCGATATGTACGCCTGCTGCGGACTGACTTTATAGGTTGAACCGGCCAGCCAGGCCAATAGCGCGCCGGTACGGGGATCGCCACTCGCCAAAATAAACGTCAGCAGGGTAGAAAACACGGTACTCAGCGCAATCCCCACCAACAGAAGACGACTGGAAGAATAACCGCCGCGGTTCGCCAACAGCATGATCAGCAGCAGTGTGCCACCCGCACCGGCACTCCCCGCCAGCCAACGCCACGATGACACATCCCCCGGAACCAACAGCAGCAGCAAAACCACGCCAAAAGCAGCCCCCGAGGTGACGCCCAGCACTTCCGGGCTGGCCATCGGATTTCCTGTCAACTTCTGCATCAAGGCGCCCGCGACAGCCAGCATCGCACCCGCTGAAAGCGCGGCAGTCACGCGCGGCCAGCGCCATTGCCACATCTCATGCAGCGACCAGTACCAGCCGTTTTGATCTTGTCCGCTGGCCAACGCAATCAACAGAAGGAGCAGCAACAACGCCGCGTAGAGGGTCAATAGCGGCGTGCTCAGCGCGCGTTCACGCACCGATTGGTGAACCGTGTCCACCGAAGGCACATTCACATGGCGCAGATGTGGCAGTAACCACAGCATAACCGGCGCGCCCACCAGTGCGGTCGCAACCCCCGTCGGTACCTCGCGCCAGTAGTGTGCAAGCAGAATGATGCACTGATCGCTGATGACCAGCAGCAGAGCCCCCACCAGCATCGCCAACGCAAGCTGCGGCCCGAACCTTCTGGCACCCAACATGCGCGCCAGTAACGGGGCAAACAGACCAATAAAACCGATCACACCGGCTACGCTCACCAGCATGGCACTCAGCACCATGGCGATGCCCAACCCGGCGATACGCGCCATCGTCAGGTTTACCCCCAGACTGCGGATCACAGCGTCGTCCAAAGCCAGCATCGCTAACGGACGGATCATCAATAACACGATCACCAGGCCAATCAGCATCCGAGGCCACAGGAACGAAACGGCGCTCCAGTCATACTGATTGAGCATACCGCTGCCCCACAGAAACAGGCTTTGCAAACGTTCATGGTTGAACAGCGTCAGCAAACTTTTCACCGCACCACAATACAGACCCACCACCAATCCGGCGAGAATCAGGGTAATGGGCGACATACGCCGCCCCGATGCCACCCCAAACACAATGGCACCCGCTGCTATTGCACCAACAATCGTCGCCAACTGCCGCGTTGTCTCTCCGCCAGGCAGGGCCCACAGCGTTGCCAGAGCCAAGCCTAATTGCGCGCCCGCAGAAACGCCGAGCGTCGCAGGCTCCGCCAGCGGGTTACGCAAAATTTGCTGAAACAACACGCCAACCAGCCCCAATGAGGAGCCTACCAGCAGTGACAGCACCGTCCGGGGTAGCAGGCTGAAATGAAACAACATCTGGTTGGCATCTTGCCCATCCGGGTTCCAGATGCTGTGCCACCAGAGGTGTGACGGTACCAGTTGACTAAAATTCACGCCAGTGAGCCCAATTGCCACCAACGTCAGCGCAGATAACCACAGCAGGCCAAAAGTTCTCATGCCTTCGACTCCAACGCCTGCACCAGAAGCCGTGCAAAGCGTAGCGCTGAGAACGTTGCACCGTAAAACCAGACCGCAGGCAAGGTCTTCCAGCGGTTGTCCCGAACAAAGGGCATCATGCGCCACAGCTCTGATTGGGACACCGCATCCAGCAGTGCGGTATCGCCCTGAACAAAGAACAGCGCTTGAACATCCTCATAGCGCACCAGGCGCTCAATGCCTACCACGGCGCTTCCCCAAAAGTTGGTTTCTTCCTGCCAGGCATTGGTTAAGCCGAGTCGGGTGAGCACGTTGTTAAACAAGCTGTTATGGCCCATAACCAGCGCACGGCGGCTATCAAGCAGCGAGAACAGCAGCAAAGGACGGGGCGAATAAGCACCAAGCCGTTGTGCCAGGGTATCCAGTTCACGATCACATTCGATCAGATGCTGTTCAGCAATACGCGTCAGGTTCAAGCGTTGGCCGAGCAAAAGCAGATCGCGCCGGGCGGCATCAAGCGGTTGGTGTTGCGCATCGCGGAAACCTGACGCGAAGCAAGGCGCCAAACGGGTCAATGGTTCAATATCGGGCCCAAACCCTTGCGACACCAGAAACAGAGAGGGATTGAGGCGTTGCAACAATTCCATATTGGGCTCGTTGCGTAACCCGACATCAATCACACGGTCAGACAACGCTGGCTCCACCACCCATCGGTGATAATTGCCCTTCTCCGCCACGGCAAGCGGCGTAATGCCCAGAGCCATCAGCAGTTCCACGGGTCGCCACTCCAGCGCGATTATCCGCTCAAGATTGACAATAGGGTCAGATGCCGAGACAAAGCCCGACGTAAACCATGGAGAGAGCGCAGCCAGTTTCAATAAATGACGGCGAGAAAAAGCACCCGATAAGCCAATCATGAGAAAAGTAATTATTATCATTCCAATTTTGCGTCGTATTATGCAAAATCCTCCTTCTGTTGCCAATGCCCCATCGGAGTCGGTGTGAATAGCTGTGGCCTAGAACAACAACATGCGGAAATCAGACGCGCAATAGAAACGCGTTTTTTGCTCTCTGCGCCTGACGGGGCCGCACTTTTTCCCACTACGCTGCTGCAAGCGCCGCTAACAGCGGGACTGCCATCATGGTTGCACACGCTGACCCAAGGGCAGCCAGAGCAGGCGATTCCCTACCTGATATCCAGATGGTCACAGTGGTATTTTGCGTTACTGGTTGCACCCTGGGTCTATGTCCACCTGCGCCATCAGTGGCAACTTCCTTATCATCTGACTGATATTGCTTATGTGCAGAGCGAACAAGGCACGCCACAACGCTTTGTGCTCTCCTCGCTCGGCAGTCCAGTTGAGGAGCGCCAGTGGCAGGCTTTTTTACCGCTGATCGATGAACACATCGCTCCCGTATGCCAACAGCTCTCCGCACTCTCAGGGCTAAGTGCGGCGCTGTTTTGGAATAATGCTGGCGTGCGTTTTTACCAGGGGATGAATCAGGCGGAACAAGAGGGGGCGGATGTGCGCCACGCTGCTGATTTACTTGATAGAGCAGAGCTTGCCAACGGCGAAAAAAATCGTCTGTATCAACCGATCCGTTTACGTACCCTTCCCTCTGGTGAGCAAAAAAAGGAACGGCGGCACTGCTGTCTGATTTATCGTCTGGAAGGCGGAGCTCTCTGCCCGAGCTGCCCACGTTTGCGCGCAGAACACCGCAAACGCACAACAGGTATAAAAGGCTGACCACATTTTGCTGCTACGCCGATCGCAATAACGCGACGCGGGTAACTGAAATAGCATTTCTTTTTTTTCATACTCTCATTTCACATTAACGCAACGGATCTGCGTTCCTTTATCCCTGTGAATGAGGTAAAAAAATGAAAAAATACGCTCTGGTCACTGCCTGTGTGTTAGGCCTGTTTTCACTTTCTGCTACCGCCGCGCAAGTCACCAATGTTACCGCTTCCGGCTATGACTCCGATAAGGGCCATACCCCAGCCAACATTGCTGACGGTAACAACAAAACGCGTTGGGCGGTAAACGGTGAAGGTTGGGTGCAGTTGGAACTCGATAAGGCGCAATCCATTGAAAACTTTGTCTTGGTGCCGTTCAAAGCGGAAGAGCGCAAGCTGAAGTTCTCTGTGTCCTACTCCGCTGATGGCAAGAGCTGGACCAAGCTGGCTGATAATCTGGTCACGTCTAACGATGCCAAAGAGGGGGAGAAATTCACCTTCCCTGCGGTCAACGCGCGCTTTATCAAGCTGGAAACGTTTGGCACCGATACCAATAAATGGAGTGCCATCAACGAAATCACGTTTAACAGTGCAGCACAGGTTCCTACGCGAGCCATTAAATAAGCCCGTTGTACCCTGACCGCGTTGTAATCACGCAGAACTGATAACCAAAAGCCCCGGCCAAACAGATGCCGGGGCTTTTTTATGAGCGCTACCCATCGGATTAGCGGCGATCGCCCAACAGCACAGATTCCAGCGCAATGGTGATCATGTCATTGAACGCGGTTTGGCGTTCATGCGACGTGGTCTGTTCGCCGGTGCGAATATGGTCAGAGACGGTGCAAATGGCCAACGCCTTGGCACCAAACTCAGCCGCGACGCCATAAATCCCCGCGGCTTCCATTTCGACGCCAAGAATGCCGTATTTTTCCATCACGTCGAACATCTGCGGGTCTGGCGTGTAGAACAGATCGGCAGAGAACAGGTTGCCCACCCGAACGGTAATGCCTTTATCCTGAGCCGCGTCAACCGCATTACGCACCAGATCGAAATCGGCAATAGCTGCAAAGTCATGATCTTTAAAGCGCAGACGGTTTACTTTTGAATCCGTGCATGCGCCCATGCCAATCACCACGTCATACAGCTTCACATCCTCGCGCACCGCACCGCAGGAGCCAACACGAATGATGGTTTTCACATCGTATTCCGTGATCAGCTCTTTGGTATAGATAGAGCAGGACGGGATACCCATACCGTGCCCCATCACCGAAATCGCGCGCCCTTTGTAGCTGCCGGTATAGCCCAGCATGCCGCGCACATTGTTGACTTCACGGGCATTTTCCAAAAAGGTTTCGGCAATGTACTTCGCACGCAGCGGATCGCCCGGCATCAGTACAACATCGGCAAAATCCCCTTTTTCCGCATTGATATGTGGCGTTGCCATTTTTTGATTCCTTATAGAGTACGTCGTGTGAATTCAGTAAATACCGGCGATCACAGCATCGAGGTGCCGTAGTCCATAGCGGACACGCCAAAATAGTGCGCCACCGTTTGGCCGACATCAGCAAACGTGGAGCGGTGCCCGCGCGAACCCGGCGTCACATTCGGCCCATAGATCAATACCGGCACATGTTCGCGGGTGTGATCGGTGCCCGGCCAGGTGGGATCGCACCCGTGATCGGCGGTCAGAATCAGAATATCGCCCTGTTTAACCCGCGCCAGCATTTCCGGCAAGCGGCGATCGAACAGTTCCAACGCTGCTGCGTAGCCAGCAACATCGCGTCGATGGCCATAGGAAGAGTCAAAATCAACGAAATTGGTAAAGACAATGCTATCGTCGCTTGCGGCATCCATCTCTTTCAGCGTGGCATCAAATAACGCATCGATACCGGTCGCTTTGACCTTCCTAGTGATCCCCACCTGGGCATAGATATCGGCAATCTTGCCAACGGAAACCACCTGCCCGCCTTTTTCATCCACCAGTTTTTTCAGTACGGTAGGCGCAGGCGGTTCAACGGCTAAATCGTGACGGTTACCGGTGCGTTGAAAATTTTCCGGCTTATCGCCAACAAAGGGGCGAGCGATAACACGCCCAATGTTGTAGCCCCCATCGGTAAGCGCCTCGCGCGCGATGTCGCACAGTTCATACAATCGGTCCAGCCCAAAGGTCTCTTCATGACAGGCGATTTGGAACACAGAGTCGGCCGAAGTGTAGAAAATCGGTTTCCCGGTTTTCATGTGCTCTTCACCCAGTTGCTCAAGGATAACGGTGCCGGAAGAGTGGCAATTGCCCAGATACCCCGGCAAATTGGCACGTTCTACCAACAAATCCAACAATGCCTGTGGGAAGCTGTTTTCCTGATCGCTGAAATAGCCCCAATCAAACAGCACCGGCACCCCTGCCAACTCCCAGTGGCCCGACGGCGTGTCTTTACCAGAGGATATTTCACTGGCGTGCGCATACGCACCGATGATGTCTGCCTTAGCATCCAATCCCGCAGGGAAATGCCCGGTAGAGGCTTCCGCCGCCTTGCCCAGCCCTAAACGGGTTAAGTTCGGCAGATGGAGTGGCCCACTACGACCTTGATTGGCTTTGCCCTCGGCGCAGGCTTGCGCAATGTGACCAAGGGTATCAGAACCGGCATCGCCAAAACGCGCCGCATCTGCGCTGCTACCGATGCCGAATGAATCCAGAACCATAATAAATGCACGTTTCATTGTTTTCTCTCATCTTTCGTAAGCGACGTTTGCGTTGCTCGATGTTGCACCAGTGACTCGCGGTTAATCAGCCTGATCGGCACCGATACAGCGATAAACCATTGGCATGGCTATTGGCGATTCATCACCAATGCTGATGGCGGTTTGCACCGCCAGCGCCGCCGCTTGCCATACGGTTTCACTGTTGGCATGAATTACCGCCAGAGGACGCGAGGCACCCACGCTCTCGCCCACGCTCACCACAGCGTCTAACCCGACGCTGTGATCGATAGCATCCCCCGCCTGACGACGACCGCCGCCTAGCGCGACCACCGCCATGCCGAGCGCCCGGGTATCCATCGCAGTAACGATACCGCTGCGGACGGGAAACACCGGTTTACTGAGTACGGCTACCGGTAAATAAGCGTCCATCTGCTCGACAAAATCCGTTGGCCCGCCCTGTGCTGCCACCATACGGCCAAATACCTCAGCGGCGCGTCCACTATCCAGCACCGCTTGCAGACGCTGGCGTGCCACATCAGGGGTTTCTGCAAGACGGCCTGCCTGCAACATCTCAATGCAAAGCGACATGTTAACATCATACAGCCGGGAATTACGGTGCTCACCCGTTAAAAACCGAACCGCTTCACGGACTTCCAACGCATTACCCGCACTCGATGCCAGCACCTGATTCATGTCGGTTAACAGCGCCGTGGTACGGCAACCCGCTCGATTTGCTACGCTAACGATGGATTGCGCCAGCTGTTCCGACAGCGCGTAAGTGGGCATAAAAGCGCCCGAGCCCATTTTGACATCCATCACCAACGCATCCAGTCCTTCCGCCAGCTTTTTACACAGTATTGAGGCGGTGATCAATGGGATAGAGTCGACCGTTGCGGTGATATCACGCGTGGCGTAAAAACGCTTATCGGCAGGTGCCAGAGAACGGGTTTGCCCGATGATCGCCACGCCAACCTGACGAATGATGTCGCGAAACCGCTCGTCTTCCGGAAAGATGTTGAGGCCGGGTATCGACTCGAGTTTGTCCAGTGTGCCGCCCGTGTGGCCCAAACCGCGCCCGGATATCATCGGCACATAGCCGCCGCACGCCGCCACCATGGGTCCCAGCATCAGGGAGGTGACATCGCCTACGCCGCCCGTCGAATGCTTGTCCACCAGCGGACCATTCAGGTTGAGATCGCCCCAGTGTAATCGGCTGCCCGAATCGCGCATCGCCAGCGTTAGCGCCACGCGCTCATCCATGGTCATGTCGCGAAAACAGATGGCCATCGCCAGCGCGGCGATCTGCCCTTCTGAGACGCTGTTATCGCATATCCCATTGATGAAAAAACGAATTTCATCTTCGCTCAACGTCTTGCCATCACGCTTGTTGCGAATGATTTCCTGAGTCAGAAACACAGCCATGCCTCCCGATCAAACTGCCGTAATGCACCACGCCATCAGTAGCCCGACGACGAGGGAGCGCCCTTCTGCCCCAACGTAGTCAGGAGATCGCCTAACAGGCCGGATGCGCCAAAGCGGAAGTGGCGGACATCGGCCCACCCTTCACCCATGATGTCATCAGCCAGCTTCAGGTAAATCGCCGCATCCTGTGCGGTGCGCACACCGCCTGCGGCTTTGAAGCCCACGCGATCGCCGACGTTTTTATCACGAAGGGTTTGCAGCATGATTTCAGCGCTGTGCGGCGTGGCGTTAACCGCCACTTTTCCCGTGGAGGTTTTAATAAAATCGGCGCCAGCATCGATGGCTATTTCACTTGCCTGACGAATCAAGGCATCCGTTTTTAACTCACCGCTTTCAATGATCACTTTCAGCAGCACGCCAGCCTTCTGGCACAGCGTGTGGCAGGCAGCCACCAGCGTATGACCGGTTTCCGTGTCCCCCGCCATTAATGCACGATAGGGAAACACCACGTCCACCTCATCGGCACCATAGGCTATCGCCGCCAGGGTTTCCGCGCAGGCGATATCAATATCATCACCGCCCTCAGGAAAATTGGTTACGGTCGCAATACGGATGTCTGGCGTGCCCTGCTCACGCAGCGTTTTACGCGCCAGTGGGATAAAACGGGGATAAATACAGATGGCAGCCGTGTTTCCTGCCGCGCTGCGCGCCTGCTGACAGAGTGCGATCACCCGCGCTGGTGTATCATCGTCGTTCAGGGTGGTCAAATCCATTAGCCCCAGCGCACGTTGCGCTACAGCAGTTAAGTCAGTCATAGCAATATCCTGTATGTTATGGTTTTTCACGCTTTATTGTGAGAATAATAACAAAAAACAAGTATAATGTAATTTAAACAACATTAATGCGGTCAGAGTCACTCTTCCACCATGCTGCTCGATAAGTATAAGACGGGAGGAGAGATCGCGATGTGCCGTGGGCTATTAATGGGGCGGCAAGGACGTTATATACCCTCAATAATTCGAGTTGCAGGACAAAACGTTAACGTTTTGAACAGCGCTTGCGAATGAATCCCGATGAGCTGCCTCAAGTAAGTGATTCGAGTGGATAAGCCCAGCCAACGTACATGCAACTTGAAATATGATGGGTATAACGGGTCAGAGAGAAACACATCCTTGTGTTTCGATTGATGATAATCAGATGCGGAATGCACCAACGGCCATACTGAGCTCTTCTGCACGTTCTGCCAGCGAACTGGCAGCAGCAGATTCATTCACCAACGCCGCGTTCTGCTGAGTGACCGTCTCCATTTGTGAAATCGCCGTATTAATTTGCCCAATCCCTAAACTTTGCTCATGGCTGGCAGTGGAGATTTCGGTCACCAGTGAGGCCACCTGCTTAATCTCCGTCACCACCTCTTGAATAGCATTACCCGCATTCCTGACGACATGACGACCTTGGCTCACTTGTTCAACCGAGGCGTTGATGAGCTCATTAATCTCTTTAGCCGCACTGGCACTGCGCTGCGCCAGCGAACGTACCTCTCCGGCCACCACGGCAAAACCACGCCCTTGCTCACCGGCTCTCGCCGCCTCTACGGCGGCATTGAGTGCCAAAATATTGGTTTGAAACGAGATGCCCTCAATCACGTTAATGATGCTGGTAATTTTCTGCGATGAGGTCACCATCAGCTCCATCGCCGCAATCACCTCCACCATCATGTCCCCGCCTTTGACCGCCTGCTGAGAGGCAGACACCGCCAGCTGGCTGGCATGTGCTGCATTGGTCGCATTCAGCGTTACCGACGAGGTGATTTGCTCCATTGAAGCAGCCGTCTCTTCCAAAGAACTGGCCTGTTGCTCGGTGCGAGACGAAAGGTCGATATTGCCGCTACTGATCTGGCCGGACGCTGTGGCAATGATATCGGCATTGCGGTGAACGCGTTCAACGATACCAGTCAGGTTCAGCATCATCTCTTGTAATGCCGTCTGAAGTTGCCCCATTTCATCACGCGACGTGATGTCAACCTGATGGGTAAGATCGCCACCCGCGACGCTCCTCGCCACTTCAACCGCATGCTTGATGGGCACCGCAATCGACATAATCAATCGCCAGCCGGAAAAGGCTACTATCAAGACACCGGCTAAAAATATAATCACAACCATTGATAATATCTGACTCAAATCACTTTGAGATTCAGAATATAGTGCACTGCCGACGTCAGACTGAAGCTTGATAAGCTGGTCGATAATCTGTTGTAACGGTAAATACTCTTTTTTTAGCGAATGGTTAATAATATCTTCCAACTTATCTTTGTCATGATTCTTTATGGCATTGATAGCAGGAATAATAACGTTCTGATGATACGTTTCGCGTAATGCAGCATACTTTTCAAACAGCGTTTTCTCTTCGCCTGTCAGATAGGTATTACTGTATAGCGTCCATTGTTGATCATAGGTTTTAAGTGCATTTTCAATCTGGCCTAGCGCATTACTGACATTATCTGGCTGGGCCAGATCAACGCTGGCGATTTCAAACATCACGCTGTCCGTCTGGCGAGTGACGTTAGCCAAATACCCCAGTGCCACCAACCTGTCGTTATACAGGGTTTTCATCGACTGATTAACGTTATTAATACCCGATAGTCCTATTATCGTAACGACACCCAGTAGTAATGCCATCAACGTCATAACTGAAATCAATTTTAATTTAATGCTCATAGAAAAATCCCTGGATAGAAGATTTACCAGCATAGCGATCCCTGGATTAAAGTATTCATCGCGTCTCAAAAAAAATTTTAAAAACAATGAACGCCCCGATAAGATATATTTACATCTTATGCCCTTTAAAAAGGGGGCTATTCATACTAAAAAGGAAGTGCGTCGCGTTATATTATCAAGGCAAGTAAAGTTATCGTTACATCAAAGACGCATTAAATATAAGGTTTTTTGAATTCAGCGCTTCGGGCTACACTGCGCTTATCGTGACTGATAAAGATGCCCCTTACCCATGACAGACGCCTTACGCCCCCAATGGCAACTCTATATGCTGCGCACCGCCAACGGCGCACTTTATACTGGCATCACGCGCGATATAACGCGCAGAGTGGCACAACATCAGGATGGAAAGGGTGCAAAGGCACTGCGAGGAAAAGGCGAACTGACACTGGTGTATCACTGTGAAGTGGGGGATCACACCACGGCGTTACGGCTGGAATACCGTCTCAAGCAACTGAGCAAGCAGCAAAAAGAGAGGCTGGTACGCGACCAGCCGACGGCACTCTCTGACTATATATGCATCGATATTCCCTGAAGCGATCAGGGGAGAAAACGTTGGAAGGGCGCAGCATAATCCACAATGCCACTCACGCCTTCAAAATGGTTATCGGAAAGCGGATACATCTGGAAGGCGTCATCGCTATCAGGCCAGCGGCAGCGTAACTGCTGCTCCCGCGCAGGCACAAAGCCAAAACGGGCATAATATGCAGGAGAACCAAGTACCACCACGGCGGTGTAGCCAAACTCGTTTAGCGCATCCAGCCCTTCGTAAACCAGTTTTTCTCCCCATCCTTGGCAGCGCAGCGTTTCATCTATCGCCAGCGGCCCCAAAGCGACCCATTGTCGGTCTTCCTCTGCGATGGTTACCGGGCTAAAAGCGACGTATCCCATCACTACGCCTTCGTCATCCGTCGCGACAACGCCAAGTGTTAACAGCCCGTCTTCTCGCAGTTGATGAACCAGTTCGGCCTCTGCCGAGGTGGGAAACGCACGACGCAGCAGCGCATCAATACCTGCTGCATCTACCGGAATTTCCACCCGTACTAACATGTTGTAGCCGCGCGATCGTCAGCGTGCATCGCGCCCTCATGTAATCCCGCCTCAACGAAATCGGCTAAACGCAGCAGGCCAATACGCAACGGCGCAGGCATGGCATCCAGATCGATAGAATCCATCAGGTTTTTAACATACAGACCCAGTTCGGTGTCCCCCTCAATGCGCAAGCGACGCTGGAAAAACAGCGTATCGGGATCTTCACGACGTGCGGCGATCAGCACCAGATCGTTGGCTTCAGCACTGAAACTGACGTCTTCCACTTCATGCTGGCTCACTACCAGGCGATCGTCTCGCAAGGTGACGAACCAGGTCAGCCCAACATCACGGACTTCTACTTTCAGCCAGCGTTCTGTCAGAAATGACAGCTCGCCTTCATCCAACGCCTGCTGAAACTGCCAGCTCAGCACCCGTTCCAACACCTGCCGCTGTATGGCAAATGGGTTAAAATTCAGAGGCTTACCTAACAAGCCCGGACCTTGACGCACAATCTGTGCCCGTAGTTTTTCCAACACTGATGTACCCCTTATAAAGCAAACCGTTCAATCCAAGCCACTCACCCGCCGAACGCAGGCTCCACTCAGGCCATGCGCACCGCATGTGCTGCTTTTCTCATCAGGCTATTTTGCCACAGCCCAGTACAGCAGACGCGATGCCGGGTCAATAATTTCATTATTATGCACGGAAATCTCGGTAATGCATGCAAGCAATCCCTATTCATTACACGATAAGCTGGCCTAAATCAAAGTCCTGCACCAGCGGGTTAATTAAGATTCCCTAACGTTAAAGAAGGGTCATGCGTTGATAATCGATTGTTATACCCTAAATAACTCAAGTTGCAGGAAGCCGGCAAGCGAACGAATCCCCAGGAGCTTACCCAGGTAAGTGACTCGGGTGAGTGAACGCAGCCAACACACCTGCAACGTGAAGTATGACGGGTATATACCCATTTTCCGCATGCCCCCCCCTGCATCAGCCCTGACATGACATCAGGCAGCCTGATGAATGAGGAAACCCGTATGGAATTACTGTGCCCCGCAGGGAACCTGCCCGCACTGAAAGCGGCAATTGATAACGGTGCCGACGCTGTTTACATCGGGCTAAAAGACGATACCAACGCACGCCACTTCGCCGGGTTGAACTTCACGGACAAAAAGTTGCAGGAGGCGAGCGACTATGTGCATCGCCATCAGCGCAAACTACATATCGCCATCAATACGTTCGCCCACCCCAACGGCTATCAACGCTGGGAGCGCGCTGTCGATATGGCCGCCAACATGGGGGCCGATGCGCTGATCCTGGCTGACCTTGCCATGCTTGAGTATGCCGCAGAGCGCTATCCGCATATTGAACGGCACGTCTCTGTACAAGCATCTGCCACTAACGAAGAGGCAATTCGTTTTTATCAGCGCCATTTTGCGGTTCACCGCATCGTACTGCCTCGCGTGCTGTCGATCCATCAGGTTAAACAGTTGGCGCGAACCAGTCCGGTGCCGCTGGAAGTGTTCGCGTTCGGCAGCCTGTGCATCATGGCTGAAGGTCGCTGTTACCTCTCCTACTACCTGACGGGAGAATCTCCCAATACCGTGGGTTCCTGTTCGCCTGCTCGTTTTGTGCGCTGGCAGCAAACCGAAAAAGGGATGGAATCGCGCTTGAACAATGTCCTGATCGACAGATATCAGGACGATGAAAATGCCGGTTATCCTACCCTGTGCAAAGGGCGTTATCTGGTCGGGGGCGAGCGTTACCACGCACTGGAAGAGCCAACCAGCCTGAATACGCTGGAGTTACTGCCGGAGCTAATGGCAGCCAACATTGCCTCAGTGAAAATAGAAGGACGCCAGCGCAGCCCAGCCTACGTCAGCCAAATCACCCGCGTCTGGCGACAAGCCATTGACCGTTGCCTCGCGTCTCCCAGCACCTTCACCCCGAGTGCGGAGTGGATGTCGGCGCTCGGGGCAGTGGCAGAAGGCACGCAGACCACGCTGGGTGCGTACCACCGTAAATGGCAATAAGCGGCAGGTGAGAGAAGAGAACAGTATGAGATATGCGTTAGGTGCCATCCTTTACTATTGGCAAAAAATGGATGTGGAAGCCTTTTATCAGGCAGCCAGCCAGAGCAGTGCCGATATTGTCTATCTGGGTGAAACGGTGTGCAGCAAGCGGCGCGCCATCAAGGTGGGCGACTGGCTCGATATGGCAAAGCAACTTGCCGCCAGCGGCAAGCAAATTGTGTTGTCTACATTGGCGTTGATTCAGGCCCCCTCAGAACTCAGCGAATTGAAACGCTATGTGGAAAACGGTGAGTTCTTGCTGGAAGCCAACGATCTCGGCGCGGTGAACATGGCCGCAGACCGGCATTTACCCTTTGTCGCGGGCCATGCGCTTAACTGCTACAACGCCCACACGCTGCGTCTGTTGCATAAGCAAGGGATGATGCGCTGGTGCATGCCGGTTGAACTTTCCCGCGACTGGCTAAGCGACCTGCTCGACCAATGCGATGCCCTCGGTTTTCGCCATCAGTTCGAGGTAGAAGTGCTGGGTTACGGGCATTTGCCGTTGGCTTACTCAGCGCGCTGTTTCACCGCTCGCTCAGAAAACCGCGCCAAGGATGAGTGTGAAACCTGCTGCATCAAGTATCCGCAGGGGCGCGCCATGCTGTCGCAGGAAAATCAGCAGGTGTTTGTGCTCAACGGTATCCAGACCATGAGTGGTTATTGCTACAACCTCGGCAACGAACTGGCATCGATGCAAGGCTTGGTGGATATCGTTCGCTTGTCGCCGCAGTCGCTGGATACGCTGACCCTGATCGATAGCTTCCGCGCCAATGAGCAAGGCCAGACACCGCTGCCCCTGACGCAAGATGCCGATTGTAACGGCTACTGGCGACGCGTCGCCGGTCTGGAATTGGTATCCTGACAGGCGTCGGGCGGCTCGCCGCCCGATCGCCCGTTTTGAATATAAAAATGTGCGAGCGTGCGCAATACTGTGAAAAAAACACAGTGAGCCTGCCGCAATGTCAACCGATACCCAAACAACACTGTTTTCTCACGATATCCCGTTTTCCGTTCTGGATTTAGCGCCGATCCCACAAGGCGCCACGCCCAGAGACGCCTTTCATCACTCGCTCGATCTGGCGCAGCACGCGGAAAAATGGGGCTACCACCGTTATTGGTTAGCCGAGCACCACAACATGACCGGTATCGCCAGCGCCGCAACCTCGGTGCTGATCGGTTATCTTGCTTCTGGCACAGAACGCATCCGGCTAGGATCCGGTGGCGTCATGCTACCAAACCACTCCCCGCTGGTGATCGCCGAGCAGTTCGGCACGCTGGAATCACTCTACCCTGGGCGTATCGATTTAGGCTTGGGACGCGCGCCGGGCACCGATCAACGCACCATGATGGCCCTGCGTCGCCACCAGAATGCGGAAATCGACGATTTCCCCCGCGACGTACAGGAATTACAACGCTATTTTGCCGATGCTCAACCAGACCAGGCGGTGCGCGCCGTGCCGGGCCAGGGCTTGCAGGTGCCGCTTTGGCTGTTGGGCTCCAGCCTCTACAGCGCACAATTAGCGGCAGCATTGGGGTTACCGTTTGCCTTCGCCGCGCATTTCGCCCCGGATATGTTGCTTCAGGCAATGGCATTGTATCGGGAGAAATTCAAACCCTCTAACACGCTGAACAAGCCCTATGCCATGGTGTGCGTGAACGTGATTGCGGCTGAAACTGAACGCGATGCGCGTTTCTTGTTCACCTCGGTGCAACAGCAGTTTCTGAATTTGCGTCGTGGGCAACCCGGACCGCTGCCTGAGCCAGTGCAAAATATGGATTCACTCTGGTCTCCAGCCGAACAGTTTGGCGTGGATCAAGCGCTGCGTTTGGCGATCGTCGGTGACAACAGTAAAGTGCAGCATGGTTTGCGCAGCTTGCTGCGAGAGACTAAAGCAGACGAGATAATGATCAACGGACAGATCTTTGATCATCAAGCGCGAAGAGACTCTTTCGAGCGGATCATGCAGATACGTCAGTCTGTGATCGGCTAACGTCATGTTATCTGGTAGAGAGGGAAGCCCCTCTCTACCACAGCGACAGCCTAAAGGTTATTTTTCGCCTGCGGTGTAAGGCAAGCTGTCAAAGGTGCGCAGTGCCTTCTTACCGTAGGGATCGCCGATCAAACGTTTTGATTCTCGAAACGCAGGGCTGACCAGGCTTTTTTCCGGTTCCTGAATATCGTAGCTAAGCCCTGCCAGCGTTGACCAGGTATGTAGCAGATGCGCATTGCTGTATTTCCGGTCTACGTAAGGGGCATAGTCGATCGGGTGATCTTTCTGCCACTGTGGCGAATTCCAGAGAATGAACGGCACGGTGTACATGGTACGCGTCGGTGCAGACTCATCGCGCCCGAGCACGTTGTGCGGCGGCGTCTCGTAAACGTCTTCACCGTGATCCGAGAAGTAAAGCAGGAAGCCATTCGGCCGCGTTTTTTCAAAGGTTCGGATCAGCGTTTCGACCACGTAATCGTTGTACAGCTCAGCATTGTCGTAATCGTTGTAGACTTCGACGTCGCTGTCGCTCACGCCGTCAGGAATGCCTTCTCGCCCGACAAATTTCGTTGTCTCTTCCGGATAACGAAATTTGTATTTCATGTGAGTGCCTAACAGGTGCACCACAATGAATTTCTTCTCAGCGGGATCGGCCAACACCTTTTCAAACGGGGCAAACACCACGTCATCGTACTGGCGCGCGCTTTGCGTGCGCTGATTGTTCATATAGAACTGTTCGTCCGTCTGCTGAGAGAACACGGTCAGCAACGTATTGCGTTTGGTCATGGTCTGCTGATTAGTGATCCAGAACGTTTTATATCCGGCCTGTTTCATCATGTTCATCAGCGAGGGCTTGGTCAGATAGAGATCCGGCTGCAACTCATCGGCAAACGTTAGCGCCTGCTGCAAGATTTCAATGGTGTACGGACGTGAGGTCACGACATCGTTGAACACGACCAGATTGGGATCGCTTTTACGCAGCGCGTCCAGACGGGGCGTGGTTTCACGACCATAGCCATACAGACTCATACGACTACTGGTGGTTGACTCACCGATCACCAGCACCAACGTGCGCGGCGTATCGCCGTTCGCATCTTTCAGGTTTGCCAGCGGAGGTAAGGCCGCATTCTGCTTGAGCATTTCTGTCATGCTTGCCAACTGCTGGCGATACTCCACGTAACCCGCAATATACTGCCACGGCGCGGTGGTGGACATACGGCTTGCCAGATAACCGCTGGCTTCTGCCAGTGTTTCGCCCTCGTTATGCATTTTTTTATAAAGAGGAACACCAAACAGCACCACGGCAATTAAGGTACATACCGTCACTTTATATTTCAACGGCAGGTAAACCGGTCGTACTTTACGCCACAGCAACCCAACGATCACCGTATAAAAAATCAATATAGCCAAAACTTTCAGACTGAAATATTGACTTACATATTCACCGGCTTCTTTGCTATTAGACTCGAACATCACAAACATAACGCTTTGTGAAAACTCTTGTTTATATATCGAGTAATAACCCAGGGCGATCAGAGAGGTTATCCATAACAGAATACCCAGTACGCTGCTAATGATTTTGGTTCTGGCAGGGAAAACAAAAACCGGGATCAGCCATGCCATAGCAAGCTGTAAAGTAACGAATCGCGTAATCCCGTAGTGCCGCTATGACCAGTCAGAACAATGACAAGCTGGAGTGCGCAGGAGAAAAACCAAAAATAGAGCAAAAGCCATCCGAGCGAACGCCAACTAAAGCGTTCCTTAACAAAGCGTTCAGACATAGTTAATTCCACACAACGTTGTTATTTTTTATGCAGCGCCAAACAGCACTACTTTTATGAGGTCTCTTTTTTTAGTCCCTCTCTTCCGGCACCGTAATAACCACGCCGAAAAGCTGGACTATCCCTTTAAAACCTTAAAACAAAATTAAGATCAGCCGGTGAGTCAAAAAAAACGGCCCACCATTATCGGCGGGCCGCTTTTTATACCAAAAAAGCAACAAAGGTAAAAGTTATGTAAGGGACTATTTTATGTTTTGAAGCGAAGTGTTGAACTTCGCCTCAAAGATAAGCCAATACACCGATTACCCAAGGTGATTTTTATTGACCAATATCAGCAGGACGGCGGCGCGGAGCGCGTTGACCTTCACTGCGTTGACCATCACGGTTGAAATTACGTTCGAACGGTTGTGCATCGCCGATCAGTTGCATGTTCATCGGCTTGTTCAGGATACGCGTACGGGTAAAGTGCGTCAGCAGATCGCCCGGCATGCCCTTCGGCAATTCGATGGTGGAGTGCGATGCGAACAGCTTGATGTTGCCGATGTAACGGCTGCTGATATCCCCTTCGTTGGCAATAGCGCCAACGATATGGCGAACTTCAACACCATCATCACGACCCACTTCGATGCGATACAGCTGCATCTCACCCACATCACGGCGCTCACGACGCTGCGGGCGTTCACCGTCATTGCTCGGGCGACGCTCGCCACGGTCGTTACGATCATCACGATCGCGGAATTCACGGCGCGGACGACGCTCAATCGCCGGTTCCGGCGGCAGGATCAGCGGACGCTCACCTTGCGCCATTTTCAACAATGCCGCTGCCAGCGTTTCGATATCCAGCTCTTCAGCCGGTTGCAGCTTAGCCAGCAACGCACGGTACATATCCAGATCGCTGCTTTCGAGCTGCGACTGCACTTTGGCAGCAAACTTCGCCAGACGACGCTCGCCTAACAGTTCAACGTTCGGCAGGTCGACTTCAGGGATTGTCAGCTTCATGGTGCGTTCAACGTTGCGCAGCAGGCGGCGTTCACGGTTTTCCACAAACAGTAATGCACGACCAGCACGACCGGCGCGGCCAGTACGGCCAATACGGTGCACGTAGGATTCTGCATCCATCGGAATATCGTAGTTCACCACCAGGCTGATACGTTCCACATCCAGACCGCGTGCCGCAACGTCGGTGGCGATCAGAATATCCAGACGACCATCTTTCAAGCGCTCCAGCGTCTGCTCACGCAGCGCCTGGTTCATGTCACCGTTCAGTGCCGCGCTGTTGTACCCACTACGCTCCAGGGCTTCAGCCACTTCCAGCGTTGCATTCTTGGTACGCACAAAAATAATGGCGGCGTCAAAATCTTCCGCTTCCAGGAAACGCACCAGCGCTTCGTTCTTACGCATGCCGTGCACAGTCCAGTAGCTCTGGCTGATATCCGGACGCGTCGTCACGCTTGATTGAATGCGCACTTCCTGCGGATCTTTCATAAAGCGGCGCGTAATACGGCGAATCGCTTCCGGCATGGTTGCCGAGAACAGTGCCGTTTGGTGCTGAGCCGGGATCTGGGCCATGATGTTTTCAACATCGTCAATGAAGCCCATACGCAACATTTCGTCAGCTTCATCCAGCACCAAACCACTCAGGTTGGAAAGATCGAGCGTACCGCGTTTCAGGTGATCCAGCAGACGTCCCGGTGTACCAACAACAATTTGCGCACCCTGGCGCAGCGCACGCAATTGAACGTCGTAGCGCTGGCCGCCATAGAGCGCTACCACACTCACACCGTGCATGTGTTTAGAGAAATCATTACAGACTTCAGCCACCTGCACCGCCAACTCACGGGTCGGTGCCAGCACCAGCATTTGCGGCGCTTTCAGTTCAGGCTTGATATTGTGCAGCAGCGGTAATGAAAACGCCGCCGTCTTGCCGCTACCGGTCTGGGCCATACCCAGCACGTCGCGGCCATTAAGCAAATGAGGAATACATTCTGCCTGGATGGGAGAGGGCTTCTCATATCCCAGATCCGACAGTGCATTCAAAATAGGAGCGGACAGCCCCAGGTCAGCAAAAGAGGTTTCAAACTCTGCCATGTAAACGTGCCTCATAGTGAAATGGCGGCCAGTCTACACGTAACTTGTCGAGAAAATACTCAGTCATTTTCATTGAAAAGTGTGAACCGGCTCAAATTAGATTAAAAAACGAACAAAAAAGCCCTCGCCCGTTAAGGCGATGGAAACGGTGGTTCCCGGCTGATTACGTTCGTCAGCTATTGCTGGTCCGATCCTGATAGGTCGTCTTGCTCTTGGCCTAACAATGCCAATTCCAACAATGCATAGCGGTGCTCAACAAAGTTATGTACGTTGTTGGCAACCGTCAGCTTGAACAGCGCCATGGCGTTGTTCTTGTCCCCCAGACTTAGGTAGTGCTTACCTAAATAGAAGTCAGTTTCACTGAGATGCTCAGCGAGCGAAGTGTTATCCGTTGCTTCTGCCTTCAGGCGCTCCATCAGCACAGCTTCACTGATGTTGCCCAGGTAGAATTCGACAATATTCCATCCCCAAGGACCTCTTTCTGCACTGTCATAACGCTTCTTCAGCGCGGCCTTGGCAGCATTGGGATCTATCTCCCGCTCAGCCAAATACAGCCATAACGTACGGAAAGGATCGTTCGGATCGTCTCGATAAAACGCCAGCAGATCATCCTGCGCTAACAGGTAACGACCGCCATAATACAAGGCGATGCCCCGGTTCAAACGCGCATAATTGTAAGTTGGATCAAGCTCTAGTACAGAATCAAACGCTTCATAGGCAGCATCAAAATTGCCTGCCTGCGTTAAATAAATGCCGAGGTAGTTAAACACCTCCGGCATATCCGGACGGATTGATAGCGCTTGTGAAAAATCATTACGCGCTAACGCTCTCAGTCCGAGACTATCATACAGCACTCCGTGCTCATATAATAGCTGTGCGCGTTCGTCATCGGTTAACGCCCGACTGGCAAGAATTTGTTCCATGCGCGCCAAAATGACTTCCTGCTGTAAAGCAGGCTGCACTGGAATTGCCAATACCGCGTTTTTACGCCAATCCGTGTTGCTGCATCCTGCCAGCATAAGTGCTGTCGCAACATAACACCAGCGTAAGAAAGGCTTCATTTCCCACTCCCGAAGACAAACATTGGATGAACATCCTGTCCCCGCACGCTCAATGTGAGGCTATCCGCGCCTCACAAATGCCCAACTCCCCGCCGAGGCAGGGAGTGGCAAAATAACAGCAAAACGGCTGTTATTCTTCCTCAGAAGGCGCTGTAGCAGCGGCATCCTGAGGCTGAGCAGTTGCTTCCTTGATACTCAAACGTACACGGCCCTGACGGTCAACTTCCAGTACTTTAACCGGAACTTCCTGACCCATTTGCAGGTAGTCAGTGACTTTCTCAACGCGCTTGTCAGCGATTTGAGAAATGTGTACCAGACCTTCTTTGCCGCCGCCAATCGCAACGAACGCGCCGAAATCAACGATGCGCGTTACCTTACCTTGGTAGACACGACCGACTTCGATTTCTGCGGTGATCTCTTCGATACGACGAATCGCATGACGCGCTTTCTCGCCGTCGGTTGCGGCGATTTTCACCGTACCGTCATCTTCGATCTCGATGGTGGTGCCCGTTTCTTCGGTCAGCGCACGGATCACAGAACCACCTTTACCGATAACGTCTTTGATCTTGTCGACGCTGATCTTGATGGTGTGGATACGCGGTGCAAACTGAGAAATATCACCACGCGGCGCGCCGATAGCCTGTTCCATCACGCCCAGAATGTGCAGACGCGCACCCTTGGCCTGATTCAGTGCAACCTGCATGATTTCGCGGGTGATACCTTCAATTTTGATATCCATTTGCAGTGCGGTAACGCCTTCGCGGCTACCGGCCACTTTGAAGTCCATATCGCCCAGGTGATCTTCGTCACCCAGAATGTCGGACAGCACCACAAAGTTATCGCCTTCTTTCACCAGACCCATTGCGATACCCGCAACGGCGGCTTTGATCGGCACGCCAGCATCCATCAGCGCCAGAGAGGCACCGCAGACAGAAGCCATGGAAGAAGATCCGTTGGATTCTGTGATTTCAGATACCACACGCACCGTATACGGGAACTGAGCGGCAGTAGGCATCACGGCCAACACACCACGTTTCGCCAGACGACCGTGACCAATTTCACGACGCTTCGGCGAGCCAACCATACCGGTTTCACCCACAGAGTACGGAGGGAAGTTGTAGTGCAGCAGGAAGCGATCGGTAGTTTCACCGGTCAATCCATCAATATTCTGTGCATCACGCTCGGTGCCCAGCGTCGCCGTTACCAGCGCCTGAGTTTCACCGCGAGTGAACAGCGCAGAACCGTGGGTTCTCGGCAGCACGCCAGTACGCACATCCAGCGCACGGATCATGTCTTTTTCACGGCCATCGATACGCGGTTCGCCACGCAGTACGCGGCTGCGCACCACATTTTTCTCGATGCTGCCCAGAACGTCCTGAATCTCACCCGCATCCAGCGTGTCGTCCGCAGCCAACAATTGGGCTTCAACGTCAGCTTTGATGACGTTGATTTGTTCGTAACGTTCTTGCTTCTCGGTGATGCGATAAGCATCGCCCAAGCGCGCTTCAGACAGTGCCTGCACGCGTTCCAGCAACGCAACGTTGACGGCCGGCGCCTGCCAATCCCAACGCGGTTTACCCGCTTCTTTCACCAGCTCATTGATGTTGTCGATAACCACCTGTTGCTGCTCGTGGCCAAATACCACCGCACCCAACATTTGATCTTCGCTCAGCAGATCCGCTTCGGATTCCACCATCAACACAGCGCCTTCGGTACCGGCAACCACCAGATCCAGACGACTCTGTTTCAGTTCATCAATGGTCGGGTTCAGTACAAACTGGTCGTTGATGTAACCAACGCGTGCAGCACCAATCGGCCCGTTAAACGGCAGACCTGACAGGCTCAACGCCGCAGACGCACCGATCATCGCTACGATATCTGGGTTGATCTGCGGATTTACAGAAACCACCGTTGCGATAACCTGCACTTCATTGACAAAACCATCGGCAAACAGCGGACGGATCGGGCGGTCAATCAGACGCGAAATCAGGGTTTCGCCTTCGCTCGGACGGCCTTCACGACGGAAAAAACCGCCAGGGAAACGGCCCGCAGCATAAGTACGTTCTTGATAGTTAACGGTCAGCGGGAAAAAGTCCTGACCGGTTTTAGCCTTTTTCGCCCCGACAACGGTGACGAAAACAGCGGTGTCATCCATGCTGACCATAACGGCAGCAGTGGCCTGACGTGCCATCATGCCCGTTTCGAGCGTGACGGTATTCTGACCGTATTGAAACTTACGTACGATAGGATTTAGCAAAATAATATCCTTTACTCAGGGTTTATCATTCTCGGGTTTACCAGATGCCAGCCGATGTCGTTGTGTTCGGCACAGCGTCTCCCCGTTGATTACAAACCATCTCACTACATCCTCGCGACTAATGACAACCCTCACGTCATGCTGGAACGAGTCCAAAAAGAGACATGAAATTTCTCATTAGCCGCGCGAACCTCTGTAGCGAACGGCGACGACAAAGTCGGTAATACATTACTCTGTTTTGCAAGCACTTCCTAGAAGAAAGGGGCCCTATGAGGCCCCTTCCCACTGAAACTCGCCAGATTAGCGACGCAGACCCAGACGCTCGATCAGGGTAGCATAACGCGCTACATCTTTACGCTTCAGGTAGTCCAGCAGCTTACGGCGCTGAGAAACCATACGCAGCAGACCACGACGGCTGTGGTGATCCTTTTTGTGCTCGGAGAAGTGGCCTTGCAGATGGTTAATCTGCGCGGTCAACAGAGCAACCTGCACTTCGGTAGAACCACTGTCGTTAGTGCCACGACCGAAGTCTGCGACGATTTTTGCTTTAGCTTCAACGCTTAGAGACATTGTAATACTCCAAAACAGTATAGATAAAAAAACAGGTGCCGATCTCTAATTCAGCAACCTATGTAACCTATTAAAAATAGGCCGCGCCATTCTACTCTCAGCCATGGCCGATCGCAAGGCAGACACGGTAAGCCTTATTCCGAGAATTCGACCACCAGACGCTTGGGTGCCACGCGTCCGGCGTCATCGATAATCCCCATACCAATAAACGCACGGGCATCGCCTTCGGTGATACGAACCATCCCTTCAACAGGAGCGTTAGCCGCCGCAACAGCCTGCCCAAGTTTGAGATAACCTGCCACAGCTGGCGGCAGATTCACCTCAGGATAATTGCTGACCGGGCTGTCCATCGGCATCAGCAGCGGATCCAGCACCGCCTCAAGGGATTGCCCTTCCGTTTGCGCTTGCGCCAACAGGGCTTGCAGTTGATCCAAGGTGACCATGCGCTCTGCCGGATAAGTGGCAACCTGCACGCGGCGCAGATAAGTCACATGAGCACCACAGCCGAGCATTTCACCGAGATCGTCAATGATGGTGCGAATGTAAGTGCCTTTGGAACAGTGAATTTCCAGTTCCAGCTCATCGGCATCGTGACGAATAAACAGCAGTTCATACACGGTGATATCACGAGCTTCACGCGGGACCGTGATCCCCTGGCGCGCATACTCGTACAATGGGCGGCCCTGGTGCTTCAGCGCGGAATACATCGATGGCACCTGCTGCGTGGTACCACGAAAGCGTTCCAGTGCCTCCGCCAACGCCTGCTCGGTAAAGGTCACCGCGCGCGTTTCCACCACATTGCCATCGGCATCTGAGGTGTCAGTACGCTGGCCCAGACGCGCAATCACCCGGTAGCGTTTATCCGAATCCAGCAAATACTGGGAAAACTTGGTGGCTTCCCCCAGGCAGATCGGCAGCATTCCGGTCGCCAGCGGATCCAGCGCACCGGTGTGTCCGGCCCGGTTGGCATTAAAAATGCGCTTTACCTTTTGCAGCACGTCGTTGGATGACGCACCTTGCGGTTTATCCAGCAATAACACGCCGTGGATATCACGGCCGCGACGAAGAGGACGACTCATCAATCCTCCCGATCGTCGTCACCGTTGGCAGAACGCTTCTCGGCATCGCTGCGCAAGACGTTGGTCACCAGGTTGGACATCCGCATCCCTTCCACCAACGAGTTGTCGTAGGCGAAAGTCAATTCCGGCACCACGCGCAAACGCATTGCCTTACCCAGCAGCACACGAATAAAACCGGAAGCATCCTGCAATGCTTTGATGCCCGCTTTCACCTGCTCGGGTTCGTTATCGTTCAGAAACGTCACAAATACCTTGGCATACGCCAAATCACGTGACAGATCGACACCAGAAACCGTCGCCATGCCAACGCGCGGATCCTTCACTTCACGCTGAAGAATAATGGCGATCTCTTTCTGCATCTCTTGCGATACGCGCTGAGTGCGACTGAATTCTCTAGCCATAATCGAGTCCTCAAGGAAAAATCAGGGGGCACTAAGGCCCCCTATAAGTCAATACGACGTGCAAACGTTGCGCGTCTCGCCATACCCTGACTGGTTAAGCGATAGTACGTTTGATCTCGATAATTTCGAACACTTCGATGTTATCGCCAACACGCACGTCGTTGTAGTTCTTCACGCCGATACCACATTCCATGCCGTTACGTACTTCGTTAACGTCATCTTTGAAGCGGCGCAGAGATTCCAGCTCGCCTTCATAGATAACCACGTTGTCACGCAGCACACGGATAGGGTTGTGACGTTTCACGATACCTTCCGTCACCATACAGCCAGCGATCGCGCCAAACTTCGGTGATTTGAACACATCGCGAACTTCGGCCAAGCCGATGATCTCTTGCTTGTATTCCGGTACCAGCATACCGCTCATCGCCTGCTTCACTTCGTCGATCAGATCATAGATGACGGAGTAGTAACGCAGATCCAGACTTTCTGCTTCGACAACGCGACGGGCAGACGCATCGGCACGAACGTTGAAGCCCAGAATGATAGCGTTGGACGCTGCGGCCAGCGTCGCGTCGGTTTCGGTGATCCCACCGACGCCGGAGCCAACAATCTTCACTTTCACTTCGTCGGTAGAGAGTTTCTGCAACGAATCGGCAATCGCTTCCACGGACCCCTGAACGTCGGCTTTCATCACGATGTTCAGTTCGGACACTTCGCCTTCGGTCATGTTGGCGAACATGTTTTCCAGTTTGGATTTCTGCTGACGCGCCAGTTTCACTTCGCGGAATTTACCTTGACGATAGAGCGCCACTTCACGGGCTTTCTTCTCGTCACGCACCACGGTGGCTTCATCACCCGCAGCCGGAACACCGGACATACCGAGGATTTCTACCGGAATGGACGGACCCGCTTCGGTAATTTCACGGCCCAGTTCATCACGCATGGCACGCACGCGACCATATTCGAAACCGCACAGCACGATATCACCCTTGTTGAGGGTACCTTCACGCACCAGAACCGTAGCAACCGGGCCACGACCTTTGTCCAAGAAGGATTCAATCACCACGCCGCTTGCCATGCCTTTGCGAACGCCCGTCAGTTCCAACACTTCTGCTTGCAGCAGAATGGCATTGAGCAAATCATCAATACCAGTACCGGCTTTGGCTGACACAGGGACAAACTGGCAATCGCCGCCCCACTCTTCAGGGATGATGCCATATTGCGTCAATTCATTTTTGACGCGATCCGGATCGGCTTCTGGCTTGTCAATTTTATTGACCGCAACCACCACCGGCACCTTGGCCGCTTTGGCGTGTTGCACGGCTTCGATGGTCTGCGGCATCACACCGTCATCGGCAGCAACCACCAGCACCACGATATCCGTTGCCTGTGCACCACGTGCACGCATCGCGGTAAACGCGGCGTGGCCCGGGGTATCCAGGAAGGTGATCATGCCATTTTCAGTTTCAACGTGGTAGGCACCGATGTGCTGGGTGATCCCGCCCGCTTCGCCTGCCGCCACTTTGGTGGAGCGAATGTAGTCCAGCAGTGACGTTTTACCGTGGTCAACGTGACCCATGATGGTCACGACCGGTGCGCGCGATTCTGCCGCAACACCCATATCACGGTCGCTCATTACCGCTTCTTCAAGCTCGTTTTCGCGACGCAGGATAACCTTGTGGCCCATTTCTTCCGCCACTAACTGGGCCGTTTCCTGATCGATGACCTGGTTGATGGTCGCCATGGCACCCAGCTTCATCATGGTCTTAATGACCTGAGAGCCTTTCACCGCCATTTTGTTCGCCAATTCGGCAACCGTCACGGTTTCACCGATTATCACGTCGCGGTTAACTGCCTGAGCTGGCTTATTAAAGCTTTGCTGCAACGTGCTGGTCTTACGCTTGCCTTTACCACCACGGGTTGCGGCACGCGCTTCTTCACGGTCAGCTTTATTTTCAGACAGGCGGTTGCCTTTCTTCTGCTTAGGCGCTTTAGCTGTCCGGGTGCGGCTACGAGAATTACTCTCGACTTCACGATCGTTTTCATCTTCAGCGACGCGGGCATGGTGCGACGTAGTGACGTGATAGTCAGTGCTATCCTCTTCTTCACGCGGTGTCTCACTGGCCCATTTAGCGGCATTTTCTTCCGCCATACGGCGTGCTTCCTCTGCAACACGGCGCGTATCTTCTTCGACCTTGCTGCGAACAGCATCTTCAGATTTACGCTTCAGTTCAGCAGCCTCAGCTTCACGGCGGGCCTTATCTGTCGCAGGAACAGACTTTGTCGTACTATGATTATGTTGGTTGCTCACTTTTTCTTTTTCCGCTGTGTCACGCTTGGCTTTTTCAGCGGCCTCTCGCTTGGCTTGCTCTTCAGCTTCACGTTGAGCCAGTTCTTCCGCTTCCTGCCGTGCACGCTCTTCTTCTTCAGCCTGCTGACTGCTCAGCGGATCGCGCTGAACATACGTGCGTTTTTTGCGGACTTCAATCTGCACTGATTTACTTTTTCCGCCAGTGCTCGGAATATTCAAGGTACTGCGCGTTTTACGTTGTAGAGTCAACTTACCGGCCGCAGAACCGCGTTCGCGGTTCAAATGCGCCAGCAGCGTCTCTTTTTCCTGCTGAGACACGTTGTCCGATGCAGACTTGGTAATTCCCGCATCAGCAAACTGCTGTATCAGGCGGTCTACCGGAGTCTGAATCTCAACGGCCAGCGATTGTATGGTCACTTCTGTCATGCTGTTCCTTTCCTGCTACAGTGTCGTTATTCGTTTTCGTCGCCGAACCAGCAGATATTACGGGCGGCCATGATCAACTCACCGGCCTTCTCATCGTTCAGCCCTTCAATATCCGTCAGATCGTCAACGCCCTGCTCAGCAAGATCTTCCAGCGTACATACTCCACGCGCGGCGAGAGTGAACGCCAACTCGCGCGGTAAACCCGGTAAACTGAGCAAATCTTCCGCCGGTTGGCCACTGCCACGGCTTTCTTCCTGCGCTAACGCCAACGTGGTCAATGCCGCTTTGGCACGTTCACGCAGTGCTTCGATGGTTTCCTCATCCAGACCATCGATCTCCTGCAGTTCCTTGATAGGCACATAGGCCAACTCTTCAAGTGAGGAGAAACCTTCTTCAACCAGCACAGTGGCGAACTCTTCGTCGATATCCAGGTGCTTGGTAAAGACGTCGATCGCCGCGTGTGCTTCCGCCTGATGCTTGGCTTGCAGGTCTTCAACGGTCATCACGTTCAGTTCCCAGCGGTCATCTGAACGGTGCTGTTTCAGCAATTGAGAAGCCAGACGTACGTTCTGCCCGTTGCGGCCGATCGCCTGTGCCAGATTGCTGGATTCCACGGCGATATCCATGGTGCAGGTATCTTCGTCAACCACGATGGAAACAACGTCTGCCGGTGCCATGGCGTTGATAACGAACTGTGCCGGATGATCGTCCCACAGAATGATATCAATGCGTTCGCCGCCCAGTTCGCTGGATACGGCCTGTACACGCGCACCGCGCATGCCCACGCATGCACCTACCGGATCGATACGCTTGTCATTGGTTTTCACCGCGATTTTAGCGCGAGAACCCGGATCGCGAGCCGCCGCTTTGATCTCGATAACTTCTTCGCCAATTTCCGGTACTTCAATGCGGAACAGTTCCACCAGCATCTCAGGGCGTGAACGGCTGACAAACAGCTGTGCGCCACACGCTTCCGGTCTTACTGAGTACAGCACGCCGCGAATACGGTCGCCCGGACGGAAGTTTTCACGCGGCAGCATATCTTCACGGCCAATCACCGCTTCTGCGTTGTTGCCCAGATCCAACGAAATGTTGTCGCGGTTCACCTTTTTGACCACGCCCGTGACGATATCGCCTTCCTGCTCACGGAACTGATCGACCACCATGGCACGTTCAGCTTCACGTACTTTCTGCACGATAACCTGTTTAGCCGTTTGCGTGGTGATACGGTCAAACGTGACGGATTCAATCTGATCTTCAATGTAGCCGCCGAGGTCGATGCTCGGATCTTCAAATTGAGCCGCTTCCAACGTAATTTCACGCGTCGGTTGCGTCACTTCATTGACGGCAACCCAACGACGAAAGGTATCGAAATCGCCGGTTTTGCGATCGATGCAAACCCGAACGTCAATTTCCTGTTCGTATTTTTTCTTTGTTGCTGTCGCTAAGGCAGTTTCCAGTGCTTCAAAAATTTTTTCGCGCGGAACGGCTTTTTCGTTGGAAACTGCTTCCACAACAGCCAGAATCTCTTTGTTCATCCTAGTTGCCTCATCCAAACTTTAAAAGTGGGGTACCAGGTTCGCCTTCTGGATGTTGCTCAGTGCGAACACTTCATCTTTGCCTTCCACTGTTACGGTAATCATCTCACCTTCAACGGATTTGATAATTCCCGCCCATTTACGACGGTTTTGTACCGCCATGCGCAGCACCAGGGTCACTTCTTCGCCGAGGAAACGCACGTAATGTTCTGCGATGAATAAAGGACGATCCAGGCCAGGTGATGACACTTCCAGGTTATAGGCAACCGTAATGGGATCTTCAACATCCAGCACCGCACTCACCTGGTGGCTGACATCAGCACAATCATCAACTGTGATGCCGTCTTCACTATCAATATAGATACGCAGCGTCGATTGGCGACCACGGATAAACTCAACGCCCACCAATTCGTAGCCTAATGCTTCAACGGGTGCCGAGATCATCTCTGTCAATTTCTGTTCTAATGTGGACAAGCCCACCCCCAAGACATAAAAAAAGGGCTAAAAGCCCAGTTATGTTGTTGCCAAATAACAAAAAACCCCGAAATATCGGGGCTTTATGTAACTGGACCCTATATACCGCAACAGGCTGCGGTATTACTTCTCGCAAGGATTTTTTCAAAAAACCGCTGTGGGTGTCATAACCGCCACTCACAGTTCATTTGAAAAAAAACTTAAGCGAAAGAAGTGATTTGGTTGCGGGGGCCGGATTTGAACCGACGACCTTCGGGTTATGAGCCCGACGAGCTACCAGGCTGCTCCACCCCGCGTCCGAAAACGTGGCAAATAGTACGCCGCCAACCGTGAAAAAGCAAGCTATCAATCAGAGATGATGCGAGGACAAGATCTGAAATCTTTCTCTATTCTATTGAAAAGAAAAGACAGTTGTCAACCCTTGAAAAACAACACGTCGCGCGCGCACAAAAAACAGAGAGAAACGTCTTAATTCAGCGCAAAAAACGCTGAAAAAAACACCGTTTAAGTCGTATCCTTTTTTTAAGAAACTAAATTAGCAAAAAACACTCCGCATTGTGATGAAACTCACCATTTAAAACAACAAATAGCACACCGAATCAGCATTTAATCCTTACACAACGCTCACCTACTCACTTTATAACCCATTGAGTGAAAATGTAAATTTACCGTAAAATTAGAGTGTGATAATAAGGAAAAGAAATTTACAACTATCACTATTTTTAGGAAACATGCTAATGACATCGCCTTTTTTAGTAACATCTTGTTATGCACAGCACAGCAAAATTAACACCAGGTTTAATAAACGCATCATCGCACTCGTGGTAAGCGCCGCTATCACCGCCCCAACGTTGGGTGCAACGTTGCCTGGCGGTGCCACGGTCGCAGCGGGTAACGTGTCTATTGGCGGCAACGGCAATGCGATGACGGTAACTCAGCAATCCAATACTGCCATTGTTAACTGGAACAGTTTTTCTGTCGGTCAGGGCCAATCCGTTAATTTTATCCAACCGAGCAGTTCCTCGGCGATCCTCAATCGGGTAACCGGCTCCACGCGCTCCTCGATCGCGGGCACGGTAACAGGGAACGGGCAAGTTTATCTGATCAACCCGAACGGTATTGCGATCACCTCCTCCGGTTCAGTAAAAGTGGGCGGTGGATTTGTCGCCTCAACGCTGGACATCAAAGATGAAGATTTCCTTAAAGGAAAACGCCAGTTTACCGGAAATGGAAACTCAGCAGAGGTGAGTAATGCCGGGATCATCAGCGTAGGGCGCGGCGGATATGCGGCCTTGATGGGTGGCAGCGTAAAAAATGACGGACTTATCAATGTACCGGTAGGCAAAGTGGGCTTGGGAGCCGCCGAGAAAGCCACGCTCGATCTCTCTGGCGATGGTTTCCTTCAAGTTGCCGTACCGAGCACCTCCGGTGTGAAAGAGGCGTTAATTCAGAATAACGGGACCGTATCAGCTGACGGCGGCAACCGCACGCAATGCCGTCCGCAACGCCATCAACCTCTCCGGCGTTGTTGAGGCTAACAGCGTGGGCGGCCAAAACGGCGCGATCACCATTGGCGGCGGCGAAGGTGGCAACGTTACCGTATCAGGCACCGTGACCGCCACGTCGGCGCAGGGCAATGGCGGTAAGGTGAACATTACCGGCGATTCGATTGCTCTGGCAGGAGCCACGGTGGATGTCTCCGGTAAAACGGGCGGTGGCACCGTTAATATTGACGGTGAACGCCAAGGCAAAGGCAGTACACAGCGCGCCACGACCACCACGCTTGATGCCACCACCGTGGTAAAAGCAGATGCAACCACCGATGGCAACGGCGGTAATGTTATTGTGTGGTCAGATAAGCATACCCACTTTGCGGGCAACATCAGCGCTCGCGGCGCAGGTGCTGGCAGCGGTGGCGAAGCGGAAGTCTCCGGCAAAGCGACACTGGCTTACACGGGCAAAACCGATCTGTCGGCAGACAGTGGTAAATACGGTAACCTGCTGCTCGATCCGCACAATGTGATTATCTCATCGGCCGCCGATACAGGGGGTGGGTTCAGCGCCAGCGCCGATGATAGTGTGATTAATGCCAACACCCTGCAAGGGGCGCTGGCATTGGCGAATGTCACCGTTTCGACGGGCTCAAGCGGTACACAGAGCGGTGATATTACCGTTGCCAGCAATATTGGCTGGTCTGCCAATACGTCGTTAACGCTGGAGGCCGCGGGTAACATTGCCCTTAACGGCAATATTTCGGCCACTGGCACCAACGCCGGTCTGGCACTCAATTATGGCAGTGGCAAAGACTACACGTTGCTATCGGGCAAATCCGTCACCCTGTCAGGTGCCAATTCCTCACTCTCTATCGGTGGCGAGAATTACACGCTGATACGCTCGATGGCACAGTTGGATGCCATCAACACCACCGGATTATCGGGTCGTTATGCGCTGGCGCAGAATGTGAATGCCAACGGCACCACCTACAGCAGCGCCCTGGTCGGAACATCACAAGGCACGGCATTTAGCGGCACCTTCACCGGTCTTGGCAACACCATCTCTAATCTGAAAATCAGCAGTGCCGATGCGTATGTAGGTCTGTTTGGCTACAACACGGGCACCATCAGAAATATCGCGCTGACCGCGGCGCAATTAACCGGCTCCTCCACCGCTACCTTCTATGCCGGTTTGTTAGCAGCCTATAACACCGGGACGATCGCCTATGCCTCTGCGGCCGGCACCTTGACGCGCACCTCCACCGCCACCACCTATATGGGTGGGTTGGTTGGGCTCAATGCAGACACCGTCAAATACGCCCACTCTGGCGCGACAGTCAGTGCCACATACACCTCCAGTTGGTCCTATTGGGGGGGGCTGGTTGGCCAGAATAACAAAGACATCTTACAGAGCTACTTTGACGGTGCGCTCAATCTTTCAGGCACTACGGGCAACGGTCTCCAATATACCGGGGGATTGGTTGGTTATAACTTCAATAACAGCAGGATAATGCAAAGCTATTCATCCGGTAGCGTGAAAGGCTCCGGGATGAGTGGTGCCGTTGGGTATGTCGGTGGGCTGGCAGGCGCCAATGCGGGATCTGTGCTCAACAGCTATGCAACGGGAGCCCTGAATACCGGCTTAAATGCCCAAACAGGCGGCTTAGTCGGCAACAACCAGTCTGGTACCATTTCAGGGAGCTATGCCAACAATACCATTACGACCACCTCTTCATTTGCGTCTGGCGGATTGATTGCCTCTGGTAGTAGTGGAAGGGTAATTAACTCGTATTGGAATAAAGAAACCTCAGTCAGTTCAGGCGTGGGAGCTGCCACGCAGCCAACCCAATCCATAGCAGGATTGACCAGCGCGCAAATGAAAGACCCCAGTAATTTCAGCGCATTGGACAGCACCGTATGGGCACCAGCAACGGGCACCGCAGCACCTAATTTGTTCGGTTTCTCGGGCGTCGTGGGTGTGGCACAGAATGCCGTTTACGGCGCGACACCGACAACAACCTATTACGGTGCCGGTTTCTGGAACGCGATAAGCGGCCGTTTAACCAATGGGCTTCAGCTTACAGACAGCGTTGGCGTTCATACATTGAGCACCGCAGGGCTAACCGCCGTTAACGCGAGCGGACAAGCAGCAAACATCATCAGCCTTGGCGGCACGGTGACGCCCGCGCTGCTGACCATTACCGCGAATAACATTGGCAAGGTCTATGGCAGCAACTTCCCCTTCGCTTCCTATTCCGCTTCCGGGTTAGTCAACGGGGATTCGATTAACTCGATGACCTATACAAGCACAGGGTTCTCCCCTATGCCGACGTAGGCAGCTACAGTCTCGCAGTCAGTGGCGCGGGCGGTGTCGGCTTGTCCAACTATACAATCCGTTATAACAGTGGTGTTCTGAGCGTCACACCAGCGGCACTCACCATCAGCGCTGATAACGCCAGTAAGATTTACGGCAACAGTGCCAATCTCGGTTATACCGCCGCAGGTTTGGTGAACGGCGATACGATTGACGGACTGACGCTGACCAGCGCCGGTAATGCCACCAACGCCAACGTCGGCAGCTACGGCATCGCTGCCAGCGATGCCACCGGCAGCAAACTGGGCAACTACACCATCAGCTATAACGATGGCACGCTACTCGTCACCCCGGCAGCGCTCACTATCAGCGCCGATAGCACCAGCAAGATCTATGGCAACAGCACAAACCTCAGCTATACCACTGAGGGGCTGGTAAACGGCGATACGATTGACGCTCTGACGCTAACCAGCGCCGGTAATGCCACCAGCGCCACGGTCGGCAGCTACGACATCACCGCCAGCGATGCCACCGGCAGCAAGCTGGGCAACTACACCATCAGCTATAACGATGGCACGCTGACCGTCACCCCGGCGGCGCTCACCATCAGCGCCAACGACGCCAGCAAGATCTACGGCAACAGTGCAAACCTCGGTTATACCGTTGAAGGACTGGTGAACGGCGATACGATTAGCGGGTTAACGCTGACCAGCGCCGGTAACGCCAGCAGCGCCAACGTCGGCAACTACGACATCACCGCCAGCGATGCCAGCGGCAGCAAGCTGGGCAACTACACCATCAGCTATAACGAGGGCACGCTGACCGTCACCCCGGCGGCACTGACCATCAACGCCAACGACGCCAGCAAGATCTACGGCAACAGTGCCAACCTCGGTTATACGGCAGCGGGTCTGGTGAACGGTGATACGATTGATGGACTGACGCTGACCAGCACTGGTAACGCCAGCAAAATCTACGGCAGCAGTGCAAACCTCGGTTATACCGCAGCAGGTCTGGTAAACGGGGATACGGTTGACGGGTTAACCCTGACCAGCGCCGGTAATGCCAGCAGCGCCAACGTCGGCAGCTACGGCATCACCGCCAGCAATGCCACCGGCAGCAAACTGGGCAACTACACCATCAGCTATAACAATGGCTCGCTGACCGTTACCCCGGCAGCGCTCACTATCAGTGCCGATAACACCAGCAAGATCTATGGCAGCAGTGCAAACCTCGGTTATACCGCAGCAGGTCTGGTAAACGGCGATACGATTGACGCTCTGACGCTGACCAGCGCCGGTAACGCCAGCAGCGCCACGGTCGGCAGCTACGGCATCACCGCCAGCGATGCCAGCGGCAGCCAGCTGGGTAACTACACCATCAGCTATAACAATGGCTCGCTGACCGTTACCCCGGCAGCGCTCACCATCAGCGCTGATAACATCAGCAAGATCTATGGCAGCAGTGCAAACCTGGGTTATACCGTTGAAGGACTGGTGAACGGCGATACGATTAGCGGGTTAACGCTGACCAGCGCCGGTAACGGCAGCAGCGCCAACGTCGGCAGCTACGGTATCACCGCCAGCGATGCCACTGGCAGCAAACTGGGCAACTACACCATCAGCTATAACAATGGCTCGCTGACCGTCACCCCGGCGGCACTGACCATCAACGCCAACGACGCCAGCAAGATCTACGGCAACAGCGCCAACCTCGGTTATACCGCAGCAGGTCTGGTAAACGGCGATACGGTTGATGGGGTAACCCTGACCAGCGCTGGTAACGCCAGCAGCGCCAACGTCGGCAGCTACGGTATCACCGCCAGCGATGCCACCGGCAGCAAACTGGGCAACTACACTATCAGCTATAACAATGGCTCGCTGACCGTTACCCCGGCGGCACTGACCATCAGCGCCGACAATGCCAACAAGATCTACGGCAGCAGTGCCAACCTCGGTTATACCGCAGCAGGTCTGGTAAACGGCGATACGGTTGACGGATTAACGCTGACCAGCGCCGGTAACGCCAGCAGCGCCAACGTCGGCAGCTACGGCATCACCGCCAGCGATGCCACCGGCAGCAAACTGGGCAACTACACCATCAGCTATAACAATGGCACGCTGACCGTCACCCCGGCAGCGCTCACCATCAACGCCGACAACGCCAGCAAGATCTACGGCAACAGTGCCAATCTCGGTTATACCGCAGCAGGTCTGGTAAACGGCGACACGGTTGACGGGTTAACCCTGACCAGCGCTGGTAACGCCAGCAGCGCCAACGTTGGCAGCTACGGTATCACCGTCAGCAATGCCACCGGCAGCAAACTGAGTAACTACACCATCAGCTATAACAATGGCACGCTGACCGTTACCCCGGCAGCGCTCACTATCAGTGCCGATAACACCAGCAAGATCTACGGCAGCAGTGCAAACCTCGGCTATACCACCGCTGGTTTGGTAAACGGCGATACGGTTGATGGGTTAACCCTGACCAGCGCCGGCAACGCCAGCAGCGCCAACGTCGGCAGCTATGGCATCACCGCCAGCGATGCCACCGGCAGCAAACTGGGCAATTACACCATCAGCTATAACAATGGCTCACTGGTCGTTACCCCGGCGGCGCTCACCATCAGTGCCGATAACGCCAGCAAGCTTTATGGCCAAACAGCAACGCTCGGCTATCAGGCTAACGGCCTGTTGAACGGAGATAGCGTCGAGTCGGTAACCGTCTCAAGCTCAGGTGCCGATCGTTCAGCGGCAGTGGGGCAATATGCGGTGGTAGCTGAAAATGCGGTGGGCGATCGCCTTGCCAACTACAACATTACCTACGTGAATGGCGCATTAACCGTCGATCTGCCAATCCCCACTGATTTACCGCTCGCGGCCAATATTGGTAACCGTTTCGCGACGCAAAACCTGACGCAACAGCTGACGGGCTCCAACATGGTTGTCACGCACGATGCCACTACAGCCCCTACCACACAGGGACAACCAGGCGGCAGCAGTGCCAATAATGACGTTATGGCCACTGTCGAGCCTCGCCTTGCAGGCGCGGTATGTATGTTAGGCGCGGACTACGCACTTTCTTGCTCAGGCAAATAATAAAAAGAGATTTTTGATGCGAGTATCATCTTTATTTTCACCAGCGTTTTTATCACCGACACTGCTCAGCCTGTGCATCGGTATCGGCCTCAACACAAGCGCAGCATCGGCTGCGCCATCTGCGGGTCAATTAGCGCAACCCACTTATGCCCCTGTCCAGCAGCGGGACAGCGGGCGGATCACATTGCCAGCAACCACGGGTCTGCATGCGCCGCAAGGTTCAGAACAGCTGTACGTTGTACCATCAGGCCTCATCGTTGAAGGCGGCTACCCTGAACTGGCGCAAGAAACGGCCCGCATTGCGTCCACGCTGAAAGACAAGAGAGTCTCAGCAGCCCTGCTATTTGCTGCGGCACGAGAGTTGGAAGCCGCGTATGCCAAGGCAGGATACCTGCTAACGCGCGTCACCTTGCCGCCTCAGCAAATTAATGACGGCGCACCGCTAAGAGTCATCATCACCGATGGCTTTATTGAAAAAATCGATGCTTCCGCCTTTCCGATCACGGCGCGCCGCCGAATGGAAAGCATGCTGGCTCCACTGGTAGGAGAAAAGCGCCTTACGCGTAGCATGCTTGAACGTCGTTTACTGCTGGCGGGCGATACGCCGGGCGTGATGCTTAAATCCACCCTGCAACCAGGAAGCCAACCGGGATCAACCGTGTTGATCGTCGATGGGCGTTATAACCCTATCACTGGCAGCGTTTCACTCGATAACGGGCAGTCTGATGAGCTTGGCAAATATTCACTCGGCGTCGGCGGAGAGCTCAACAACATCACCGGTTTAGGCGATCAGCTCTATATGCGGTTGAACGGTTATCCACGTGGTGATGATCCCATCATGGACAGCGAGCCACGCAGCCGCCAGTTTGCGCTTGGGCTTGTGGTCCCTTTGGGTACTGACGGTTTCTGGCTAAACCTTGAAGGGGTTGATAGCCGCACCAAACCGACATCAGAAACGGCCGTCACCACCCGCGATCGGTATCACCGTTTCTCAACCCGCGTGGGATACCATTGGCTGCGCGCCCGCGACATCAACACCTCGACGCTGATGGCGTTGGATATTCAGAATGAGCAGCAGAATCTGCAACTCAACAGTCTTGATATCCCGTTCACACAGGATAAGCTCCGTGTCTTGCGTCTGACGCAGTCCTTTGATGTCACGACGGATTACGCTTCCCGCTTTTCGTCCTCCCTGACCGCGTCTTTCGGCATAGATGGACTCGGAGCCAGAAAGGGGAATGCTGACCTCCCCATGAGCAAAGACGGTGCTAAACCCGATTTCCAAAAACTGGAACTGACCATGAACTACAGTCAGGGGTTGGCTGACGGCAAGGTGCAACTCTCTCTGGCGGGATTGGCACAAACGGCATTCAATAACGTATTGCCCTCTTCCGAGCAAGTCGCTATGGGCGGTTCAAGTTGGATCTCCGCTTTCGACTCCGGCACGATGAGCGGTGACAGTGCGTTGGTAGGGCGCGCCGAAGTGGGCCTTCCACAGCCATTAGGCGCCTTTTCCTGGGCACCGACCTTTGGTAACGCGCTGATGCCTTACGCCTTTGGCTCACTGGGCACCGTTGGGCTCTCGAAACCGACGGCGTTAGAACAAAAAGAAGTGCACGGCAGCGCGTACGGGGTGGGCTTACGTCTGAGTACCAGCCAGATAGCCAGCCCTAACAGCGCCATGGTCTCCGTTGAATATGCCCGAGGTAAACAAAGCGGCGAACCCGATGACGACCGTGTCAATCTGCGCGTGTTAACCTTCTTTTGATCGATGCAATCCCCCGTATCCCGCAAGGGATGCGGTGTTTTCGCTCCCCCCTCACCGCTAGCGTTGGCGAATACCGCCACCTAGCGGTTTGTTCTGGTTAATATTCACCGCCAATTTATCTTGCAGAGCCTGAATCGCAGGCGATATCACCCGCTTGCGATTTGGTGAATCGTGCTGAACCGAAGCATTGTCAGTAATAGACGACTGCGCCTCAAAACGCTTAGTCATTGCCGATAGATGTCCCGGCCAAGGGCTGATAGTGCGGCGTGTAGCCGACAGGTTATTCAAGGCAGCACGGGAGGACGCAGGGCGCTGCACGGCGGGGGCGTCCGATACGTTCGGCGTGCTATCTCTTTCATTGCCAGGCCATGTCGTCGGTCGCGTCAGATCGCTGACGGGATATTTCGAGACGTAATGCCCGTAAGCATCGACAGAAACGAATGCCTTGAAGCGCTCAGCGTGCTCACCGGATAGGAGTATTTTTGCCTGTGCTTTATCACCATTGAAAAAGGTTTTAAGTGTATTACCTGTCATCATCGCGCTGATATTGCGTTGCGGATTCGCGGTCATTTTTTGGCATAGATCGGCCAGACTCGTGAATGTTAGCGTTTTGTCTTGCAAAACTTTCATGGCGGTTTCACCACGGAACTCCCCATTCGTTCCAGGACGCGTATCAATCTTCACCTTGGAGATCGCCCGTCCTTCCATAGGATTGGTGATAAATAAGAGATCGTTACCCTGTCGAACCAGTGAAATAGGCTTGTTGAAATAGATGTAATCGCCCTGGCAACGGATATTGTCGCTGCTAAACAAATGGCTCGTTGGATTTTTAAGGAGGTAATCAGAAATCATTTTTTCATCGCTGTCGATACTGCTAGCACTACTATTAGACTTTCCGTCGTTAAACAGCGGGCTCAAGATGCTTTTTGCCGTCACGATATTCGCTCTCTCATGATAGACCATTGCTACCAACGGGTCCATTTTGCAAGCCATCCCATCATTAGCGGAAGCCTTTTGCATCGGCATACGCGAGGGAGTGGACGCATCCTTTCCCCATTTGGCTGTAATGCCTTTGAAAACGTCACCGATACCGACAAATACCTTTTTTACCGTAGTAGAAAAGGAGCAAGAACGGTTACTGATGCCCGATAAGAGCTGTTGCCATTTACCCTTCGGTGCCGCTTTTTGGGGTTCAGTACGCGTATTCACACCACCGTCTCCGATGCTGATGGCCCTTGATCCATTCACTCGCGTTGATTGTATGATCCCGCTATTGTTTACCGTCATTACGCTTGTACCTCTCGTTAATTACTCATCATTTCATGACTTACAACTATGTAGATTGCCAATAGAGCGGCAACAGGTGTGACGATGATTATTTCATAACCAGCACAATGAAATTTTAAGAGAACGCCCTTCAGCGATGAGTCATGAATGCAACACGCATTGCTTGATACAGCAGTCAGTACAGGAATGAAGATAGTGGCCGAGGCCAGAGAGATAAGTGTACAGCGAGCAATTCAATACAGGAATTAAAACAAAAAAAGACGTCAATCGACGTCTTTTCTTATTATTGGTACCGAGGACGGGACTTGAACCCGTAAGCCCAATCGGGCACTACCACCTCAAGGTAGCGTGTCTACCAATTCCACCACCTCGGCATCCGAAATCTGTTACTTATTTGGGAATGTCACTCGCAGGCGCAGCCGGTGCTGCTGGCGTAGCAGGCTGTTCAACCTGAGCTGGCTGGCCCAGATTATCCCACTCACTGCCGCCCTTGCTCTGATGTGAACTCATGTTCCCTAAGACCAGGCTGAGGACGAAAAACAACGTCGCCAATACAGCGGTCATACGTGTCATAAAGTTACCGGAACCGCTCGAACCGAACAACGTTGCCGATGCTCCAGCTCCGAACGAGGCACCCATATCAGCACCTTTACCTTGTTGCAGCATGATCAGACCTACCAGGCCTAATGCGATCAACAAGAAAATGACTAAAAGAGCTTCGTACATGATAGTACCCGTAACTGTTTCCCCATCATCTGGATGAGGAGGCTAAATTCTCGCGGAAAACCGCACACATCTCGCTCAACGGACAGCGTTAGTCCCTGCTAGAGCGGGTCTGAATACTAACCAAACCCACTGAGCGACGCAAGTGTATTTTAGAAAGATCAATGCGATTGCGGAAAAAAACGGCTAAAGCCATCAACGGGTGCTGAGGTTGCCTTCACAAGGCGTAAAAAAGGCAACCCGACACCCGAGAAATCAATGCGCAGCCTTCACGACATCCGCAATCTGATTGGCAAGACTGATAACCAGTGCCTCATCTTCCCCTTCGACCATCACGCGAATCAAAGGCTCGGTACCTGACTTACGCAGCAGTACGCGACCGCGTCCCGCCAGCGTTTTCTCCACCTCTGATACCACGTTTTTCACGGCGTCGCTTTCCAGCGGATCGCTGCTGCCGGTGAAGCGTACGTTGACCAACACCTGAGGGAACAATTTCATGCCGCTACAGAGGTCGTGAAGGGACATATGGTTGCGTACCATCGCCGTCAGCACCTGAAGGCCGGCAATGATGCCATCACCCGTGGTGGTTTTATCCAGCAGAATGACATGCCCGGAGTTCTCTGCGCCGATGCGCCAGCCCTTCTCCTGCATTTTTTCCAGCACATAGCGATCGCCCACTTTGGCACGAGCAAATGGGATCCCCAGTTGTTTCAATGCCAGTTCCAGACCCATGTTGCTCATCAATGTACCCACCGCGCCGCCGCGCAGTTGCCCTTGACGCAACCCTTCACGGGCAATGATATAGAGGATCTGGTCGCCATCGACCTTATTGCCTTCGTGATCCACCATGATCAAGCGATCGCCGTCGCCATCAAATGCCAGACCAACGTCCGCCTTTTCCGCCAACACGCGGGATTGAAGCTGACGCACATCTGTTGCACCGCAGGATTCATTGATATTCATGCCGTCTGGTTCACAGCCAATGGCAATCACCTTTGCGCCCAGCTCACGCAACACGCTCGGAGCAATGTGGTAGGTCGCACCATTGGCACAATCCACCACGATTTTTAACCCACTCAAGCTCAGTTCGTTCGGGAACGTGCTTTTACAAAACTCAATGTAGCGCCCGGCAGCATCCACAATGCGATTCGCTTTGCCTAATTCAGCCGATTCCACGCAGGTCAGCGGTTTATCCAGCTCAGCTTCGATGGCTTCTTCGACTTCATCCGGCAGTTTTGTGCCATCGATAGAGAAAAACTTGATGCCATTATCGTAGTAGGGGTTGTGTGATGCAGAGATAACAATGCCCGCTTCAGCACGGAAAGCGCGCGTCAGATACGCCACGGCAGGTGTCGGCATCGGGCCAGTAAATGAGGCCGATAACCCGGCGGCGGCAAGCCCAGCTTCCAACGCAGACTCCAGCATATAGCCAGAAATACGCGTATCTTTGCCGATAATGATTTTGCGCGATCCGTGGCTCGCCAGCACCTTACCGGCAGCCCAACCGAGTTTTAACACAAAATCCGGGGTGATGGGCGTCTCGCCCACTTTGCCTCGCACACCATCCGTACCAAAATATTTGCGGTTACTCATTCGTTATTATTCCTTCTCTGCCAACGTGGCTTCGACAACTCGCATCGCGTCAACCGTCGCTTTTACATCGTGTACGCGAATAATATGCGCGCCCTGCATGGCAGCAATGACTGCGCAGGCGACGCTACCATGTACGCGCTGGAGCGGAGGAACATTGAGCAGTTGTCCCACCATGGATTTTCTCGACATCCCGACCAGCAGCGGTAAACCAAAATGATGCAACTCCGGCAAATGCGCCAGGAGGCGGTAATTATGCGACAAATTCTTACCGAAACCGAACCCGGGATCCAGCAGCAGGCGCTCTTTTTCAATGCCAGCCTCGGCGCACCGTACGATCTGCTGTTGGAAGTAGGCGTTTACCTCGGCCACCACATCGTCATAATGCGGGTTATGCTGCATGGTTTTCGGCTGACCTTGCATATGCATCAGGCAAATCGGTAACCCGGTTGCCGCTGCGGCTTCCAGTGCGCCCGGTTCCTGCAATGAACGAATATCGTTAATCAGATGGGCACCAGCCTGCGCCGCTGCACTGATCACCTCGGGTTTGGACGTGTCAACCGAGAGCCAGGCATCAAAGCGCGCCGCCAACGCCTCAACCACCGGGATAACACGATCCAGCTCTTCCTGCACGCTGACATCCGCCGCGCCGGGGCGCGTGGACTCGCCGCCGATATCAATCAGCGTAGCCCCTGCGTTGACCATCTCTTGCGCATGGCGGATAGCTTCATCGAGGGCGGTGTATTTGCCACCGTCGGAAAATGAATCCGGCGTAACGTTGAGAATCCCCATCACCTGAGGATGAGTGAGATCCAAAATGGCATCATGGGCAACTAGTTTCATCACCTTCTTCCTTTAACAACCGGGTTATCAATAAAGAAAAACCCCGGCAAGCCGGGGTTTTAAAAGAGGGGGTCAACAGCGCTATGACCGGATAACACTATCACATAACGCTGCTATACCCGTCATAGTTCAAGTTGCAGGCATGTTGGCTGCGTTCGCTCACCCGAATCACTTACCTGAGTAAGCTCATCGGGATTCACTCACTTGCCGCTGTCCTGCAACTCGAATTATTTAGGGTATATAACCGTGCACGCGGTAGGCTGCACTTCTCGCTTATCAGCTTGGCTGTGCTGCGGTCGGCGTACCGCCACCGTTGCCCGGTTCATTGTTGCTGACCGGTGCACTTTCCCATCCCGCAGGCGGACGCACATCACGGCGTGACATCAAATCATCAATTTGCGGCGCATCGATAGTTTCGTACTTCATCAGCGCATCCTTCATCGAATGCAGCACATCCATATTCGCCATCAACAGCTCACGCGCCCGCACGTAGTTACGCTCAACCAGTGATTTAACTTCCTGATCGATAATGCGTGCCGTTTCGTCAGACATGTGTTTTGCCTTGGCAACTGAACGGCCCAGGAACACTTCGCCATCTTCTTCTGCGTACAGCAACGGCCCCAGTTTTTCTGAGAAGCCCCACTGCGTTACCATGTTACGCGCAATAGAAGTTGCCACTTTGATGTCGTTCGACGCACCGGTGGATACTTTTTCTGCGCCATAGATAATCTCTTCCGCCAGACGACCGCCGTACAGCGTAGAAATTTGGCTCTCCAGCTTCTGACGGCTGGCGCTGATCGCGTCGCCTTCCGGCAAGAAGAAGGTCACACCCAGTGCACGACCGCGCGGGATAATGGTGACCTTGTGCACCGGATCGTGCTCCGGCACCAGACGACCAATAATCGCATGGCCCGCCTCATGATAAGCGGTAGACTCTTTCTGCGCTTCCGTCATGACCATAGAGCGGCGTTCTGCCCCCATCATGATCTTGTCTTTGGCTTTCTCAAACTCCACCATGGAGACCACGCGTTTGTTACCGCGTGCAGCGAACAGTGCCGCCTCGTTCACCAGGTTTGCCAAATCGGCACCGGAGAAGCCTGGCGTACCGCGCGCAATCACCGAGGCATCCATATCCGTCGCCAAGGGAACGCGACGCATGTGCACTTTCAGAATCTGCTCACGACCACGAACGTCCGGCAGGCCAACCACCACCTGACGGTCAAAACGGCCCGGACGCAACAATGCAGGGTCAAGTACGTCAGGACGGTTGGTTGCAGCAATCACGATAATGCCTTCGTTGCCTTCAAAACCATCCATCTCAACCAGCATCTGGTTCAGGGTTTGTTCACGTTCATCATGACCACCGCCCAGACCGGCACCACGTTGGCGGCCCACGGCATCGATCTCATCGATGAAGATGATACAAGGCGCTGCTTTCTTCGCCTGCTCGAACATGTCACGCACACGAGATGCACCAACACCCACGAACATTTCAACAAAGTCAGAACCGGAAATGGTGAAGAATGGCACCTTCGCTTCGCCGGCAATTGCCTTGGCAAGCAGGGTCTTACCCGTTCCCGGCGGCCCTACCATCAGGATGCCTTTCGGAATTTTACCGCCCAGTTTCTGGAAGCGGCTGGGCTCGCGCAGGTATTCCACCAGTTCGCTCACTTCTTCTTTGGCTTCATCACAGCCAGCGACGTCAGCAAACGTGGTTTTAATTTGATCTTCGGTCAGCATGCGCGCTTTGCTTTTGCCAAAGGACATGGCGCCTTTACCGCCACCGCCTTGCATCTGACGCATGAAGAAAATCCAGACGCCAATCAGCAACAGCATCGGGAACCAGGAGATGAAGATCGATGCCAGCAGGCTCGGCTCTTCCGGCGGTTCACCAACCACTTTCACATTCTTGGTCAGCAGGTTATCCAGTAGCTTGGGATCGTTAACAGGAATGAAGGTGGTGTAGCGGTTGCCATCTTTTCTTGTAACGTTAATCTCACGCCCGTTAATACGTGTTTCACGGACCTGCTCCTGATTCACCTCAGTCAAGAAGGTAGAATAGTCCACCCGGCGGCCATTTGACTCGCTGGGCCCAAAGCTCTGGAATACGGACATCAGCACCACTGCGATGACGAGCCAGAGAATCAGGTTTTTAGCCATGTCACTCAATGGATTAACCTCATATTACAACTGTGTTAAAAAACAGCGTTAGGGTACTACAGTTTACGCCCTGTCGCTACAATGTACACTTCACGAGAACGAGCACGCGAAGCATCAGGCTTACGAATCTTCACTGTTGTGAACAGGGAGCGAATTTGTCGCAGATATTCATCAAAGCCATCTCCCTGAAAGACCTTCACCAGAAAACTTCCGCCCGGTGCCAGAACATCCCGACACATTTCCAACGCCAACTCAACCAGATACATGGCTCTTGGAATATCCACGGCGGGGGTCCCGCTCATGTTGGGCGCCATGTCTGACATCACAACCTGAACTTTATTATCCCCTACCCGCTCCATCAAGGCGCCAAGCACTAATTCATCACGAAAATCGCCTTGAAGGAAATCGACACCAACGATGGGATCCATTGGTAAAATATCGCACGCGATGATCCTGCCCGCATTGCCGATCTGCGTCACCACGTATTGAGACCACCCACCAGGCGCAGCGCCCAGATCTACTACAGTCATGCCCGGTTTAAACAGTTTGTCAGTGCGCTGTATTTCATCCAGTTTAAACCAAGCGCGAGAGCGTAGCCCCTTTTTCTGCGCCTGCTGTACATATTTATCGCTAAAGTGTTCCTGCAACCAGCGACTGGAGCTTGCAGAACGCTTTTTATTTGCCATCGGCTTTCCAACTCTTTGTTATGTACAACAACCCACTTGCCATTAACCATCAACTTGTCATTTACAACGGGTCTTGCTTAACACCGACGCCGCTAAAGATCGGCCCATCAACGTCACCAAATTGGTTATAATGGTGAGATGGCGGTAGAATGACCCGTTTTCAATCCCAACCTAAGTAAAAAAGACACATGAATCTAAGCAACAAACAAAAACAGCACCTCAAAGGCTTGGCTCACCCACTCAAACCGGTGGTTATGCTGGGTAATAATGGCCTTACCGAAGGTGTTCTGGCTGAAATTGAACAATCGCTAGAACATCATGAGCTGATCAAAGTTAAAATTGCAACTGAAGATCGGGATACTAAGGTATTGATTGTTGAAGCCATTATCCGCGAAACCGGTGCCTGCAACGTTCAGGTTATCGGCCATACGCTGGTGCTGTATCGCCCGTCGAAAGAACGTAAAATTGTGTTACCCAAGTAACAAATTATAACACTGTGTTTCACATTTAACGAAAAGGTGCCATGCCTGTTCGTTAGAGAAAAGGCCGCATGCGGCCTTTTGCTTTTCTTTACACAATTTGCCGATTTAATCGGCGAAATTACAGATAGGCCACTTTCAGGATCTCATATTCGACCAGACCACCGGGCGTTCTGATGGTCACGACATCATCCTGCTCTTTGCCAATCAACCCGCGGGCAATCGGTGAATTGACAGAAATCAGGTTTTGTTTGAAATCCGCTTCATCATCGCCCACGATGCGATAGGTTTGTTCTTCTTCCGTGTCCAGGTTCATCACGGACACTGTTGCACCAAAAATGACGCGCCCATTGGCTGGCATTTTTGTCACATCAATCACTTGTGCATTGGACAACTTGGCTTCGATTTCCTGAATGCGGCCTTCGCAAAAGCCCTGCTGTTCGCGCGCCGCATGGTATTCAGCATTCTCTTTTAAATCACCGTGTTCACGAGCATCAGCAATCGCCGCAATGATTTCCGGACGGCGAGTGCCTTTCAAGAATTCTAGCTCTTCACGTAGTTTTTCTGCACCACGCAATGTCATCGGAAATTGTTTCATATCTTCAAACCTCTAAGAAACTTGTAAGACGTTCATTATCGTCATCCTGACGCTTCAACAAACAATGCGACAGACGGTCGGTATGCCAGCGCTCCCTGGCAATAAACAAAAGTAACCTGACCCGGAACAAGGTTTCAGGTCAGGAGCGATTTTGCATTTTGATACGTATTTTAACCCAGAGTTCCATAAGGGTCATCGTTTACTTTAGACCGCATTGCGCCGTAGTATGACCCCACGTTACCCTGTTGTAAGCTGAGATTATGCGTTTTTTATCGACTTTTTCCGGACTTGCCTGCGCAGTTGTGCTACAGAGCTCTGTATTATCGGCTCACGCAGCAAGCATTAACGATCACATTCAATACCTGCCGGATGGCGCTAATTTGGCGTTTTTGGCACAAAAAATAGGCGCCAGCAGTCCGGCAGTGGCTTACAACAGTGAACAAATGGCATTACCCGCCAGTACACAGAAAGTGTTGACGGCGTTAGCCGCTTTGCTACAGCTAGGTCCAGATTACCGTTTCGTCACCACGCTGGAAAGCCATGGTGCAGTGAATGCTGGAAAATTGAACGGTAATTTGGTGGTACGCTTCAGCGGCGACCCGACACTGAAGCGCCAGCAGATCCGTAATATGGTCGCCGAATTGAAAAAACGCGGCGTACAAAGCATCGCTGGTGATGTGATCATCGATACCTCGGTGTTCGCCAGCCATGACAAAGCACCGGGCTGGCCGTGGAACGATATGACACAGTGCTTTAGCGCACCGCCGGGCGCTGCCATTGTCGATCGCAACTGCTTTTCCGTCTCCCTCTACAGCGCGCCTAAAGCGGGTGACAACGCGTTTATTCGCGTTGCCTCCTACTACCCTGTCCAGATGTTCAGCGAAGTGCGCACGCTAGCCAAAGGCTCATCTGATGTGCAATATTGCGAACTGGACGTGGTTCCGGGCGAATTAAACCGTTTCACACTGACCGGCTGTCTGATGCAACGCGCCGAACCGTTACCGCTGGCTTTCGCTATTCAGGATGGTGCCAGCTACGCCGGTGCCATCGTTAAAGATGAGCTGTTACAAGCGGATATCCGTATCACGGGCAGCTTACGTCGCCAAACGCTGACAAGCCCTGCGGGCACCGTGCTGGCTCAGACGCAATCCGCACCGCTGCATGACCTGCTCACCATCATGCTGAAAAAATCCGACAACATGATTGCAGACACGGTTTTTCGCACCATCGGGCATGAACGCTTCAGCGTGCCAGGCACCTGGCGTGCCGGAGCCGACGCGGTGCGTCAGATTCTACGGCAGAAAGCGGGCGTCAATCTGGACAACAGCATTGTGGTTGACGGATCTGGCCTGTCGCGCCACAACCTGATTTCACCCGCCACCATGATGCAGGCGCTGCAATACATCGCTCAGCACGATAACGAATTGAAATTCATTGAGATGCTGCCATTGGCTGGTTACAACGGTACCTTACAGTACCGTGCCGGACTGCATGAAGCCGGCGTTAACGGCAAGGTTTCCGCCAAAACCGGTGCGTTGCAAGGGGTGTATAACCTTGCAGGCTTTATCACTACGGCCAGTGGCCAGCGCATGGCTTTCGTGCAATTCCTGTCGGGCTATGCGGTTCCCCCTGAAGATCAGCGCGCACGCCGTGTGCCGCTGGCGCGCTTTGAAAGTCGTCTTTACAAAGATCTTTATCAGAGCAATTAACATAAAAAAGCACGATCCCAAAAAGGGATCGTGCCAAGGGTAGCGTAATCAAGATCCTCCGTCAGCGGAGGATCTTCGCATGAGAATTACTTCTGATAAATGATCTCGACGCCTTCGTCGTCATCCTCGTCCCAGTCGTCATCCCACTCTTCTTCAGCTTCATTTTCCACGGCGGCCAGTTGCTCACGGTGGTAGTCATCCCACATGAACTCGACTTTTTCAGGCCCTTTCTCTTCGATAGCCATGGCTTTCGGCTGTGTTTCCAGGAAGTTCATCACATCCCAGCACAGTGCGTTGACGCCAGAACGGTTAGCCGCAGAGATCAGGTAGTATTTACCTTCCCAACCTAATGCTTCGGCAATCGCTTTAGCACGCTGCTCTGCTTCCTCTTTCTCGATCAGGTCGACCTTGTTGAACACTAACCAACGCGGTTTTTCTGCCAGAGAAGCACGGTATTGCTGCAACTCATTGACGATCACTTTGGCATTTTCTACCGGATCTGATTCGTCGATCGGCGCAAGGTCGATCAGGTGCAGCAGCACACGACAGCGCTCCAGGTGTTTGAGAAAACGAATCCCCAAACCCGCGCCTTCGGAAGCACCTTCGATCAGCCCAGGAATATCGGCCACGACGAAGCTTTTCTCGCTGTCCATGCGTACCACGCCCAGGCTAGGCACCAGTGTGGTGAAGGGATAATCCGCCACCTTGGGCTTAGCGGCAGACACCGCGCGAATAAACGTCGATTTACCGGCATTCGGCAACCCCAGCATCCCGACATCTGCCAGTAGCAACAATTCCAGCATCAGAGAACGTTCTTCGCCTGCTGTACCGCTGGTTTTCTGGCGCGGTGCACGGTTAACCGACGATTTGAAACGGGTATTACCCAGTCCGTGCCAGCCGCCTTTCGCCACCATCAAACGCTGCTCGTGGCGCGTCATATCGCCCAGCACCTCTCCGGTACTTTCGTCCAGTACGCGCGTACCAATCGGCACCTTGATGGTAATATCTTTACCGCGCTTGCCGGTACAATCACGGCTTTGCCCGTTCTGACCGCGCTCGGCGCGATACGATTTTTCAAAGCGAAAATCGATCAACGTATTCAGGCTTTCATCCGCCAACAGATAAACGTCGCCGCCGTCGCCACCATCACCGCCGTCCGGACCACCATTGGGGATATATTTTTCACGGCGGAAGCTAACACAGCCATTACCGCCATCACCAGCCACCACCAGAATGGTCGCTTCATCTACAAACTTCATTCACTCTCTCCGCAACAACCTTTAGAGATTACCTATCATCAGACGCCATGCATCAGGACATTGTCGGTTCTCTTTGGCGTGATGCTTTCATGGCATGACGCGTAAATAACCGCCGCGCATCATGCAAAAAAACGGAACGTAACAGAACCAGCCTCGCAAGGGAGCGGCATTGTACCCGCTTCCCGCACTGATTTCATCTGTATTAAAAATAAACAGTACACACCACCATCGATAGCCTCAGGCTAGCGCGCATTACTTTGGCACAGGTATGACACTATCGCGTTTTCTTCCCGGAAAAAAACGGTGCCCAATCGCGGAAAACATCGCCCCGGAGACCACGACAAACGCCCCGATATAACCCACAAGATTTAACGCCGGGGTGGCAAAATAGAGCGGCCACAGGATTGCTAACAGGTCAGAGAACAACAGGGTAAACAGCGGCGTCAAGGTAATAATGGCACTCACCTGTGCCGCCTGCCAGCGCGCCATCGCCTCAGCCAATGCGCCATAGCCAACCAATGTATTCACACCGCAGAAAAGCAAACAAATCAACTGCCAGCGGGTCAGTTGAAAAATGGTCTCGGGGTACGCCCACGGCGTAATACACAATACACACAGGACGTACAGCAGCAGCAAAATCTGTTGTGACGACAGGCGGCGCAGTAATACTTTTTGCGCCACGCCGTAACTCACCCACACCGTAGCGGCGCCCATTCCCAACAACACACCCAGGGTGTAATCCGTCAGTCGGGTAAAAATTTCAATCAGACTGGCGTTGAAAAACAACAGCATACCGCACAGCAACATCATGGCACCGATAATCTGCGTGCCACGCATTTTCTCTTTCAAAATAAGCACGCTGGCGAACATCATTCCCACCGGGGAAAGTTGTCCAATCACTTGCGATGTGGTCGGGCTTAAAAACTTGAGTGAGGAGCTGAACAGCACAAAGTTACCCAGCAGCCCGCCAGTGGCAATCAACAACAACACCCACCAGCGCCGATGGCGAAAAAGACGCAGCGGCGGCAACTGACGACGAGAGAAAAGAATGATCCCAAGCCCAATCGAGGCCATAAAAAACCGATACCACACCACGGTATAGGGCTCCATGACAACAAGCACCTGCTTCATGGCGATGGGCAGCGCGCCCCAGCATACTGCCGCCGTCAAGGCCAGGCTCAGCCCGATGCCAGCCTGCTGTTTCGTCTGCATGGTTCTCTCAGTTTATTGCGGGTGGTGAAGGGATATGGAAATGTAAAAAGCCCCGCAACGAATTGCGGGGCTTTATATCTGTAAGACCTAACTCGAAAATTACTCAGCTACGATGCTGATGTATTTACGGTTTTTCGGGCCTTTAACTTCGAACTGGACTTTACCGTCAGCCAAAGCAAACAGAGTGTGGTCTTTACCGCAACCTACGTTAGTGCCCGCGTGGAATTTAGTACCACGTTGACGAACGATGATGTTGCCAGCCAGAACGCTTTCACCGCCGAAACGTTTTACGCCCAGGCGTTGTGCGTTGGAATCGCGGCCGTTACGAGTCGAGCCGCCAGCTTTTTTGTGTGCCATTTAATCCGCTCTCCTAAGTCTTAAGCGCTGATGCCAGTAATTTTCACGTCAGTGAACCACTGACGGTGGCCCGCTTGCTTACGGTAGTGTTTACGGCGACGGAATTTAACAATCGTTACTTTCTCACCGCGACCATGGGCAACAACTTCTGCCTTGATCTTGCCACCATCGACGAAAGGAACGCCGATTTTGATTTCTTCACCATCTGCAACCATCAGAACCTGGTCAAATTCAACAACTTCACCAGTTGCGATGTCCAGCTTTTCCAAGCGAACGGTTTGACCTTCGCTTACTCGGTGTTGTTTGCCACCACTTTGGAAAACTGCGTACATATAAAACTCCGCTTTCCGCGTACTCATATTGAGTATTCGAGCACGCTATAAATATTCACAATAGGGCGCGAATTCTACGCAAAAAACCTACCGATGACAAGTGCAGATTCGAGAGAATTGAAGAAAAAGAGTACAGGTTATACACGACCATTTATCTGTGCCATTTTTCAAGTACAATCAGTCCACAATAACCATTGAAGCCGGTATGGAACCGACCCTAACCACGGCGTACAGAAAAAGCACTGGCACAGATATGAATCTAGAACAGATCACAGCATTAGCGGCCCATGATATGAATGACGTCAATGGCGTTATTCTGGCACAACTTAATTCAGATTTTGTACTTATCAACCAGATTGGCAATTACATTATCGGTGGTGGCGGTAAGCGTATTCGGCCCATGATAGCCGTACTGGCCGCCCGCGCGCTGGCATATGAAGGTGATAAACATGTGACATTCGCCGCATTGATTGAGTTTATCCACACCGCCACGCTGCTGCATGACGATGTCGTGGATGAATCCGATATGCGTCGTGGCAAGGAAACGGCCAATGCCGCTTTCGGCAATGCAGCCAGTGTACTGGTTGGCGATTTCATCTATACGCGCGCGTTCCAGATGATGACCAGCCTGGGCTCGTTGCGCGTACTGGCGCTGATGTCTGAAGCGGTCAACGTCATCGCTGAAGGCGAAGTACTGCAACTGATGAACTGTAACGATCCGGATATCACCGAAGAAAGTTATATGCGCGTCATCTACAGTAAGACGGCGCGCCTGTTCGAAGCGGCAGCGCAAGCCTCTGGGATCCTGGCGGGTGCCACCGATGAGCAAGAAAAAGCGTTACAGGAATATGGGCGTTATCTCGGCACGGCATTCCAACTGATTGACGATTTACTGGATTACAGCGCCGACGGTAAAACCTTAGGTAAAAATACCGGTGACGACCTGAACGAAGGCAAACCCACGCTGCCGCTGCTACACGCCATGCGTAACGGCAATAGCGAGCAATGTGCGATGATCCGCAAGGCTATCGAAGAGGGCAATGGTCGCCATCTTCTGGAACCGGTGCTTGCTGCCATGCAGCAGTGCGGCTCGCTGGAATACACCCGGCAGCGTGCAGAGCAAGAGGCGGATAAAGCCATTTCCGCGCTTCAAGCGCTGCCGCCGACCCCCTTCCGTGAGGCATTGGAAGGCCTGGCACATATTGCCGTGCAACGCGATTATTAAGGCGTCCGTGCGCTATGTTGTTGATGCGTTCGGAACGCTTGCGATCTCAAGGCGTGACAACATGGCAATCGCACCTTCGCGCAGCACAAAATCGATCAACGCTTCCTGCTCACTGATAGAGAGTTTTTCAAATATCTGAATCCAGGAAGCCAACAGCGGCTTGGCAAGCGTCGTATAGGTCGGTGGTGATATTTCAGTCATCTCCCGAATCTGGAGCCGCTTGCGCACCTCCTGCGGTAAACTCTCTCGCGCATATTCAACGGCTCGCCCCTGCACCCCTTTTCGTTTACGTTTTTCCCAGCCTTCTTCTCTGGCGCGTTTGTTAAGGCCTTGTCTCGATTTTGGCAAACCTGCTATGCCCAGTAGCTCCTGGGGCGTCAACCATGCTTTTTCCATTCGCAACATCCTCCATAAACGGCATTAACGCACGCCAAGGTGACGGTCGATGCTCTACACCGCCGCCTTGGTTTCCAATAATGAAAACACAAACAACAATAAATTTCCTAATAACACATAACCGTTACCGATTAAATTAGCGATTAGGTGTTATATATTGGACTAAAACGCACGCTGACGTTGAAACGGGAACTGAACAAAGAAGGCAGGCAAGCGGAGCGTACACCATCCGCAAAAGAGGACATCAGCACAGAGTCAGGCAGCGGATGGGTCATCAGGTGCGGCGTCATCTGACGATGAAATCCGCAACTGAGACAACACAGAGGCCATACCATAACGCAAGATATGCGCGACCAGCGCCTCTCTTTCATGCTCAGAACACTGTTGATAGATCTGAATCCAGACGGCCAGCATATCGGCCTGACGTACCGCGTAGGATGAAGGGGTTTCTTGCAGTGAAAGCGAATGCTGCACCTGCGCTGGCAGACTATAGAGGGAGTATTCAACGCCGCGCCCTTGAACCCCTTTATGACGGCGCTTTTCCCACCCGTCTTCCCGAGCACGTTTATTTACGCCTTGCCGTGTTTTAGGCAATCCCGCCATCCCCAGCAATTCAGCAGTGGTGAACCACTCTTTTTTCATAGCCTTTCATCCTGATAGTGCGATGCATTACAAAATTTAATTTATTAGGAACACCGTTAGGGAAATTATTGGAAATATAATGGTATATTTTTTCCTAATTCCGTTAACGCATTCCATGCGTTTAACTGACAAGCGTTATTTATACCACCAATGGACCATTATCTTGTAGCAAGAAGGAAAGATTATGAGCGCAAGGAAACACGACTGGCACCCTGCGGATATCATTGCCGCACTCCGTAAAAAAGGCACGACACTGGCGGCAGTCTCACGAGAAGCGGGATTGAGCTCCTCCACCCTGGCCAATGCGATATCACGCCCCTGGCCCAAGGGTGAATGGCTTATCGCCAAGGCAATCAGCATTCATCCCGCTGAAATTTGGCCCAGCCGTTACTACGATCCGAAAAGTAACATGCTGATTGATAGGAAGAAATTTATCAGACCTGACGATCCTCACCCAAAATCCTGATATAAAAAAGCCGGAGCACCTTCTCTCCGGCTTATTACGATCTGGCGTTCAGGCACCGATTAACCGCGTACTGAGCCACTCACAAAGGATTCACCCAATTCGATATCCTGTCTCAGGGTGCCCAGCATGTTATCCAGAGCCTGTTTTTCAAACGGGCTCAGTGCGCCAATCGCTTTACGTTCAACGATGCCGGATTTGCCCAGCAACAGCGGTTGTGCGAAGAAGCGGGCATGCTCGCCGTCACCTTCCACATAGGCGCATTCCACGACCCCTTCGTCGCCTTGCAGAGCGCGTACCAGAGAGAGTCCAAAACGTGCTGCCGCCTGACCCATGGAGAGGGTTGCCGATCCGCCACCGGCCTTGGCTTCCACCACTTCCGTACCCGCATTCTGGATACGCTTGGTAAGATCCGCCACTTCCTGCTCGCTGAACGTTACGCCAGGAATTTGCGATAGCAGGGGGAGGATCGTGACACCAGAGTGACCGCCAATCACAGGAACTTCAACCTGTTGCGGCAGCTTACCCTTCAGTTCCGCCACAAAGGTGTTGGAGCGGATAATATCCAGCGTGGTTACGCCAAACAGCTTGTTCTTGTCGTACACACCGGCTTTTTTCAGTACGTCCGCGGCGATCGCTACCGTCGTGTTAACCGGGTTAGTAATAATACCAATGCAGGCTTTCGGGCTGGTGCGGGCAATCTGTTCTACCAGATTGCGCACAATCCCCGCATTCACGTTGAACAGGTCAGAACGGTCCATGCCCGGCTTGCGAGCGACACCGGCCGAGATCAGAACGATGTCCGCGCCGACCAGCGCTGGGGTAGCGTCTTCACCGCAAAAGCCTTTGATAGATACTGCTGTAGGGATATGACTCAGATCAACGGCGACGCCCGGCGTCACCGGAGCAATGTCATAAAGAGATAATTCTGAACCTGAAGGAAGCTGGGTTTTGAGCAGGAGCGCGAGAGCCTGACCGATACCGCCTGCTGCTCCGAGAACTGCAACTTTCATCCTAAACTCCTTATTATCGTAAAAGTAAAAATGCCGTGAATTTGTGCAATAAACCACCAGACATGAGTAAAATCAGGAGGTTTAAACGGCTTACCGCGCGGATGTCGGCCATGCCGAGACCTAAATATCAGGTCATGAAAAAGAAAAAACTATGTCATTAATAATAAATCAAAATCTGTCGAGTGATTTGTAAGGTAAGTAAAGTTATAAGTAAGTGAGTAAATAATGCAGCGCGCATCACGTTCAGTACGATGGCGGCTACATTACACCGAACTGCAGCCAGTAAACAACCTCATTCCGATAACATTTGATTTACTTTTATGTGACTAAACACACATTTTTTTTCATCAATCACGTCATTTAAACATTTTAGTGCGGTTATCGTACTGAAACATGTCGAGCCACTTCTTTAAGCGCCCATATTGCATAAAAATTCACCCAACTGCATAATGCACGCATCAACGATCACAACAAACGGTGCAGAATGCGTAACTCCACGAAACAGGAAGATTTGGTCAAGGCGTTCAAGGCGCTGTTAAAGGAAGAGAAGTTTAGTTCTCAAAGCGAGATCGTATTGGCGTTACAGGACGACGGTTTTGAAAATATAAACCAATCGAAAGTATCACGTATGCTGACCAAGTTTGGTGCGGTGCGCACGCGCAATGCCAAAATGGAGATGGTTTATTGCCTGCCAGCAGAACTGGGTGTGCCCACCACCACCAGCCCGCTGAAAAATCTAGTGCTGGATGTCGATTATAACGATGCGGTTGTGGTTATTCACACCAGCCCGGGCGCTGCGCAATTGATTGCCCGTTTGCTGGATTCACTGGGAAAATCGGAGGGGATTCTGGGCACCATTGCCGGGGATGACACCATTTTCACCACGCCAGCGCGCGGCTTTAGCGTTAAACAGCTGTTCGACGCTATTTTAGCCCTGTTCGAACAAGAACTGTAGTGACCCGCGAGGGGTGCGGACGCAGTGACGCACGCCAGATACCCTTATCTGGCGTGGGACTGACTGGATCAAACGGCAGGCAACTCCGCCAATGGCCAACGTGGACGCACGCTCACGCCTAGCTCCTGAGTTTCATTGTGCAACAGCCTCACACTGCCCGCATAGGCAATCATCGCGCCATTATCGGTACAAAACTCAGGCCGCGCATAAAACACCGCCCCGCTCCGTTTGGCCATGATCTCTGTCAGGCGAGCGCGCAGTGTGCGGTTGGCACTGACTCCGCCGGCCATCACCAGACGTTTAAAGCCAGTCTCATCCAACGCGCGGCGACATTTTATCGCTAACGTATCAACCACCGCATCTTCGAACGCGCGCGCAATATCAGCACGGGTTTGATCATCGTTGCCATTGGCACGAATGGTATTGGCGGCAAAGGTTTTCAAACCGGAAAAGCTAAAATCCAATCCTTGTCTGTCGGTCATTGGGCGAGGAAAGGTAAAACGTGAAGCATCTCCACCCTGTGCCAGTTTGGACAACATCGGCCCTCCTGGGTAATCCAGTCCCAGCAGCTTTGCCGTTTTATCAAAGGCTTCACCGGCTGCATCGTCAACAGACTCTCCCAGCAAGCGGTATTCACCGATGCCAGTGACGCTGATTAACTGCGTGTGACCGCCAGAGACCAATAGCGCCACAAAGGGAAATTCCGGCGGATTATCCTCCAGCATTGGGGCCAGCAAATGTCCTTCCATGTGGTGAACCGGAATCGCCGGCACGCCCCAGGCAAACGCCAACGCGCGCCCAACCGTCGCACCGACCAGCAATGCGCCCACCAGCCCAGGGCCGGCAGTGTAGGCCACACCATCGATGTCCGATGCGGACAGCGTTGCCTCTTTCAGGGCAGCCTGAATCAGGGGAACCGTTTTACGCACGTGATCGCGCGAGGCCAGTTCCGGCACGACACCACCATAATCAGCATGTAATTTTACTTGGCTATACAGTTGGTTAGCCAATAACCCGGCATCCGTGTCATAAATCGCCACCCCGGTTTCATCACAGGAGGTTTCAATACCCAATATGCGCATCGTTCTACCTAACGTTCGTTGCCACGCAAGCCGACATCCACTTGCCACTTGCTTCATACAACAGATAGTCTACCATTAACGGTTTGGATTTTCTGCTCTGCGTGCGCGTTGGGTGTTTTATGATCGCCGCAATGCTTTACAAGCGCATCACGTTTGCAGTAGAATTCCGCACCATTTTGAAAAGGCTGGCACAAGGCCAGCACATACCGAATTATTAAGGTGAGAGGCACATGCCGGTAATTAAAGTACGTGAAAACGAGCCGTTCGATGTAGCGCTGCGTCGCTTCAAACGTTCCTGTGAAAAAGCGGGTGTTCTGGCTGAAGTTCGTCGTCGTGAGTTCTATGAAAAACCGACAACCGAACGTAAACGCGCTAAAGCTTCTGCGGTGAAACGTCACGCGAAGAAACTGGCTCGAGAAAACGCACGCCGCACTCGTCTGTATTAATTTCTGGAGGCCTGGCCTCCACCGCGTGATTAATCCGCAGACTTAGCAGTTGCATACGAAGGCCGTGCTTTCCGAAAGGAAGCGCGGCTTGTTGTCGTTTATAAGCTATCGTTTATTTGTATTAAAAACAGGGGCTTATGGCTGGACGAATCCCACGCGTCTTTATCAATGACCTGCTGGCACGCACTGATATCGTCGATCTGATCGACGCGCGCGTGAAGCTCAAGAAGCAGGGCAAGAACTTTCACGCGTGCTGTCCGTTTCACCATGAGAAAACCCCGTCTTTCACCGTAAACGGTGATAAGCAGTTTTACCATTGTTTCGGTTGTGGCGCGCACGGCAATGCCATCGATTTTTTAATGAACTACGATCGCTTGGAGTTCGTTGAAAGTATCGAAGAATTAGCATCCATGCACAGTCTGGAAGTGCCTTATGAATCCGGCACTGGCACCACAGCGCTTGAGCGCCATCAGCGTCAAAGCCTGTATGAACTGATGGGACAACTGAGCGAGTTTTATCAGCAGGCGTTAAACCAGCCAACGGCAGCCGCCGCCCAAGGTTATCTGGCGCAACGTGGCCTGAGTGCGGAAGTGATTAGCCATTTTGCTATTGGCTTCGCCCCAGCGGGCTGGGACAAGGTATTAAAGCGCTTTGGTCGTCACGATGAAGATCGTGAAACCCTGAGCGATGCGGGGATGCTGGTTAAAAATGAGCAAGGGCGTACCTATGACCGCTTCCGTGAGCGCGTCATGTTCCCGATCCGCGATAAACGCGGCCGTGTTATCGCCTTTGGCGGACGCGTGCTGGGAGACGGATTGCCCAAATACCTGAACTCGCCGGAAACTGAAATTTTTCATAAAGGCCGCCAATTGTATGGCCTTTACGAAGCGCAACAAAATCACACGGAACTAAAACGTCTTCTTGTGGTTGAAGGTTATATGGACGTGGTGGCGCTGGCGCAATTCGGTATTGATTATGCCGTCGCGTCACTGGGCACTGCCACGACGGCAGACCATATTCAAATGATGTTCCGCGTTACCGATCAGGTGATTTGCTGCTATGACGGTGACCGCGCAGGCCGAGATGCCGCCTGGCGCGCCCTGGAAACGGCGCTACCCTATTTGAATGATGGTCGTCAGTTGCGCTTTATGTTTCTCCCTGATGGGGAGGATCCGGATACTCTGGTGCGTAAAGAGGGTAAACAAGCGTTTGAACAGAGGATGGAGCAGGCGCTGCCGCTCTCCACGTTCTTGTTTGATACCCTGCAACAGCAAGTGGATATGAGCTCTCCAGAGGGCAGAACCAAGCTCGGAAGAGATGCATTGCCGTTGATTGGTCAGGTGCCGGGAGAAACCCTGCGGCTGTATCTACGTCAACAGCTCGGCAACAAACTGGGGATTCTTGACGATCGCCAACTGGATAAACTGCTGCCAAAAACGGCAGAACAGGCGCAGCCCTACCAACCGCCCCAACTAAAACGCACAACTATGCGTATACTAATAGGGTTGCTGGTACAAAATCCGCAGTTGGCAGCATTGGTGACGGCACCTGATGGGCTGGCATCATCAAAGATGGCTGGCGTGCCGCTGTTTATTGAGCTGGTGAAAACCTGTCAGGCGCAACCCGGTCTGACCGCAGGGCAGCTTCTGGAGTTTTACCGGGAGAATAAATCAAGCCCACAGCTTGAAACCATGGCAACCTGGAACCACATGATCGTTGAGGACAAGGTAGAAGAGACGTTTATCGATACCTTGACTACCCTATATAACCATATGTTAGAGGAGCGGCTGGAAGCATTGATCGCGCAGTCACGTTTGCGGGGATTGACCGCAGAAGAACGTAACGAAGTGCACATGTTGAACCAGGCGCTTACAAGAAAGAACTGATTACAGAGGCTTAATTGCCGATAACCAGCAGGGTGAAGCCCTGCCAAAGCCGCTAGAAGGGGCTGCGGCGAGAAGAAGAAATACCCCGAATGTTATTGTTGGCTATACCCAATAGCTTTCAACGACCAGGCGAGCGAAAGGCACCTGCATCGTGAAAGATGACCGGTATAATTATTCCGACCGACACCAACCTAATACTCTGAAGTGTGGATACCGTCTTATGGAGCAAAACCCGCAGTCACAGCTGAAGCTACTTGTCACCCGTGGTAAGGAGCAAGGCTACCTGACCTATGCTGAGGTCAATGACCATCTGCCGGAAGATATCATCGATTCCGATCAGATCGAAGACATCATCCAGATGATTAATGACATGGGCATCCAGGTGATGGAAGAAGCACCGGATGCGGATGACCTGCTGTTGGCAGAAACAACATCTGACACCGATGAAGATGCCGCAGAAGCTGCTGCTCAGGTGCTCTCAAGCGTAGAGTCCGAAATTGGGCGTACTACCGACCCGGTGCGCATGTACATGCGTGAAATGGGCACTGTTGAGCTGCTCACCCGCGAAGGTGAAATCGACATCGCCAAGCGGATCGAAGACGGTATCAACCAGGTTCAGTGCTCTGTTGCCGAATATCCTGAAGCGATCACTTACCTGTTGGAACAATACGATCGCGTCGAGGCCGAAGAAAGCCGCCTCTCCGATCTGATCACCGGGTTTGTCGATCCCAACGCCGAAGAAGATCTTGCGCCTACCGCAACCCACGTCGGCTCTGAATTGTCCAGCGAAGAGATGGACGATGACGATGATGATGACGAAGAGAGCGAAGACGACGACGATGCGGAAGAAGACAACAGCATCGATCCAGAGCTGGCACGTCAGAAATTTACCGAGCTGCGTGAACAGTACGAAGTCACGCGTCAAACGATCAAAGCCCATGGCCGTAACCACGCTAAGGCCGCGGAAGAGATCCTGAAGCTCTCTGACATTTTCAAGCAGTTCCGTTTGGTGCCGAAACAGTTCGATTTCCTGGTCAACAGCATGCGCACCATGATGGATCGCGTTCGCACGCAAGAGCGTTTGATCATGAAACTGTGCGTTGAACAGTGCAAGATGCCGAAGAAAAACTTCGTCACGCTGTTCACCGGTAACGAAACCAATGACACCTGGTTCTCCGCCGCCAAGGCCATGAACAAGCCCTGGAGCGAGAAGCTGGTTGAAGTGGAAGAAGACGTGCAGCGCAGCTTGCAGAAGCTGCATCAGATCGAAGAAGAAACCGGCTTGACTATCGAGCAGGTGAAAGACATCAACCGTCGCATGTCGATCGGTGAAGCCAAGGCACGCCGCGCCAAGAAAGAGATGGTCGAGGCGAACCTGCGTCTGGTTATTTCTATCGCCAAGAAGTACACCAACCGCGGTCTGCAATTCCTGGATCTGATTCAGGAAGGTAACATTGGTCTGATGAAAGCGGTAGACAAGTTTGAATACCGTCGTGGCTATAAGTTTTCTACTTATGCCACCTGGTGGATCCGTCAGGCGATCACCCGTTCTATCGCCGATCAGGCGCGGACTATCCGTATTCCCGTGCACATGATCGAAACGATCAACAAGCTGAACCGCATTTCGCGTCAGATGTTGCAGGAAATGGGCCGTGAGCCGACGCCAGAGGAACTTGCCGAACGCATGCTGATGCCGGAAGACAAGATCCGCAAGGTGCTGAAGATCGCTAAAGAGCCGATCTCCATGGAAACGCCGATCGGTGATGATGAAGATTCGCATCTGGGCGACTTCATCGAAGATACCACGCTGGAGCTGCCGCTGGACTCTGCAACGTCAGAGAGCCTGCGTTCAGCCACCCACGATGTGCTGGCTGGCCTGACCGCGCGCGAAGCCAAAGTACTGCGTATGCGTTTTGGTATCGACATGAACACCGACCACACGCTGGAAGAGGTGGGCAAACAGTTTGACGTTACACGTGAACGTATTCGTCAGATTGAAGCCAAGGCGCTGCGCAAGCTGCGTCATCCAAGCCGTTCCGAAGTGTTGCGCAGCTTCCTGGATGATTAACAGCATCTAAATGGAAATAGGAAAAAGCCCTCAACACTGAGGGCTTTTTTATCGTAATTATAACGATAACAATGGGCTAGACTGCATACAAAACCAGCATATGGGCAACGTTGCTCTAGACCTGCCCCGCCATGTTACCGTATAATTCACGCCCACATGGCCCCTTAGCTCAGTGGTTAGAGCAGGCGACTCATAATCGCTTGGTCGTTGGTTCAAACCCAACAGGGGCCACCAAAATTTTGCTGATAAATCAGATGATTAAGCCACTTCTTGCGAGGTGGCTTTTTTGTTGGTTGCAAGTATTGTCCTTTTCGGTTTTCCAAAAACCAAATACCATCCAATATGCCTCCCTTGCCGCAAGGTTCGAAAAGCGAAAATGTCCTCTAGTGAGCGGAGCATAACTTCAATTCTAAAGGTCTGTAATATTTTAAATGATAGTGATCAAATCTGGTGACAATCATTCATGAAACAATGTATAAATCCTTAACACATTTATACATTAATGTTAAGTGTGCAAAAAACGACCAGAACTAAAATATTGAGATCAGCCGAAACCAAATTAAATTATTAAAAGATCTCAATTTGGAGTGATTTATTCTGTGACGACGAAAAATTGGCCTATATAAAAGCGTCCAAATAAAAGCGTTCCTCATTAGATACATCTTCACGCAAATGAAATTTATGACGGTACGATCCTTTCTTCGCTTGCTCTATTTGATTATTTAAGGACGAAACACAGATGAATATTATTAGTCGTAGTGCAGCTTGCCTTCTTGTATCCACAACGCTGGTTCTTAGCGGTTGTGCCAACACAGGGAGTTCTCTGTTAGCAGGCACCAAACCCGATGCGCGATTAACCAGTGGTGAGCAATCCAAATTCTTTAGCGCTTCCGGTGCACAAGGTTGTGGTCTTGGTGCTCTGGCTGGGGCGGGTCTTGGCGCTCTGGCCGGCTCCCTAAAAGGCAATAGTAAAGATGCTTTGATCGGCGCAGCTATTGGTGGGGCTGCCGGTTGTGCTGTTGGTATGACAGCCAACTACTATCTCGACTCATTGCAAAAAGATTACGCAACGACGGGAGATCGCCTGAAAGCCATGGACACAGATATTAGTAAGGATACTTCGGCAGTAGAGAAAACGACCCTTACCATGAAGCAGGTTATCAGCGAGAATCAGGCAACGCTGGCTAAAATTAGTCAGCAAAAAAACAAGGCCGGATTTGATAAAGCCAACGCAACAAAAGAGTTGTCCCAAATCGATGCGAATATTAAGTTGATGAAGGACAAAATCAAGGTAATGAAAGATAAAGATGCTGCGTATAAAGTCGCATTAAAAGCACAAGAGACCAATAACAAGGCGGATAAGGCTAAGTTGGAAGTCTTGAACAAAGAATATGCCAAGCTGAACAGCCAGATTACCGCTCTGGAAGCAGAAGCGAATGGCTTGTTCGAACAGCGCCAAGCTATTTCCCTTGGCTAAATCTGATGGGCCGAGCTAAGTATCGGCCCTATTTATGGCAACTATTAGCCTCCTACTTTTATTTTCCCTGATTCATGGACAATGTCATGAGAAAATATGCACTACTCGCCTCAATGCTGCTTGCTGGTTGCGCCACTACCCCTCAAGACTGTGATTTGCACGCACAAGACCCCAGTTTTATCACCAAATTGAACTGTGCCACCTCCGGCGGCTACAGACAAAAAATTGACCAACAGGAACAGCAAGTACTGCGTAGCCAGAAAGAAAATGAGCTTGCCAAGCAAGAGCTAACCAGTACTCAAGACAAGCAAAAAGCGTCGAATCAGTTATTGGCAAGTGAACAAGCCAAACTGGCGGCCATACGTTCGGATTTGACACAGACACTTAATCGTCTTAAATCCAGCAAAATCAAAGGAAAGGACAGCCAGCAACAACTTAAGCGTCTGCAAGAACTCCAGCAACAATCGCAACATGCGAGCAGTGAAAGTGAGATCGCCACCATCGAGCGAAAAGTTGCAGAAGCCAAGAAGAAAGTTGAAGCGCTTGAAAAAGCGAATACTCTTCGCTAACAGCATGAAATAAAACATAGAAATAGCAGCGAAATACACTTCCTGCTATCGATTACTGGTGCCACTGACAACGACGATGCTATGTTATGCAACGATTAACAAGTGCTGCTGCAATTGATGATTCAACTCTGGCAACTTATGAGAAGACTGTTGCTATTATACACCGTCATCTTCCCTCCTCTTTGGCGCTACTCTATGCATCGGTCCGCCGTAGCCCAGAAGGGAACCTGGAGTGGTGGACAGCGCGCCAATGACTTGCAAGACCACTCTCAACGCTGAATGAAGCGGAACAACGCACAGTTCAAGATAAACGCCAGAAATACCAAGAGATAGTGGCCAGCTTGATTGAACAGCTTAGAGCACGCGGCGATAGTCAGTCAGCTCAAGCGCTACAACAGCTACTCACCCATTCTCATGGGCTGGCCTGCTATGACGTGGGTGGAGAGCCTGTCTTAATCAACTGGGCAATCCCGTTAGTAGTAGAACCGCTTCCCGTTGTCACCGCCGTACCTTGGTGGCGACGCTTACTTCCCTGGCTACTCTTGCTTCTTTTATTATTACTGTTAGCACTTGCCTACTGGTGGTATCGATGCAACACACACAATGATACAGCCACTCAGGCACCGATTGTGGAGCCTGCCCCTGCTGTCGCCCCGCAGCAACCAGAGCCTGTGCCTGTGCCTGTGCCCGAGCCTGCGCCTGCGCCTGCGCCTGCGCCTGCCAATACCAAACTGACCAAAGATAACCCCAGCATCAAGCTCGCTAAGCAAAAGGATTTTGGAAAAATCAAGGTCAATCTGACCTGGCAACAGGGCAAACATCAGCGCCCTATCGATCTCGATATCGCAGCATTTGTTCGCCTTAAAAGCGGGGAGCTTGGGGGAGCAGAAGCGCTCAGTAAGTTCTTTGGCAATTACGAAAAACCGCCCTATGCAATATTGCAAAAAGATCTACGAGATGGGGCCGATCAAGACGGTGAATGGATTTTTATCAACGGAAGTCACTGGCAAGAGATTGATGAGGTACTGATTTACAGCTTTATCTACGGCGGAACGGATAATTGGCAAGGCACTGATGCAACGATAACCCTCTATGTACCAGGGCAACGGCCTATCAGTACCACGCTGGCAAATGGAAGTAACAGCAATCCCGTAGCAGCGATCGCCAGATTAAAAAATGTCGATGGCGATATCAAAGTTGAACGACTCAACAGCTTTTTCAGCACACGAAAGTCTATGGATAAATATTATGGCTGGGGCTTCACATGGATGGCTACTGGGGACAAAGAGTAATCATATCATGATGACTTTCGTTAATTCACAGCCGCAAAAGGTTTAGACAATGCGAAATTCGATTCAGGGACCATTGCTACGTACGGGTCATAACTCCTCATTCAAAGCGCTCGGTGAAACTGGCTATCCCGTATTCAAAATGGCTTTTCAGTTACGCGAAGCTATTTATCGTCTTGATGCAGGGCGCGATCTTGCTCGACACTTGGCTATCCCACAAAACGATCAGGGCGGCGATCGCACTGACTGGTACAGTAGCTTTCCTGGCGATATCATTCCCTGGAGCACAGCCAACGAGACCGAGCGCGCATCCGCGCGCCATCAATTCAGTGAATTCCAAACAGCCGTACAATCCTTAAGCGAGCAACTGCTCAATGCAGACCAAAGCGGAACCGGTGGCGACCGTAAGGTATTTGCTCAGCTACTAAAATCGGTCGTGTATTTCCCTGATTACGACTTTGTCTATCTGGTTGACGGAGTGCTCGTTATTACCTTCTGGGGTTTTATCCACCAGAGCGGCGAACAACGTAATCCTATGCACTGGTATTTCCCGATTCGGTACCGGTGCAAACCCCGCCTGCTGCAACAGCGCAACAGACCGAACAACCAATGATACCCGTGACTGGAACCCATCCCGAGGCAGAAAGTATCAAGCGATCCTGGTTCTGGAAGTGGCGTTGGTTGCTGGGATTCTTGTTGTTACTGCTGTTACTCGCGCTCTTGTTGGGTTTACTGCGTGGTTGCGCCCCATCGCTCCCCCTACCAGGTTTGTCAGGATTATCAGACAAGGCCGCTGTTAATGTTCGCAATGACAGCGTCTCCTCGTTGAATACGCAAACACACTCAGATAAAAGCGTGTCAACGTTGACGAGTGAAAGCAATATCGATTCAAGTCAGACCTTAGAGAGCAAGCAATCCCCAGCAGCAACGGGGAATAAAAACAATACAATCGATGATAAGCATCAACCGGCGAACAATGCCGACGCTGCAGATGCAGAGAAATCGTCAGACCCTGTTCAGCCCAGCACCCCGCCTTCTCAGGCTAGTGAAGCGCAGCAACCCGAAGTCGCCCCCAACACCGTACCACCAGCGATACCAACGCAGGGAGAACCGCTGACACTTCCTCCCGCCGTACCCGATGGTCCGGCTCAGTTTCTCAATGGACAATGGCGTGCTAACGGTGGCATTCAGGATAAGCTCACAGGCCGACCGCTCCAATTGCAATACAACTTTGATCAAGGCAACGGTACCGTTAGCGTGCGTCAATCCAGTGGTGTGACCTGTAATGGCCCCGCTAAAGGCAGCGTGCAGCAAGGCACTCTCACCATCACTAATCCAGAGCAGATGACATGCAGTGACGGCTCAAATTTTATTGTTCCAAACGTCGAGTGTAAGTCACCAGCCTCTGGTCGCACTGATTGTATCGGCAGCACTGATGGGGAAAAATCCTTCCCAATCCGCATGCTTCAACCCAATATCTCACAGGGATGATTTAAACTATGTTGCCTGAGATTGTTTCTTTCGATCGTCAAATCACATTGGTCGGCGACTCCGGAATCCAGTTTATGGATTTTGGTTTAACCCTCGGACACCTGCCTGCGGGTGAATTTGTTAAATTGGCTAACGGTGTACTCACCCGACTGATCTATAACGAGCAGCGCGATTACTATTTCTACCAACCCACGGCAGAGAATATAGAGAAGGCCAAAAGCCAATACGATATTCCGGTGGATAAGAGTATCAAGCTATTTGATGGCGTCTGGTTACCGCTTCCTCTGTTTCGTTTTAGTCCGCCCAATGTCTATCAGGAAGGCCCTCTAAACTGGGCTCGTTTTCGCATAGTGAAGCTGGCTAAACCCGATATGGACGGCCACAGCCACCGTGTGACACTGGCTATCGATACTCGCATTATGGCCAAACAGCACTCCGCCGCCGATCTCAGTCCCAACCAGGAAGACGTTAATTCGGGCGCGACATTTGCCGTGGCCACCGCCACCTATGCACTCAATTGGTATCTGACTCAGGAGTGGGTAACCGATTGGCTAAAAGAGGTGTTTAAAGAAACCAGCAAGGGGCGAGACATTGACGAACGCGAACAGGAACTCGCACAACACTATCCAGTAGCCCACTATCTCAACCTGCTGTCGTTGATGTCTATCCCGATAGAAGGGATGCAAAATGAGACAGCGCCACACATTGAATTGCCACAATTTCGGATGATCGCTAATAGAGAAACGAATGCCATCAAACCGATATCGGTCGATTTGGTCCTTGACGTTGGTAATTCACGGACGTGCGGTATTTTAATTGAGGATCACGGGCAATCGGGTTCAGGTTTAATGCAAAATTACGTATTGAAACTGCGCGATCTCAGCACCCCAGAGCACATCTATACCGATCCCTTTGAAAGTCGTGTCGAGTTCTCGCAAGCCTTTTTCGGCAAAGACCACTGCTCTGTGCGTAGCGGACGCCACGATGCCTTTCAATGGCCAACGATCGCTCGTATCGGCGGTGAGGCCAGCCGCTTAGCTGCACGCCGTCGGGGCAGTGAAGGCTCTACGGGGTTATCCAGTCCCAAACGCTATCTCTGGGATGAGAAATTTTATGGCCAAGGTTGGCGCTTCAACGGTAGTTACGTGCAAGACACGAATCCATTAGCGACTGCGGCCCCGTTCGCCAACTTGATCGATGAGAGAGGCGAGGCACTGCACACCATTGAAGACGAGATGGATCGCATTCCGATATTTACTCCTCGCTATTCACGCAGTGCGCTAATGACTTTCATGCTGTCTGAAGTATTAACCCAAGCCATTAGTCAGATTAACAGCCCGGAACAGCTTATTCGTCAAGGACATGCGGGTATCCCCCGCCAGCTTAGGCATATCATTCTTACCGTTCCACCGGGCTTACCAATGGCCGAACGTTGTATTCTCGATGAGCGTATGCGTCAAGCCGTTGGCCTGGTTTGGAAATCCCTGCGCTGGCACAGCGGCGAGAATGATCCCTATCAGGATGAACAAGAATCGCCCGACCACGCGAAAATCAAGGTCCCGCTGCCCAAAATCCGAGTAGAGTGGGACGAAGCCTCCTGTGCTCAACTGGTGTATCTGTATACCGAAATTAATCAGAACTTCGCTGGCCACCCAGAGGTGTTCTTTAATACGCTTGGTCGGCCCGATCGCAAAGCACGAGAAACGATCTCGATCGCTTCGATCGACATTGGCGGCGGCACCACGGATTTGGTGATTACCGATTATCGTTTGGATCATAATGGTCTGGTTGGCGGTGGCGCTAATGCACATATCATCCCCCAACAGCGCTTTCGCGACAGCTTCAAAATCGCAGGCGATGACATACTGCTTGATGTGATTCAATCCTACCTTCAGCCTGCCTTCGAGCAAGCGCTCCGAGAAGCGGGTGTTGTCTCCGTCGAAACACTGATGTCTCAATTGTGTGGTTCTCAAAACATCAGCGCATCAGAAGCCGTTCTGCGCCAGCAGCTTAGTCTACAACTGTTCGTACCGTTGGCTCTGTATATTCTAAGAAGTTACGAGCAATACGATCCTCTGGATGAACAAACTCATCGCGTGATTAACCAACGCGTGGGTGAGTTGCTCCCTACTGGCAGCATCAGTGACGAGGTGGAGGGATTTGTTCGCCGAGAAGTACAAAAAGCGGGTGGCACCAATGATTTCAAACTGGCAGAGATCAAGCTCAATCTGCCATTGGTGAAGCTGCACAATGATTTTTGTGCGGGCGAGTTCAACATCGGTAAGGTTCTTACCGCATTGTGTGAAGTGTTGTCCTGCTATCATTGCGATCTGTTGCTGCTCACGGGTCGACCTTCACAATTGCCGGGTATTCAGGCCATTATCCGCCGTAATCTGCCGCTCCCCCCCGGACGGATATTGCCGTTGCATGGCTATCAGACAGGAACCTGGTATCCGTTCCACAAAAATGGCCATATCGACGATCCCAAGAGTACTGCTTCAGTAGGTGCAATGCTGTCTCAGCTGTGCGCCAATCACAGTATTCCTAACTTCCATTTCCGCACCTCGGCGCTGAAGCCCTACTCGACGATTCGTCACATCGGCACCATCGATATGGATAACCTGATCCACGATGCTGAGATTATCTATCGTCATATCGAATCGGACAACGGCCAGATCACGCTGCCCACAATCATCGGCGAAGATGGGGAGGAGACAACGCAAAGCATCATTATGCGCGGCGACCTGCGACTGGGCTATCGCCAGTTGGATGCCGAACGCTGGTCTGCAGCACCGCTTTACACCCTGCGTTTTAGTGAAGAAGGTCGTAAAAAATTCTCTTCAGCGACCTCCACAGATAACGGTTCACCCTATCTCAAAGTGCGGCTGACAATTGATAAAGGAAACCGCGCTCGCAAGTTGAGATTGATCAGCGATCGCCTGACGGTCTTAGAAGTGAGCAGTAACACCGACAAAACGTTTAGCAAACGAGATGTAGAACTGGAACTCAATACTATGCCCGAGACCGGGCTCATAGACAGTCGACACTGGCTTGATAGCGGGAGTGTAAAAAAATAATGATTAATGAACAGCAATCCCTCACTCAAGGTTGGTCAGCTATTGCCCAGGGTTGTAAAGAGGCATTGGGTTGGGTAGACGCCGTGCGGCCAAACTCCCGCCGGCTGGATAACGAGGCCGACAAGCTCACCTTAAGCCTGTTGCGCACATGCAACCAGGCCAACAGCCTCACCCAAGTGGCTACCACACCGATGACAGTGGGTTTTTTTGGCATCTCACAAGCCGGAAAATCATACCTGATATCAGCGTTAGCCGCAGGCAACAATGGCATGCTGGAAGCAACATACGGTAATCGGCGGGTAGACTTCATTAAAGAAGTCAATCCCGTGGGGGGAGGTAAAGAAGCTACCGGATTGGTCACTCGCTTTACCAAACAAATCCCCTCTTCTCCAGTCGGCTATCCCGTACCGTTGCGCCTGTTTAGCGAAATTGATCTGGCAAAAATCCTGGCTAATGCCTGGTTTAACGACTTTAACCATGAGCAATTAAGCTACCAGCTCGATGAACATCGCATTGAAGAACACCTACGCCCCTTCTTGCCGCGTGCTGAACAAAGCAAAACACACAATGGCGTCAGCAGCGAAGATGTCGTTGCATTATGGGACTATCTCAACGCGTCGTTTAAAAAATCAGTGGAAAAACTTGAGCATGCCTATTGGCCACAGGTGCTGAAAATCGCACCGATGCTCAGCTCAGGCGAACGCGCAAAACTGTTCTCACTACTGTGGGGCGAACTGCCTGCACTGACTGAAACTTATCGATCATTAGCGGCGGTGTTAGACAAGCTTAATCATGCTCGGATGGTTTTTGCACCGCTAGAGACGCTGATCGATCAAAGCAACGGCAGCATCATGAATGTCGATAGCCTCAATCGCCTTGGTTCACACCAAGATCGTAACGTCGAGATCCGCTTCTGGGATGACAATCAGCAGATCAGTAGTGCCAGTTTGTTACAAGCAGAGTTAGCGGCATTAACCACAGAGCTGATCTTTCCTTTGGCAGAAGTCGCCAGTGAAAGCATCATGAATCACGTCGATTTACTCGACTTTCCCGGTTACCGCGGTCGCCTCAAAATAACGTCGATCGAAGATGCGGGCCGGGATGGCCACAACCCGATATCCCAGCTACTGCTACGCGGCAAGGTGGCTTATCTTTTCGAACGTTACACCGATAACCAAGAAATGAACGCACTGGTCGTGTGCGCCAGTTCAGCCAAGCAAAGCGACGTTGCCGATGTCGGCCCGGTGTTGAATCGTTGGGTGGAAAAAACCCAAGGAAAGAGTGCAGCAGAGCGTGGTAAAAGCAAGCCGGGATTATTCTGGGCCATCACCATGTGTGATATGCGCATCAACAACAGTCTGCAACATACTGAAAGCCAGTTGAAAGAGGGCTGGGAAGGTATGCTGCACATGACACTGCTTGAACGCTTCGCACAATATGACTGGCTGCAACAATGGGCACCAAACCAAGCCTTCAACAACTGCTTCCTTGTCCGTAAACCAGGGATCGATAACCCCTTCCTTGTCCTTGAAAAGGAAGCGGGTAAAGAAACGCTGAAGGAAGTATCGCTGACTGAACGCTATCATGCTGTGCTCGACACGATGAGCAACGCGTTTATCAATGGGAAAAATGTGATTGAGCACGTCGCTGAACCAAAAGCCGCATGGCAGGCAATGCTCACCCTCAACGATGGGGGCATGTCCCGCCTGACCCAAGCACTGCGTGGCGTCGCCCATCTGGACTTTAAACTACAGCGTCTGCGCCAACAATTACAGACATGTCGTCAGGAAACCGGTGATCAACGACTTGGTCGCTGGTACGAGCATGACGGTGACGGTCAACAAGCCCAGAAAAAGGCCATTGCCAAAACCTTGTGGCAGGGATTGTCAGCTTGCCCGCTCAGCATGGGAGAAATGATCAACCGTTTAGATCTTCCCCCCCATGAGCTGAACAACATCTATCTGAGCATCCGCGACCAAGATCAAGGACCACAAGAAGCCAGCGACGAACGCCCTCAGAATGGGTTTGCGAGCAACCCATTTGCTAACAACCCGTTTGCTGACAATCCATTTGCAAACGATCCCTTTACTGCCTCCCCGATGGAGGAGTCGGTGGCCGTCGTTGAACCAACGCCCGCCACGAAAAGGATAGGGCAAGACGATGAGTTCGCTCATCAGGCATTCAAAGCCTGGGTAGCTCACTTAAGAGAACTACCACAACAAACCACCCAATGGCATCAGCTCGGTATGAACAGCGAGTTGATTAACTTGCTAAGCGAAGAACTGATAACCGCAGCCACTCGCCAGGATCTCGAAGGCACATTAAAGCTCGCGCTGGCGGGTCAAGAGCAAGCTGGTACGCGCCGTGAGCACTTAATGGCACGTCAAGTGCTGCGGGCCCAATTGGTGATGCGTGATTTTATTGCCTGGTTTGGCTATCTCTCGCTGCCTGAAGAACAGGTTCCTAGTAGCTATATTGGGAACAAAGATAAAGTGTTTACCCACAAAACCCAACTTGCCAGCGATGAACTACCGCAACTGCCAACGATAGCACCGCAACCAGGGGTCTCCTACCTGGGTGATTGGTTGTCAGCACTGATGACCATCATTCTGGACAATGCAGGCCATAGCGCCACTCGCGATATTTCTGTCGAACATAACCGGCAACTCGGTCAAATCATCGCCAAATTGAAACAAGAGAATATGCCATGCTAGCTAAAATCATCGCCTGCCAACCAGCAGAGCCGGGTACAGCACAACTGATGGTCCGCCTGCGCGGCGAGCAAGCACTGCTGACCAGCCTGACGTTTATCATTTGCAACAATGAGCAAAACTACCTCCAACCTGACGGTAGCTGGAGTCCTGCTCAACACTGGTTTACCATCGATGGCGGCTATCCTTTGCTTAGCAGAGTTAAAATAAATAAAAACCATTATTATCAATATATTGAATGACTTTATCGCTCAAAAAACAGGCAACAAAACACGACAAAGCACGACAATACACGACATTTTTATCAATAACTTGCCGTCCATTTCGACTTTCCAACACCCTTCCTTAGGTGTCACAAATCACATTCACCCCGCGCTGGAAATCCCGATGGCATACCGTAACCTGAGCAAGGTATACTTCGCCGATGACAACATCCTCACTTTCCCAACATGATTCTCTGTTCAAAAAGTTTCTCGGTGATATCGCTGTGGCCCGAGACTTTTTGGAAATCCATCTACCACCACACCTGCGTGAGCGCTGTGATTTCAGCACACTTGCGATGGAGTCCGGCAGTTTTATCGAAGACGACCTGCGCACCCAGTGTTCGGATATGCTCTATTCCGTGCAGACAAATGCGGGGAGAGGCTACATTTATACACTCATCGAGCACCAAAGTAGCCCTGAGAAGTTAATGGCGTGGCGTTTAATGCGTTATAGCATGGCAGCCATGCAGCGCCACCTAGAGCAAGGCAACGAGACCTTGCCCGTGGTCATTCCACTCCTGTTCTACCACGGCACCACGTCGCCCTACCCCTACAGCACCCAATGGCTCGATTGCTTTACTGACCCTGAACTGGCAGAATCAGTCTATACACAGGCATTCCCGCTGGTCGATATCACCGCTATGCCGGATGATGAAATACTCTCTCATCGGCGGGTAGCACTGCTGGAATTGGTGCAAAAACACATCCGTACTCGGGACATGCTGGAACTGGCAGGAGATATCGCCCGCCTGCTCAATCTATGGGCGATACCTAAAGAGCAGTTTCGTAGCCTGATGTACTACATTGTAGGTCGAGGCGAAACCTCAGACACCAGACAGTTCTTGCATACCATAGCCGCACAGACACAAGATTATCAGGAGGATGTCATGACCATTGCAGAACAGCTACGCCAGGAAGGTCGCCAAGAAGGCATTCACCTCGGTCGCCAAGAAGGTCGCCAAGAAGGACGCCAAGAAGGACGCCAAGAAGGCGAGCATACCGCCTCGCTCAACATTGCAAGGCAACTTCTCGCCAACGGCGTTGAACGTACTCTTGTCAAAATGTCGACCGGCCTTTCCGACGACGAGTTGGCTACCCTGTTCGACGACCGACGCTAATTCACCGTTTTTCCACCTTCGGGCGCTTCCGGCCAGTCGATATCCGGCGCTGTGCTGATATCAATGCGGCTCAGCTGCACCCGGTACGTTCTCCACCCCTTTAACGCGGTTTTCTCTTCATGAGTAGCCATATCCAGATCAACCGCATCGCTCAGCGTCTCAATGCGGGTATTCGCTACAGTAAGGCGTGAGCTTAACTCCTGTTGTGCCGCCTGCTGCTCAGCTAGTGATTCCGCCGCTTGCTGGGCTTTCGTGTCTGTCACCCACTTTTTTCCGTTCCACTCATCGAACTCGGTCTCGGGCTTCAGTAACGTGACATTATCCGGCAGTTCGCCGAATTGGGTGACAGTCTGTTCCTGCCGTGTTTCTGTGCCGTAAACCGTTTGCCCGCGATGATCGGGTGAAAATTCCCACAACTTGCCATCAGCCGAGCGATGCAGCGCTTGCCCAACAGGCGGTAACTCTGGTTCATCGGGGTAACTGTGGGCGGGAAGGCCTACACCAAGCATGAGATACTCCATGCTGGCGCTGTGGTATTCGCGCGTGAAATGATGCGCGCGATAGACAGTGATCCAGCCAGCCTTTTTGCTGAGTCCATTTTCGCCTAATTCGGCAGTCTCAATATCAGTAGAATAGTTGCTCATTATGCTGCTCTCACAATGTAGTTAAAGGCGATGTTGCGCGGGCGGGTTTCGTTAGCGGTTCGTGTTTGTAGCGATGAATCAAACACCCCGCGTGCGCCAAAACTATTGCGTGTTGATACCGCGTCGTAATTAACCCTCGCGGTGCTGTCGATGTATAAGGCCCCGCAGGGGGGATAATCGATACCTCCACCGGCGGCTTGATCGTCCATAGCCCATTTTGCTGTTATCGGTTGCATCGCATCATTCTGCGCTGAGAGCAGTGAACGCCCAGGATCAACATCGCGCCCATCATCCCAGCCACGAATAAATTCGCCGCGCAGGTCAGGTAACACTCCAGACGGATAGGCAAGCGCCAATTGCGGATAGGTGGTTTTGTTGAATGTCTGGCCGTTGCACTGGAGCCAACCAGCGGGCGGGGTTGATAAGGCATAGGGAACGGGAGAGCCAACAGGAAGATCCAACGGCAAGGTAATGTTAGCTGTACCATCAAACGGAACGCCGTTAATATTTCTGGGAGTGGACAGTTTACTTGCTCCGTTTGTGGAAATATCAACCAGATCCTCTTTAATGTCGTTAATTTCTGTCTGAACTGTATTGCCGGATGTTCCCACAACCAATCCGGCCCCTGATGTTGCGGCTAGTTGAATTAACACATCAGCCGCGCTACCGGACTCCGGCAAAACCCCAATAGGCTTACCGCCAGAAACCGCCAGTATTTTCCCTTCGAGTTGGGTGATTGGCGGCAAGGGTGCCACAAACGGATCAGGGGCGCGGATAGTGCGCTGATAAAGAGTCAAATCCCCTGAAAACGGATAGGTGGAACGGAATGTGATTTCGTCATACCCGATGCGAATTGGGTTAGTGCCTTCTACCTGCCAACAGTCACCGTAAATGCTGAAAACCATGGTCCCATTAGCAACATCCCTCGCACCGTCAAAGTCAGACGCTCGCCGCCACATAACCGGCCCCGCTAACCATATCCCATTATCGCGCTTGTCATCCTGGTTCATCAGCAGGACGCGCATATCCTGCGTTGTGGTTACTGTCCCTGTCTCCCGCCATCGTTGACGAGGTTATCCTCTGCTCACCGAAAGTTGTTACATTGTGATCGGCAGAAATAGCCACTGGCGGCTTTACTGCTACTGAAGTTGTAAGGCCAAAAAGCCGATCTTCTGATGTTGCTGGCATTGACTTTTCTCCAGGCGTGAGTCGTCACCACAGAGCAAATCTGCGGTGATACTCTGAAGCATATTTATTCGGATAAGAAATAACCCGGAACCCCGGGTTATTTGCCGCTTTTCTCGGTTAGCAGGATAACGTCAGATACATTGCCGTGTTCGTCATAAGCAATTTCATAAGCTACACGATTGCCATTTGCGGATGATTCTATTGGAGTCCCGACAACCTCCCACTGCCCAAGCGTTAATACATCGGCGGCGGCATGTCCAACAGCCCTCCCAGCTTTAGCCCCACCACCATACCCTTGAGTAAATTTCCAGATATCCCACTTCTTCCCATCATGCTCAGTCTGCGCAATTGGGTACCCAAATTCCCCAAGCAGAATGCTACGCGGAGTGCCTTTCTTAAAAAGACTGACATCCTTCTTTTCAGGTTGCTGGGTAGCCATATAAACGGAGCAATTTGATAAAAAAAACGGAGAGAATTGCAATCAGGAAGGTTGTTTTTATTTTCATTTCATCACGTTGATGTGTAAGTTAGAGGTGCATAGTGTAGTGGTCAACTAATACTGGCCACCGCATTAGACTGTATGTAGAACCGTCGCTCAGAGTCGTTTGGCGTTAAGCCGCCGTTATACCAGTGAGCCCAGATAGCGCTGTAATACCCCGTGATGTAGCGGATCATCGCGTCATGGGCTTCGCTGAAGCTGTTGTAACCCTTTGTCGGCACCCATTCTGTCTTCAGGAGGCGCAAGAACCGCTCCATTGGCGCATTATCCCAGCAGTTACCCCGCCGCCTTAACGTATATGTAGCCGTGGTCGACAACCCGCTTTGCGGCTTCGAGCTTAAATTCCGCCGTAAAATGTTTACCCATGAGGTCACCTGTCGTGTTGGTGAGGTGAGCATATCACCTCCGATCAGGTGGCCAGTACCAGTGTGCCACTACACACTTTGTTGCATTTCGTTTGGGAATTGGGGATTGAATACATGACCCAAAAAGGATTCATCCCGTCAGGGTGAACGCTGTTTTTTCAGCTGGTGCTTGGGGTATAGGTGACCGTCACCGTCCCGGTATAATCGCCGCTGTGTTTAGTTGAGGGCTTAAAAGTCTGGGTGGTAAATGTCAGCGGCGCCGGAACACAATACGTGGATGTCGTGTAGTCTGGCAGGGTGACCAGTCGTGCGGTGAACCCCCCATCCGGTGCTGTCCAGGTGATGGACTCGCCATTCTTCACCGTCTGCGCAGCGCGGGTAACCGGATTTTTTACCGTGATGGCAAAGTCAATGCGGTCTGCCGCATCCGCCGCACTCCCTCCGGTCCGGTAGACGGAGAAAAGACCCGAGGTACGGTCTGAAGGTGAAGCCCCCTGATCACTTAGCGACAGGATTATCGTTTTTCCTGCCGCATTCGCGCCGTCATACAGACACATATCCAGCGAGGCCGAACCGCTTGTGGTTGTCGATAAGAGCCCGCGAACGTCCAGGTCAACAGTTGCATCTGTGGACGCAAAGGCCGGGAAATACACCTGCTGGGCACTTTCTGAGGTGACAGTCAGAGTGATGCTGGCAGTCCAGGTGGCCACATACGTAGCTGGAGAATAATTGTAGTAATCCATCACCAAAGTGGCGCGCCAGACTCCGTCAGTCAGGCTGCTTAACTCACTCTGCGCGATACTATAAGTAAGTATTGGCGCATAAAGACCACCAGAATTTACCCCGGTCCAAGGTTTAAATGAATTGGCCGATCCAATATTACGCACTCCAGCCACAGTCAGGGTCTTTGTCTGCCCGGTGCGGTCCTGGGTGAACGTCAGCGTAATGAAGCCCGGGGCCAAGCCAGTCCAAGAAAGGGCTGTCGGACAAGCTCCATTGGTGCTGTCCGTGCTGCTTTTACAGACCATGCCTACGTTAGTTGAGTTCGTCCCAGTACTGCTGCCAACGATAACCTTATTCCAGATATACAGCGGGGCGGGCAGCGAACTGGTGTCCATCGTCTCCGTCACGGTCGTCGTGTTGCTTGTCGGCAGGTCAGCCAGCACAGGCAGCGATACCAGCCAGCACAGGGCTGTCAGCCAGCAATAAATGTTTGTTTTCATCGGCTCTCACGGTCTGGATTATTGGTGTAAACGTATTAGTCTGTCATTGCTACCGGGCTGTTTGTACGCTCTGACCCGGCGGTCATCAGGGTAACCTGACGACGCTCTGCTGACGGCAGATGCGCCATATCTGTGCGCTGGCACGTGGTGGCACCCAGATAGCGAACGACATCGCGTACTTTCCGCACCTTCAGTGCACACACCCAGAACCGGTCTGCCCGCATAACGTACAGCTGGTCCATGCGTGACTCCGTCTCCATGGTAAAACCGCCGTCACCGACTGACGTCCATGACGCCACATTGAGGGGGATAGCGCCCTCAAGAGGCTGACGTGAACCATCAAGCAACCGGCCGAGCCAGATATAGCGCGGACTCACGGTAACCTCTTTATTAAGTATTTTACCGGGAGCCATAAAGGCCGTGGTCGTGCCCGTACCCCGGGTGATTTCAGCCGCCACCCCGTCAGAGGGGACGCCCGACTCATTGATACTGAATCTGCTTTCCTGATATCCCTGCGTCGTAAACACTGCCCGCCGCCCGCTTGTGATATCCGTCCGACGCCCGAGACCGGAGATACTGACCCGGGAACCGGTCTCGCCATCACTCTGCCCGACGGAGACACCAAAGGCTGAGGCCGCGCCGTCATTACTCCAGCGCCCCAGCGCCACGCCTGACCGGTCCACCACCAGGGAGGAGTTGTAGGCTCCGCTGCTGCCAAAGGTATGCCGGCGGCTTCCTGAACGGTCCCACGCATCACTTACCGTCAGCGTGCCATCACCGTACTGACTGCCGGTACTTCCGGTGACCGAGCCATTCACCGTATCAGTATTGACGCCTGACAATGCCACGCCTATGCGGTCATTTCCGTTATCTTCGCCATATTGGGTCATTGATGTACTGTACCCAAGCTGACTTCCACTTGGCTGTCCAGACTGCCAGCTGACGCCGGCGCTGGTTGTCCGGCGAGCTCCGCCTGAAAGTTTCGTACTGCGGGATATTGATACCCCGATATACCCGCCTTTGTCGGGGCTGCTGTAGGTGCTGACATTTCTGACATAAGCGCTCAGCCGCGTGTTTATATTGAGGCCATTGACAGCAAAGCTGCGATTCAGACCAAGCTGCCAGTTCTCGCTACGGGAGCGGGACTGGTACACCTGTTCCCAGGGGGCACCGGCATTATATTCAGCACTGTTTTCATCCAGGTCCTGACGGTAAACATAACGCCCCTGATTATCGCTAAGGGTATAACCCACAATGACCTGCCAGCTCATTACGGGAACAGACAACATCACGCTGGTGTTTTTGTAGCAGCCCGTGAAGTCATAAATATGCGAGCGCTGGACATTACAGTCATCCGCCGTCCGTGATGTGCGGTAAAAGCTGAGAGCGAAACCATCGTTGTAACTCACCTGCTGGGTATTCCCTCGGGAACCATCGCTGCCTTGCAGCGAGCTGACCCGCGTGCTCAGCTGCCCCCCCGCGTCAAATCCATGAAGCCAGTCGGCTGCCGCTTCGGCATATTCAGACTCACTGAGTACAGCCGTTCCGGCCGTAAGCGCCAGCGTGTCTGTCAGAGGGAGGCGACCGCCGGCATGCATGACAAAATGCTCATGTGAAGCATCCGTAGTCATGGAGGAGCGTTCACTGTCCGGTGAACCCGCCTGCAGGAACCACTGAAATCCGTTCCCCCACCCTATCTCCTGGCGGGTATAAAGCTGTGATTCCGTTCGTACGAGCTGGTTATTCTCATAAATACGCAAGGTCAGCGTGTAACTGCCCGCCGGTAACATACTGGTATCGAGTAACTGCATGCCGGCTTTGAGGTAGAACGTGTTGAGCAACTGATTATCCCGGTAGGCATCCACTCGCGCATCCCGGGGTAAAAACAGGTTCACAGGCGTGCCTGCTGACATTTTGCTTTTATTTGCCCACGCCAGAGTCGACCCCATACGAAAGCCGCGAATGCGCCCTATCGGCAACTGATTCAGGGCTATATTCCCCCCCGCATTCGTATAGATATCCTGAGAATTCATCAGTCCGGCCTGGATATAGATGCGTTTCAGAAAATCCTGCCTGAAATACGCATTAGAGGCTTCCGCCTGCTGGGTACCGGAATGACCAGAACGCTGGCTCAGCCAGCTCCAGTCCACATTGGCATAGCTGGTTTCTCCCAGCCCGAGAGTGCCATTACCTCTTAATGTCAGTGATTGATACTGACCCGTCGTGGCCAGATTTAGAGCCTGCTGGTGAATAAGTGCATTGCGGCCTGCTGGCGTGGCCTGGTAATAACCACTGTCTTCAGGCTCGTGAAGAGTGTAACGGTCGCTGAGAAACAGTCTGACTACATTATTGTTTTCATCATAAATAAGACCGAGGCTGTCTGTTTTGAGATAATCACAGCCGACACGCCCCCGGTGGGCACTGCATGATAACTGGCCATTCCTGCTCAATGGCAGATGAAGTTTTTTTGTCAGCAGGGAATCAAGTCCGGAGGGATTGCCGTAAAGTTTCGCGATGGCCAGCGATAATTTATCAGGCTCAAGAAAGGTTATATTTTCAAGGTCCACCCGGATACGGGCCATGCCAAGAGACTGACCATATACCTGAACCTCTGACTGAAATTCCTGACCCTGAATCAACTCTTCAAACCCTGCCGGGACACGCATAGTGGCATGAGATATCGCTGGAATGATGACTGCAAAAGGAAAGAGAATACTACAGACTGGAAATCGGTTCACATAAAACCCGCACAGAAGATACCTGACGGGGTTGCCGCCAGGTATGAATTAATAAATCAGGAGCCTTGGCTTGTTGCCTGCGCCAGAACCAGGGAGACGGTTCCGCTGTAGTCACCCGCAGTACTGACAACACCCTTGGTTGTCTGGGATATCACCAGAGGGATTGTGATTGAGCCGTTAGTAATCCCGTTCGGGAAATACTCGGCAAACTCCAGTTTCGAGCTCGCCGTATTAAGCTCGATACCGTTCAGCGTCACCGTAAGAGGGATGGTGGTGGTCGTCGTCGGTGCGCTCAGTGATGGTGAACTTGTTGCCAGGGCAATAGTCAGGTCAGCAGTGGCTGAGTTAGACCAGAGCTTCACACTCCTTGAGACGGAATTGAGCCCATGACTCGGCAAATACGACATGGCAATGGTGTCCGGCAAAGCCGTGCCGTCAGAGAGCGTGATATCCACGGTCGGATCAATCGATGCCGTGACGGTGATGTCTCTTGTCACAGCATGCGCGGATGTGAAAGTCAGAATGGCTGCAGAAAGCAGTGAATATGAAAGAATTTTTTTCATCAGTTACCCTTAAATCAACTGTTCTTAAAAAGTACTATGGCAATGCCTCAGGCGTTATCTCCTTCACATTGCCGGTTGTAACATCTGTATATTTAAACTTGTACTGCTCACCTGGTTTGAACGTAAAATCTTTAAGGATGACCTGCATATCTGGATAAATTGTTTTCACTTTGTTTTGCCATTTGCAGTTCCCCTGCTTATCACAGATGCCAATTTCCTTTAATTGCAATCTGACCGTACCATCATTTAAGATTTCAGATGAGCCCGGACGGTATTTCATGCTGACCACTATATTCTGAGGCGGCACATGCAATAAAACACCCCAGATTATATTGACACCCACCCGGGTGGAAATATCTTTATTTGATGATTTCCCGGTAATCTCAGAAGAGAAGGTGTTTTTATCTACAGACTCAAAGTAAATACGCCAGGTTGTTTCTTTCTCTGGTGGTAACATTGATACAATTCGGACAATCCTTTCACTGCCGGCTGCCAGCGCAATTTTCGAGGGCACCACAGCAATGCCGGTATCACCGCCAATATCGGAGACAACTTCACGCTCCTGCGGCGTGCCGGGATTTTCTATTCGTTTCAGCGTCACTTTAACAAATTGCACATCATCATCTTTTGATACAAGCGTCAGTTGCCTGGTGCTTTTGTCATCAAGAGAGGCTACCATCGGGTAGACGTACATTGCCGCGACAGCATCTGCAGCCAGAAAAAAACAAAAAAACGCAGTCACACCGAAAATAAGTGAACGAAGCCGCATGACAAACCTTAATAAAATTAATATTCATTTATCTGAGCCGGTAACAAACAGATTAAAACAGTTCCATGCCCAGCATAACCGAGAGAGAAAAACACACGCCCCGACCGTTGGTGACGGCATATATACGTATTTACGGCGCATTAAGACGATCATGTATTCAATACGGGCTTTGTTGAATAATAGTGAATCATGCTGTTTTTCCATGCAATTTTTGGTTGAAAATGCTTGTCACATCAGGTGTACAGTTTTATCTAACTGCATGATTTTGCGTTGCGATGATCTGTCGTTTCACCGGGGGTGCAGCATAAAATATGTTTATTCAACAAAGCCTTCAATACGTTGATTGGCTATCAGAAATAATACCCCCACACAATGAACGTGCCGATGATACTGTCGTGCGAACTTTCCCAAAACACCCCTTTGAGAGCATTATACACAACCACACATAGATCGTCAAGACTTATCGAAATAAATTATTTGATAGTCACACACTACGGATTCCCGGCATAAACCGCCCAGGCAAAACGGCACTATCGGAAAAAATGTCCAATATTTATTTTGATGATCGGATTTATTGCCCCATTCCCACTCGAAACGCAACAAAGTGGCACACTGGCCAGACCCGGATAAAATGAGCGTTCTGGCCTTACTGGAGAGCCTGTTGCATACAGGGAAAACATCTGACTCAGAAAGAACGGTTCTACATCGAAAAGCGACGTGGTGAAGGTGTCAACCAAGCTACCATCGCCAGAGAGCTTGATATGCCTCGCTCGACCATCAGCAGGGAACTCAGACGCAATACCGACCCCACTTTCAATGGCGTCTACTGCTGTAGAAGGGCGGACAAATCAAATGGTGATTTAGGGACTTATATCATTGGCGCTGACACGACCTGCACCAGCACCTTAATCAAGGCTGTTACCGCCTGAAATCACCTTCATCACCGCACACCCTGCCTGCAACCTTCACGGTACCGTTTCTGAGATTCACAAATCCCCCCTTGCCACCATGACAAATGGCGCAGCGGCTTGATTTTAGCAGAGGTAAATAATGGCATACATCACCTTATCCGAGTGGAACCGGCGGCAAACCCGTCCGCGCTGCATGGAAACCGTCAGGCGATTGGTCAGGAGCGGAATGATTTTTCCCGCACCGATACGAGATGGGCGCGAATATCTGGTTGAGGAAAACGCCTGCAAGCTCACCCAGAACAAAAACATTGGCCCATCCAGCGCCCTTCACCCCACCCTGTTATCGAGGATAAGACATGGCACGCCGGAGAAGCCATAAGAACCGCGATTTGCCGCCAAACCTGCAACCGCGCAATGGCGGCTATTTTTGCTACCGTGACCCGCGCACCGGAAAAGAGTATGGCCTGGGCCGCCATCGACAGGGGGCCATTACGCAAGCCATCGCCGCTAATATGGCGATTTATGGCTCATCAAAACCATCACCGCTCGTTGACCGCATCAACGACACACAGGTGACTACAGTTAGCGAATGGACTGAACGTTATCTGAGGATACTCGAAGGACGGAAACTCAAGCCGAAAACGATGAGCGAGTACAATAAATACCTGAAAGCAGTCAATGCCCACTTAGGTGAATTCGCTATTCAGCAGGTAGAAACCAAAGACATTGCCTCGTTCCTTCATCAGTGGGTAAAAGAAGGAAAAGTGACAATGGCGAACTGCATCAGGGCGTTGTTACGTGACCTGTTTCGTGAAGCGATTGCTGAGGGGCTACTCAAAAGCAATCCTGCCGAAGCCACCCGAAACCAACGTATAAATATTCAACGGGGGCGCATAACCCTGGATGCGTGGAAAGTCATCCGCAAGGCAGCGGATAGATTACCCGCCTGGGTCGGGCCCTGCCTTGACCTTGCTTTGGTGACAGGTCAACGCCTCGGCGATATACAGGCGCTATGCTGGGAGGATTTAAAAGACGGACGGCTTTACATCAAGCAAGCAAAAACAGGCATGATGCTGGCGTTTTCCCAGACAACCCGCATCGACTGCCTCAATTTATGCCTTGCTGATGTACTGAACCAGTTCAGGAAATTAAACAACGGAATAGCGCATATTGTCGCAAACACCAAATACAAGCAATTTGCCGCAAAAACGATATCTGCCGCTTTTTTGAAGGCGCGCCGTATATCAGGATTAACATGGGAACGCAAACCTCCCTCATTTCATGAAATCAGAAGCCTGGCGGCACGACTCTACACTGATGAGAAAGGGAGGGATTATGCGCAAAAATTGCTCGGACATAAGTCATCAGAGATGACGGATAAATACCGAAATGTCAGGGGCGCTGAGTGGACTGAGATTGAGTAATTTCGATCGAATTTCGAGTAATTTCGACCGATACGCTATAACATATTGAATAATAATCTCGGTATTTTTATGGCGCTATGGCATGCTTAGCAGAGTTAAAATAAATAAAAACCATTATTATCAATATATTGAATGACTTTATCGCTCAAAAAACAGGCAACAAAACACAACAAAGCACGACAATACACGACATTTTTATCAATAACTTACCGTCCATTTCGACTTGCCGACTCCCTTCCTTAGGCGTGACAAATCACATTCACACCGCATTTTTACGCCATAACACGGCACAGTCCCCCCCCCGCTGCCTGAGCGCATTTTTGTATACGGGGACCCGTTGGTGATTTGAGACTTTTGCTTTGCCATGGGGACCTGATGTTGAAACGACTGTAGCGTTCAGATTCGCCAATCTCCTGAAATTTCGATTTATTCAATAAAGCCTACACTCTCTACAACTATTACCGAGCGTTGCACTTATTATCTAAATTCGCGCAACATAATGTTTTATTATTCAATAAAGCTACTTTAGAAAAATTCACTTTAGAAATGAAATTAACCTTTTTAAAATACTCAACTTCATCTTTTAATTTAATTTCATATTCACCTGGATTGCCATATGAATCTATAAAAGATGCTACTGCAAAGTAAGGGGCTTTTCTTTCTGGAGCATCACCAATCCAACGGTGGGGTTTAGTATCCTCATCGTTTATTGGGAATTCAATCTGATAATTAACCACTGTTAATGTACCGTTATCCTCTTGTTTTTCTATTTTGTCCTTAAAGTAGGGATAGCACTTATATGTGTAACCATTCCCATCCAATATAATGCTGTCATTTATAATAATTTCCCTATTTTCATCTGCAGAATACCAAAAATTCAAATAGAAGCTACCATATTTTGTAAAAGCAGAAAACCAAACAGGAACATTGCTCGCACCAAAAAGATTAAAACACTGTTTGTCTTCTCTTGTAAAATCACATAACCTATCCATATTTAACATAGTATTGTTAATTACACAGGTGTCATACGCCTCTTCGGTTTCAATAATACTAGGGTGTTTTTTAAAATAAAAAGATAATTTATGTGAAGATAATATATTAGTGTTGTCTGCATGTGTGTTTCTTGGAAACATAGTATATATATTTTTTTGCACCTTTCCTGAATAATGTTCACTTGACCTTCCCAAGTACTTGCTGAAACTTGTCCATCCTAATTCATGTTCGAGTTTTTTATTAGTATATGTCACATAAACTTGTTCGTCATATATTGACTCTTGCTCTATTGCCTTGATGTGAATTTTTTTCTCTGGGCAATCTGATGATTGAAATCCCGGTGGTGAAAATTTTACACATATTTTATACTCACCTGCTTTGATAGCTCTAACGAAATATTTTATCTCTGTAACATTTTTTTCATGTTGATATAATTTTCTGCCATGAAGATCAGTAATTGGAGTTACATATTCATATTGGTTTCTATCAATAATTACATAAGGTGATAATTCATTTTCGTTTTCGCAATAAAAACTTAAATAGTTAATAAGTTGTTTTTCAGATACATTCAATACATTACCTTCCTCATCATTAAGGGCAATTTTTATCATAATGCATGCTTGATGTAACCCATTAGAATAAATCTTTGCTTTTTCAAGTAAAAAACAACACTCTTGTTTTAATATATTAATTTCTTGATAAATTAATACATTGAAAACACTTACTTTTTTTACTTCACTAAAAGAATCCATACTGTATCTCCTGAAAACAAACAAATTTATATAAAGGCATCAACGCGTTAAGCCCATCTATGTACACCTGCTGCTCGTTCACTTTCGCGGACAGGTCTTGTATCGCTTCAATCAGTAACGCGATATGCTGCCGTAGCTGACGACGTTCACCTCTTTGATGACCGTGCCATCAGGTGCGTGGTAATCACCCCAATTGCTCACCGCCTCAGGCAGGAGCTTTTCCAGCTCATCGGCCATCACTCCGACACTACCGGCCAGTCGATATCCGGCGCTTTGCTGATATCTACACGGTTAAGCAGCACGCGATATTTTTTCCACGCGACAAGCTGCGCCCTCTCTACTTCCGTGGCCATATCGAGGTCTGCTGCATCCTGTAGCGGCTGAATACGCGCACTCGCAACGGTCAGCCGTGAAGCTAATTCCTGCTTTGCCGCCTGCTGCGCCGCTTGGACTTCTGCTGTGTGTTGGGCGGCTTTGTCTGTTACCCATTTCTTGCCGTTCCAGGTATCAAATTCCGTTGCCGGAGCCAGTAGCATTACCGCTTCGGGTAGCTCACCCATCGCCGCGACAGTCGAGGCTTCACGTGTCCCGGTGTTGTAAACGGTTTTACCCCGATAATCGGGTACATGCTCCCAAGACAACCCGTCAAGGCTGCGCCGTAATGCCTGACCCGCCGGCGGCAACACCGGTTTATCGGGGTAACTGTGCGCAGGTAAACCTACGTCCGCCATCAGATATTCATCACTGGCACTCAAGTATTCCCGTGTGTCCGGATGCACATGATAGACCGTGATCCAGCCAGCCTTTTTGCTGAGGCCGTTTTCGCCTAATTCGGCAGTCTCAATATCAGTGGAATAGTTGCTCATCATGCTGCTCTCACAATGTAGTTAAAGGCGATATTGCGCGGGCGGGTTTCGTTAGCGGTTCGTGTTTGTAGCGAGGAATCAAACACCCCGCGTGCGCCACTTCTCGCACGTGTTGATACCGCGTCGTAATTAACCCTCTCGCTGCTGTCGATGTATAAGGCCCCGGAGGGGGGATAATTGATGTCACCGCCAGCCGCCATATCGTCTATCACCCATTTTGCTGTTATCGGTTGCATCGCATCATTCTGCGCTGAGAGCAGTGAACGCCCAGGATCAACATCGCGCCCATCATCCCAGCCACGAATAAATTCGCCGCGCAGGTCAGGTAACACTCCAGACGGATAGGCAAGCGCCAATTGCGGATAGGTGGTTTTGTTGAATGTCTGGCCGTTGCACTGGAGCCAACCAGCGGGCGGGGTTGATAAGGCATAGGGAACGGGAGAGCCAACAGGAAGATCCAACGGCAAGGTAATGTTAGCTGTACCATCAAACGGAACGCCGTTAATATTTCTGGGAGTGGACAGTTTACTTGCTCCGTTTGTGGAAATATCAACCAGTTCCTCTTTAATATCGTTAATTTCTGTCTGAACCGTATTGCCAGATGCTCCCACAACCAATCCGGCCCCTGATGTTGCGGCTAGTTGAATTAACACCTCTGCCGCGCTACCGGACTCCGGCAAAACCCCAATAGGCTTACCGCCAGAAACCGCAAGTATTTTTCCTTCGAGTTGGCCGATTGGGGGCAAGGGTGCCACAAACGGATCAGGGGCGCGGATAGTCCGCTGATAATGTCCTGGTCAATTTTGCGATTGAGCACGGCCATTGTTGTACCTTGCATAATGGCGCGTTGATCGCCCTGGCTGGCAAAGACGTTGTAATTTGTCTTACGCACCAGATCGTGCCATTCAACCAGCGTTGCTGTGTATTGATTCAGGTTGTCTGCGCGCGCGGGGATCATGCCGTTAACGCCACGCGTCACCGCGGTAGCGCCACCAGAGTCGGCCACCAGGAATACAAACTGGTTTCCCTTTGGAATGCCGTCAGTAATGGTAGTTTGTCGAACCAGTGATTGGTTCTGTTCGAAACCGGCAATGAATTCATTGCGGTATAGTGTTTGAAACGCGGTACTCGCCATTTTTTTATTTCCTCATCGGTTGAATATGGCACCGAGGGGGTATCCTTTCTTCAAGCAATAGCGGGGTGTCCTCAGTGAAGAGGGGCCGTTGCTTGCAAAACGGGGCCGTATGTGCGGATTTGTACTGCTAGGTGAAACGCTCTTTTGCTTCGAGAAGTTGCATATAGCGATCTTGCATTTTCGAATCTTTGTTGTAGGCAGATCGATTCTCTTTCATTACTTTCTCTATCTGCTCAATCTCGGTATCAATTGCCGATATGTTGTTTGTGCCGGGAACAACTGTGCCCACAGGGTTAACTTGGCGAGCGAGATCAACGAAGAATTTAGCGACGCCAGGGTTGTTGAATATGGATACGCCGTCAGCGGTTTGCGCGCCCAGGAAGAGCTCTTTAGCATCCTGCGGCAAACCTTCCAACATGCCGTTAATCAGATTGATGTTGCGCCGGTACTCAGGGCCCCACTCTTGCCGCAATTCATCTTCCGTGCTTTGCTGGGCGGCAAGGTTACGCTCATGGCGCTCAACCATTTCCTGCTCAATCTGGCGCTGATTCCACTCGATAGCAGCTTGCACATGTTCTTTAGAAACGTTCTTGCCGTGCATCTCAGCCAGGAACGAACCAACGCGAGCCCTTTCCGCATCATCAAACACGATGCCAGATGGCAACCCATCAAGATAATCATCCGATTTATCGGGAACATCGTTCTCTTTGCGCCAGTTCGCTAACTCTTCATCAGTTGGCTTATCAGGCAACTTGGCAGTTTTGAATTCACCGGAACTGAGCTTGGCTTGCAACTCGCGATGCGCCTTTGCCAAAGCCTCTGGCGACGAGTAGCGCTCAAGCTGTTTACGGTACTTGGCATCATCGCCAGCCAACTGATCGCGCCAGTTCTCAGGAAATTTCTGTGGTGCTGCCGGGGGTTCTTTATCCGGCGAGTTGAGAACGTTCGTTGTCTCAGCATTGGCGGTGGTTTCTTGCTGCGCTGTGGTTTGCTTCTCCTGCGTAGCCGTTGCTGTAGGTGCGCCGTCTGCGCTGCCTTCATCGCCTGCTTCGGCATAATATTTCAGGAGCATGTTTCGAAAAAGCATGGGATTTCCTCAAAAAAAAACCGCCGAAGCGGGTTATTTAGGGGGTGATTGTTTCTTTCGCTGCTTGGATTGCTCTATCATAGCACCGGGCAGGTTGACCATCTTCACCAACTGAGCGCCAATAAAGCGCTTGCCCTCTGCAAATGCTGTGTCTCGCTCACTATCGGGGCGATAGCTAAGGTCGTAATAGCCGGTAATATCCATCAGCGACTTCATAATTAGCTTTTGCTGTTCTTCGCTTGCTGTTCCTGCATTTAATGTCTTGAACGCATACACAACATTCAGGTTGTCAGCCCATAGATAAGGCTCATATGGTGCTGGTGCTTTCGTCATGCCGCCCCCGCGAGTGATTGAACTGACTGAGCGGCGTTTGCCACATCGCTTACCGTTTGAGCACCCTGCTGCAATTGTGCAACCTCTGCTGCTTGCTGTTGCATTGCTTGATTTTGCTGCTGAATCTGTGCCACTTCATCTTCACTGCGTAGCCATTTGGCCGGAGCGCCAGAGCCAGAGATTGCATCGCGGATCATGCCGTTGACATCGACATTTACAGCGCCGGGAGCCTGCTCAAGTTGCGCAGCACCCAGCAGAATCTGTGCAACAGCCTGAGCCTGTCCTTGCTTCTCTTGGCCCAGCGCAGTCTGTAGCGGGCTTTCAAACGTAAACTGAACATCTTCACCCTGTAGCGATTCCGGTATGTCATAGACCGAACCGAATGCCCCGGCCCGCATCAGTTTATTAAACGTCATATCGCACAGGTCGCCGTTGTATTCCGGCTCCATCGGAGAGAATAGCGGCGTTGCCTGCCGAATGTACTCTTGGACACGCTGACTAACTTCATAAGCTGTCATACCGCTGGTATCGGGCAAAGTCAGGCTGTTCAGGTAAAATGCCTGGTGGATCATCGAACGAACATCGTCGCGGATGTTAATCCCGGTCGGTAGTGATGTGCTCTTGCCAAACTCGGCGATCACGTTTCGGATATCAGTATCAAGCTCGATATCAGCCCAGGTTATACCGCCCGCCATTAGGTTGAAGTCATCGCGGAACACCTCGCGATTTGCCACCATTGGCGGATCCACTGATTTCTCGCCAGCTTCCAATAACACGCGGGTAATAGACTGAATCAGCCGCGCATCTGGTAGCGCGACGATAGTTGCTGGTGAGTATGCATATTGAGAACCAGATACCGTTTGCCAGCGTGGAAGGCAATAAATTTTGTCGAATGATGGAGTCTCTTCCATCACGTGTTGATTATCCACGTCAATGTAGATGGAGACGAAAGGCGCATTGAATTTCTTTCCTGTCTGATAGTACTCAGACGGAACAACAATGTGGCGACACTTAATCTTCTGGTACGGGTCTTTCTCCAACGCGCCATTTACTTTCTGCGCCACGTTGTTGCCAAACAGATGCTTTAAATCACGCGCTGTTGGCTCCCACTTGCGATGAATAGTATCAATCGCACCCTCTGCATTTTCACACCAGGCCAAATCTCGAAGGTGCCAGCAACGATACAGAAGGCCATCTGCGTTTCTGTTTAGCTCAACACTGATGGCACACTGCCCGAATGCCGCGTAATCGTGATCACCTTGTTTTGTGGCTTTCACAAACTGTGTGCGTTTGTCATACATGGCGCGATATTGAATATCTCTTGCCCATTCGAGCCAGACTTTAGCTGACTGATTCGGTGAGTTTTCACCAACGGAGAGAGTGAACCATTTTCCCCGGCGCAACATCGTAGAGAAAGCATCACCCAACTCGCGACGGGCCAGCGTTGGATAAGAAGTCATTAGGTGATCGGCGAACTCAGCCCCCAGAGACCGGCATATTGTGAAATCAGCGCGCTCAGGGTAGAAGTTTTCTGCGGTTTCTTGCCAGAGCGACAGCAAAGTCGTTTTCTTTCCGAACAGGAAATCGCCCTGTTTTATCAACTCACTCGCTCTGCTATCCATCGTTAACCACCCAATCGATTACTGCCACCCGTTAAAATAGTGCTACTACGTCCGCTTCGCTGTTGCTGTGCGATCACGCTCTTACGCCTTGCCGCTTTAACTGCATCCATATCCTCTGTCGGCATTTCCTTTTCTGGCTCAGTGGCCACCGTTACATTCGGAGAACTATTACCCGTCCCGAGAATTGACCCGACAATATTTCCAACTGCCTTAGCCGCTCCACTCATTATCGTTTCCTCTTCATTTTTGAATGCCCAAGATTGACCGTGGGCGCAGCATTGCTGGAGCGGACTCTATAGCCTCCCCTTACGTTGAATTGCTTCTCGCCGTCGAACCAAGACATGACCACCGAGTCACCGTCATCGGGTGATCTGCCGAGACGCGCTTTTAGTTTTTCTTTCGGTTCAAGATGAATGACGCCGCCATCATGCGCTCGCTTAACCACGTAGGTTGGCGCTGTCAGGTCGGAAAGGAGCGCCTGGTCGTTGGGGAGTGCGATTTGAGAGCCACCTGGCTGGTCTGGATTGAGTGCCTCACGAAACGACCAATAAGCCTCCGTTCTAATGTTGTAGAATTTGAGCTTTTTATCCTGCGTCCGCCTAACCGATGGTTTGATCCCCATGAAAGAGACGGCATCAACGCCGTTCTCTCTCAAATGCGCGTAGGCGTCGCCGCCCCACCCGCCACCGATATCAATAATGACCTTTGCACCGTCGCGCCTTTTTGATATGACAATCCCGGCGACATCAGTACCACCAGGCGTGTCTTTGCCTGGGACCTTGATTAAAATCGCAAACCATGAGCCATGTCGTGGAGACAGGACGGTATTATCAGAACCGCCTTGAGCCACATCTACGCCGATGGCGCACATAGGTACGTTTATAGGCGGTTGCGGGGTCCAGCGCTGCATTGCAGCCTGTACCCATGCTGTCGGTATACATTGATACGGGTCGTCTTCTAATGATGCCTGGAAGCGACCGTCTCGGTATGCATCACGCAACGCTTTGGGAAGAAGATTAAGCGTTCTGGAGTATTCTCCATCAGCAAATAGATCGGGATTGTCACTAAGCCTAGCCGGTATGAAGGTGCGTGATTTAGCCTCAATGGGTGAACCCTCTGGTGCATAACCGTGCGGACCTCTACCATTTACTTCAACCTCTTCACCCTGCTCGTTACGAATGTACCAGCGTAATTCCCCAGGGTTAGCTGGGTTTGGATGGTTAGGATCAAGCCATGCACCCCACCGGCGAATCACCCATAGGCCAGTAGCACTCGTAGGTGGGTTCCCGGTTGCTACAACACGACAGCGTTGCCCTTTTGTAGCAGAACGATTCCAGATAGTAATAAATTCGAACTGCGTTTCGCTAAAGTCCGTCACTTCGTCAAAGCAAATCAGGTCGTGGGGGTCGCCTTTATAGCGCTGCTTATCCACTTCCATTTCGCAGCCGCCGTACTGGATTAGCTTCTTTCCATAACGCCAAACCAGATCAGAACCGTTCCACCCATCACGAGAGCCATCAAACAAACGCCCAATTAACTCAGCCTCTGCGAGCTTCTTTGCATCCTCTCGAATGCGTCGCAGTATCAGCGAGCGCTCATGATTCATGACTGCTAAGCCATTAATTAGCGCTGACTTGCCGCCACCCGCCTGACCGCCATAGAACAGTTCATCGGCTTCACAGTAATATGCTTCTGTTTGTGGGCCTGGATTTGGCACCCATAACATTTCACCCGTGGCCTTCATCACCTCTTTTTCAACCTCTGCCAACTGTGCAGGGTTAAGCCCTGAAAGGCGATCCAGTACGTCATCAAAGGAAATTGTCATGGAGAATGCCTGATTTGTCCTTGATTAATCGCAGCGACGCTATGTGCCAGAACTTTCTTTCATTGATTGGGTGAACACGAATGCAACCCGGCGAGCCAGGTCATTGATGTTTTTTTCTTTGCTGTCATCACCAGTGGTTGGTGCGACTTCGGTATCTAGCCCGTAAGCCTGCCGCTCCAGTCCAATAAGATTCCTCAGTGCTTCACTGAGAGCCTTAACGGCTTTCACTCGCTCCGGCATCCCTATTATCGCACGGTAAATCTCGTTCAGCTTGTCGCGCCCGTTATCGTCTGGCTCAATCAGCAAATCACCGAGTTTGTGCAACGCTTCAACATCTGCACACTGAGCACCCAGTTCATCAAACAGAGCGTTGGTTATTTCCCGTGCACGCTTGATATCTCCGCGCTGAGCCATGCGCACCGTCGCGATAACCTCAGCAGTGGCCTCTACAAGTACGCGCTCGGTGAAAGTAACTTCACTCCGTACCTGTTTGCGTACCTCCGCTTTGCGTACCAAATCGTCGGCACGCTCTCTCACCTTTGCTGCGAGGTCACGCGACCAATCATCGCGCTTTGCCCGCTTACGTATGGCACCTTCACTAATACTATGCTGTGATGCGATTTCCCGGAGTGACAGCAAACCAGCGCGGTAAGCCGATTCGATGGCCTCCCAGTCCGGTTTTGCCATGGTTATTTCCTTTCTTGACGTTGCGCTTCTATTTGCCGAATGCTCTCGATTTCGTCATTTCTTTTTGGGCTGGTACTTCATCGCCCATGCCTTTGCTATGCGAAAGCAATCGTCAAATATCTTCCCCCTCCCTGATGCTGAGCTTGAACAGCGGTAGTGGTCTAGCGCTTTGTTTGCACACATCTGAGCTACGGAGATAGCAAACCCGTCACTGATGAGTTTCGACTTCACGTTAGCGTGGATGAAATCAGGATGGTTCATGCTGGCTCTCCATCAGGGAAATCGCCCAAATCGCACAACCTGAACTGGATAAGGTCTTTAACCAACTGCTCGGCTTTCTTAATGGCCTTCTTTTCTTTCTTACGCAGGGTGAACAAAGCACTTACTACCTGAGCATGCTCCTTAAAGGAAAACTTTTCAGCGGCTGCAACACGATTTTGCATCTCGCTGATTGCCATCTCTGCCAATCCGGTGAAATCAAGTAGGTTAATATCCTTGCCACCTTCGAGAGCGGTCATGTGATCGAATACCTGCGCCTGAAGTTCGTAGCTGTAGCTCATTGCCATCAAACAGGCTTCACGCTTAAAGAAGCGGTAGCAGGGATATGTGCGACCTTTTTCGTCTGTGTAATCTGCTAAAAATTTAGCAGATTGATTTTCGCCCAATACTTTGGGCGTTTTCGCCATGAAATTATTGTGTTGAAGACGACGATACTTCTTGCATGGGAACTTCAACCCCTCGGCTTCTGCTTTCGCTTTGCGTTCGGCGTTAATGTAATCGACCATTTCAAGACTGCTCATGGTCGGGGCTTCATGGCTGGATAAAACAACTAATGATGTAGTCATAGCGGTAGCTACCTTATAGAAACGGGCCTTGTTGCCCAGAAACGCTTGCGCATAGAGACGGCTACCGGCCTGAACCAGCATTTCTCCAAGGCTTGTTTCTGTAAGACTCTATGCTTTGATTACGCCGGGCATGGCGTGTGGGAATATTGCAGGACACAAAAAAAGGGCCAGGATTAACCGAGCCTCAACGTTTCTCTTTCGCTTTTTGTCATACTAAGCTGCCAGTCGGTGTTGTTCTTCAATCAGTGGCTGGCGATGGTTTTTGGTGAATATTCCCATCAGCGTGCCCTTGCGTTGTTCAACGTCCCAGCCCATGCCAATGAATACCGTATTGGCGCGTTGCAGTTCGGTAATGCAGTGGATTTGCTCTGGCGTCAGATAGTCACGGATGGATTCTTTCTTACCTATTTCATGGTGGACGCGAAATTTTGCGGATGTCATACCCAGTGCAATACGGTTTATTAAATCTGCCTCATTGCTGAAGTGATGTGGCGCAATGGTTTTCCCCTGAGCCTCACGCTCATGCTTGATAGCGTCAGTCATTGGGCGGTACTCAAGCTGGGCGGTATTGCGATCTATTTTTTTGCCCGCTAATGCCTTGCGCATACGAAAGAATTCAGCAACTAGACGCTTTTTAAAAGCACGCACAACATCATTGTTGCGCATATAGGTAATTAAGAGTGTAGTTTGCTGCTCGTTGAGAAATGCAACACGAAGAGGCTTGCCACCACCTTGACTTCTTTCAACCATACGGATTTCAAATCCGAGTGGCCCGAACTCTTCCAGATCGGCTTTATTACGGTCAACAAGCTTGATGATGGTGTCATGATCTTTCTTAACACCTTCAGCAATCTCCATAGTATTCGCTACGAGATCAAGTTTCTTTATTTCCACTAATTGCATCACTATTTCCTTTTGGTGATAGAGCCTGCCTCGTAGACAGGAGTGGCCCAAGAGGGGTTAGCGATGAAACCGCCACTCTGTCTCAGGCTCATATCCCGAAAGACTCTTGGTTTTGTGCGCACGAGGATGCGCAGGCGAAAAGAAAGCCCCGGACGGTGCCGAGGCTCATTGTTTGGTTTCGCAGACGTTCCACTTCTTCACAGCGTTGCGCCGTGTCAGTGGTTGCGTGACCCTTCAATTTCCCTGATACCTGACAGTTGGCTATTCGCCTGGTCAATCACCGTCAGCAGCGGATCAATCCAGTAAACGGCCTGCGCGTATGTCAATCGGCAGGCGGTGGTAATGGCGCTAACACTGGCTGCGTCAGACTTGCCGGTAGCGGTGTGCATTGCGCTGGCACGTAGACTGTTCGTGTAGTCGAGCAACCGGCTAGCAACATCATCAGGAACGCACCGGCGGCTAGCCGGTTCACACTTGATGATGGTGCGGTAAACACGCTGCTTTTCATCGGATTGGGCCCTAATGTTGATGCCGTACTGATTGGCCTGGCGCGCTATTTCATTGAAGCGTTGAAACTGGAACGCCTGACCCGCAATGACAGCCTGCTGACCAGCGCTGATCTCGTCAGAGGCTTTCTGGCCGCGTTCTGCTACATCAGCACTCCAGCGTAGCCCTTGCACGTACCCACCGAGTGCTATTCCGGCCAACAGGGCCAGTCCGGTAATTTGCCAACCGCGAAGGATTTTCATACTCCCAGCCCCCAACACGAAAGCGCTGATTCCTGATCACGCCGCGCTATCTGCCCGTAGCAGTTGTTTGAGCGGATACGACAATCTTTGCCCCCGTCCCAAATCCAGCGCTTAATCTCTTTACAGGCACCCATCAGATCGCCTGCATTCAATTTGCGGTAGAACGTTGAGGTGAAGCAGTTACCGGGGCCGATGCTCCACGGACAAAACGAGGCAATACCGACTTTTTGCACCTCAGTGAGCGGCACGTTAACGTTACGATCCACCCAATCGAGCGCTTTTTGCTGCTCTATGGCGTCAATCTTTGCGCACTGTTCAGTGGTCAGCTTCATGCCCTTCACGACTGGCTTGCCATCTACCCGTGTCACGCCACCGCAAATCGTCCAGATACCGCCGCCATCAGGGTAGGCATTCATACGGACAGACTCTTTTTCAGTCTGGAATTGCGCCATCATGACAGGTGCTAATGCGCCAGCAGCAATAAGCGCCAGCATTGCCGCACTGAGTTTGCTTGCTTTCGACATCACGCACCGCCTTTTTCCCTTAACTGGTATTCCTTCCTGCGGTAGTACCAGTTGATAGCAAAGGTGCCGATAGTGCAGACCATACCGACGATGATCGCCCAATCACCGAGCGTTAACCCGGCCATTTTGTTTGCAAGCAACCATACGCTTTCTTTTGTTGCCTGAGCGTAGGCTCGGGCAGATGCGCCCAGCCCTATTAGCCCCGTTCCGCTTCCGTATGAAAGCCTGCTGTAGAGAGTGCTCATTCGTGTCATAGCCTCATCCGCTAAGTGGGCGCTGTGTGTTACTGAAAAGGGGAAATAAAAAAGCCGAGCAATTAGCTCAGCCTTGAATGTGAAAAGCCCCAGCGTTTAGGCTAGGGCTTGAGTTCGATAAGTATCATGACGCAGTAGTCACTCTTACCATGATATTGCGTTTTTTACGTACGTAAACACCTTATTGGCGATAAAGTAAATTTTTTACGCCGGACTCGCATAACTTATCCAGAGCGAGCATTCCGTCACGTTCATTATCCTGAAATTCCAGCATTTGGCCTTTCATCTTTTCGATCATCAACTCCATGTCGCCACGCCGCCTGACTACCGAGCGGATAACCTCTTTCTCGAAGTCGTAGACTACCGAGTTGAATCTTGAGGTAACTTTCAACAGTCTGCGACATTCTTCACCGAGGGCTGGCAAATCATTTACTGAGAAGGGCTCCGGTGATGGTCTACCGGTTACAGAACGCAGGCAATGCCATACACCAGCATTCCACGCCCTCTCGAACTTCATGCCATTGGTCATTAGCCAGACAAGGCGAGTAAGGTTGCTCATATCGTTAGGTGACAACGGTTCTACTGCTGAGTTTCTCTCGTAGCTGCCCGTCTTACGGATTGTTGGCAAGACTTCATTAAATACCCAATCCTGAAATTGCTTCGCTTCTGGCTTGTTGCTGCGGAAGATGACGCGGTAGAGGTTCGGTTCGTTGACAAAAGTCAGGTGCTGCTTGCCGCCTTCTGTAGGGATTACATTTTTTGTAACCCCCTCCATATCCATTTGAAAACGGGATGGGCTTGCTACTGTAACAGCAAGAATATCGCATACATCTTTCAGACAGAACCACGGCTCACCTTCAATAAGTTGAATGCGAACATCGTGGGTTTCATGAAATGAAAACGCTACTGGGGTAGTTGCTTTTGTCATGATAGATACCTCTGGTTAGGTGTACTATCACCACTACCGAGACCAATCGATAGGTGGTGAACTGTGCGGAATTGGTCTTCCCGGCCTAACCGTCCGGTGAGCTTTGTGGCTCTTCCACACAGCCCACCATAATCTGAGTATTGCTGTGCTTTACGCATAAAAAAACCGCTAACGCGGCTTATGAGTCGATTAGGTATCTGGGAGACCAATCCCAACAGTCGATTTTGCGACTGCAAGGTAAATATAGCCCCGGATACTCTTCATCGTCAAGCTACGGCCTCACGGCTGACGTATTTGTCCATTTCCAGTCGGATATCCAGCGCCATGAGATAGCCGTCAATGATGCCCTCAGCGTTTTGTAGCTTCTTGCCTATGTGCCCATCAGAGCAATGGTGCTCATGAGCCAATTGCATAAATGTTTTGCCAAACACGTAATAATCAAACAACAGGTTATGGGGCACTGGATGTTTACTACGTAACCCAGCCATAACGTTAGAAATAATGAGTCCATCATCATCACAGCACTGAATGCGACTACGAACCCTTGACGGAATAAGCCCGGAAAAACCCGCAGCAACAGGAGGCCAGCAAACATCCTCTCGGTTATCTGCCACCCATGCGCCCCAGCGCTCCATAACCTGCTGTATATCTCTCATTTCACCGCCCCCCAGTTTTTGCCGTTCCTGATGCTGTAGATATGCTGCTTGCTGGTCTCGAATTTCCTCGCCACCTCAGCCACCGGCATGCCGGAGTACAGTAGCGCCCGGATAAGCGGAATATCTTCCGCCGTCAGTCGCACACGCTGTCTCATGCCGCTTCCCCCACGCGATAGGTAACGCCCTCCTGATACCAGGGTGGTAGCGTGAACTCGATTCGCCAGATATTTCCGCCGGCCCGTAATTCCCGCAGGCGCTTGAGCTCAGTTTTCATGTGCTGATAAATCTCATCCATCTGCCACGACTTTAGCCGCACCGGCACTGCTGCCAGATGCGCCACGCGGTCAATAACCCTCTCCCCATAAGTGATACTGGCGTGCATCGTGAACTCATACGGATCTTCACCCAATTTACGGTGGCAGCCGGCGCAATGAGCAAAAGCATTGAAGGGATGGTATCGGGTTGCCTTGTGTCGACGGGACTTGAAGTGGGAGCAATGAAGATGGCCGTGGTCGTGATGAAAATAGTTACCGCAATAATCGCACTGCCAGTTGGTTCTCTCGCGCACAAGCTCAGAAAATACCGCGTCATGCTTATCGCGTTTTAGCGCCATATTTACCTCCACATCCTGTTAACCATTGAGCGTGGCGTTGGTTTGAGGTAGTGCTGTTCATAAAGGGTGACAACGACATCCCAGTATTTCGGGTCGCTGCTCAGTGACCTGACAGCGCGATAGCCGTTGTCTTTGTAGTGCCTGACGAGGAGCTCCGCCTCTTCACTAGTTAACCCATCGTACTTGAAAGGTATTTTCTTCATCCGACTCTCCCAAAATAATCCCCTGAATAACGCACCTCGCGCAGTAGTTGGTCAAATCTCCTCACCGCCTCAACTTGCTTGCTTTTGCGTGCACGAGGCTGCTTATCCTTTGCACCTAGCGGCCTGCCAGTGGCTATCTCCCCATTAAGTAGCTCGGTCGGGGAATACAGGTAAGAGCCAGCGTTACCGGTTCTAGCAAGCTCGCCACGGTTCATCATGTTGTTCACGGCGAATGCGATATTGCCGCTGAGAAAGCCATGTTTTTGACAGTATTCGCGTATCTGGGTGTAAGTTGCTTTGTCGTGAGATTTGAAATACTCACGGATCCGTTTTCGTGTGCTCATTAGTTCTGCGCCTGTTTGAGTTTTTTATATTCGCAGTCGTTAGGTATCGTCAGGTTGCACCCGATTTCACGCGCCCACCCCTCTACCTGCGTGAGATAGAAATGCATGTCGCCCGTATCGAGGCCTGCCGTATGCCGTAGACGGTTTACCGTTGTTTTTGCACCCGTCACCACATCAACCATTTCTCTACCTGCATAACCCAGATACGTGTGTTTCATAGCGTCTTTAACCCATTCTGGAGACGCAAAAGGCTTGCCGCGCTTAATCAGATAGGCGCTGATTTCTGCGTACCACCTGTGGGAAAGGCTGTTCTGAGAGGTGCTGCGCTTGTCACGCCACGGTTTGATTATGAGGCGGTAACATTCGCCAGATTCGAGAAGGGGTTGTAGCTGTTGGCCTATGGCCTGAAAGTTGCTCTTGTGAAGACGGATGCCATCTTTCGATAGCTCCAATAATTACTCCTTGTCAGGTTCATTTTTGAACAGTTCAATAAACGTTTTCAGGTTTTTTCGTATTCGTTCATCACGCAGCAGGAAGCGTGTTTTATCCATCACCCACCTCTGAATTTACCCACCCAAACAAAAAGGGCCGCTATTGCCAGCAGCCCCACGATGAATTCTGTTAGATACGCTGTCATGCCTATTTCCCTCGCTTTAAAATCCCATGACTTCCTTCAGCGGCTTTCTGTTCGCCTGTTTACCGGCTCGCCGCTCAGCCTCTTGCTGGTCACAGGGGTAAATTTCTACATCGCGTTGGTCAACGTACACTGTCCCCGTTTTGCCATGCCGATTGAGGCGAAGAATGAGTTCAGTTAACGTTTCGTCGGCGTGGTCGTCGTAAACGCGCTCCTTGTAAATACCCAGCCAATAATCACAATCCTGCTCAATCTGACCACTTTCCCGGCTGTCACTGGGCATGGGGCGTTTGTTGGCACGCTCTTCCAGATTGCGGTTTAGCTGGGTCAGTAACACCACGACAGTATCCAGTTCTTTGGCAAGATTCTTCAGCGCCTTGGTGATATTGCCAAACGCCAGCGCATTGGTATCGGCTTTATCGGTCGTCATCAGCGTCAGGTAATCCACGCCAATCATGCCGATTTTCCCTTCGCTCCGTTTTAGTTTCCGGCACTCTGCCTGGATGTGCGCCAGCGTCATCCCCGGTTGATCGTCCAGCCAGATCCGAGGGTGATTGCGCATCCGTTCAACCGCCGCGTAAACCTTTTTCCAGTCTTCCTGATTTTTCGCTCCCTGATAGAACATGTCGGTGTTCACGTGTGCCTGCTGCCCTACCATGCGCTCGAAAATCTGTTCTTCTGACATTTCCAGACTGAATATGGCGACGGGGAGCTTCGCGACATCGCCCATATGCAGAGCCATCTCGGTCATCACCGTCGTTTTTCCCATCTTGGGCCGCGCACCTATCACGAACAGCGAGCCTTTAACGATAAATTTCGGGTACAGCAGTTTATCCAGGTCGGGTATCCCTGTTGACAGGCCACGATGGGCCTCAGGATCATTACAGCGCGCTTCAATCGCCAGTATCCACCGGTCGGCAACCTCGTCAATGCGCCGTAATCCCTGTCGGTTGCCGGTTTGAGCATAGTCGGTTGCTTCGGTTATCAACCGTTGGGCAACGTCCAGTTTTTCCGCTGCGCTCATCCCGTTCCGTTCGTAAAACAACGCCGTGATCTGGTTAGCCTGACGCAGTGCAAAACGTTCTGTAGCCTTGTCCCGCACGACATGGGCATATCCCACCACATTAGCGGCACTGGGCGTATTTTTTGCTATCTGGGCCAAGTAGGAAAATCCACCTACCAGATGGAGCAAACCACGGTTTTCTAATTCGTCGTTCACCGTGAGGCTGTCGATAGTCTTGCGGTGTATATTCATCTCCTTCAGCACGGAAAATATCGCCTGGCAATGACTGCTGTGGAACGATTCGGGTTTGAGAAAAGCCATCACGCTCTGAGCATTGTCGCTCTGCGCATCCAGTAGCAGGCTACCAATCACCCCTTCTTCCGCATCCAGACTGTACGGCACGGTCGGTATACTTTGGGTCATAACGCACCCTCGCGGGTTTTCAGCAGGGTATCGCTGCGTAGCAGGTAATCAAAATTGGCCTGCCACTGACGGGGATTTTCGCCAAAGTAAAACGGCTTGGCGGTCTCCATGAAGTACTGGAAATACTTTCCGGCGGCTTCTGGCGTGGGCTCTGCCAGCTCGCTCAACAGTCGCTTGATAGCCCGGCGGCGGGCATCGTTCAGGGTCGAGGCATTGGGCAGGCGATTTCCCGCGGCATCATTGTAAGCCTGAAGTACAGCCTGATAGTCAGGTGGCGCTGTTTTGGTTTTTTGGCTTTGCAGGGAAGACCCTTCATCGCCCCCGGTAGGGGGTAAGGGGGGTTTAGGTTCCATGACTGGTTCAAAAGAGTGACTGATTCTGGGTGCAGCAGATGCACCATCCCCTGGTGCAGCATTTGCACCATGTGGTGCAGGAGATTCACCATGGGGTGTAGCAGTTGCACCATCAGAGGATGCAGGACATGCACCACTCTTCAGTGATTCTTTTTCCCCTTTCTCTAACGTAAGGTGGTAAATGTTTGACTGATTAATACCGTTGCTTCCCTTGCGTTTTTCTATCCAGAGAAAGCCACTTTTTTGCAGAGACTGAACATGGCCTTGAACGGTGCGCTCTGCCATTTCACACTGTTGAGCAATATGGGGAATAGACGGCCATGCCTCCCCTTTGTAGTTGGCATTATCAGCCAGTTTAAGGAGAACCAGCTTGCGTAGCGGGTTGCCAACTTTGATACTCATGGCCTTAGCCATTAATAACATGCTCATTTGCTTTTCTCCTCGGACTCATGCTGAGCCAGGTAAAGTTGCTGTTGCAGGCGGAAGAATTCGGCGAATTTCTTCGCCGCATCCTCTGGCATCAATGTTTCGGGGTCAGGATGAGGACGACACGTGCCCTTTTGCTTGAAATTCCGGCTGTTTCGTGCCATAATTCCTCCTGAAATCAAATGGTTTGTTGTTTGTTACGCCGGAAAAGTGTTTGCCCACTGACCGGCTTTTTCTTTGGTCAAATACCCCGCCAGCCGTTTGGCTAACTCAGCCATTTCATCATCGGCAATGCCGTAGTTCAGCACGGCCAGCATCAGGCTGACCTGGCGAAACAGACCGTTCTTCCAGCGACTGACCTGGTACTCCGGTACGTTCATGGCGGTGGCAAAGGCTTTCTGTCCTATCAGGGCTAACTTGTTGAGTAGCGCCGACTCGATGTGAGCAGCTTTCTTGCTTTGTGTTGCAGGATTCATGTGTGATACTTTCCTTATAGAAATGAATAAGTAATCAAATGCGCATGTAAATACACGGCACCAGTGGTGTCATTGGGTGATCAACAGACGTGACGAAGCCGTGAGCCAGTCACATTGAGTGTGTTACTGTGGGATGTTGCGTTCGCCACGTTGTCGGTGGCTTCCGTAGGACGACTGTCCGTTGTGAAGAGCAGTGACTTACATAGATCTCTATTTTTTAAAACTAGGGAAAGGTTTTATTTCCTCTCCCTTCACAGACTCATCGGGCATAACTGTAACAAAAATATTACGTCCAGCCCGGATCGCTTTACTAATTGCACACTGAATCACGCCAAAGTCATAAGCAGTTTTCGCTTGTCCATGAATTTTGACGTAATCAACTAGTGTCATCTTGATCATGGCGAACCTCCGTTTTACTTATGGCTCTAGAATACATCAGGTATTCAAAACAATCAATACCTCTAATATTTTGATGGCAATACAATTGGTATTATCATGTACCCATGAAAAAGAAGACATTTTTGAAAAAACCTTTAACTCCCGAGCAGCAAGCTGATGCCGTAAGGTTGAAAGCTTTGTATGAATTAAAAAAGAGAGAGATGGGCTTTACACAATACACAATAGCTGACTCATTAGGCATCTCCCAAGGAGCTGTAGGGCATTATCTTAATGGTAGAAATCCGTTAAACGTGCCGATAGCCTCCGCGTTCGCATCACTACTGGGAGTGCAAATCAGTGATTTTAGCCCCTCGCTGGCACAGACTGTTTCACAATATGTCACTAGCAATTCAAGTACAGACGCTACATTTACAGCCCTAAAAGCGTATGAATACCCCTTATTCAGCACCATTCAAGCTGAATTTTTTACCAACGCAGAAAAATCATTCTTCTTATCTGATGCTAAGCAGTGGGTATCAACAACCCGCAAAGCAAGCGATAGCTCCTTTTGGTTAGAAGTTGAAGGTCACTCCATGACTTCACCTACAGGTTCTCGGCCAAGTTTTCCAGAAGGAATGCTAATACTCGTAGACCCTGAAGAATCTGTAACACCCGGCGATTTCTGTATAGCTAGCATGGATGGCATTGATTTTACCTTCAAGCGTTACATCAAAGATGGTGGGATCTCTTACTTAGAGCCTCTGAATCCGCACTTTCCCTTGCTAAAATGTCACGAAAGCTGCCAATTGATTGGAAGGGTGATACACGCGCAATGGCCGGAGAACACATTCTATTGAACTCATAGTGCTGACTTAACAGCAATTTTTAAAATATTCACTATCTCCCCCCCCCACCTATCCTCACTAACCAACTCAACTTGGATCTGTTCGATCTCTTCCTTTCACTAAGCATTCACGCTCTGCGCAAGATTTCTCGCATAAAGATTTTTATAGGCAGTTAACAAATGCTGATCATCTGATGCGAAAATATTTAAATTAAATAAAATCATAAGCATGAAGTATCAATACCAAATTTAATTACCCATTGTATTTACTTTTAAAATATCCAAGGTATTCTTAATGCATCAACCCACCAGCCAGACCGTGGACCAGCAACCCGCAACGGCAATACCCCGGCAGGCAAGACCTCGAGTTACCCGCCGATTGCCTGAGCGTAAGTAGCCAGCCCGAGGCACACGAACATGACGGCGGTTGGGGAAAATCTCAAATACATGCTCTTTCAAAACGAGCCTTGCGCTCTACGGAAGGCACCGACAAAGTGCCGAACCTTTGCCCAGATGTTTTTGGGGTGTGGTGGGCTGAATAAAAATTATAGCCAACACAAGGACTATACCCCTTCACCGCACCACCAAAACCATCTGTTGGAGGACTCATGGCTACTATCATTTACCGTAAATCCGTTAATCCTGTTAGCAAAACCAACGCCGCTATTCGCCGTCATGCCAGACGCAAGGCAGAAGCCATCCGTCGTGAACTGGTGACATTCCGTATCGATAAAGCTTTAGGTCAGAAGCCAGAAAAACGCAAAGCGCTTAACCGCATTGAATTGGCCTTCAAGCGCAAACGTACGCCACGAATTTATTTCGGCATACTGGCGAGGTTCAGGAAGCAAATTAACCATTTCGCCAAAATGTACGACAGGGTTAAGCGTCTTAGCAATCTAATCTGGTACAGCAAACCGAAAACGGAGTACGGCATTACCGCCAGAGCAAGCCAGACGTATACATTGCGGCTCGATAATTGAATGTAAGCCGAGCAGTATTTATAAAGCGAGGTGAAATATGAATGCCAAAGATGACCACAGCTATGCGTTAAGCGTGATTGCTACAAGGGAGCGTGAAATTCACGAATTAAGGTATGCAATCATGAACATACGCTATGTGCTACACATGGCTGGAGCCGAACTCCCGCTCAATGAAACCAGTACACTAGGTCTGAGTACCGCACTGGCAATAGTCGATGCTGCCACTCTCCACCTTATACCGCATGACGACATGCTTGTTGAGCCATACCCTGAACTCGATGCAAGAGAAAAGTGCGGCTCATTGCCCTTTGACCGATAATTTTTCAGCCCTTTCTTGTTCGATTAGCTCATCAATGATGATCATCTAACTTTCCAGCGAAACGGATGTAACACCGGTCATAAAATTCATCGGGTATTGAGAATTTGTCTTTGACCTTGCGATCACTACCTAATCTGGTTCCAGCATAATTAAGCAACCCCTTCACCACCAATCCTATCGCAGCCTCATCACCTTCATCCGTGAGCAGGATGTTATTGGCACTTACGGCACAGGAAAGATGATATTTTTCCTTGAGTGTTAATGACTCAAAAATATCGAAGATGGACTGTTCTTCACGCGCTTTTGCTTGGCGCTCACTTAATGCTCTGGATCGTGAGGATATCGCCTGATGCGCAGAATTTGCAGCGCCGTTAAGCACATAGCTAACACAGAACAGCAGTATGTAGTACATCCAATAGTCAAGAAGAATTTCAGGGTTGTGAAGGTTAATCCATTCTTTCGCACTGGTTGGCAGAGCCACTATCAAGACAATCAGTATGATAATCATATGAATCAACTAGTTAAGTGTCACTCCTTGCAGGAAAATACCCATTAATTCCTGCCACCATAAGTTGTTCATCGGTGCGACTCTCTTTGCTCTCTGTAGGGGTGATCAGAGTTTATCCGATTTCTCGCTGTAGGGGTACACGAGAACCCTCTCCGCCTGAGAGGGTCACCAAAGCAGGCACTTACATACATGTCGCTACCGATGTAAAACTGGCCCACTCAGGGTGAAAAAGGCCGTTCTTGCATTCAGCACACACAATTCCGCCTATCGTTAATACTCTCACTGCAAATACCAGCATTAGCCGCGAGCAGGCAATGCAAGTATTCATCGCTCTGAAATACAGCCTTATCCCGCACACTCGAATCTAATCAATCAGGAGTTACCCAATGGCATACATCAATGTCAGGGCTATCCCTATGGGTAGCTCAGGTTTCGACGCCATTAAAACAATCCAGTACCACAAGATAAACACCCTCAGCAGCGCATCGTTTGTGCCTAAAAGCTGGCTGCAACGGTTATTCGAGCAGCTTATTGCAACGGTTAATCAGAAGGGGAACCCCAATGCTTAATCCATCAAAGATACAGGCTATTCGCAAAATCATGGAAGAAATGCCGCCTGAAATAACCGAAGACTGTTACGCAGAGGCTGAGCAATTGGCGGAGAAGTCTATCGAAAGGTTTCGTGACTCGCTCAGAAGGCACTGGCCCGACGCTTACACCGAGCAAGCCTGTGAGTACATGGAAGATAGCGATGTTGATTATCAGGAAACAGAAAGCCACCGCATATTTGACGCTATTTTCTACCGAGTAAAGGTTGAGCGAGCTTTTTGGATTTATGACAGGCAGAACAGCACGGAGGATGCAGCATGAGCACAGCATTAACAACCATGGCTGGAAAACTGGCTGAACGCCTTGGCATGGCACCCGGCACCGAATTGATGAGCACGCTCAAGAATACGGCGTTCAAGGGGGCTAGCGTCACTGATGAGCAATTTACCGCCTTGCTTATCGTTGCCAACCAGTACGGGCTTAACCCGTGGACGAAAGAGATTTACGCATTCCCTGATAAGGGCGGTATTGTCCCGGTTGTTGGTGTCGATGGTTGGGCGCGGATCATTAACGAACATGCGCAATTCGATGGCATGGAATTCAGCTACGATAAGGATGAGGGCGCATCCACTTGCAGGATTTACCGCAAAGATCGCAAACACCCCACTGTAGTCACCGAATACATGGGCGAGTGTAAGCGCAATACCCAGCCGTGGCAATCACACCCCACCCGTATGCTACGCCACAAGTCACTGATCCAGTGTGCACGCATGGCATTTGGCTTCGCGGGCATTTACGACAGTGACGAGGCGGAGCGGATCATCGAAAGCAGCCCGGCAAGCGTTCTCGTCGGAAAGGAAACGGATGAGCGCCGCCCTGCACTCATTGCCCGGTGCGAAGAGGCGGCTCAGATGAGCATGGAAGTCTTCGCTGAAACATGGAAGAGCCTCTCGCAGGAAGAGCGCCAGATTATCGGCAATGCAGAGAAGGAGCGCATCAAGAACACCACCCCATTCGAAGCAGAATACAGAGAGGTGGAGCATGCAACAGCGCAGTGATGAATGGTTTTCCGCCCGTTGTGGCAACGTGACCGCCAGTCGCCTGTCTGACGTGATGGCGAAAACGAAATCTGGATACGCTACCAGCCGTCAAAACTACATGGCAGAGCTTATATGCCAGCGCCTAACCGGAAAGGTGGAAGCAAGTTACTCCAACGCCGCCATGCAGCGCGGCACTGAACTTGAACCGGTGGCGCGGGAGATGTACCTGCTTAACCAATTTGACGCAGAAGTGACGGAAGTGGGATTTATTCCCCATCCAGATATCGCAGGATTTGGTGCATCGCCTGACGGACTCGTAGGGTGCGATGGTCTGATTGAAATCAAGTGCCCCAATACATGGACGCATTTAGAGACCATCAAGACTGGTAAGCCAAAACAGCAGTACTTGCTCCAAATGCACGCCCAAATGATGTGTACGGGCCGAAAGTGGTGTGATCTTGTCAGCTATGACGACAGGCTACCGCCAGACCTTGCCTATTACCAGTTGAGAATTCATCAGGACGATAAATTGGTTGCTGAAATAGAGGAAGCGTTGACCCAGTTCCTGGCTGAACTTGAAAGAGAACTTGAGGCTATCAGGACCTTAGCCAAGATAGCAGCATGAGTGCATGCACGTCGTCGGGCGGCTATACAGGTGAGTTCAGTCTGACGCTGGAGCGGAGTTGCTGAAAGCTGGAGGGTCGAGCAGGAATCGAACCCGCATCTTACGGTTGGGGAACACGTACGCTCTTCCACACTAAGCTACCGACCCAATGGGCAGAATTGCTCAAAGGGCTGTGACGAGAAAAGCTTTCACAACCAGAGAGAGAATACCCAAAATTCCAGCACTCAGCATCCAGCGAATTAACTTCTGCTCGGAGCGAATACCCGCCATTTCAAGCTGTAAATCTTTGCGGACGATTTCCATATCCTTGCGCACGTTGCCAATCTCTGCGGACAGGTCCTTACGCACATCGGCTATCTCTGCGGACAGGTCCTTACGGACATCGGCTATCTGAGCGTCGGTCTTCTCGAAGCGATGAGCCATATCTTTACGGACATCGGCGACATTTCGGTTTACTTCGGCAATTTCGTGCTTGACTTCAACTATATCGGCCTTGGTGGCCACATCCGCCACCTCATGAGACTTGCGTACGACGAGCGAAATCGCCTTAGCTTGTTCTCTGGAGATACCAGCGGTTTCAAGTTCTTCTGACGCCTGCAATGTATCAAATGCAACCTGGCCCATGGGGAAATCCTCCTGTGTTAAGCCAAGTGTAAGCGATCTGACCGCCAATCTGCAAAATTTTACCCGTTAGTCCTCTGATAACTACATACGTTTAATTATGGAGAAATTGTTATGTCTAAATTAGTTGTCATTGAAAATGCCACGATGCGTTGCTGAGAAAGAAAATCAGGCCCTTTATCCCGCCGCGAAACGGGGCGCAATAGTGGCCGGACAAGTACCATTAACGTAACCATGCGGTGGCGAATCAGCGTCTGAGCGGCTTTGTTGAATAATAGTGAATAATGCTGTTTTTCCATGCAAGTTTTGGTTGAAAATGCTTGTCATATCAGGTATACAGTTTTATCATGAGGCCTAACTGCATGATTTTGCGTTGCGAGGATCTGTCGTTTCACCGGGGGTACAGCATAAAATATGTTTATTCAACAAAGCCATAAAATGCTTGTCACCTCAGTTGTACAGTTTTCTCATGAGGTCTAACTGCATGATTTTACGTTACGAGGATCCGTCGTTTCACTGGGCTGCCAGCATAAAATCTATTTATTCAACAAAGCCTATCCATTGGACTAGTTTGGAGCTTATAACAGAAAATCAATAAGCACCCAGGCACTGAAAAACGTTAAGTTAATAGGGTATATTTAAAATGTTTTTTTTGAATAAAAAATTGCTGATAAATCTCTCTTTATTACTAGCTTCATCAAACTTTTCAGCTTATGCTGATGATACTGGAGGTTATTCAAATACAGTTGGTGGTGACAGCGAACCTGCTGTTTTAGTAAAAACACTTAGCGAATTGGAGGATGCTGTATATAGCGGTAAACACCATATCGTTATCGATGGTGTAATTTATGGTGGAGCAGGTTTAACTACCATACTCTTTGCATCGACTGCTAATAATAACACAACCATTGAAGGAGCCCCTGGAGGCAAAGCAGCTCTCGAAAATATACAGCTGAAATTTGACGGTGAGCTATTACCATTAGGAACAAATATAGAAAACATTAAGATATCAAACCTTAATTTCTATGGTAGGATTTCTGATTTACAGGCAATGCCTAAACAGGTTGTGGGAGATAATGATAGTACTAAAACCGCAGGTATTAATTATGAAGGTATTTCTCTACGGCGTGTTAGCAATGCTCTGATTACTCACTGTAATATTTATGATATCAGTGATGATTTAATCAGCATTACAATGAGTTCAGACAATGTAACACTATCCTATAACCACTTCTATTTTAATGATGATTGGGTTAATATGCAGCCAAATCCTGTCTGGAATTGGGTGGGCAACGATAGCGATTTAGCAGGTGAAAGACTAGCGATGCTTGTTGGCTATAACCATGATGACTCTTGGCTAGTGACGAAACTACTGCACGTAACCATACACCATAATTGGATTGGTCCAAATATGCGAGGACGGCCACTTCTTCGCGGTTGGGTTCATGTGTATAGCAACTATTTCGATAATAGCAAAACTTATTCAGCAACTGACTACAATATAGGTACTGATGGTCATAAGTATCCTAAAAAACAGTACGATGCTTTACAGATAAACAGTGGGAGCATTGTCTACTCTGAATCAAACTACTTTCTTTCAACTAACAACACCAACAAGATATCTGAGGATAGTAGTGGTTATAGTTATCAGTTTTTTGAAAAGAATAATATATATAGTTCAATAACAGGACAATCAGCTACAGGTATAAACTTTAATGATTTACCTGTCAGTTATTCTTACACTGTAACTGATAGTGAAAGTGTACCTGAATATGTTATGGCAAATGCTGGGCCTGTAGTGGTCAACTAATACTGGCCACCGCATTAGACTGTATGTAGAACCGTCGCTCAGAGTCGTTTGGCGTTAAGCCGCCGTTATACCAGTGAGGCCGGATAGCGCTGTAATACCCCGTGATGTAGCGGATCATCGCGTCATGGGCTTCGCTGAAGCTGTTGTAACCCTTTGTCGGCACCCATTCTGTCTTCAGGAGGCGCAAGAGCCGCTCCATTGGCGCATTATCCCAGCAGTTACCCCGCCGCCTTAACGTATATGTAGCCGTGGTCGACAACCCGCTTTGCGGCTTCGAGCTTAAATTCCGCCGTAAAATGTTTAACCATGAGGTCACCTGTCGTGTTGGTGAGGTGAGCATATCACCTCCGATCAGGTGGCCAGTACCAGTGTGCCACTACACACTTTGTTGCATTTCGTTTGGGAATTGGGGATTGAATACATGACCCAAAAAGGATTCATCCCGTCAGGGTGAACGCTGTTTTTTCAGCTGGTGCTTGGGGTATAGGTGACCGTCACCGTCCCGGTATAATCGCCGCTGTGTTTAGTTGAGGGCTTAGAAGTCTGGGTGGTAAATGTCAGCGGCGCCGGAACACAATACGTGGATGTCGTGTAGTCTGGCAGGGTGACCAGTCGTGCGGTGAACCCCCCATCCGGTGCTGTCCAGGTGATGGACTCGCCATTCTTCACCGTCTGCGCAGCGCGGGTAACCGGATTTTTTACCGTGATGGCAAAGTCAATGCGGTCTGCCGCATCCGCCCCACTCCCTCCGGTCCGGTAGACGGAGAAAAGACCCGAGGTACGGTCTGAAGGTGAAGCCCCCTGATCACTTAGCGACAGGATTATCGTTTTTCCTGCCGCATTCGCGCCGTCATACAGACACATATCCAGCGAGGCCGAACCGCTTGTGGTTGTCGATAAGTCTGCATTGTTCAGCCCGGAAACGCCCAGGTCAACAGTTGCATCTGTGGACACAAAGGCCGGGAAATACACCTGCTGGGCACTTTCTGAGGTGACAGTCAGAGTGATGCTGGCAGTCCAGGTGGCCACATACGTAGATGTCCAGTTGTAGTAATCCATCACCAAAGTGGCGCGCCAGACTCCGTCAGTCAGGCTGCTTAACTCACTCTGCGCGATACTATAAGTAAATATTGGCGTGTTTCTTGGATCTCTATTAAAAGTTACCGAGGTCCAAGGGCTATAATTGGACTCTCGATTATTACGCAATCCACTCACAGTCAGGGTCTTTGTCTGCCCGGTGCGGTCCTGGGTGAACGTCAGCGTAATTAAGCCCGGGGCCACATCATTCCAAGTAAGGGTTGTCGGACAAGCACCATTGGTGCTGTCCGTGCTGCTTTTACAGACCATGCCTACTTTATATGAGCTACTCTCAACGCTGCTGCCAACATCGCTGCTGCCAACGGTAACATTATTCCAGATATACAGCGGGGCGGGCAGCGAACTGGTGTCCATCGTCTCCGTCACGGTCGTCGTGTTGCTTGTCGGCAGGTCAGCCAGCACAGGCAGCGATACCAGCCAGCACAGGGCTGTCAGCCAGCAATAAATGTTTGTTTTCATCGGCTCTCACGGTCTGGATTATTGGTGTAAACGTATTAGTCTGTCATTGCTACCGGGCTGTTTGTACGCTCTGACCCGGCGGTCATCAGGGTAACCTGACGACGCTCTGCTGACGGCAGATGCGCCATATCTGTGCGCTGGCACGTGGTGGCACCCAGATAGCGAACGACATCGCGTACTTTCCGCACCTTCAGTGCACACACCCAGAACCGGTCTGCCCGCATAACGTACAGCTGGTCCATGCGTGACTCCGTCTCCATGGTAAAACCGCCGTCACCGACTGACGTCCATGACGCCACATTGAGGGGGATAGCGCCCTCAAGAGGCTGACGTGAACCATCAAGCAACCGGCCGAGCCAGATATAGCGCGGACTCACGGTAACCTCTTTATTAAGTATTTTACCGGGAGCCATAAAGGCCGTGGTCGTGCCCGTACCCCGGGTGATTTCAGCCGCCACCCCGTCAGAGGGGACGCCCGACTCATTGATACTGAATCTGCTTTCCTGATATCCCTGCGTCGTAAACACTGCCCGCCGCCCGCTTGTGATATCCGTCCGACGCCCGAGACCGGAGATACTGACCCGGGAACCGGTCTCGCCATCACTCTGCCCGACGGAGACACCAAAGGCTGAGGCCGCGCCGTCATTACTCCAGCGCCCCAGCGCCACGCCTGACCGGTCCACCACCAGGGAGGAGTTGTAGGCTCCGCTGCTGCCAAAGGTATGCCGGCGGCTTCCTGAACGGTCCCACGCATCACTTACCGTCAGCGTGCCATCACCGTACTGACTGCCGGTACTTCCGGTGACCGAGCCATTCACCGTATCAGTATTGACGCCTGACAATGCCACGCCTATGCGGTCATTTCCGTTATCTTCGCCATATTGGGTCATTGATGTACTGTACCCAAGCTGACTTCCACTTGGCTGTCCAGACTGCCAGCTGACGCCGGCGCTGGTTGTCCGGCGAGCTCCGCCTGAAAGTTTCGTACTGCGGGATATTGATACCCCGATATACCCGCCTTTGTCGGGGCTGCTGTAGGTGCTGACATTTCTGACATAAGCGCTCAGCCGCGTGTTTATATTGAGGCCATTGACAGCAAAGCTGCGATTCAGACCAAGCTGCCAGTTCTCGCTACGGGAGCGGGACTGGTACACCTGTTCCCAGGGGGCACCGGCATTATATTCAGCACTGTTTTCATCCAGGTCCTGACGGTAAACATAACGCCCCTGATTATCGCTAAGGGTATAACCCACAATGACCTGCCAGCTCATTACGGGAACAGACAACATCACGCTGGTGTTTTTGTAGCAGCCCGTGAAGTCATAAATATGCGAGCGCTGGACATTACAGTCATCCGCCGTCCGTGATGTGCGGTAAAAGCTGAGAGCGAAACCATCGTTGTAACTCACCTGCTGGGTATTCCCTCGGGAACCATCGCTGCCTTGCAGCGAGCTGACCCGCGTGCTCAGCTGCCCCCCCGCGTCAAATCCATGAAGCCAGTCGGCTGCCGCTTCGGCATATTCAGACTCACTGAGTACAGCCGTTCCGGCCGTAAGCGCCAGCGTGTCTGTCAGAGGGAGGCGACCGCCGGCATGCATGACAAAATGCTCATGTGAAGCATCCGTAGTCATGGAGGAGCGTTCACTGTCCGGTGAACCCGCCTGCAGGAACCACTGAAATCCGTTCCCCCACCCTATCTCCTGGCGGGTATAAAGCTGTGATTCCGTTCGTACGAGCTGGTTATTCTCATAAATACGCAAGGTCAGCGTGTAACTGCCCGCCGGTAACATACTGGTATCGAGTAACTGCATGCCGGCTTTGAGGTAGAACGTGTTGAGCAACTGATTATCCCGGTAGGCATCCACTCGCGCATCCCGGGGTAAAAACAGGTTCACAGGCGTGCCTGCTGACATTTTGCTTTTATTTGCCCACGCCAGAGTCGACCCCATACGAAAGCCGCGAATGCGCCCTATCGGCAACTGATTCAGGGCTATATTCCCCCCCGCATTCGTATAGATATCCTGAGAATTCATCAGTCCGGCCTGGATATAGATGCGTTTCAGAAAATCCTGCCTGAAATACGCATTAGAGGCTTCCGCCTGCTGGGTACCGGAATGACCAGAACGCTGGCTCAGCCAGCTCCAGTCCACATTGGCATAGCTGGTTTCTCCCAGCCCGAGAGTGCCATTACCTCTTAATGTCAGTGATTGATACTGACCCGTCGTGGCCAGATTTAGAGCCTGCTGGTGAATAAGTGCATTGCGGCCTGCTGGCGTGGCCTGGTAATAACCACTGTCTTCAGGCTCGTGAAGAGTGTAACGGTCGCTGAGAAACAGTCTGACTACATTATTGTTTTCATCATAAATAAGACCGAGGCTGTCTGTTTTGAGATAATCACAGCCGACACGCCCCCGGTGGGCACTGCATGATAACTGGCCATTCCTGCTCAATGGCAGATGAAGTTTTTTTGTCAGCAGGGAATCAAGTCCGGAGGGATTGCCGTAAAGTTTCGCGATGGCCAGCGATAATTTATCAGGCTCAAGAAAGGTTATATTTTCAAGGTCCACCCGGATACGGGCCATGCCAAGAGACTGACCATATACCTGAACCTCTGACTGAAATTCCTGACCCTGAATCAACTCTTCAAACCCTGCCGGGACACGCATAGTGGCATGAGATATCGCTGGAATGATGACTGCAAAAGGAAAGAGAATACTACAGACTGGAAATCGGTTCACATAAAACCCGCACAGAAGATACCTGACGGGGTTGCCGCCAGGTATGAATTAATAAATCAGGAGCCTTGGCTTGTTGCCTGCGCCAGAACCAGGGAGACGGTTCCGCTGTAGTCACCCGCAGTACTGACAACACCCTTGGTTGTCTGGGATATCACCAGAGGGATTGTGATTGAGCCGTTAGTAATCCCGTTCGGGAAATACTCGGCAAACTCCAGTTTCGAGCTCGCCGTATTAAGCTCGATACCGTTCAGCGTCACCGTAAGAGGGATGGTGGTGGTCGTCGTCGGTGCGCTCAGTGATGGTGAACTTGTTGCCAGGGCAATAGTCAGGTCAGCAGTGGCTGAGTTAGACCAGAGCTTCACACTCCTTGAGACGGAATTGAGCCCATGACTCGGCAAATACGACATGGCAATGGTGTCCGGCAAAGCCGTGCCGTCAGAGAGCGTGATATCCACGGTCGGATCAATCGATGCCGTGACGGTGATGTCTCTTGTCACAGCATGCGCGGATGTGAAAGTCAGAATGGCTGCAGAAAGCAGTGAATATGAAAGAATTTTTTTCATCAGTTACCCTTAAATCAACTGTTCTTAAAAAGTACTATGGCAATGCCTCAGGCGTTATCTCCTTCACATTGCCGGTTGTAACATCTGTATATTTAAACTTGTACTGCTCACCTGGTTTGAACGTAAAATCTTTAAGGATGACCTGCATATCTGGATAAATTGTTTTCACTTTGTTTTGCCATTTGCAGTTCCCCTGCTTATCACAGATGCCAATTTCCTTTAATTGCAATCTGACCGTACCATCATTTAAGATTTCAGATGAGCCCGGACGGTATTTCATGCTGACCACTATATTCTGAGGCGGCACATGCAATAAAACACCCCAGATTATATTGACACCCACCCGGGTGGAAATATCTTTATTTGATGATTTCCCGGTAATCTCAGAAGAGAAGGTGTTTTTATCTACAGACTCAAAGTAAATACGCCAGGTTGTTTCTTTCTCTGGTGGTAACATTGATACAATTCGGACAATCCTTTCACTGCCGGCTGCCAGCGCAATTTTCGAGGGCACCACAGCAATGCCGGTATCACCGCCAATATCGGAGACAACTTCACGCTCCTGCGGCGTGCCGGGATTTTCTATTCGTTTCAGCGTCACTTTAACAAATTGCACATCATCATCTTTTGATACAAGCGTCAGTTGCCTGGTGCTTTTGTCATCAAGAGAGGCTACCATCGGGTAGACGTACATTGCCGCGACAGCATCTGCAGCCAGAAAAAAACAAAAAAACGCAGTCACACCGAAAATAAGTGAACGAAGCCGCATGACAAACCTTAATAAAATTAATATTCATTTATCTGAGCCGGTAACAAACAGATTAAAACAGTTCCATGCCCAGCATAACCGAGAGAGAAAAACACACGCCCCGACCGTTGGTGACGGCATATATACGTATTTACGGCGCATTAAGACGATCATGTATTCAATACGGGCTTTGTTGAATAATAGTGAATCATGCTGTTTTTCCATGCAATTTTTGGTTGAAAATGCTTGTCACATCAGGTGTACAGTTTTATCTAACTGCATGATTTTGCGTTGCGATGATCTGTCGTTTCACCGGGGGTGCAGCATAAAATATGTTTATTCAACAAAGCCTTCAATACGTTGATTGGCTATCAGAAATAATACCCCCACACAATGAACGTGCCGATGATACTGTCGTGCGAACTTTCCCAAAACACCCCTTTGAGAGCATTATACACAACCACACATAGATCGTCAAGACTTATCGAAATAAATTATTTGATAGTCACACACTACGGATTCCCGGCATAAACCGCCCAGGCAAAACGGCACTATCGGAAAAAATGTCCAATATTTATTTTGATGATCGGATTTATTGCCCCATTCCCACTCGAAACGCAACAAAGTGGCACACTGGCCAGACCCGGATAAAATGAGCGTTCTGGCCTTACTGGAGAGCCTGTTGCATACAGGGAAAACATCTGACTCAGAAAGAACGGTTCTACATCGAAAAGCGACGTGGTGAAGGTGTCAACCAAGCTACCATCGCCAGAGAGCTTGATATGCCTCGCTCGACCATCAGCAGGGAACTCAGACGCAATACCGACCCCACTTTCAATGGCGTCTACTGCTGTAGAAGGGCGGACAAATCAAATGGTGATTTAGGGACTTATATCATTGGCGCTGACACGACCTGCACCAGCACCTTAATCAAGGCTGTTACCGCCTGAAATCACCTTCATCACCGCACACCCTGCCTGCAACCTTCACGGTACCGTTTCTGAGATTCACAAATCCCCCCTTGCCACCATGACAAATGGCGCAGCGGCTTGATTTTAGCAGAGGTAAATAATGGCATACATCACCTTATCCGAGTGGAACCGGCGGCAAACCCGTCCGCGCTGCATGGAAACCGTCAGGCGATTGGTCAGGAGCGGAATGATTTTTCCCGCACCGATACGAGATGGGCGCGAATATCTGGTTGAGGAAAACGCCTGCAAGCTCACCCAGAACAAAAACATTGGCCCATCCAGCGCCCTTCACCCCACCCTGTTATCGAGGATAAGACATGGCACGCCGGAGAAGCCATAAGAACCGCGATTTGCCGCCAAACCTGCAACCGCGCAATGGCGGCTATTTTTGCTACCGTGACCCGCGCACCGGAAAAGAGTATGGCCTGGGCCGCCATCGACAGGGGGCCATTACGCAAGCCATCGCCGCTAATATGGCGATTTATGGCTCATCAAAACCATCACCGCTCGTTGACCGCATCAACGACACACAGGTGACTACAGTTAGCGAATGGACTGAACGTTATCTGAGGATACTCGAAGGACGGAAACTCAAGCCGAAAACGATGAGCGAGTACAATAAATACCTGAAAGCAGTCAATGCCCACTTAGGTGAATTCGCTATTCAGCAGGTAGAAACCAAAGACATTGCCTCGTTCCTTCATCAGTGGGTAAAAGAAGGAAAAGTGACAATGGCGAACTGCATCAGGGCGTTGTTACGTGACCTGTTTCGTGAAGCGATTGCTGAGGGGCTACTCAAAAGCAATCCTGCCGAAGCCACCCGAAACCAACGTATAAATATTCAACGGGGGCGCATAACCCTGGATGCGTGGAAAGTCATCCGCAAGGCAGCGGATAGATTACCCGCCTGGGTCGGGCCCTGCCTTGACCTTGCTTTGGTGACAGGTCAACGCCTCGGCGATATACAGGCGCTATGCTGGGAGGATTTAAAAGACGGACGGCTTTACATCAAGCAAGCAAAAACAGGCATGATGCTGGCGTTTTCCCAGACAACCCGCATCGACTGCCTCAATTTATGCCTTGCTGATGTACTGAACCAGTTCAGGAAATTAAACAACGGAATAGCGCATATTGTCGCAAACACCAAATACAAGCAATTTGCCGCAAAAACGATATCTGCCGCTTTTTTGAAGGCGCGCCGTATATCAGGATTAACATGGGAACGCAAACCTCCCTCATTTCATGAAATCAGAAGCCTGGCGGCACGACTCTACACTGATGAGAAAGGGAGGGATTATGCGCAAAAATTGCTCGGACATAAGTCATCAGAGATGACGGATAAATACCGAAATGTCAGGGGCGCTGAGTGGACTGAGATTGAGTAATTTCGATCGAATTTCGAGTAATTTCGACCGATACGCTATAACATATTGAATAATAATCTCGGTATTTTTATGGCGCTATGGCATGCTTAGCAGAGTTAAAATAAATAAAAACCATTATTATCAATATATTGAATGACTTTATCGCTCAAAAAACAGGCAACAAAACACAACAAAGCACGACAATACACGACATTTTTATCAATAACTTGCCGTCCATTTCGACTTTCCAACACCCTTCCTTAGGTGTCACAAATCACATTCACCCCGCGCTGGAAATCCCGATGGCATACCGTAACCTGAGCAAGGTATACTTCGCCGATGACAACATCCTCACTTTCCCAACATGATTCTCTGTTCAAAAAGTTTCTCGGTGATATCGCTGTGGCCCGAGACTTTTTGGAAATCCATCTACCACCACACCTGCGTGAGCGCTGTGATTTCAGCACACTTGCGATGGAGTCCGGCAGTTTTATCGAAGACGACCTGCGCACCCAGTGTTCGGATATGCTCTATTCCGTGCAGACAAATGCGGGGAGAGGCTACATTTATACACTCATCGAGCACCAAAGTAGCCCTGAGAAGTTAATGGCGTGGCGTTTAATGCGTTATAGCATGGCAGCCATGCAGCGCCACCTAGAGCAAGGCAACGAGACCTTGCCCGTGGTCATTCCACTCCTGTTCTACCACGGCACCACGTCGCCCTACCCCTACAGCACCCAATGGCTCGATTGCTTTACTGACCCTGAACTGGCAGAATCAGTCTATACACAGGCATTCCCGCTGGTCGATATCACCGCTATGCCGGATGATGAAATACTCTCTCATCGGCGGGTAGCACTGCTGGAATTGGTGCAAAAACACATCCGTACTCGGGACATGCTGGAACTGGCAGGAGATATCGCCCGCCTGCTCAATCTATGGGCGATACCTAAAGAGCAGTTTCGTAGCCTGATGTACTACATTGTAGGTCGAGGCGAAACCTCAGACACCAGACAGTTCTTGCATACCATAGCCGCACAGACACAAGATTATCAGGAGGATGTCATGACCATTGCAGAACAGCTACGCCAGGAAGGTCGCCAAGAAGGCATTCACCTCGGTCGCCAAGAAGGTCGCCAAGAAGGACGCCAAGAAGGCGAGCATACCGCCTCGCTCAACATTGCAAGGCAACTTCTCGCCAACGGCGTTGAACGTACTCTTGTCAAAATGTCGACCGGCCTTTCCGACGACGAGTTGGCTACCCTGTTCGACGACCGACGCTAATTCACCGTTTTTCCACCTTCGGGCGCTTCCGGCCAGTCGATATCCGGCGCTGTGCTGATATCAATGCGGCTCAGCTGCACCCGGTACGTTCTCCACCCCTTTAACGCGGTTTTCTCTTCATGAGTAGCCATATCCAGATCAACCGCATCGCTCAGCGTCTCAATGCGGGTATTCGCTACAGTAAGGCGTGAGCTTAACTCCTGTTGTGCCGCCTGCTGCTCAGCTAGTGATTCCGCCGCTTGCTGGGCTTTCGTGTCTGTCACCCACTTTTTTCCGTTCCACTCATCGAACTCGGTCTCGGGCTTCAGTAACGTGACATTATCCGGCAGTTCGCCGAATTGGGTGACAGTCTGTTCCTGCCGTGTTTCTGTGCCGTAAACCGTTTGCCCGCGATGATCGGGTGAAAATTCCCACAACTTGCCATCAGCCGAGCGATGCAGCGCTTGCCCAACAGGCGGTAACTCTGGTTCATCGGGGTAACTGTGGGCGGGAAGGCCTACACCAAGCATGAGATACTCCATGCTGGCGCTGTGGTATTCGCGCGTGAAATGATGCGCGCGATAGACAGTGATCCAGCCAGCCTTTTTGCTGAGTCCATTTTCGCCTAATTCGGCAGTCTCAATATCAGTAGAATAGTTGCTCATTATGCTGCTCTCACAATGTAGTTAAAGGCGATGTTGCGCGGGCGGGTTTCGTTAGCGGTTCGTGTTTGTAGCGATGAATCAAACACCCCGCGTGCGCCAAAACTATTGCGTGTTGATACCGCGTCGTAATTAACCCTCGCGGTGCTGTCGATGTATAAGGCCCCGCAGGGGGGATAATCGATACCTCCACCGGCGGCTTGATCGTCCATAGCCCATTTTGCTGTTATCGGTTGCATCGCATCATTCTGCGCTGAGAGCAGTGAACGCCCAGGATCAACATCGCGCCCATCATCCCAGCCACGAATAAATTCGCCGCGCAGGTCAGGTAACACTCCAGACGGATAGGCAAGCGCCAATTGCGGATAGGTGGTTTTGTTGAATGTCTGGCCGTTGCACTGGAGCCAACCAGCGGGCGGGGTTGATAAGGCATAGGGAACGGGAGAGCCAACAGGAAGATCCAACGGCAAGGTAATGTTAGCTGTACCATCAAACGGAACGCCGTTAATATTTCTGGGAGTGGACAGTTTACTTGCTCCGTTTGTGGAAATATCAACCAGATCCTCTTTAATGTCGTTAATTTCTGTCTGAACTGTATTGCCGGATGTTCCCACAACCAATCCGGCCCCTGATGTTGCGGCTAGTTGAATTAACACATCAGCCGCGCTACCGGACTCCGGCAAAACCCCAATAGGCTTACCGCCAGAAACCGCCAGTATTTTCCCTTCGAGTTGGGTGATTGGCGGCAAGGGTGCCACAAACGGATCAGGGGCGCGGATAGTGCGCTGATAAAGAGTCAAATCCCCTGAAAACGGATAGGTGGAACGGAATGTGATTTCGTCATACCCGATGCGAATTGGGTTAGTGCCTTCTACCTGCCAACAGTCACCGTAAATGCTGAAAACCATGGTCCCATTAGCAACATCCCTCGCACCGTCAAAGTCAGACGCTCGCCGCCACATAACCGGCCCCGCTAACCATATCCCATTATCGCGCTTGTCATCCTGGTTCATCAGCAGGACGCGCATATCCTGCGTTGTGGTTACTGTCCCTGTCTCCCGCCATCGTTGACGAGGTTATCCTCTGCTCACCGAAAGTTGTTACATTGTGATCGGCAGAAATAGCCACTGGCGGCTTTACTGCTACTGAAGTTGTAAGGCCAAAAAGCCGATCTTCTGATGTTGCTGGCATTGACTTTTCTCCAGGCGTGAGTCGTCACCACAGAGCAAATCTGCGGTGATACTCTGAAGCATATTTATTCGGATAAGAAATAACCCGGAACCCCGGGTTATTTGCCGCTTTTCTCGGTTAGCAGGATAACGTCAGATACATTGCCGTGTTCGTCATAAGCAATTTCATAAGCTACACGATTGCCATTTGCGGATGATTCTATTGGAGTCCCGACAACCTCCCACTGCCCAAGCGTTAATACATCGGCGGCGGCATGTCCAACAGCCCTCCCAGCTTTAGCCCCACCACCATACCCTTGAGTAAATTTCCAGATATCCCACTTCTTCCCATCATGCTCAGTCTGCGCAATTGGGTACCCAAATTCCCCAAGCAGAATGCTACGCGGAGTGCCTTTCTTAAAAAGACTGACATCCTTCTTTTCAGGTTGCTGGGTAGCCATATAAACGGAGCAATTTGATAAAAAAAACGGAGAGAATTGCAATCAGGAAGGTTGTTTTTATTTTCATTTCATCACGTTGATGTGTAAGTTAGAGGTGCATAGTGTAGTGGTCAACTAATACTGGCCACCGCATTAGACTGTATGTAGAACCGTCGCTCAGAGTCGTTTGGCGTTAAGCCGCCGTTATACCAGTGAGCCCAGATAGCGCTGTAATACCCCGTGATGTAGCGGATCATCGCGTCATGGGCTTCGCTGAAGCTGTTGTAACCCTTTGTCGGCACCCATTCTGTCTTCAGGAGGCGCAAGAACCGCTCCATTGGCGCATTATCCCAGCAGTTACCCCGCCGCCTTAACGTATATGTAGCCGTGGTCGACAACCCGCTTTGCGGCTTCGAGCTTAAATTCCGCCGTAAAATGTTTACCCATGAGGTCACCTGTCGTGTTGGTGAGGTGAGCATATCACCTCCGATCAGGTGGCCAGTACCAGTGTGCCACTACACACTTTGTTGCATTTCGTTTGGGAATTGGGGATTGAATACATGACCCAAAAAGGATTCATCCCGTCAGGGTGAACGCTGTTTTTTCAGCTGGTGCTTGGGGTATAGGTGACCGTCACCGTCCCGGTATAATCGCCGCTGTGTTTAGTTGAGGGCTTAAAAGTCTGGGTGGTAAATGTCAGCGGCGCCGGAACACAATACGTGGATGTCGTGTAGTCTGGCAGGGTGACCAGTCGTGCGGTGAACCCCCCATCCGGTGCTGTCCAGGTGATGGACTCGCCATTCTTCACCGTCTGCGCAGCGCGGGTAACCGGATTTTTTACCGTGATGGCAAAGTCAATGCGGTCTGCCGCATCCGCCGCACTCCCTCCGGTCCGGTAGACGGAGAAAAGACCCGAGGTACGGTCTGAAGGTGAAGCCCCCTGATCACTTAGCGACAGGATTATCGTTTTTCCTGCCGCATTCGCGCCGTCATACAGACACATATCCAGCGAGGCCGAACCGCTTGTGGTTGTCGATAAGAGCCCGCGAACGTCCAGGTCAACAGTTGCATCTGTGGACGCAAAGGCCGGGAAATACACCTGCTGGGCACTTTCTGAGGTGACAGTCAGAGTGATGCTGGCAGTCCAGGTGGCCACATACGTAGCTGGAGAATAATTGTAGTAATCCATCACCAAAGTGGCGCGCCAGACTCCGTCAGTCAGGCTGCTTAACTCACTCTGCGCGATACTATAAGTAAGTATTGGCGCATAAAGACCACCAGAATTTACCCCGGTCCAAGGTTTAAATGAATTGGCCGATCCAATATTACGCACTCCAGCCACAGTCAGGGTCTTTGTCTGCCCGGTGCGGTCCTGGGTGAACGTCAGCGTAATGAAGCCCGGGGCCAAGCCAGTCCAAGAAAGGGCTGTCGGACAAGCTCCATTGGTGCTGTCCGTGCTGCTTTTACAGACCATGCCTACGTTAGTTGAGTTCGTCCCAGTACTGCTGCCAACGATAACCTTATTCCAGATATACAGCGGGGCGGGCAGCGAACTGGTGTCCATCGTCTCCGTCACGGTCGTCGTGTTGCTTGTCGGCAGGTCAGCCAGCACAGGCAGCGATACCAGCCAGCACAGGGCTGTCAGCCAGCAATAAATGTTTGTTTTCATCGGCTCTCACGGTCTGGATTATTGGTGTAAACGTATTAGTCTGTCATTGCTACCGGGCTGTTTGTACGCTCTGACCCGGCGGTCATCAGGGTAACCTGACGACGCTCTGCTGACGGCAGATGCGCCATATCTGTGCGCTGGCACGTGGTGGCACCCAGATAGCGAACGACATCGCGTACTTTCCGCACCTTCAGTGCACACACCCAGAACCGGTCTGCCCGCATAACGTACAGCTGGTCCATGCGTGACTCCGTCTCCATGGTAAAACCGCCGTCACCGACTGACGTCCATGACGCCACATTGAGGGGGATAGCGCCCTCAAGAGGCTGACGTGAACCATCAAGCAACCGGCCGAGCCAGATATAGCGCGGACTCACGGTAACCTCTTTATTAAGTATTTTACCGGGAGCCATAAAGGCCGTGGTCGTGCCCGTACCCCGGGTGATTTCAGCCGCCACCCCGTCAGAGGGGACGCCCGACTCATTGATACTGAATCTGCTTTCCTGATATCCCTGCGTCGTAAACACTGCCCGCCGCCCGCTTGTGATATCCGTCCGACGCCCGAGACCGGAGATACTGACCCGGGAACCGGTCTCGCCATCACTCTGCCCGACGGAGACACCAAAGGCTGAGGCCGCGCCGTCATTACTCCAGCGCCCCAGCGCCACGCCTGACCGGTCCACCACCAGGGAGGAGTTGTAGGCTCCGCTGCTGCCAAAGGTATGCCGGCGGCTTCCTGAACGGTCCCACGCATCACTTACCGTCAGCGTGCCATCACCGTACTGACTGCCGGTACTTCCGGTGACCGAGCCATTCACCGTATCAGTATTGACGCCTGACAATGCCACGCCTATGCGGTCATTTCCGTTATCTTCGCCATATTGGGTCATTGATGTACTGTACCCAAGCTGACTTCCACTTGGCTGTCCAGACTGCCAGCTGACGCCGGCGCTGGTTGTCCGGCGAGCTCCGCCTGAAAGTTTCGTACTGCGGGATATTGATACCCCGATATACCCGCCTTTGTCGGGGCTGCTGTAGGTGCTGACATTTCTGACATAAGCGCTCAGCCGCGTGTTTATATTGAGGCCATTGACAGCAAAGCTGCGATTCAGACCAAGCTGCCAGTTCTCGCTACGGGAGCGGGACTGGTACACCTGTTCCCAGGGGGCACCGGCATTATATTCAGCACTGTTTTCATCCAGGTCCTGACGGTAAACATAACGCCCCTGATTATCGCTAAGGGTATAACCCACAATGACCTGCCAGCTCATTACGGGAACAGACAACATCACGCTGGTGTTTTTGTAGCAGCCCGTGAAGTCATAAATATGCGAGCGCTGGACATTACAGTCATCCGCCGTCCGTGATGTGCGGTAAAAGCTGAGAGCGAAACCATCGTTGTAACTCACCTGCTGGGTATTCCCTCGGGAACCATCGCTGCCTTGCAGCGAGCTGACCCGCGTGCTCAGCTGCCCCCCCGCGTCAAATCCATGAAGCCAGTCGGCTGCCGCTTCGGCATATTCAGACTCACTGAGTACAGCCGTTCCGGCCGTAAGCGCCAGCGTGTCTGTCAGAGGGAGGCGACCGCCGGCATGCATGACAAAATGCTCATGTGAAGCATCCGTAGTCATGGAGGAGCGTTCACTGTCCGGTGAACCCGCCTGCAGGAACCACTGAAATCCGTTCCCCCACCCTATCTCCTGGCGGGTATAAAGCTGTGATTCCGTTCGTACGAGCTGGTTATTCTCATAAATACGCAAGGTCAGCGTGTAACTGCCCGCCGGTAACATACTGGTATCGAGTAACTGCATGCCGGCTTTGAGGTAGAACGTGTTGAGCAACTGATTATCCCGGTAGGCATCCACTCGCGCATCCCGGGGTAAAAACAGGTTCACAGGCGTGCCTGCTGACATTTTGCTTTTATTTGCCCACGCCAGAGTCGACCCCATACGAAAGCCGCGAATGCGCCCTATCGGCAACTGATTCAGGGCTATATTCCCCCCCGCATTCGTATAGATATCCTGAGAATTCATCAGTCCGGCCTGGATATAGATGCGTTTCAGAAAATCCTGCCTGAAATACGCATTAGAGGCTTCCGCCTGCTGGGTACCGGAATGACCAGAACGCTGGCTCAGCCAGCTCCAGTCCACATTGGCATAGCTGGTTTCTCCCAGCCCGAGAGTGCCATTACCTCTTAATGTCAGTGATTGATACTGACCCGTCGTGGCCAGATTTAGAGCCTGCTGGTGAATAAGTGCATTGCGGCCTGCTGGCGTGGCCTGGTAATAACCACTGTCTTCAGGCTCGTGAAGAGTGTAACGGTCGCTGAGAAACAGTCTGACTACATTATTGTTTTCATCATAAATAAGACCGAGGCTGTCTGTTTTGAGATAATCACAGCCGACACGCCCCCGGTGGGCACTGCATGATAACTGGCCATTCCTGCTCAATGGCAGATGAAGTTTTTTTGTCAGCAGGGAATCAAGTCCGGAGGGATTGCCGTAAAGTTTCGCGATGGCCAGCGATAATTTATCAGGCTCAAGAAAGGTTATATTTTCAAGGTCCACCCGGATACGGGCCATGCCAAGAGACTGACCATATACCTGAACCTCTGACTGAAATTCCTGACCCTGAATCAACTCTTCAAACCCTGCCGGGACACGCATAGTGGCATGAGATATCGCTGGAATGATGACTGCAAAAGGAAAGAGAATACTACAGACTGGAAATCGGTTCACATAAAACCCGCACAGAAGATACCTGACGGGGTTGCCGCCAGGTATGAATTAATAAATCAGGAGCCTTGGCTTGTTGCCTGCGCCAGAACCAGGGAGACGGTTCCGCTGTAGTCACCCGCAGTACTGACAACACCCTTGGTTGTCTGGGATATCACCAGAGGGATTGTGATTGAGCCGTTAGTAATCCCGTTCGGGAAATACTCGGCAAACTCCAGTTTCGAGCTCGCCGTATTAAGCTCGATACCGTTCAGCGTCACCGTAAGAGGGATGGTGGTGGTCGTCGTCGGTGCGCTCAGTGATGGTGAACTTGTTGCCAGGGCAATAGTCAGGTCAGCAGTGGCTGAGTTAGACCAGAGCTTCACACTCCTTGAGACGGAATTGAGCCCATGACTCGGCAAATACGACATGGCAATGGTGTCCGGCAAAGCCGTGCCGTCAGAGAGCGTGATATCCACGGTCGGATCAATCGATGCCGTGACGGTGATGTCTCTTGTCACAGCATGCGCGGATGTGAAAGTCAGAATGGCTGCAGAAAGCAGTGAATATGAAAGAATTTTTTTCATCAGTTACCCTTAAATCAACTGTTCTTAAAAAGTACTATGGCAATGCCTCAGGCGTTATCTCCTTCACATTGCCGGTTGTAACATCTGTATATTTAAACTTGTACTGCTCACCTGGTTTGAACGTAAAATCTTTAAGGATGACCTGCATATCTGGATAAATTGTTTTCACTTTGTTTTGCCATTTGCAGTTCCCCTGCTTATCACAGATGCCAATTTCCTTTAATTGCAATCTGACCGTACCATCATTTAAGATTTCAGATGAGCCCGGACGGTATTTCATGCTGACCACTATATTCTGAGGCGGCACATGCAATAAAACACCCCAGATTATATTGACACCCACCCGGGTGGAAATATCTTTATTTGATGATTTCCCGGTAATCTCAGAAGAGAAGGTGTTTTTATCTACAGACTCAAAGTAAATACGCCAGGTTGTTTCTTTCTCTGGTGGTAACATTGATACAATTCGGACAATCCTTTCACTGCCGGCTGCCAGCGCAATTTTCGAGGGCACCACAGCAATGCCGGTATCACCGCCAATATCGGAGACAACTTCACGCTCCTGCGGCGTGCCGGGATTTTCTATTCGTTTCAGCGTCACTTTAACAAATTGCACATCATCATCTTTTGATACAAGCGTCAGTTGCCTGGTGCTTTTGTCATCAAGAGAGGCTACCATCGGGTAGACGTACATTGCCGCGACAGCATCTGCAGCCAGAAAAAAACAAAAAAACGCAGTCACACCGAAAATAAGTGAACGAAGCCGCATGACAAACCTTAATAAAATTAATATTCATTTATCTGAGCCGGTAACAAACAGATTAAAACAGTTCCATGCCCAGCATAACCGAGAGAGAAAAACACACGCCCCGACCGTTGGTGACGGCATATATACGTATTTACGGCGCATTAAGACGATCATGTATTCAATACGGGCTTTGTTGAATAATAGTGAATCATGCTGTTTTTCCATGCAATTTTTGGTTGAAAATGCTTGTCACATCAGGTGTACAGTTTTATCTAACTGCATGATTTTGCGTTGCGATGATCTGTCGTTTCACCGGGGGTGCAGCATAAAATATGTTTATTCAACAAAGCCTTCAATACGTTGATTGGCTATCAGAAATAATACCCCCACACAATGAACGTGCCGATGATACTGTCGTGCGAACTTTCCCAAAACACCCCTTTGAGAGCATTATACACAACCACACATAGATCGTCAAGACTTATCGAAATAAATTATTTGATAGTCACACACTACGGATTCCCGGCATAAACCGCCCAGGCAAAACGGCACTATCGGAAAAAATGTCCAATATTTATTTTGATGATCGGATTTATTGCCCCATTCCCACTCGAAACGCAACAAAGTGGCACACTGGCCAGACCCGGATAAAATGAGCGTTCTGGCCTTACTGGAGAGCCTGTTGCATACAGGGAAAACATCTGACTCAGAAAGAACGGTTCTACATCGAAAAGCGACGTGGTGAAGGTGTCAACCAAGCTACCATCGCCAGAGAGCTTGATATGCCTCGCTCGACCATCAGCAGGGAACTCAGACGCAATACCGACCCCACTTTCAATGGCGTCTACTGCTGTAGAAGGGCGGACAAATCAAATGGTGATTTAGGGACTTATATCATTGGCGCTGACACGACCTGCACCAGCACCTTAATCAAGGCTGTTACCGCCTGAAATCACCTTCATCACTGCACACCCTGTGTGCAACGTTCACTACCGCATTTCTTCGATTGGTCATTCCCCCACCCGCTCACCGTCATGACAAATGGCGCAGCGGCTTGATTTTAGCAGAGGTCAATGATGGCATACATCACCTTATCCGAGTGGAATCGCCGGCAACCCCGTCCGCGCTGCATGGAAACCGTCAGGCGATTGGTCAGGAGCGGAATGATTTTTCCCGCACAGGTTTGGCGTAGCCAGAGATTTAACCAGAGCAGCAAGTTTCCGTTTTCGCTCGTCGTTGGCTTCAACAGCGTGAGGCAGTCTGTCACCCACGGCTTCGTTGTAGGCGTTCAGGTAGTTGTCGTATTGGATTGGGTTTGATTTTCTTTTGGATGGTTTTTCACCCTTCGCACTTTCACCCGTAGGGGGTAAGGGGGTATTTGTATTTATTGTCTTTTGAATAATGTCTTTTGTGTTTAGCTGAGTTGGCTTATGGCTATTAGCTGACTTGGCTAATGTTTCTTTAGCTGGTTTGGCTAATGGTTTGCTGACTTGGCTAACCCACTGAGAAACGATTTTGTTAACGCCAATTTTCATCCCATCACTGACCAAAAAATTACGCTCAATAAGCTGGCGTTTTGCGGCGCAAACATGCGTATGGTGAATGCCTGTAATGGCTGCTATCTGTGTATTAGTGAGACGATCCATTGCTTTGTTAAATCCGTAGGTCTTGCGCATAACGGCGAGCATGACCTTCAATTGCCGAGCGGTTAAATCGGCCATTAAAATGCTGTCTGTAAGCTCGTTGGCAATGCGCATGAAGCCATCATCTGTATCCGCCACGCGATGCTCCATAACCTCTTCTGAGGTGTGAACCAGTTTTAGGTTAGGTGCGGCCATCTTTTTTCACCCTCGATTTAGCCAGTCTGAAAACATCGATAAGCCGCTTAGCGAACGGCCTGTTATTAACGGCAGCGACAACTAATCCATCAGGTGAATCAGGGTGCGTTCTTTCCTCTTCCTGCTTGAGATTCTGGCTGTTTCGTGCCATAATTCCTCCTGAAATTAATGAGTTATTTGCGTTTCTAAGCCGGAAAAGTGTTTGCCCACTTACCGGTTTTTTCTTTGGTCAAATACCCCGCCAGCCGTTTGGCTAACTCAGCCATTTCATCATCAGCAATGCCGTAGTTCAGCACGGCCAGCATCAGGCTGACCTGGCGAAACAGGCCGCTCTTCCAGCGACTGACCTGGTACTCCGGTACGTTCATGGCGGCGGCAAAGGCTTTCTGTCCCATCAGGGCTAACTTGTTGAGTAATGCCGACTCGATGTGAGCGGCTTTCTTGCTTTGTGTTGCGTGGTTCATGTGTGATAATCTCCTTCTAGAAACAAATAAGTAATTAAATGCGCATGTGGATACACGGCACCTGTATTTTGGTGATCAACAGACGTGACGAAGCCGTGAGCCAGTCACAGTGAATGTGTTACTGTAGGATGTTGAGTTCGCCACGTTGTCGGTGACTTCCGTAGGACGAGTGTCCGTTGTGAAGAGCGGTGCTGCTGGTTAGGCTATGTGTAATTCAGGCCACTGGTTTTAAGTTGGCTATGATTTACATTCCCCCCAAATACAGTGTCCACATTTTCCGTATACAAACTGGGTTCAAACTTAAGTTTTGTTTTCGTTAATTTTTCAATCAGAAGCGCGTATTTCCAAGGGATTATTGCTTCCCATAGACTGACTGTAGACTTAGAAACCTTTAGAGCTGTGGCTGTGGCGGTTGTGCCCCCGAAGTAATCAATTACTTGTTTTTTAAACATAACTTTTCCTATGCATCATGTTTTACATATTTAGTTTAAATAACAAAACAAAAAAGATCAATAAACAAAACATATCTTGTTTGATAATACGAACATGAAAAAAACAACACTCTCCGAACGCATCAATCAACGAATGCGGGAATTAAACCTCAAAAGCAAGGATCTAGCTCAAGCAACTAGAGCCTCCAAAGGTTCGGTTAGTCAATGGATTAACGGTGGAAACGAACCCTCCGCAAGGTATGTAACAGCCTTGGCAAGAATATTGAAAGTCAGTGAAAAATGGTTACTTGAAGGCGGAAAAATCGACAATGTTATAATTACTGATACCTGGAAAATTCCCTTAATATCCCTCCAACAAGCTGTAAAATGGAGAGATGTTATTATGGATAATAACTTAAATAACATTAAGTTATGGGTAGAAACCTCTGGAAAAGCTCCGCGTTTTTCCTTCGCCATTCAAGTTGAAGGGGATTCAATGCTGAACACATCTGGTTCAGGGCCTTCTCTTCCTGAGGGATCAATTTTGCTCATTGACCCTGAATATAAAATAGCAAGCGGACTTATTGTTGCTGCGTACCTTCCAGAAACAGATTCAACCATAGTAAAAAAATTGACAATTGACGGCCCGAATTTATACCTAAACTCACTAAACCATAATTACAAGCCAATTCAAATAAATACATTAGATACCATCATCGGCGTCGCTATTCGAACTCAAATGGATCTCGTCTAACCCCTCCCTGTTAATGAATAAATTATAACCCAATAATCATTGGGTTATAATTTAACTCGCAAAAGCACACCGCCCATTAGTTTAAAAAACAAAACTTTAATTTGACAGAAATTGTTTTGATATATAAACTCTATTCCATCACCCCACCAGACAGCCTTCAGCCAGACGGTGGACCACCAACCCGCAACGGCAATACCCCGGCAGGCAAGACCTCGAGTTACCCGCCGATTGCCTGAGCGTAAGTAGCCAGCCCGAGGCACACGAACATGACGGCGGTTGGGTAAATTTCAAATACATGCTCTTTCAAAACGAGCCTTGCGCTCTACGAAAGGCACCGACAACGTGCCGAACCTTTGCCCAGATGTTTTTGGGATGTGGTGGGCTGAATAAAAATTATAGCCAACACCAGGGCCACCACTGGCTCACCACACCACCAAAACCATCTGTTGGAGGGGAGCATGGCTACTATCATTTACCGTAAATCCGTTAATCCTGTTAGCAAAACCAACGCCGCTATTCGCCGTCATGCCAGACGCAAGGCAGAAGCTATCCGCCGTGAACTGGTGACATCACGTATTGATAAGGTATTGGGGCAGAAGCCAGTAAAACGCAAAGCACTTACCCGCATTGAATTGGCCTTCAAGCGCAAACGTGCGCCACGAGTTAATTTCAACTTACTGGCCAGGTTCAGAGAGCAAATTAACCATTTCGCCAAAATGTACGACAGGGTTAAGCGTCTTACCCATCGTATCTGGTACAGCAAGCCGAAAACGGAGTATGGCATTACCGCCAGAGCAAAGCAGACGTATACATCACGGCTGGTTCATTGAATTTGAGGTTGGGTCGTGCTGCTTGGAGAATATGGCGTTATTTCAAACACCACCACAGGAGCCACCATGCAAAAGCTCATTGACGAAAATATTTTGATAGCCAACGGAAAATTGAATGATGCAACTTAATAAACCTCATATCACGACCTTCAATCAACCTGATCACAGGGAAAGGGGCGTTATCACTTACGGTAGTAATGGCGTTGTTGAATAAATAGGTATTATGCTGCACAGCCATAAAGGCTGCGGATTTCCTTAACGTAAAATCAGTATGTTACACCCAGGGCTTGGTGGTGCATCCCGGGGTGAGCAGCATTTTCGTCCAAAACAGGTGTGTCAGAACAGCATCATTCCCTATTATTTAACAAAGCCGATTTTACGTTGCTGGGATCAGTCGTTTCACTGGGCTGCCAGCATAAAATCTATTTATTCAACAAAGCAGGTAGTAATAATATTAACCATCCTCATTATTTGATGAACACTCAAATTCTCCCCGGGGATGACAGTGAAACAAAGGAATATAAGTTAACCCTTGCCTATCTAACGGAAGAAAATAAGTGGCTCAAAAAGCAGGTGAAAAAATTAACGGGTATCTATGACTGAAACACTTCCAGCATTCCCATCATCCGCTTATCGCCGCAATCAACATCACACTGATAATAGATAACACTGAACTATCTCTTTATACCCGCGCCGATATTCATCGGTAAAATTATACATCAATCCAAATCAAGGAAAACCACGATGGAACTTGCTATCGCGGGCGCACCCACCGTGCGTCCTGAAATTAAATTTGACCCGATTCGGTCAATCGAACATCACCGCTCAAATATCGTCACGGGCCAGAGCTTCAAAAACAAAAGCTGGCTGCAACGGTTATTCGAGCAGCTTATTGCAACGGTTAATCAGAAGGGGAACCCCAATGCTTAATCCATCAAAGATACACGCCATTCGCAAAATCATGGAAGAAATGCCGCCTGAAATAACAGAGGACTGTTACGCAGAGGCTGAGCAATTGGCGGAGAAGTCTATCGAAAGCTTTCGTGAACCGCTCAGAAAGCACTGGCCTGATGCTTACACATCGCTAGCCTGTGAGTACATGGAAGATAGCGACGTTGATTATCAGGAAGCCGAGAGTCAGCGAGTATTCGACGCCATTTTCCACCGGGTGAAAGTGGAAATGGCTTTTTGGATTTATCACAGGCAGAACAGCACGGAGGATGCAGCATGAGCACGGCATTAGCAACCATGGCTGGAAAACTGGCTGAACGCCTTGGCATGGCACCCGGCACCGAATTAATGAGCACGCTCAAGAATACGGCATTCAAGGGCGGTAGCGTAACCGACGAGCAATTTACCGCCCTGCTTATTGTTGCCAACCAGTACGGACTCAACCCGTGGACAAAAGAAATTTATGCCTTTCCTGACAAGGGCGGCATTGTTCCGGTTGTGGGGGTCGATGGATGGGCGCGCATCATTAACGAACATCCGCAATTCGATGGCATGGAATTCAGCTACGATAAGGACGAGGGCGCATCGACTTGCAGGATTTACCGTAAAGATCGCAAACACCCCACTCTAGTCACCGAATACATGGGCGAGTGTAAGCGCAATACCCAGCCGTGGCAATCACACCCCACCCGCATGCTGCGCCACAAGTCACTTATTCAGTGTGCACGCATGGCATTTGGCTTCGCGGGCATTTACGACAGTGACGAGGCGGAGCGGATTATAGAAAGCACGCCAGCAAGTGTTGTTGCTGGACAAGAGACGGACGAGCGCCGCCCTGCACTCATTGCCAGGTGCGAAGAGGCGGCTCAGATTAGCATGGAAGTCTTCGCTAAAACATGGAAAAACCTGACCCACGAAGAGCGCCAGATTATCGGCAATGCAGAGAAGGAGCGCATCAAGAACACCGCCCCACTCGAAGCAGAATACAGAGAGGTGGAGCATGGAACAGAGAACTGATGAGTGGTTCGCCGCCCGATGTGGCAATGTGACCGCCAGTCGCCTGTCTGACGTAATGGCTAAAACCAAATCGGGCTATTCTGCCAGCCGTCAGAACTACATGGCAGAGCTTATATGCCAGCGCCTGACCGGGAAGTTAGAGAGCGGATTCGCCAATGCAGCCATGCAACGCGGAACAGACCTTGAGCCGATAGCGCGTGAAATGTACCTGCTTAACCAATTTGACGCAGAAGTTACGGAAGTGGGATTTATTCCCCATCCAGGTATCGTAGGATTTGGTGCATCGCCTGATGGCTTGGTCGGAAATGATGGCCTGATAGAAATAAAATGCCCCAACACATGGACGCATTTAGAGACCATCAAGACCGGTAAGCCGAAAAACCAATACCTACTCCAAATGCACGGCCAAATGATGTGTACGGGCAGAAAATGGTGTGATTTTGTCAGCTATGACGACAGACTACCGCCAGACCTTGCCTATTACCAGTTGAGGATTCATCAGGACGATAAACTAGTTGCTGCAATAGAGGAGGCGTTAACGCAGTTCCTGGCTGAACTTGAAAGAGAATTTGAAGTTATTAGAAACTTAGCCAAAGTGGCGGCATGAGTACCTTCACGTCGTCGGGCGGCTGCGCAAACAGGTGAGCCAGCTGACGCGGGAGGCATGTTGCTAAAATATCAAAGCAGCTTAATGACCACAGTGACAATAGTCGATGCCAGACCAGCTATAGCGAGCATCACCGCACTCAGTTTTATCAATAGTCCATTTGCAGTGTGTTCAACATCCTTACGAAGCAAGGCTATATCTGCGGACAGATCCTTACGGACATCGGCTATCTCTGCGGACAGGTCCTTACGGACATTGGCTATCTCTGCGGACAGGTCCTTACGGACATTGGCTATCTCTGCGGACAGGTCCTTACGGACATTGGCTATCTCTGCGGACAGGTCCTTACGGACATTGGCTATCTCTGCGGATAGGTCCTTACGGACATCGGCGACATTTCGGTTTACTTCGGCAATATCTGCCTTGGTAGCGACATCCGCTACTTCATGAGACTTGCGTACCACGAGAGAAATTGCTTTGGCCTGCTCTCTCGAAATGCCAGCAGTTTCAAGCTCTTCTGACGCCTGCAATGTATCAAATGCGACTTGGCCCATGGGGAAATCCTCCTGTGTTAAGTCAAGTGTAAGCGATCTGACCGTCAATCTGCAAAATTTTGCAAGTTAGCCCGGCGCTGGGCGTTGTTGAATAAATAGATATTATGAGGTGCAGCCATAAAGCTGCAAATTCCCTTGATGTAAAATCAGTCTGTTACATCCAGAGCGTGGTGATGCATCCCGGAGCGATCAGCATTTTAATCCAAAACAGGCTTGTCATAACAGCATCATTCACTTTTATTTAATAAAGCTTATTTCACTGCCAATCACTGCATGGATAAATCAGAAGACAAGTTATCGATGACATACTTTGTAATATCCATAATATAAAGTGTTAGACTGTCGGCATTCAACAGTCTTACTTGATCCATAAAAGCTTTGCTCTTGGAAATATTCTTAACATTAAAAAGATTAAAAGCTATGTTGTTTTTATCACATATAATTTTTAGGTATTTACCAAGTGAGATGAATTCTGGGTGTGTTATTTTAAGTAATGACAAGTCGATATATTTGTGTTCATCCTCGTTTGTAATTTCCCCTAAATTTATAAAATCTGACAACTCTTTTATGGCTTCTTCTAAATCAGGAAAAGCATCCTTCTGTTTATCATGATAGAAAAAATCTATAGTATCTTCAACATAATGAGTAAGTTCATGAATTATCATATTTTCCACATTAATCGACGTTTTTCTGGTATTTACAGTTGAATTATAAGGATTTCGACTAAATATGCTATCAGCACAAAAAACTATTGATTTCTTCTTTTTCTCCGCAAAGCAGTTAAAAGCATAGGGTAACTGTACAAATTTCTCTATATGGGTAACACTTTCAAAGCTGCTCATATCTTTCAGTAAAGCAGAAAAAAAATAACTCCCTTCTTCAGATTTTTTTTCTACTTGTTTTGTCGATGCGATATAAATATTCTCGAATGCATTCTCCATGATTTCTTTAATGCTTTTATTTATTTTACTGACAACAGCCTTAAAAAAAATAACTGATTTAGTTAAACGGTTCGGTTCTACAATTTGAGAAAAGTAGTTGTTAATATAACTATTAAAAGGAGAATTATTATCTAATGATTTTAATGCAAAATGTAATTTTTCAATCTTTCCTGCAAGTTGAGAGAACCCTGCGGTTATCACATCTTTACATTCTAACATATACTGCAGGGAATTTTTTTTTATTGATTTTATTTCAGAAAAAATATAATTATTTTGTCCCATGTATTCATCTAAAAGTTGAATCAATGATTCAAGATCTATGGAAAAGTCTTTGTGATATATTAAGAGTTCAGCATCTGCGAGACTAATATTTAATCTTTTTTCAGAATGTGAGATACTTTTATCAAAAAAACTATTATTCTCATCAAAAATCACATCGATTATTTCTTGCTTTATTGAATGAAAAGATATATCAAAATCATCTTTATCTAATTTTAATATTTTAAGTGTCTCCTCGCAGATTTTTTTATAATCTACATGTCTATTAAATTTATAATATCTTAGTTTGTAAGCTGTTTTTGCAAACTCAAGTAATTTGTCTACATTCATAGCATTACCGATTTTTATAGCAGCTTCAGCACCTATGTGGCTAAATAAAAAAAACACAACAGGGATTATTTTTTTTAAATTTTTCATCCCATCATCTTTTTCTAAAACTGTTTTTCCTATGTTGGTTTTTGGGTTGCACAAAGAAATCTCAGGTTGAAATTGATTAAATGTTATTTTAACTATTTCATTTTCATTGTAATTTATATTGTTTGCTATACATATGTGGTTATCTTTTAATGATCTGGGGTTTCTTAATAGCTCGTGTATAATATTAAAGCAATTTTTATCACCTTTTTTAGCCGTGTATTGACCATATAAAATATCATTTTCTTCAAAGATATCTGCATCTTTTAAGTATTTTTTTGTTTTTATTGGAGGAATTTTATCTTTTGTGCTTGACAGAAAATCACATATGGAAACTTCATTTTTCATACCCATAACATATACTCCTAATTAATCAGGATCGGATCCAACTCCGAAGTGGCTTTGCTGAATAAATCGATTTTTTATTGGATTGGGGGGGTATGATAGCTGCATCCGTTTCAACATAAGGTTACCATGGCAAAAAAAGTTTAAAATAACCAACGGGTCCGTCTACAACAATGCTCTCAGGCAGCGCGGTTCATTGGCAGTTTGGTTTCAAGCGCCTGCAATTGCTCGGACTCACTGAGCGAAAGTCACGTCCCAGCAGCAAGCATCCCGACAAAGAGAAGCTGTTCTGGTCGCTAACAGAGAAAGGCTTGCAATTTGGCAAGAATCTCACTGACCCAGCCAATCCTCGCCAGACGCAGCCCCATTTCTACGACAGTCTGTTTCCAAGGCTCTTAGGAGTCATGATGAACGGTGTAGCAGCATAAACCAACATATTGACGCAAGGAGAACCCATGCGCTATAGTCAAGCTGCATCTGCAAATTCAGGTGCCGGGCGTGACAACCCGATGATGAAACCGCGACAACGACACGCCGCGAGCGTGTTTTTTGTTGCCTGAAAGCTACACCTCTATGGTGGGCTGGATGGGGCAGTCGAAAGACTGGCCGGGCGGTTTCTCCGGTATTGTCACCCCCGTTCAGTTCACCACCTACGAGCGTGACAACTCTGGTGGTGATAACACAAAGAAACCATCGGAGGTCATCATGACACTTCAACAAGCCCTTGCTACACCCAAAGTCACGATCCATAACGGTAAAGCTGTTACTACATCCAAGGACGTTGCCGATTATTTCACTAAGCGCCACGATAACGTTTTACGGGCCATAGATAACCTTGAATGCTCCCCCAAATTTAACGCCCTCAATTTTGAGGCGGTTGATTATACTGATCCAAAAGGCGAAAAACGCCCGATGTTTGAGATGACCAAAGACGGCTTCGTCTTCCTCGTCATGGGCTTCACTGGCAAGAAGGCCGCAGCGTTCAAGGAAGCTTACATCGTGGAGTTTAACCGCATGGAGGCAGAGCTTGGCTCAATACCGAAATACAAACCACAGGCCGCCGAACTATTCAGTAATGATGACGTTGACAGCCTCACCCGCCTCGTTTGGAGCATGAGCAACGGCTTTCATTTTGACCGGGCATGGAGTAACGCCATCTGGTATGCCCTGCGCCGCGTAACGGGCGTTACCTCCCCTCAGCACTTCGAAATCCGGCAACTCCCCCTGCTGGCCGAAGAGTGCCGCCGTATCTACAGCATTACCAACACGCTCAAGGGTGCCATCTTCGACGCAGAGAAGGAGACGATACGCCGTGTTCTGCGTCATCGCGAGGATGAGGCTATCGTACTGGGCGAGATGCAGCACATGCTTGAAGAGAGCACGCAGCAGCATTACGGCGTGATGACCCACGCGCTCGAAAAATGGCAACAGGCGAACGTTAGCCAGTTCCTTCAACGCCACTAATCACTAATCCCGCCCCGGTATCGTACCGGGGTTTCATTAATCACATTGACTTGTGAGGACCTTACTATGTCTAAAGAACATCAACTGATTGCCATCGAAACCAATAGCATCAATGGCGAAGCCGTCCAGACGGTTAACGCCCGTGACCTTCACGAGTTCCTGAAGGTCGGCAAGGATTTCTCCAACTGGATTAAAGACCGCATCAAGCAGTACGGATTTGTCGAAAATATTGACTATGTAGTTTTCGCCAATTCTGGCGAAAACCCCAACGGAGGCCGCCCGGTCAAGGAATACGCTATAAGCATCGATATGGCGAAAGAGCTTTCGATGGTCGAGCGCAACGAGAAAGGCAAAGAGGCGCGCCAGTACTTCATCCAGTGCGAGAAACAAGCCAAGGCTGCTGTTGCCCTACCGCAACTCAATGACCCGACATGGCTGCGCGGAATGCTGCTGAACTATACCGAACAGGTGGAAGAACTTAAGCAAACCGTGGACAGCCTGGAAAACCTGTTCCAGGTCGGCATGACGCCAGTCAAGTTCTGCAAGCAACTTAACGGTGTGAATATTATGGGAGTAAATCTGTTCTTGGCAGAGCGTAATTTTCTTTACGACGCACAGCAAGAAGAAAACAAGCCCTATGAATGGCGTGTAAAGGCGTATGCGCGAGATAAATACTTTACCGAGAAAACGGTCACCGTTAACACCGAAAAAGGCAAGAAACAATTTTATGAAGTCATTCTTTTAAAAGAAGGTGCCAAATGGCTGTATCGCCACTATCTGAAAAACGAGCTTCCGATGAAGAAAGGCTGGAACGGTGAATTTACCCACGACAAATATATTCAGGCTGCATAAGGAAAAATTATGAAACCTAAAATACCTAACAGGATAAGAGAGCGGGAGAAGTTATTTAAGCGCTTATACCGTGAAGGACTTATCCATGCAAGACGCCTACGACGAACCGGTTATTTATCAATACGACTCTCCCTCTACTGGCGCATGTTATCCAAAGATAACGGCCTGAGTTGGCAAACCATGAGCCATGCAAAATACGATACCCAAATCACAATATAAAAACAGGAGCACCCCATGCATTATGCATTCGCGGGTCATGCTGCCCTCATGGGGAGCTATCACCCGCAAGAAACCCACCTGGATAAATGGGTTCAATGGTTGAGAAACGGATACCGAAAGGTTATCGATATCCTCGAACTGACTGACAAGCCTCTACGACCTGTTCCAGCCCGTTAATCAAGGCTGTGACATGGCAGTCTGAAATCACCTTCATCACTGCACACCCTGTGTGCAACGTTCACTACCGCATTTCTTCGATTGGTCATTCCCCCACCCGCTCACCGTCATGACAAATGGCGCAGCGGCTTGATTTTAGCAGAGGTCAATGATGGCATACATCACCTTATCCGAGTGGAATCGCCGGCAACCCCGTCCGCGCTGCATGGAAACCGTCAGGCGATTGGTCAGGAGCGGAATGATTTTTCCCGCACCGATACGAGATGGGCGCGAATATCTGGTTGAGGAAAACGCCTGCAAGCTCACCCAGAACAAAAACATTGGCCCATCCAGCGCCCTTCACCCCACCCTGTTATCGAGGATAAGACATGGCACGCCGGAGAAGCCATAAGAACCGCGATTTGCCGCCAAACCTGCAACCGCGCAATGGCGGCTATTTTTGCTACCGTGACCCGCGCACCGGAAAAGAGTATGGCCTGGGCCGCCATCGACAGGGGGCCATTACGCAAGCCATCGCCGCTAATATGGCGATTTATGGCTCATCAAAACCATCACCGCTCGTTGACCGCATCAACGACACACAGGTGACTACAGTTAGCGAATGGACTGAACGTTATCTGAGGATACTCGAAGGACGGAAACTCAAGCCGAAAACGATGAGCGAGTACAATAAATACCTGAAAGCAGTCAATGCCCACTTAGGTGAATTCGCTATTCAGCAGGTAGAAACCAAAGACATTGCCTCGTTCCTTCATCAGTGGGTAAAAGAAGGAAAAGTGACAATGGCGAACTGCATCAGGGCGTTGTTACGTGACCTGTTTCGTGAAGCGATTGCTGAGGGGCTACTCAAAAGCAATCCTGCCGAAGCCACCCGAAACCAACGTATAAATATTCAACGGGGGCGCATAACCCTGGATGCGTGGAAAGTCATCCGCAAGGCAGCGGATAGATTACCCGCCTGGGTCGGGCCCTGCCTTGACCTTGCTTTGGTGACAGGTCAACGCCTCGGCGATATACAGGCGCTATGCTGGGAGGATTTAAAAGACGGACGGCTTTACATCAAGCAAGCAAAAACAGGCATGATGCTGGCGTTTTCCCAGACAACCCGCATCGACTGCCTCAATTTATGCCTTGCTGATGTACTGAACCAGTTCAGGAAATTAAACAACGGAATAGCGCATATTGTCGCAAACACCAAATACAAGCAATTTGCCGCAAAAACGATATCTGCCGCTTTTTTGAAGGCGCGCCGTATATCAGGATTAACATGGGAACGCAAACCTCCCTCATTTCATGAAATCAGAAGCCTGGCGGCACGACTCTACACTGATGAGAAAGGGAGGGATTATGCGCAAAAATTGCTCGGACATAAGTCATCAGAGATGACGGATAAATACCGAAATGTCAGGGGCGCTGAGTGGACTGAGATTGAGTAATTTCGATCGAATTTCGAGTAATTTCGACCGATACGCTATAACATATTGAATAATAATCTCGGTATTTTTATGGCGCTATGGCATGCTTAGCAGAGTTAAAATAAATAAAAACCATTATTATCAATATATTGAATGACTTTATCGCTCAAAAAACAGGCAACAAAACACAACAAAGCACGACAATACACGACATTTTTATCAATAACTTACCGTCCATTTCGACTTGCCGACTCCCTTCCTTAGGCGTGACAAATCACATTCACACCGCATTTTTACGCCATAACACGGCACACCGCGTCACAAATTGGCACAGTGCGACACGCATACGCCACTCGCCTAACCCTATGGCTGTTCTGGCCACTCAATATCAGCAGCATTCACATCAACACGACTCAGCAGCACCGCATATTTCTTCCATTCAGTCAGCGCGGCTTTTTCTTCATCCGTAGCGATATCGAGGTTAATCGCATACGTCAGTTCATTGATGCGTGACACAGCGGTCGCCTTACGCGATGCAAGTTCCTGTTCCGCAGCTTTGCGCGCAGCAGTCGCTTGCGCCTCCTCATCGATCACCCATTTTTTGCCGTCCCACACATCAAACTCACTTTCTGGCTTCAGCAGCGTGACGTTATCCGGAAGTTCGCCGAATTGAGTAACCGTCTGCTCCTGTCGCGTTTCAGTGCTGTAAACCGTTTGTCCACGATAATCTGGCGAGGACGCCCACGACTTGCCATCCGCCGCGCGATGTAGTGCTTGACCAGCAGGCGGAATTTCTGGCTCGTCAGGGTAACTGTGGGCTGGGAGACCCACGCCGAGCATGAGGTATTCCATGCTCGCGCTTTGGTATTCACCCGTTTCAGTGTTGACATGATAGACAGTGATCCATCCTGCTTTTTTGCTGAGTCCGTTTTTGCCTAATTCGGCGGCTTCAATATCTGTTGAATAGTTGCTCATTATGCTGCTCTCACTATGTAGTTAAAGGCGATGTTGCGTGGACGGTTTTCATTTGCTACTGGCACGACATTCCCTGCATTGAATGCATACTGGCAACCAGCGGAGCTGACATTATTATTGGATGTGATCAAACCCTCCAATCTTGTAAATGCGCCCTCCCCAACCGACGATGAAGCACCCTCTGACCAGGCTAAGCCATTATTTGCAAACTTCCCGGTGATATTTCGAATTGCATCCCCTTGCGCGCTTAACAATACTCGGCCGGTATCAACCCCGCGTCCGTCATCAGCGCCGCGAATAAACTCGGCCCGCAAATCGGGCAGAACGCCGCTGGGATAGCGGGATGCTAAAACCGGGTATTGCGTCGTATTAAAAGATTGACCGTTGCATTTAAGCCAACCGGATGGCGCTACGGCGCCGGGGAACGGGAGCGGAATACCTGCTATGTCACTGACTGCCAGTGCGCCTATAGCGGCTGGTGTTAAACCTGCACTCCCAGGCACCTTCCAGATACCGTTGGCGTCAGATTCAGCGTTGTGTCCTTGAGACAAAAACCTGCCGGAAACTCCCCCGATTATAGCGTTTAGCGTTTTACCGGCTAAAACCTGAATATCAATGTTGCCATTTTCTCGGAGCGTAATTGAATTGGCCGCCGTGGAATGCTGATTAGCCCACGCTACCGCAAAATCGGCACCACCTTTTCCTATGTACCAATGTGGTGTGTCGTCAGCCTTTTGCCCGCGAATAAAGCATGATTGATTGTCAGCAAGTGCTTTTATCTGCAACGCCTCACTACTGCGGTTGAAAATCTTTTTGCCAGTAATTGTCTGGTCGGTATCAAGGGTGGCCTGTGGACGCCACGATCCCCAACTCGGGTTTTCAAAATAACGAACAGCAATATTACCTACATTTGTGATGGGGTACGCGATAAGGGTTGCATAGTTTGATGAACTGCGCTTGAAATCATACACAGCGGCGAAACCAGCTCCATTAACTAACGCCGTATTTCCAGAAACCACCATGCTGGGCTTATCCTGAAGGTAGGTCAAAAGGTTGGTTGCATCTGGCAGCACCACAGAATTACCACCAACCCCGCCATGAGCGCCATTAATCATTAATGCTCCGGCAGTTGCGTCCAGTAGGCTTGCCTGTTTCACCAACCCAACATTCTGGCGAAACTGCGCTTTATCAGGAATGTCAGCGCCGTTCTGGTCTTTTCGTAGAAATACATCATCACCAGCAGTAATTAACTCTGACAATTTTGCGACAAAACCAGAAAAATCCCCATTATCGATAACATCGCTATTGCTTTTATCTGCAACAAATTGCGCCAGCGCAGCAGAAATAAACGTCGATTGCCGTAGCGCTTTATTTATTTGCGCAGATGACGCCTTGCCGGATGTGAAACCGCTAAGCAGTGCTGGCAAGCTTTCCCATTCAGATTGTGGTGTGACGTTTGCACTCGCCGCAGTGGCAAACGGTTTAAAATCATTCTTAGCCATTTAATGATGTCTCCCATGCGCCAGCATCAAACCCGGCGATATATTTATTTTCGATATCAAAACCGAAAAACTGATTCCCAACTGACGGATACAGGACCTCCCCTGAAAAAACGCCAGCAGCTTTTACTGTTAAATATCCCTGCCGAATGACTGCCAATATTTCCCGTGAAACTGAATCTATGGACGTTTCCGGGAACACCCACACAGAGATCGTCATATCCTGATTATCAATAATCTGCATGCTCAGCCCCGACCCAGCTGTTGCAAACTCCAGAATCGCAGGCAGAGAGTCGTTTTGCCCGTCCCATTGGTTAATCGCAATTTTTGTGCGAAGCACAATGCGGTACGCTTCATCGGATAAATCGACAAAACCGGAGTCAGGATCAAACGCTCGCTGCCAGACACCCTGGTCATAACCAATGTTGTCAGTGTCGAATGAAAAATAAACACCGACGATTGGCTGCATAACAGTACGTGAACGGCCTATCCATTCCCCGAGAATGTCCAATTGATCGCCAGCCGCAATATCGATATCGAATGCGCTAACCAGCGCCTGCATTTGGCTGGAAACATCGATTAACGGACGCGTTGCTAAATCGACATGCTGGACGAACAAGGGTTTTGTTACGTTGTAGTTGGGGATCAACTCGGTGTATTTGCTCATGGTGCCACCGTGATCGATATGTTGTCGGCGCTGCTTATTGGTGATTCATCGTATGCAGTCACTACATTAGTAGGCGCTACACTGCCCGATGTACGCCCCAGTTTTAATTCTATAATGTCGTAGTATCGTGCATCGCCGCCGCTCACTACGCCAAGGTTGGCCGGGGAATAAACGCGGCTCAGCAACACATCATCACCGATATCGAGTGAGTTGATGTAGTCAGCAATCGAGCGCTTCATTTGCTCATCTACCGCTGTTGTGTAACCCGTAAACACACGCATCGAAATTGAAACAAATATCGGGACATTAATCGGGCGAGAGAACCGGATCACGTGATTATTACCATATTTGTCCGGTACGGTTACGGCTGTACTGCCGAACGTCGCCACACCTTGTCCTTTCTTCCCCCGGATTGTCTGTGCAATCTGTGTGACGTTTCCGCCCTCAACAATGGCGCTGATCGAATGTGCCGGCAGTCTGTTAGCGTCAACAGAACCCGTGTCATTTTCATACAGCTTGTGACGTGTCACGCCATCAATTCCCGCTAGCGCGCCATCTACAGCTTCAAAGGGAGTCAGTGATGCAATCGCAACGCTACGCGCCTGACGTACGCGCAATGCCGCATCAGTTTCTACTGCTGCGCCTACATCTGCCGCACCAGGATTGGTTACAGACAACCATCCCCGCGTCGGCGTGTTAATCTGATTGACTGAGTTCGCAACGGCGGCCACGGCACCTGCTGTCGCACATGTCGCAGTAACAATGACGTTACCGTCAATGCCAATGCTCACTGTTGCAGGAAGATCCCAGATAACGCCGTTGGTATCCTTTACCGAGCCGTTTGTGATGGTTGTCCCTGCTACGCCAGTTAGCGTCACATCGACCGTTGAATTGACCACGGCATGACGTGAAATCCCGTTGATTTTAACATTACGTGTCAGACCATCCGACAGCGCGGTGGAGGGCGAAAACGAGTTATACACTGCAATCGCAGTGGTATTGGCATCATGAATAGCCAGTGCCACCAGCGCCACCATCTGGCCGTCTTTGCTGTCCGGGTCAAGATACGCATCACTGCCGTATATCTGTCTGAAATAGTCAGTAATGGTGCTGAGGATTGTCTGATAATCGGGCGCAGTTATCCCCTGAGCGGTTACCGTTGCCGATAAGCCCAGCGTGTCAAGATTTAAGGCCATTACGCCTCCGAGGTTACTGTCGTTGTTCCGTAGATTGTTTCGATGGTCGCAGTAAACGATACGCGCCGCGTGGCGCTGTTTACTGTCGTGTTGAACTCAGTGATGGCACTGACTCCCTTCGTATCAAGAATGCGCTGACGAATAGCAAGGTTATAAATCTCCGACCGCTGTTTTCCGAGTACGGACTGTTTCCACGGCGTACCCTCAGTGGTATCGAGAAACCATTGCCCGCGCCAGAGTTCGAAACGGGTTTTGACTGCCTGTGCCACCGCTTCAGGTGAGTTAATCAGCCAGGTGTCATCGCCCTGCCCGAATGTGTAATCGCCGTCCGCACTTTCTCGTCTATATCGCATCAGTTCGGCGCTCCTGTATCTCCACTGCCTGGCTGCACGCCGCCGTGCGTGTGCGTCATTAAGCTCTTACCGCCCGCCTTAACATCGTTAGTCACAGTGACCGGCCCTTGCATTGTCGCCGTGCCGCCGCTAGACCCCATACCTTGCGACAGGTTGCCGTTAATCGTGACATCGCCATTCAGTACGATGCTGGGCGATGTGATTTCGGTACCGCCCTGCGCGCTGGCGGTCAGCTTGCCCGGAGTGGTGACGGTGATGTCGTGACCGGAAGCCACCTCAACGAACGCCGCGCCATCATCGGTACGTAGCTGTGCTGCGCTGGTGCTGATACCGCTAATCTTTTTCGCCTGCGACTGTGGACCGACGATAACGAACGCATCCGAAAAGTCGTGCATGCGATCGTCTGCCGGCTCTTGTACGCCGCCCGATTGCCACCAGAAATCAATGCAGCGATCGGCAAAGATAATCAGGCACTCATCACCCGGTGAGACAGGAAATGTCAGCGTACAGCCGCCGCCACGCGGGAAGACTACGGGCACGTCCACCAGCAGCGGTAATGGCAGTGATGACACGTTGCCATCTGCGTCAGTGTCCTGCCCTCGGATGGAGGGTTGAACAACACAAGTCACGGTGTCAGGGTTGAACGACTGCACAATACCGGGCAACGCCACGCGAATAGCAGCGGAGAGTTGATCGGTGGCCGTGCGCAGCATTTCCTGCTCGCTGTCAGTTTGTGATTTGAGTGATACGGGCATCTTTTCTCCAGATGAAAAAAAACCGCTCGGTGGCGGTTTACTGATCAAATGTCAGGATTTTAAAGGCAAGTAATGCGTGTTACTGATCTTTTTTGCAGCCCTTGATATACGCCTTGCTTAAAACCACGGTTACGTCGTGATTTGTTGCAAGCCAAATGCTGCTCATGATAAGCCGTAGGGCTATTTTAAGTTTCTCGATATAAGGACCAGTAATTTTTATGCCAAAATCAGAAACATCCATAGTATTACCTCCAGATATTGGAAGGGGAGTGCTACCTTTAATTCAGGATAACATACCAGAAAGTGAATACGAGGTTCGCAGAAGAATAAAGACCTTTGACTCTATAGGCACTGGCGTTAGCACTGGAAGTGCTTTAGTTGATATTACAATTATTGTTGCATCATCGTCTCCAGCTTGTATAGCTATTGCATCGATAATTAGAAAGTGGATACAAGCCAAATATTCAAAAAAAGTAACGCTAACGACGGAGAAAGGCTCAATTAAATTTGAAAACCTGTCAGCGGACGAATTAATGAAAGTGGTAGAAGAATGCAAAGAAATAAAATTTAAAGATAAATAATATTTAATATTAATGTTAAGCCCACTCAGTGGTGGGCTAATTCACCCGCACACAATCATACGACCAAAACCGTCGAGGTTCATCCATGCTTTTGCGGATGACTTCGACGTTGAGTATGGGTTTTCCGTTGCGGTTTATATGATCCAAGCCAAGCCATCGGCCCATTGTTGAATCGAACAACATCCATTGAAATTTAACGTTGCCATAATCATCTTTTTTATCAAAGAAAATGATTTTCTGGGTTTCAGGCTTGGCACCATTAATATACATCAGGCCATCATCGTGAGCCTTAAGGGTAAAGTCCCCACATTTCATCGCTGAAAAAGCAGGTGAAGATGACACAGCTATTAAAGAAAGCAATATGCCAAATGATAAACTTCTCATCAGTAACCCTCTTTCTTTGCAGCAGATGTTTCCATCATATCCTTTTTCCCCTTCGCCAGACACAGCATATCCATATACCACGCCTGCCCACGCGTATCGCCAGTATAGGTGATCATGCCCACAAAGTAATCACCATCTGCATCAATGCCCGGTCCGGCGTAATCGATGTCGGTGTCTATCATTTTGGGCGGCTGCGGCGTGTTAACGTTCAGCACCCCGTCCTGATTTTCTTCCCGTAACCGCGCGTTCGCTCTGGCAACGTCTGCGTTTTCCAGCGCTGCACGGTACACTGACGCCTGATCGATACGTATCAGCCCGCCCAGTTTGATGTTGGGGTTAATCAGGCAACGCACATTAACCCCTCCGCCCATGGTTTGCTGCGGCATACCAATCAGGCCGGTATTGGCATTCAGCACGATAGCCTCATGAATATACTTATCCTCGGGCACGATATGCACCTGGTTGTTTTCATACCACCAGAGCGCCTTATTGCTCTCGGCGATTTTGTTCATCAGGTCGGCGGTGGTGCTGTAAATCACGCGACCGCGCGGAAATACGGTGGTGTTTATCACATCCGGTACCGCACCACGTGTAATGCCAAAGGGCTCGTAGGATTGCATGCCCAGGTTAAACAGATCGTTATGGGTCCAGCCTGCCGCCACCGTGGTTTTTACCCGCGCCTGTAAATGCCCTTCCCAACTGTCCAGGCACTGGATCAGGATCCAACTGTCGGTAGGGTTATCCTTGCCCTTGATGGTAAAGCGGATATCACCGTTAAATATCAGGCCATAGTTGCGGTCATCAGACTGGCCCACGCTATCGGCATCCACCTCACGGGCCACGCCCACCTCACTGGCGTTGACATCAGCGGCAATACCGTCATAGCCGGCTATCGCCCGGATAAGGCTAAACTCATTGCCCATAATACGATTCTGCGTATCGGGTGACAGGTTATAAATCCGAAAATTACCCACAAAGCCGTTATGGATAGTGTTGGGCATTTTTTCGATTTTAAACGTTACCTTGAAATCTGACAGGGAAATGCCCTGGCCGTCTTTATCCAGCAGTTGCAACTCAAAATGACGCATCCAGTTGGTTGACATGGTTACTCCGTAATGACGTAAAGGTGACTGAACGTACCGAGATCGGTTTTGGTCGGGTTGGCCTGTCCCGCGATATCGCAGACCACGCCCAATTGAAAATTCAGGGACAGATGGGCATATTGCGCCAGCAACTCTGCGCCGGTGATTAACGGTATGCCGTTGATTAATGCCGTTCCGGCGCTGTCCATTAAATCCAGACTCCAGAAGGTGTCGCGCCAGAGAATGCGTATCTGGTACGCGGTACCCGCCAGCGTAATGCCAAAGGTCTGGTTGTTGGGGGTTAACGGGATTTCAGTGACAGTCATTTAAGCGCCCCTGTTACCGTACTCCCCATTTTACCCAACACTGATTGGTTCACTGCTGCGGGGGTCTTGGTACCCGAGTTCTGCACCGCAGAGGTGCTGACGCCTTGTGTCATATTCTCTTTTGACGCAACGGTAATGGCTTGTGTCTGGGTAAAAATCACCTCACGCAGGGTGACGGTCGCCATCAGTACGTTTTCGCTGTTTTTGTCAGTGGTGACATCCAGCGAGCGGATCAGCATATTTTTGTACTGTCGCTTGCCCGTCGTGACATCAAACGGTAAACGGCTTCGCTGTAAATCCAGCAGTTGTTGGTAAATCTCTTTGGGGCTGGTCCCCAGACTCAGGCCAATCCTTGTGGTATCCAACAAACCGCTATCCAGCAATGAGCCGCCCCCGGAAAAACCGACTTCCATCACCACTTCTGACGGTCGCCGATAAGCGTGATCAGCCACGAACGCCGCGCCGGATGCGCTGGCCCCATCGCTTGCACTGGTGGGCCGCTCTACCGGGTGTTCGGTAATTTCCAGCACATCGGTGTGCTTTTCGGTGATCACCATGTCGGGGATAATAATACTGATAGCGCGGCTGCGCTGGTTCAGCAACACAGATAACACATCCATTATCGCGGCCCTCGCGTTTGCGTCAGTCGTGAGTTAACCCCGTCCTGTTTTCCGGCAATAGCATCAGCGGTTTTGTTCGCATCCATCGCCCCATTGACCGTGATGTGGGTTTCCTGATTAATGGTCGCCCCGGGCATATTGCTGCGCACTTTGGGGATATACTCACGTGTTTCCCTGGGCATCAGCGCCATGCCGTGTTTTTGCACGTTGCCGATCCCCCAGTTGTAGGACGCCAGCGCCTTATCCAGATCCCCGCCGTTGGCCTTAATCAGTTGCGCCAGGTATTTGGCGGCGGCTTGTGCCGATTTCATGGGATCGAAAACATCATTCCCACGCAGTCCCATATCGCGCGCCGTTCCGTCCATAAACTGAAACAGGCCCTTGGCCCCTGCACCAGATACCGCGAACTGATTGCCCCTTGATTCGGTGGTAGCCACGCTACGCAGCAGGCCAGCCGGTAATTTGTAGAGGCTCTCCAGTTGGGTAAACAGCGGTCCCATCCAGCCTAAAAGTTGCTCACCTTCTTTTGACGCTTGGGGTCGCGCTACTGGCGCACCGCCCATCCATTCCGGCAGATACTGATTCAGTGCATTATTGGCCTTGGTGTATAGCCCCTCAGCCACGGCCGTCACCCCTTGCCCCATCGGACTGTCGGCCACGATACTAGCAGCGTCTTTCAGCGAGTCCCAGGCACCAGAGAAATCGCCGCTGACCAGTTTTTTCAGCGCATCCACCAGCGCACCAACGTACTTAATGGCGCTGCGTACGCTTTCGATAATCTGGTCAAACAGCCATTTACCGGAAAAGCGTGAGGTATCGATGTCGATAAACTCAAGAAATGCCTTGATGGCATCCCAGACCGCTTTACCCAGATCGACGACCTTGTCATACAGCGCGCCAAAGTCACCGCTGAGGCCACCAATGGCTTTTTTGGCGTACTGGATACCTGGCTCCCACTTCGACCAGTCAATCAGGCTTTGCCCACCCTCTTTCCAGGTGGCGTAATCCTCCACCAGCGCGGCCAGTGCCGCAGCCAGCGCAATAATGCGCCCAATGGATGACATCGCGAACGCGCTATTGAGCAAGCGCCAGGCCACCACCATTGCCCCAAATGCGGCAATCACCTGCTTAGTGGATTTATCCAGCGAATTCCACCAATCAATAATTGCCCCTGCCGCTTGTACCAGCCGATAAACCACCCGGCCAATAACGTCTGACATCCACAGCACAGACTGAATAACGACGGTGATGCCTTTTTCGATTTTGGGGAAGTTATCGATGATCAGTTTGCGGAAATTATCGATAGAGCCGGACAGACCGCTGGCGAGATTGGCGCCAATTTTGTCCCGCGCCATGCCTGCCATCATGCCGAAGGAACTCAGCGATGTGACAAAGCGATTAGAGGAAACCGCTGCTTGATCGGCATTGAAACCGATGGCTTTTGCGGTGGCGGTATATTCTGCACTGAACTGTCCCAGCCCGCGTCGCATTGCCATCAGCGTGTTTTCGTCAATGCCAAGCATCTGTGCATACTGATTGGCGCGATACATGGGCATGGTGTTGAGACGCTGGCCCACGCCGGTAAAGATCGCCGTCATATCGCGCATCTGACCACTGGCGTCACGCGTCTGCACACCAAGACGATTTAAGAATCCCTCTGCGCCGGGGCTGTTACGCATAAAGCGTGAGAGATTTTCCAGCGATCCGCGCGCCGCTTCCGCGTTACCGCCCACCTGACCCACGGCGTAACCAATTTGCTGTAACCCAGCGACTGTCGCCCCGGTACGCTGGGAAGACCAGTAGAGCCTATCCAACCCGCTGGCTATCTGGGTCGTGAAGGCCACAACGGACAGTGCAGCCGCTTCAACCACAACGCCCAGCTTAACGACCGTTTTGGTCACACCAACGATTGTGGCATCAAATTTCGCCGCCCCGGCATCGTCGATATCGAAACCCAGAGAGATCAGGAACGATTTCATGATTTCAGCGTTCATTGTCCTCTCTCCATTTGGCAATGCGGTATTCGTTGTCGGCCTTTACATCCAGCCAGTCATTCATTCGGGCGATATCCGCCAGATCGACGGTACCGTCTTTAAGTGCGGTGTAGGGGATATACCCGGCATCCACCGGGCGCATGAGGTAGTCATCGCCGTCAGGCAGCGACTCGAGGGTTAATCCGCTGTCGGAGTGATCATCTCGCTGGTAGGGAGTTCGCGCAAAAAATTTCCCAGACTATCGGCGACCACCTGCGCCACCAGCGAGAGCAACGTCATCAGGTCAATGTCATCAAACATCAGTTGCCCCTGGCTGAATACTGCCGCCCACCCCTTCTCATGCTTGCGTGCTACCACAGCCAGACAGGGATGGATAATGGCGTTCACGTCCTCATCAGGCAGCCCGGCCAGCACATCCGCTATCTTCGGTAAGGTGCTTTCCAGTACCGAACCAAGGTTGCCGCCAGCAGCCCGCGCTTTCAGCGTGGCAAAGTCCGACACCAAGCCGGCAAGCAGCGGTAGCAATTTACGCGTGACTTTTAACTGGTCGAATACGTTAAGTTTGTCCAGACGGTATTCCTGACCTTTGAGTGATATTTCCATCAATTAAAACTCTCCGAGCAGTTGGTCGATTTTGCCGCAGTCAAACACCCACGACACCGTATTACCGACTTTGGCATTAGCGTGATCCGGTTGCTTTTGGAACGCGACAGAGCGCGCGGTTGTCGTGTCACCTGACGCTTTGTTGCGCACCACGATGACGTTATTACCCCACGTCGCGGACGACTGGCTCTGCGCGTTATACATCAGGGATAATTTTTTGTTTACCGGGGAGGTCTTCAACAGTGTGACCGTGATAGCGCCGGATTTTCCCGCGTGCAGGCTGTGCATCACTTCGCCGTCTGCCCCAACAGTCATGGTGTTTTTCGCCTCAGTCATGACGACAGTGATCCCTTCTTCTGAGGCCGCCGAGCCATAACCGAGATCGACGATCCCGGTGGGGCCAGCAAGGGACGCGGTAACGTCCAAAAATGAATATGTGCTCATTGCTCCCCCTTAACGGACAACGTTGATTTGCACGTCGGCGTAGTGAACCGCGCCGGCCAGTTTGCACGCCACCTGAATAACCGGCGCTTTACGGGCTTCGCGGTCTGCCTGCGCTTGCGAGGAAATCGGCTGCGCGTAGACGTAATAGCCTTTTGTCAGCGTGTCACCGCTTGCCAACTGCCCGATCGGTCCACCATTCCACACCCCGGGAGCAACCAGGCCATTCGTCACGCTCTGATCCATGGATTGCTCAACGTTCGCCAGCAGGCGTGTAACACCAGCGTCGGTTTGCGGCACCTTTGTTATGCTGGTGTACAGCACGTTGTACAGGTTGGTCTGCACGTAGTTTTGCAGCCAGTCCAGTCCATGGCGTTCGTCAAAGAAGTCGCCGTTTGCCATGACACCCTGCTGAAGAATTGCCGTGTCGTTTTCGTAGTACACGTAAACGTTGCAGTTTTTCGCATCAACGGCGGCGGCCTGATTAATTTGCAGGGTTTCGTACGTGATGCCGGGCTCCTGCTTGAACTTCAGCGTAATGGTGGTGTTGCTGCCGTTGAAATTCACGGTAAACGCGCGACCAAACGCAGACAGCGCCGCGTATTTGCTGCTGGTGGAATACTGCGTGAAAGTGCGTGCATACCCCGCCGCCTTCAGCTTTGATGCCAGATCGTCGGTGCTGGTTGTGCTCAGTGTTGCCGGCGCATCAGTAGTAACGGCAAAGATGCGACTGACGCGGGCCGACTCAATCGCCGCCGCCACCGCCAGCACATCGGCATCCAACAAATCTGCGCTGTCAGCCACCCCCAGACCGTACCAGTTAGTGAACTGAAGGGAGGCATTAACGGCCTGAATCATCGTCTCAACGGTTCCGGCTTCTCCGGCTGCAAGCGTTTTCGCCCAGCGCCCTATATACACCTGTGTCGGTTTCGGGGATTGAGAAAAGAACACCGTGGCGGCGGCATATTCTGGCGAATCCGTGCCAAAGTCCTGACCGATATCTTCAGTGCCAGAATAAAGCCGCAGGCGTTCGGTGACGGGAATGACGGTTGATGTGCCGAGTATCAGCAATGAGCCAAAGTTTCGGCCTGTCGCCGCCGTGGGCGACATGATGACATCAACGTTGACAACATTGGACAACGGTAAGCCCTGATCCATGAATTAACCTCCAAAGAATACTGGCGCATCCACCAGCGTTTTGATGTTGTACGTGCGCGTGTTTTTACGGGATAGCGAGACCGTGATGTCGTAGCGGCGCACCCACTGGTTGTTAATGAGCTCGGGCAGGTTATAGAGAGTCCCGGCATCCACCAGCGACAGCCCGGTAAGATTTAGCTCGCCGTTGTTCTGCTCAACGAAAATCCCTGCGCGGAACGTGGCCGCCGTGCTGGCACCGAGAGGCCCATAGAAGCAGCAAATCACCGTCACCGTTTCCCATGACCACTGCTCTGACTGCGCATCGGATATCTGCACATCAGACTGGCTTAGCGGCTGAGGAACGGTGGTGATACCGAAAGCGCACCAGGTCGCCCCGTTGTTGGGGATCGGCGACTGTGGGTCAGTCCAGCGCGGAAAAACCAACTCAGCCGGCAAACCAGAAACACCGCGGATCCATCGGCTAATTTCCCGCTCCAACGCCTGGTCATAGGCAGGCATATCGCCGACAGGGGTCAGATAGCCACGCGCGGTGCTGTCGTTACTCAACAGGCGTCCCTCCGTTAAAATCCACCAGCTCACAATGTGCCTGCACAAATCCGGCACCGTAACGGGTATACGGGTCAACGAACGTCACGCGATAATCGCGGCCACTGTAGGTCACGACATCAGCATCCAGTCGCGGTGCGCTGTCAGTACCTGGCTGGCCCTGTGTCAGCCGGAACGTCGTCACGATAAGAATTGCACCACTGATGTTTTGCCCGGCGGCCATACGCCGTGCTTCCAGCGAGCGATCAACCGTTACCACGCCGGAAAACGGGATGTCTTGCGATGTGTTAGTTGGAAAATTGTCTTCATCCACCGTCTGAATTTGTCGGTGGCATATCAGTGACGTGTCGAGAAAGTCCGGGTCCATCAGGACGTCGGACATATCAAGTGTTGGCATGTTTACTTCCTCACGACATAGGTGATGGAACGCAACAGGTAACCGTGTGCATAGAGCGGCTTTTCACCGGGCAACCCGTTAGCCCGTCGCTTTTCGAGCGTATTCTCTGAAAGAGGCGCAAGCCGGTCACCATCACTGATCACCTTCTTCGCACCATCAGAAGCGATAATCCCTGCGCGCTCGAGTTCACGCTCAGCACCCGCAGCATTACCCTCAAGTGCCAGTTCCGCGGCCGCTTTCAGGTGTGCTGTTGTCCGCGTCTGCGTATCTTCAATGCCGATATCGAGGAAAGGGCGCGGGGGCAGCGTAACCACCTCCCCGTCGATTTCGACCGTGGCCCCGGTGGATTGCAGGTAACCGATTTCGGCGTTGTTCAGTTTGCCTCCCTCGCGCGCTGCGTTGCCCTCGGGGATACCCACCAGCACGTCCATTCCTGACAGACGCGTGATCGCATCAATAATCGAATCAGCGTTATCCGCTGTTACCTTCACGCCACTTTTCATCACGGCGTACCTAACTGAATGGCACCAGCGCCGAATATCATCAGGTATTCCCAAAATTCAGAGCCGTAGCGTGTGTTATTCCAGAACCCGGCATCAGCATTCAGCGTATTGCTCGCGTCGTAACTCGCCGACACTTTATCTACGGCTTTAGCCGTCATAATCCCGGAGTTAGCACCACCAGCCCCGCCGACAGCAGCAGAGCGACTATCAGCAGCATTCAGCGCCATGTAGTGCGCCACAAACAAGCACACCACATACGGGAAGACGTCAGGCCCGAAACGGCTTTCGCTCATTAGGGCATCAGCGAGAACCAGACGCGCCTGAATCATTGGTGTGGGGTATTTTGTTTCGTCTGCAAACTGTGGGAACGTCTCCCTGAACTTATCAGGCGTCGGTAGACTTGGACTTCTTGCCATTGGTGGATGCCTCCGCAATCTGCGCTTCCAGCTCAATGACTCGAGCATCTTTTTCCGCAATCTGCGCTTCCAGCTCCGCAATGCGCGCTTCATATGCAGCAATGCGCGGATCTTCTGTCACTGCCGGTGCTTCACCATCAGGCGAACAATGCGCTTTCACAAACCAGTGCTCGGCCACTGTGTCGGCCACGTCGTGAAACCCAGCGGCAAACGGCGTTATTTTTGCACCATCGTTGAAGTTGAACGCGGTCAGTACATAGATTTTCTTCATCACAATTCCTTAGAAAAAAGCCCCTTCGCAGGGGCTGTATCTGGATTAAATGCCATCCATGTAATTCAGGGTTTCCTGATAAACCGGTTCAACCGCACCCAGCTTGCCGTAGTAGGTCACCAACTGATACAAGCCGCGATACTGGATCGGCACGCTTTGCAACGGCACCATCGGGAAGCGCACAAACTTCTTATCGTTGGTGTAGGCCACCATGCGATCGGTACCACCGACACCGCGCCCCTTCACCCATTTAACCGGACGAATGTTCAGCGGCTTGCCGTTCTGGTGATAAGCGATGGTGTTTGTTTCCAGGTAAGTCAGTAGCGACTGGTTGCCGGCACTGGAAACGATGGTACTGGCCAGAAACGAATACTGCTCAGGTGGGATCAGCAAATCTTCCGGCACTTTTGAGTAAGCGGAACGGGTCCATGCATTGCTCAGCACCTGGTTGATGCTGGCACGAATTTCGTCGGTGGTTGAGGTTGCCCACGTTTTGGTCGCGTTGGTCGGCGTCACCTGCGGCAGGTTAAGCAGCCCTTTAGCGCCTTTTGCCGAGTCACCGATGTAGACCTGCTCGTCGGTGTCCATATTCCACTTCAGTTGCATGCCATCGTATTTCTGGGTATCGATGGGTCGCCCTACCTGTGCCGCGGCATTCAATTCGATGACGGTCCAGCCAAGCTCCATGCCCCACAATTCGAGCGGGAAGCCCTTTTTCTCGATATCAACATTGACGCCAGCAATTGCAGTGGCCAGCGGGCTGATCCAGTTTTTGCCATTGGCGTTGGGCGTACCCGCAGCAGCAAAGGTGGTGTTGGTGAAGGAGCTGATTTCGTCAGCGATAGACACGTCTTCACGCAACTGAATATCCCGGCTCCATGTCTGCGAGGTCAGAGGCAGGTTCAGCGTCTGGTCGAGGCGTTCCAGCTCATGAACAAGAAAGGCACCAGAACTGTCAATGGTGGCCTGGTCAAATGTCATTGGCATTTGCAGTTTCCTTAAATATTAAAGGCCAGTTCAATGTTGCCGTTCGCGTCGCCGGGGCCATTGAAGTAAGCGTTAGTGATCTGCACGGTATTCGTGCCATCAGCAGCAGCGAGAAAGGCACCCAGAGGACTGGTAGCGGAAGGTGTGGCCACGCGCATATAAACAGCGCCGCCGAGCGTCACAGCGCTGGCATCTGCACCGAGATTCACCGTGACATACCCACGCTTCATGCAGTCGCCCGCAAAGTTGTAGCCGGTACCAATCTGGCGCACCTTGTCAGGCTGGGAGGCGGTCGGGTAAGGACGAACAAAGATACCCACCACAACAGCAGCGGTATCAGCGGCCTCGATAGGTACGAATTTACCTGCGGAAAATTTCCCAGCGAGGCCGTATGCGGCGAATACCTTCGTACTGTCCAGCGTCTGCGGTTCAACCGTCAGATCCTGCGGACGAGAGATAGCACCGGCGATGCCCGAAGGCATCCGGTAGAGAAGCGTGTTATCCATTGATTACCCCGTTAGCGTTTAGCCCAGATTTCCTTCGCGGCGGCGTTAATCTCCGCGATGGTTTTGGTGGTGTTGGTGTTCATTGAGCGGAAACCATCAGTGGTTTTAGCTGCGGTATTGCGGTTTTTCGCCAGTTCAGAAACGGCGGTAAAGGCCATATCAACCGTGGTTTTTTTCAGTTTGGTGATATCGGCATCACCCACTATGGAACGCACCAGAGACTGATCCGCAGACACGAGAACCTGACGTTTAAACGCTGTCGGTTTCGCTTTGGTGGGCAACTGAATGCCGGGTTGAATGAGGTCAGCGCGATAAGCGGCGTCGCCGGTAACCCCCCCCTCTTCCTCTTTTTTCTCCTCTTCATCATCGTCACCAGTTGCGGGCGCTGCCGGTGTAAGTTTGGCAACCGCTTCGATCAGCGCTTTACCCCATGCGGGAATATCCTCCTCTGCATCACCGGTACCCGGCAACGTAGGGGCCGGCATCGGGCTTTGCGGGGACAAGTTGATAACCACGCCGCCCGGGGTAACGGTGGATGACACATCGTCATCACCAGTCATATTGTCAGGCGGGTTATCGATCAGGTTCGCCATTTCGGCGGCGTCATTGGTTTTACGAGCGCGAACAAGACGCTCCCACCAATTTTTGGCTTTGTTTGGCATGCTATCTCCAAGTGCGCAGCGTGAACCGGCCCGCCCGTTTGGGACAAGGGCCAGATGATTACCAGTTATCGCGTACTGCTCCGCGACGCCTGGCGATAGTTGACGGTAATCTGCGTCATAACCGCAGCTCACCTCGTCATCACCGTTTTCAACCGCTTCGACGGCTTCTGGTGTTTTTGCAATAACGTCAGCCACCAGCAGATCGGATTTATCGCCCTCCCCGCGCCTGACGTTCTGAATATGTCCGTTAGCCAGTTGACGCCAGTTCTGCGGCGTGACAAAAATAATGTTGCCGTTGAAGTCCTTCGGATGACCGATAGTGACGGCCATCGCTTCAAAAGAGGCCATCGTGCGTTCGCTGAACACCTCTTCCGGCGTCCGACGAACAACTATCACCCCCTGACTGTCAGATTCAATCTCCGGCAACTCTTCGGCACCGTAGGTCTGTTCGCCAATGCGTCCAATCGGGACATCTTTAAACAGGATTGAGCCGTCGCCCAACTGAAAGCGGGTATTCCCCAGACGGGTTTTAAAGAAATATTTCATGGGTTACCTGCTGGATTTCGGGTATAAAAAAAGTCGCTTGATGGCGACCTTGTTATTTTCTTGGCTCAGGTACATGAACCTCTGACCAGCATTTGCAGTTCGGCAGACAACCAGCATGGCCGGTCATACCGTCAAGCGTTGGTGGGTTATCCCACCGGACGAATTTATCTTTCATTTTTCGGTGTGATGGCCGCGTACCAGCCCCCTCGATACGCCACCAGTACCCTTCCGAGCCAACGGCCAGCGCACGGGCCTGAGTCAGCGCCCCTGTTGCTCTGCCTATTTCGGTACGGGCTATCATGCGTGCTCTGCTGGCGACCACATCACCGGACTGCATAATCATCTCGTATAGCGCGTCGGGACGTTCGCCACGGATCACCGCTTCTATGGCCCGCTCCTGTATCTCAGATACACGGCTTGCCGCCTCCAGCGGTAGCGACTTCATGCACTGAATCTGACGCGCCACGATATCCCGCGCAACCGTACCGACTGGCTTATTACTCACAACATCGCGCAACCCAGTGGATATTTCCTCAGACACCGACCGCCACTGGTTCCACTCCTCTTCCTCAACCTGGGCGAACATCTTCTTGCCGACCATTTCCGCCCAATCGCCGATCACATCCGAGTAATCCACCAGCGTATTCGCTATCGAGTCAGCGCTATTTTGAGAGCCATCGTATGAACCAGCCACGATCGCGCCGATTTGCTGCGCTATCGCCTGTAGGCTTTTCAGATACTGGCGCTCCGATTTGCGGCGGAGGCCCGGCTTCAAGTTCAGACTCCGCCCACTCTTTCGCCGCATTCTTAATATCCTCGTCCGTTATTGAAGCACCGACGCCCGTCACATCTGCCAGTTCGCGCAGGTCCGTCAGGGCAGCGGCAGGAGACATGCCTAAATCCCGCACAGCGGTAGCCAGCGCGGTAGTGGTATTGGTCGCTACCGTGGAGCGGTCTGTGTCGCTCATCTGCCATAAGGGATTAAACTCAAATGTGAAATCTTGTGGCAAGGGCTCGCCAAACTCAGAACGGTGCAACACATCGAATAGCAGGCGGATGTGGGGCCTTAAATCTCGCTCCTGTAGCGTTCCCACATCATCGTAGTAATTTGCAAGGTCAGCATCGCCGGTTGAAAACCCCTTCGGTGACTGGCGGAACAGACGCACCAGGGGAATGCCAACAGCCCCAGCGATATCCTCTTTAAACTCGCTCAGCAGGTCCGATAAGCCAGCAAAAGAATACGAATGGGTTTCAAACGTATCCTCCGCATCAAACAGGGACATCCCTTCGTTGGTCTGGAACTGGCGGACCATGTCCATATTTTTGAGCAGCGCCTCAAAGGGCTTGCCGCCCATGGCAATAATTTCGCGCAACTTTTTAATCTTCGCGGTACGCAAGTGCGCCTTATAGGCCAACTGTGCTGCGCCAACGCTGGTGCTGTCGTAGGAGGTCAGTCGGTCAAAAATACGCTCGACAATCGACATGCCCCATTCGTTTTCGGTGATTTTCTGCTGATACGGCAGCTTCACACCGTCCATACGGATCAGGCGACTATGGTGAACCGTCCATGCGGGCAATCCCTGTGCCGTCGTCACGATGTCATAAAACTCTGGCTTGCCGAGGTTTGGCCCCAGCGCCTTTATGCGCCTGGTGAGCTGTGGGTTAATCATCCAGCGGTCGAGGACCGCCAGCCCCTTAAAACTCCCCTTCCCGACTTTATCCAGCACCAGCGGGGTCAGCGGTGCCTGCCCTTCAATGAGGATCAGCGCGACAGCCCCACCGTACAGCCGGGACCATTTCAGCGTCTCGTTGAGGCAATCCCATAATTGAAGCTCATCAAAGCGTGATTCCAGAACCCCGCGTCGCTTAGGGTCAATCTCGCTGGTAATGCGCACACCCTTTTTGGTCATGTCGTCTGCCTTTGAATCAACGGCAGCGCCAATAATCCAGGAAGAGCGGTAGGCGTATTCAATCAGCAGTCGGTTGCGGCTGGTGTAGTTTGCCCGGTAGGTCGATGCGGCGTGCTGGTTAGGCTGCTGCATGCCGACACGGGCCACAAAGTTATCGTACGAATCCGCCGTGGCGACTCGTCCTGTTTTTTTCGCCATGGTGATAATGCTCCGGTTTTCGATACCCGTGACGGATAAGATGATTTGTTAAAAATCGGCCCGATTTAACATAATGGCCCTTTTGCGCACCACTGAAACAGCACTCATCACGCGAGGTGAGTGAAGCTCTTATTTCGCTATGTTTTCTCTCGGAAGTTGGTCAAAAAGTGGTGAATAAAACATGCATAAAATTGGGGTTAAAATGCATAGCTGGTTTTCTCAGTGAAACGGCTATTCCCCGCATTTTACTCCCGTCCCAGAGCCTCCCAGACATCCATGGCAGTATCGGTCGGCGCAAACGCCATGATGAAAGCATCAGCAACGTTCGGCGACGGCACATCACGCTTAGCCAGGTCTTTCTTGCTCTCCACCATTACACGCCCGTTCTTGTCAAAGTCACGGTGCGGCGTGGTCAGTTCCAGCTTTAGCTTTTCCAGTAACGGGCAGGATGAATCAATACTTATCAGCTCATCCACTGGGTACTGCTCACCGTTATTGACGGCGTTGAAGGTATTACGGAAGCGATCGGCCACCAGCCACCAGGCCTGCGCCTTTAGGTTGGCAAAGAAGTCCTTATTCGGAATGCCAATATATTCATAGTCCGGCTCGTTCACGCCAGCGCCAGCATTGAATCGCTGATAGTTGATGCGTGAAGCGTTCATATTCTCTCGTCTGCGGTCCTCATTAATCTCTGAGAATTTGGCACCAGCGGAAGCCCCAACGCCTATCGAGTCGTAGACAATATCCGCATCGCGTTCCATGGCTGCCTGATACGTACGCTGGCAGCTTTTCAGTAATTCGTCTTCCTTGGCCTTCCACTCATCAGCCCAATACACCACCGATCCGTAGCGATAGACGTTGGCGCATTTGTCCGCACCACTGTCCGCAACATCAAAGCCTATGCGCTTACGCCCGCTGGGTTCAAAATTCAGAACTTTATGCGCATCAATAGCCGCCTCAATCCACGACAGCTTGATAATGGCCGCGTCATCATCTGATTCAGGCACCCCCTCATAAACGTGCGTGAACCCATCCGGGTCACGGCGACGGGCCGCATCGATAACCTTCAGCATGGTGTCAGACAGAAACGGGTTTTCATCGTAGTTAATTTTGCGAATCAGCGTATCTTCCGGTGGATCAACGACAAAATTACGCCACACATAATCGGTAACCAGCCCAGGATTGAAGATAAACCAGCACTCAGAACCCGCTTTGCGGATCGTTGGCTCCAATATCTTCCACTGATATTCCGTCAGCGCATGGGCCTCTTCAAGCCACAACACGCTGATACCTTCCAGCGACTTAATCTCTTCGATGTTGCGCCAGAGGCCGTAAAACACGAATTCAGAACCGGTAACCCGGTTGATGATTTTGTTGTTCAGAATACGGAAACGATGCCGCAATCCAAACCGGTCAATCTGGATTTTCAGCAGGGTATACACCGATTCTTCAATTTTATTCTGGATCTGACGGGCGCAGCAAAAACGGAGGTTATATTTATTCGCCAGGAATATGGCAAACCCGGCAGCATCCCACGACTTCGAAGAGGAGCGCCCACCAAACAATACCTTGTTACGCGCCTGCGTCGTCCAGAAGTTCCGCAGAACCGGATTCAACGTCGGTCTGGATGTCAGAATAGAAGTCATTGAGGTCACGCTCTCCATTGCCATCGTCAATACCAGCATCCCGGCGCAGACGATCCGCTTCCAGTGATACCTTGTCAGTGGCCGCGATACGGTAGTCAGTATCTGCGAATATTTTCCCAACGGTAGCCAGCGTTCCTGTTATGGACTCAATACGTACTGTGTTGCGCATCATGGCTTTTTCGGCGGCGCTGATATTTTCCAGCAGCGTTTTCTTTTGCTGAGGCTCTTCGGCGTCCTCAAGCTCCGTTAACCACCGACCAATATTTTCGGCGGCAACAAGATTGCTGGCGCGCAACCGGAATAGTTCATCCTCAAGCGTCAGCCCCCTAGCGTCTTCTGTAACGGCATCAGTCCAAAGCATTCTCCGGGCATAGCCGCCGTGTTTAAGTGCGGCCTGGTTGCCGTGTTGGAATGGGGGGTGATTTGTGACGACTTTCCGCTGAGTTGGTTCGGGTTTCGTATTTGACGGAGAGTTGATTCTCTCCGTTGCGTACTTTTCTCCATCGTCAGAACTGGCAGGGGTTCGGTTGGTACGCACACTGTTTTTTTTCGTACCGCTTTTGCGTACTTGCGTACTTTTCTGCGTACCACCTTTTTTGTTGCGTACCCAGCCCTGCTTTACAGCTCTTTTGCGTATGGCTCCCTCGGTTATCCCGTCGCCATACTGTTCTGCTATTTCACGGAGGGGCAACACTCCGGCCCGGTACGCCGTTTCGATGGCCTCCCAGTCCGGTTTTGCCATGGTTATTTCCTTTCTTGGCGCTGCGCTTCGATTTGCCGGATGCTTAGCTTGTCAGCGTTACATTTCTCAATAACGGTCAGTAGTTCTTCATTCAGCTCTACGCTCTTGCCGTAGGGCATTTGATACGGAATTTCAGGTGCTGGACAGTCCTGTAGAAGTTCAGCGGGGATCGGCACGACGGGTACCCTTACGTATTCTGTCCGCGTGCTCTCGCAACCGGCTAACGACATCATCAGGAACAGGCCGAATAGCACATTCATCAGTCGATAACTTTTCACGGATGTAAACCACGGTGTTTTCTGACCGCTGTTGTATACGCTGTTTCTCATCGTGATTGACCTGGGTAATGGCGTTGAAGATGCGTATTGAATGGATCACATTTCCAGTGATGGTTTCAGCCTGCTGCTGTTGCCGCTCTGCTGCTTCTAGGTCTTTCGCTGTGTCACTGTATTTATCGTGGTAGTGGTAGACACCGAATGACAGCGCGGCAATGAGAGCAGCGAGAGCGGCATAGATATATAGCCTCATGCGCCCAGCCCCCAGCAAGAAAGCTCTGATTCCTGGTCACGCCGCGCTATCTGCCCGTAGCAGTTGTTTGAGCGGATACGACAATCTTTGCCCCCGTCCCAAATCCAGCGCTTAATCTCTTTACAGGCACCCATCAGATCGCCTGCATTCAATTTGCGGTAGAACGTTGAGGTGAAGCAGTTACCGGGGCCGATGCTCCACGGACAAAACGAGGCAATACCGACTTTTTGCACCTCAGTGAGCGGCACGTTAACGTTACGATCCACCCAATCGAGCGCTTTTTGCTGCTCTATGGCGTCAATCTTTGCGCACTGTTCAGTGGTCAGCTTCATGCCCTTCACGACTGGCTTGCCATCTACCCGTGTCACGCCACCGCAAATCGTCCAGATACCGCCGCCATCAGGGTAGGCATTCATACGGACAGACTCTTTTTCAGTCTGGAATTGCGCCATCATGACAGGTGCTAATGCGCCAGCAGCAATAAGCGCCAGCATTGCCGCACTGAGTTTGCTTGCTTTCGACATCACGCACCGCCTTTTTCCCTCAACTGGTATTCCTTCCTGCGGTAGTACCAGTTGATAGCAAAGGTGCCGATTGTGCAGACCATACCGACGATGAGCGCCCAATCACCGAGCGTTAACCCGGCCATTTTGTTTGCAAGCAACCATACGCTCTCTGTAGTTGATGCGGCGTAGGCTCTGGCAGACACGCCAAGGCCCATTAAGCCCGTCCCGCTTCCGTATGAAAGCCTGCTGTAGATAGTGCTCATTCGTGTCATAGCCTCACCCCGCTAAGTGGGCGCTGTGTGATTTACAAAAGAAAAGGCCCACCGAAGTGAGCCTTAATATAAGAAGTTGAAATTATTTGTTATCGCGACGGTACAGGGTCCATTCTTCAATGCGCTCACCGGACGGAAGGTTGCAGTAACCAGCTTGTCCTTGATCCGTATTTACAATATCAAGTTTCCCGCCCAGTTTAAGGCAGTACACAGAGGCGGGGTTAGCCATGCCCATTACCGGCTCCTGTTTCGGTTGAACGGAACATCCCGCAATCAACATTACCGCCCCAGCAATCATAAGTTTTTTCATAGCAGCTCCTTTTTAACAGGGAGATGCTATCCAAACATACCTCAGAAAGCAAAAAGCCCCAACCACCAGAGGGCGTTGAGGCTTCATGTCCTGCGCGCTTTTTCCGCAGCATGAGGATATTATGTGTCCGGACGTCCGGACAGTCAAGCATTTAACTGGTTTTTTGATCAGTTAATCAACCGCATCAGATTTTCTTTAACGAAGCTTCGGCGTTCATCTTCGTTGGTGAGCACAACGACCCCACGCTTTTCCAAGTATTGGAATAGTGTTTCAATATTCCCTATAAAACAATTAGAGGCAACCACTTCCGTCCGTGTCACTGAGCCATCTTCATAGTCAATAACAATTCTGCCAGAGATAGCGGGCAAGCTATTTTGTGAAGATGCTCTGTCGATAAATTCACCCTTAATCGGTACACGAGCGGCGAGAGATAATGCCTCGGTAAAATTATCTTCGGGAATTTCTTTATAGCTGCAACCAAAGTGGCTTTTCAGTGCTGACCACAGCGTGATGGTTGCTTTGCCCTGATGTTCATGTGGCACGCTCTTACCGCGAGTAAGTACCAATTGCTTTATGGCCTCCTGCTGCTCTATGGTGAGTTGGCCAGATTGAGGTTTCTTTTTGCGGGGATTGATGACTTCACCCTTAGTCCAGTATTTGTAGAGTACGTCATCGCATTCGTCCTGATACTGGATCACTTTGTCGCGGATTTCGGGCTTGACCTTGTTGGGGCTGATGGTCTGAAGCCATCCAGCAAGTTTTCGAAGAGGTAAGCAAAGCATTTTTCGCGATTTACCATCATCTGCAACTATTTCGATTTCCGAAATAGTTGAAGTAAATCTCTGCTTTAACTTAACAAATTGAGCAGCCCAAATCATCCCCATACCTTCAACAATGGGCTTCATGGGTGTGTATGGCTCGTCATTGCGGGTAACGATGTATAACTCAACGCCGTGGAAAGGGACGGATATTGCGGATTGTGTCATCATTTTCGTATCCTTTTCTAGAGGAAACCCGACAGGCTCGGGCGGCCAAGTGCTAGAAACTTGTACGAAGGCAAGCGGGCTTATTCCCATTGCTGGTATTTTATTCGCCCACACTCGGCCATATCAAAATATGGACACAAAAAAGCCGCAAAACTAACGGGAGCGGTAGCCGTTCGTAAGGTGTTTCTAGCACCTAGGAGTAACTATAGCTGGGAACATCATTTTGCGTCAAGCCGCCTCCAAAAGCTCAGCTACACGGCCCGCAATGTAGGCTTCAGCGCGAGCAAGGCATGCTGTAACGTAATCTGGACGATTTTCAATCTTTCTGGCTATAGCCCTGCACGACACCTTCCCCTTGTAATACGCCACCACGATATCGTAGCCCAGCGGGTCGAAGTGCTTGAGCCGCCCTACCGCACGGTCAACTGTCTCTCCATCCGCATCGGACAGCATGGGCCGGAGATCGCTGCTCGCCGTGACGAAGGGCCATGCTGCCTTGTACTCAGTGCCAATGCGTGAGCCGCTCCAGTTTCCCCATGCCGTCAACAGGTATCGAATATCTCTCATTTCACCGTCCCCCAGTTTTTGCCGTTCCTGATGCTGTAGATATGCTGCTTGCTGGTCTCGAATTTCCTCGCCACCTCCGCCACCGGCATGCCTGATTCCAATAGCGCACGGATAAGCGGAATATCTTCCGCCGTCAGTCGCCCTCTCTTTCTCATGCCACCTCCAATTCAGTGATGACGATATCCATACTGCCGCCCTTCACTCGCTCACCGCGCCTTACCCTGAAATCGTCTATCTGTTCGTCGTCCAGCATGAAGCCCGCATGCGTGAGCGAATCGAAAACCGCCTTTTGCAGGTTGTCGAGGTCACGGCGTCGCTTGTCTGGCGCGTTGGCGATGATGGAAATTTTCAGTCTTGCGGGCGTGTTGATATCGAGGTTTTGCTGCTGGATTATCTGGATGATTCTTTGTCGGTATGCTTTGCCTTTCTCGCTGATATAGTGCCTGTGTCGCGCGTGTCGCCAGTAGGTGTTTAGGCTTGGCGGCCACGGCAGTTTCAGGTGATATTCGGTCATCGCTTAATCTTCCCCTGCGCCAGTAAAATCGCCTGTGTACGGATGACGCCTTCCAGATGATGCAGCCGGGCATAGTCGGCATCGGTGATACGCGTACGGCGGTCGATTTCGTCATGACACCCTGAACAAGCCCATGCGCCGAAAAGGTCGTCAGGCTTCATGCCGATGCCGCAAATGCCGGACATTCGGTAATGGGCCAGCACTACAGTTTCAGCGTTGCCGTTACAGATGCCCGAGAGCCTCACCTGACACTCTCGGCCTCTGGCCTCTTTCCTAAGATTCGCCATAGCTACCTCCACATCCGGTTAATCAGCGTGTGTTTGCTTACCACGGTCATCCCTTTAGGGGTTGTTCGCCACGGTCGCCAGATGAACAACACGCTGCCCTTGCTGTTACCCGCCTTGCCTTTTTTGCCCGTTTCAGCGCTGATAAATGACAATCGGCCCTCGGTGATGAAGCGCACCTCATCAACCGTTTTCTGCGCCTGTGCGAACCATGCCGTCGAGGTATCAGCAGGCAGCAGCATAACGACCGTTTTATTCTGCTTGCGGCTCTGCTCAGCAGCTTTATCAACCCAAGGGCGGATATTGCTGTACGGGGGATTGCAGAAGATGGCTCCCCTGCTGCCCCAGTCACAGGCAAGGGCATCATCCTCTGGCGTCAGATACAGACGGCACAGGGTATTGTCGTGGTCAGCGGCAGCATCAAGGTAGAAGCCAAACTCCGCATCCAGCGCCTGGAAGACCTCGGGTGGTGTTCGCCATGTGTCCTTGTGCTCTGGTCTGGTGTGTGATTTTAGTGTCATCCGACTCTCCCAAAATAATCCCCTGAATAACGCACCTCGCGCAGCCTGACGCCGTTGCCGACCGACCAGGCCTGGGCGTACTCAATCAAACTGTTCATGCGCTTTACGCCCATCTGAGCCGTGCTCTCGCGGATGCTGCAAAACTCCCCCTCCAGCCCCGTCACCACCTCCCCCGGCCTGCCGGTAGCGATGGCATGTCCCGAGACAAACAGCGCCTTCCAGTCCAGCAGCGGGCGCGGTTTATCTGCCCACACCACCTGACGCGAAACATCGGTGCATAACGCATGAAACAGGTCGTTCTGCGGTAATGTCCGTTTAGCATCGTTGATGGTGATTTCGAGGGGGCGGTGTGGGTCGGTGGGCAGGGAATCAATAAACGCTTTCAGGTTTTCTCGTACTTGTTCATCACGCAGAAGGAAGCGTGTTTTATCCATCACCCACCTCTGAATTTACCCACCCAAACAAAAAGGGCCGCCATTGCCAGCAGCCCCACGATGAATTCTGTTAGATATGCTGTCATTCCTATTTCCCTCGCTTTAAAATCCCATGACTTCTTTCAGCGGCTTTCCGTGTATCCCTTTTCATCACTCCTCCTTTTTGTTTGCCTAGACGTCAGCGCCTTTTGCGTACCTGCGCACCCTGGTTTCTGTCTGCTGCCTTGTCGTGCACTTCTCCCGCGCTTCGTCTTGGTCGCACTCAATGAAATGACCATTAACGAATCGTTGGTAGACTGTGCCAAGTGAGCCGAATCGGTTTTTTGTGACGATGATTTCTGCGAATGGAGCGGCGGGTGAATTCTCGTTATACACCGCGTCGCGGTAGAGCATGATGATTGAGTCGGCATCCTGTTCAATGCTGCCAGAGTCACGCAAATCGGCGTTGGTCGGGCGCTTGTTAGGTCGCTTCTCAACGTCTCGTGATAGCTGACTAAGCGCGATCACTGGCGTTCGCAGCGTCTTGGCCATTGCCTTTAGGCTCCATGAGATATGGGCTATGGCAAGGTCGTTACGCTCCGCTTTCGGTTTGGCGATCAGCCCGAGATAGTCTGCCATGATTAACGATAGCGCCGGGTGCTCCTGCTTGTGCCGCTTGGCAATGGCTACGATTTCCTCCACCGTCAGGCGGCAAGCATCGACTACCCATACGTCAAGATCTGCCAGTCGGTTAATCCCGTCAACAATCCTAGCCCATCCCTCATCGTCAAGGTTTGAAGGGTTACGCAGCAGACTTACCGACATCCGCCCTGCCCCGGCTATCGAACGCTCAACGACCTGTAGAGAACTCATTTCCATGCTGAAAATCAGAACGCCCCTCCGCTGGTTCTCCCCAGGTAACTTCCGGTTTGCAACGCCTTCGGCAACCTTAAGCGCCAGTTCCGTTTTCCCCATGCCGGGCCGGGCGGCGACGATCACTAAATCCTCAGCGTTCATACCCCCGGTGATCGCGTCCAAGTCGTCAATCCCTGTTTTCAGCGTGTCGGACTCTTCCCCGTTTTTCAGGCGGCGCTCTAACGTGTTGGTGTATTCGGAGATGATGTCTCCAAGGCGAACCGGCTTCACTTCCTGCTTCGGCTTTCGAATGCCTGACAGTCGGTCGATAAGTTCGTCCATCGCCACGGTCGCCACTGCAATCGATGAATTTCCGATTGTCCCGCGCATCTCGTCAACAGCAGAAACGAACATCCGGCGCTGGTACATTTCAGTAACCACATCGGCATAGCCACGCAAGTTTGCTGCGCTGGGGCAGCTACGCGCCGTTTCCATGATGTCGGCAAAATGTTCGTCTCCGCACTCTTCTGCAACCATCAGGGAATCAATCATGTTTCTGGTGCGTGCCTGTTTACGGATCACCTCATAGGCTCGTTTGTAAATCGGGATCGCGAATGTTTCCGCATCCAGCGTTGCCAGAACGTCAGTTGCCGTTGGCGTTAAACCGCCGATCAGCAAACCACCAATAACACTGGCCTCGATATCCTGTCTCATAGCGTACCCTCCCTGATTTTCGTCAGCGTCTTGCGTTGAAGCAGGTAATCAAAATTAGCCACCCAGCCCCGGTCATTGTCGCCAAAGTGGAACGGCCTGGCAGCAGCCATAAACGCCCTGACGTATGACCTAAAGCCGTCTAGGTTTGGCGTAGCCAGAGATTTAACCAGAGCAGCAAGTTTCCGTTTTCGCTCGTCATTGGCTTCAACAGCGTGAGGCAGTCTGTCACCCACGGCTTCGTTGTAGGCGTTCAGGTAGTCGTCGTAGTTGATTGGGTCTGATTTTCGTTTAGAGGGTTTTTCACCCTTCGCACTTTCACCCGTAGGGGGTAAGGGGGTATTTGTATTTATTGTTTTTTGTATATTGTCTTTTGTGGTTAGCAACTTCTGCAAAGGTCTGTTAGCAACTTCTGCTAAACTTTTCTTAGCAGGTTTAGCTAATGTTTTGCAGAATCCGTTATTTTTAGTTTCCCACTCAGAAATGTTGGTGTTCATACCTATTTTTCGGCCTTCTTGCAGTAAAACTTTCCTCCTGACAAGATTGTTTTTAGCTGTTGAGCAATGGGTGAAATGCTTCCCTATCATCACCTCAAGCTGTTCGTTGCTTATCCAATCCAGCTTTTTGCTGTACCCGTATGTTTTTCGCCAGACGGCCATGACGATGCAGAGTTCAGTCTCTGGCAGCCCTGAACACATTGTTGCATCGAGAAGATCATTAGCCAGGCGCAAGAAACCATCTTCTAACTGCGCCACGCGATGCTCCGTCACCTCTTGCGAGGAGTGAACCAGTTTTAGGTTAGGTGCGACCATCTTTTTTCACCCTCGATTTAGCCAGTCTGAACACATTGATGAGCCGCTCACCGAACGGCTTGTTATTGACGGCAGCGACAACTAATCCATCAGGTGAATCGCGATGCACACGTTCCTCTTTCTGCTTGAAATTCCGGCTGTTTCGTGCCATAATTCCTCCTGAAATCAATTGTTTTGTTGTTTATTATGCCGAAAAAGTGTTCCCGCACTGTTCGGCTTTTTCTTTGGTCAAATACCCCGCCAGTCGCTTGGCTAACTCAGCCATTTCATCATCGGCAATGCCGTAGTTCAGCACGGCCAGCATCAGGCTGACCTGGCGAAACAGACCGTTCTTCCAGCGACTGACCTGGTACTCTGGTACGTTCATGGCGGCGGCAAATGCTTTCTGTCCCATCAGGGCTAACTTGTTGAGTAATGCCGACTCGATGTGAGCGGCTTTCTTGCTTTGTGTTGCGTGGTTCATTTGTGATACTTTCCTTGTTGAAAAAAATAGGTTATCGGATGCACATGTAGAAACACGGCACCTGTGTTTTGGTAATCAACAGACGTGACGAAGCCGTGAGCCAGTCACAGTGAGTTTGTTACTGTGGGATGTTGAGTTCGCCACGTTGTCGGTGGCTTCCGTAGGACGAGTGTCCGTTGTGAAGGTGGTGCTACTGGTTAGGCTGCTTGTAATTCAGGCCAAATTTTTTCCCAGTCATTTCTTAACTCTTTTCGGGGTACCACCCCGTTACTGATGCGTTCAATTTCAACGCATCTAGCTGGGGATACTGAAGACTTACCTGATGCCATTTGACATAAAAATGAAGGAGATACCCCCAATGCTTTGGCAAATGCCTTATGTCCCCCAGTATCCAGAGAAGAAAGATATTCTTTAAGTCTCATTATTCCCTCCTTTACCAGAGAGTTTATTTAAAACTAAACAATGTGTCAAGTTCTTGCTTCTTTAGCAATAACTAAAGACAATCATACCTATGGACATGAAAGAAATTCGGCGGAAACGCCTAAAAGAATGGTTCTCAGATCGATCTCTTCCCACAAGGGAGAAGAGCTTTTTGTCTCAACTGACAACAGGTAAAGCATCTTTCGGAGAAAGGGCGGCAAGACGTATTGAGCGGGATTATGGCATGCCCGATGGATACTTAGACACAGATAATGAGAACAAAATAAGGAACTTAAACCCTCAGCATTTATTGCTTATTGAATTATTTGATAGCTTGACAGAAAGCGAGGCAGAACAACTCCTAAAAGATTTAAAACTCAAGAAAAAACATAATGATAAGCTATTTGAAGAAATGCTGAAAAAGCGTAATATCCGCGCTTAAGCTACTTCAAACTCGTCTTTTTACTTTTCTCTAGCCTGCAAATAGCACCTCCGGCAGGCTAAAAAACTTTTATAAACAATAACAAATGCGAATTCTCGCCGAATGGTTTATTTTTCATTTGACTATAAGTTTAGTTTTAAATAAACTAAATCCCATCAACCCACCAGACAGCTACAAGCAGACGGTGGAACACCAACCCGCAACGGCAATACCCCGGCAGGCAAGACCTCGAGTTACCCGCCGATTGCCTGAGCGTAAGTAGCCAGCCCGAGGCACACGAACATGACGGCGGTTGGGGCAAATTTCAATACATGCTCTTTCAAAACGAGCCTCGCGCTCTACGGAAGGCACCGACAACGTGCCGAACCTTTGCCCAGATGTTTTTGGGGTGTGGTGGGCTGGATAAAAATTATAGCCAACACCAGGGCCACCACTGGCTCACCACACCACCAAAACCATCTATTGGAGGGGAGCATGGCTACTATCATTTACCGTAAATCCGTTAATCCTGTAAACAAAACCAACGCCGCTATTCGCCGTCATGCCAGACGTAAGGCAGAGGCCATCCGGCGTGAACTGGTGACATCCCGTATCGATAAGGTATTGGGGCAAAAGCCAGTAAAACGCGAGGCGCTTAACCGAATTGAATTGGCTTTCAAGCGCCAACGTGCGCCACGAATTAATTTCAATTTACTGGCCAGGTTCAAAGAACAAATTAACCGTTTCGCCGAAAAGTACGACAGGCTTAAGCGTCTTAACCATCGCATCTGGTACAGAAAACCGAAAACGGAGTATGGCATTACCGCCAGAGCAAAGCAGACGTATACATCACGGCTCGTTCATTGAATTTGAGGCTGGGTCGTGCTGCTTGGAATATATGGCGTCATTTCAAACACCGATAACGGAAAATACCCTGAAGTTATTAAACGATTGAGGAGCATGAAATAGAGTTATGCCAGATAATGTAGATATAGCCAGCCAAAACGAAGAAGCCTTTCGCCAACACCAGATCACCAATCATCGAGAGAAGGAATTACCGGTTAACGGGCGCTGCTATAATTGTGACGAGCCAACCGAGGGTAATTTCTGCTGCAAAGAATGTCGGGAAGATTGGGAAAAGCGAAAGTATTTTGATAGCCAGCGGAGGATTGAATGATGCAACTTAGTAAGCCTCATATCACGACCTTAAATCACCCTGATTTCGGTGACATGGTCGCTGTCACCAACGGCAGCAATAATATTCATTATTCACGTTATTTGATGAGCATCAATACTCACCCATGTGACGACCATGAGACAAGAATATACAAATCAACCATCGCCTTTCTGGTGGAGGAAAATAAGTGGCTCAAAAAGCAGGTGAAAAAATTAACGGGTATCTATGACTGAAACACTTTCAGCATTCCCATCATCCGCTTATCGCCGCAATCAACATCACACTGATAATAGATAACACTGAACTGCCTCTTTATACCCGCGCCGATATTCGTCGGAAAAATTATACATCAATCCAAATAGTTAAACGGAGAACGCCATGCAATATGCCTTTGCAGGGTGGCCTATTGCTGGCCGCTCGGAAACACAGTTAGACCGAATTATTAACATCATTAAAGCCGCTGCTAAATGGCTTAAAGACACGTTAAACCAGCGAGGTGAGCCGTGAAATCTAATCCGTATTTTATAAAAGCCCAAGAGCTATGCAGGGAAGCCGTTCTTTACAGAAATAAAGAAAAATGGCACTCGGCGATAAGGCTATTACGGAGAGCCAGAAAGTGATTCATCACGGCATTCAGAAAACGCCAGAGTTAAGCCGGTTAGCCAGGTTGAATTATCTCACAGAGGCACTCTACTGGCGCAATGCAGGCAACCGGGAAGAAAAAAAGAAAGCGCTGAAATTAGCCCTGTTAGAGCGCCTTAATAAACGCTATTTACTCGATGAAAACATGTCATTCCGAGGTGATAAATGGAGACAAAAAAGGTCTATGCCGCCATCAGCGCGGTCGCTGCTGAATTAGCTGAACGAGGCATTAGCAAAGAAAAAAAACAGGGAAGCCAGGTGACATACGCATTTCGGGGGATTGATGATGTGTATAACGCACTGGCTCCGGCCCTGGTAAGGAATAAATTGCTTATCCTGCCGCGCTGCACAGAACGCACTTCATGTGAGCGAACCAGTAAAAACGGCGGTGCATTGTTTTACATCACTGTTCGCGCTGAGTTTGATTTTGTCAGCACCGAAGACGGCAGCATTCACACTGTGGTTACCTATGGTGAGGCAATGGATACCAGCGACAAAGCCACTAACAAAGCCATGTCAATAGCCTACAAATACGCCGCGTTTCAGGCGTTCTGCATTCCAACGGAAGAGACCACTATCGATCCTGACGCTGAGTGCCACTATGTAGCTCCACTTAGGCCTGATGAAATTCTGAAGAACTTCACAGCGCAGGCTGTTGACTGCCTATCTCTGGCAGAGCTTCAGGCAGCCTTTGAAGAGGTGTGGCGGCCTTTACGCGGAACGCCTCATCAGGCCGCCGCAAAAGACGTATACGACATTCGCAAATCTGAACTGAAACAGGCGGCATAAATGGCAATTAACCTCATCGTAGCATCAGGGAATATCGGCAAGGATGCCGAACAGCGCTGGACGCCAAACGGAAAGTGTATCGCGTCCTTCTCCCTACCGGTAAAGCAAGGCTATGGAGAGCATGAGAAAACATCGTGGGTGCAATGCCGCCTGCTTGGGCCCAGGGCTGAAAAGCTTCCTCAGTACCTGACTACAGGAACAAAAGTTATGGTAACTGGAGAGTTTGCACTGGATGAATGGACAGATCCGCAAGGCAATAAAAGAACCGCTCCTGTGATTATCGTGAACGATATCGATTTTGGCGGGCAGTCACACAAGCAGGAGCAGAAAGGAAGTCCCTCACAGGGAGCATCGGCACCCGCACAGCAGCATAACCAGCCTGCAATCGATTTTACGGACGATATCCCCTTTTAAGGAATACCCCCACTCTCACCGCAGCACGATAGCCAATAGGGACGGCTTTGTGCTGCCTGAATTTCAGGTGACGTTATGACCTATGAAGAATTAACGCCTGACGAAAGGCAATATTACAACCGACTGGATGCGGGGAGAAAGGAACGCTACCTAAAGACTATTCCTATAGTCAGAGGAGCAATGGAAGCTGTAGACGCTGGCGAAAAAGGATTGCCTCACCCACGGTTAATTAACTGGGAAGAAAAACGGGTGGCATGGGAAAATCGCGTGATATTGGCCGAAGAGAAGCGGATCGCAGCGGAAGCAAATAGAGTTTATGCCAAAGTAGAAATTGACCCATCTAAAGACGAACGCTTTAAGAATTACATAGGGCGTTACGGTGCTGTCAGATGCGACTAATCCTAAATATGGCGGGTTGTGCAGGATTTTAACCTGCGACCGATGGTATTAAGAGTCCACTGCTCTACCAACTGAGCTAACAACCCTGAGACAAATTAATTAAAGGGCTGTGACGAGAAAAGCTTTCACAACCAGAGAGAGAATACCCAAAATTCCAGCACTCAGCATCCAGCGAATTAACTTCTGCTCGGAGCGAATACCCGCCATTTCAAGCTGTAAATCTTTGCGGACGATTTCCATATCCTTGCGCACGTTGCCAATCTCTGCGGACAGGTCCTTACGCACATCGGCTATCTGAGCGTCGGTCTTCTCGAAGCGATGAGCCATATCTTTACGGACATCGGCGACATTTCGGTTTACTTCGGCAATTTCGTGCTTGACTTCAACTATATCGGCCTTGGTGGCCACATCCGCCACCTCATGAGACTTGCGTACGACGAGCGAAATCGCCTTAGCTTGTTCTCTGGAGATACCAGCGGTTTCAAGTTCTTCTGACGCCTGCAATGTATCAAATGCAACCTGGCCCATGGGGAAATCCTCCTGTGTTAAGCCAAGTGTAAGCGATCTGACCGCCAATCTGCAAAATTTTACCCGTTAGTCCTCTGATAACTACATACGTTTAATTATGGAGAAATTGTTATGTCTAAATTAGTTGTCATTGAAAATGCCACGATGCGTTGCTGAGAAAGAAAATCAGGCCCTTTATCCCGCCGCGAAACGGGGCGCAATAGTGGCCGGACAAGTACCATTAACGTAACCATGCGGTGGCGAATCAGCGTCTGAGCGGCTTTGTTGAATAATAGTGAATAATGCTGTTTTTCCATGCAAGTTTTGGTTGAAAATGCTTGTCATATCAGGTATACAGTTTTATCATGAGGCCTAACTGCATGATTTTGCGTTGCGAGGATCTGTCGTTTCACCGGGGGTACAGCATAAAATATGTTTATTCAACAAAGCCATAAAATGCTTGTCACCTCAGTTGTACAGTTTTCTCATGAGGTCTAACTGCATGATTTTACGTTACGAGGATCCGTCGTTTCACTGGGCTGCCAGCATAAAATCTATTTATTCAACAAAGCCTATCCATTGGACTAGTTTGGAGCTTATAACAGAAAATCAATAAGCACCCAGGCACTGAAAAACGTTAAGTTAATAGGGTATATTTAAAATGTTTTTTTTGAATAAAAAATTGCTGATAAATCTCTCTTTATTACTAGCTTCATCAAACTTTTCAGCTTATGCTGATGATACTGGAGGTTATTCAAATACAGTTGGTGGTGACAGCGAACCTGCTGTTTTAGTAAAAACACTTAGCGAATTGGAGGATGCTGTATATAGCGGTAAACACCATATCGTTATCGATGGTGTAATTTATGGTGGAGCAGGTTTAACTACCATACTCTTTGCATCGACTGCTAATAATAACACAACCATTGAAGGAGCCCCTGGAGGCAAAGCAGCTCTCGAAAATATACAGCTGAAATTTGACGGTGAGCTATTACCATTAGGAACAAATATAGAAAACATTAAGATATCAAACCTTAATTTCTATGGTAGGATTTCTGATTTACAGGCAATGCCTAAACAGGTTGTGGGAGATAATGATAGTACTAAAACCGCAGGTATTAATTATGAAGGTATTTCTCTACGGCGTGTTAGCAATGCTCTGATTACTCACTGTAATATTTATGATATCAGTGATGATTTAATCAGCATTACAATGAGTTCAGACAATGTAACACTATCCTATAACCACTTCTATTTTAATGATGATTGGGTTAATATGCAGCCAAATCCTGTCTGGAATTGGGTGGGCAACGATAGCGATTTAGCAGGTGAAAGACTAGCGATGCTTGTTGGCTATAACCATGATGACTCTTGGCTAGTGACGAAACTACTGCACGTAACCATACACCATAATTGGATTGGTCCAAATATGCGAGGACGGCCACTTCTTCGCGGTTGGGTTCATGTGTATAGCAACTATTTCGATAATAGCAAAACTTATTCAGCAACTGACTACAATATAGGTACTGATGGTCATAAGTATCCTAAAAAACAGTACGATGCTTTACAGATAAACAGTGGGAGCATTGTCTACTCTGAATCAAACTACTTTCTTTCAACTAACAACACCAACAAGATATCTGAGGATAGTAGTGGTTATAGTTATCAGTTTTTTGAAAAGAATAATATATATAGTTCAATAACAGGACAATCAGCTACAGGTATAAACTTTAATGATTTACCTGTCAGTTATTCTTACACTGTAACTGATAGTGAAAGTGTACCTGAATATGTTATGGCAAATGCTGGGCCTGTAGTGGTCAACTAATACTGGCCACCGCATTAGACTGTATGTAGAACCGTCGCTCAGAGTCGTTTGGCGTTAAGCCGCCGTTATACCAGTGAGGCCGGATAGCGCTGTAATACCCCGTGATGTAGCGGATCATCGCGTCATGGGCTTCGCTGAAGCTGTTGTAACCCTTTGTCGGCACCCATTCTGTCTTCAGGAGGCGCAAGAGCCGCTCCATTGGCGCATTATCCCAGCAGTTACCCCGCCGCCTTAACGTATATGTAGCCGTGGTCGACAACCCGCTTTGCGGCTTCGAGCTTAAATTCCGCCGTAAAATGTTTAACCATGAGGTCACCTGTCGTGTTGGTGAGGTGAGCATATCACCTCCGATCAGGTGGCCAGTACCAGTGTGCCACTACACACTTTGTTGCATTTCGTTTGGGAATTGGGGATTGAATACATGACCCAAAAAGGATTCATCCCGTCAGGGTGAACGCTGTTTTTTCAGCTGGTGCTTGGGGTATAGGTGACCGTCACCGTCCCGGTATAATCGCCGCTGTGTTTAGTTGAGGGCTTAGAAGTCTGGGTGGTAAATGTCAGCGGCGCCGGAACACAATACGTGGATGTCGTGTAGTCTGGCAGGGTGACCAGTCGTGCGGTGAACCCCCCATCCGGTGCTGTCCAGGTGATGGACTCGCCATTCTTCACCGTCTGCGCAGCGCGGGTAACCGGATTTTTTACCGTGATGGCAAAGTCAATGCGGTCTGCCGCATCCGCCCCACTCCCTCCGGTCCGGTAGACGGAGAAAAGACCCGAGGTACGGTCTGAAGGTGAAGCCCCCTGATCACTTAGCGACAGGATTATCGTTTTTCCTGCCGCATTCGCGCCGTCATACAGACACATATCCAGCGAGGCCGAACCGCTTGTGGTTGTCGATAAGTCTGCATTGTTCAGCCCGGAAACGCCCAGGTCAACAGTTGCATCTGTGGACACAAAGGCCGGGAAATACACCTGCTGGGCACTTTCTGAGGTGACAGTCAGAGTGATGCTGGCAGTCCAGGTGGCCACATACGTAGATGTCCAGTTGTAGTAATCCATCACCAAAGTGGCGCGCCAGACTCCGTCAGTCAGGCTGCTTAACTCACTCTGCGCGATACTATAAGTAAATATTGGCGTGTTTCTTGGATCTCTATTAAAAGTTACCGAGGTCCAAGGGCTATAATTGGACTCTCGATTATTACGCAATCCACTCACAGTCAGGGTCTTTGTCTGCCCGGTGCGGTCCTGGGTGAACGTCAGCGTAATTAAGCCCGGGGCCACATCATTCCAAGTAAGGGTTGTCGGACAAGCACCATTGGTGCTGTCCGTGCTGCTTTTACAGACCATGCCTACTTTATATGAGCTACTCTCAACGCTGCTGCCAACATCGCTGCTGCCAACGGTAACATTATTCCAGATATACAGCGGGGCGGGCAGCGAACTGGTGTCCATCGTCTCCGTCACGGTCGTCGTGTTGCTTGTCGGCAGGTCAGCCAGCACAGGCAGCGATACCAGCCAGCACAGGGCTGTCAGCCAGCAATAAATGTTTGTTTTCATCGGCTCTCACGGTCTGGATTATTGGTGTAAACGTATTAGTCTGTCATTGCTACCGGGCTGTTTGTACGCTCTGACCCGGCGGTCATCAGGGTAACCTGACGACGCTCTGCTGACGGCAGATGCGCCATATCTGTGCGCTGGCACGTGGTGGCACCCAGATAGCGAACGACATCGCGTACTTTCCGCACCTTCAGTGCACACACCCAGAACCGGTCTGCCCGCATAACGTACAGCTGGTCCATGCGTGACTCCGTCTCCATGGTAAAACCGCCGTCACCGACTGACGTCCATGACGCCACATTGAGGGGGATAGCGCCCTCAAGAGGCTGACGTGAACCATCAAGCAACCGGCCGAGCCAGATATAGCGCGGACTCACGGTAACCTCTTTATTAAGTATTTTACCGGGAGCCATAAAGGCCGTGGTCGTGCCCGTACCCCGGGTGATTTCAGCCGCCACCCCGTCAGAGGGGACGCCCGACTCATTGATACTGAATCTGCTTTCCTGATATCCCTGCGTCGTAAACACTGCCCGCCGCCCGCTTGTGATATCCGTCCGACGCCCGAGACCGGAGATACTGACCCGGGAACCGGTCTCGCCATCACTCTGCCCGACGGAGACACCAAAGGCTGAGGCCGCGCCGTCATTACTCCAGCGCCCCAGCGCCACGCCTGACCGGTCCACCACCAGGGAGGAGTTGTAGGCTCCGCTGCTGCCAAAGGTATGCCGGCGGCTTCCTGAACGGTCCCACGCATCACTTACCGTCAGCGTGCCATCACCGTACTGACTGCCGGTACTTCCGGTGACCGAGCCATTCACCGTATCAGTATTGACGCCTGACAATGCCACGCCTATGCGGTCATTTCCGTTATCTTCGCCATATTGGGTCATTGATGTACTGTACCCAAGCTGACTTCCACTTGGCTGTCCAGACTGCCAGCTGACGCCGGCGCTGGTTGTCCGGCGAGCTCCGCCTGAAAGTTTCGTACTGCGGGATATTGATACCCCGATATACCCGCCTTTGTCGGGGCTGCTGTAGGTGCTGACATTTCTGACATAAGCGCTCAGCCGCGTGTTTATATTGAGGCCATTGACAGCAAAGCTGCGATTCAGACCAAGCTGCCAGTTCTCGCTACGGGAGCGGGACTGGTACACCTGTTCCCAGGGGGCACCGGCATTATATTCAGCACTGTTTTCATCCAGGTCCTGACGGTAAACATAACGCCCCTGATTATCGCTAAGGGTATAACCCACAATGACCTGCCAGCTCATTACGGGAACAGACAACATCACGCTGGTGTTTTTGTAGCAGCCCGTGAAGTCATAAATATGCGAGCGCTGGACATTACAGTCATCCGCCGTCCGTGATGTGCGGTAAAAGCTGAGAGCGAAACCATCGTTGTAACTCACCTGCTGGGTATTCCCTCGGGAACCATCGCTGCCTTGCAGCGAGCTGACCCGCGTGCTCAGCTGCCCCCCCGCGTCAAATCCATGAAGCCAGTCGGCTGCCGCTTCGGCATATTCAGACTCACTGAGTACAGCCGTTCCGGCCGTAAGCGCCAGCGTGTCTGTCAGAGGGAGGCGACCGCCGGCATGCATGACAAAATGCTCATGTGAAGCATCCGTAGTCATGGAGGAGCGTTCACTGTCCGGTGAACCCGCCTGCAGGAACCACTGAAATCCGTTCCCCCACCCTATCTCCTGGCGGGTATAAAGCTGTGATTCCGTTCGTACGAGCTGGTTATTCTCATAAATACGCAAGGTCAGCGTGTAACTGCCCGCCGGTAACATACTGGTATCGAGTAACTGCATGCCGGCTTTGAGGTAGAACGTGTTGAGCAACTGATTATCCCGGTAGGCATCCACTCGCGCATCCCGGGGTAAAAACAGGTTCACAGGCGTGCCTGCTGACATTTTGCTTTTATTTGCCCACGCCAGAGTCGACCCCATACGAAAGCCGCGAATGCGCCCTATCGGCAACTGATTCAGGGCTATATTCCCCCCCGCATTCGTATAGATATCCTGAGAATTCATCAGTCCGGCCTGGATATAGATGCGTTTCAGAAAATCCTGCCTGAAATACGCATTAGAGGCTTCCGCCTGCTGGGTACCGGAATGACCAGAACGCTGGCTCAGCCAGCTCCAGTCCACATTGGCATAGCTGGTTTCTCCCAGCCCGAGAGTGCCATTACCTCTTAATGTCAGTGATTGATACTGACCCGTCGTGGCCAGATTTAGAGCCTGCTGGTGAATAAGTGCATTGCGGCCTGCTGGCGTGGCCTGGTAATAACCACTGTCTTCAGGCTCGTGAAGAGTGTAACGGTCGCTGAGAAACAGTCTGACTACATTATTGTTTTCATCATAAATAAGACCGAGGCTGTCTGTTTTGAGATAATCACAGCCGACACGCCCCCGGTGGGCACTGCATGATAACTGGCCATTCCTGCTCAATGGCAGATGAAGTTTTTTTGTCAGCAGGGAATCAAGTCCGGAGGGATTGCCGTAAAGTTTCGCGATGGCCAGCGATAATTTATCAGGCTCAAGAAAGGTTATATTTTCAAGGTCCACCCGGATACGGGCCATGCCAAGAGACTGACCATATACCTGAACCTCTGACTGAAATTCCTGACCCTGAATCAACTCTTCAAACCCTGCCGGGACACGCATAGTGGCATGAGATATCGCTGGAATGATGACTGCAAAAGGAAAGAGAATACTACAGACTGGAAATCGGTTCACATAAAACCCGCACAGAAGATACCTGACGGGGTTGCCGCCAGGTATGAATTAATAAATCAGGAGCCTTGGCTTGTTGCCTGCGCCAGAACCAGGGAGACGGTTCCGCTGTAGTCACCCGCAGTACTGACAACACCCTTGGTTGTCTGGGATATCACCAGAGGGATTGTGATTGAGCCGTTAGTAATCCCGTTCGGGAAATACTCGGCAAACTCCAGTTTCGAGCTCGCCGTATTAAGCTCGATACCGTTCAGCGTCACCGTAAGAGGGATGGTGGTGGTCGTCGTCGGTGCGCTCAGTGATGGTGAACTTGTTGCCAGGGCAATAGTCAGGTCAGCAGTGGCTGAGTTAGACCAGAGCTTCACACTCCTTGAGACGGAATTGAGCCCATGACTCGGCAAATACGACATGGCAATGGTGTCCGGCAAAGCCGTGCCGTCAGAGAGCGTGATATCCACGGTCGGATCAATCGATGCCGTGACGGTGATGTCTCTTGTCACAGCATGCGCGGATGTGAAAGTCAGAATGGCTGCAGAAAGCAGTGAATATGAAAGAATTTTTTTCATCAGTTACCCTTAAATCAACTGTTCTTAAAAAGTACTATGGCAATGCCTCAGGCGTTATCTCCTTCACATTGCCGGTTGTAACATCTGTATATTTAAACTTGTACTGCTCACCTGGTTTGAACGTAAAATCTTTAAGGATGACCTGCATATCTGGATAAATTGTTTTCACTTTGTTTTGCCATTTGCAGTTCCCCTGCTTATCACAGATGCCAATTTCCTTTAATTGCAATCTGACCGTACCATCATTTAAGATTTCAGATGAGCCCGGACGGTATTTCATGCTGACCACTATATTCTGAGGCGGCACATGCAATAAAACACCCCAGATTATATTGACACCCACCCGGGTGGAAATATCTTTATTTGATGATTTCCCGGTAATCTCAGAAGAGAAGGTGTTTTTATCTACAGACTCAAAGTAAATACGCCAGGTTGTTTCTTTCTCTGGTGGTAACATTGATACAATTCGGACAATCCTTTCACTGCCGGCTGCCAGCGCAATTTTCGAGGGCACCACAGCAATGCCGGTATCACCGCCAATATCGGAGACAACTTCACGCTCCTGCGGCGTGCCGGGATTTTCTATTCGTTTCAGCGTCACTTTAACAAATTGCACATCATCATCTTTTGATACAAGCGTCAGTTGCCTGGTGCTTTTGTCATCAAGAGAGGCTACCATCGGGTAGACGTACATTGCCGCGACAGCATCTGCAGCCAGAAAAAAACAAAAAAACGCAGTCACACCGAAAATAAGTGAACGAAGCCGCATGACAAACCTTAATAAAATTAATATTCATTTATCTGAGCCGGTAACAAACAGATTAAAACAGTTCCATGCCCAGCATAACCGAGAGAGAAAAACACACGCCCCGACCGTTGGTGACGGCATATATACGTATTTACGGCGCATTAAGACGATCATGTATTCAATACGGGCTTTGTTGAATAATAGTGAATCATGCTGTTTTTCCATGCAATTTTTGGTTGAAAATGCTTGTCACATCAGGTGTACAGTTTTATCTAACTGCATGATTTTGCGTTGCGATGATCTGTCGTTTCACCGGGGGTGCAGCATAAAATATGTTTATTCAACAAAGCCTTCAATACGTTGATTGGCTATCAGAAATAATACCCCCACACAATGAACGTGCCGATGATACTGTCGTGCGAACTTTCCCAAAACACCCCTTTGAGAGCATTATACACAACCACACATAGATCGTCAAGACTTATCGAAATAAATTATTTGATAGTCACACACTACGGATTCCCGGCATAAACCGCCCAGGCAAAACGGCACTATCGGAAAAAATGTCCAATATTTATTTTGATGATCGGATTTATTGCCCCATTCCCACTCGAAACGCAACAAAGTGGCACACTGGCCAGACCCGGATAAAATGAGCGTTCTGGCCTTACTGGAGAGCCTGTTGCATACAGGGAAAACATCTGACTCAGAAAGAACGGTTCTACATCGAAAAGCGACGTGGTGAAGGTGTCAACCAAGCTACCATCGCCAGAGAGCTTGATATGCCTCGCTCGACCATCAGCAGGGAACTCAGACGCAATACCGACCCCACTTTCAATGGCGTCTACTGCTGTAGAAGGGCGGACAAATCAAATGGTGATTTAGGGACTTATATCATTGGCGCTGACACGACCTGCACCAGCACCTTAATCAAGGCTGTTACCGCCTGAAATCACCTTCATCACCGCACACCCTGCCTGCAACCTTCACGGTACCGTTTCTGAGATTCACAAATCCCCCCTTGCCACCATGACAAATGGCGCAGCGGCTTGATTTTAGCAGAGGTAAATAATGGCATACATCACCTTATCCGAGTGGAACCGGCGGCAAACCCGTCCGCGCTGCATGGAAACCGTCAGGCGATTGGTCAGGAGCGGAATGATTTTTCCCGCACCGATACGAGATGGGCGCGAATATCTGGTTGAGGAAAACGCCTGCAAGCTCACCCAGAACAAAAACATTGGCCCATCCAGCGCCCTTCACCCCACCCTGTTATCGAGGATAAGACATGGCACGCCGGAGAAGCCATAAGAACCGCGATTTGCCGCCAAACCTGCAACCGCGCAATGGCGGCTATTTTTGCTACCGTGACCCGCGCACCGGAAAAGAGTATGGCCTGGGCCGCCATCGACAGGGGGCCATTACGCAAGCCATCGCCGCTAATATGGCGATTTATGGCTCATCAAAACCATCACCGCTCGTTGACCGCATCAACGACACACAGGTGACTACAGTTAGCGAATGGACTGAACGTTATCTGAGGATACTCGAAGGACGGAAACTCAAGCCGAAAACGATGAGCGAGTACAATAAATACCTGAAAGCAGTCAATGCCCACTTAGGTGAATTCGCTATTCAGCAGGTAGAAACCAAAGACATTGCCTCGTTCCTTCATCAGTGGGTAAAAGAAGGAAAAGTGACAATGGCGAACTGCATCAGGGCGTTGTTACGTGACCTGTTTCGTGAAGCGATTGCTGAGGGGCTACTCAAAAGCAATCCTGCCGAAGCCACCCGAAACCAACGTATAAATATTCAACGGGGGCGCATAACCCTGGATGCGTGGAAAGTCATCCGCAAGGCAGCGGATAGATTACCCGCCTGGGTCGGGCCCTGCCTTGACCTTGCTTTGGTGACAGGTCAACGCCTCGGCGATATACAGGCGCTATGCTGGGAGGATTTAAAAGACGGACGGCTTTACATCAAGCAAGCAAAAACAGGCATGATGCTGGCGTTTTCCCAGACAACCCGCATCGACTGCCTCAATTTATGCCTTGCTGATGTACTGAACCAGTTCAGGAAATTAAACAACGGAATAGCGCATATTGTCGCAAACACCAAATACAAGCAATTTGCCGCAAAAACGATATCTGCCGCTTTTTTGAAGGCGCGCCGTATATCAGGATTAACATGGGAACGCAAACCTCCCTCATTTCATGAAATCAGAAGCCTGGCGGCACGACTCTACACTGATGAGAAAGGGAGGGATTATGCGCAAAAATTGCTCGGACATAAGTCATCAGAGATGACGGATAAATACCGAAATGTCAGGGGCGCTGAGTGGACTGAGATTGAGTAATTTCGATCGAATTTCGAGTAATTTCGACCGATACGCTATAACATATTGAATAATAATCTCGGTATTTTTATGGCGCTATGGCATGCTCAGCGGCAATGGTTTTCGCATTGGCCCAACCTTGCTTGACCCCCTGCTGGCGAATGCGAGTCAGGTACAAATTCAAGTCAAGTTGGCCTCGGGCGAAACACGCAATACCACACTACAATTGGTGCGAGACGATCTGCTCTCATCCGGTGCGCGTGGCCAAACCGGTGATTACAGTAGCAGTAGCGTATTGAGCACGCCGGAACCAGAACCCGCCGAGGCCCCGGCCCCCGAATCGATGCCCTTGCCTGCGATTGAGCCCGAACAAGCACCGCTACCGCCACTGTCAGCCACGGCAGATCTCAAGCGCAACAGCCAGCCGTCGCGGGTGCCAATGCTCGCTGCCGCACTGGTTGTGCTGCTGCTTGCTGTTGGGGCACTCTGGTGGTTTCTGGGACGGGATACGACAACCAGTGCCGCCAAAGCAGCAGACACGCAACAAGAATCCTCAGCGGTATCGGCTTCATCGACGACGCCGTCAGACAAACCCGCCGCCAACGATTGCTCACCCGCTACTCTGAATAGTCAGAAAGAGCTCGAATTCGTACAAAGTTGTGTGCAGCAAAAACTCGATAGCGACAAGCTGCTGGAAATTGTCCAGGCGGCAAAAAACGCGAATAAATGCGGTGTTGCACAGCGTCTGTATGCCAACCGAGCCCAAGGGGGCGACAGCAAGGTCGCACTCGCTTACGCCAGTGAATACGATCCGAAAGATCACAAGCCAAGTGAATGCTTTAAAGAAGCCGATCGAGACACGGCGGTTTATTGGTACGAAACGGCTCTACAATCCGATCCCGATAACCAAAAGGCCAAACAGCGTCTCGAGGAGTTGAGAAAATGATAAATTTTCCAATTCTGCGGTTAATTTTGCCTTTGTACGGGCTGTTTCTCGCTGGCCACGCGCTTGCTGCTGAGGGCAACAAGCCGCTACTGCAAGAAGGAAAAAAAACCTTATATCAGCGGGTACTCACCACGCCAGGCTGCAAACTGGGCAAAACGGCCGGGGATGATAAAGGGCAGTTACAACCCGCTTTCAGTAGCCTTTATGTTTACCAAAAAGCCGACGCCAATGGAGAAAGCTGGGTCAACGTTGGGCCAGATAGCTATGGAAAAACCATCGAGTGGTTACCGAAATCCTGCACCGTTGACTGGAAAATGCAGTTGACTCTGGCGTTCACTAACCCCGCCAACCGCGATCGTCTGCTGTTTTTCAAAGAGAGAAAAAGTCTGGATGATATTCTCGCCGCACCAGATCCCGTGTCACTGGTAGCACCACTGCGTGCCAAACTCAAACGAGAAGGCCAGGCAGAAGGCGTGCAAGCTCAGGAACCTGAGTTTTTTATTGATCTGCAAAAGCAGTTTTACCTGCTGCCCATCTTGAGCGGCGAAGAAGTCATGACTGAAGAGGGGTTCTACACGCGCCTGCTAAACGTCGCGTCGGTCAGCAAGGCGGATCCCAACGCCAAACAGGTCGAAGATGTAAACCAACTCAAAGGGTTCAATGCCACGGTAGTCTTCGTCATCGACTCCACGATTTCGATGGGCCCTTACATTGAGCGCACCAAGGAAGCGGTGAACAAGATCTATGACAAGATTAAACAGGAGAACCTCGGAGAGCAGGTTAAATTTGGTTTGATCTCATACCGTTCAAACACCAAAGCGGTGCCTGGCCTTGAATACAGAACCAAAATATATGCCGACCCCAGTCAGGTTAAAGATGGCAAGGATTTCCTTAACAAGGTCGCAGATCTGAAAGAGGCCAAGGTATCGAGTTCCTTATACGATGAGGACGCCTATGCCGGTGTGCAATCAGCGATTGATGACATTGACTGGAGCAAGTTCGGCGCTCGCTATATGGTTCTGATCACCGATGCAGGGGCAATCGATGGCAGTAACAAACTCTCAGGAACAGGCCTGGATGCCAAACAACTGCGCCTGGAGGCTGGTAACCGAGGCATTGCTATCTACACCTTGCACCTGAAGACACCTAGCGGCAAAGATAATCATGCCAAGGCCGAAAGCCAATACCGCGATCTCTCCAACTTTGATAGTACGCAATCCAACCTTTACCAAGCCGTGAATGCGGGCGACCTGAATGCTTTTGGTCAGCAGGTTGATGCCCTGGCAGCAGCCATTACCGAACAGGTCAAGTCAGCCTACATGGGCGAGCCTGCCGTGGGAAGCGCGCTCTATGCCAAAGATGAAGGTCAAAAAGTGACGCCAGAACAGAAACTGCTTCAGGATACGGCATTGATCGGCCATGCCATGCAGTTGGCTTACCTCGGTAAAAAGAATGGCACGCAAGCACCGCTGGTATTTAAGGCCTGGATCAGCGATCGCGATCTGATCAAGCAGAACATCCCAACAACCGACGTTAGGGTGCTGTTGACCAAAGGGCAACTGAGCGATTTGAGCGATGTCGTAAACCAGATTCTACACGCTGCAAATGAAGGTATCATTTCGCCAACCAAAATGTTTGAGCGCCTACGTACCGTCGCAGCCACTATGGGGGCCGATCCCAACCAACTCAAGCAGCAGGAAAACACCAAGATCACTGAGCTTGGCGTATTGGGAGAATATCTCGCTGACCTCCCCTATCGCAGCGACGTCCTGAACCTCGACGAAGAGACATGGAAAAGCTGGGATGGCCTCTCGCAGGAGAAATTTATCCGAACCCTGTCAGCCAAACTGCGCCACTACCAAAAATATAACGCCGATGTCGATCGCTGGGTTGAACTCGCCAAAGACAGCGATCCACGCGATCGTGTCTATCCAGTACCGTTGGAAATGATGCCCTAATGCTGCATATTCAAAACTTGCACATTGCACGTGGTGAAGGTGTTCAAGCCCATCATGTTTACCTAACGCAGCTTGAGCTGCGGTCAGGACAAGTGATGGCTGTTACTGGTGAAAGCGGCTGTGGTAAAAGCACATTGCTCGAAGCAATAGGCCTATTGCTGCATCCCACCAACATTACGCGTTTTGAGCTAAACGAAGAAGGCCAGCGGCTTGATATTGCAGCATTGCTTAAAGCCAAGCGACAAGCGGAGTTGGCAGAGATTCGTGCACGCCAACTCGGATTTGTGTTACAGAACGGCGGTCTACTGCCCTATTTGACAGTACGCGATAATATTCTGCTGCCCTGCCAAATGCTCGGTGTAGACCCCGATGCAGCCATGTTGGCCAGAATGGTGCATGCGTTAAAACTGGAGCCCCTGTTAGCCAAATATCCAGCGCAGCTTTCATTTGGTGAGCGGCAAAGAACGGCGTTTGCCCGCGCAATTGTGCATCGTCCGAGACTGGTACTGGCTGACGAACCTACCGCAGCGCTTGATCCCCACAATGCGCAGCAGCTGTTTCGCCTATTTATCGAACTGGTTCGCCAAGAAGGCATGATGGCACTGGTTGTTTGCCACGACTGGCCACTGGTTCAACGTTTTGATCTGCCTTGTCTCATCGCTCGTTTTGACCCAACGTCAATAGCTCAAACGCAAGCACAAGGGGGGACATATTTTGTCCTTTAATCGGCTCTTATTGCTTAGCCGACTGACACTGCAAGATCTATGGCACGATCGCATTATCTCGTTTTGCATCATCTCTTCCCTGATCGCCGTCATCGCTCCCCTGCTACTGCTGTTTGGCCTGCGTTTTGGCATCGTCAGCCAGCTGCAGGATGATTTGGCCAACGATCCGCGCAATCTCGAGATCCGTATGCTGAGCAGCGGCAGCTATGACCAAGCCTGGATAGAAACACTTCGTCAGCGTCCAGATGTCGGCTTTGCTATCGGGCAGACCCGCTCGCTGAACACGCTTGCCGATCTGCAAACAGACAGCAGCCATTTTATCGAGAATGTGGAAGTGATCCCTACCGCTTCAGGTGACCCATTACTAGGGAACCTCAAGCTGCATCGCGATAATGATGTTGTATTAACGCAAGAGGCAGCGCGCAAACTGGCAGTCAATGTCGGGGACACGGTCAAACTGCGCGTAAACCGACTGCTGGACACGCGTCGGGAATGGGGACGTAAAAACCTGACTGTCATAGGGATTTTACCGGCCACCTATTTCAACCGCGCAGCAATATTTGTTCAGCCAGCATTACTCATAATGCTTGAGCATTTTCGAGACGGCTATGCTGTCTCAACCCTGGGTATCAGTAGTGGCACTCAAATCGGTGGAAAGCCACCGCTCTATGCCAGAGCCAGGCTGTACGCCAAAGACATTGATCAGGTGGCCAACCTTGAGCGCGATCTCAGGGCGCAACGCATCGAAACATCAAGCCGTTTGGCTGATATTGAAAATGTAAAAAGCATCAACCGAGTGCTAGGTGTAATTTTCAACACGATTGCTACAACGGCACTGATTGGATGCATTGCCTCTCTGATCGGCTCTTTTATCGCCAATGTCGATCGCAAACGTAAGCATATTGCCGTATTGCGCCTACTTGGTTTCACTGGGCCAGCCGTCGGGTTGTATGTGATTTTACAGGGCTGCCTGTTAAGTCTCGCCGCTTATGTCGGTGGCTATAGTGTCTATCTCATCGCCAGCCAGGTATTTAACCGCGCACTGGCCAGTAACCTGGCTACGGGCCAGATGCTATGCAAGATCACGTTAGAACACAGCCTGATAGCCATGGCGCTGACGACGGTAGTGGCGATCTTGGTTGCCAGCATTGGGGCTTATCGCGCCATCAATATTGAACCGGCCCAGAGCCTTCGTGAGCTGTGATGTATTCCACGTCATCAACCCAATTATTTGATCATTAGCGGAGACAGTTTGTGACCTACACTCCTTTTTCACTCATGCCCTTGCTGATGCTTGGCCTGTCCGTGAATATATCCCCGGCATTAGCCACCGCTTGGGATAAAGATGCTTTCAATCCCAAACCCGATGATGAAGATATTATCCTGCCCATGCCTTGCGATGGCGCGATGGCTTTTCGTCGAATTGAGATTCCCGTTGCTAGCCCCCTCGATGATTTACCGATAACTCTCGGGCAGGATGGCGGAGAATGGGGCGTTATCGAACACAGCTACCCCGCCTTTATTGCTGGAAGTTTTGCTGATTCCGGTAAAGGTAAAGGACGCTATTACCTGATGGCCAAATATGAGCTCACAGCCTTGCAATATCAGGCATTGATGGAAGGTAATTGCCCTACACCTTCTCGCAAACTTAGCGTACCAGCAACAGGGATGAGTTGGTTTGAGGCGGTGACAGCCGCTGACAAATACAATCAATGGTTGCGCAGCAACGCCCGCGACAAATTACCCAAAGAAGAAGACGAGCCGGGTTTTTTGCGACTGCCGACGGAAGTTGAATGGGAATTTGCCGCCCGTGGCGGGTTAAAAGTTAACAGTGTCGAGTTTCGCGATATGCGCTATCCGATGGATGATATCAAGAACTATGAATGGTATACCGGCGCTCAATCGTCCAACGGGAAAATACAATTGGTAGGGCGTCTTACTCCTAACCCGCTCGGCCTGTATGACATGCTAGGCAATGTGTCCGAAATGATGTTTACTCCGTATTCTCTTAACAAACTGCACCGCATGCATGGTCAAACCGGAGGCTTTGTGGTGCGCGGTGGCAATTACCTGTCTGATGAGTCAGATATTCGAAGCACAATGCGTAAAGAAGTCAATTACTACGACAATGCAGCACCCGCCACCAGTAAAACAACGGGCCTGCGCCTGGTCGTCGTCTCCCGAACAATAACCTCACAGGGCAGGGTTAAACAGCTAGAAAAAAGTTGGGAAACACTCGGCACTAGTAACCCGAATGCTGACCAGAAAAAAGATGAATCGAAAGATACCGCGAAAGCACTGGGGAGCCTTGCTTCTGGCGTTGAGGATGCAGCACTGAAACAAAAGCTCAAAGAGTTGGAGAATCAACTGCGCGCCAGCAATCAACAGCAGCAAGAAGAGCGCGCGCAATCGATCCGCGCCAGCCTTAACTTAGGCTCCTTTTTGTGTACAAAACTGCAAGATGACGGACGTTTCCTTGACTTCTTGAATCAAAACTATGACGCACTCTGTAAAGACAAGGACGCAAGCGATACAAATTGCGCCAACCGGAAAGCTAAACTCGGTGAGCAAACTGAACGACTACAGCAACTTACGGGTTATTACGCCAGTAGTCTGGTCGATTCGGCAACCTTATATGGGCAAGATGGGCTGAAACATGAGGTTACCGTGTTTGATCAAATGCTCACCCTCAACAAAAGGCTCTCTGGACTCAAGCCCTTCCTTGCTGCGCACTGGCAAAATCAACAGAAGTATTTGGCAAACGGCAAGATTGATACCACTGGCTGGCTGGAAAGCTGTAAGCAGGTAACTGGCAGTAATTAAGAACTAACCATTTGGTTTGTTAAAAAATACTGCTGACACAGTGCTAACGGTGCTGTGTCAGCGACCCGGTGATACGTTTCATTAGACGCTATCATCTGGGCATTTAGTTATGGTTGAACTGAATACTGACGGCAACCTGGCAACCACCTTGATTTCAAAGTGAAAACCAGACAGCCAAGAGACACCGACCCCGGTCAAGGCCGGATAAGGCGCGTCGCCCCAAAATTCCGGTACCACGCTCCAGATGGTTTCCAGGTTTGATTCAGGATCGACCACAAAAACGGTCACATCCACAACATCCTCAAACGTGCAGCCTGCGGCAAACAATACCGCGTTCAAATTCTCAAATGCCCGTCTGACCTGTGTTGTTAAATCCGGTTCCGGTGAACCATCTTCCCGGCTGCCCACCTGCCCTGACACGAATAAAAAGCCGTTGGCTCTCACTGCCGGGGAATATCGATTGCGGTTATAGAGATCTTGTCGCCCTTCAGGAAAAACTACCTCGCGCATTGCCATAACCTACCTCTGAATAACCCGTTTCACGATGGATGACTTGTGTGTCACCGCAGTCTAAGGGCATAGTGGCGGTGAGATAAACGCGCAAAACGCCGCTTCATTATTTGTAAAATACAAACAATCAGAAAGGCATGAGGCAACGAGATGGATCGCTTTGACGCAATGCAGGCTTTTATTCGCGTGGTCGAGTCGGGCAGTTTTACCAAAGCCGCTGCCACGTTACAGATGAACAAGACCTCTGTTACGCAGTTAATCCAGCAACTCGAGATTCGATTGCGCGTCAAATTACTGAACAGAACCACCAGAAAGGTGCACGTTACCGCCGATGGCGCGGTGTATTACGAGCATGCCGTCCGTTTGCTTGCTGCAATGGATGATGCGGAAACCAGCCTCTCCAATGCCGTTACAACGCCCAGAGGTAAGCTGCGCGTTGATGTACCCAGCCCACTGGCTCGTCTGATTCTGGTGCCGGCTTTGCCTACATTTTATGCACGATATCCCGATATCCAGATTGACCTTGGTGCCAGCGATCGAAAGGTAGACATGGTCAGGGAGAATGTGGACTGCGTGATACGCGGAGGCAGTATCTCTGAACAGTCGCTTATTGCTCGTCATGTGGGGGATTTGACGATCGGAGCCTATGCCACGCCGAATTACCTGGCGCAGGCCGGGACACCAACCCACCCTAATCAACTGGCGCAATCAGCGCATTATCTGGTCGGCTACCTGAATTCACAAAACGGAAAGGTGGCGGCAGTAGAAGCGAGCCTGGATGGCAACACGGTCAGCATCACAGGGCGTTATCAGCTTGCCGTTGATGATGGCAATGCCTATCTTGCCGCTGGCCTGGCAGGACTGGGCATTATTTTGTTGCCCACTTACATGGCAAAGGTGCATGAGAATCGTGGCGAATTGCACCGGCTGTTCGAACCGTGGGCATTTAGCCCAATGCCACTTTATCTGGCTTTTCCCCCAAATCGGTATTTAAGCGCCAAGCTTCGGGTGTTTATCGACTGGGTAATTGAACTTATGGCTCACCACGCACCAAAGTGTGCCCCGTGATCGACCCGACGTTAAACATTACTTATTCATAACCCATGCAGTTCACCTATACTTTATTCCCCTACATCACGGTTTCGAGAAGGCTTGATTGTGCTGGCAAACATTCTAATTGCCCTTGTTGCAGCGATACATGTTTACATCCTCGTCCTGGAAATGTTCTTGTGGAACACCCGCGTTGGTCGTAAAGCCTTTAATCTCCACGCAGATTTTGCTCGCGACACCAAGACAATGGCCGCGAATCAGGGGTTGTACAATGGTTTCTTAGCCGCTGGATTACTCTGGGGGTTATGGCTGGGTGAAGCAGGTTTGCAATTTAAGGTCTTTTTTCTGGCTTGCGTTCTGGTTGCCGGGCTGTACGGTGCCCTCACCGTGAGCCGGAAAATTCTCTATGTTCAAGCAATTCCCGCATTGATCGCGCTCATCGCGCTGATGAGTCACTGACGCATATTTAAAAGGATGATGGCATGGATGCATTAACCTATCCCTACACCTTACAGGACTTATTGTCTCTGTATGAGTTTGAACCCCTGCTTGGGCCTTTACACCGGGAGAAGCACTATAACGCGCTAATTGATTGGGCAGAAAAGGAAGTGCTGTTTGGTAATGATTCCGAAACGCTGCTTATCATTGCGTCGTTTTGCCTGGATGTGAAACTGGATTATGACGAGATAAACGGTTATCTCGATCGCTATCTGTATGAGAATAAGATAAAAAGACCCAGCGCAAAGGCCAGCGCCCTGGTCTGGCTTAAGATACAGATGTGGCATTTACTGAATGCCCCAAACGCCAAGGGCGTAGAAGAGGGTTTGTATCTGTTTTCTAAGCACTTTTTCGACTTTGGCCCAGGTTTTTTTTCAAAGGCCGCACACTATCTGAACAACCTCTATTATCAATTGTATGACAGTGGTTGGGGGGATTATCCGTCCAAGGCCGAATCCATGGACGAGCAGGCGATTTTACAGTTCGTTAAGGCGCGTATACGCCCACTTTATCGCAAGCTAACCCATAATGAGTGGTTAACGTTACTCGCACGTTAACCGTTGCCCGGTGAGCGTCTGGCGTAAAAAAACCGCCTGCTCATCGGCTACCCTATAAACGGGCTTGCACGGTGAGTAAGGCGGTTGTCAGAAGAGAAAGGCTGAATTACTTAGCAGCAGCTTTCTCAGCGGGTTCCGTCATCTTGTGATTGATGCGGTTATCAAAATTCTCGTTAAACTGCTTTTTCTGCTCCGGCGTCAGAACGTTATAGATCTTGTTCTGGGTTTCCAGGCGGCTTACCATCCGCGCTTTGTGAATCGCATCCTGCTTATTGACCTGCGCTTGAGCTTTCGCCATATCGAACGTGTCGGAGGCAATCACATCACGCATGGCGCGGTGTTCATCCTGCATCACTTTACGCATGTTATCGCGCGCATCGCGAATGATATCCCCAACCTGTTTTTTCTGCGCCTCGGTCAGGTTGAGATCTTTAAGCATCCACTCTTCATGCATGCCGGCGCGAGGACCACCGCGTTCACCTTTCATCATACGAGCTTCGTGACCATGGCCTTTTTGAGCATCATTCGCATGCGCAATACCCGCTGCGCCAAACGCCAATGTAGATGCCACCAGAATCGCTGTCAGTTTACGCATAGTGCTATCTCTCTCTTTCCAGGTTACTCGTTAACGACGATTGTCGTCTTGACGGTGTTGAGTATAGACAGTGCAACTTCGAGTTAATTAGCGTAAGGGTAAATCTCTGCAAGTTCCGCCTCCACAATTGCGTCAAATGTGGAGAATGCGGAGAAACTATGTAAACCCTGCAAGGAAAACGTTAAGCCCCTCTTAGTCTAGGTAACAATAAAAATATAAAATTACTAAAATCAATCCATTAACAAAAAAAGTTTTTTTGCTCTTAAATCGCTTGCTATTTAATCTTTGTCTATCTAGATTATATCTCATGAACAAGAAAACGCAGACAGTACCAACATCATTGCCAGCGCAAGCCTATCAGCTTGACGGACAACTCTGTTTCGCACTCTATTCAGCCAATCTGGCAATGAATAAAGTCTATCGAAAACAGTTGGCAGCACTGTCGCTCACCTACCCCCAGTATCTTGTCATGCTGGTGTTGTGGGAGCGCGATGGGCTTACGGTGTCGGAACTGGGTGAGCAGCTTTATCTGGATTCCGCTACGCTGACGCCGTTGCTTAAACGATTGCAACAATCTGGCCTGGTCAGCAGAACGCGCAGTGCGGAAGATGAACGTCAGGTGTTGATTCGGTTGACGGAAGAAGGCCGCACATTGCAACAAAAAGCGCGCGCCATACCGGAAAACATGCGGTGTGCCACGCAGTGTGATGACAGCACGCTGCAAGCGATGAAGCAGCAATTAGAATACCTGCGTGCCAGATTGATCGAGAATCTTTGATGGCCGCTTATCTTGACGTTTTATTTCGACCATTTAAATAGCGCACGATTTAATATCGTAATAAAAAATAGCCTGTAGGAGTTACACCATGTCGATTGAAAAAGTACTGTATGTCGCTCACGCAAAAGCCACTGGCGGACGCGATGGCCGCGCCGAATCGTCCGATCAACAGTTAAGTGTCAAATTAACGACACCACGCGAACTGGGCGGTGCCGGTGGCGAAGGGACGAACCCGGAACAGCTGTTTGCCGCAGGTTACTCTGCCTGTTTCCTTGGTGCGCTGAAGTTTGTCGCCAGCAAAGAAAAAATGGCATTGCCAGCGGCAACCACCATTGAGGGAAGCGTCGGCATCGGCGCCGCACCAACCGGATTTGCTATTGAGGTGGAATTGAAAATTGATCTGCCAGGATTGGCGCGTGAAACCGCGCAAGCACTGGTGGAAAAGGCCCATATCGTGTGCCCGTATTCTAACGCCACACGCGGCAATATCGACGTAACCCTGACGCTACTGTAAGCCACGCAGCGTCATGCAAACGGCAGATTTCTGCCGTTTGCTCAGCGAGCACCAACACCAGTGGAAAAAACAGGACAAATCAAATCGATCAGGGAAGTGAACGACTAAAGGCGGAGGCATCCTTCGCCAAGGCGTCAATATAGGCGCCAATCATTTTAATGCGCTGCACCAGGGGATTTCGTTCCGGCGACGCATCCATAGAGTTTAACTGAATCACTAACCTTTCGATCTGTGCGCACAGCTCCGCTTCCCGCTGTTGGGCCTGCGTGAGCTGCTGCTGCCAGCGTTCACGATCCTGACGCCAACCTTGCTGCTGCAACCTGACACAACGTTCCAAATCGGTAAGCGCACTTTCCAGCGCCGGTTCCCACTCATCCACCCACATAGCGATTCCTTAGCACTCTGATCCCGCGAATTATAATGATTGTTGGCACGGACAACAAACCTTCTGGTATGCCGTCCCAATTAACGAGTGTCGCCGTAGGGAATGACACAAATCACATTAAATAAACATTTATTTCACATAACATTCAACACTCGCTACAGTAAACTCATCAGACCAGTTTCTTGCGCGGTTTCTGTGGAGAGCATCATGCACGCCTACCCCAAGCTTTTTTCACCCCTCAATCTGGGCTTCACCACGTTAAAAAACCGCGTCATCATGGGTTCAATGCACACCGGTTTGGAAGAGCATCCACAAGGCACTGAACGGTTGGCAGCGTTTTATCGAGAACGCGTACAGGGCGGTGTGGCGCTGATTGTTACCGGTGGTATTGCGCCCAACGCCAAAGGTGCCGTGGTCGCTGGCGGTGCAACGCTTGAACATGAAGAACAGCTAGCTCACCATCTCCCAATAACGACCGCGGTGCATGAAGCGGGAGGGAAAATTGCGCTGCAAATTCTGCATGCCGGACGCTACAGCTATCAACCCGATCCCGTTGCACCTTCCGCCCTTCAGGCACCGATCAGCCCCTTCCTTCCGCACGCCATGACCCATGAGGAAATTTTACACACCATCGCTGATTTTGCCCGCTGTGCGGCGCTGGCCCAGCAGGCAGGCTATGACGGTGTAGAAATCATGGGCTCTGAAGGGTATCTGATTAATCAATTTCTGGTCGAACGCACCAACCAGCGGCATGACAGCTGGGGTGGTAACCAACAAAACCGCTGCCGCTTCGCGTTGGAGATTGTACGTGCTGTGCGCCGTGCGGCCGGGCCACACTTTATTATCATCTATCGCCTGTCGATGCTCGATCTGGTGGAATCCGGCTCCTCATGGCAAGAGATAGAAACGCTGGCTCAAGAGATGGAAACCGCTGGCGTCACGTTGCTTAACACCGGTATTGGCTGGCACGAAGCACGTATCCCGACCATCGCAACGCTGGTGCCGCGCGCAGCCTTTGGCTGGGTGACCCAGCGCTTGATGGGCAAGGTAAACATACCGCTTATTACGACCAACCGCATTAACGATCCGGCTCAGGCAGAACAGCTGCTGGCGCAGGGTTGCGCCGATATGGTTTCCATGGCGCGCCCCTTTCTGGCGGATTCGCACTTGCTTGAGAAAGCAGAAACGGGCCGCAGCGATGAGATCAATACCTGTATCGGCTGCAATCAGGCTTGTCTCGATAGAATATTTGTCGGCAAGGTGACCTCATGCTTAGTCAACCCGCGCGCCTGCCACGAAACAACGCTCACCATAGTCGCCACAGACACACCGCAACGAATTGCCGTCGTCGGTGCTGGCCCGGCAGGGCTCGCTTTTGCCATCAACGCAGCACAGCGCGGCCATGCAGTGACGTTGTTTGAAGCGGACAGTAACATCGGCGGTCAGTTTAACCTGGCCCGGCAAATCCCCGGCAAACAGGAATTCACGGAGACGCTGCGCTATTACCGCCGTATGTTGGTGCTCACTCACGTCTTGGTACGCCTCAATACCAAAGCCACGGTAGACGATCTTAAAAGCTTTGATTCCGTTGTTCTGGCGTGTGGCATAACGCCGCGTATGCCAGATATTCCCGGCATTGATCACCCAAGCGTAGTGAGCTACTTACAGGTGCTGCGCGATAAGGTTCCTGTTGGCAAGCGGGTAGTCATTATCGGTGCAGGCGGTATTGGTGTTGATGTGGCCCATTACCTGAGCGCACCACCGCAAGCCGATTTCTATGCCGAATGGGGTATCGATCGCACGCTTGATAAACCGGGCGGCATATTACCGTTCGCCGCCGGCGCACCCACTGGCATAGTGCATCAGCATGACATCGTGCTGCTGCAACGTAAGGCAGGAAAGCTGGGTGAACACCTGGGCAAAACCACCGGATGGATACACCGGGCACAGCTGCTGCGCCACGGGGTGAGCTTTATGGACAGCGTGCACTATCAGCGCATTGACGATGCCGGGCTGCATATTATTCATCAGGGCCAGGAGAGGTGCATCGCCGCCGACACTGTCATCGTCTGTGCAGGACAGGATTCACGGCGCGATCTCTATGCGCCATTACAGGCCAGTGGGGTCGCCGTGCATCTGATTGGCGGTGCGGATGTCGCCGCCGAACTGGATGCCCGGCGGGCCATCGATCAAGCCACCCGACTGGCGTTAACGCTGTAGCCTGTTACTCAACTCCCGTTCAGCGAGACGCTGCTAGCTTCACCGCGCGCAACACCACAAACTTGTTGTTGCCTGCCAGCTGTTCGCAGTTGCCAAACAGGTGTTTCAGCTTCTGATAGTAGTTGAGGTGGCGATTGCCTACGATACGCAACTCACCGCCATGCGCTAAACAGCGGCGCGCGTCGCTGAACATATTCCAGGCCAGATGGTCGGTGATGGTCTGCTGCTGGTGGAACGGCGGGTTACACAGCACCGCTTGCAGCGAATCAGGGGCAATGTTGGCCAGCGAGTTATTCACCACAAAACTGGCACGCGGCAGATCGTGCGGACAGTTGATTTCCACGTTCATGCGGCTGGAAGCGAGCGCCATATGGGATTCATCAACGAAGCTGACCAGCGCTGAAGGATTTTGCGCCAGCGCCACCAGCCCGACAATCCCATTACCGCAGCCTAAATCCATGATCTTGCCGTCAATATCATGGGGCAAGTGCTGCATAAAAAAACGCGTACCAATATCCAGGCTGCCGCGTGAAAACACGTTGGCATGGTTGTGGATACGGTAACCATACCCCTCCAGTTCCCATTCAACGGTTGGTGAATACTTACCTACATTGATTTGCGCCACGTCGCAGTGAATCAGACGCGCCTTTTTCCACGCCAGTGACGTGCGCGTCGGGCCAATGATTTTTTCAAACAGTTGCAACGTGGAAGTATGAATGTCGCGCGCCTTCGCACCGGCAATAATTCGCGTATGCGGGGCGACGACCGAGCGCAGCATGTGGAGCTGATACTCCAGCATCGCCAGCGTTTTTGGCACTTTGATAACCACCAGCGATGGCGCATCAGGTAATGCCGTCAGGCTGTCTTGCAACACGACGGATTCCGGCGCAAAGCCGTTGAGCGACAGATTATGTCGCGTCGCCAGTTGGCTCAGGTAGCTGTCGCTGACGCAGAGCGGCTCATACGCCTGTAATCCACAGGCCAGTGCACCGAATGTGTCGTTTAGAATCACAACGGGCCCAGGCGCAAGCTCCATGGCAGCAATTTCGTTCAGCAAAAACGCATCTGCTGCTTCCCAGGCTTGTAAAGTGGAATTCTCAGACGTTTTCGGATAACGCACCAACGTGAGCGTTCGCGTTTCCAGTTCCAATTGGCTCATCGGCCTCTCCCGCGTCATAAAGGTTGCGCAGTGTACCCCGTAACGTTGGGGAGCAGTAAATGCTTTTCGTCAGTCAGGGGGAATCCGGCCGCGAGACCTCCTGTTGTCGTGGTTTTCCCCTACGCAGAACCGCGACAGGACGATTGCCTTGCGCCCACATCATGTTACTCTGTTTTTCTTACGCTCTCGCCAGGAACATCGACCCGTCATGATTCGTTTCGCTATTGTAGGAACCAGTCAAATCACGCGCCAGTTTGTTGATGCTGCACATGAAACCGGCAAGATGAAGTTGATCGCCATCTACTCCCGTTCGCAGGAAAAAGCGCAGCAATTTCAAACGAACTATCTGGTTGAACACTGCTTCACCTCTCTGGAGGCACTCGCCCAGTCCGATCTGATTGATGCGGTCTATATCGCGAGTCCGAATAGCCTGCACGCGGAACAATCCATCCTGTTTCTCGAGCATGGCAAACACGTGGTCTGCGAAAAACCGTTGGCGTCAAACCATGCCCAGGCCCAGAGAATGATCGCGTGCGCACAAGCCAATCAGGTTGTGTTATTCGAAGCTTTCAAAACCGCGAGCTTGCCTAATTACGCCGTGGTGATGCAGGGGCTAGCGCGCATTGGTCGGCTGCGCAAAGTGTTTCTGAATTACTGCCAATATTCTTCCCGTTACCAACCCTATCTGGCGGGAGAGAACCCCAACACCTTTAACCCGGCGTTTTCCAACGGCTCCATCATGGATATTGGCTACTACTGCCTGGCATTCGCCGTCAGCCTGTGGGGCGATCCCCATAACGTTCAGGCCAGTGCGGCCCTGTTGGAAAGCGGCGTGGACGGACACGGCAGCGTTGTACTGAGTTACGGGGATTTTGACGTGATTATCGCGCATTCCAAGGTGAGCAACAGCGCCATTCCCAGTGAAATTCAGGGGGAGGAAGGGTCGCTGGTCATCGACAGGCTGTCGGAATGCCAGCAGGTCAGCCTGGTGCCGCGCAACGGTCAACGAATCGATTTGTCCCAACCGCAGCATATCAACAGCATGCTGTATGAAGTGGAAACCTTTGCCTCACTGGTCGCCAAGAATGACGTCAATCACGCCTTTCTGACACGCTCACTCACCGTCGCGCGCTTACAAACAGACATTCGCCGCCAGACCGGCGTAGTGTTCCCCGCCGACAGCACCACACTTTCTGAGGATCAATAACAGGGCCGCTTGGAAAACGGAAACTATCCTTACGCGATACCTGAGCATAATTCCGTTCTGGAAAGTTCGCGCTAATCTCTGGAGCGGCTACCCAACTAACGTTACTGAGAAGGAGATTAAAAATGGGGCCAGAACAGTCAGAACAAACCCGCTGAATATGGCATGGCTGATGTATGTCTCTTCACAATTCTCTCTGATAAAAGGTAATGCGGAGTCTAGGGCGGCAGCGCCCGATATACCGATGGCACCTGTGGGTTGCTTCTTACCCAGAAAATAAAGAAACATGATGCTGAACATTTCTCTGAAGAAATCCGTCATGAATGCCATCGCCCCCATTTCGGGCGAAACCAGCTTGTTAACCATCGGTCCCGAGAGTGAAAACCACCCCAACCCGCTCGAAACCACAAATAATTCTCTCCACGACAGATGAGAGAAGACTGAAAATACAAAAACGGCTAACAGGGTAGCGAATATAGTAAAAATGGGAACAGCGACCAACTCTAGGTTGAAGCGACCTATTTTGAAACCGACAAGGTCGATTCCAACCAAAAAGATCAAAATAGAGAGGACATAGCTACTGGATAAATGTACGTCCTCCAGCCGAACCCCCGTTATTTTAAAAACAGCCAAGCCCAACAGAAAAGCCGTCATCGCTTTTAAACAGCCTTTGAACGGCATAAAAAATGAGAGCTCTTCCTTTTTGACTGACGTAACTCGGCGCTTCCTGTATAGGAAAATGTAAGTAAAGAAAGCAATCAGTGCCGAGAATAAGAGGGCGCTTTTAATTATCTGGTATCCAACGTCCCGCTGAGTAAAAATGCTTCCAAAATCAATTCCCATACAAAACAGAAGCAGCAGAACTACGTTGGAGATCAGCGAGACACAAAAATTTTTCAGTTTTGGACTTGATAGCTTGCCTGAAAAATAACCAGACATGAGAAGAAAAAATACCATTGCCACAGAAATTAAGGAATCATGCATTAAAAGGCCTATAAGTTTTTAACTATATGCTTTGCTTGGTTTTTGAAAAATCGATAAGAATCATTGTACGTTCGGCTGGGGTAGACGGTTTATTCATATGGAGATGATCTACGTAATGACTGACGAGTTCATCGCATACGGCGAAGCTGTCCATAAATTCGTCGAGCTGAAAATGATGAAGAATATCATTCTCAGAAATTTCAGAAAGTTTTTTATTTCTCACCTCCGTCCCAGCAATATAGTTTCTCCCGCCAGACGCATTTTCGCTGCGTCTGACGAGGTGAGCAAACGTGAAGGGCTCTCCGTCCTGATGAAAACAGTCTGGTGAGCTGAATCCGGGCTTAGCATTGTCAGTGCAGGAGACGCTGACCAAATGGACGCCTACATAAATCGGTAAATAGTAATCGGCAAGACCAAATGTATAATGATAATCCTCAAGTACTAATTTATTTATAAAAGCCGTTTTTTTTAACTCTCGGCTGAGTGAATTGAAATAACGAATTGACTCATGATCCGGATTGTTAGAACCCTGGTCGTATCCCGACTTTTCCTTACCGTTACGAGTAACGGTGGGAAGCCAGAAGAGGCGGTCCGGTTGCCATGGCAGAATGATTGCATTCCCATAACTTCTCTTTCTCAGTGTTTCATCTGGGGCATAAGGGTCTTTTTCGAGATTTGCCACTTCAGTGAGTAGTGTATCTTTTTCAGAAGGTTAGCATCCAGCCATGGCCCTGTAGTGCATATAACCGCAATGTCTAAAGTCAGATGAGTAAGCATTCATAATATATAAGTTTTTTTAAAAAAATCGTGCAATTTAATTGCGAAGAACACCACGTCAAGAAACTTCATTTAATGACTATTGATTGGGGTGGTTTGAATAACGGAAACCCCATACGTTTAGAGTATTATTTAGTTACCTTAGCCCGTAACGTGTTTATTTAGTGTAAGCGACTATCGCATTTAAGTTTTAGGTTATTTGATATAGGTAAAGTCCCATGAAAACACCGTATAGTACGAGAGTAAAGCCTATTTTGATAACGGAATCTTCCAAAAAAGGATTACAGTACAATAAGTTTTATGCAACGGGATAGTGCGTCACGGGCTTGAGCGGGCAGATGCAGAGTTTGAGTGAGTAGCTGTGCTGGCTGTCGCAAGGCTGAATGGCATCGAGGTACACCGAGAGCTGGATCGATAATAGCGACAGCGGAAGTTTAGCGGTCGATCGCTGTAATAACCGGATAGCATGGGGCTTCCGGCGCGTATCTGTGCTGAAATCCTGCGCCCTTCACCTCAGTGCATCGTCATCAAGGGTTCGGTTTCGGACACAGAAATACTGCAGCCACGCCGTTTGGGCAACACCCAAAGGTGTTTTGGTTAAAAAGTAGTTTTAGCGTGGTTTATTTTCCGTTTTCCCTGCGGACCGCAATAACGGGGCAGGTGAAAAGTGTTCACAGAATTTGACCTGGATCGACTTTTCACCTATCTTTGCTGATGCAAAGGGGAGTAACTTTTCCGCCGATTAATCGTCATTACGAAGTCATGTGTCAAGCTTGCTATAAAGTAAGTGGAGATATGCTTCCGGTTATCGGGCAATACCAATGAACATTCTGCATTGGCGTTGTAAGTGAGACCTTGCCGGAAGGCGAGGGACATTTGCAACGCGAGTGACCAAACGACCTGTGTCTTCCGATACATGTCGTTTTTTTTTACCTGGCTCGCCATCGCGCCAGATAAAAATGAGGCCTGACGGTGTTAATTTTTGTTGCAAGGAACCTGTTATGAACTCCATCGGTACGCCGTGGTTGTGGGGCAGCTTCGCTGTCATTGTTATCGCCATGCTGGCGGTAGATTTGCTCTATCAAGGGCGTAAGGGTGCCACCACCATGACCTTTCGCCAGGCGGCTGCCTGGTCATTGATTTGGGTTACGCTGTCGCTCGCCTTCAATGCCGGATTCTGGTGGTATCTGAAAGGCACGCTCGGCGTAGAAGTCGCCAACACGCAAGCCCTCGCCTTCCTCACCGGTTATCTGATTGAAAAAGCGCTCGCTGTCGATAACGTCTTCGTCTGGCTGATGCTGTTCAGCTATTTCGGCGTGCCCGCCCACTATCAGCGGCGTGTGCTGGTGTATGGCGTGCTGGGAGCCATCATCCTGCGAACGCTGATGGTGTTTGGTGGCAGCTGGCTGGTTACGCAATTCCAATGGTTACTCTACGTATTTGGCGCGTTCCTGCTGTTCACCGGCCTGAAAATGGCGTTCTCCAAAGACGATGGTGGCGATCTTGGCGACAAGCCGCTAGTGCGTTGGCTACGTGGGCACCTGCGGATGACGGATACCATCGAAAACGAACGCTTCTTCTTGCGGCGTAACGGTATTCTGTATGCCACCCCGCTGTTTTTAGTCTTGATTCTGGTTGAGATCAGCGATGTTATCTTTGCCGTTGACAGTATCCCGGCCATATTTGCGGTGACCACCGACCCGTTTATTGTGCTGACCTCCAACCTGTTTGCCATTCTGGGCCTGCGCGCCATGTATTTCCTGCTGGCTGGCGTGGCGGAGAAGTTCTCGCTGCTCAAGTATGGTCTGGCCGTCATTCTGGTGTTTATCGGCACCAAGATGATGCTGATCGACCTGTTCCATATTCCTATCGCTATCTCTCTGGGCGTGGTAGCCAGCATTCTGGCCATCACGCTGCTGATTAACCTGTGGGTGAATCAGCGCGCCGCTCGCTAAACCGCTTATCGCCTCCGTAAAAGGAGGCGATTTGTGAATGACCCGCCGCACAAATTCGTGTGCCATTGCTTTTTTTAATGTCTCTTTTCCCTATACTGCTCTGCGCAAACACTTTGTTACAGGTTATGAAAAAAAACCCATTGCATTCTCCAGAGGTTTTCATCCTGCAACGTGCTACCACACAACCCTTGTTAAGTTACGGAACGGGAACACCGTCTATTTTATGAAAAATACATACTCTGCGATTCTCCGCTATACAGTGCGAGGCAGTCTGGTGCAGCAAATCGTTGTCGGGTTAGCGTTAGGTATTCTCCTCGCGCTGCTATCCCCCTCGGCGGCCTTGGCCGTCGGCCTGCTCGGTACGCTGTTTGTCGGAGGCTTGAAAGCCGTTGCGCCTGTTTTGGTACTGGTTCTGGTGATGGCGTCCATCACCAATCATCAGCAAGGACAGAAAACCAATATCCGCCCCATTCTGGTCCTGTACGGCATCGGCACCTTTTCGGCCGCGCTGGTCGCGGTGGTTCTGGGCTTTTTGTTCCCCACTACCCTCGCCTTGAGCGCACAGTCTGCCGATATCGTACCGCCCGCTGGCATTGTTGAGGTGCTGAAAGGGTTACTGATGAGCGTGGTCGCCAACCCGATTCATGCGCTGATCAACGCCAACTACATCGGTATTCTGGTGTGGGCAATTGGTTTTGGCATCGCGTTTCGCCACGCCTCGCCGTCCACCAAAGCCTTTATCAACGATGCCTCTGATGCGGTGACGCTGCTGGTGCGCACCGTGATTCGCTTTGCACCGCTTGGGATTTTTGGTCTGGTATCCTCAACGTTAGCAGAAACCGGCTTTGACGCACTGTGGGGTTACGCGCATCTGCTAACCGTACTGGTCGGTGGCATGCTGATCGTGATGTTTGTCATCAATCCGCTGATCGTGTTCTGGAAAATTCGCCGCAACCCGTATCCGCTGGTGCTGACCTGCCTGCGCGAAAGCGGTATTACCGCCTTTTTCACTCGCAGTTCGGCAGCCAACATCCCGGTGAACATGGAGCTTTGTCGTAAACTGAATCTGGACGAAGACACCTACTCCGTCGCCATCCCGCTGGGAGCCACCATTAACATGGCGGGTGCAGCGGTGACCATCACCATCCTGACGTTGGCTGCCGCTCATACGCTGGGCATCCATGTCGATATGCCTACCGCACTGCTGCTCAGCGTGGTCGCCGCCATTTGTGCCTGTGGCGCATCGGGGGTTGCCGGAGGATCATTGCTGTTAATCCCGCTGGCGTGCAGCATGTTTGGTATTGCGAATGACGTGGCCATGCAAGTGGTCGCCGTCGGCTTTATCATCGGTGTGATTCAAGACTCGGTGGAAACCGCAGTGAACTCCTCCACGGACGTCATCTTTACGGCGGCAGTGTGTGATGCGGAAGATGCCAAGTTGGCAGAGAAAGAACGGCTGAACCTGCTGTAACACCTTCTCGTTACCCTCATCTTCTGTCTCAAGGTGAGGGAAAACGGAGCAATAGCGACATTAATGAGATTGCGTTTCCGCCCGGAACGGGTCCAGCCCACGCTTCTGCATGCGCCAAAAACGAATGATGTTGTAGCCATTGAGGATCAAAAATGTGCCTTCAATCAGCGAGCCGCCGATTGAACCAAGCCATACGTTGTGTATTACCCAGCATAGCGTGGCGCACCAGATAATACAGCGCGTGGTCAACCCACTGGTGCGGAACAGCGCCCAGGTGCTGATCAGCGTACCCAGGATCGGCAGCAGTTCAACCGCATGCTTAAGACCAGAAAGCCCAAACACCAGCGTCAGAATGATAAAGGCAAACATCACCACAAGATTGTGGGTACGCGTGGCAATTACCGTACGCCCGGCATTCAGCAATGCGCTGGCTCCTGCGGCATTTGCCCCCATCAAAAAGAAATGGATACCGATGATGGCGCTGTAGAGGGAAAGCTGTAGTTTGAATTTGCGATCGTCACGGTGAAAAAATACGGTAATCCCCACCAGGAAGGCAATCGCCCCCACTGCCTGAGCAAACCAATAGCTCGTCATGATCTGTGCCTTGGGAAAAGGAGTGGGGAAAATAAATAAAACGGCGCCAATAAATGGAACGCCGTTTCATTTTAATTAAAAGCGGGAGGTTTTACAACGTTACGCCACTTTTAAATATCGCCAGTTCGCGGAAATCATTGATCTCGTTTTTCGCCAGCTTTTTGCCATCAGCAATTTGCACGATCATGTCCACAAACTGGGTCAGCAGATCGTCCATTTCCACCCCATGGATCAGGCGGCCGGCATCAAAGTCGATCCAGTGCGGTTTTTTCTGTGCCAACTCGCTGTTGGTTGCCAGTTTCACCGTAGGGACAAAACCGCCGTAAGGCGTTCCGCGACCGGTACTGAACAATACCATATGGCAGCCCGCGCCCGCCACAGCGCGCTGGTCGCTACCGCATCGTTACCCGGTGCGCTGAGCAGATTCAATCCCGGCGTATGCAGGCGTTCACCATACTTGAGCACGTCCACCACTTTGCTCTGCCCCGCTTTCTGGGTACAGCCCAGTGATTTCTCTTCCAGCGTAGTGATACCACCGGCCTTGTTACCCGGCGAAGGGTTCTCATAAATCGGCTGGTTGTGCTCGATAAAGTACTGTTTGAAGTCATTGACCATGTGGACCGTTTTTTCAAACGTCGCTTCATCGCGGCAGCGGCTCATCAGAATACGCTCTGCGCCAAACATTTCTGGCACTTCCGTCAGCACCGTGGTGCCGCCGTTGGCGATCATGTAATCCGAGAAACGCCCCAGCAACGGGTTGGCGGTAATGCCTGACAACCCATCCGAGCCGCCACACTCCAGACCAAACTTGAGCTCGCTCAGTTTGCCCGGAACACGTTGATCGTTACGCATCGCTTCATACAATGCATGCAGACGCTCCAACCCGGCTTCGACTTCATCATCCTGCTGTTGGCAGATCATGAAGGTAACACGTTCTTCGTCATACTCGCCCAACGTGGTGCGGAACGCATCTACCTGGTTGTTTTCACAGCCAAGGCCAATCACCAGAACCGCCCCCGCATTGGGGTGGCGCACCATGTTTTGCAGCATGGTACGCGTGTTTTCATGGTCTTGCCCCAACTGGGAACAACCGAACGGGTGAGTAAACAGGTAAACCCCGTCAATGCCTTCTGCATTGTTGGTTTCTTTCAGGAAGCGAGTCTGGATCTGACGCGCGATGCCGTTAACACAGCCCACGGTCGGCAGGATCCACAGTTCATTACGCACCCCGACATTGCCGTTTTTACGACGGTAGATCTGTACGTCACGATCGGCCATCTGTGCCGGCAGCGTCATGAATTCCGGCTGGTACTGATACTCATCCAGATCGCTCAGGTTAGTCTTGGCATTCTGGGAGTGAATATGCTGTCCCGGCGCGATAGCCACTAACGCATGGCCGATCGGCAAGCCGTACTTCACGATCATCTCGCCCGGCGCAATGTCATAAAGTGCAAATTTGTGCCCACGCGCCACCGGCTGTGGCAGCGTGACCGTCACACCACCCGCCGTTACTGCCTCACCTTGCTCAACATCACGCAACGCAACGGCCACATTGTCCAGCGCGTGGATTTTGATGATGCTTTGCATCGATAAATCGTCAGCCATTAACAATACCCTTCTACTGCCGCTCTCATGCCGCGATCGACGATCGCTTGCAGTTGCTGCGTAACCTGTTCTACCAATCCTGGCACCTGCGTCAGATCCTGTTCCCAGTGATCCGCATCGCTCAGCACGGTGGTAACCAGCGCTTGCAGCGACGTTGTGCGATCGTTGACGCCGTGCCACAGGGTGCTATAGCGCTCCAGCCAGTGCGCATCATCTTGCAGCGGGTAGGCTTCACCGTTGCGATCGCCACGGTAGAACGCGATCAGCGCCGCCAGTGCAAAGGTCAGACGCGCCGGCAACGCCCCTTTCTGCTCACGGTAGGCCAGCAGTTGCGGCAGAATGCGGGTGCGGAATTTCGTCATGCCGTTCAGGGCAATGGACAACAGCTGGTGCTGAATAAACGGGTTACGGAAACGGCTCAGCACCGCTTGAGCAAAAGAGGTCAGCTCATCGTGCGGCAAATCCAGCACCGGAACGATCTCTTCGGCAATGGTTTTTTCCACAAAGCTGCTGATTTGCGCATCATTCATAGATTCGCCCACGGTATCCAGACCTGCCAGGAAGGCAACCGGCACCAGCGCAGTGTGCGCACCGTTCAGAATCGCCACTTTGCGCTCTTTGTACGGTTTGATGTCGTCAACGATGCGGATATTCAGGTCCAGCTTGTCAAGACGCAGCTCTTGCGCCAGCCATTGCGGCCCCTGAATCACAAACAGGTAGAAGTACTCGGCGGTATCCCAGAAGGTATCCTGGTAGCCCATTTCCTGTTGCAGCGCTTCCACTTCGGCGCGCGGGTAGCCCGTCACAATACGGTCAACCAGCGTGGAGCAGAAGGTGTTGTTTTCATTGATCCAGGTGACAAAGGCCTGCGGCAGTTCCCACTGCGCGGCATAGCGCAGCACCAGTTCTTTCAGTGCAACGCCGTTATAATCGATAAGTTCACACGGCAACAGCACCCAGCCTTTGTCAGCGGCACCGTTGAAGTGGTTAAAGCGCTCGAACAGCAGGCGCGTCAGTTTTGCCGGATAGCTGACCGGCGGGGTATCCGTCAAACGATCGTCAGCGTGATAGCTGATGCCCGCTTCAGTGGTGTTGGAGAACACGAAACGAATATTGGCGTCGTGTGCCAGTGCCAGGTACTCATCAAACTGACGGTAAATGTTGATTTCACGGTTAACCGAGCGGATCAGACGCGGTTCACGCACCGCTTCGCCCTGCTCATTCAAACCACGAATGATCGTGGTGTACAGCCCATACTGAGTGTCTAATGAAGGCGGAAAATCGGTATCAATCGGACGAACGATCACCACACCCGCATCCAGATCGGTATGTTCGTTTAGCAAATCTAACTGCCAGTCAACAAACGCGCGCAGAAAGTTACCCTCACCGAATTGGATAATACGATCAGGATGTTGACGACCAGGGAAGTCACGACGATTCAATGTTTGCATTAAGAAGCTACCTCAGGACAGGAAGTGCGATCGGGGTCAGGTTGTTACCGCCCTGTCACCTTGCCCACGATACAATGTCAAGGCGCGCGCACCTGCGCGCGCCCACGGTCTTATAATTCGATGGCGAAATAGTTTTTAGCGTTATCGAAACAAATATTTTTCACCATGTCGCCCAGCAGATTGATGTCTGCCGGTGCTTCGCCGTCTTCTACCCAGCGGCCGATCATTTGGCACAGAATACGACGGAAATACTCATGGCGAGTGTAAGACAGGAAGCTGCGGCTGTCGGTCAACATGCCCACAAAGCGGCTCAGCAGGCCCAGTTGCGCCAGCTGTGTCATTTGACGCTGCATGCCGTCTTTCTGATCGTTGAACCACCAGCCGGAACCAAACTGCATTTTGCCCGGCATGCCTTCACCCTGGAAGTTACCGACCATAGTGCCCAGCACTTCGTTATCGCGCGGGTTCAGGCAGTACAGAATGGTTTTCGGCAACAGGTTTTCTTCATTCTGCTTGCTCAGCAGGCGAGACAACTCTTGTGCCAGTGGGCGATCGTTGATGGAATCAAAACCAACGTCTGGCCCCAGCAGTTTAAATTGACGCAGATTGTTGTTACGCAGCGCACCAATGTGGTACTGCTGTACCCAACCGCGACGCGCATATTCCGCACCCAGCCATACCAGTACGGCAGTTTTGAACTGCGCCACTTCGAGATCGCTCAGCGCAGCACCGCCCAAACGACGAGACAGAATGCCATCCAGCGTCGCTTCATCGGCTTCAGCAAACAGCACCACGTCCAGCGCGTGGTCAGAAACTTTACAGCCGTGCGCGGCAAAGTGATCCAGACGCTTGGTCAGTGCGGCCTGCAAATCGCTGAAACGACGAATATCGGTATCAGACACTTCACCCAGTTTCGCCATGTAATCGTTAAAGGTGGCCAACTCGATGTTGAACGCTTTGTCAGGACGCCAGCTTGGCAGCACTTTAACGTTAAAGCTGCCATCAGCGGCGATGGCTTTGTGATGACGCAGGTCGTCAATCGGGTCGTCGGTGGTACCGACCATTTTCACGTTCATCTGCTGCATGATGCCGCGCGCGGTAAATTCATCACGCTCCAGCAGGGCGTTGCAGCGATCCCAAATCTCTTTCGCCGTACCCGGCGCTAACAGCGTACCTGTTACACCAAACGGACGGCGCAGTTCGAGATGCGTCCAGTGGTACAACGGGTTACCAATGGTGTGCGGCACAGTTTCTGCCCAGGCGGAAAATTTCTCCCAGTCGCTGGCATCACCGGTACAAAGACGCTCCGGCACACCGTTAGTACGCATGGCACGCCATTTGTAGTGATCACCTTTCAACCAGATGTCATACAGGTTTTTAAAGCGGTAGTTTTCTGCAATCTGTTCAGGCGGCAAGTGGCAATGGTAATCAAAAATAGGCTGATCAGCCGCGTAGTCATGATACAAACGACGAGCAAATTCGCTGTCTAACAGAAAATCTTCGCTAAGAAACTGGGGCATACTCTTCTTCCTCACCGTGCGCTCAGGCACAACATTGGCCTTTGTTGAAAGATATCACACCAATTATGCTGGATATCTCATATCATTAGTGAGGTCATGATCGCAAAAATTCACATGCCTGGCAAATTGGTCAGGACACCGCGCAGCAAGCTCTCAACACAGGCCGATATCGAACAAATTTTAGCAATTCCGCATAAATATAATGGTTTTGTGATGTCACTCAACTTTTAAAGTTGTATGACAAATTATTGTAGCGCCGTCTTGAACCGGGATTCAATCTCTATTCCATTCCCAAGAGAAAAAATTCTGGTCCAAATCAAAAGCAGGTTTCATGAGAGTAAAAGGCGAGCAAGGCGTCCTTATCGATGCGCCTTGCCGCCTTCCTAAAAGTAAGCGCATATGACGCCACAAACTTACTCCACAACGGAACCCTGCGATTGCGCCCTTCTGGGAGGTGCGCTAGCCAACCTTGTTGGCTAAACACAACACCGGTTGTTGGCTCAGCCAATGGCACGGTGTTATTTTTTTGACTCGGAGAGAAAACACAAATGCGTAAAATCAAAGGGCTACGTTGGTACATGATCGGGCTGGTGACCATTGGCACCGTGCTCGGTTACCTGACACGTAATGCTATCGCCGTTGCCGCCCCGACGTTGCAAGATCAGTTACATATCACGACACAGCAATACTCCTACATCATTGCTGCCTATTCCGCCTGCTATACCGTTATGCAACCCATCGCCGGTTACGTACTGGACCTGTTAGGCACCAAAGTCGGCTACGCCATGTTCGCTATCCTGTGGGCCATTTTCTGTGCCAGTACCGCAATGGCAAACAGCTGGCAAGGTCTGGCCATTTCACGTGGCCTGGTCGGCATGGCTGAAGCGGCCATGATCCCTGCGGGCCTGAAGGCGAGCAGTGAATGGTTCCCCGCCAAGGAGCGTTCCGTTGCCGTCGGTTACTTCAACGTTGGTTCCTCGATCGGTGCCATGATCGCGCCGCCGTTGGTGGTTTGGGCCATCGTGATGCACAGTTGGGAAATGGCCTTTATCATCACCGGTGCCTTGAGCATGGTGTGGGCACTGTGCTGGCTGGCGTTTTATAAACACCCGAAAGACCAGAAAAAACTGACCGATGAGGAACGCGATTACATCCTGAGCGGTCAGGAATCTCAGCATCAGGCTGATAACGGCAAGAAAATGTCCGCCTGGCAGATCGTGCGTAACCGACAGTTCTGGGGCATCGCATTACCGCGCTTCCTGGCAGAACCGGCATGGGGCACCATCAATGCCTTGATCCCGCTGTTCATGTTCAAAGTCTACGGCTTTAACCTGAAAGAAATTGCCATGTTCGCCTGGCTGCCGATGCTGTTCGCTGACCTGGGCTGCGTATTGGGTGGTTACATGCCTATGCTGTTCCAGAAATATTTCAAAGTGAACCTGATCGTTTCGCGCAAAATGGTGGTGACGCTGGGTGCGGTGTTGATGATTGGCCCAGGGATTATCGGCCTGTTCACCAGTCCTTATATTGCCATCGCACTGCTGTGCGTAGGTGGATTTGCGCACCAGTCGCTGTCCGGTGCCCTGATCACGCTCTCTTCTGATGTGTTCGGTCGTAACGAAGTGGCTACCGCCAACGGGTTGACCGGCGGCGCAGGTTGGCTGGCGAGCACCCTGTTCGCTCTGGTGGTTGGCGCATTGGCAGACACCATCGGCTTTGGCCCACTGTTCGCGGTGCTGGCAGCCTTTGACGTACTGGGTGCCATTCTGATTTGGGTCATTCTGCAAGACCGTCCAGCAGTGCAAGCAGAACAACCGACAACGCTCGAGACGGCACAGCAGCATTAATCACTGCCTGTCTCGCGGCCAGACCTGCCTTGACGCCCGATAACCCCGGTTATCGGGCATTTTTATTGCAGGCTGATAATGCATAACTGTGACCTTGATGTTGGTCGGCTTCACGAATAAGTGGTATAACAAATCTTGACGCGATGGTTTTCTCAGCCTTTTTTCGCCCCTGTGGTGAGGTTGCGGCGCAGGAAAGTCGCAGGGAAAGGTTCCCCATTTACGGACCGTCATCTATAAAAGAGCAAAGATATGGCACTCACTGAGCCCCGTCGACTATACCAACAGTTAGCCGCAGAACTTAAGCAGCGCATCGAAAGTGGCGTTTACCTTGTTGGTGAGAAGTTACCCGCCGAACGCTACATTTCTGAAGAGATGAACGTCAGCCGTACAGTAGTACGTGAGGCGATCATCATGCTGGAAGTGGAAGGCTACGTTGAGGTGCGTAAAGGCTCAGGCATTCATGTCATTTCCAATCAGCAAAGCCATCGCGTGCCCAGTGGTGGTGATATCGAGTTTATCACCGCCGGACCGTTTGAACTGTTGCAAGCTCGCCAGTTAATTGAAAGTAATATCGCCGAATTTGCGGCGACTCAGGTGACGCGTCAAGACATCGTCCAACTGATGGAGATTCAGGAATATGCGCGTCAGGAGGACCGTTTCCGTGATTCCGAGTGGGATCTGAAGTTTCACATTCAGGTGGCGCTGGCGACACAGAACTCGGCCATGGCCACTATCGTGGAAAAAATGTGGAGTCAGCGTATCCACAACCCCTATTGGCTCAAACTGCACGAACACATTGACGATCGTTCAATCGAAAGCTGGTGCGAAGAGCACGATCAAATCCTTAAAGCGCTGATTCGTAAAGATCCCTACGCCGCCAAACTGGCGATGTGGCAGCACCTGGAAAACACCAAGCAAATGCTGTTCCGCGCCACCACCGATGACTTTGAATTCAACGTTGACCGCTACATGTTTGCCGAAAATCCCGTCGTGCATCTTGAGCCGATCACCGTGCACAAATCCTGACCACCCGAACAAAAAACCCTATCGCCTCTGTCACTTAACAGAGGCCAAAACGTCTGAAAACACCAGTTTGTGTCAAAAAATGTAAAATCAGGCGCAAAAAAACCTTTTCGCTCAAATAGCAGCGATAAATCTCACATTTTCCTGCGATAATTCCCTATCTCAACCTTTAGGCTTTTGTTACAGTTAGAAGCTCTTTTTAACGCTTAATCCGGTATTTTCCGCGTTACTGCCGCCAAACCGCAACAATGCAGGCTCGTCGGGCAAAATGGATTAAGTGGAGATATGTGAACATCGGTATGTTCTACTCTAACAGCGCTCACCATGGCGAGCCGGTGTACATAATGACCCTTGTAGTCGGTGTCTTTCATCGCCGATGGGCCACGTAGCATGCTGTTGTGTTAGGAATACCGAATGGAATTAATTAAAGAACTTGTTAATGCGCTTTGGCACCAAAATTTCGATATTCTCGCTGACCCTAAACTGGTTTGGACGCTCTATTTTATTCTGTTCATGATCCTGTTTTTGGAAAATGGTCTGTTACCAGCCGCCTTTCTGCCCGGTGACAGTCTGCTGGTATTGGTTGGCGTGCTGGTTGCCAAAGGCACGATGAATTATGCATTCACTATCGCATTGCTGACTACCGCTGCCAGCCTGGGCTGCTGGGTGAGCTATATTCAAGGGAAGTGGCTGGGGAATACCCGGGTAGTACAAGGTTGGCTCTCCCATCTCCCCGCACACTATCACCAGCGTGCGCATTTATTGTTCCACCGTCATGGATTGTCCGCGTTGCTGATTGGCCGCTTTCTCGCCTTTGTTCGCACGCTGCTGCCTACCATTGCCGGGCTTTCGGGGCTGGACAATACCCGCTTTCAGTTTTTCAACTGGATGAGCGGACTACTGTGGGTGCTGATTCTGGTTTCGCTCGGGTTCGCGATTGGCAAAACGCCGGTTTTCATGAAGTATGAAGATCAGGTGATGTTTTGCCTGATGATGTTACCGCTGGTGTTGTTGTTCGTCGGCCTGTTCGGTTCACTGTTCGTGTTGTGGCGTAAGAAACGCGCAGATAATGCAGCAAAAGGGAACTAACGTGTTATTCGGTTGGCGTTATCTGAAAGCCATCTGGCGTATGATGATTCTGGTGATGCTGCTGACCCAGTCACAGAGTTATCAACAGGATGAAACGCTGCTGCACATTTTTCCTCACCATCAGGGTGCGCCGCTCCCTGATGGTTTTTACGTTTACCAGCGTCTTAATGAACGTGGTATCGCTATCAAAAGCATTACCCCTGCGCCGGACAGTCTGATTGTCGGACTGGCTTCATCGGAGCAGACCTTTGCCGCGCGTGAAGCACTCCGTTCCTCGTTTCCGCAGGCAAAAATCATCACTCAGCAACCGCCGAAGCCCGTTCCTTTCTGGCGGCCAAAGCTGACGCAAAAGACCGTAACACTTGGGTGAGGATAAGATGAAAAAAGTAGCCGTTTTACGTGACGTGATTATCGCAGGTCTGGTGTTCTCCGCCATCAACGCCTATGCCGCTGACGCAAAAGTGCCACCAGCAGGCACCTGCGCGGCCAAAGCCGATGATATCGAACAGCAGTTGGCGCAGGCGCGCCAGCACGGTAATGCAGGCCAGATTCAAGGTCTGGAAACGGCGCTGCGCAATGTGCAAACATACTGTCAGGATGATGACCTGCGCGTCAAACGTCAGCAAAATCTGGCGGAGAAACAAGCGAAAGTCGCGGAGCGAAAAGCGGAATTACGCGAAAGCCAGCAATCCGGCGCCGATGCAGACAAGATTCAAAAACGCCAGGATAAACTTGCCGAAGCCCAGAAAGCGTTGCATGAAGCCCAGCAGGAGATTACTGCTGCCGGTGGGCAATAACCCATCAGATTTCGCTTGTCTTTATCGTCGTCCAGCCCACGTTCACTGCCCCGGGTTGGGCGTATTCCTTGGGATTACCCAGCGCTTACAGCAGCTTATCAGAATTATCTCGGCCCATTCTGTCATTCCAATCGTAAAAGTTGAGCTATAGTTAATACTCCTTATTTATCGAAAAGGAGTTAATCATGGCTAAAGATCAACAATCTGAACTGTTGCGTAATGAGTTGAAATCACTGGCGGATACCCTGGAAGAAGTCTTGAACTCCTCAAGCGATAAATCCAAAGCGGAATTGGAAAAATTACGCAGCAAAGCGGAAAGCGCACTGAAGGACACCCGCTCACGATTGAGTGAAACCGGCGAACGTATCGTCAACCAGACCAAAGAAGCAGCGGATTACGCGGATGACTATGTACGGCAGAACCCGTGGACCGGTGTGGGTATCGGCGCTGCGGTAGGGGTTGTGCTGGGCGTTTTGCTCGCACGCCGCTGATTGACGGGAGTTCAGTAACCTTTTATGACCGAAAAACTGTTATGACGGATAAACAACGACAGGGCCCCGCTAGCGGGGCTATTGCTTCGGCGCAGCGTACCCTGACGCTGCTTGTCGGCATTGTGGAAACGCGCCTGCGTCTGGTTGTCATTGAGTTAGAAGAAGAAAAGAATCATCTGTTTCAACTGCTGCTGCTCACCGGACTTACCCTTATTCTCGCCGCATTCGGCCTGATGAGCCTGATTGCACTGATTATTTGGGGTTTGGAGCCAGAATACCGTTTGTTGGCATTGGCTTGGATCACCGCCACGTTGCTCGGTCTGGCGCTGATTATCGGCCTGTGGACGCTCATGAAAGCACGCCGTGCCACGCTGCTCAAAGCCACGCGCAAAGAACTTCGTACTGACAGAGCGCTGCTGGAAGAGGAGGAAAAATGAATCATCAGCAGCGTCAGGAAGAAAAAGTCCGGCTGTTACGCCAAATAGAGCAGCAGCGTCTCGATGTGATTTATGAAAGACGAGTGTGGTTGGAAAAAACGGCGCCCTACGACGGTTACTGGCTGCGTATCATGGCTTGGCGTCGCTACTGGCTTCTCGCTTCCGGCGCTGCCGCGCTGTATGGGGCCCGCCACCCAAATCGGCTGATTCGCTGGGCCAGACGCGGCATCGGCTTACTGGGAACACTCAAGTTGCTACGCAAAACGCTGTCGCCTCGCTAAGGTTTTCGGCTGGCGCACACATATTCAGATTTTCTGAAAAAAACAGACAATTTAACTCGCTGGAATTCAAACCGTTTCCCTCATAGTATTTGCTCCATACAGGATGTGCAGATGATATCCCCAGAGATATCCTGCTATAGCGCGGCATACAGACCTGTTGCCAGCCCCCTTTTTCCTTGGAGACAAATGATGAAAAATTTAGAAAATACTGCGCTGCTTATCGCTCGTATCTTTATGCCAATCCTGTTCATCGTGGCAGGTTACGGCAAACTGGGTGATGCCTATGCGGGCACTGCGCAATACATGCAGGCCATGGGCGTTCCGACATTTCTGCTGCCGCTGACCATTCTGCTGGAGCTGGGCGGTGGCCTGGCGGTACTGTTCGGTCTTCTGACTCGCACCGTCGCTCTTTTCACAGCGGGATTCACGCTACTGACCGCCCTGCTGTTTCACACCAACTTTGCCGAAGGTGTAAACCAGCTGATGTTCCTGAAAAACCTGACCATAGCAGGCGGCTATCTGCTGCTGGCAGTAACCGGCCCGGGCGCTTTCAGCATCGACCGTATTTTGAATAAAAAATGGTAACACCGTAGTTTTATACCAACGTAGTTTTATACCAACGTAGTTTGATGCCAACACCAGGCATAACCCTCGCACCAGCGGCGCAGCACTCTGCGCCCTGGTTTTTACATTGATGATGGAGGACCCATGGGACAACTAATCGATGGCGTATGGCACGATACCTGGTATGACACCAGCAAAACAGGCGGTCACTTCAAACGTACCACGGCACAGTTTCGTCACTGGATAACCCCGGATGGCTCACCTGGCATCACGGGCGAAGGTGGCTTTGAAGCCCAAACCAACCGCTACCATCTGTATGTTTCGCTCGCCTGCCCCTGGGCGCACCGCACCTTGATCATGCGTCAGCTTAAAGGGTTACAGGAACACATCGGTGTATCCGTGGTGCATCCGTTGATGTTGGATCAGGGCTGGACTTTCGGCATCGATTTTCCTGACACCACCGGTGATTCGCTCTATCAGCATGAATTTCTCTATCAGCTCTACCTGCATGCCAATGCCGATTACAGTGGACGCGTTACCGTTCCGGTACTGTGGGACAAAGCGCGTCATACCATCGTCAGTAATGAATCCGCCGATATTATCCGCATGTTTAATTCGGCGTTTGATGGAATTGGGGCAACGCCCGGCGATTACTACCCGGAGGCGCTGCGCACGCAGATTGATGCGTTAAACGAATGGATTTATCCCACCATCAATAACGGCGTATACAAAGCGGGATTTGCAACCTCACAAGGCGCCTATGATGAAGCAGTCAATGGCGTATTTGAGGCATTGGACACGTTAGAGGTCCGTCTGGCGCAACAGCGTTACCTGACAGGCAATGCAGTGACCGAAGCGGATATTCGTCTGTGGACCACGTTACTGCGTTTCGATCCGGTTTATCATACCCACTTCAAGTGTGACAAACGTCGGCTGGCTGACTACCCGAATCTGTTTGGCTTCCTGCGCGATATTTACCAAATTCCTGGCATTGCAGAAACCGTGAACATTCCGCATATCCGCCATCACTACTACCGTAGTCACGGCACGATCAATCCTCACGGCATTATTTCCATCGGGCCAGAAAACCACCTGGGTGCGCCGCACGGACGTGACAGGTTTAATCAGCGGACGAATTAATCAGTAACAGACCGTCGCGAGTATCACCTCACGCCTGGTTCAGCGCTTTGGGCAATTCGCGCAAGAACCAGGATTTTGCCTCGCCCATGCTGTCACGACGCCAGGCCATGATAATCTGGCTCTCCATGGAATATTCCGGGCTGACAACCCGCAAGCGCCCTTCAGCAATATCCTGGGCGACCATCGGATAAGGCATGGTCGCCACGCCCAATCCCGCCAATAGCGCACGGCGTTTATCATCAATAGAACTCACCGTTAAACGCTGCTGCTTATCCAGCAGTTGCACCATTAATACCGGGCGTTCGCGCGCGGTATCCGCCACGGCGATCCCGCGATATTTAATGCGTGTCACATCCGACAGCGGCTCAGGCTCCTGATGAATAGGGTGATCCGGACTGGCGACGTAAACGTTGTTCATGGTGTATAGCTTGCGCGTATTCACTTCAGACGAAGCGCGAAAGTGCATATCAGGCGCAATCACGATATCGGCCCGCCCCTGCTCCAAACGCTCCCAGGCACCGGCCAGCACCTCGGTCAGCAATGACACCTGGGTATTGGCCTTCAGCGCCAGCTTATCCAACAGGGGAAACAATTTCTCGGTGGGGATCAGCGCTTCAACGACAATGGTAATATGGGTTTCCCAGCCACGCGCCAGCGCTTCCGCATCAGTGGTCAGTTTATCGGCAGCTTCAAGCAGGATTCGCCCCCGTTCGAGCAACATACGCCCCACGTTGGTAAATTTTGTGCGATGCCCTGAGCGATCAAAAAGCACGACGTCGAGCTCTTCTTCCAGCTTCTGCATGGTGTAGGTGTAGCTCAGCGCCGACGGCACGCGCCCCAACTCATCAGCCGCTGCCGCAAAGCTGCCACGGCGATCGATGGCATCCATCACTCGCAGCGCTTCCAGCGTTAATGCCCGTTCTTTTGCCATTTATTCACTCATTCAGGAATTTTGAATATACCGACCAGATTAACTAGCTAACAATCCAACGTCCACACAATTACTATTTGTTTAGTGTAATTTTTGAGGTTCAGAACCATGATCATATGCAGAACAGCGGAACAGTGCGGTCAAGCTGACTACGGCTGGCTGCAAGCGCGCTACACCTTCTCCTTCGGCCATTATTTCGATCCTGAGCTGTTAGGCTTTGCCTCACTGCGCGTGCTGAATCAGGAAGTCCTCAAGCCTGGCTCGGCATTTCAGCCACGCACCTACCCGCAGGTCGATATTTTAAATATTCTGCTGCAAGGTGAAGCGGAATATCGCGACAGCAACGGAGGCCATATCCGCGCAAAAGCGGGCGACGTCCTGTTATTAGCCGCACAGCCTGCGGTGAGTTACAGCGAGCACAGTATCAGCGATACCACGCCGCTGACACGTTTGCAGTTGTGGTTCAATGCCTGCCCGTCGCGGGAAAACAGCGCGCTGCAACGGCTTGCACTGTGCGATACAAAGGTCAAGCTGCTCGCCTCACCGGAAGGTGAAAACAGCAGCCTGCAACTTCGCCAGCAGGTTTGGGTACACCATCTGCAATTGGACGAAGGCGAACAGCACACGTTTACGCTCAACGGCAACCGCGCCTATTTTCAGGTGATTCACGGTGCAATGGAAGCCATGACGCCGCAAGAGAACGCAGCGATGTTACAGTGTGGAGACGGCGCCTTCATTCAGCAGGAAAAACAGCTGACTATCCGCGCCAAAGCCCCGCTGCGTGCGCTGCTTATCGATCTGGTTGCCTGAGGCGCATTAAACCCACTGATGGATTATCACAGCGCGATCCATGCCTTACATGGTAAGATGAACAACATGTTCATCATCATGCGGTAGGATCAGGCCAATGGATTCAAGCGACCAAGACAAACTCCTCGCCCAGGCGGAAAGTATTTGCCAACAGCGCAACGTACGCCTTACGCCACAGCGACTCGAAGTGCTTCGGCTGATGGCGCAGCAACACGGCGCGATCAGTGCGTACGATCTGTTGGATCTGCTGCGCGCTTCAGAACCGCAAGCCAAGCCCCCTACCGTCTATCGCGCACTGGATTTTCTGCTGGAGCAAGGGTTTATCCACCGCGTGGAATCGACCAACAGCTATGTCATGTGTCACCACATTGAAGAGCATAGCCATACTTCAGCGCTGTTTATTTGCGATCGCTGCGGACAAGTGACAGAACGTCAGACGGAAGGCATTGAAGCCATTCTTCAGCAATTGGCACAAAGCGCCAATTTTACGCTGCGCCACAGCGTGGTAGAAGCGCATGGCCTGTGCGAGGCCTGTCAGGAAGTGGCTGATTGCCGTGAACACGGGCACTGCCACCACGACCATACGGTGCCCATCAAAAATGCGAAACCTGGTCGTTGATCTGAGCGTGCATCACGTCCCCGACAAGGCTTTTCCTGAACAGAAGCGCCCTGTCGGTTAACGGGATTTAACTCCACTCACCGTTACGGATAACGCCGACGGCCAGCCCTTCGATACTGAAGCTCTGCTCACGCAAATCAACCACGATGGGAGCAAAGGCCTCATTCTCCGCCAGAAGTTGTACGGTATTACCTTGACGCTTCAAGCGCTTAACCGTCACTTCATCTTCGATGCGCGCCACCACTACCTGTCCGTTACGCACTTCTTGCGTTTTATGCACGGCAAGCAAATCGCCGTCCAGTATCCCGATGTCCTTCATCGACATACCGCTGACGCGCAGCAGAAAGTCTGCGTGCGGCTTGAACATGGCCGGATCGACCTGATAGTGGCACTCGATGTATTCTTGCGCCAGCAACGGTTCACCGGCCGCAACACGACCAATCAGCGGCAGACCGGCATTTTCTTCTTCCATCAGCAGGCGGATCCCGCGTGATGCACCGGAGACGATTTCAATTACGCCTTTACGCGCCAGCGCCTTCAGATGCTCCTCCGCCGCGTTAGGTGAGCGGAAACCCAGTCGCTGGGCAATCTCAGCACGCGTTGGCGGCATGCCGGACTGCGCAATATGATCGCGAATCAGATCATAGACCTGCTGCTGTCTGGTTGTTAATGCTTTCATCCCGCCCCCTGGTTGTTTATACAGTTTATCTGTGAGTATATACAGGTCATCGCGGCTTGGGAATGACAGAGAGGCAAATAGCCGTGTTTTTATGAGCATTGCCCCAAAATCATGCTGAAATCACCCCAGAACCAGAGGCCAGAGAATGCTGACCCAGACAATGGCGGCAAAGACCAAGGCCACAAACACAGCCGCCGATCCGATATCCTTGGCGCGCCCGGACAGTTCATGGTGCTCCGTCCCCACGCGATCGACAACGGCCTCAATCGCGCTGTTGACTAACTCCATCAGCACCACTACCACCACCACGCCAATCAGCAATAGCCGCTCCAGCAGTGACACGGGGAGCCAACACGCAACCAGCACCGCTACCACCAGCAGCATCAGTTCTTGCCGAAATGCAGCTTCGTGCTGCCATGCCTGTTTCAGCCCTTTGAGAGAGTACCCGGTTGCCTTGATAATCCGAGTTACCCCGGTAGCCTTATTCATGTTTTTTCACCCGTTTATCAGAGATTTTTTGCAATTTTCCCGTAACACCGTTGTCTCACACCACAGATCTCCCGTGTACTTTCTGGTATCCTTGCGGCGCATTGCTACTCATGAGGCTTCTGGTTGTTATGTCCGGCTGGCGTAAAATTTACTATAAATTACTGAATTTCGCACTTAAATTGTTAGTGAAAAGCAAGATAATTCCTAACGATCCCGTGGCGGAGTTAGGGCTAGATCCGTCTCGCCCCATCCTTTATGTGCTGCCCTATAACTCACAGGCGGATTTACTGACGCTGCGCGCAAAATGCCAAGCTTTAGAACTGCCCGATCCGCTGGAACCGACTGAAATTGACGGTGTATCACTGCCCAGCCACGTGTTTATTAACGATGGTCCGCGCGTGTTCCGCTATTACACGCCCAAGCAGGAATCCGTCAAACTGTTCCATGATTATCTGGATCTGCACCGCAACAATCCCTATCTCGATGTACAGATGGTGCCCGTTTCTGTCATGTTTGGCCGCTCTCCGGGCCGCGAAGGACAGCACGGCGCGACGCCGCACCTGCGTCTGTTGAATGGCATTGAGAAGTTTTTTGCGGTGATCTGGCTGGGACGCGACAGCTTTGTGCGCTTCTCCAGCATCGTGTCGCTGCGCCACATGGCCACCGAACACGGCACAGACAAAACCATAGCGCACAAACTGGCGCGTGTCGCCCGCATGCACTTTGCCCGTCAGCGTCTGGCCGCCGTTGGTCCACGCTTGCCAGTACGTCAGGAGTTATTCCATAAGCTGCTGGATTCTAAGGCCATCAAGAAAGCCGTTGAAGATGAGGCACGCAGCAAGAAAATCTCCCATGAGAAAGCGCAGCAAAATGCCATCGCCCTGATGGAAGAGATCGCCGCGGACTTCTCTTATGAAGCCGTGCGACTTTCCGATCGCATTCTGAGCTGGACCTGGAACCGCCTGTATCAAGGCATCAACGTGCATAATGCCGAGCGCGTGCGCCAGTTGGCACAGGATGGCCATGAACTGGTTTACGTGCCTTGTCACCGTAGCCACATGGACTACCTGCTGCTTTCTTATGTGCTGTATCATCAAGGTCTGGTTCCTCCCCATATCGCGGCCGGCATCAACCTGAATTTCTGGCCCGCAGGCCCGATTTTCCGCCGCCTGGGGGCTTTCTTTATTCGCCGGACCTTCAAAGGCAACAAGCTCTACTCCACCATTTTCCGCGAATATCTCGGCGAGCTGTTCTCACGCGGCTACTCCGTTGAGTACTTTATGGAAGGGGGACGTTCGCGCACGGGTCGATTGCTGGAGCCCAAGACCGGCACGCTGGCCATGACCCTTCAGGCGATGCTGCGCGGCGGTACCCGCCCTATCACGCTGGTGCCGATTTATGTGGGTTATGAGCATGTGATGGAAGTGGGCACCTATGCGAAAGAGCTGCGCGGTGCCACCAAAGAGAAAGAGGGCTTCATGCAGATGGTGCGCGGGTTACGCAAACTGCGCAACCTGGGGCAAGGCTATGTGAATTTTGGCGAACCGCTGTCTTTGACGCCTTACCTCAACCACCATGTGCCGCAGTGGCGCGAAACTATCGATCCGATTGAAGCGCAGCGCCCTACCTGGCTCACGCCTACCGTGCAGGATATTGCCGATATCATCATGGTGCGCATTAACAATGCTGCCGCTGCGAACGCCATGAACCTGTGCTCCACGGCATTGTTGGCGTCACGTCAGCGCGCGCTGACCCGTGAGCAAATGCATGAGCAGCTGGACTGCTATTTGCAACTGCTGCGCAATGTACCTTACAGCAAAGATGTTACCGCACCGAAAAAGACCGCGCCGGAACTGCTGGAACACGCGCTGGCGATGAATAAATTCGAAGTCGAGCAAGACAATATTGGCGAGATCATCATTCTGCCGCGTGAACAGGCCGTGTTGATGACTTATTATCGCAATAACATCCAGCACTTGCTGGTGCTGCCATCGATGATTGCCAGTATTGTCATGCACCGCGGGAGGATCACGCCGGATGAGTTAACACGACAGATGTCGTTGATTTACCCATTAATTCAAGCCGAACTGTTCTTGCATTACAGCAAAGAAGCGCTGCCTGTCGTCATTGAAACGTTGACCGCTGAGCTGGTGCGTCAGGAACTGATCGTCATCAAGCAAGATACGCTGGTGCTGAATCCACTGCGTATTCGCACACTCCAACTGCTGGCCGCCGGCGTGCGGGAAACCCTGCAACGTTACGCAATTACGCTGTCATTACTCGGCGCTAATCCGGAAATGAACCGCGGTACGTTGGAAAAAGAGAGCCGCAATATGGCGCAGCGACTGTCCGTGCTGCATGGCATTAACGCGCCGGAGTTCTTTGATAAGGCGGTGTTCTCAACGCTGGTTGCCACGCTGCGTCAAGAGGGTTACATCAGCGACAGCAGCAGCGTGGATACGCGCAATACCTTGGAACTCTACCGCATTCTTAGCGATTTGATCACACCGGAAGTTCGGTTGACGATTGAAAGTGCCAGCACGCCGGCCAGCGCAGAATCGGAAGACGAGAAGCAGGAAGTAATGCAAGAGTAAGCAGCGCAAGCGTAGTGTTACGCTACTGCGCGGTTTATTGCCGCTTTACTCCGGCATCACACGCCCTGTGTGATGCCGGGGACCATCACAGCCCCAGCACAATCCCCGCAAAAAACACCATCCCTACAAAGTTATTGTTGTGGAACGCACGGAAACAAGCATCACACTCACGCCCGGCGGTCAGCCATTGCTGATAGCCGAACAGGCCCGCCGCCATCAGAACGCTGAGGTAAAATACCGCCCCCAGTTTCATCTGCATGCCTAGCACCACCATCAACGCCAGCATGCTTGCCTGCAACAAGCCGATGATCAAGGTATAAAAGCGCCCGAACAGAATCGCGGTGGATTTAATGCCGATTTTGAGGTCATCATCGCGATCGACCATGGCATATTGCGTGTCATAGGCGACAGTCCAGCAGATGTAGGCTAAAAACATAATCCAAGCGCTGGCCGGCAGGGATTCGCTAACGGCAGCATAGGCCATGGGGATCGACCAGCCAAATGCCGCACCCAACACAAACTGCGGCAGGTGGCTGACGCGTTTCATGAAGGGGTATATCCATGCCAATGCCAACGCCGCCACGGAGAGCCAAATGGTCATGCGATTCAATGTCAGCACCAGCGCAAACGCCATCAGCACCAGAACAACAAACAGCACTTTTGCCGACTGCTCGCTCACCAAGCCGCTGGGTAAGGGACGAGACGCGGTACGTTTTACATGCCCATCAAAATGGCGGTCAGCGTAATCATTGATCACACAGCCTGCCGCACGCATCAGAAATACCCCCGCGACGAAGACCAACAGCGTCCACGGTCTCGGTACGCCACCACCCGCCAACCATAATGCCCAGAGGGTTGGCCAGAGCAACAGCAGGGAACCAATCGGCTTATCAATTCGCATTAACCGACAATAAGCGCCCCATTTTCCCGCTGTCATACTTCGTTCCAACGTCATTTCTCCTTAACGGTTACCCTGATCAACGCCTTGAAAATGATACGCAGGCGACGAGGGCAAAAACAATTCTGTCAGCAGTATTGGCTGATTAAACAAACGCAGGCGGGATCGCCGAGCCCACAGGTTTTCACAGCGTCCAATGTGAATGTAATCGCGTTGCAGGGAATCCTGTTTGAACAGATAGCGCCCAAGCGGTGTATCACCAAGCGTTGTCAACGCCGACACCGAGGTGTCCAGGGCCGAGGGCGGAATCAAGGTTCTGGCGGCCACCCAGGGCTGTCCATCACCGTAGATTATCACCTCTCGCAACCAATAACGCGCGCTGTCTGGTAACTCACGCTGTTCATCACCCAGCATCTCAGTCGCAATGTAATCATTATAGTACGGCACCACCGTCAACTGCGTGCAATGTCGTTCCAGCCGCTTCGTCATTGAACCGGTCTCTTTTAGCCAGGTATCGACGGGGGATGGCAACGCCATCGGCGTTTCTTTTAACCAATCGGTCGCGTGCAACCATTCAATGGTGCGCAGCAGTGTTAGCGCTGCATCGGACATATCCCTACTCCAATGGTGGCTGTTGATGCATGACGATGGCCTCGATACCGTTGCGATATGTTGCACTCTCATAATTCACGCCGGTAGCGTCAGTCTTGCTCGCCGGGTTTGGTGAAATGCATACTGCGGTACCTATTGTAGCGCACACCCATCACGCCTCGGCACACCCCGCCACCGTTGAGTGCGCAATATGATAACATTTTTTTAATCTTTGACAGCGGGCAGGCAAGATTTGATCGCCATTTGCTCAGAAAAAAAACGAAAACAGGGACATAGAAAAAACACTATCTGGCGATATACCAGATAGTGTTCATGTTGAGCCTAATAGCGTGTTGATGCTATCTATCCGGGCCTCAGCGCAACGCGCCTGTGCCCGGCGTTGATTACATCATGCCGCCCATACCACCCATACCGCCCATGCCACCCATACCGCCAGCAGCACCTAAGTCGCCTTTATCTTCTTTCGGCAGCTCGGTCACCATACATTCGGTGGTGATCATCAGGCCAGCAATGGATGCAGCATATTGCAGTGCAGAACGGGTTACTTTGGTCGGATCCAAAATACCCATGTCGATCATGTTGCCGTAAGCTTCTGTTGCGGCGTTGTAACCGTAGTTACCTTCGCCTGCTTTCACGTTGTTAGCCACAACGGAAGGTTCTTCGCCGGCATTTTCCACGATTTGACGCAGTGGTGCTTCCATTGCGCGCAGCGCAACACGAATACCGACGTTCTGATCTTCGTTTTCAGCTTGCAGATTGCGAATGGCATTAGCTACGCGAATCAGCGCCACACCACCACCGGCAACCACGCCTTCTTCAACGGCAGCACGGGTAGCGTGCAGCGCATCTTCAACGCGTGCTTTCTTCTCTTTCATTTCCACTTCAGTGGCCGCGCCAACCTTAATAACGGCAACGCCGCCTGCCAGTTTAGCAACGCGTTCTTGCAGTTTTTCGCGATCGTAATCAGAAGTTGCGTCTTCGATCTGCTGACGAATCTGGCCAACACGACCTTGAATAACCACTTCATCACCCACACCGTCGATGATGATGGTGGTGTCTTTATTGATCACAACGCGTTTTGCCTGACCCAGGTCTTCCAGCGTGGCTTTTTCCAGTTCCAGACCGATCTCTTCAGAGATAACAGTACCGGCAGTCAGGGTTGCGATATCTTGCAGCATGGCTTTACGACGATCGCCGAAGCCCGGTGCTTTCACCGCGGCAACTTTAACGATACCGCGTATGGTGTTCACCACCAGCGTCGCCAACGCTTCACCTTCAACATCTTCTGCAATGATCAGCAGCGGTTTGCCTGCTTTGGCAACAGCTTCCAGCACTGGCAGCATTTCACGGATGTTGGAGATCTTTTTGTCAGCCAGCAGGATGAACGGGCTTTCCAGCTCAACGGAACCGGTTTCCGGTTTGTTGATGAAATACGGGGAGAGATAACCGCGATCGAACTGCATCCCTTCCACAACGGCCAGTTCATCTTGTAAGCCGGAGCCTTCTTCTACAGTGATAACGCCTTCTTTGCCCACTTTTTCCATGGCTTCAGCGATCAGTTTACCGACTGTGTCATCAGAGTTGGCAGAGATGGTACCGACCTGAGCAATGGCTTTGGTATCAGCACAAGGTACGGACAGTTTTTTCAGTTCTTCAACCGCAGCGATAACCGCTTTATCGATACCGCGTTTCAGATCCATCGGGTTCATGCCAGCAGCAACGGCCTTCAGACCTTCATTAACGATAGACTGTGCCAGTACGGTTGCCGTGGTGGTGCCGTCGCCCGCCGCGTCGTTCGCTTTGGAGGCCACTTCTTTCACCATCTGCGCGCCCATGTTTTCGAACTTGTCTTCCAGTTCGATTTCACGCGCTACGGACACACCGTCTTTGGTAATGACTGGAGAACCAAAAGATTTATCCAGAACGACGTTACGGCCTTTCGGGCCTAAGGTCACTTTTACTGCGTTAGCAAGCACGTTCACGCCGCGCAGCATTTTTACGCGCGCGTCATTGCCGAATTTTACGTCTTTAGCTGCCATGGTTTATTTCCCTTAAATTCGTTCGATTCAGATGATTACGCTTCAACAATCGCCAGGATGTCGCTTTCAGACATGATCAGGACTTCTTCGTTGTCGATCTTCTCAGCTTTCACGCCATAGCCATCATTGAAAATGACGATATCGCCAACTTTCACATCCAGCGGTTTTACGTCGCCGTTTTCCAGAATGCGACCATGGCCCACTGCCAGTACTTCACCACGGGTAGATTTAGCCGCAGCAGAACCGGTCAGAACAATACCGCCAGCAGATTTGGACTCGACTTCTTTACGCTTGACGATCACGCGGTCATGCAATGGACGAATTTTCATTGATAGCTCTCCTTTGATAAAGTCCATATCAGTTTGGGATTAACACCGGGTACATTCTCATACCCGCCTTGTGCATTTCTAAGTGGGGACGATTCGCTTCCCTTCAAGGGAGAAAAAGGTTTTTTTTTGCGATAGCGATGAAAATTTGATGAAGTGAAATTTAAAAAAGATAAAAAACATACAGTTAAAATCTTTTTCTCAACCAACATCATTTGTCTTGATCATCTTTATGTTCGAGGTTCTTGCGCTCGTCATCTTTGCGGTAGAACTCACCGTCAAAGGTATTACCGTTACTGCCGGACGAGGTCGTACCAGCGCCGCGCCAAATGTGCAGATGGGGCATCAGTTTGACCGTCAAGCGCTTTTGCACCGGGGGCAACAGCAGCAGCAATCCGAGGAAGTCGGTGAAAAAACCGGGCAGCAGCAGCAAAAAACCCGCTAATACCAGCGATACGCTTTTGACCATCTCCGCCGCTGGGCTCTCTCCTGCCGCGATTTTCTGCTGCATTTGAATAAACGTTTTCACGCCCTGATTGCGCACCAGAGAAACGCCAATACAGGAGGTGAACACCACCAGCAGCAACGTCACCGCGACGCCCAGCACTTCCGCAACACGGATGAACAGCGAAATTTCAATGTAGGCAAAAAGAAAGAGTAGGAATAGCGGTAACCAGCACACTGGATTCTCCTGATTTATTTAACTAATTGTTTTAAAGGAAACTAATACGAACGATGCCCGCCTGATTGACAGGCTGCCGTCATCTGTTGTGTATCCGGCCATCATGAAGACATATCACCAGAGATCCTACATCAACCCTTATAATTTAATGAAGTGGTAGCGCAAGCGAGCATTTTCAACCTGTAGACAGAAATTTCATTGCGCAATAATCACCCGTGACGACTATCACAATTTATTTACTTTATTAATTACCTATCTTCATTGAGTGATCGAAACTACGCTTTTGGGATTCTATACAATATATCATCACTCCAGCGGAGGCAGATATGGTCAATCGTTCTGCAACTGTTGCCTGTGGTGATACATTTTGTGGTAACACCATCGTGATAATAACTCGCATTTATTGGCACGATTATTTGTTAACACGCTTTTTTGTTAACGCCAAGGTGGTTAGCAAAACGCGTTCTCATCAAGTTGCAGGATTCAAGAGAAGGCTCTCATGTCAGACAACATCCGTATTGAAGAAGACCTGTTAGGTACCCGTGAAGTTCCCGCCGATGCCTACTATGGCATTCATACCCTGCGGGCAATTGAAAATTTCTACATCAGCAACCACAAAATCAGCGATATCCCCGAATTCGTGCGTGGCATGGTGATGGTCAAAAAGGCTGCTGCTCTGGCAAACCGCGAGTTGAAAACCATTCCCCGACCGATTGCCGATACCATTATCCGTGCCTGCGATGAAGTGTTGAACAACGGCAAATGCATGGACCAGTTCCCGGTTGATGTGTATCAGGGCGGCGCGGGCACCTCGGTAAACATGAACACCAACGAAGTGCTGGCTAATATTGGCCTGGAGCTGATGGGCCATAACAAAGGCGAATACCAGTACCTTAAACCTAACGATCATCTGAACAAGTGCCAGTCTACCAACGATGCCTACCCTACGGGCTTTCGTATTGCGGTGTACAGCGCCATCCTGACGCTGATAGAGGCCATCACCCAGTTGGCTGACGGCTTCGAGCGCAAAGCCAAAGAATTTGAAACCATCCTGAAGATGGGCCGTACCCAGTTGCAGGATGCGGTGCCGATGACGCTAGGCCAGGAATTCCACGCCTTCTATGTGTTGCTGAAAGAAGAGAACAAAAACCTGCTGCGCACCGGTGAATTGCTGCTGGAAGTGAATCTGGGCGCAACGGCCATTGGCACACGGTTAAACACACCGGACGGTTACCAACAGTTAGCCGTGCAGCGTCTGGCGGAAGTGAGTGGACTGCCCTGCGTGCCGGCTGAGGATTTGATTGAAGCAACTTCTGACTGCGGCGCTTACGTGATGGTGCACGGCGCGCTGAAACGTCTGGCGGTGAAGATGTCGAAAATCTGTAATGACCTTAGGCTGCTTTCTTCCGGTCCGCGCGCTGGCCTCAATGAAATCAACCTGCCGGAATTGCAGGCGGGTTCTTCCATTATGCCCGCCAAAGTCAATCCGGTGGTGCCGGAAGTGGTCAATCAGGTGTGCTTCAAGGTGATCGGCAACGACACTTGCGTCACCATGGCCTCTGAAGCAGGTCAGTTGCAGCTTAACGTGATGGAGCCGGTCATTGGTCAGGCGATGTTCGAATCGATCCACATCCTCACCAACGCCTGCCACAACCTGCTGGAAAAATGCGTTAACGGCATCACCGCCAACAAAGCGGTATGCGAAGCCTATGTTTTCAACTCCATCGGCATTGTGACTTACCTCAACCCGTTTATTGGCCACCACAATGGCGATATTGTCGGCAAGATTTGTGCTGAAACCGGTAAGAGCGTGCGTGAAGTGGTGCTGGAGCGCGGTCTTCTGACCGAAAGTGAGCTGGATGACATTTTCTCGGTACAAAACCTGATGCACCCAGCCTACAAGGCCAAACGTTACACGGATGATAACGACGCGTCTTAAGCGTCCGATCGGCTAACTCAGCGCGCCTCGCCATCGGGCGCGCTCGCGTTACTCCTGACAGGCACGTCGGCATTTTGCGGGCGTGCCTTTTTTATGGCCTCAGGTTTGCTCACAACCATAAGAATTTCTTATCTAACAAGGAGCATCACTATGTTTGCCTTTGAGTTGGTTATCGTTTTGTTGGCTATCTACCTCGGTGCACGACTCGGTGGGATCGGTATCGGTTTCGCGGGCGGTCTCGGCGTTTTGGTTCTGACACTGGTGTTTCAAATCAAACCCGGCGCCATTCCCTTCGACGTGATTCAAATCATCATGGCGGTGATCGCCGCCATTGCAGCCATGCAGGTCGCTGGGGGCATGGATTATCTGGTGAGTTTGGCTGAAAAATTGCTACGGCGTCAGCCTAAATACGTCAACTTTCTGGCACCTGTCGTCACCTATTTTATGACGCTGTTGGCGGGAACGGGGCATACCGCGTTCTCAACGCTGCCAGTGATTGCAGAAGTGGCTAAAGAACAAGGGATTCGCCCCTCGCGCCCATTATCGATTGCCGTTGTTGCGTCGCAAATCGCCATCACTGCCTCACCGATTTCCGCCGCCGTGGTTTTCGTTGCCAGCATTCTTGAACCGAAAGGCGTCAGCTATCTGCTGCTGCTCGGGATATGTATCCCGACGACCTTGTGCGCGGTGTTGCTTACCGCCGTGGTGACCAATTTTCTGGGCAAGGAATTGAAAGACGACGAGATTTATCAGGCACGGTTGGCAAAGGGTGAAACCGTGCTACGCGGCGTCAGCAAGCTGGAGATAAAAACCGGGGCCAAGCGCTCTGTGCTGCTGTTTTTAGTGGGTATTGTCGCTGTGATGCTTTACGCCACCGCCATCAGCGACACCGTCGGGCTGATTGCCAAACCCATACTGCCCCGTAACGAAGCCATTGTGGTGTTTATGCTGACGGTCGCCACCCTGATCTGCATCACCTGTAAGCTGGATACCGCCAAAATCCTCTCTGCCAGCACCTTCAAATCCGGCATGAGCGCCTGCATTTGCGTAATGGGCGTGGCCTGGTTAGGCGATACGTTTGTAAAAGCCCACATCGGTGAAATCCAGGGTACGGCTGGTGCGTTGTTGCAGAATTACCCGTGGATGCTGGCAGTAATACTGTTTTTTGCCTCAACCCTGCTCTACTCACAGGCGGCGACAGCCAAAGCACTGATGCCTGCGGCGTTATTGTTAGGTGTAACGCCAGTCACTGCCGTGGCGTCTTTTGCTTCGGTATCAGCGCTGTTCGTGTTGCCCACCTATCCCACGCTGCTCGCCGCCGTGGAAATGGATGACACCGGATCAACGCGCATCGGCAAGTACGTCTTCAACCACGCGTTCCTGGTACCTGGCGTTCTGGCGATTACGCTATCCGTCATTTTTGGCTTTGTTCTGGGAAATATGGTGCTGTAACGTCCCTCCGGTATTCACCCCGGGCGGTGTGCCACCGCCCGGCATCCATTCCCCTCGGCCCCCAAAGCAGGGTATAGTACCCCCAGTTCCTCTTTCACTGGGGTGACCATGGAAAATCCTGCAAGCTGCACCGCCATCGTTGTCCTGTGTACTGCACCTGACGACCCCATAGCACAACAGCTGGCAACGGATGTGCTCACTGCCGGGCTGGCAGCCTGTCTCACAGTACTGCCTGGCGCGCACTCTTTCTATGTCTGGGAAGGTAAATTGGAGCAGCAAAGGGAAGTGCAACTGGTGATCAAGAGCGATACCTTGCATCAACATGCGCTGCTGCAACGCCTTAAACAGCAACCCCCTTATCAAACACCGGAACTGCTGGTGGTTCCGATCACGGATGGCGACAAAGATTACCTGACATGGCTAACCGCATCCTTACGCTGATCCTGCTGTTAAGCACGCTGATCTGCCCTCAACTGGCAGGTGCCTCCCTGTTTGCGCCGTCATCTGCGGTGCAAAACAGCCGCTTTCTGACGGTAGATCGCGCATTTGCTTTCGATTTTCAGCAACAGCAAGAGACGCTGACGCTACGCTGGCAAATCCACCCGGGCTATTACCTCTATCGCGACAAAATCACGCTGGCTCCCGGCCAAGCCGTGTTAGGCGACATATCCATACCCGCCGGCCTGCCGCACAAAGACGATTTTTTTGGCGAAGTGGCAATCTTTCGCGATAGCCTCACGGTAACCGTCCCCATTAGGCAGAGCACAGCGGGTGCCACCGTGCGTGTTACCTATCAGGGCTGCGCTGATGCGGGGTTTTGCTACCCGCCTGAAACGCGAGAAATTCCGTTAAGTGCCGTGACCGCAGACCAACAGCCAACGCCCAGCAATACGATGCCTCCCGTCATAGCACCGGTAGCACCTGCGCCTCTGCCGTTTTCTCCACTTTGGGCGCTGTTGATCGGTATCGGTGTTGCCTTCACCCCTTGCATACTCCCGATGTACCCACTGATTTCCGGGCTGATTCTTGGCCGGAAACAGCAATTATCCGCGCGCCGCACCCTGCTGCTGGCGTTCACCTATGTGCAAGGCATGGCGCTGACCTACACGTTGCTCGGCATTGTCATCGCGGCGGCGGGGCTGCGCTTTCAGGCGGCGCTACAGCACCCGGCCGTGTTAATCGGTTTGTCACTGCTGTTTATCGCACTCGCGCTGTCGATGTTTGGTCTCTATAACCTACAAATGCCCTCTGCCCTGCAAACCCGTCTGGCGCTGTGGAGCAATCGACAACAAAGCGGCTCTCTTGGCGGGGTCTTTTGCATGGGGGCACTAGCAGGGCTGATTTGCTCGCCTTGCACCACTGCTCCTCTCAGCGCCATCCTGCTCTACATTGCGCAAAGCGGTAATAGCGTCGCCGGCGGCAGCATTCTTTATCTCTATGCGCTCGGTATGGGCTTGCCGCTTATCGCGGTGACGCTGTTCGGCAATCGCTTTTTACCCCGCAGCGGTCCCTGGATGCAGCACATCAAAACGGCTTTTGGGTTTGTCATTTTAGCCTTACCGGTTTTTCTGTTGGAACGCGTTGTAGGCGATATCTGGGGAGCTCGCCTGTGGAGCCTGCTAATAATTTCCTTCCTGGCATGGCTGATCATGCTGGGCTTGCGCAGCCATTGGCGCGGAATGCGTTTGATACAACTGCTGCTTTTGATTGGTGCAGTGACCGCGGCTCGCCCATTGCAAGAATGGCTAATGCCTTCATCAAGCCAAGCCAGCACCGTTCACACATCAACCCTGCCGTTTATACCTGTTCATCATCTTGAGGGGTTGAACCAATCCCTCACCAGCAGTCAGCGCCCTGCTATGCTGGATTTATATGCCGACTGGTGTGTCGCCTGCAAAGAGTTTGAGAAATACACCTTCAGCGATGCGAGCGTTAAACAGGCGCTGGCTGGGTTTCAACTTCTTCAGGCGGATGTGACCGCCAACAATGCGCAGCAAAATGCATTGCTAAAAAAATTTCAGGTTATGGGGTTACCAACCATACTCTTTTTTGACAGTAACGGCCGGGAGATTCCCGAGTCACGCATTACGGGTTTTATGGATGCCGAGGCGTTCCGGGCGCATTTGCAAAAACTGGGGCAATAGGCCACTGCGACGATGGCGGCCCCAGTCTGAATCAAGGGGAATATCATGCAACTACAGCGGGACGAGGTACTTGAGAACGCGCTGATCTTACTGGAACAACAGGGCGTTGCCGCCTTAACGTTAGACACCTTGGCTGAGAAGCACCGCATCACTGCCGAGGCCAAGACCGATTTCTGGCCAGATCGTGAGGCACTCCTCTATGATTGCCTGCGGCACCATAGTCAGCAGGTGGATACCTGGCGGCGCCAGCTATTACTGGATGAAACGCTCTCCGTTGAGGAAAAGCTGCTGGCACGCTATCAGGTATTGCATGAAGCGTTGCAAAACCAACGCTATCCCGGCTGCTTGTTTATTGCCGCATGCAGTTTCTACCCTGATACCCATCACCCCATCCACCAGATTGCAGAGCGTCAAAAACAGGCATCGCTCTACTACACGCGAGAACTGCTGACGCAGTTGGAGACGGACGATCCAGAAATGGTCGCTCAGCAGATGGAATTGATTCTCGAAGGGTGCCTGAGCCGGTTAATGGTCAAACACCATGCGGATGACATCGCAACCGCCCGCCGCCTGGCAGAGGATGTACTGCGTTTTGCGTTATGCCGCAAAAACGGTGCGCTAACCTGACAGAAATCCGGGGCGCGACGCTGAGAAATGCGTCATCCTGACTGAAAAGTCGGCAATCAACGTGGTTTTGATGCTTTTCCTGCACAAACCCGTTGACGGCAAGCGGCCAATACGGTTTAATGCGCCCCGTTGCCCGGATAGCTCAGTCGGTAGAGCAGGGGATTGAAAATCCCCGTGTCCTTGGTTCGATTCCGAGTCCGGGCACCACTTCTCCTTTTTTATGCCTCCCTATACGTTCCTATAAATCCCTATGTGTTTGTAATGTAACCAGAGTGGCGTAAAAATCTTTCCTGATACGTTCTTAGTTATCCCTAGGCATCCGGAAAAAAGTGGGGCAAATTACGGGTCATTCAGTTCGATGAACGAAGTGACTTGCCCATGTTAACGGATAGCAAGACTCGCTCAGCCAAAAACCTGTTCCCCGTCGATTATCACCTACGATTTATTACACCACCGCCCATATATTGAATTTTCACTTTCTGCCTCATGCCCGATCCGCAGAGAAACCGAGTTTGTGGCTTGGTGAATACACGGATAAGCACGTACACGCATTACACGTAAATCGTTGGGGATTAACAGGTATTAATCACCGTCAGCGAGTCTACGCTCGATGCTATTTCTATCGACGTCGACAAACAGACTGTCGAAATACCTTACGAGTAAACGATGCCGTTTCTCTTATAGTTTCTATTAGAAATAATATGGACAGATTATGCTTAATATCGCTATGTAATTTCCTTTCTAGCGCCATATTAATATTACAAAAAATGAAAATATACAAAAGACAATCGATACTTGAAAAATAAAGAGCCTCCTATCGATTACATTATGTTTTATATCAAAATCACTTATTCAATCGGTAGAGGCACTGCATGTTGATTGCAGAGATAAAATCCAACCTATCAGATCAAGTCAACAATAACCTTTGTCACGAAATGAGGGAAAGGTCAAATTCCTTCCCTGCATCACATTCTGACATTTCACGTATTCGTAACTCTGCGCTCGATTTTCGTCGCATTAATCAACCGAAAGAATCTTATGAATCAATGCTTTCTGAAGCAGCCAAAGAGGTCAATCTCGATATAAAATTAGTGCCGACAGTGATAAAAGACACCGCATCCATCAATGCCAAAGACTATGTTTATCTGGGCAGTTGCGAAACACAATTTGTTTTGGACATGGGGGTTACGCTGGATGCGGAGGGTAGACTTGTTTTCATTAATGGCCAGCGTAAAGGGTTGATACCCGGTTTATACAATAAATACATCAGAACCAGAAAATACTTCTGCTACAGTGCTCACGACATAACAAATAATAATGATTACTTATTTGATGCATTACATATTAATGAAGACGGTAAATTGACAGGAAGAATAAAAGGCACGTCTAAGCAATACACTATTGATATAGAAAAGAATAATAAAACATACGCCTTATCGGAATCAAACGCTAACATCGCATTGCGTTTAACAGAGCAACCAGAATGGATACCTGAAGAGATTAAGCTTGAGAGGCAAGATGGAATTACATTAATGTTTGAATTCAAAAATAATTCATTGTATTTATCTGAATTTAAAAGAGAAGACAACACAGTGAGTTACAGAGAGTATGATGCTCTCGTTAAATTAAAATCCCTCAAAGGTTACAATATACTTTCGGTTAAAAAGACAAGGAATATGCTTCAACTGGAGACCATGCATAATAAAAAAAGAGAATCATCTATCTTAATCCGAACAAAATACAACTGCCAAAAATTAGTGCAAAGAGTTTTTCTCACAAACCGCCACAAAATCTCTATTCTGCATTGGGCTCAGATCCTCATGAATATTATGACTCAGGCCAGCCATTTAGCTCTACGCGCTGTGGTAATTTTAGTAGCAAATGGATTCCCTTATTCGGTGACGCGATTGATAATTTCCGAATAAACTTACAAAAATCGAAATGCTGTTGGCATGATAAACATTATCAAAAATCCTTTTTTACAATGGCGCATGCTATAGACCCTGGTATACGTGCAACCACATCAACGATAAAAAATCTTTCAACACTGTGCAGATCGTCCGAAAAAACAGGAAAAATTTCTAGCGACATTACCAATATGAGAAATAATTACACTTCGCTCATTGAAAAACTGCCTGACAGCGTAGTAAGTAATAAAGACATCACCACTGCAATACCGAACATATTAAAAAGCCTCAAAAATGGCGATCAACTGTCTCTCATAAAGTCTAACGACATCTCTATTTTTGGTGGTATAGCCAGAGGCGGTACCCCATTTGCCCCTGCCTATTTTGTTGGTGGTGTTGGGGCACTATCGAAAAACCATTGTGTCAGTTTCGCTAAAATGGATGATGACGAGGTATCATGTTCTTTTGATAATAGATTAACAGCACTCATTGCACTGTTAGCAGGGACGGGACAAGGCTTAGAAAAAACATTACTCAAAACATCTAACATTGACTACTTTACCATTTTACCTATAGAGTCAAATATTATTTTATTTTCACAAATGGATAAAAGTAGAAATCTAACATTGAAGTTAGATCAAAATGACATTTCAAGTTTCATCGAAAAAAGCAGTATAAAAAGTGAGTTAATTCAGTTTCTCGATGAAAAGGAAAACAATATATCAATTAACAAAAAAAACGAATATACTAACAAGTTATCCATTGAAGCAAGGGCACTTGAACTCAGGCTTCAAATGGGGACCGGTTATGAACCAGGTAATTACATTGTAGCACCGAGAAGCATTGCCGGAATCATGTTATCGGGAGATATACTTTCAATAAAATATACAAACGAAACAAATATCACACCTGATTCGAACGAAAAAAACAGTAAAAAAATTGAATTACAGGCATTTTCGCCAAATGCAAAACTGGTTCGTGAAAACAAAGTAATGCCAATAGTGTCAACGCAAATTGATAATAATGATTATTTTTTACCCCTTCCGATAGTTGAAGAGTCACACAGTAAAAACATAGTAAGCCGCCAAGCTTATATCAATAAGTCCCACCAGTTAACCAGTGGTAGAAGTTTTTTCGACAATCCCGAAAAAACATTATCTGATGTTATTGAATCGCTCAACGACATGGATATAGCAATAGAAAAAAAACATGACATTCGTTGTTTAACAAATTTAGAAATGATATGTAATAAAAACAATAAAGTAAAATCACATTTATTTAAGAAAAAAAATAATTTAATTAAGGACGTCCTTATTCACAAAGATTTCATTGATTCACTTAAAAAGACAAAACAGGACCTTATCGACAAGGAAAGAAAAAGCATGGGGAAAAAAATAAGTTATCACATCATTACAGACTATAAACTGACAGAAGAAAGCAAGCGTGCTAAAGACAATCTCGAACAAGAAATTGCAACAACTAAAGATATTGCATCACAACTAAATAGTGGGGAACTACAGCTATTGGTAGACAATCTGCATGATAAAGTTACATCCTTCAAAGAAAATGCAACATATCTACTGAATAAAATTGATTTTATGAGCACGGGCTATTTTTCTGAGTTTTCGTCAACAATTCCCAATCTCATATTTTATTTTAATGACAAAAAATCCATCTCTTTAACAAAACATCTTGGCGATATAACATTTGAATATAATAAGGCAAACGCAAATCATCCTTCCAAAATAGTTTCGAATCTACACTTTTTGGATTAAGGCCGCTGTGCATGTGACTGACTATCGTGGTACAACCTATTTTTGAAAGACGTCACCCTCGCTGAAAGAAAACCATTGATTGTGACAGCAATAAGAAGGAAATATTAACTTTACATTTAATTTATAATAATTTTTTTTTACCATTTGAACGCGTAGGTTTTTTTAAATTAAACACCCTCGTAATGCATTACATTAATCGACGCTTGGGATAAAATTCCGTAACCCTTAGGTTGATTATGACAACATTACAACGTTCATCACTGAAGATACCGCAAGCGGTCGCATCGGAATCAATGATGAAAGCACCTGAATTATCACCAACAGGTTCTAATGCCTTAATCAAAAATATCTCTTTTATTCATCATTCAGTGCACACCATCACCTCTCAGAAAAACCATTATTATACTTATCACAACGCACCAGACAACCTTAATGAAGACGTTACATTAGTACCGAGCACCATTGATAAAACTAACACTAGGGATTATGTGTTTTTAGGGAGCTGTAGCATGCCTTTGCTTAGCGACATGGGAGTAACGTTGAACCCAGATGGCGATCTTATCTTAATAAAAGGTCAGTGCCATAATTTACTCTCTGGTTTATATATAAAAAATAGCAAAAAAAATGATTACACTTATTACACTATCAGTAAAAACAGCGACAGTATCGCGTTTGAATCATTATATCTCGATGCGGCGGGTGAACTGACTGCAAAACAAAAAAACAAAGACAATTATTATTCCATTCGATTTAACACCAATACCAGTGTCGATACTGAAAAAGAAACGATAAAGTCCGTCAACGTGACTTACAAGAAACAGCATACACCATTACCAACAGATCTTTCATTTCAAGGCTATGATGGAAACACCACTCATTTTTATTTTAAGAATAACAATTTATACCTGAGTGCCTATTCAGTAGGAAACAAAAAATATGATTACAGCCTCATGGAATATAAAATCGAAGTACTATCTAACACAAAATATAGTATTGCTTCCGTGAAGCGCTGTAGAAACATGTTACAAATAGAGGCCATTAAACGCGATAAGGTAAGGATTTTCTATATTGATCCTAAAAACCTATCCAACCCGTTACTCAAAACAGAAAAAGCAAGCCATAAACCCCCCCAAGGACTCTACACATTGTTAGGTGGCGATACGCATGAAAAGTACTATTGCGGGCAACCCTTCTCATCAACCCGGTGGGGAAACTTTAGCTCCCTACCTATCCCCATCATCTCTCCAATAACGGATGCTATCCGTTTAGCCCTTAAGAAAAACAACGCGAAAAGAAGCAAGACAGAAAAATTCCTGAAAGGCATAAAATGTGCAGATCCGGGCATCAATGTTGCCATATCGGTAACCAAGGATTTACTCAAAAAAACAGAGAAAAAGGAGCAATCAGATACATCATTAGTGAACACGTACATCAAAGATCTTAAGCGTGACCTTTCTCCGTTGATCAACGATCTTCCTGCGTTTATGCCTGGAGATGATACATTCGCCAAAAAAATAGTATCGCTATTACTAAGCCTGGAAACAAGTGATGCGCTTACCTTAAGCAAAGAAAATGAATTTTCGCTTTTCTTCAGCATATTACAAAGTGGCATACCTTTTCATCCCGGCTGGTTTGCCAGTTTCATCCTTTCAATAACAAAAACGCATCGTCTGATTTTAACCAGGTCAACGACGGGTAATATAAAGCTGGTGTTTACGCGTAAGAGAAAGATTGCCAAGACCTTACTGCTAGGCACCGGTCAGGGCTTTGAATCAACATTACTGAGCCAAGGTGGGGTCAACTTTTTTTCTATTATGCCCTTTGAGGCCAATGCACTCTTAACGTTGCACAAGACCAAAGAATTGGATTTCTCATTTGAACTAACCCCCTCTCAGCTTGAATCACTTTTCGATCAATCATTCAAGATGAATGACCAAAAGAGTTTTTTTGAAAAAAACGCGATACTCGTCAATAAGAAGCAGACCAGCGAATATAACACGGCACTTTCTTTAGATATTAAAATCAATGAACTACGTGCAATGGTGAGTGTAGCCCCCACAGACAACGTACACCTTAACTTGCCGCGACTAGCCTGTGGTACTGGGGTAAAAGCCTCGGTATTCACCTATAACAAGAGGAAAGAAACCCGATATTCAGATACCGCACAGCAACCAACGGTCGCGAAAAAAAGCACATTGAAGCTACTTTCCGGCTCTGGCAATTTTTTTGCTGGAGAAAAATACATTATTGCTCCTCACACTATCAACGATAATGGGCCACTCTGTTATCGGCTTGCGCTTATTGAAAGCGGGATAAGCACCAACATAAACACAAAGAGCGTTTTTAAACATGCCTATACCCAGGTCAGGACTGCGGACTCAACGTTGTCGATGCCAAAACGGCGTCACCATAAGCAGATTAAAAAGGTTTACAGCATGTTGGCAGCCATAACAGAAACAGGGGAAATCATCCGTCCCATGCATAAAATTGAAAATGTAAAGGTGACGCGTAGGTTGCATAATCCGGTTAATTTATCGCAAAGCAACGTGCTGGCGAGATTTCGATCAACCTCATCACAGCCGACAACATTCAAACATGTTTTTGGCAAGGAAGCGCGTCCACAGCCGTTTGCTGATACGTTGCGCGCACTCGCCGACCGGGCATCCAGTAAAAACAGAAATAATTTAAATAAAAAACTGAGCCACAGTCTTGTTGCAAAATACGACATCAAGAGTAATGACAAAAAAAGGTTACTGGAATTTAAACACGCATTAAACGTGCTGGAAAGCAACCCGAATGCGCTGAATCGGCATCAAGAGAGAAAAACGCTGAAGGAATTACATCATCAGATTGCAAAATTTAAACACGAGGTGACATATCAATTGAACACCGTCGATCTCTACAGCGTTGGCGAGATGGTACAGACCACATCATCACTGACCAATGTGCTGCTGAATTTCCGGCAAACCAACGTGATGGCGTTAAAAAAGCATCTGGGACAACTGGCACTTGAATATGCCGATACGCCAATCCCCACGAGAATAACCGGCAACTACCGTTTCTTTTGAATGCACACCTACATATCGCAGTTCTCGTCAGACAGCCTTCGAGGGTTCAAGACAGAGGAAGGTGGTGACTTTATTTGCCATCATCCGGTATACCCCCTTGAAGCGCCGTCCCGTGGGAAACTCAGGCGTTAGCGTAGTTTGCAACTGCAGTTCGAAAATCTGTTGAGCCTGGTTGAGCACGGTGATTTGCGCATCCAAGAAATCGAAATAATGCTGAACCGAAGGATAGATGGCTTTAAACAAACTCTCCTTGGCAGAAAAGCTCAACGTCAGCGCCTGGCAAAACGGCATATCCACGCCTTTCAGCCATTGGCACTCCTCGTCACCCACGATACCAGGCCAGAGTGAAGCCGCCCGATCGTCACTCATCAGCGTTTCCACATCCACACCCACGCCGCTGAATACGTCGCTACGACGGTGAATAGCGCACAGCACGCTGTCTTTATTGTGGCTCAAAGAGCCACAGAGGTTTTCAGGCCACACCGGCGAGCGATCCTGGCCGCTCAGCAAGGTAAACTGGTTGATACCGAGTTTTTCCAGCACATGGCGCGCCAGATAACGCCCCGCCAGAAATTCAGCGCGGCGCTTGGGCACCGAACGCGCCAACTCCGCAGACAAGGGCACATCAATACGATGATAAAGCGTATCGTGGTAATCCTCTGGGTTGAAACGACAATAGGCGCAGAATCCAGGATACACAGCCTCGCCATTGGGCAAAGGCAGCGTCATCCATTCAATATTGCCGATAAACGCCGAGATGGTCATTAACGTACACTCTCCCCCTGCTGCGGGTCAGGCTTTAAAGCGCCAGAAAGAAACCAGCAATAGTCGCACTCATCAGGTTTGAAAGCGTTCCTGCCGCAACCGCTTTCAGCCCAAAACGCGCGATATCCTGCCGACGGTTTGGAGCCATGCTGCCGAGCCCACCAATCAAAATCGCAATCGATGACAGATTGGCAAAGCCGCACAAGGCAAACGAAATAATGGCTTTCGATTGATCCGAGAGCACCTGTAATCCCAAGGCTGCCACGGCATCATCCGCTTTGAGATGCTGACTAAAGTTCAGGTAGGCAACAAACTCATTGAGAATCAGTTTTTGGCCGATAAAAGCCCCCGCCACCGTCGATTCCTGCCACGGAATCCCGATAAGGAAAGCCACCGGCGCGAACAACCACCCTAAAATCAGTTCCATCGATAGCTGTGGATAATCAAACCATCCGCCAATGCCCCCCAGGATGCCATTGAGCAAGGCAATCAGCGCCACAAACGCCAGCAACATTGCACCGACATTGAGTGCCAGTTGTAACCCAGAAGCCGCACCACTGGCCGCTGCGTCTATCACGTTGGCCGGTTGATCATCGGCGCTTACAAAACCGGAGTGAGTCTCATGATCGTGTGTTTTTTCTGTTTCCGGCACAATCAGCTTGGCAAACAGCAAGCCACCCGGTGCAGCCATAAAGGAGGCAGCAATCAGATACTCCAACGGCACGCCCATCTGCGCATAACCCGCCATCACCGCCCCGGCAATGGATGCCAGTCCGCCGCACATCACGGCAAACAGCTCTGAACGCGTCATAGTGGCAATGTAGGGACGTACCACCAGCGGTGCTTCCGTCTGCCCGACAAAGATATTTGCCGTCGCCGAGAGCGATTCGGTACGCGATGTTTTTAGCAGCTTTTGCAGCGCTCCGCCTAGCAGGCGAATAACCCATTGCATCACACCGATGTAATACAACACGGCAATCAACGAGGAGAAAAAGACAATGATCGGTAGCACCCGCAGCGCAAAGACAAAGCCACCGCCACCAAACAGCTCATACATCTTATCGGAAGCCAGGCCACCAAAAATAAACGATACGCCTTCATTGCCGTAACCAATAATCAGAGCAACCCCTTCAGTCATCCCTGCCAGTATCTTGCGGCCAAGGGGCACATAAAGCACCAATGCGCCAATACCAATCTGGAGTAGGAAAGCACCCAACACTGTGCGCAGGCGAATAGCCTTGCGGTTGCTGGAAAGCAAAACGGCGACCAGCACCAACACAGCCATGCCAATAAGACTCATAATGAGTTGCATAAGAAGTTCCCTTTTATGCGTTGTTGAAAATCAAGGATAGACCATTCATATCGGGCCAGACCGCCCGAAAAACGTCAAAGGCGGATTATAAAGCGGTCACTCGCTAAATACGCATCTTTTGTCACATTTGAATACTTTTTGACATGCCCTAATCCTCACCGCTGAGATTTCTATCACGTTCTTTTCCCACACCTTATGCGCATCCAACGCCGCAGGACGATATCTCCATCGTTTTTTTTATGTCATTTTGGGGAAACGGTGTGTTAATAATATTGTTTGATGCGAGGGCATAGCGTTCATTTTCAGCAACGCTGAGGATAATCGATGATATTCGCTGAACAATATCGGGTACAACACGCAATTTTATGTTACTCACTCTATGTTATACGTGACGAAAAAAAGGCAATACCATGAAAACAAAAACATTATCGCCAACCATCGCAGAAGAAAAGTGCACTGACCTCGATAAGTTCGATTACGCCATCCTGCAACTGCTGCAAAAGGATGCTTCGCTCTCCAACGTGGCGCTGGCAGAAAAAGTCAACCTCAGTGCGCCAGCCTGCCTACGGCGGGTAGAGCGCTTAAAGCTGGCTGGCTTAATAAAAGGTACGGTGGCCCTGCTCAACCCGGAAGCGTTGAACGCAGGCATGGTGGTGATTATTGGTGTGGTGTTGGACCGTTCTACGCCTCAGTCGTTTGCTGATTTCGAACTGGCGGCACAAAACATCAGTGGGTGCATGGAATGCCATGTGGTAACGGGAGAATTTGATTACATGATGATGCTCCGCACCAAAGATAATCAAAGTTTTAATAAGTTACATGCAGAGCAGTTGTTATTTCTGCCCGGAGTACGGCAGATACGTTCCTTTATGGGATTACGCCAGGTGCTCTCAACCACGCAGTTACCTTTTTGATCATGCTGGCCCAACTGGGCCAGCTATCGATAAAGCACTATCAGCCGTTACGGAAAATATAGCTGTAAGCGCTCAGTGCTGGAGCACCGCCCAGGTGGGCGTACAGCACTTTGGAACCTTTAGGAAACTCTCCGCGGCGCACCATGTCGATCATGCCGTGCATGGATTTCCCTTCATAAACCGGGTCGGTCAATACCCCTTCAGTGCGGGCGCACAGACGAATCGCTTCCAGCGTTCCTTCGTTAGGCAGACCGTACTCCGGCCCACCGTAGCGGGTATCCAGCACCACGTCTTCTTCTGTGATCTCGCGGCCCAGTTCCACCAGATTTGCCGTGTTTTGCGCAATACGCAGGATCTGCGCCTTGGTTTGTTCCGGCTTGGCTGAGGCATCAATCCCGATAACGCGGCGAGAGCGCCCGTCAGCAGCAAAGCCTACCACCATCCCTGCCTGAGTACTGCCGGTGACGGAACAGACCACGATATAATCGAAAGTAAAGCCCAGCTCTTTTTCCTGCTGGCGCACTTCTTCGGCAAAGCCGACGAAGCCTAATCCCCCCAAGGGATGCTCAGAGCAGCCAGCCGGGATCGGGAACGGTTTTCCGCCATCTTGTGCCGCTTCTTCCATCGCTTGCTGCCAGCTTTGACGAATGCCAATGTCGAAACCGGCGGCATCAAGGCGTACATCAGCGCCCATAATGCGTGAGAGTTCGATATTGCCGACCCGATCGTAGACCGCATCCGCGTAATTTACCCAGTTCTCTTGAACCAGCACGCACTTCATGCCGAGGTGCGCAGCCACAGCAGCAACCTGACGCGTTTGGTTCGACTGAATACCGCCAATCGAAACCAGGGTGTCGCACCCTTGCTCCAGCGCTTCTGGGATCAGGTATTCCAGCTTGCGCGTTTTATTGCCACCAAACGCCAGGCCACTGTTGCAGTCTTCGCGTTTGGCATAAAGTTCAACATCACCGCCCAGATGTTCGCTCAACCGTTTCAACGGCGTGATGGGAGAGGGACCGAAAGTCAGCGGATAGCGGGGAAATTTCTCCAGATTCATCATCAAGCTCCAAAATAAAGTGGCATTAGGGAAACGGGAGATGGCTATTTCTTCGGAAATATCCTCACGCCGTAAAAACAGACTACCAAATTAATAATGAATTTAAATTGCGTTATTTATTTAATTTTCGACCATTAAAAACGAAAAAATTAAAAAAAAAGAACCAAAAAACCGAAAAAAAACAAAAAAAAGAAATAAAATTAACAAAGATTTTTAGTGTTCTGGCATCCCATAGCGCTGCCGCAATTGGCTGTCCATTTCCGTCAGCGTTTGCTTGAGAAACTGACAAAAGCTCGCCAGCAGCGCGGTGCGAGGACGCCCGATCTCGGTCTGAATTTGCAGCATGCGTTGCCCTAAGGGTTCGACGTTAACGCAGCGGATCTGAAGCTCATCGTTGAGCATGTGCCCCATCACCGAAAAATGGCTACAGATACCGATCGCGTCGCGATCGTTACGCACATAGCCAAATACCGCAGAAAACTGGTTGCTGGTAAACACCGGTTCGATAAACACGCTGTTCATTCGGCAGCACAGATCGAACAGTTGCCGGATGGTGGCTGTTTGATCCGGCAACACCAACGGATAGGCATTCAGATCGGACAAGGCGAAATCACGCGTCGCCAACGGGTGATCTCGATGCATAAATGCGGTAACCGGTGCGGGAAACGAGGCGATAACGTCAACCCCCGGCTCCGCTGCCAGACTAAACTTAATCTCCACGTCCCCTTCACCGTGCCGCACCCACTCCGGCACCTGCTGGCCGCTGCCGACAATCAGGTGGAAATTGACTTCAGGGTGCAACTGGCGAAAACGCGCCAGCAGCAGCGGCACCAGATTCAACGCCAGGCCATCGGTACACACCACGCGAATCGGGGTTTGCTGCCGGGATTTGAGGCCTTCCAGCTCAGCGATCGCCAGCTTCATATCCGCCATGCTGCGCCTGACATGGTTTGCCAGAATTTGCCCGGCATCATTGAGCACCATCCCGCGCGCGCTGCGCTCAAACAGCGACATGCCTAGACGCTTTTCCAACCGTTGGATATGGCGGCTAATCGCGGAAACCGCGACGAAAAGTTGCTGGCTGGCGGCGCTTAGTGAACCGGTGCTCACCACGGCCATAAAGTAACGGATTTCGGTATTGTGCATGGCTCCCCCCTTGCGCTAAAAAACGACAACGCGCGCACCGGAAAATCGGTACGCGCGAGTGTTGAGGCGAATACCCTGTTGGCGACAGGATCAAGCAACGATGGCGGAAGCCGCGTGCTGCTCTCGCTGGCGACACACTGCCGCCCCCTGCTCTGCCAGATCCCACAACATACCGGCCATCAGTTGTAGCGCTTCCTGCGCGACCGATTGCAGCAAGTGCTCATTCGGCGCGTGCTGGCTACAGGCCGGATAAGAGTGCGGCACCCACAGCGTCGGCAGTCCTCAGGTTTCAGAAAAACAGGCATTTGGCAGGCCGCCGCCGAAATTAGGCAGAATGGCGGCTTTTTTTCCGGTACTGCGGGCAATAGAGGCTTCGCCCCACGCTACCCAAGGGTCGCTGGGATCGAGGCGCGTCGCGGTAAAACAGTGATCGGGGGTGACCATCGTGACATCTTCAAACCCATGCGCATCCAGATGTTCACGCAAATAACGTGGAAAATTATCCACATCACTGCCGGGCACGTAGCGCATATGGCAATGCGCCAGCGCCACTGGCGGGATGGCATGGGCCGGTTTATCGGGATTGCCGGTAGTAAAGGCCAGCACGTCAAAGGTATTCCAACTGTAGAGCTTCTCTGCCGCCGTCAGGCCCGGCTCGTTCCAGTCAGGATCGATGGCCGGATCGTTGGGGCCCGCGCCCAAAGCGATATCACGCAGCAAATAACGCACCTGTTCGGGTAGTACTGCCGGGCGTAATCCCGGCACCAGAATGCGTCCACGCGCATCCACAATGCTGCTCAACGCATGGGCCAGACGAATGCCAGGGTTGGCCAACAGTCCGCCCCAGTTACCGGAGTGGTGCGCACTTTCACGTAGCTTGACCTGAAGCTCAACGTTAAACACGCCGCGCGAGCCCAGAAACAGCGTCGGGCGCTCGGCCACTACGCGCGGGCCGTCAGAAGCGATAAACAAATCCGCCGCCAACCAGTCGCTGTAGCGTGCGCACAGTGCTTCCAGCCCGGGGGAGCCGGTTTCCTCCCCCATTTCCAGAATCAGTTTCAGGTTATAACCGAGGCGGCCTTGCTTCGCTTTCAGCACCAGCATCAAGGCCGCCAGATTGATGGTGTGCTGGCCCTTGTTATCCGCCGTACCGCGTCCATACCAGCGATCGCCATCCGGCGTGACTTTCCAGGGATCGACCCCTTCCAGCCAGTTAGCTTCATCGCCCAGCACCACATCGCCATGGCCATAGGTCAGTAAGGTAAAGGGCGCTTCGGGTTCAATACGGCGCGCCAGCAGAAAAGGCCATTTTCCCGCGACCGGGTTATCCACAATGCGGCACTCAAAGCCTAATGCCTGAAGCGAAGGAACCATCTCTTCCGTCAGGTAGGCCATTATCTGTGGCCCCCGCGCGGCGACCAGACTTTCCGTTGGATAACTTACCCGCCGCGCCAGCGTTTCCAAAAACGCACCAGACGCCATATAGTCGCTCGCCGCTTGCATCAATTCTTCACGCGTCATCTGCCTGCATCCTTCTTCGTTTTTGCCGTGTTCAGGTCATAATCCACTGTAATGGGAGGAAATCTCGGGAATACCCAGCCCCGGCTCCGGCGTCAACACCGACGCGAGCAGTGCCTGGGTATAGGGGTGTCTCGGCGTGTCGAAAATCTGCTCGCGCGTCCCCTGCTCGACAATGACCCCTTTGCGCATCACGGCGACGTGATCCACCAGATGCTCCACCACCGCCAGGTTATGGCTGATAAACAGGTAAGTCAGACCGAGCTCCTGCTTGAGCGTCATCAACAGATTGAGGATTTGCGCCTGAACCGACACATCCAGCGCCGAGGTTGGCTCATCGCAGATGAGAATTGCCGGGCGCATAATCAGCGCGCGAGCGATGGCGACACGCTGGCGCTGACCGCCGGAAAGCTGGCCGGGATACTGCCCGTGGGTTCGGGTTGGCATCCCGACCCGGTCCAACATCTCCTGCACCCGCTGTTTGCGGGTTTCCGGGGTGCCGATGTTATGCAGCCGCAGCGCGACTTCGACGATATCGGCCACCGTGCGGCGCGGGTTCAACGAGGAGTAAGGGTCCTGAAAAATCGGTTGAATGCGGGTCGCCAGCGCTTTACGATCGCCGGCATCGATTTCACGCCCTGCAATCAGGACGTTGCCCGACGTCGGTGGCAACAGCCCCAGCAGCATCTTTGCCAGCGTACTTTTGCCGCAGCCAGATTCGCCCACCAGCCCAAGGGTTTCACCACGCCGCACGCGTAAAGAGACGTTATTGACGGCGGTAAAGATACCGGGCCGCGCAAACATGCCACGATTGAGGCGAAATTCGCGGCTCAGGGCACAAAGCTCAAGCGCCAGATCGTCATTGCCGGGAATGTAGGGAGCAGGTTGTACCGCGCCAAATGTGGTTACCGTTTCGCTCATGCCACATCCTCGCAGGCTTGTGCCTGCACACAACGTACGTGCTGCTGCGGCGTCACCGCAACATACGGCGGATTTTCACTGCAACAGGCCTGGGCGCTGGGGCAACGATTGCGAAACGCACACCCCTGCTGCGCACCGATAAGTCTCGGCACGACGCCGGGGATGGCCTGTAACAACTGGCCCGGAACGGTTTTTCCCCGCACCGGGATGCATGACATCAGCCCTTTGGTATAGGGATGTTGCGGATGTCCAAACAGTTCTTTCACAGGCGCAGTCTCAACAATCTGGCCGGCATACATCACCGCCACACGATCGGCGATGCGCGCGACTACGCCAAGATCGTGGGTGATGAAAATCACCGCAGTACCCAGTTCCTGCTGCAATTCGCGCAACATACGCAGGATCTGCGCCTGAATGGTCACATCCAGCGCCGTGGTCGGCTCATCCGCAATGATCAGCTCAGGCTCACACATCAGCGCCATCGCAATCATGATGCGTTGACGCAAGCCTCCCGACAGCTGATGCGGATACTGCCGCAGACGATCCCCGGCCTGCGGGATACCGACCCGTTCCATTAAATAGAGCGCACGCGCCCTTGCCTGGGTCGGCGTCACCTTGCGGTGCGCGTGCAGCGTCTCGCATAGCTGTTCACCCAACGTGTAGGAGGGATTCAGCGAGGTCATCGGTTCTTGAAAGATCATGGCGATCTGATCGCCACGGAGCGTCGCCATCTGTTTGTTGTTCAACGTTTGCAGATCTTGCCCTTTAAAGCGCAGGTGCGTCGCACTGCGCACCGCCTTACGCGGCAACAGCCCCATCAGGGCCAGCGACGTCATGGATTTACCGCACCCAGACTCGCCTACCAGACACAGCATCTCACCTTTATGCACCGAGAAATCAATACCGCGCACCGCGTGCAAGGTGCCCCGCGCCGTGGGAAGATCGACGCGCAGGTCTTTGATATCCAACAAGCTATCCTGACTCATGGCAACCTCCTCAGTTACGCCCGTCTACGGCGGTGATATCGCGCAAGCCATCACCGACCAGATTGATGCCGAGCACCACCACCGCCAGCACAATGCCGGGGATCAAAATCACCCAAGGCTGGAAGAACATGTAGGCTTTACCTTCTGCCACCATCAATCCCCAGGAGGGCATTGGCGGTTGTACCCCCAGTCCCAGAAAGGAGAGCGTGGCTTCCAACAAAATGGCATGGGCAATCTCGAGCGTAGCCACCACCGTCAGTGGCCCCACTAAATTGGGCAGAATTTCCCGTACCATGATGAAAGCAGACGATGCCCCCAACGTTTTCGCCGCAGCGACAAACTCCTCTTCTCGCAGTTGGCGCGTTACGGAGCGCGAGACGATCAGAAAGCGATCCCACAGCAATAACCCGAGCAGCAGAATCACCACGTTTACCGAGCCCCCCACCAGCGATGCCATCGCCAGCGCCACCAAAATCACTGGCATCGAGAGGCGAACCGTCAGCAGATAACTCACTATCGCGTCCACTCGTCCGCCGAAATAACCGGCGACCACACCCAGCGTGATGCCAATAACGCCCGCCAATGCGGCCGCGGCCAGCCCGATCAGTAGCGAAACCCGCGCACCAAACAGCAGGCGGCTTAAGTAGTCACGCCCCAGTTTATCGGTGCCCAAGATGTGCTCCCAACTGCCCTTCTCATACCAGACCGGCGGGATCAAACGTCGGCTGACATCCTGCGCATAAGGGTCGTGCGGACTGATCCACGGTGCCAACAGTGCCAGCACCACGACAATCCCTAAAATCACCACGCCCAACGTCATGCTGTGATGACCCAGGATGCGCCGCACGGCACGTTGCCACGGGCCTGGTTGCGGTAATAACCCCGTTTGTCCGGCCTCAGTTTGCGTTACTGTCACAGCGCCACCTCGCGAAAAAAATCCTAGCCACAATGCGGATGTCTTTTCAGATGCTTTCATGTTGCTTACCTCTAACGCGCACGTAAGCGCGGATCGAGCGCCGCATTGAGCACATCCGCCAGAAAGGTGAGAACGATATAGAACACCGCAATAATCAGTACGATGGCCTGCACCACCGGGAAGTCATTGCGGGAGATGGAATCCCACGCCAATTGCCCTAAACCTTGCAGCGCAAACACCGATTCAATCACCACCGAACCGCCCAACATAAAGCCAAGTTCCACCATCGCCAACGCGACCACGGGAATAATGGCATTGCGTAAACCGTGTTTAACGATGACGTGAAAAGCACTCAGTCCCTTGGCGCGCGCGGTGCGGATATAGTCAGCATTCAGCACGTCCAGCATGCCGGAACGGGTAAGCCGCATCAGGGAGGGCATGGCGTAGTAACCCAGCGCAATGGCGGGCAGAACAAAGTGTTGCCAGGTGGCGTTACCAGCGACCGGCAGCCACTTTAGCCCCACGGCAAAAATCAGGATCAGCAACAGCGCAAACCAAAAATTGGGCATTGCCTGCCCGAGCACCGCCGTCATCACGGCACTGCGATCGACCCAGGAATCACGGAACACCGCCGCCAATACGCCGAGCGGGATCGCTACCAGCAGCGCCAGTAGCAAAGAAACCGCCCCCAATTTCAGGGTGACCGGCATACGCTGCCCGACCAGCTCCATCACGGTGTGTTCAAAATAGAAAGAACGTCCGAAATCGAGGTGCAGTGCGGCCCAGAGCCAATGGCCAAACTGCGTGGCAAGCGGCTGATCCAACCCGTACCGGACACGAATCTGCGCAATCACCTCTGCCGTGGCTTCAGGACCGGCAATCGCTGCGGCCAAATCACCGGACAGGTGCAACAGAGAGAAACTCACCAGCGCCACGGTAAACAACACGGCGAGCGCCACCAGCAGCCGATGAAAAACGTACTTCGCCATAATGCGGCTCCTTCTTGGTCACAACGCTTCTCCCGTAGCAGGCATTACTTCCAACTGGACAGGGCAAAGCGCGGCAGTTCATCCGGCCAATCCTGAAAATTCAGATCGGAGGTAAAGGCGTAGTGGGTTGAGTAGGAGAACAACGGTGCAATATAAGCCTGAGAGGAGATACGCCCCAACGCGGTGGCATACAACGCAGCGCGATCCTGGGTGTTGATGGTTTCATCAGCCTTCAGCAAGGTATTGGTGACATCAGGATCCTTCCAGATATCATTGCCCTTGCCGCCAAAGTATGGCGTGGTGAACGCAGTAGCATCGTTAATCGAGAACGAGCCCCAGGTATTGAACGCCATGGGCGCTTTGCCGGAAATCAACGCGTCCGCCATCACCGGAAACTGTACGTAATGCAGTCGCGCGCGGATGCCAACCTGACGCAGATAGCCGATGATCGCCTCTGCATAATCACGTTCACGGTAGGCCCAGATATCCGTATCAAACCCGTTGGGATAACCCGCTTCTGCCAACAGCTGTTTGGCTTTTTGCGGATCAAACGGGTAATTGATCACCTTGCTGGCATCACAGGCGACCTGCTCGCGGAAGCAAGCGGTATAAACTGGCTTACTGCCGCCTTTCACCAGATTGGTCACCATGCTTTGGCGATCGATGGCGTAATTCACCGCCTGACGCACACGTACATCCTGAAAAGGCTTCCCTTCCGGCGAATCGCTGTGAATGCTCATCGCCACAAAGCCGACACGCATGGTTTCACCGCTTTTCACTGCGAGATTTGGCATGGAAGACAACGCCTCCGTCTGATCGGAAGGCACGCGCCAGATCCAATCCACCTGCCCAGTTATCAACTGTGCCAGGCGGGTTTCCGGATCGCGGATAACCACAAAATTCAGCTTGCCGATCTTAGGCTGGCCCAGGGGGCTCTCTTTGAAGTAATCGGGGTTTTTCTCCATGGTAACGCCCTGGCCGGGGATCACCTGCACCACCTTATACGGGCCGGTGCCGATCGGCGCACGGCTAAAGCCCGCCAGCTTCACACTCTGGAAATACTTTGCAGGAAAGATAGGTGTCGGGCCGGACAGATACTCCAACGCCGCCGGGAACGGTTTGGCTAAATGCAGGCGCACCGTGTAATCATCCACCTTTTCGGTGCGCGCAATCCAGTTCACGCTTTGCGGCACCACCGAGTCGGTATTTGGTCCGGCAATATGTTCGAAGGTATAGACGACGTCATCCGCCGTAAAAGCATCGCCATTATGAAATTTGACCCCTTGGCGTAAATGCATCAGTAATGCAGTCGGAGATTCCCACTGCCAATCGGTAGCCAGTTCCGGTTTGTATTCACCGGTTTTCGGATCGCGGTAAACCAGGTTGCTCCACACCAGATGGGCTAAGATCACCCCTTCCCGCATGGTATTGTGATAGGGACTGACATTTTCAATCTCACTGTCAGAGGCATAGACCAACGTATCATTGGCTTTCCCGGCGTAACTTTGGGCGGCCATTCCCATCAGCACTGCCGTGAACACATATTGTTGTAGCCGTCTTGCAAGTAAACGCGTCATGTTACTCTCCACACCATGAATAAAAGGAGGAATACAAGGATCATCGTTCATCCTGGTTCAGGGTGTTTTTGCAAGAGTGACGCCAACCGGGTTACCAGCTTGTTACTGATTTAAGACAGTTGCTTTCTCAAAACGAGAAACCGCCGCGCTGCTGCCGTTGTTGCGCATTGAGCAATAATAAATCGCTATCCATTGGCCATGCGCGCAGCGTGTTTGCGAGCAATCGCGCGATGTAGCGGTGCAGGGAAGAAGATCGATAACGGTGCAGAGCGTCGATTTTTTGCACTATTAACGAGAGTAGCGATAAGGTATTGCTATTTCTCGCTTTGAGAAACGGTGTTCGAAACCCCGCCGTCGGCGCGAATGCCGGGCAAGGTAAACAGGCGACAGGTGTTGCGATACAGCGCGTCCGCTATCACCTCGGGCGGCTCCGAACGCAGCTCACACAGGGTGTGAAACACATTGGCCGCGCGCTCGGGGAGATTGGGTTGTCCCTGAAAACCATTGAGCGGCATATCGGGCGCATCGGTTTCCAGCAACAGGCTGTCGAGAGGAAGGCGGGAAATCGCCTGACGGGTTTTATTGGCGCGTGGATAGGTAATGGTGCCACCGACACCAATGCAGTAACCCAATTTGATAAAAGCCAGCGCCTGCTGCTCGCTGCCAGCAAATCCGTGCACCACCCCTTTGCGCGGCACATCGATACGGCGCAACAGCTGTGCCAAACGGTCGTGTGTACGTCTTGAGTGCAGCATCACCGGTAAGTCGTAGCGCTTCGCCAACGCCAGTTGCGCTTGCAAAAGTTCGCATTGGCGTTCGAAACGGGGCTCGGCCATATACAGATCCAGCCCGATTTCCCCTACCGCGATCAGCCTGTCATCGCGTTGGCGTAGTTGTTGTTCAAGCAGATCCAGATCGCTGTCCTGATGATGAGCAACGTAGAGTGGATGCAGGCCAAGCGCAGCAAAAAGCGATGGGTGAGTGTGAGAAAGTGCAGTGATACGCGCAAAATAGCGGGACTCAACCGCAGGCACCAGGATATGCGTTACCCCGGCCGTAGCGGCGAGCGCAATACTTGCCACTTCATTTTCGCTTAACGGCGGAAAATCAAAGTAACAATGGGTATCTATAAAGGAAAACTGCCTGAGGAAATGATCCATGCCTTAGTATAACGCGGCCTTTGTGCAACGTTAAACAAGCGCAACTTAAAATCAGTAAGCGCTAAATCAGTGCAGCGTTGGCGAACCTTTTCCCACCTGCACAATAGAATCAGACAGCTCATCGCCCTCTTGCAGGCCGTAATCTTCCTGCAAGATGCCGGCAAGATAATCATTGTTACTTTCCAGCCAGGCACAATCGCTGTCAAACCACTCGGCCCACAGCGCCCAGAAGTTCCCTCTCAACTGCTTCCATCGACCTACCACGATATCGCTATTCATCACGAACCTCCCGAACAAACCGCACCGTAATCACACCAACGTTCAGCAAGCATCGCAAACAGTATGCGGGGTGACGATGACAATCTTATTATGGTTCAGATTGATTTTCGTTAACACCCCGTGCGCAGGCTAAAATTTCAGACAAATGGCGATTGTGATACTTCCATACCCTAAATAATTCGAGTTACAGGACAAAACGTTTACGTTTTGAACAGTGCTTGCGCTGGCCCTTTAGGGCGAGACACATTTATGAGTCTCGTAACGCGGCTAGTGAAGGAATCCCGATGAGCTTACTCAGGTAAGTGATTCGGGTAACTGAACGTAGCCAACACACCTGTAACTTGAAGTATGACGGGTATAGCTAGGGTCGCTTACGTCCCGCAAACAGACTGACCAAAAACAGGATGATCCCGACAATAAAGACAATTTTGGCCGCACCCGCTGCGGTACCAGCCAGTCCACCGAATCCCAATGCCGCCGCAATGAGTGCGATCACCAGAAAAATAATGCCCCAACGAAACATACGCTCTCCTTACCTTAATGAGGGTGAGTGGCGCTCGTCCTGAGGTTAATTACGCATACCGCTGCGTTTCCACCTGTATTGTGTTTTAACGACACCAAGTGCTAATTGGCTCGAGGATGGCGGAGGGTTACCCTCCGCCGACTACGTGAGCATTAAAGGGCGATATACCCGCCATACTGCAAGCTGCAGGTGCGTTGGCTGCGTTCACTAACCCGAATGAATCACTTACCTGAGTAAGCTCATCGGGATTCCTTCACTTGCCGCGTTACGAGACTCATAAATGTGTCTCGCCCTAAAGGGCCAGCGCAAGCGCTGTTCAAAACGTAAACGTTTTGTCCTGCAACTCGAATTATTTAGGGTAGAGGCCCGTTAATGGGTGACGGTCAGATCGTTTTTAACGCTTTTCACACCGGATACTGCCTTAGCGATACTCTCTGCGCGCGCTGACTGCGCAGTGTTTTTCACGTTACCGCTCAGTTGCACCACCCCTTCCTGGGTTTCCACTTTCACGTGGCGCGAGGGTACGATTTTGTCAGCCAGCAGTTTGGCCTTGATGCTGCTGGTGATAACCGCATCATCGGTATAAGAACCCACTGACTGGGTAGCATTATCCTTGATTTGCAGTTTGTCGCTTACCGACTGCACGCCTTCGGTCTTGGTCGCCACCGCTACAGCCTGTGCCGCCACAGCCTGGCTAGGAACAAAGCCGGTCAGCGTAACCACGCCTTTGGTGGTCGAGACGGAGATATCTCCGCTCTCGATCCCCTTGTCATCCATCAGGGCACTTTTCACCTTGGCGGTGACGGTGCTGTCGTCCATATACCCAGAAGCTTTCTGGAGAGAACTGTCAATCTTTGCGCCCGTGGTTGTCGCCGCCTGCTGCACTTTCTGCCCCAGCGTCTCTTCTGCCAGTGCATTCCCCGCCGTCAGCAGAGTACCCAGTACAACAGCCATCATCGTTTTTGCGTTAAGGATGTTTTTCATCGATTATTTCCTTTTGCTAGGGTCCACGCGGACATCAATCACGCTGGTGTTGGTACTCAATGCAACGCAGCAAGAAACAAGCGTTTAACGTTACCAAATATCACGTAGTCGATATAACACACTACATGTTTTGCCACCAGCAGTGAAACTCACTAATTGTTAACGCGATATTAACTATAGTGCATGGAACGACGATTCCTAGCGGAATAGGGCGGAAAAGTCCCCTAACGGCGGCATTTCGGATTTGTCCGTGGGAAAAAAAGGTGGGTAAAAACCGAATAAAATCAGACTAACCAATTGATAAATAAAAACAAAATAAAACCGGCGTTTAAAAAGCCGGACACGATGCCCGAATCCTTTTAAACGCCGGTTTTTTAACCGACCACACCGCTCTCGCGGGAAAATCAGTGCTCGCGGGTTTTGAAGAAGGTGACGTCCGGGTAGCGTTCCTGCGTCAAATTCAAGTTCACCATGGTCGGCGCCACATAAGCCAGGTTGTCACCGCCATCGAGCGCCAGATGCAATTCGTTCTTACGCTTGAACTCTTCAAATTTCTTCGCATCAGCACACTCTACCCAACGCGCAGTGGATACGTTGACCGATTCATAGATGGCCTCCACGTTGTACTCTGACTTCAGGCGCGCCACCACCACGTCAAACTGCAACACCCCGACGGCCCCGACAATCAAATCGTTGTTGGCCAGCGGACGGAACACCTGTACTGCGCCCTCTTCCGAAAGCTGCACCAGCCCTTTAAGCAACTGTTTCTGCTTTAACGGATCGCGCAGACGGATACGGCGGAACAGTTCCGGCGCAAAGTTCGGGATACCAGTGAATTTCATTTCTTCACCTTGCGTGAAGGTATCACCAATCTGGATGGTGCCGTGGTTATGCAACCCGATGATATCGCCGGGGAATGCCTCTTCCACATGGGAACGATCACCCGCCATAAAGGTCAGCGCGTCGGAAATGACTACATCCTTGCCGGTACGCACCTGACGCAGCTTCATGCTCTTTTCATACTTGCCGGACACTACGCGCATAAAAGCCACGCGGTCGCGGTGTTTAGGGTCCATGTTCGCCTGAATCTTGAACACGAAGCCGGTGAACTTCTCTTCCTGTGCGGTAACGGTACGGGTGTCGGTATTGCGCGGCATCGGCGCAGGCGCCCAGGCAACCAGTCCATCCAACATGTGATCAACGCCGAAGTTGCCCAGCGCAGTGCCAAAGAACACCGGTGTCAACGCACCAGACAGGAAAGCCTCCAGCTCAAACTCATGAGAAGCGCCCTGCACCAACTCCAGCTCCTCACGCAGCTGTGCGGCAAGATCTTCACCGACGGCTTTATCCAGATCCGGGTTATTCAAGCCTTTGACGATGCGCACTTCCTGAATCGTGTGGCCCTTCCCGGTCTGGTAAAGGTAGGTTTCGTCTTTATACAGGTGGTAAACGCCCTTGAACAGCTTACCGCAGCCAATCGGCCAGGTGATCGGCGCACAGTCGATTTTCAGTTCACTCTCGACCTCATCCAGCACTTCCATGGGATCGCGGATATCACGGTCAAGCTTATTCATGAACGTCAGGATCGGCGTATCACGCAGACGCGTCACTTCCATCAGCTTGCGGGTACGATCTTCCACCCCTTTTGCCGCATCGATCACCATCAGGCAACAGTCCACCGCCGTCAATGTGCGGTAAGTATCTTCAGAGAAGTCTTCGTGTCCTGGGGTATCCAGCAGATTGACCAACGCCTCCCGATACGGGAACTGCATCACTGACGTAGTGATGGAGATACCACGCTGCTTTTCCATCTCCATCCAGTCTGACTTGGCGTGCTGGTTCGAGCCGCGCCCTTTCACCGTCCCAGCGGTCTGAATGGCCTGTCCGAACAGCAGCACCTTTTCGGTAATGGTGGTTTTACCGGCATCGGGGTGAGAGATAATGGCGAACGTTCTGCGTTTCGCAACTTCGCGGGCGTATTCACTTGGAGACATGATTTTCAGGTTTCTTATGTTAACCACCCGGCGAGAGCATCGGCATCAGGATGTTAGCGTCAGGCAAAGTGGGAAAAAAACGTATTAGCCGGGTATTTTCCCTGATTTGTGGGTGAGACACAATCAATCGGCGCATATTCACGCAATACGCTGGAAATAAAAGGCAACGTATCCCCACAAGCTCCAGTGAAAGAAATCTGGCATGCTGTTTTCACCCAGCCCCGTCAGCGACCCATCAGGAGCAACGATGAAAGATTGGAACCCCGCGCTCTATTTACGCTTTGCCAACCAACGCACCCGCCCGGCGCAGGAATTGGTTGCCCGCATTGCCCATCCGAATCCCCACACCGTCAGCGATCTGGGCTGTGGGCCGGGTAACAGCACTGAGTTGTTAGCGCAGGCGTGACCGCACGCGACGGTGACCGGTGTCGATACCTCGGCAGCCATGCTGGCACAGGCACGCGAACGCCTGCCACAGCAGCAGTTTGAGCAAGCGGATATTGCTACCTGGCAGCCCGCGCAGCCACAGGATGTGATCTATGCCAACGCCTCGTTGCAATGGGTGCCGGAGCACGCACAGCTGTTTGCGCACCTGGCACGGCAGTTGGCGCAGGGGGGCATACTGGGGGTACAGATGCCGGATAATTTGGACGAACCCAGCCACCGACTGATGCGTGCGGTGGCCGAACAGGGAAGTTGGCGCGATAAGATTGGCGATACCGACAGTGTGCGCCAACGCCTGCTCACCAGCAGCGCCTATTACGACCTGCTGACGAATGCCGGTTGCGATGTCGATCTGTGGCGCACCACCTACTATCACCCGATGGACGACGCCCAGGCGATTGTCGATTGGCTACGCGCCACCGGCCTGCGCCCTTTCCTTGCGCCACTTGACGATGTCGAACAGGCCGCCTTCCTTGATAGCTATCGCCAACAGTTAGAAACGGCCTACCCGCCACACGCTGACGGTAAACGCCTGCTGGCGTTCCCACGCCTGTTTATCGTGGCGCGCAAACGCTGAGGAATAGGCAACAAAAAGGCCCGCACCGGCGGGCCTGAAATAATCGCTATACGTGGAACAGGTTATACCACCAGCGAAAGCAGCAGCACGATCAGTAATCCCACCACCGAGTTGGTCAGCTCCAACAGCCCCCACGTTTTGAAGGTGTCTTTAATCGACAGCCCAAAATACTCTTTAAACAACCAGAACGCGGCATCGTTAACGTGAGTCAGCGTGTTACTCCCTGAAGCGGTAGCGAGTACCATCAGCGCCGGGTTGACGTTAAAGGTAGTGATCATCGGGCCGACGATCCCAGCCGCCGTGATGGCGGAAACGGTACCGGCGCCGGTAGCAAGACGCAGCAATACGGTGATAAACCAGGCCATGATCAGCGGTGATACCGATGACGTGCGCATCATATCCGCAATATAATCGCCGACGCCGGTGTCCATGATAATTTGTTTAAACGCACCGCCCGCACCAATGATAAACACCACCATCGCCACTTTTTCAATGGCAACGGTATAGGATTTCATTACGTCGGACATACTTCTGCCGCGATTAACGCCAAAGGCAAACAGGCTGACTAATACCGCAATCAGCATACTGATTTGCGCACTGCCGATAAAATTAAGGAAAGGCAGCACCACGCTGTTTTTAGCAATAAACAGCTTCAGTACCGTAACACCGGTAATAATAATCGCTGGGATCAATGGCACCAACAGGCTCACCGCAAAGCTTGGCATCTCATCATCAGAAAATACCTTTTGCGATTCTAATAACTCAGGAATGGGACGATCCAAATTGCCCAGCAGTTTGGGCAACAGGATGCCCGAGCAAATCACGGTAGGAACGGCAACGATAATCCCGTGCAACGATAATCCCGTAAATATAAACCATCCCCATATCCGCATGGAATGCGGTCACCAGCGCCGTGGGACCAGGCTGAGGTGGGAAAAGACTGTGCGCTGTGGTTGCGGCGGCAACCATGGTGATACCCAATTTCAGGAAAGGGATTTTTGCTTCTCGGGCAATACTGATAACCAAAGGTGCCAAAATCAGGAAGGCCACTTCATAGAACATGGCCAGACCGAAAATCAATCCAATAACCAAGATAGCCCATTGGACTTTCTGCGGCCCGAATCTTTTCAGTAACGTTGATGAGACCCGCTGCGCTGCACCGGAATCCACCATCAATTTACCCAGAATGGCACCGAACAGGATAATTAATGCCAGATGCCCCAGCGTACTGCCGACGCCGTTTTCAATCGATTTACCAATTGCCTCAAGTGGTAACCCTTCACACACACCAACAAACATCGCTGCCAGCAGCAGTGCCAACATCCCGTTAATTTTAAATTTCATATTTAAAATTAACAACAAAACGACGCCCAGAGCCACCCATATAATGGGCAGCGCCTCAATAATGAAATTCATATTTTCCCCGTCAACATTCAATAAAAAAGCAAAATTAGTCAGACATTTCTTTTCTACATACATGACCACAACAAAACATGTCATACCAATTAAGCGCCCGTAATGCGCCAAAAACTGTGATGAAGATTGAAATTTTTTTTAAGGGGAAAATGACTCGCGCACTGGCGTGATTAAAGTCACAAAAATAAATGTAACGTATCCGATAAACACGTAATTAATGAGAAATGTATTATACCAATAAGGTGGAAATGGGAACCAAAAGACGGGAGGTGGCACGGCAGCACGCCATAACGCGCGCCACCGTTACTGATCTATACCCTAAATAATTCGAGTTGCAGGAAGGCCGGCAAGTGAAGAGCAAATCTGTCTGAAACAGATTTGAACAGCGCCTGCGCTGGCTCGTAGGATGAATCTCAGGAATGAGATTCATCCATCTCGATGGGCTTACTCAGGTAAGTAATCCGAGTGAGTGAACGCAGCCAACACACCTGCAGCTTGAAGTATGACGGGTATAGGGTTATGACTCAGGCTTGTCCGTATTCTCTTCCGGCCCAGACGCTGAGGTATTCTCGTCATCTTCCTTCACTGGCGTGTTGGCGGTGAGCAGATAGGGCGACTGCTGCCAGCGGCTTCGGCGATGCTGCAACAGGGTGCGGGCCAGAATAATACCAATCGCTAATGCCAGCAGAATCATCAGGCGCAAAATATTGGTAGTATTGTCGACCTGCTTGGCTTCGGTTGCCAACACGTGGGTATCGAGCGTCATGCGCAGAAACCCGATCGGGCCATCCTTGCCGTTGATGGGTTGCACAATCTGGTGGTTGAAATAGCTCCCCACCCGCTTGCCATCCAACGCCAGCCGGTCGCGCACCACAACCTCTTCCCCGGTGCGGGCAATCAATGAACCGTCTTGCTGATAGAGTGCGGCGTCAAGAATGCGGCTATTTTGCGTTAACTGCGCCAGCATCGTGCTGATTTTCTGGCTGTTATCATCGTTGCTTTCCATCAGCGGCGTCAGGCTGAACGCCACCTGCCGCGCCAGCGTGCGCGCAATGTCTTCAACCTGCTCGGAACGCGCCATTTGATGACTCAAGCTGAAATAGGACGCCCCCTGCATCAATGCGACCAGCAGCGCCAGGCAGATCAGCACAATAGCGGTGCGGTGTAAGCGGAATTTTAACCGGGTGTGGACCATGAGAATCCCTGAGCGATTTGCATACTTTCATGTTGCCAGAAGCGATAGCGATAGGATAGCTTGTTGCCCTGTTTTCTGAGTGATGTTCTGTTATGTTTACCCGCGTCAGTACGCGCTATTTTTGCCAGAAGAGGATGCCCCATGCCGAATAGTCAGACCTACCGCGATCTCCCTAACGAGATTAACTGTTGGCCGGGACTGCCGTTATCACTCAGCGGTGATGAACTGATGCCGCTCGACTACCGCGCGGGGGACACCGGCTGGCTGCTGTACGGCGATGTATTGGATAAAAACCTGCTCTCGCGTTACCAGCGCAAGCTCGGTGCAGCAATGGTGATCGTCAGCGCCTGGAACGTGGAAGATTATCAGGTGGTGCGTTTGGCCGGTTCGCTCACGCCGCGCGCCACCAAACTGGCCCATGAACTGGGGATGGATGTGGCCCCGATGTGCAACACCCCGACGCTGCGTGCGCCCGGTTTGCTGGTGATGGACATGGATTCCACCGCCATCCAGATTGAGTGTATTGATGAAATCGCCAAACTGGCCGGCACCGGAGAGAAGGTGGCGGCGATCACCGAGCGGGCGATGCGCGGTGAGCTGGATTTCTCCGCCAGTCTGCGTGAGCGCGTGGGCACCCTGAAGGGGGCCGATGCTGATATCCTGCAAAAAGTGCGTAAAAACCTGCCGCTGATGCCGGGGCTGACCTACATGGTTGAGCAGTTACAGGCTGCGGGCTGGCACGTCGCTATCGCCTCCGGCGGCTTCACCTATTTCGCCGATCATCTGAAAGAGAAGCTCGGCCTGGTGGCGGCCGTGGCTAACGAAATGGGCCTGCGCGACGGTAAGCTGACCGGCGAAGTGATAGGTCCGATTGTCGATGCCAAATACAAAGCCAAAACCCTGCGCCAACTGGCGGAACAGTTGGCGATCCCCGAAGAGCAGACCATTGCCATCGGTGACGGGGCCAACGATCTGGTGATGATCAAGGCATCCGGACTCGGCATCGCCTATCATGCCAAACCCAAAGTGAATGAGCAGGCGCCCGTCAGCATCCGCCACGCCGATTTAACCGGCGTCATGTGCGTACTGAGCGGCAGCCTGCGGCACGAAAAACGCTAACAGCAGTGAGGTGAACCGTGGCAAAAGCCGTTAAACGCGCCTTCGTTTGCAACGAATGTGGTGCCGACTACCCACGCTGGCAGGGCCAATGTAGCGCCTGCAACGCCTGGAACACCATTACCGAAGTGCGGCTGGCCGCCGCAGCGACGTCCCGCACCGATCGCCGCACCGGCTATGCAGGCGATCATGAGGGCATCAGTCGGGTACAAAAGCTGTCTGACATCAGCCTGGAAGCGCTGCCGCGTTTTTCCACCGGCTTTAGCGAGTTCGATCGCGTGCTGGGCGGCGGCGTGGTGCCCGGCAGCGCCATTCTGATCGGTGGCAACCCCGGCGCGGGGAAAAGCACCCTGCTGCTGCAAACCCTGTGCAAACTTTCCGAGCAGATGAAAACCCTGTACGTCACCGGCGAAGAGTCGCTACAGCAGGTGGCGATGCGTGCACACCGCTTGGGCCTGCCGACCCAGCATCTCAACATGCTGTCCGAAACCAGCATCGAGCAAATCTGCCTGATTGCCGAACAGGAACAGCCCAGGCTGATGGTGATCGACTCGATTCAGGTGATGCATCTGGCCGATATCCAATCCTCCCCCGGCAGCGTGGCACAAGTGCGGGAAACCGCCGCCTATCTCACCCGCTTTGCCAAAACGCGCGGTGTCGCTATCGTGATGGTGGGCCACGTCACCAAAGATGGTTCATTGGCGGGTCCCAAGGTGCTGGAGCACTGCATTGACTGCTCTGTGCTGCTCGACGGTGATGCCGATTCCCGTTTTCGCACCCTACGCAGCCACAAAAACCGTTTCGGTGCCGTCAACGAATTGGGGGTGTTCGCCATGACCGAGCAGGGATTGCGCGAAGTCAGCAACCCTTCGGCCATTTTTCTCAGCCGGGGTGATGAAGTCATGTCCGGCAGCTCCGTTATGGTGGTGTGGGAAGGCACGCGTCCACTGTTGGTCGAGATTCAGGCGCTGGTGGATCACTCGATGATGGCTAACCCGCGTCGCGTCGCCGTCGGCCTGGAACAGAACCGACTGGCGCTCCTGCTCGCCGTGCTACACCGCCACGGCGGGCTGCAAATGGCGGATCAGGATGTGTTCGTGAACGTGGTCGGTGGCGTAAAAGTCACCGAAACCAGCGCCGACCTGGCACTGCTGTTATCGCTGGTGTCCAGCCTGCGCGACAGGCCGCTACCTCAAGATCTGGTGGTGTTCGGCGAAGTGGGGTTATCCGGCGAGATAAGGCCTGTGCCCAGCGGCCAGGAGCGAATTTCCGAAGCGGCCAAACACGGCTTCAAACGCGCCATTGTGCCGCATGCCAATGCGCCAAAACGCCCGCCCGCCAACATGCAGGTGTTTGGCGTGAAAAAGCTGACTGACGCGCTGGCGATCCTCGACGATCTTTAACGCCTAACCTGCGGGAACATGCGCGCAGGTTGAGGATGCTTGTGGTATCTTGGTTTAGCATGCTAAACACACGTGCTAAACCAAGAGAGCCTGACAATGTCATCTTTTGATTACCTGAAACCCGCCATCCGCAAGAAAGGGTGTACCCTTCAGCAGGTTGCTGACGCAACCGGCATGACCAAGGGCTATCTCAGCCAGTTACTGAATGCCAAGATCAAAAACCCCAGCGCTCAAAAGCTGGAAGCACTGCACCGCTTTCTGGAACTGGAGTTTCCTCGCCACGATAAAACCATCGGGGTCGTGTTCGGCAAATTTTACCCGCTACATACCGGCCATATCTATCTGATCCAACGCGCCTGTAGTCAGGTTGATGAATTGCATGTGATCCTGGGTTACGACGAATCGCGTGACCGTCTGCTGTTTGAACACAGCGCCATGTCGCAGCAACCCACCGTGAGCGATCGTCTGCGTTGGCTGCTACAAACCTTTAAATATCAGAAAAATATCCGCATTCACGCCTTTAACGAAGAAGGTATGGAGCCTTACCCGCACGGTTGGGATATTTGGAGTCGCGGCATCAAAGCCTTTATGCAAGAAAAGGCTATTGAACCCAACTTTGTCTACACCAGCGAAGCCAAAGATGCCCCGCAGTATCGGGAACAGTTGGGCATCGACGCGGTATTGGTTGACCCAGAACGCTCATTTATGAACATCAGCGGCGCACAGATCCGCCACGATCCGTTCCGCTATTGGGATTATATTCCCACCGAAGTGAAACCCTTTTTCGTGCGCACCGTCGCCATTCTCGGCGGTGAATCCAGCGGTAAATCGACGCTGGTCAACAAGCTCGCCAATATCTTCAACACCACCAGCGCCTGGGAGTTTGGCCGGGACTATGTTTTTTCCCATCTGGGCGGCGACGAGATGGCGCTGCAATATTCCGACTACGACAAAATCGCGCTAGGGCAAGCTCAATACATTGATTTTGCGGTAAAATATGCCAATAAAGTGGCCTTTATCGATACCGATTTCATCACCACTCAGGCATTTTGCAAGCAGTATGAAGGGCGCGAACACCCCTTTGTCCAGGCGTTGATTGACGAATATCGGTTTGATCTGGTGATCCTGCTGGAGAACAATACGCCGTGGGTCGCTGATGGTTTACGCAGTCTGGGTAGCAGTACCGCACGTAGCGCATTCCAAACGCTACTCAAAACCATGCTGGTGAAGAATAACGCCCCTTACGTACACGTGACCGAATCCGATTATGACTCGCGCTTCCTGCGTTGCGTGGAACTGGTGCAGCAAATGTTGTCGCACCGTACGTCTGGCGGGCCGGACACGCCGACGCTGTAATCACCACTGCCAGCGGCGAGAGGGTGTCAGAATGGCGGGCAATGGGATGTCCCACGCTTCGTTAGGGATGGCATCAACCTGCTGGCAGTCATGTGCCAAGCCAATCGGGTATGGCCCTCGCTGCTGCCAGCCCTGTAAGGTCCGGTCATAAAACCCACCGCCCATGCCCAGACGTTGTCCCTGCGCATCAAACGCCACCAGCGGCGTAAACAGCACATCGAGTTGGGTTAGCGGCAACACGCGACGCACATCCAGACGCGGCTCAAAGATCTTCAGACGGTTCTTCACCAGCGGTGTCTGCGCATCGTAGTGTAAAAACAGCAAATGCCCCGGCGAAAACGGGTGCAGTACCGGCAGATACACCGCCTTTCCCTGCTGCCACAGACGGGCAATCAACGGCTGGGTATCCAACTCACCGTCAAACGATAAAAACAGCGCAATCCGCTGTGCCTGCTGCACTTCGGGTTGTTCCAACGCGCGTTCAGCAATCTGACTGGCAAACCGGGTTTGTTGCTCCTGCGTAAGGGCTCGGCGCAATTGGCGCACACGATCGCGCATGGCCTGACGCTGTTGCTGTGGCGAAACGGGCATGGACGTAGAAGTCATAGGCAATAACAGGGAAAAGAAAGGAGAGAGGGGATCTCCGAGATGCCGCCGCAGGTGGTAACCCTTGAACCCTTGGTTCAAGGTGAACATACCGTCGCAACCATAAGGCTTCTCGGACGAACCGATCATGCTCACCGGCTGCGGAGCGTTACATTCTGTTGGTTTGAAATATCGGCTCAGGGGACTGACCCGCAGACAAACACCTCAGAGAAATTTTATTCTTTACTCGTGAATAACTCTATCACGCTTTATAGCGAAAAACATCGGGCAACTAACAAAAATCGATTTAAAAAACCAAAACGCCAGCCCCTCTCGACTCACTCGAAAGGCGTACCCTGACGCTCGCTGATGCGCCCTTGCTCCAGCAATGCCTGCTCAATGGTCTGCTGCAACATGCGGATGCGCTGCTCCATATTCGCCGCGTAATCGCGCGTTTTCAGACGCTCTTGCGCCAATTCATGACACACGTTCAGTGCAGCGATAAACACCAATTGTTCCGTGTTGGTCACGCGTGTGCGTACTTTAAGATCCTGCAACCGCTGGTTAAGATCTTCCGCAGCCTGATTCAACGCTTCCTGTTGTTCCGGCGGACAATTGACTCTTAACGAACGGCCAAAGATTTGAATATCTACTGGTTGTGCAGACATGCCCCTTTCCTGCCTCATTTCGTTTTCTGCGCCGCAGAAAAAATTCATATCACGGACTGGCTACAGCCCCTTAACGCGGGCGCCACTATAATAACTCAACATAGAAGAAACAAGCCCTTTCTGGCATAGCAGCCGAGCTTGGTGGTAGCATAACACGATACCAACCCGCCAACGATGAACAAAGCACATGTCCATAGAAACCACGTATCCCGGCTATGAAACCCTAGACGCGCTCCTGACACAGCAACAAGTTGCACTGACGGCAGCGGAAATGCACGGGCTTATCAGCGGTATCCTGTGCGGGGGCAACACTGATGACAGCTGGAAAACGTTGTTACACGAGCTGACAAACGATGGCCTGGCGTTTTCTCACCTGGTTTCTCAGCCGCTGCAAACGCTGTATCAGGTCACCAAAGAAGCGCTGGAAGAGAGTGAATTTGAATTCCAACTGCTGCTGCCGGATGACGACAACACCGCCGTGAGCGTGTTTGATCGTGCCGACGCGCTGGCCGGCTGGGTCAACCACTTTCTGCTCGGGCTGGGCGTGGTTCAGCCGCGCCTGAGCAAGGCGCAGGGCGAGCTGAAAGAAGCCATCGACGATTTGCGCAATATTGCCCAACTCGGCTATGACGAAGATGAAGATCAGGAAGCGCTGGCGCAATCGCTGGAAGAAATCATCGAATACGTCAGAGTTTCCGCCATTCTCTGCCACAGTGAATATACACGCCCGGTACAGACCGCACCGGAGAAGAAAAAACCAACGCTACATTAATCGCGCATCCCGCCTTACCCGCAGGGGTTCCCTCGCAGGAAGGGAATTACCGAATGCGCATCACACAGGAGCAGGTGATGATTCAACAAGACGCTTTTGGTCAGGAATATACTCGCCGCCGCCAGCAGTTGCTGGAAAAAATGGCTCCCGCCAGCGCGGCGATCTTTTTTGCCGCACCGGAAGCCACACGCAGCGCTGACAGTGAGTACCCTTATCGCCAGAACAGCGATTTCTGGTACTTTACCGGGTTTAACGAGCCGGAAGCGGTGCTGTTACTGGTAAAAAGCGATGAGCACCATCACCACACTGTCCTGTTCAACCGCGTGCGCGATGTCACGGCAGAAATCTGGTTCGGACGCCGTCTGGGGCAGGAAGCCGCCCCGTCGCGTTTGAATGTCGATCGCGCCCTGCCCTTTAGCGACATCAATGCACAGTTGCACCTGCTGCTCAACGGACTGGACGTGATTTACCACGCACAGGGGCTGTACGAGTACGCGGATCGCCTGCTGTTCAACGCACTGGAAACGCTGCGAAACGGCACGCGTCAGGGGCTTATCGCACCGCCGACGCAGACCGACTGGCGTCCCTGGGTGCATGAGATGCGCCTGTTTAAATCGCCGAAAGAGCAAGAGCTGATGCGCCGGGCCGGAGCGATCACTGCCAAGGCCCATACCCGCGCCATGACAAGCTGCGAACCCGGCATGTACGAATACCAGTTGGAAGGGGAAATTCATCATGAATTTACCCGCCACGGTGCGCGCTATCCTTCGTATAACACCATTGTCGGCAGCGGTGATAACGGCTGCATTCTGCACTACACCGAGAACGAACGGCAAATGCGCGACGGCGATTTGGTGCTGATTGACGCCGGTTGTGAATATCAGGGTTATGCCGGTGATATCACGCGGACCTTCCCGGTAAGTGGAACATTCAGCGCCCCGCAGCGCGCGATTTACGACATTGTGCTGGCTTCACAGTGCAAGGCGCTGGCGCTGTTCAAGCCCGGTGTCAGCATTCGCGAAGTGAATGAGCAGGTGATTCGTATCATGGTCGAAGGGCTGGTTAAGCTCTGTGTGCTGAAAGGCAACGTCGATGAACTGATCGCCGAGCAGGCGCACCGCGCGTTCTACATGCACGGACTCAGCCATTGGCTGGGATTGGACGTGCACGATGTCGGCGATTACGGTGCGTCAGAACGCAGCCGTTTGCTGGAACCCGGCATGGTGCTCACGGTCGAACCGGGGCTCTATATCGCACCAGACGCCAAAGTGCCTCATGAGTACCGCGGCATTGGTATCCGCATCGAGGATGACATTCTGATCACTGACAGCGGTAACGACGTATTGACGGCAGGCGTTGTGAAAGACGCCGATGACATTGAAGCGTTGATGGCACAAGCCCGTGCCGCACGTCAGGCAGTGAGATAATCGCCATGACGATCCTGATAGTCGGCGGCGGCATGGCGGGAGCAACGTTGGCGCTGGCCATTTCCGCCCTTTCCGGCGGCACCCTTCCCGTCGAGGTGATTGAAGCACACTCACCGCTGGACAGCGCGCATCCCGGCTTCGACGCTCGCGCTATCGCACTGGCGCAAGGCACCGTGCAGCAGCTCAAGCGTATCGGTGTCTGGCAGGCTATCGCCAGTGAAGCGGAACCCATCACCGCGGTGCACGTCAGCGATCGCGGCCACGCCGGCGTGGTCAACATGCAGGCCAGTGATTATAGCACCGCCGCGTTGGGTTACGTGGTGGAGCTACATCAGGTTGGGCAAACCCTGTTTCGGTTACTCCACAATGCGCCGGGCGTGCGTGTGCACTGCCCGCGCAAGGTGGTGCACGTTGAACGCAGTGCCGAACAGGCCACCCTGCAACTGGATGACGGCAGTACGCTGCACGGGCAGCTCTTGGTGGCCGCGGACGGCTCTTCTTCCGCGCTGGCGCAGGCCTGCGGTATGCAGTGGCAGACCGAGGGGTATCCGCAGTTTGCCGTTATCGCCAACATCCGCACCCAACTGCCTCACGCGGGCAAAGCCTTTGAGCGCTTTACCCCTGACGGCCCGTTGGCACTGTTGCCGATGCGCGGTGGACGCAGTTCGTTAGTGTGGTGCCACCCGTTATCAAACCAGACGCAGGTGGGCGCCTGGAGCGAGGCCGAATGCCGCGCAGCGCTGCAACGCGCCTTTGGCTGGCGATTGGGCGCCATTACCCACATCGGCGAACGTCACACCTATCCGCTGCGATTGGTGACGGCAGCACGTCATATCGCGCACCGTGTGGCGCTGGTGGGCAATGCGGCGCAAACGCTGCACCCGATTGCCGGACAGGGATTCAATCTTGGGCTACGCGACGTGATGTCGCTGGCAGAAACCCTGACGCAGGCCGCTGCGCAACAGGAAGACACCGGCAGCTATCGCGTGCTGAGCCGCTATGCCCAGCGCCGAGAACCCGACCAGCAGGCGATCATTGCGCTGACAGACGGTCTGGTACGCCTGTTCGCCAACAGCGTTACCCCGCTGGAGATGGGCCGCAATCTGGGTTTGATGACCATGAATACCGTTGCGCCCGTGCGCGATACCTTTGCACGCCGCACCTTGGGGTGGGTCAGTCGTTAATGCAAGCAACAGGAAACAGGGCTTATGCAATCATTTGATGTGGTTATCGCAGGCGGCGGCATGGTTGGTCTGGCATTAGCCTGCGGCCTGCAAAAGTCCGGGCTGCGCATTGCCGTTCTGGAACAACGCATGCCACCACAAACGGCAGCGGACGGGGCTTATGCGCTGCGCGTCTCTGCCATTAACGCGGCCAGCGAATGCCTGCTGCGCCATCTTGATGTCTGGCCTGCGATCGAAGCACAACGCATCAGTCCTTATAACGCCATGTACGTGTGGGACAAAGACAGCTTTGGCAACATCCACTTCGAGGGCGAGGCCTATGGTTTTTCCCGCCTCGGACACATTATCGAAAACGATGTCATTCAACGCGCCCTGTGGCAGCGAGCCGAGAAAGCAAAAGACATTACCCTGATGGCACCGGCGGTATTGCAGCAGGTGGCCTGGGGCGAAAATGAAGCATTTATCACGCTGGACGATGGCACCATGCTCACGGCGCGCCTGGTGGTCGGCGCAGACGGTGCGCACTCCTGGCTACGTCAGCAGGCCGATATTCCGCTGACGTTCTGGGATTACGGTCATCACGCACTGGTGGCAACGGTGCGCACCGAACGCCCGCATGACGGCGTGGCGCGCCAGGTGTTCCACGGCGATGGCATTCTGGCGTTTCTGCCGTTGGCGGAGACAAACCTGTGCTCAATTGTCTGGTCACTGCCACCGTTGCAGGCCGAATCCATGCTGGCACTGCCCGAGGAAGACTTCGACCAACAATTGGCGATCGCCTTTGATATGCATCTTGGGCGCTGCACCACCCTCAGTGCCCGGCAAACACACCCATTAACCGGGCGCTATGCGCGCAGCTTTGCCGCGCACCGACTGGCACTGGTGGGCGATGCTGCACACACCATCCACCCGCTCGCCGGACAGGGCGTCAACCTCGGGTTGATGGATGTCGCCACGCTGATTGCCGAAATCAAACGGCTACAAGGGCAGGGCAAAGATTTCGGGCAACACCTCTACCTGCGACGTTATGAACGCCAGCGCAAGCACAGTGCCGCGCTGATGTTGGCCAGCATGCAAGGATTCAGAGCGCTGTTTAACGGAGAGAACCCAGCGAAAAAACTGCTGCGCGATGTCGGTCTGACGCTGGCAAACCATCTGCCGGGGGTAAAACCGGTGCTGGTGCGTCAGGCGATGGGATTAAATGACCTGCCGGAATGGCTGGCACACACCGCTACGCCGCAGTAGAGGAAGCGGTACGCCTGAGTGGGCGTACCGTTAACATTACTTCTTTTCGTGGCGCGTCGCTTTGTCCAGATAGCCCATCAGAAACGCCGACAGCACAAACGTCAGGTGGATAATCACATACCACATCAGCTTGTTATCCGGCGTGTTGCGCGCATCCATAAACACGCGCAGCAAATGGATGGAAGAGATGGCGACGATCGATGCCGCCACTTTATTCTTCAGTGAGCCGGAATCCATTTTGCCGAGCCAGCTCAGTTTCTCCCGATTCTCATCAATGTTCAGCGTCGAGACAAAGTTCTCATAGCCAGACAGCATCACCATCACCAACAGGCCGCCTACCAGCGTCATGTCAATCAGCGACAGCAGTACCAGGATCAGATCGGCCTCTGCCAATGCAAAGACGCTTGGCAGAATGTGAAACACTTCTTGGAAAAATTTGAGCATCAGCGCCAATAACCCGAGCGACAGCCCCAGGTAGATCGGAGCCAACAGCCAACGCGAGGTGTACATCAGGTTTTCAATAAAACGTTCCATAGTTCTTCTTTTTGCAGGTGAATAACCACCGTCGCGCAATGGGCACGCGACGGCAAAACGCACAGTTTACTGATCGACCACAGAACCATCTACATGAAGACGCGTTTTCAGCGGACGGCGACGGTAGGGATATTTTTCTGCCACATCATCCGCCAGTTCGATGCCAATGCCCGGCGCCGTGGGGATCTCCATAAACCCGTCAACGCACTTGAAGGTGCTCTTGACCACATCGCGCTTCAATACGCCATTCTCCACGCCGGTGGCGCCAAATTTCTCCGACAGCGCCGGTTGGTCGTCGCCGGGATATTCCAGCAGGGCAAAGTTGGGGATGCTCACCGCAATTTGCAAGCAGGCGGCCGTTGAAACCGGGCTGAGCGGGTTATGCGGCACCACCATCAGATCATGCGCTTCAGCCAGCGCTGCGATTTTCTTCGCGCCGGTAATACCTCCGCACATGCACACGTCTGGCCGCACGTAGGAGACGGCATTGCGCTTGATCAGCATAGCGAACTCTTGCAGGTTGTTCAGGCGCTCGCCGGTGGCAATCGGCACGTTGATTTTGTCTGCGACCTGCGCCATCGAATCAAAGTTATCGGCCCCGATCGGATCTTCAATAAAGTAAGGCAGATAAGGCGCGATACCCTGCGCAAACACAATTGCATCGTGCGGTTTCAGTCGACGATGCACTTCGATACAGAGATCGACATCATTCCCCACCGCTTCGCGATAAGCGCCAATGCGTTCGATGGCTTCGCCGATTTCTTTTGCATGGGTGATAAAATAGGGATCGCCGCGCGACTCATCCAAAAACGGCGTCAGGTGCCCAATAGCGGTAAACCCTTGTGCCTTCATCTTTTTCAGGTTGGCGATGGTCTCTTCCGTGGTTTTGCCACCGGCATGGGCATAGACCCGCGCCTTGTCGCGGCAGCGACCGCCCAGTAAGTTGTAGACCGGGGTGTCGTAGAATTTGCCCGCAATATCCCACAGCGCAATGTCGATAGCGCTGATCGCTCCCATGATAGCCGCACCGCGAAAATGCCAGCAGCGGTACATATACTGCCAGTGATGCTCAATACGCAGCGGATCTTGCCCGATCAGGTAAGTTTTTAGCGCTTCCACCGCGCCCATGGAGGCATCCAGAAACCCCCAGGTACCTGATTCACCGATCCCGACAAGACCTTCGTCCGTGTGAATCTCGACAAACAGGTAGCGATTCGCCAGGATGGTTTTGACATCCGTAATTTTCACGTTGCTTTACTCCACTTTCAGCCCGATGGGCCCCCAAACCGTTAGAATAACCCAAGCGTGCCGTGCTTCGTCAATGCTTAAACAGCTTTCCACTTGAAACGCTATTTCATTCTTTCCTTTGGTTATTTTTGTGACGCCAGTAGCCTTCACCTTTCGCATCTTGCCGTGGCGCGTGCCGGTAGTGGCATGGAGCGGAAGGTCTCCCCACCCTACCCTTTTTACACTTGCCCTATCGAACAATCCCCGTGATGCGTTCCTACACGTACTCCTACTCTGATTAGAATGAAAACAAGAGGGTTCTATGAATAGCGCAATTCTCCTCGGGCTTTTCTGGCATTTTGTCGGTGCTGCCAGCGCGGCCTGTTTCTACGCCCCGTTCAAAAAGGTCCGTCACTGGTCATGGGAAACCATGTGGTCACTGGGCGGTTTCTTCTCTTGGATTATTTTGCCCTGGAGCATCAGCGCCCTGCTGCTGCCAGATTTCTGGGGCTATTTCGGTTCATTCCGTTTTTCTACCCTGCTACCGGTATTTTTGTTCGGCGCCATGTGGGGCATCGGTAATATCAACTACGGGTTGACCATGCGTTACCTTGGCATGTCGCTCGGTATCGGTATTGCCATTGGCATTACCTTGATTATCGGCACCTTGATGACCCCGCTGTTGCAAGGCAAATTTATGCAGCTGTTTGGCACCACCGGTGGGCAGTTAAGCCTGGTCGGCGTAGGCGTAGCGCTGATTGGCGTGGGCGTGGTGAGCTACGCCGGTTTGCTGAAAGAGCGTGCGCTTGGCATTCGTGCTCAAGAGTTCAATCTCAAGAAGGGATTGATACTGGCCGTGATGTACGGCATTTTTTCTGCGGGTATGTCGTTCGCCATGGATGCAGCCAAACCCATGCATCAGGCAGCAGAGGCACTCGGCCTGAACCCACTCTATGTGGCTCTGCCAAGCTATGTGGTGATCATGGGTGACGGTGCCATCGTCAACCTGGGTTTCTGTTTCCTGCGTTTAGCCATGAGCCCCACTATCTCGATTAAAGCCGATCTGTCACAGGCCAAAACGCTGCTGATCACCAATGCACTGTTTTCCATCCTCGGCGGCGTGATGTGGTATTTGCAGTTCTTCTTCTACGCCTGGGGCCACGCCAACATTCCGGCCGATTACACCTACCTCAGTTGGATGCTGCACATGAGTTTCTACGTACTGTGCGGCGGCATTGTCGGGCTGTTACTGAAAGAGTGGAATAACGTGGGGCACAAACCGGTTAGCGTGCTGGTGCTGGGCGGGCTGATCATTATTCTCGCGGCCAACATCGTGGGGATGGGCATGGCATCCTGATACCCTTTTACAGGCCGCTCTCGAAAGCAAACACGGCTGGAGCGGCGTGTAACACCCTGCCAACATTGCACTATTTATCGCAAAAGACGCAACAATACTCAGTCATAACAACAAGATAATGTCACATGGTCAATAATGCTTACATAATCAAACATTATGCAACATCGGTGTTTTATCTATAAAACAATGAGTTATGAAAATAGTGCTTTTATTTCACGTTAGAAAATAAATCCCTTCAGGCGTATTATCCCCATCAAATCATTTACTTACAGCGCTATTGTCTATGGCGGTTAGCGCTATTTCTAGAAATAAATTGCAGTAAAATTCGTTATTCAAGGAGAAAGAGAAATGCAACTACGCACCACAAGGGATAAAATTCTGGTGGCATTGCTGGTGGGGATCATCGCTGGTGTGGTCTGCGCCCTGGCTAAATTTGGCTGGGAAATCCCCTTCCCGCCGCGTACGCCTCTGCGTGATCTGACCAACACGCCGCAGCAACTGTTGCAGCAAATGGGCATGTCTTTCGATATGTCTCACCTGAGCTACCTGTACAACGGCAACCCTCGCCCGATCATGAGCTTTATCATGCACTTCGGCTTTTCCATCACTTTTGCAGTGATCTATTGCGTGGTGGCGGAAGTGTGGCCGAAAATTAAACTGTGGCAAGGTGCGCTGTATGGTCTGGTACTGCACGTGGTGTTCCACGTTTTCCTGCTGCCGCTGATGGGCATCGTGCCAGCACCGTGGGATCAGCCGTTCGCTGAACACTTCTCCGAAATTTTTGGCCACATGTTCTGCTTCTGGCTGGTGGAAATTGTGCGACGCGATCTGCGTAACCGTATTACCCACGCACCGGATGTCGACGAGGTTGCTCGCTGAGTTTCGCCGTTCATCCTGCCAGAAAACGCTGGCGATAGGCGCTGGGTGATATGCCCTGCGCCTGATGGAACACCACCGAAAAGTAGTTACTGTCGTCAAAACCGCACTGCGCTGCCACTTCACCAATGGTCAGCCTGTCATAACGCAACAGCTCCATCGCCTTGCACAACCGTAGTTGGCGCAGGTATTGGGCCACGCTCATACCGGTTTCCTGCTTAAAGCGCGCGCCCAATCCGCGTACGCTAAAGTCATGCTGCTGGCAAAATGCATCAAAACGGAAGGGGCTGCCGATACTGGCTCTCAGCGCCAACATCAGCAGATCCAACTGGTGCGCATCGGCCAACTGTGGGCTATCAGGTAAATGACGGTAACGTAGCGCCAACAGCGCAATCTGCAATAACAGGACTTCGCTAAGCTGCAACGACAGCGTGTCCGACTTCATGCACTCCTGCGCCAAATCATCCACCTTGTCACGCAGCGTATCCATGCCCGCCGACCCCAGGCACCAGTAACGCTGAGACTGCGGCACATCAGCTCCCGGCAGCAGGTTATGCCAGTCTGTGGGCAGCGTCAGCCGATCGCGAACAAACAGGATATTGTCCAGTTCCAGATCGTTTACTGACTCATAGCTGTGGCGATCGTTGGCACTGACGTAGAACAGATCGCCACGCGTAATGCGGTAAGGCACATCGTTCCACAGGTGCAGACCGTTGCCGCGCCACACGATGACTAACTCTTCGAAATCATGATGATGCAGAGGAAAGTCAGGCTGGGGGTGACGCTCTGCCACCCGTACCGCCTGCTTATCGGTAAGGAAATAGTCTTCCGTTTGCAATTTCAAACCGCGCGTCATGGTCACACTCACCTCACCTACACGGGCGTTGTGTTATTCCGCAGCACTCCCCGTATGCTGACGTACGGATTTGGGCGCCACAGAGAACGCCTTGCGAAACTGCGTGGAAAAGTGATTACTGTCGCTGAAACCGCACGCGTGCGCAATGGTCGTAATCGATTCATCGCTCTGCTGCAAGCGGCGGCGCGCTTCCAGCAAGCGTAAACGGTTGAGGTAGCGCTGTGGCGTCATGCCGGTATTCTGCTTTAACTGGCGGTGCAGGGTACGCAGCGGTAGCGCAAAGCGATCGGACAATTCCCCCCAGTTCACCTCTTCACAGTAATTATTTTGCAACCAGCCAAGCAGCGCCTGCACCCCGTGTCGATCGCCATCCAGACTCTGGGTCTGGAAACATTTTTGCCGTAATAGCACCAGAATTTGCAAAAACACACTTTCGCTGGCGGCGATATCTTCTGGCGTATCGCGCTGGGCCAACAGCGACAGGCGCTCCAGCAGCCCTTTCAGTTGCTGCATGGTCGGCGCATTGACCTGCCACTGGCCTTGCCACTCTCCGTTTGGTCCGTAGGGCAAGAAGGACGCGATATCAGACAGAAAACGAAAACCGCGCGGCGAACGGTAGAGCACATTGGTCAGGAACAGGCCGTCAACGTCTTCGAACAGGTGGCGATCGTTATCACGAATAAAGAACACTGCCCCGCTGCATAACGCAAACGGCTGGTCGTTGAAAACGTGCACGCCAGCCCCCTGCTCCACCAGCACAATTTCCCAGAAATCATGATAATGCTCAGGAAACGCCTGTTGCGGCGCGCGCGGTTCCACGGCAACGGTCACCGAGCGAGAAACGAAAAACTCATCACCTTGTAGCAACGTCATTTCAAGCCCCCTGTTTTTCTGCTTTGCAACACGGCAAACATCGATAGAAAACAGCCTACCTACCCTGATGAGATTTCACCTTCAAATCCCGACGTTTCGCTTTCAGGGTGACGTCATTTTTCAAAGATTTCACCGTCAATTCACGGAAGTGTGGATAGGATCACAGGCACAAAAGGCACGGGATAACACGCACTGATTTCAACGAAGTGTGACGCCTTTCACGGCCAGCTTTGCCATTTTGCCAACCTACTCTGTCCCATGGCATTCACTGGAAGGCGACGCGCTCACCGGCTCTTTACACTGCGCAACATGAATCAGTGAAAGAGGAACGGCAATGGCGGTGAAAAATATTGTCGCAGTGGATTTAGGCGCCTCCAGTGGCCGGGTCATGCTGGCAACCTGGCAAGTCGAGAACAGGCAACTGGCGCTCAAAGAGATCCATCGGTTTACCAACCGTCTGGTAGAACAGGACGGGCACCATCTGTGGGATCTGGATGCGCTGGAACAGGAAATTCTCACCGGCTTTCACCGCATCACCGACAGCGGCATTCTTCCGGACAGCATCGGCATCGATAGCTGGGGCGTGGATTATGTGCTGCTGGATGCCGCCGGCGAGCGCGTCGATCTGCCCTATGCCTACCGCGATCACCGCACCGATGGCGTGATGGCACAAGCCATTGCGGAACTGGGTGCCGAGCATATCTATCATCTGACGGGCATTCAGTTTCTGCCATTTAATACCCTGTATCAGTTGAAAGCCTGGCGCAGCGCCAATCCCGGCAATATCGACAGCATTGCCCACTTTCTGATGATCCCGGACTATCTCCACTATCGTCTTACCGGTAGCCTCAGTTGCGAGTACACCAACGCCAGCACCACCCAGTTACTCAATTTGCACACCAAAAACTGGGATGCGTCGCTGCTGGCGTGGCTCGATCTGCCCGCCAGGTGGTTCAGTCCCCCAGCACAACCCGGAAAAACGCTCGGTGCCTGGACCTCTCCGGCAGGTGATGCCATTCCGGTGATCACCGTCGCCACACACGACACCGGCAGCGCCGTGGTGGCCGCGCCGCTGACCGAAGGCAACAGCGCCTACCTGAGCTCAGGCACCTGGTCGCTGATGGGCATTGAAAGCGATGTGCCCTACCACGACACGCGCGCACTGGCGGCGAATGTCACCAACGAAGGCGGCATCAACGGCACTTACCGCGTCCTGAAAAACATCATGGGCATGTGGTTACTGCAACGCGTGGCGCTGGAGATGAACATTGCTGATTTACCCGCACTGATTCGCGATGCCAGCGCACTGCCGCCGTTCACGCGTTTGATCAATCCGAACGACGATCGTTTTATCAATCCGCCGTCAATGTGTGAGGCCATTCGCGCCTTCTGCCGCGAACACCAGCAGGATGAGCCCGTTACCCAGGCCGAGTTCGCCCGCTGCATCTTTGACAGCCTGGCGCTGCTGTACCGCCGCGTCCTGCTGGAGTTGGGCGAGTTGCGCGGCACGCCGTTACGCCAGTTACACATTGTGGGCGGCGGATGTCAGAACGCGTTTCTCAACCAACTCTGCGCCGATGTTTGCCAGATACCGGTATTGGCAGGCCCGGTGGAGGCCTCGACGCTCGGCAATATCGGCTGTCAGTTGATGGCGCTTGACGCGGTTCCCACTCTCACGGCTTTTCGTCAGCAACTGGCGGAGAGCTTTCCATTACAACGTTATATCCCCCGTTCTATTGACGATTTTGCCGGACACTGGCGCCGTTTTGAGGCGCTGTGCCACGCCACTGAGGAGCTTACCGTATGAATACCGCCATTGAATCGGCCTGGCAGTTGGCCAAGGCGCGCTATGCCGCGCTCAACGTTGATGTTGAGGCTGCCCTGAAGCAACTGGATAACATCCCCGTCTCCATGCACTGCTGGCAGGGGGACGATGTGGTGGGCTTCGAGCAGTCCGCAGGCGCGCTCACTGGCGGTATTGCCGCAACCGGCAACCATCCGGGCAAAGCGCGCACCGCCGATGAACTGCGCGCCGACCTTGAGCAGGCGTTCCGCCTGATTCCGGGGTCGAAACGTTTGAATCTGCATGCGATTTACCTGGAATCCGAAGAGCCTGTCGCACGTAACGCCATCGAACCGAAACACTTCAGCCGCTGGGTGGCCTGGGCCAAAGAACAGCATTTGGGGTTGGACTTTAACCCCACCTGTTTCTCGCACCCGCTCAGCAGCGACGGCTTCACTCTCTCCCACCCGGGTGAGAACGTGCGCCGTTTCTGGATTGAACACTGTCAGGCCAGTCGTCGCATCTCAGCCTATTTTGGTCGCGAGCTAGGCACGCCTTCCGTGATGAACATCTGGGTGCCGGACGGCATGAAAGATCTCACCATCGATCGTCTGGCGTTTCGTCAGCGCCTGTTAAATGCGCTGGATGAAGTGATTGCCGAGTCGCTGGATGCGCAGCTCCACATTGACGCGGTTGAAAGCAAGCTGTTCGGCATCGGCGCAGAGAGCTTCACCGTGGGCTCCAATGAATTCTATCTTGGCTACGCCACCAGCCGCGGCACTGCGCTGTGCCTTGATGCCGGCCACTTCCACCCAACGGAAGTGATCTCCGACAAGATCTCCAGCGCCATGCTGTATGTACCGCACCTGTTATTACATGTCAGCCGCCCGGTACGCTGGGACAGTGACCACGTGGTGCTGCTGGATGACGAAACGCAAGCCATCGCCCATGAGATCGTGCGCCACAACCTGTTCGACCGCGTACATATCGGCCTCGATTTCTTTGATGCCTCCATCAACCGCGTTGCCGCCTGGGTTATCGGCACGCGCAACATGAAAAAAGCGCTGCTGCGCGCCCTGCTGGAACCCACCGAGCAACTGCGCCAATTGGAACAGGAAGGCGACTACACGGCACGTCTTGCGCTGCTGGAAGAGCAAAAATCGCTGCCGTGGCAAGCGGTGTGGGAACACTACTGCCAGCGCCACGATGTGACGCCGGGCAGCGAATGGCTGCAACAGGTACGCCATTATGAACAAACCATTCTTCGTCAACGTCAAGGGTAAGTGATTATGCAAGCAATTCTGTCTTCCTGGTTTGTACAAGGCATGATTAAAGCCACCAGCGATATGTGGCTCAAAGGCTGGGACGAACGCAATGGCGGCAACGTCAGCCTGCGCCTCGATGCCAAAGACGTCACGCCCTATGAGAGCGATTTCACCCCAACGCCACGCCACGAGGCGCTGTCACTGGCGATGCCAGAACTGGCAGGTTGCTGGTTTATCGTGACCGGTTCGGGTAAGTTCTTCCGCAACGTGCAGTTGGATCCGGCGGATACGCTGGTGTTATTGCAGGTGGATGACGATGGCAAAGGCTACCGTATTTTCTGGGGCTTGACCGGCGGCGGTTTGCCTACCTCTGAACTGGCGGCGCATTTCCAGTCGCACATCGTGCGCATGGCGGCCAGCCAGGGACGCGATCGCATCATCATGCACTGCCACGCGACTAACCTGATTGCACTGAGCTATGTGCTGGATCTGAACAGCGCGGCCTTTACTCGCGAACTGTGGGAAGGCAGTACCGAGTGTCTGGTGGTGTTCCCTGACGGTGTGGGCATTGTGCCGTGGATGGTGCCGGGCACCGACGCCATTGGCACTGCGACGGCGGAGCAAATGCAGTCTCACTCGCTGGTACTGTGGCCGTTCCACGGCATCTTCGGCACTGGCCCGACGCTGGACGAAGCCTTTGGCCTGATCGACACCGCAGAAAAAGCGGCAGAAGTGATGGTAAAAGTGCGCTCCATGGGCGGCAAAAAGCAGACCATCACCACGGAAGAGCTGATTGCGCTGGGCAAACGCTTTGGCGTCACACCGATGGAAGCGGCACTGAAGGCGTAATCCTCTCCGCACGTCATCCTCCGCCACACGCGGAGGATGACGGTCCGATTAACCCTTGGAGTTACCCATGCTACGAAAAGCCTTTGTTATGTCGGTATTCCCAACGTGTCACGACGAATATCAACGCCGCCACAATCCTATCTGGCCTGAGTTGGCCGAGGTGCTGAAAGCGCACGGTGCACACCACTACAGCATCTTTCTTGATGAGAAACGTCACCTGCTGTTTGGCTATGTCGAAATTGAATCAGAAGCACAGTGGGATGCGGTGGCACAGACTGACGTCTGCCAGCGTTGGTGGAAACACATGAGCGACGTGATGCCCGCCAACCCGGATAACAGCCCGGTGAGCGACGCGCTGCAACCGGTGTTTTACCTCGATTAAACACATCGCTGGCTAACACTGTGGCGCGATGATTACGCCGCAGTGTTATCACCTCAGGGGTTATACCCTAAATAATTCGAGTTGCAGGACAAAACGTTAACGTTTTGAACAGCGCTTGCGCTGGCCCTTTAGGGCGAGGCTCATTTATGCGTCTCGTCATGCGGCAAGCGAATGCATCCCGATGAGCTTACTCAAGTAAGTGATTCGGGTGAATGAGTGCAGCCAACGCACATGCAGCTTGATGTATGACGGGTATATCGTCTACTGATAATGCGAGACATCCGTGGCGCACACCCGCAGCCGATGACCATCCGGGTCCTGCGCCACAAAGGTGTAACCGAACTCCAGACGCGTCGGTTCCGCCACGATGGTAACCCCCTGAGCCACCCATGCGCGATAAAGCGCATCCACATCGCTGTCCGTTGCCTGACTCATACACAGTTCGATGCCACCCACCTGCGGCTGCGGCGGTGGGAATATGCCCTGGCGCGACTGCAAGCCGAGTGAGAATTCAGGCTGTAGCGCAAACAGGGTGAAATCGGGGAAGGTTTCCAACGGCGGCGCACCGAGCAAGGTTTGATAAAAACGGGCGCTGACATCAACATCCTGCACATACAGGATCAGGCTGTTCGGGGCAAAAGTCATCACGTACTCCTTGTCACAATGAAGGGCCTGTGCAAGCGGCATCAGGCCTGTGAGCACGTTAGCGGTATCAGGTGTCAGTTTCTGCCAGTAGGCTTTGAGCCCGGCGGCGTTTCCGTGTCAAACAGGCTTTTTCGCCAGGCTTGCAGCAAGTGCTCACGGCGTTTAGGAAATCTGCCGGGCAAACGCGTCAGCGTCGCGATGCGATCGGTACGAAAATGACGGAAATCCTGCCGCAATTCGCACCAGGCCGCCAGCAGTTGCGTTTGATCGAAGTACCCCAATGCTAATGGCCATAGCGTACGCGTTGAGTGCTGGTTTTTAAGATCACAATAGACAATGTCTATCCGTTGCTCCTGGCGAATCGCCAACCGCAGTTGGTAGATCACATCGTCGTCACTTTTATGCGCTTCGCTCGGACCAATGCGCAGCCCAGAGTGTTCCATCACATAGTGCAACGGCTGCGGAAGCACCGCACCAATCTTTCCCAGCGCCGATTGCGCGGCGGCCGCGAGGTGGCTGTCACCACGTTCATTCACCCAACGGGCTCCCAGTGCCAAGGCTTCCAACTCTTCCGGGGAGAACATCAGCGGCGGCAGCATAAACCCGGGACGCAGCAGGTAGCCCAAACCCGCCTCCCCTTCGATTCTGGCTCCTTGCGCTTGCAGGGTGCGAATATCGCGATAAAGCGTGCGCAGGCTGACGCCGAGCTGCTCGGCTAACTGTTCACCTCTCACCGGGAAGCGGTGCTGGCGTAATAGCTGTAATAACGCGAGTAAGCGTTGCGCGCGCGACATAACACACTCTCTGTATAGCAGTACCGATTAGCGCCATGATGCGCTGCTTTATCTCATCATGACATGTCTAATGATGTAAGTGGGAAAATAAGTAGGCCTTATTTTTATTGTTTTTACTTGATGCTTATTATGGCAATAATGATCACACCTATTATTTTTTAATTTCACTGCGCGTTTTTATTTATTTGTCTGTTTTATCTACACCGCGCAACAGGCCACGCCACAACCGCTTGAAACACCCGCAACAATCGCTGAAAGACAATAAAAATCAACCTAAAAAAACGCGTTTTTTGATGAATATGTAAAAAGAAACAAAAAAGTGTCGCAGCATTTTAATTCGGATAAAGAATTCCCTCAGGTTGCAGTTACCTTGAATAACATTCCCCGCCTGGTATTTAATGATGATGAAAAAACTGTCTCAGCTTTCACTGTTAACCAAACTGCTTTCCGGTTTTTCAATATTGATCGTATTGATGTTGTTGCTCGGTAGCGCCGCGTTGTATCAGTTACATCTCAACAACCAGAATATCGAATCCTACCGTGATAGCCGCTTGCCCGGTGTGCGCTACACGCTGGAGATGCGGGGCACGCTGTCCGAAATCCGTTTGCAACAAATTCAATATATTGCTTCGGTCACTGACAAAGAGCGTGAAGGACACCGCGTTGAGTTACTGGAAGATACCGCTATCTTCCAACGGGCGCTGGACAGCTACACCAAACTGCTCACCGCCAGCGGTCAGAAATCATTGTTAGATCCGATTATTGAAGGCTTCGGGCAATTTAGCGCCGTGAATCAGGACGTGATCGCGGCCGTGAGCAAAGGTCAGTTGGAGGAAGCATCTCGCATCAGCGGCGCGGTATCGTCAAAATACCGCAGCCAACTGATGAAAGACCTGGCAAAGCTGGTCGATATGGAAGTGGAGAAAGGCAACGCGGCGGCTCGTGAGGCCAGCAAAGGGTATCAGGACGCGAAATACACCCTGATCGGCATGCTGTTACTGGCGGTGGTGATGTCAGGCCTATTGGCACTGTTTATTTCTCGCAGTATTTCTCGCCAGTTGGGCGGCGAACCGCGTTACGCTATGGAAATCATGAACGAAATTTCTACCGGCAATCTGCTGACGGCCATCGCCCTGCGTCCGGGGGACAACCACAGTCTGCTGGCAGCCATCAGCCATATGAATCAGCGTCTGGCGGATACCGTGCAGAATATTATTGACGGCAGTGAATCCATCACCATGGCGTCCAATGAGATCGCCCAAGGCAACAGTGACCTGTCACAACGCACCGAAGAACAGGCCGCTTCATTGCTGCAAACTTCGTCCAACATGCAGCAATTAACGCAAACGGTACGACAAAATGCGGATAACGCCCGCGAAGCCAGCTCACTGGCACAGAAAACCTCTGATACCGCTTCACAGGGCGGCGAAATAGTTAACGATATGCTGGCACAGATGCAGGAAATTTCTGACAGTTCGCAGAAGATCGTCAACATTATTGCCGTGATCGAGGGTATTGCCTTCCAAACCAATATCCTCGCACTGAACGCGGCAGTAGAAGCCGCCCGTGCCGGCAGCGAAGGCAAAGGGTTTGCGGTGGTTGCCGGTGAAGTGCGCACGCTGGCACAGAAAAGTGCCGACGCGGCCAAGGAAATTAAAGCACTGATCGAGGGCACGGTAGAGAAGATCACCGAGGGCTCGCAACAGGCTGACAAAGCAGGCAAGGCGATGACCGACGTGGTGGATTCTGTCAATCAGGTATCCAAAATCGTGGCGGATATTTCGATGGCATCTGATGAACAACATATCGGGATCAAGGAGATCAGTGTCGCCATCGATCAGATGGATCAGGTCACTCAGCAGAACGCAGCATTGGTGGAAGAATCCGCAACCGCAGCAGAATCGCTGACCGAACAAGGTGAGCAGTTGCGTAATGCCGTGCGCTTCTTCCGTGTGGAACAGGCGTCTGCGTTGCGCTTACGTTAACCGGCGCTATCCCCTTCCACCGCATGTGGAAGGGGATAGTGGATTTACACGGCGTGCACGTTACTGAGACGGCGACTGGCACCAGGCAGCCACAGCAATAAAAAGCCCGAACGTCCGAGGCTGAATGCCAGATAGGCCAGCCACAAACCATGATTGCCGTATACCGGTACCAAAAAGTACCATGCAACAAACCAGGCCATAAGTGCCAGCAGCATGGAATTGCGCACTGGCGCAGTGTAGGTAATACCGGTAAACACACCGTAAAAAATAATGCCTGCCGCGCCGCACAGCGGAAACACCATCAGCCAGAGGCTATAGCGCTGACACAGTGCCACAATCTCCGCTTGATGGGTAAACCAGCCAATAACGCTATCCCCCTGCCAGGCCCATAACAGCGCCAGCAATCCCGACATCCACAGTGAAGACAGCGCAGAATAGCGCAAGGTCTGACGGAAGTGGTCAGCGTCGTTGGCACCGCGCGCACGACCGCTAAACACGCTGGACGCATTGGCAAAACCGTCAAACAGATACGCCATCAAATAGTGAATCTGAAACAGCACCGCGTTGGCGGCCAGCATTTCTGTACCAAAGGACGCCCCGGTTGCCACAAAGTGATTCGTCACCACCAGCAGGCATACCGTACGCAGCATCAGATCGCCATTCACCATCATGATGGCTTTGAACTCACGCCAGGAGAGCAAGGCGGCGGGCGACATGGCGGTCTTGTCCGGCGTCAGATAGCGATGAATCAGACGCAATCCCAACAACGTGCCGCTGATCTGCGCGATCAGCGTAGCGCAGGCAATGCCCGGCACGCCCCATTCGAACCCGCGCACAAACCACAATGCCAGCACCATATTCAGCACATTGATACCAATCTGGTTAAGCAGCACCGCGCGGGTTTTCAAACGCCCCATCAGCCAGCCCAAACAGACGTAATTCACCAGCGTAAAAGGAGCCCCCCAGATCAGAATGAAAAAGAAATCATGGGCGTGCTGGCGCACGGCGGCATCCGGTTTGAGCAAGGCCATGCTGGCCGAGAAAATGGGTTGCTGCAACGCCACAAACGCCAGACCGATGACCACCGCCATCAGCAGCGGACGAAACAGCGCGCTGGTCAGTAAGCGCGGATCGTCCAGCGCCTGCGCAGTAAAACCGGTGGTACTCACACGCAGAAAACCAAACAACCAGTAGAGGGTGCTAAAAATTACCGCGCCTACCGCCACACCGCCAATAAAGGCCGGATCGGGTAAATGTCCCACCAGCGCGGTGTCCACCGCACCGAGCAACGGTGTGGTCAGCGTCGAAATAACAAAGGGAAACACCAGTGCCAGATAGCTGGCATAGCTTACGCGAGCCAGCGCAGGAACGGGGGAAGACATGGAAAAAACGCACCTCAAGCAGCGTCAGAACGCCATTACCGACGTTAACAGGCGGCGAGCCGCGGGGTGTTGAACCTGCCCCAGTGCCGCCATATCATTCACCTGTTCAATGATTCGGCCCTGATGCAAAAACAACACGCGTTGACACAAATAGGTCACGGCGGTGAGATCGTGGCTGATAAACAGGTAAGTTAAGCCCAGACGTTGCCGTAACTCAGCTAATAAATCAAGAATTTGTCTCTGAACCGCCACATCGAGTGCGCTAACCGCCTCATCCAACACCACCAGTTCCGGCTCACAGGCGATGGCACGTGCGATGCACACGCGCTGCATCTGACCACCGCTAAGCTGGTGCGGATAGCGGGTGCCAAGCGCGTCGTCCAATCCAACCTGATGCAGTAACGCCACAGCGCGTTCGCGCGCCAACGTCCGACCTAACCGCCGCTGTAATCGCAAGGGCTCGGCCACAATGTCCGTAATGCTCATCAATGGATTTACTGAAGAAGCATAATCCTGAAACACCGCACCAACGCGGCCACCGTTGCCGATACCGCGCCGCCACAGGCCCGATGTTTCATACAGCGACGCGCCAGCCAATATCACCTCGCCCCTCTCTGGGCGCTCAAGGCCAAGTAACACGCGCCCCAGCGTACTTTTCCCGCTACCACTGGCACCGACGATCCCCACGCATTCGCCGCGTGCAATGTTGAACGAAACGGATTGCAGTGCGGCCTGCCATTCCCCCGTTGCACGCAACTGATAGCGCTGACTCAGATCACGCGCCTCAAGCCAGACACTCATGCGCCCTCCTCCTGCACGGTAACAGGTGGCGCCCACTGAGCGTAACGACCTAACATCGCCTGCCGCGCCTCCACCAGATAACGGGTATGCGCATGATGAGGATGGTTCAGCACCGCATGGGTTTCCCCCTGTTCCACCCGCCTCCCCTGATGCATGACCATCACGCTGTCTGCCAGACGCTGGATGGCCCCCAGATCGTGAGACACAAACAGCAGCGTCATCGCATTACGGGAGCGCAGTTCAGCAAACAGTTGTACGATCTCCGCCTGCGTCACGGCATCCAATGCGCTGGTCGGTTCATCGGCAATCAGCAGGCGCGGAGCCAGCCCGAGCGCGATGGCAATCGTCACCCGCTGCAACATGCCGCCGCTCAGTTGGGCGGGGTAATCATCAAAGCGCTTAGCCGCATTTTCCATACGCACCTGTTGCAGCAATGCGATGGCCTTCTCTTTGGCCTCACGGGGCCGCAACGCCAGGTGCGCGCACAGGGTTTCCACCATTTGCTTTCCGATGGGTTGCAGCGGATCGAACGCCGTCATCGGATGCTGTGGAATCAGGCTGATATCCCGTCCACGATAGCGGCGCAGCGCGGCATCATGAAACCCCAGTGGTTCATCGTCAGCAAAACGCAGGGTGCCTCGACAAACAAAGGCGGTATTCAGCAGCCCGAGCAGAGCGCGGCACAGCAGGCTTTTGCCACTGCCGCTCTCGCCGATCACCCCAAGGCAGCGGTGTGGTGCCAGCGAAAATGACACATCGTGCAGCAGCGCACGCGATGTTTGCGCCAGCGCGACCTCAAGATGTTCAACCTGTAACAACGGGGTATTCACAGCAGTGCGTCCTGATAAAAGGTATCTGGCACACACTAGCAGATAGCGTGCGGCACGCGGTGGCGCGACATCAAAAAACGGGGGATTAATGCAGGAAAAACGCCCCGTCAGGGGCGTTGGAGGTATTTAGCCTAATGCTTTCTCTACGCAGCGTTTGAACACGCGAACGCCCACTTCCAGTGAGTTGAGATCGAAATGCATATCCGGGTGGTGCAAGCCGGGTTTCAGGTTGGTGCCCAATCCCCAAAAGCCCGCTTTCACCTCGGGACGCAGACGCGGGTAGAAGAAGAAATCTTCACCCCCAGCGGTGCTTTTCGGCTCGGTCAGCCCCTGCGGGCCAAGCACATCAACGATAGCGTCGCTGATAAGCAAAGTGGCTTCGTCATGAATTTCCGCCGCCGGAATTTCTTTGGTCAGCACTACGTCGGCAGTCGCACCCAGTGCGGCAGCGCTGTGCTCAATCGCCAATTTGACTTTCTCTTTCAGCGTTTGCATCAGGTCATTCTGTGCAGAGCGCAAATCCCAGCACACCGTGGCGCGGTCTGGAATCGAGTTGGTCACACCGGCGTCACACAGGAAGCGGGTTGCCTTGACGCTCCAGGTCAGGTGCGGCGGCAGTGGAATGGCTTTGACCGCCATGACCGCCTGCGCGGCAGCTTCCAACGCGTTCACCCCCAAATGAGGACGGGCACCGTGTGCCGGTTTACCGTGGAAGGTCACTTCAAAGGTGCTGCTGGCAGAGTAGTGCATCGCAGGCACGGCTTCCCCCAACACGCACTCTTCAACCGGGCGCAGGTGGAAACCGAGAATCATATCCACATCGTCCAGCGCGCCGCCCTCCACCATGGCAATGGCACCCGTACCCAGCTCTTCTGCGGGCTGAAACAGAATACGCAGACGGCCTTTTTTGACGATCCCGTCACGAATAATCTCTTGCGCTGCCGTCAATACCACCGAGGAGTGCGCATCGTGCCCACAAGTGTGGCGCGCACAATGCTCACCGTCGATGATATGGCCCAGTGCATCCATATCCGCGCGCAGTGCCAGCAGTGGACCGGGCACGCCGCTGTCTAATTCCGCCACAATACCGGTTGTGCCGTTAATACCGCGCGTGACGCGATACCCCGCCGCCTCCATTTTGCTGGCAAGGTAGTCCGAGGTTTTAAACTCCTGGAAACCCAGTTCAGGAATGGTGTGCAGGTAGTTGTAATGCTCTAATACGATGGACATTGTTACGCTCTCTTTTCTCTTTATGCGTGCCGCAGGAGATTAATCATGCTGGACGATCTGCGTGCCAGCTTCGGCAGCATCAGGCAAAAAATACGCGCATGATCAGCATAGCAATCATGGCGTTGATAATGCTGGTCAGGATCAGCAGCGGCCAGTATTTCTTCGGCACATCCGCCACCCCGAGCAAGCGGCCCATGTACTGCAACTGTGAGCCCATCAGGAAAATGGCCGGAGCCAGAATCGTCACCATATGACCATCCAGCGTCCCTTTTGACAGCAGGCTGACAGCAACGCCAGTGCCTGCCGAGGCGGACAGCCAGGAGGTCAGCAGCACAGTGATCGCTTCGCCAGGCAGGCCGAACAGGCCCATGATCGGTGCGAACACTTTACCCAGCAGCGCCATGATGCCGAGTAAATTCAGAATTTCCGCGATCACATAGGCCATCAACACGTTGGGTAACAGGTTGTTGATAGCGATATTGAAGCCTTTACGCGCCCCCACCACAAAAATATCGAACGGGTTGTTGGACACCTTGGCCGGGCTGTTATTGCTCATTCTGAAAATCCTTGCGATAAACCGTATTAAGCACCACGCGCACCAGCGCAGCACCGACAAATTTCATGATGAACATCAGCACCAGCGGAATCACAATCGGTGCCGTCATCGAAAGAAACAGCGCGGAACCAATCGTGAAGTAGTTATTGATAAGTCCGGCACCGGAATACTGCCACGCACTCATGATCACCAAATCTTTCTGCGTGATATCGCCGCGATCGCTCAACTCTTTGGTCAGCGCCGCACCGGCGTCGGTACTTTGCAGATCGGTAATCATCGCCAGCCCCGTCAGACCGGGAATGCCAAGCAGCGGACGCAGCAGTGGCGTCAGCAAACGGTGCGCCGCGCGGATGGCACCGTAGTGGGTGAAAATTTCCAGCACGCCCAGCGCCAACATCACCGTCGGAACCAGCGACAGAGCGAAGATAAAGCCCGCTTTGGCACTGATGCCGCCCGCGCCGATAAAGTTGCCCCCCTCTTTGATGGCACCAAAGGTACCGCCGAGCGTTGTGAAATCGAAGGCCCCCAACCAATTCAGCCCATCGACCTTGAAAAATAGCCCTGAAAAAAACAGAATCGCCCCGACCAGCGCAATGTAGGGCCCTACTTTTCTGAGTAAGCCCGTACGCTGCACCGTTGGCTGCGTGATCTCTTCCGACATGCAAATCCCCTTTTGAGTCCCCTGCGTTGGTGAAAAAGTCACTCCCAACAGCGTTTTCAGCGCTGATGCCGTGACAAATGGAAAAAACTGCGACCAGCGTGTAGCACACACGCCAGAAATAGTGCTGAGATTGATAACGGAATAAGAGGCCGAGCCGTTATAAAACAAAACCCGTTTTGGGCCTTATATACCCTGAATCATTCACTTGTGCAGGCCAGAAGGGTAAACCTCAGCGATGCGGTTCCTCCCCCACGATGTGTTTACTCCGGTAAGTGATTCCGGTGAGTAACACAGCCAACGCACTTGCAACGTGAAATATGACGGGTATAAACGTTATACCTGCATCTCGAGGGATGATGTTCAGTCAATTGCAGCAACCTATCCTTTTTTATTTCCCCTAAACTTGTCAAGGCATATTCTCTCGACAGTCTTGCCGAAAAAGCAAATCAGCTTTCCGGAAATGCCAATACCGGCCGAAAACATAAAGCAGTAGGGGACAAAGACCAAATTTGCATACCGCATGCAGAAATCGAATAGCACTTCAACATTGAATTTATTGAAGATATTTCCATTTTCCGGGAGCGACTTCGCCAGAAAAAAATAATATGAAAAATCTGATAACAAGGTAGATAAATTCCACCTTCCCGTGTAGCAACATTATTTTCATCGTGATGTTGGTGATTTGTAATATTGTAAGGAGATCGTAATCTGATAATCAGCAAAAATGATTAAATAAACCCTACCCAAGCAGAGATTAATTCTGCTTTTTGCACACTTATTTAGAATAAAATAAAATAATCACGGGACATGTGATACACTTCGTTAGCATATCGCGGTATGGCTTGCTGAATATACCCTAAATAATTCAAGTTTCAGGAAGGCAGCAAGTGAGTGAATCCCGATGAGCTTACAAAAGTAAGTGATTCGGGTGAGTGAGCGCAGCCAACACACCTGAAACTTGAAGTATGACGGGTATAATCAATCAGCATGGCTTGTTTTCAACCACAATATTCATCAGGATAGACTATGTTGACGCTGCTGCATTTGCTCTCTTCCGTTGCATTGCTGGTATGGGGTACCCATATCGTACGCACGGGTATTATGCGAGTTTATGGCGCAAACCTACGCCGTATATTGAGTGCCAGCATCAAGAACACCAGCATGGCGTTTCTGGCGGGGATCGGCGTAACGGCGCTGGTGCAAAGCAGCAACGCTACTGCGCTGCTGGCAATCTCTTTTGTGTCGCAGCAACTGATTGCGCTTTCCCCTGCATTGGTGATTATACTGGGGGCGGATGTGGGTACTGCGCTCATGGCGCGTATCCTGACGTTCGACTTAGGCTGGCTTTCTCCCCTGCTGTTGCTCAGCGGGATCGTGGCATTTCTTTCTAACCGCAAGACCCGAGTTGGCCAGTTGGGGCGGGTGGGCATCGGTCTTGGATTGATCCTGCTGGCGCTGGAATTGATCGTCGCCTCTGCGGCCCCTATCACTCACTCCAGCGCCATTCTGGTGATTTTCACCTCCATTTCTGATGATACGCTGTTGGCACTGCTGCTTGGCGCGGTGTTCGCCATGGTCAGCTATTCCAGTCTTGCCACCGTGCTGCTGACAGCGACGCTGGCGGCGACCGCGCTGCTTCCGCTGAAAATGGCACTGTGTATTGTGATTGGCGCTAATCTCGGTAGCGGTGTGCTGGCGATACTCGGAGGACGCGGACAAAGTGCCAGCGCGCGACAATTGGTACTTGGCAGCATGTTGTTCAAGATTATCGGCTGCGTGTTGATTTTGCCTTGGCTGACACCGCTAGCACAGTGGATAGGCAACACGCACATCGCTTTTGACGAAGCCGTTATCTATTTTCATGTCGTCTATAACCTGCTGCGCTGCCTGCTGATGCTGCCGCTGGTGACCAGCATGGCGCGTCTATGCCGCCGTTTGGTGCCCCATGAAGATATGAATAACGCCACCGCCGCACCGCGCTATCTCGACAACAGCGCGCTGGATACCCCTTCACTTGCTCTCGCCAATGCGGTTCGTGAAACGCTGCGACTGGGCGACGTAGTGGCACAAATGCTGGAACGTTTTCGCCTGGTGTTATTGGGCGACAGAGAGCAAAAACGCGAGATCAGTCGCCTTGATGAAGAGGCTGACATGCTTCACAGCGCCATCAAGCTCTATCTGGCACAAATTCGTCAAGACGATTTGGGCGAGGAAGATTCGCGCCGTTGGGCGGAAGTGATCGACACGGCGTTAAACCTGAAACAAGCAGGCGGCATCCTCGAACATATCTCATCGTCGTTCACCAACAAGGCGCTGGATGCCCGACTCTCCTTATCCTCCGAAGGTATGGAGGAACTGCTGGCACTGCATCAACGCCTCACCAGTTCACTCTCGCTGGCGATGTCGGTGTTTCTCACCGGAGACATGACCAACGCCAAACGCCTGCGCCGAGCCAAGCACCGTTTGATTCTGCTGGGAAGACGCTACTCCCATGCGCACGTTGAACGTTTACATCAACAAAATCCGCAGAGTCTGGAAACCAGCTCGCTGCATATGGGGCTGCTGGGGGATATTCGCCGTCTGAACTCGCTGTTCTGCGCCGTGGCGTATCATGTGCTCGAACCGGATCCGGAAGATTCAGCAGAATAATCGTTGGCGCAACGACAGAAGGGCAGCAAAAATGCTGCCCTTCTGCACATTCATCATTCATCCTGTGATAAATGTTATACCACTAACAAACTTAACACGATTGAGGACGCGCGATTGCCAGTTCTTTATCCAGCGCACAGGGTGACGCACCACCGCCACTGCCGTTCCAGGTCGGCCCCATCGGCACCACGGGGATCGGCACACTGACCGGGCCGTGTTTAACCGCTTCCTGCACAACGGTTTGTACTGCACCACTCACAGCACCGCCCGCAGCGCCTGCGATACCGCCCACAGCGCCAAACCCGGCCCCCCACGCCATATTTTCTCCCAGCGTGTTAAGCAATTCTTTATTACTGCTTGCTTGGTCATTCCCTGCACCCGAGACATGTATCAACATACTTTCGTCAATTTCTCTCATACGACCTCCTGTTTAATATAACTAAAAAGAAAATTATCATATTTAAAACAATGGATACCAATGAAGAAACCAGACTTGTTGCCAAAGAAAAATGAATGTCTTTATCGTTCATAAAATCTATGAATAAGGGGTAAAGAAAACCATTAAAGCAGGACACAAATACAATAAATGAAATATGAACAAAATGTTTTTTTGTTTCTCTCTTGCGCAAAAAAATAGCATAGGACATTACTGAAAACCACACTGGAGAAAAAATACCTGATAACATTTTTCGCTCCAAATCTGATGAGTAGGAATCGATATATGCACAAGGGTATGAGTAAATCCAATATATCTTTATTTACGTTTTTATTCGTTCTAACTTCACTTATCCCATCCTGTCAGAATTTCACTAAAGGTGGTTTTATTTTTTCTTTCTTTATTTATTAAACCAACCACTGATTTGATAAAAAATTGAATTTCACCCCCATAACATTGACATCAGAAGGGGATTAACTATGCTATAGCGCGCCCTATATTAAAGCATGTGCGTTTTTCGAAAGTTTAACCCCTGTATTAGCTATAAATAATATGCAGAGAGGTATGCGTGTTTCGCAAGGAAGCGTTAGGACACAGAAAAATGCCATGGCAGGGAAAAGCCCTGTTACTCCCTGGCACATCACCTTGGTTCACCGCGCTGGTTTGCCTGTTTTTTCTATTCTCTTTTATACTCTTTGTCACTTTTGGCACTTACACCCGACGCGTCAATGTCGGTGGAGAAATTAGCACACACCCTCGCCCCGTAAGTATTTATTCAGGTGTACAGGGGTTTGTTGTGAAGAAATATGTTACCGAAGGGCAAGAAATTAAAAAAAACGATCCACTCTATCGTATTGATGTGAGTAAAAGTACCCGCAGTGGCGTTGTCAGTGATAACCACCGTAAAGACATAGAAAACCAACTGGTGCGTATCGATAATATCATTTCACGTATTGAAAAGAGTAAATCATCCACATTAGAGGCATTGAATAAACAAAAAAAACAATACAGTGATGCTCTTGAACGCTCTTCTGCCATTTTGACACGCGCTGAAGAAGGTATAAGCATCATGAAAACCAACATGGAGAATTATCGCCATTATCAGATGAAAGGATTAATTAACAAGGATCAGTTAATCAATCAAGTAGCACTTTATTATCAGCAACAGAATAACCTGCTTAGCTTAAACACTCAGAATGAACAAAATGCATTAAAAATTACCGGACTGGAAAGCGAACTGCGTACGCAGGAAGCCGAGTTTGATAATCGAATTTATCATATGGAATTACAACGCTATGAATTACAAAAGGAACGGGTGAATGCGGATGCAGAAGGTGAAATTATTATTCGTGCGTTATCCAGCGGAAAAATAGACTCCTTAAGCGTTAGCGTGGGGCAAATGATTAACGTGGGCGATAGTCTTCTGCAAATCATGCCGGATACCTTCTCCGCGTTCTACTTAGTGATCTGGGTGCCTAACGATGCCGTGCCTTACATCGCCATCAACGACAACGTCAATATACGCTACGAGGCCTTTCCTGCTGAAAAATTTGGCCAATTCTCCGGCACAGTGCAACTGATCTCAAAAGCCCCCGCCTCACAACAGGAAATGCAAACCTATCAGGGTGCACCGACTGACCGTGCCGCCGCGATTCCCTATTACAAGGTATTGGTCAGGCCGGACAAACAAACGATCCCTTACAACGGGAAAATCCTCCATCTGGAAAACGGGATGAAAGCGCAAACCACATTGTTTCTCGAAAAACGGAAAATATATCAGTGGATGCTGGCGCCGTTTTACGACATGAAACACAGCGCCACGGGGCCGGTTCATGAATAACCGCTGGCGCAAAAGCATTATCGACCAATTGGATCTGGGGTTGCGACGCCGACTCCCGATGCTGCACCAGACCGAATCAGCCGAATGTGGGCTGGCTTGTCTGGCGATGATTTGTAGCTACTACGGTAAAAATATCGATCTGAATGCCCTGCGCCAACAGTTTCGGCTCTCCAGCCGTGGCACCACGCTTGCCGGATTAAACGACTTCGCCGCACAGTTGGGGATGACAACGCGTGCGCTGTCGATGGAGTTGCACGAGCTTGAAGCGCTGAAAACCCCTTGTATCCTGCACTGGAACTTCAACCATTTTGTTGTGCTGGTCAGCGCCACGCATAACCGCTTTGTGGTGCACGATCCGGCACAGGGGCGTCGTACCGTTGAGTTAGCTGAGATAGCACGCTGTTTTACCGGCGTCGCATTGGAGGTATGGCCGGGCAGCGAGTTCAAGGCAGAAAAGATCACAAAACGCCTGAGTGCATGGCAGTTGATCCGCAGCGTGCACGGGATCAAAGGGGCACTGTTCAAGATCTTTTGCCTTTCTCTGGTCATCGAAGCCATTACGCTTATTATTCCGGTTGGCACACAACTGGTGATGGATCATGCGCTTCCCGCAGCCGATCGCGGATTATTGAGCCTGATCTGTCTTGCGCTGGTTTTTTTTATTCTGCTACGGGCCGCCATCAGCATGGTTCGTGCCTGGTCATCATTGGTGATGGGAACGCTGATCAACGTGCAATGGCAATCAGGCCTCTTTATGCACCTGATGCACTTGCCGCTGGATTATTTCGAAAAGCGTAAATTGGGAGACATTCACTCACGCTTTGGCTCTCTCGACACGCTGCGAGCCACCTTCACCGCCAGCGTGGTCGGTGCCATCATGGATAGCATCATGGTGGTGGGAGTGCTGATCATGATGTGGCTGTATGGCGGCCACCTGACACTGTTGGTGGTCGGTTTCACCCTTGTCTATATCCTGACCCGTTTTGCCACTTACAGCTACTATCGGCAGTTGTCTGAAGAGGCGCTGGTCAGGAGCGCACGTGCCAACTCCTATTTTATGGAGACGCTGTACGGCATTGCCACCATCAAGATGCAAGGCATGGGCGAACGACGGCACACCCACTGGCTGAATCTGCAAGTCGACACCCTCAATACTGGCATCCGCATCACCCGACTGGATCTGTTCTTCGGCGGCGTAAACACCTTTATCGCCGCCTGCGATCAAGTGGTGATCCTGTGGTTCGGTATCGATCTGGTTATCGATAATCAGATGACCCTTGGGATGTTTGTTGCGTTCTCGGCGTTTCGCAGCCAATTTTCTGACCGTATTGCTTCGCTGGTCGCGTTTATTCTGCAACTGCGCATGATGGGCCTGCACAACGAGCGCATCAGCGACATCGCACTGAATGAACAAGAAACCATCATGCCCACCATCAGTGCGCAAGTTGACATGCGCCCACTCTCATTAACCACTCATGCGTTGAGCTTTCGTTACGACAGCTTTTCTGCCCCGGTATTCTGCGATTTGAACATCACTATCGCGCCAGGGGAAAGCGTGGCGATCGCGGGCCCCTCCGGTGTGGGAAAAACCACGCTGATGAAAGTGCTGTGCGGACTGTTCACTCCGGAATCCGGCAAAGTCCTGATCGACGGTAACGATATTCAACACATCGGAGTGAACAACTACCGCAAAATGATCGGGTGCGTATTACAAGAAGATCGGCTGTTCAGCGCCTCGATACGCGAGAACATCTGCGGTTTTGAGCAAGAGATCGATGATGCCTGGATGATGGAGTGCGCCAGAGCCAGCTACATTCACGATACCATCATGGCATTGCCAATGGGCTATGAAACCCTGATCGGGGAACTGGGCGAAGGGCTTTCTGGAGGGCAGAAACAGCGCCTGTTTATCGCTCGCGCGCTCTATCGCAAACCGGGCGTTCTCTTTCTGGATGAGGCCACCAGCGCGCTGGACAAAGAGAGTGAAGCCGCTGTCAATCTGGCCATCAGGCAGATGAACATTACCCGAATCATCATTGCGCATCGAGAATCGACTCTCGCCAGCGCCGATAGAATCATCACCCTCGGCCCAGAGCGCGAATAGCCGGTATGCCGTAGTGGCATACCGAACGCGGCGTTGTCAGGCTTTGGTCGCTAAAATAACGCTGGAGGCCTTAATCAGGGCAATCAGCTCACTGCCCACGCTGACCTGCATCTCTGCCACACTTTCATTGGTGATAGTCGAGGTCAACACCAGCCCGCTGCCGGTGACCAAATGAATGGTCGAGTTGACCGCGCCGGGAATAACAGAGGTCACTTTGCCACGGAATTGGTTACGCGCGGAGAACACCAGGCCGCTGTTGGCCGAAGCCAGAATCACCCAGGGAGCCTTGACCAGTGCAATCGCCGCTTTACCCGGCACCAGACCCAGCGTATTGCTGCTGGCACGGGTGATCACGGTGGTCAGGGTTTCCCCTCCGTCCAACGTCAGAACCACTTCATTATTGACCGCGCCTTCCGTTACCGACGCTACCACACCAGAAAGTTGATTTCTTGCCGACACTGACATAGCTCGCTACTCCTGCTGATTAACAAGGGATTAGCGCTATCATGAACATATATCCCTCAAATTCAAAAGCGTTTTTTATTATTACTCCCAGAGGGGTAGCCGCCTGTCTTTTTTATAACTGCGCGCTATATCTCGAAGGGATTTATTCTTTTTTTTTACCGCAGGATACTGTTAGCGTGCGCAGTATTGTCCGTTTTTCTGCTCGGAATCATCCTGCTGATATGAATATCGATCTCCGCCAGTTACGGCATTTTATCGCCTTGATTGAGCATCGCAATTTCACTGCGGCAGCGCAGGCGATGAAGCTTTCCCAATCGGCGTTCAGCCGCAGCATCCAATCACTGGAACATGCGTTCGGTGCACGGCTGATCGATCGCAACAACCCATTGCAACCCACCCCCAAAGGGCGTGTGGTGTTGGATCATGCGCGTCGACTGATTAACCAAACCCAGGATCTGTTCAACGATATTCAGCAATTCAACGAAAAAGAAGCAGGAGAAGTGCATTTTGGCTGCGGTCCTGCTCCCGCCGCCTGGTTGATGCCGCAGGTGATTGGCCGCTTCTCCCACGACTATCCCAAGGTACGCATGGTGTTTCGCGTGGATAACTGGCAGGCACTCGGCGAGCGACTGATGGCGGAAACGCTGAGCTTTATTGTCGCCGACACCCGCAACTATGAATTTGACACCCGCTACCGGGTGCAGCCATTGAGCAAGCACCGCTGGGGTTTCTGCTGTCGCGAGGGGCATCCGCTGGCCGCCTTTGAAGAGATAAGCGTCGAACAGTTGTTTGCTTATCCGCTGGCAGCCACCATTCGCCCGCCCAATTTACATCGGGCGCTAGTTGAACTGAGCGGCAAACAGGACATCCGCACCAATATTGAATGTGAAAACGGCTACAGTCTGCTGGAAGCTATCCGTCATTCGGATGCGATTGGCACCACCAATCACGGTCACACGTCGGCACAGCAAGGGCTGCATATGCTGAAGATTGCTGGCCTTGATGACAACAGCGAAGCGTTTTATACCCACTATGGCATTGTGTCACTTGCCGATGCCCGCTTGTCACCGCTGACGCGTAAGCTGATCGATACCTTTGTGCAGGTCGACAAAGACCTGCACGGGGTAGCGGGTGTGTTACCCGCAAGTGAGGGTGAAGTCCCGAATAATCTGGTGTGAAAACACGGTACGCAAGCCAAAATAACCCGCTTGAGGGGATGCAGACAGGCGAGCACTGAAGTAAAGGGTGTTGTCTACCCAGAAGCGGGTCTCTCCCCGCGCCACTTCAATCACAATGCGATATTGCCTGCCGGGTTGCAGCAGGTGTGAAGCATCGGTGTATTACCCGAGCAATGCACGATCGCCCTGTCCGTTGTAGTAGCGAAAACGGGTGGTACTGTTCCAGTTACCGCCCATCCCAACATAATACAGCGCCAGGTTGTCATACTCATTCAACTGCCCGCGTCGGGTAAAAAGATCGCTGCGTTGCGGATCTCGCGCTGACCAAAACTGGTTAACGTCTGACAACCGATCGTAAGCCCCCCCCGCCAGACGCACTTCACGGGTAAAGGCGATACGATAATTCCCCACCAGCGGTTTATCTAACCACAGCGTCAGACCCGCAGCACTCTCAAACGCCAGTGCGTCATCGCTCAGCGTGAGGTGTGTATGCTGCGGATCTTCTTGTTCACCCCGCCAGATGAGCGGTTCGCCCTGCGCATCCTGCGACCAGCGCAGCGAAAAATGATGAGGATTATGCTCCTCTTCTGATACCTGTGCCGCCGGCGAGGCCAGTATCGTTGTGTCGGTACAGTTTGAATCCGTCATAGTGTGTTGTCCTGTCTTGGCTGCCCATCCGGCAGGCTCAAAGTGAAGGGGGAATCTCATCCAGCAGAGCCAGTAGCGCGATCGCCGCCAGCCCCCACTGTGCTACCGCGTTGGTTGATAGCGGCGCACCGTCGTCGAAGGCGACTTCGTCAATCGGCGCTAATACGTCAGGAGGAGTGAGGTGACGCAGGCGACCCGCGGCAGCAACCAGGCCACCATCCCCGCCGCTAAATTCTCGCCAGGCGCGCTGCGCCAGTGACGCATCGTCTAAACGGTGTGCCGCAAACGCGGTCAGCCGGGCATGGCCCTGCGCCAGATTGTTTTTTTTCACTCGCTTACCGATAAACGCGCTTAGCGCGGCGGGATCGTTATACAGTCGGCAATAGTCCAGCCAGGCGCGGGCGAAATCAGGATCGGGCAGCAGATCGAGCAGCTCACTACAAATCTCCGTCAGACCAAACACGGCGCTCAAATGAGAAATACCAATCTGTTCCGCTGGTGCAGGCTGAAAACGTCCGCTACGGGGATCGAAATCGGCGCTGCCGGTAAAAAAACCGTGTGGCTGGCGTGCAAGGGTTTGCATACTGTTAAGCAGACGTTCACGTTGAGCCGAATCGCCGTGGCGCTCCCAGGCCGTGAGCCAGGCAGCTGCTACTGCACCCCAGTCCGTACCAAAAGCCAAATTGACCCCGTGCGGGTCGGTTGGTGCAACCTGACCGATTTTGCGTCCAGGCAAAACCGTAGCCAACGCTTGCGCACCGTCAACCTGTTCATCCAGCAGTTCACCGATGCGTTCATCCGCCGTCAGGTAATAGAGAAAACGGCGATTGGCGACGGTCGAAATGCGCAACTGTTTGGCACTGTCCCCCCAGTGGCGCACGTTGTGGCGGGAGCCCAGCGGGGAGAAACGTCCCTGATGGTAAACATCCACCTCGCCGGTGTGACGCGTCATCGCCTCCGCCATACGAAATACATCAGCGCGTCCGCTGTGCAAAAAGTAGTACCACAACCAGAGATCGGTACTGAGTTCTGAGTTATCCCAGGCGTAACCGCCCACGTCATAACGCCACACATGGCGATCGCTATCATAGGTGTGCATCACATCGCCGAAATCCCAGAAGCCGTACCATTTGCGCTGTTCAACCTCCTGCTGGTAGCGTTCGAAATACCAGGCGAGCTGCCCCTCTAGCTGTTTACGCTGTGGCGTATCCCCTCTGGCCGGTGACCACAGTGGGCCGAAGGCACGCGCACGCGCCAGATCCTCAGGCAGTGCCACCAGCAACGGCGGTTGCTGCATTCTTTGCGCCAGACGCGCTAAATGGGCGTTATCCGGCGTGGCGGACAGCACATCGATAAACAGCTCGCTAGTGCGAGCAATACCTTGTGGCGTGGAGAACCCCGGCTCGTAATCCTCATAGGTGATCGCTAACCCCTCCAACTGCTCTGCCGTATTCTCCTGGCCTAATACATCGTGGTAACCGCGCATCTCCATCGGTTCCGCCCAGGGATACCAGAGCCACAGGGTCACGGTGGCGCTGTCTCGGTGGGCATCGTCCAGCGCTAAACTCGCGGGATAGCTTTGCCAAAAATGGCGAACGCCAAAGGCAATGCCACCCTGCGGCGTGCCCAGATACCCAACGCCCGCCGCACGTCCACCGGTCGCCGCCAACACCCAGCCCTGCCCTGCTGACGTGCGTTTGTGAATCTGAAACCCATCGGGGTGATGCTGCGTCAGACGATAGCAACCAAACGCTGGGATATAGGCCAACCGCTTTCCTACTTCAGGGGAAAATGCCGCCACCGGTGGCGTAGCGTTACCGTTACGCTGAGCCGCTATCGCCCCCGCACCGGGATCGCGGCGTAATCCACTCAGGCCACGCACCGCTTCAGCAAAGACGCCACCGTCTGCCGAGACAAAACGCACGTGACGATCGTGCAACTCGCCCGCCAAGGGGACATCAAACGCCAACCCAATCCCCGCCAACTGTTGTCGTGCCTCATCGAGATCGTAGATCAACGTATGCACCACACGCAGCGAAGCCGAGCCAGCATAGGCGTACAGGCGAATAACGAAGGGAATGCGGTTTGCGCCTGGCTGTTGATGGTGCCCCCACAGCGCGATCACCGTTCGCTGTGAGCCTTTTTGTTCAACCTCCACGCGGTCGATCTGGCTGTGGTACGTGTGTCGCGCCAGCGTGTCTGCCTCTTCATCGCCCTGCTGCACGCGCAGCACTAACCGCGCACGCGTTAAGGCCAATCGATCCCCTTGCCATACGTCATCGATCAGATAGCGGCCGGAGCGCGCAATGCGGCAGCGGATACGTCCGGTATCTACCGTCCAGTCGGTGTCGTCTTCGCTGACGCCGTGCGATAGATCCGCCGTTATGGCAGACACGGGGCGCAGGGCCAAACCGATGCCCGGAGGCTGTTCGCCCCCCAACGCGTGCGCGGACCATTTCAGCGAACCGTCCGGCCAGCGTGCCAACACCCAGCTTTGCAGGGGATAGTCGCGCTGCTGTGCATCGCGCAATTGGAAACCACTGTCGCTGGCTACCTGGCCTTGCGGCCAGGGAACCCCCCAGGTTACCCCCGCAAACGCCGCAGGCACCTCCCCATCAAGCCAGCGCAGGCTGACGGGCGTTACGCCGTGTATCGCGCTGTCGCCGCGCGATGGCTGTGCCAGCGCCTGTGACCAGAGCGGCGCGGACAGCGCCAACAACGTGCCATCGCGCAGAAAGCGGCGGCGGGAGAAAGAGAAATGACGCATATCATCAACCCTTGAAGTCATAGCCAAAGGTGACACCAAAGGTACGCGGCTCACCCAATACCCCATAGGCCGAACTGTAATCGCCGTTTCTCACCGTGCGGTAATAGGTTTCATCCAAGGCATTTTTCAGCCACAGCGAGACGCGCCAGCGGTTATCCCCCTGCTTCCCGCTGATCCCCGTGGAGAGATTGAGAATGCCGTAGGCCGGAATGCGCGAGAAAGCAGAGTTGTTCACGGTACCGTAAGACCAGTCGCGCCATGACCACTGACCAGAGACAAAAGCATCCAGATTATTGGCCGTTTGCCAGTCATAGCGTATGCGCGAGTTGTAGCTGAAACGCGGTGATTTAAACACGCGTTGACCAGACAGATCGCACGATGCCGGCGCACCCGACACCAGCGTCACCTCTGCCGGGCAACGGGCGTTGTTAAAGGTGAGATAGCGAGCATCGAGCAACGTCCCCGCCATGCTGATGCTTAACCCATCAAGCGGGCGCAACGTCAGCTGCGTTTCTCCACCGCGAGAGCGGAATTTACCAGCGTTAATCAGGTAGCTGGTATCCGTTTCCACGTCATAAGCGTTGGTCTGGAAATCTTCCACCACGCTCCAGAACAGCGCGGTATTCCATTCCACTTTGCGCTGCAACCAGTTGGTTTTCACCCCAAGCTCCGCCGAGCGGGTCTTCTCCGGTTTAACGTACAGAGAATCGATACCCAACGCTTTTGCCGCCCCGGACGAGACGTTCAATCCACCCGATTTTTCGCCATACGCCAACGTCAGATAAGGCGTGACGTTCGGTGCGGCAAACCAGTTAAAACTCAACATGCCGGAAGGCAGGCGGTTAGAAATGCATCGGCAGATTGCGGCAATACGCGGAAATAGCGCAGCGAAGAGAGCGAATTCAGTGTGTAACCACTCTTTAGCGTCCAGTTGGCTTCAACAGAGCCACCGCCTTGTGCTACATGGCTTTCGCTTTCATCATCAAGCGCCACCTGCCGCCCTTTGATGGTATTAATTCCCAGACTGTCCGCCTTGGTACGGAAAGGATCGCTCCCGCCTACCGAGTAGCTGTCGATCAGCGTCATCACCGGGTTTTCTTTGATATCACTGTAATCGCCGGTGATTCGCAGGCTAAACGCGTCACTTGGCTGGTATAACAGTTGACCCCGTACCCCGTTTCGCGTGCTGCCACCGAGCTTATTGCCATTGAGCACATTGGTGACAAACCCGTCACGCTCGGTGCGCGACAGGTTAAGCCTGCCCGCCCAATGCTCGCTCAGCGGGCCAGATGCCATCAATCTCGACTGTAAATAGCCGCGCTGTCCCACTGACTGCTCCAGCGCGTATTCTGGTTTAAAGGTGGGTTTACGGGTGTGGATATCGATGGCACCGCCAGTGGTGTTGAAACCAAACCCTGCGCCCCTTTCAGGACGCGAATGTTGTCGATATCCAGCAAATCGTTGGAGACCGCCCCCGGACGCGACAGATAGACGCCATCAAGAAATACGCCCACGCTGCCCGGCATCCCGATATTGGTGCCGCTCTCGCCGCCATCGCCAATGCCGCGAATGGTGACAGTGGTATCCATGGCATCCACCGCATCAATATCCAAGCCAGTGACCAGTTGCGACAAATCTTCAAAGCGATACAGCCGCTCCTGCTCCAACGTTTGACCGTCGATCACCGAGGCCAGCGTAGCAGGGGGCTGCGACTGAGCCCGGCGCGCATTGACCGTTACGCGCTTGAGCTGAACCGCCGAGGCAGGGGCGGGAGTGGTGGTGGCGGGTTCGGGCGTGTCGCTGTCAGCCGCGAACGCGTTAACGGGAACCGCCAGCGCGCAACCGATTAATGCCGGGTGTAGCCATAGCGACTTCTTGGTAAACATCATGTGTGACTCCGCACAGACAAAAGGGTGCCTATTGCCGTGAATGCCACGGCAATAAGGGCGTAATAGAAGAATGAGGAAACGAAAGAATCAGGGCGTGGCTTGCAGGTGACGTTTATCCAGCCAGCTATCCACATCAAAAGGTTGGCGAATCAGGCGCGTTTCATAGGCCAGCTCCACCGCTTTTTTCAATTTCGCCACATAGGGGGCATCCAACTCAGGAGACAGCCGCTCTGATAACGGGGGCAAGGTATCCCACTCCACACGCAGAATATTTTCCGGATAGCCAGATTGGGTCGCCAGCAGACCAATGAACGCGTCTTTGTTTTTATCATCGCTGGCCCAAGCCGCCGCTTCTCGCTGCACCTTCACAAAGCGTTTGATGATCTCCGGATTCGCATTGGCGAAAGCGCCATCCGCCAGCACAAAACCACTTAATTGCCCAGCCCCTTGCAAGTCTCGCGTTGAGAGCGGAATATCCGCCAGCCCCTTGTCGCGCAGAGAGAGCGTGTTGCTGCCGCCCCAGGTGGCATCAATTTGTCCGGCCGCCAACGCCGCACTGGCCGCGGCAAAATCCAGGTTAATGATTTTGATATCGGCGGGTTTTACCCCCTGTGAATCCAGTGCGTTCACAAACGACAGCTCAGCGGCAGTACCGCGAAACAGGCCGACACGTTTCCCTTTAAGATCGGCAAGTTGCGTGATGCCAGAGCCTTTGGCAACCGCCAGATAGTGGTTAATGCCGCGCGATGCTACCGCGATCACACGCGTATCCAGCCCACGTGCGCGGCCTATGATACTGGCCAGATCCCCCAGATACGCCACATCGACCTGATGGTTACCAAAGGCTTCATTGATAATGGGGCCAGCGCCTTTGATAAAGGTCCAGCGCACTGTAATACCGTCCTTGGCAAATTCATGTTCCAGCAATTGTTGACTATGAATCACATCCAGTAATCCGCCGCCGCTGGGTTTGCTACCTGCGCCAATATCGGGCGCGGCAATGCGGATCTCAGTCAGCGCCAATGCGTCACTTACGGCTGCCAGCCCAAATGCCAGCAGCCCTGCCAATGCCCACGTTCTTCCTCGTTTTGTCATATTTATATATCCGCTGGTTGTCATTTCCCGCATAACGTTTCTTGTCATGAAACATTGCATCAAACGTTATGGTATTTTCCCTATCTGTCGCGGCGACAGCGCCGCAGTGAATAGAACAACGCGCTATCGCATCACATTATTTCCCTGTCAGATGTAAACGCTGACAAATAAACTGACTAATACAAAAAACGCATTTCTATGTTAGTTAATCAGATAAATCAGGCGACACGGCGGCTTTCATCCGGTATGCAACGTGTGAAATAAAACTATGCCAAGAATGCATTAGCGATAACGCAATTATTTCCCTTACGCTGCATGGGTAATAAATAGCCCCGAGAAAATAACGCGCCTTGTAAATAAACGCATTAATGCATATCCATATGCAAATACATGCTTTGACATTAATGAGTGAGCGAGAAAAATCGGACTATAGATAAATTAACGCGGTCAGGAGTCATTATTCATGACGCAACTCGTGTATGCCGAAAATAATGTCGGCCCGTATTCTTATGACGTTGCTCAGACAGCGTTGACATCGCCCTCTCTGGCAGGGTTCCGCTTGCAACGGCTGGCGATACTGCACAGTTCGACGCCGGAGCGCGTATTGGCCGTCATCCTCATTGTGACGCTACATGCGATTGTGCTGACGCTGCTGGCACGCGCTGTGGATATGCCGGTTACTGTGCCTGCACAGCCACAACCCGTGAGCGTGGAGTTGGTGGCAGCGGCACCCCCTGTAGAGACGCCGCCCAGTGTCGCAGAAACGGCGCCCCCGGAAGAGGCCGTGTTACCTGAAGCGGTGGCGCAACCAGAGCCAAAGGAAACGGTAAAACCGGTGGATGACAATGCGGTTACTCCCGCACCGCCGGAAAAGAAAACGCCGCCGCCCGTCAACAAAGCCGCACCGGCCAAGCGTAAACCCACACCGCGGCCCGTGCGGCAGGAGCCTGTCGCATCGGCCAATAACGCCCCCAGCGCCACAGCTGCGCCCACCGTCAACGCGGCACAGGACGCGCCCCTGACGCCACCGCTGGCTAACGCCGATTACCTGCGCAACCCTCCACCACCTTACCCTGACGTGGCGATCAGTCGCGGTCAGGAAGGCACGGTATTGCTGAATGTTCAGGTACGCCCCGATGGCAAGGTACAAACATTAACTATCCAAAAATCCAGCGGCTATCCGGCACTGGACAACGCCGCCCGAGACACGGTGCTGCGCTGGTCCTTTGTTCCAGCACGGCGCGGTAGCCAGGCTGTCAGCGGTTGGGTAGTGGTTCCCGTCGATTTTTCGCTTAATTCATGAGGTAGTGGTTATGACTTTCGGACACGTAGAACTCCTTTCCCCTGAAGGGGGCGTTATTCTGCTGTTACTGCTGTTCTCCGTGCTGACCTGGACGCTCGGTGTACTAAAACTACTGCAATACCGCCGTTTACAACGGCGCGCTCGGCAATTTCGTGCCCTTTTTTGGCAACAGGACGATCTGAGCCACTCGCTGAGCCACAGTATTGCTGAAACCGGCGCGTTCGCGAACCTCGCCCAAGCCGCTCTGCAAGCGCCACAACCCGTAAACGGTAAACTCACACCCGGGCTTCATCTGCCCGATCGCGTAGAACGCGCATTGCAACAGCAGATCCAACGCGAGCGCCGCACGTTGGAAACCGGACTTGCCGTGCTGGCCAGTGTCGGTACCACATCGCCGTTTATCGGCCTGTTCGGCACAGTGTGGGGCATCATGGCAGCGCTACAACAAATTGGGCTGTCTGGCTCAGCCAGTCTGGATACCGTTGCGGGCCCCATCGGTAATGCCCTGATTGCAACCGGCATTGGTATTGCCGTCGCCGTTCCTGCGGTATTGATTTATAACTATTTTTTGCGGCGTTTGAAACTGGCGATAGCAGACATGGATGATTTCGCCCACGATATTTTCAGCCTGTTGCAGGCGCACGACTTTCAGGTAACACCACAATCCGCGACGCCTTATAGTGTAAAAAACATCAGGGAGGTGGTGTGATATGGCTTTCGCCTCTCGTAGTGATGACGACATGATGAGTGAAATGAACATTACCCCGCTGGTAGACGTGATGCTGGTGCTCTTGGTGGTGTTTATCGTCACGGCACCGATGTTGACCAACGCGATTCCGGTGCAGTTACCAAAAACCGCGGCCGTCGCGCCTGCCGAGCGAACCGATCCCTTGGTGATCAGCATTGATGCCCAGCAGCAGTTGTTTATCAATAAAGATCCTTTCCCACGCGATCGGTTGGCTGCCCACTTGCAACAGGCCAAAGCAAATAATGCCAATCTGGTGGTACAGGTGCAGGCAGACAAAGAGGCCAACTACGGCGAGGTTGCCGCGTTGTTGGCCGATGTGGAGCAGGCAGGGATTACGCGCCTTTCCCTGTTGACCCAGAAATAACCCACGCGGAACGCCAGCATGATGATCCCTCAACAGGCGCCACGGACAGGGGCGGTTTCCCCCCTGCCGTACCGCTTTTCCGACGCCGGTTACAGCGCCTGGCTGGTCCCGTTGCTGCTGCTCGCCGTGTGGTGGCTGGCCAGCCGTCATCAGTGGATGTCAGAACAGATCCTGCCCTCTCCGCTGACCGTTGCCAGCGGCGCATTAACCTTTATCCCTGAAGAGTTGCTACACCAGTTGCCCATCAGCCTGGCACGCTTGTTTATCGGCCTTGGTGGCGGCATCCTGTGCGGTCTGCTGTTGGGTTGCCTGTTCGGTTTACACCGCCGCAGTCATTCGCTGTTTATGCCGCTGTTCACCGTGGTGGCGCAAATTCCTACGCTGGCCTGGATCCCGCTGTTGATGCTGCTGCTGGGTATCGGAGAAGCGCTAAAGCTGGCGATATTGATCAAATCCATCACCGTTCCGGTCACGCTCTACACCTGTGCTGGCATTCAACAAACACCGCAAAAGCTGTATGAGATGGCACGCAGCCTGCGTCTTCCTCCCACGCTATTTTTACGTCGTCTGATTATCCCGACGATGTTGCCTTACGTCATGACCGGCGTCCGGCTGGCATTCTCGCAGGGCTGGGTGTCGCTGATTGCCGTCGAACTGCTCGCCTCGAGTGAAGGGCTGGGTTACCTGCTGGTACAAAGCCGCCAACTGTTTATGTTGGATTTTGTGTTTGTCTGCATTCTGATTATCGGCCTGTGTGGGTATTTGGGGGAACGGTTGCTGCTCAGGCTGGAGCAGCGCTGGATTCACTGGCCCGCGCCGGTGTTAGGGCGAGACAGCCTAAGCCCCAGTGTCGCCTTCACCTCGTTAACGCCCTGGTATGCGCCGCTAACGCTATTGCTGTTGTGGAGCATGGGCAGCCAGCTTGCCTGGTTTAACACCGCCTTTCTGCCAGCACCACAGCACGTGGTTGAGACGTTGGTGGAGGGATTAACCCAGGGGGATTTGCGCACCGATCTGCTTGCCAGCCTGACACACGCGCTGCAAGGATTTCTGCTCGGCAGCCTGCTTGGCATCGGTGCTGGAGCCTTGCTCGGCGGTTTGCCACTCGCCGATCGGCTATTCAGCCCGGTACTTTCCGCCGTGCGCAGCGTAGCGCTCTTCGCCTGGCTGCCGCTGATCACCGCCTGGTTCGGGCTGGATGACACCGCCAAGGTGGTGTTCGTGGCTGTCGCGGCCTTCTTTCCGCTACTACTTGCCACGCGTCAGGGGATTGCGCAATTACCGCCAACGCTGCGTGAAGCCGCGTATGTGTTACGTCTTTCTCCGCACCGCACCTTAAGCAAGTTGGTGCTGCCTTCGGTGATGCCACCGGTGTTCTCCGGCCTGCGGCTGGCGCTGATGCACGCCTGGACAGGCGCAATTGGTGCTGAAGATTTCATTCCGTCTGGTGCGGGGTTGGGGGGCATGATGATTCGTGCTCAACAATTGCTGGCATCCGATCGGATTATTGCTGGCGTGGTGTTGATCGCGCTGGTCGCCGCACTGTTTTCCCGCCTGATCACCTTCGCTGAACGTCGCCTGACCGCCTGGCGCTTCCAGTAACCGACATTAAGGAGACGTCATGCCTTTGCAATTTCATCACATTACCAAGCAATTTACCGTACAACATCAGCCCTTCACGGTGTTGCAGGATGTCTCGCTGTCGTTGGCACCCGGCGAACTGGTCGCCATTATCGGCAGCAGTGGCTGTGGCAAATCGACATTATTGCGGCTGGCCGCCGGGCTGGAGCAGGCGCAGCAAGGTTCAATTACCATTGATGGGCAACCGCTGGCGGGCATTCATCCTGACGTCAGTCTGGTGTTTCAAGAGCCACGGCTGTTCCCGTGGTTAAGTGTGAAGGAAAATATTCGTCTGGGGATGATTAACCTGCCCCTTTCCGCCGCACAATCCGAACAGCAGATTGCGCACTATCTTGAGATCATGGGATTAGAAGACTTTGCCAATGCCTGGCCACATCAGTTGTCAGGCGGCATGGCGCAGCGCGTGGCCATCGCGCGCGGGTTAGCCTCGCGCCCCAAAATACTGTTGCTCGACGAGCCGTTTGGTGCGCTCGATGCCATGACCAAACAGCAGCTACAGCATCGGCTGGCCGAGATCCGGCGTCATACCACGCTGACCATTCTGCTGGTAACTCATGACGTGGAAGAGGCGGTCTTTCTGGCCGACAGCGTGGTGGTGATGTCGCCCAGACCGGGGCGTATCAGCGCGCTATTGCCCATTTCGCTGCCCTACCCGCGCGATCGCACCAGCCAGACGTTACTGGCTCACAGACAAGCATTGGGAGAAGCACTGCAACACGCTGAAGTGCCAGCGACGGCGTAAACCGTTGCTGGTTACGTCACGATGGCGTGGGCACACTGCGCCAGAAGCAGTTCCCATTCAGGTTTCGCGGCCGCACTGGCATCGGTAATGATGATATCGATTTCCTGCGGTGTCGCGTAAATCACTCGACTAGTAACCCCTATCTTGCTGTTGTCCGCCAAGATAATACGCGTTTTGGCATTCTTGACCATGGCACGGGCAATGGCAGCTTCATGGTGCGCAAAACTGCTGGCGCCCGAAGCGCTGGTGATCCCCACCGGTGACAACAGCGCAACGTCAGCGCGGTAGCGCTGGATCTCGCTCACCGTCAAATCACCGCTGGTGGCCTGCATGGACGGCCCCATATGGCCACCCAACAGAATCACCTCATGGTGCATCGTCGATTCCGCCGTGGTCAGCTTCAGCGCAACACTCAGGCTATTGGTTATCACCGTCATGCCCGGCATCGACAGCAGCTCATCGGCCAACAGCGCCGTGGTGCTGCCCGCGTCAATAAACAGCGTTTGCCCAGCGCTAAGCTGCTGCACCGCGGCACGGGCAATATCCTGCTTCTCTTTTTCACGCACCGCATTGCGCACCGACAGCGGCGGTTCAGGCTCCAGCGATGTCGCGACAATCCCGCCGTGGACGCGGCGTAACACGCCCATGGATTCGAGCTTCAGAATGTCGCGCCGCACCGTCTCTCGCGAGACACCGAGATGCTGGATGATTTTTTCCGTACTGACACGATTCAACGTGGACAGCAGCGCGCGAATACGGTGTAAGCGAGTCTCTTCTAGCATGAATAGTGATTCTCTGGCGTAAAGGCGTAAACGGCGGTCATTGGCGTTTCCCCGTCAAGAGATGAAGCAGCAGCGCCATTATAGCGACAATCCCCATGATGCACGTAGAAAAAGCCGCTGCCTGCGAGGTGAAACCCGCTTCATCCAGGCGCATCACGGTTACCGCTCCGAGCGGTAGCGACGGCGTCACCAGAAAAATCACCGCAGAGAGCGTGACCATGGAGCGCATAAACAGGAACATGGCGACAGAGATCAGGGTCAGTCGCATGGCAGGCAAATACACATCGCGCAGGATACGCACCACGCCGCCGCCCAGCACGGTGGTGGCATCCTCCATGGCGTTAGGCACATTGCGCATCCCCATCATCATCGTGGTATACCCTTGCGTGTGATAATGGTAGTAGTTACACAGCGCCACCAGAATCGCCGAGCCATACAACATCCCCCACGGCAGATCGGCGGTGTTGAACGTGAACACATACGATAGCCCGAGCACCAGCCCCGGTACGCCCACGGGCAGTGCGCTGAGCAACGCGGCAAAATCCGCGCTTTTCCCCGGCTGGCGACGAATGCCAAACGTCAGCAAAAACAGCAGCAGCGTGCCAATCACCGCCGCTAACGCCGAGATCCAGATGGATGTCCAGAGCGGTGCATCCCCCCCGGCAAGATCGATGTTGTAATGCTTAAGCGTCAAATCCAAGCGATAAGGCCACAGGCGAATCATGCTGGCAATCACCACCGTGGCAATAACTGTCACAATCAACAGTGCAATGGTCATATTCACCAGATAAAACGGAATATCGCGGCGTTGCAATGGTTGAGGAACATGCGGGATGGCGGATGACGTGCCAATGGTTTTCTGGCGACGCGAAGCGGCACGCTCGATCCAGATGGATGCCGCTGCAGGTAGCAGTAACAGAATCCCGACCACGGCCCCCATGCCAAACTTCATTTGCCCGCTGACCTGACTGTAAATCTCCGTCGCCAACACCGAGAAATCACCGCCAATCACCACCGCATTACCAAAATCGGTGATGGTGATGGTAAACACCACAAAGGCCGCACTCAAAATGCCGTAGCGCACGCCCGGCAGGGTGATGTCCAGAAACTGCCGCCAGTCCTTGGCACCCAGCACATTCGCCGCCTCATACTGTCGTGTATCGCTTTGGCGCAGCGTGACGCGAATGATCAAGATAGCCTGCGGCAAGGCATACAGCACGTTGGCGATCAGTAATCCCCAAAAACCGTAGATATTGAGGCGCACGCCGAGCAGGTTCCCCACAATGCCGTTACGACCGAGCAGAAAAATCAGCCCGAGACCGAGCACCAACGATGGCGCCAATACCGGCAGCGACGTGGCAAAGACGATAAAGCGTTTGGCCGGCATAGCGGTGCATTCCAGCCCATACGCGACGATAAACCCCAGTACCAGCGTCACCAGCGTGGTAACGACACCCAGCACCAGACTGTTCCACATCGCACGCCAGACGCCCGGCGCGTTCATCAGCGCCAGATAGTTCGACACACCAAAGGTGCCGCTGCGATCGTCGAGCAGGCTGTGCCACAAAATGCTGAGCATCGGCGCGCCAAAAAACGTCAGCAATGCGGCCAGCGGCAGATAGAGGCAGAGGCGGGATAACCAGCGGTCAGCCGCCGTTTGCGGCGGAAGAAGTGAATAACTCATGCTTGCACCCAGGCGCAATCTTGCGCAGCAATGGAGAGCGTAACGCGATCGCCCACCGACCAGTTGAGGGCACTGCTGGTTTCCACCAGCAACGGGTGTGATTTCCACAGCACTTCAACCCGCTGAATGCTAACCAAAAAGCTGGTACTCACCACCTGCCCCTCGGCATCAGGCGCTTTCGCCATGGCGATGCGTTCAGGGCGGATAAACAGTTCGGCATTCTCTGGCGCAGAGGTCTGCAACAGTTCCGGCATCCACTGCTGGACCGTCGCCTTGGGCAACAGGTTGCTGTGCCCCATAAATTCAGCCACAAAGCGGGTGCGCGGTGCAGTATAAAGCTCGCGCGGCGTACCTTCCTGCACGATCAGACCGCCCTGCATACAGACGATTTTATCGGCCATGCTCATGGCTTCTTCCTGATCGTGAGTCACCATCAGCGTGGGAATGCCTAACCGTTGTTGGACTTCACGCAGCTCCTGGCGCAATCCGGCACGTACGCGCGCATCCAGTGCGGAAAGCGGCTCATCCAGTAACAGCAACGACGGATTGACGGCTAACGCGCGCGCTATCGCCACACGCTGCTGCTGACCGCCGGAAAGCTGATTAGGATAACGATCGCCAAATCCGCCAAGGCGCACCGTGTCCAACAGGCTATTGACGCGATCGCGAATCTCCGCCTCCGGCGTGTGACGAATTTTCAACCCATAACCGATGTTTTGCGCAATGGTCATGTGCGGGAACAATGAGTAAGACTGGAACACAATGCCAAACCCGCGATCGCGGGCGGGCACGTTAATCAAATCGCGGCCATCCAGACTGATTTTTCCGCCATCGCTGCTAAGCAATCCGGCGATAATCCACAGTAGCGTGGTTTTCCCACAGCCACTGGGCCCGAGTAAACAAACAAACTCCGCATTCTCAATCGACAAGTTAATGCGATCGAGCGCTACGTGGCCGTCAAAACTTTTATAGAGATTCTGAATCACCAGCGCCATGTACTTACTATCCTCTTTAAACAACGTCTGGGACAAAGACGCCTTGTATTACAACGGCCTCAACGCTGGCCTGACAGCCAGCGTTGGTACAGAAAAACAGCCTGTTATCAGCGACCAATCGCCTTTCGCCAGGTTTCCAAAATAGCATCACGCTGTTTGGCGCTCTTGGCGAAATCAACCGGGAACAGTACGCTGGAGAGATCGGCAGGCAGGCCCGCCAGCTTGGCGGCTTTCGATTGTTCGACGCCGGGGATGGTGACGATCTCTTTGTATTTGGTGTACAGCGTCGCGGCGCTGTTAGATAAGGTCCAATCCAGGAAACGCTGGGCGTCGGCTTTATTTTTTGATGCGGCCATCAGACCGGAGGCTTCCAGCTCATAGCCTGCACCATCGCTGGGAATGACCATTTTGACCGGATATCCTTCTTCGATAGATTGCATTGCGGCAAACGCCAACGACACGCCAATAGCGTATTCACCGGTGCGCGCCGCTTTACACGGGCGAGAGCCGGATTTGGTGTATTGGGCAATATTGCCATCCAGCGATTTGAGGAATTCCCACCCTTTATCGTCCCCTTTGGATTGCAGCAGCGCGGCGATTTGCAGATACCCTGTACCCGATGAAACCGGGTTCGGCATCACCACTTCGCCTTTGTAAATCGGGTTGGTCAGATCTTGCCAGGTGGCAGGAACCGGCAGGTTTTTCGCTTTGAGCGCTTCAGTGTTCACACAGAACGCCGCCATGTAACCGGTGGCCGCAAACCATTTGTTATCCGGTGCGCGATAGGTTTCATCCAGTTTTTCACTGCCTTTGGCAGCATACGGCTCAAGCAGCGCGGAAATACGCGGGTCCATCACGTTGGTCAGCGCCCATCCCCAGACTACGTCGTGCTGTGGGTTCTTGGCTTCTGCCAGGATGCGCGGACCGAGATCGCCCGTCGACAAACGCAGCACATTCACGGTGACATCCGGCATGTCCTTCTTCGCCTGCGCCACGTAATCCTTGATTTCATCCTCCTCCAACGAGGTATACACCGTGATGGTGCCTGCCTGTGCCGCTCCCACCAGGGTCGCAAAGGCGCATGCCGCCATCAGACTGGTACGGCGTAATGAAAAACGTTTCATAAATGTTCCCCTTAATGGTTGCGGAAGTCATAACTCGGTGGCGTAGCCCTGAGAAAGTGAGCACTTTTGTGCATTTCACATTCTGCGTTTTTCTGTGCGTTATTTTGCATCTGTGTAGTTTTAAGCACTAATCATGCCAATCCGCGAAAAAGCGCTCCCATCAGAGTAATAGAGGCTAATAAAACAAGGTATTGCTTAATTATCGTGGTGTAATCGGAGAGTAGTAACGCAGAATGGTGTGTAAAGGATTGCACTTTTTTGGTGTTTTACACGCATCAAAAAAGTGCATTTAAATGTTTTTGTGTATTTTGTTGCCTTTCAATCGCGTTAGTGCGTAAGCTATTCCCATCCTGTTTATGCACGGTGTCTGACAGAAATACGGTGCTTAACCGAAATTTGGAGTCATCATGGCAACACGTTCAACTATCATGGATACCAATAGCTTTCGCGCAGAACACGCGGATGCGTTGGATGCCGAAACGCGCAAACTGACCGATAAACGCAGCCGACTGCTCGGTGAATCCTACCGTTTGTTTTATCGCAACCCCGTGCATTTGGTCCGCGGTGAAGGGCAATACCTGTGGGATGCCGCTGGCGATAAATATCTGGATGTCTATAACAACGTTGCCAGCATCGGACACTGCCACCCCGCTGTCATTGCCGCCGTGCATGAGCAGATGAGCCAGCTTAATACCCACACCCGCTATTTGCATGAACGGATTCTGGATTACACCGCCGACCTGCTGACGACCGTACCTGACGACATCAACAAAGCGATGTACATGTGCACCGGCTCGGAAGCCAACGATCTGGCGATCCGTATCGCCAAAGCGTACAGCGGCGGTACCGGCATCATCGTCAGCCAGGAGGCCTACCACGGCACCAGCAAACTGACCTCCGGCGCATCACAGTCACTGGGCAGCGGCCAACCGCTCGCCCCCACCACGCGTCTGGTGCCGCCCCCCGATCGTTACCGCGTTGACACACCCGATTTAGGCATCTGGTTTGCCAATGAAATCCAAAAACAGATCGACGACATGGCCGCGCATGGCATCAAATTCGCGGGTCTGCTGGTCGATTCGATCTTCTCTTCTGATGGCGTGCTGCCAGGGCCGGCAGGCTTTCTGAAACCAGCACTCGACGTGGTGCATGCCAATGGCGGTATTTTTATCGCCGACGAGGTACAACCGGGATTTGCACGCACTGGCGACAGCTTCTGGGGATTCGCACGTCACGGCATCGTGCCAGATGTGGTGACGCTGGGTAAACCAATGGGTAACGGGATTCCGGTGTCTGGCCTACTGGCCAAAGCCGATGTATTGGCCGCCTTTAGCGATGAAATCCCCTATTTCAACACCTTTGGCGGCAATCCGGTCTCCATGGCGGCGGCGCAGGCAGTGTTGCGCGTGATCCGCGAAGAGAAGTTGCAGGAGCACAGCCTGATTGTCGGTGAAAAACTGCGGCAAGAACTGGCACAACTCGCCGATCGCCATGAATGCGTGGGCGATGTGCGCGGAGCCGGACTGTTTATCGGTTTCGAGCTGGTGAGCGATCGCGCCGCCAAAACCCCTGACAAAGCACTGGCGCTGGATGTGATTGAACGCCTGAGGGCCGAGCGGGTACTGACCTCGGTAGCAGGCCCGTATGGCAACGTATTGAAATTGCGCCCACCCTTGGCGTTTCAGGCGCAGGATATCGACTGGCTGGTCGGGTCGTTGGACAAGGTGCTGAGTGCCGTGCGTTAATTCAGCTTGCGCACGTTCTCCACTCAAGCGGGGAACGTGCGCCAAGAGAGATCACTTCACCAGCGTCACATCGTCAAAGGCAAAGCGTTTTTTCTCACCGCCTTCGTGATAACCGATACGAATAAACACGTGCAGATCCTCAAGATAAGCATAGTCACTGCTCATCGGGCGGCCATCACCGCGATCGTCAGTACAGGTGAATTCCAGATAGCGACCGGGGAAATGCGGGCTAATGGCCACGGCGCTGCGCCATGCGCTATCTGCACGGCACTGCTGACCGGTCGATTTGTTATCGCTCTGGCTATTCTTCCAGCGATACGTGGTGTCCGCCGCCAAAGGCAGCACAAATGTGTTTTCCAGCGTATGACTGATAACCGGTTGTTCTGCCAGCGAATCCCATTTTTTAACGTCCACGATATTAAACAGACGTACATGTTGTGAATAAAACACCACACCACCCAACGTCATCTTATCCAACGTCAGTACGGTTCCGTCCGGTAGGACATCGATTTGTACCACAAACGCGGCGAGATCCTCGCCCGGTGATTTTTGGGCATAGCTCAGGCGCTTAAATGTCGGGCGCTGCTGCGGTGTCGCAACCGCCTGTTGCACGGTATCCGCCACGGCCTGTGGCAGTGGATGGCTTTGGATCGGTGCCGGATCGTTTTGCGCAAAATCAGGTCGTAACGGCAAATCCTCCGCCATCGGCTTTTCACGCCATGCCAGCGTGCCGTTACCGCCAAGCTGACGAATATCGTTAACTGCGCAAAGCCTTTTTGCGAGCGCGGCGTCGTCAGCGGAAAGCGCGGTGAATGCAGGGTTTTCTTCAGACTGGCTATCCGTTATTCGTCCCTGATTATCCAACGCCAGCTGATTAAGGGTTTGGCCCTTATCCAGTGCACAGTCAAAAACCTTATCCGTTATTTTCACCGAATAGGGCGCGAGGTATTTTTCATCTTGATGGATACGCCCGTAGTCCGTTGCAAGACGGACCTGAAGCCGATCGCCCACTCTGGTACTGTTGGTCACATCAATAAAGGGTCGATTACCCTGCGCATCGGCTTCAGCAAGCGCAACCCATTTGGGGATGGGAACGTTTTGTTGGCACACATCCAGTGCAGGATCGGTGCTATAGGGGCTGTCTGCCTCTGGTTCGAAAGGCATGCCAGGGACATAACGCGCCAGTGAGCCCGCGCCATAGACCCGAATGCTTGGCCGGTGTGGTACGGGAGGGGTAATACTGGCAAACAGATGTGTTTTTTGGCCGGTATCTCAATCGACATTAAGCCATAAATCCGTCGTCCCATTCCCCAGCGTGGAAATACGAAAAAGGGCGTTAATGGCATTGCCCACTCTCACCGTAGTACCGGACACCAAGGTCACATCTTTGATAACCACCGCCGGCAGTTGTGGCTGTGCAAACGCCGGTGCAGACAGTACCCATCCCAGAGTCAATAGTGTTAGCCGCTTCATCGAGCATCCTGTTATTTCATCATTCCATTACCAGCCCGCTATCGGGCAAAACGCGCTACATGATGCAATTGATTATCAAAGGCTGGCAACGGGCATGCTCTGATTTTTATGCACTTTTGGTGGGAGCTTAACGTTGTGAATGTCATCAACAAGCGCTTTAGCGCCTTCGGGCTTCAGGTCGGGCTGGTACCCACTTCACCGCATCGACTTGCAGCGGTGCTATCACCAGAATGAAGCAACACATGAAAATGCAGATTGCACAGATAACGTTCTACTTTGGGTGGGTTATAATGATGAATCACACAGACAGCAACAACAGGACAGTGTCGATATGCAGAACACCGGTGACGTTACGCGGCGCTTTGGACAACGCATCAAAACGCTGCGCGTTGAGGCCGGACTCACGCAGATGGCACTGGCCAGTAGATGTAATCTGGATCGAACTTACTTAAGTGGTATTGAACGTGGCGTCAGAAATCCAACCTTAGAAATCATCAGTATCATCGCCGCAGGACTTGGTACTTCTCTCGCTGCACTCTTCGACTATTAATGCTCTCCCATCGTTTCGTGTTCCCCCTGCGTTCCATTCCACGCTTCCCACTACAACGCTTATCTTTGGTCAGTTTTAAACATCTCGCAAATTAGTTGTAAAAACAATGTCACTTATTGTTAAAAACAATCGAACATAATGTGATGCAAATCAAAGTTCATCACCACTATTCCCTTACACTGCCCACAGATGTTCACCCTCTGCTTTTGTTACTCATATCTGGTGCTGCTTAATGTTGGCGCTAAGTGGCTATTTTTTAACAAAATGACCAGAAGCTCTGATGAACATACTGACAACCATCATTTATAAATAGGGGAAATTGTATGTCGACATATTATTTTCTACCCACACGAAATGTATTTGGTGAGGGCAGCGTTCAGGAAGCAGGCAGTCTTGCAAAAACGTTAAATGCTAAAAAGATCCTTATTGTCACCGATGCCTTTCTCGCCAAAAGCGGAATGGCGGATAAGGTTGCTGAAATTTATAAAAAGGCAGGTATTGGCGTTCATATATTTGGCGGTGCGGAGCCCAACCCGACGGATAAAAACGTTGCCGAAGGCATCAAGTCTTATCGGGAAAATGACTGCAACGCGATTGTTTCTCTCGGTGGTGGCTCGTCGCATGACTGTGCGAAAGGGATTGGCCTTATCGCCGCTAACGGTGGAAATATTCGCGACTTTGAAGGCGTCGATAAATCGATCAATGACATGATCCCGCTGATGGCCATTAACACCACCGCGGGCACCGCATCGGAAATTACCCGGTTTTGTATTATTACCGATACAGAACGCAAAGTGAAAATGGCGATCGTTGACTGGCGCGTTACGCCACAGATCTCCATAAACGATCCGGAGTTAATGGTCGGCATGCCGCCATCATTAACCGCGGCGACCGGGATGGATGCACTAACACACGCCATTGAAGCTTATGTTTCTACTATGGCAAACCCGCTTACCGATGCCGCCGCCTTAAAAGCCATCAAAATGATCACCCAATATTTGCCAAAGGCCGTTGCCAATGGTGAATATATGAAAGCCAGGGACAATATGGCTTACGCGCAATATCTGGCGGGAATTGCCTTCAACAACGCGTCACTGGGCTATGTACATGCCATGGCGCATCAGCTCGGCGGTTTTTATAATCTGCCGCACGGTGTGTGTAATGCTATTCTGCTGCCGTACGTTGAATCCTTCAACCTCATCGGCAACCTCAACCGGTTCAGGGATATCGCCGAAGCCATGGGCGAAAAGGTGGATGGGCTGTCGACAGATGAAGCCGCATTGAAAGCCATTAGCGCGATTCAACGCTTGGGCCAACAGGTGGGCATTCCGCGCGACCTCAAGAGCCTTGGCGTCAAACCGGAAGATTTTGCCATCATGGCTGAGAATGCGAAGAAAGACGTGTGCCAACTGACCAACCCACGCAAAGCCACCAAAGAACAGGTTATTGAGCTGTATCGTCAGGCCTATGAAGGCGAGGCGATTTTGTAATTAATACATTACCAAGAGGGAGTTACCCGACGCGGCAGGGCCTGTGAGTCCGAAATAACGCGTAGAGCAACCCCCTCTACAGCCTTCACCCGATATCCCTCTCAGTATTTTCATCGATAATAACTAACTGGCATTGCCATCAGTCTGCCACTTTTCGCAAAAGTGTTTTTTATTTTTCTACGTTTATCTCCTCGCTTAATCGCGGCAGAATGCCGAGTTCAAATCGCAAGCGCTGATGGATGCCTGTCGTTCCGGGGCGATTCAATGCTGGTGGCGTTCAAATCGCAACGATTAGGAAGCAAATCATGCCGACAAGCCGTACCTCTTCACGCACCCATTCTACCCTGCCATTGCTCTCGCTCGCCGTTGGCGCATTTGGTATTGGCACCACCGAATTCGGCCCCATGGGCATGCTCCCGACCATCGCTCAGGGTATGGATGTATCCATCCCGACCGCAGGAATGCTGATTTCTGCTTATGCCATCGGCGTGATGGTCGGTGCGCCGGTGATGACGCTGCTGTTCGCTCGCTGGCCGCGCCGCAGAGCCTTGATGGCGCTGATGGCAATTTTTACCCTGGGCAATCTGGCCTCCGCCATAGCCCCCAATTACACCAGCCTGGTGATTGCACGTATCATCACAAGCTTAAACCACGGGGCATTCTTTGGTATTGGTTCAATTGTGGCGGCAAGCCTCGTGCCTCGAGAGAAACAGGCCAGTGCCGTTGCCGCCATGTTTATGGGGTTAACCATCGCCAATATCGGCGGCGTTCCCGTGGCAACCTGGTTTGGCCAAGTGGTCGGGTGGCGTGAATCTTTTCTGGGTATCGCGTTGTTGGGCGTAGCGGCAATGCTGTCACTGGGTGCCTTCCTGCCCAAAGGCGGCCATGGAGAAAGGCCCAATGTGCGAGCTGAACTGCGCGTGCTCACACAGCCCGTGGTGTTAGTGATCCTGGCGACCACCGTTATGGGGGCTGGGGCCATGTTCACACTCTACACCTACATTGCCCCTTCGCTCGAATCGATTACGCAAGTTTCTCCCGGCTATGTGACTGGCATGTTGGTGTTGATTGGCATTGGCTTCACCCTCGGAGCCAAGTTAGGCGGCAAACTGGCAGACCGTTCAGTCAAAGGCTCGCTGATGGTATTTTTAAGCCTGATCGCCATCAGCATGGTGGCATTCCCCTGGCTGGCAACCACCAAGGCAGGTGCCGCCATCGGCCTGGTCATCTGGGGAACCGCGGCTTTTGCCGTAGTCCCGCCATTGCAAACCTGGGTAATGCGTGAAGCGGCAGGTGCTCCTGGGCTGGCCTCATCGGTTAATATCGGTGCATTTAACCTCGGCAACGCGCTGGGCGCCGCATTAGGCAGTGCCGTGCTGAACCTCGGCGGAAGCTACGGTGCTGTTTCCATTTCCGGTGCCGTGCTGGCATTACTCGCTCTGCTGCTGGTGCTAACGCAGTTGCGACGCAAGCAACCGGATACTGCGCGGGAAACCACGGCAGAACTGGGTTGATTTCACTGGGTTAAAGAGAGTGGCTGCGGGGATAAACCCTGTTCAACATGACCAGGATCATCCTTTTGCCACTTTAGCTTTATCGCCATCCCGATTATTTTGCTTGTCGTTATGTAATGTAATATATAGGGATCTAACGATTCGTTCGGCTATCCCTTTCCCAGAATGTTAACGATAAGAGAATTCCCCATGCCTAAACGCGTAATAAAATCCCTTATGGTGCTGCCTTTACTCATGGCCAGTTATACGGCCAGTGCGGTCGAGTTACATCTGTATGCCGGAGCGGGGTTGAGACAGCCAGTAGAATCCGTGGTGGGAGTGTTTGAAAAAGACACCGGCCATAAGGTGGTTATTGAATACGGTGGCTCAGGGCAAATTCTCACGCGTTTTAATCTGACCAAGACGGGGGATGTTTTCCTGCCGGGTTCTGAAGACTACGTTGAAAAATTACAGCAAGACGGGCAGGTGACGTCTTCTTATCCGCTGGTGTATCACACCCCCGTGATGGCCGTCAGGAAAGCAACCGGCGGAGACGTTAAAACGTTGGCCGATCTTGCTAAAAGTCATTTAAAAATCGGCATGGGTGACCCTAAAGCGATTGCGCTGGGAAAAAGTGGAGAACAATTGCTGGTCGCCAGTGGGTATGAGAAAGAACTGAAAGAAAAAGTGGTGGTACAAGCAACCACGATCAAACAATTGCTGATTTACTTAATGAACGGTGATGTTGATGCTGCGGTTATTGGGCTTTCTGATGCAATGAAGAATCAGGATACGCTAACCTTGTTACCTTCCCCGCCAGGAACCCCGGAAGAAGTGGCTACTATCGCCGTATTAAAAACCAGTGCCCATCCAGATGCCGCTAAACAGCTTGCTGAATTCTTTGCATCACCGCAGGGCATCAAGATGTTTACCGATCAAGGTTATCTGCCGATTAAGAAGCATTAATTGAATCTGAGTCGGGTAGATAACTGAATGGCTAAGCTGGCATTAATTCCGCTGGTGCTTTTGCTTTTTTTGATTGGCGGATCGCTGCTTGCACTTTTCTCCCAGCTTAGCCTTAGCCAATTTATTCAGTTATTATTCGATGATGAAATTCGGTTTGCGCTGTTGCTCTCAGTCAGCACAGCGCTAACGTCGTTATTGCTATCGAGCGTAATCAGCCTTCCTGCCGCCTGGGCAATGTCTCGCCTCTCATTCCCAGGAAAGAACATAATAAACATCCTACTGGATTTACCCATGGTCATGCCGCCACTGGTCGTGGGGATTGGTCTATTACTCCTCCTGGGGCAAGAAGGGTATGTAGGGCAGTTAGTTCCAACACTCTCCAAGTGGTTATTTTCTCCCTTGGGTATCATCATTGCGCAAACCTACGTTGCCTGTTCAATACAAACGCGCAATGCCTACAGTGCGTTGATCTCTATTTCACCACCTTATATACACACGGCTTATAACCTAGGTTTACCACCGCTAAAAACGTTTTTCCTGGTAGAAATCCCCCTCGTCTGGCGCTCATTACTGAGTGGCTGTGTGTTGGCGATGTCACGGGCACTGGGTGAATTCGGTGCCACGCTGATGCTAGCTGGCGCGACCAGAATGAAAACGGAAACCTTACCTATTGCGGTTTTCCTGAATATTGCCAGCGGTGATTTTTCTTTGGCTGTCGGCTGTGCCCTGTTGCTGATTATCTTTTCGATTTTTCTCTTAGTGATATTGCATCTATTGCAACAACGAGGAAGGCTGAATGTTAAAGGTGAATAATCTTTCCTGCGGCATTCTGGAAAATATCAGTTTCTCAGTGGAGCCGGGTAGCTGCACCGCTATTTGTGGCCCTTCTGGCAGTGGGAAAACGACGTTGCTGAACGCTATCGTAGGGAACATTGATTATCGGGGCTCTATATCAATAGCGGGTCAATGTATCGATAAACGGCCTATCTGGCAGCGTCCTTGTCGTTATTTGAATCAGCACTTGTATTTGTTTCCTTATTTATCGGTTGATAATAATCTGCGCCTTGCTCAGTACGCGGCTAAAAAGCCACAGTTCAGTGAGAAACGTCACGACCTGTTAAAATTACTTGAAATAGAACATTTGGCTAAACGCTACCCCACACACATTTCGGGCGGGGAACAGCAGAGAGCGGCTCTGGCGAGGGCATTAATCAGTGAGCCTCAGGTTCTGTTGCTTGATGAGCCCTTCTCCAGTCTCGATTGGCCCGTGAGGTTACGGCTATGGCAGGCGATGAAGGAAATACAGCAGATCTTTTCGGTAACGCTTTTATTGGTGTCGCATGAACCTCGGGAAGTCGAGGCGTTAGCTCAGCAGCAGTTGAGCCTGGCTAAAGGGTGTCTTTTATAGGCTTTATGCGCTTCATTTAGCGATACACAGAGCAAAGAGGTATAGCCAGTAGATTTCAGACATAAAAAAAGCCACCTTGCGGTGACTTGATTTTCATACTAATGGTGCCGAAGGCCGGACTCGAACCGGCACGTCTTTCAACGGTTGATTTTGAATCAACTGCGTCTACCGATTTCGCCACTTCGGCACTGAAGTAGTGTGCGGAAAACGAGGTGCATTATACCGTTTGAGATTGATGACACAACACTATTCCGCACTCTGGCGCGTTGAATGCTGAAAAAAACAGCGCCAGCACACTTTTTTGCGCATTTTCCCGGCACGCAGTAGCGTGCCGGATGCACTCAGCGCCGTTTTAGCAGCAGCAGCAGACTGATCATCATAAACAGCAGGCTAGGCACCAATGCCCCCAGCACCGGCGGCAAGCCATACACCAGGCTGAGCTGACCAAATACCTTGTCCAGCACGTAAAACAGGAAGCCAAAGCTGATACCGGTGACGATACGCACGCCCGCAGGCACATTGCGCAGTGGCCCAAAGATAAAAGAGAGCGCCATCAGCATCATTACCGCTACCGAAAGTGGGGCGAACGTCTTGTTCCACATATTCAGCTTGTAGCGGCCCGCCTCCTGCCCACTTTGCTTCAGGTAGTTGACGTAGTCGTACAGGCAGCGGATCGAGAGCGCATCCGGGTCCAGCGCCACTACGCCGAGTTTGTCCGGCGTCAATGTGGTTTTCCACTCTCCGCTGATGGTCTGGCTGCCCGAAATCTGTTTGCCATCGCGCAGGTCTGATTCATCAACCTGAGACAGCCGCCACAGCTTGGCGTCATCATCAAATTCCGCGGATGCCGCGTAGCGTACGGAGAGCAATTTCTGTTCCGGGTCGAACTGGTAGATATTCACCCCCGCCAGCTCTTTATCCCCCACCACGCGTTCAATATAAATAAAGTCGTTGCCATCTTTCGCCCACAGCCCGTTCTGGGTTGAAAGCATCGAGCCGCCGTACATCATCTGTGAACGGTAGTTGCGCGCCATCTGTTCACCGGCAGGTGAAATCCATTCGCCAATCGCCATGGTAAGCAACACCAGAGGAATGGCGGTTTTCATCACTGCACCCGCAATCTGTAAGCGGGTAAAGCCAGAGGCCTGCATCACCACCAGTTCACTGCGTGTCGCCAGCGTCCCCAACCCCAGCAGCGCACCGAGCAGCGCCGCCATTGGGAAAAAGATTTCAATATCCTTAGGCACGCTCAGCAAGGTATAGAGACCCGCGCCCAGCGCGGTATAGTCGCCGCGCCCAACTTTGCGCAACTGATCGACAAACTTGATGATGCCAGAGAGAGAAACCAGCATGAACAGCGTCATCATGATGGTGTTAAAGATAGTTTTGCCGATATAGCGATCCAGTACGCCAAACATCAGGCTGCTCCTTGTACTTTCATCCGCGCGCGCAGCCGGCGCAGAGGTACGCTGTCCCAGACATTGAGCAGCAGCGCAATCCCGATATAGGCCAGATTGGTCAGCCAGATCCACACCACGGGATCGATTCTTCCCTTACTGCCATTGGAACGCAGCGAGCTTTGCAACAGGAAGAAAATCAGATAAAGCAACATGGCGGGCAGCATGCTCAGTACGCGCCCTTGGCGTGGGTTTACCGCACTGAGCGGCACCACGATAATCGCCATGATCAGCACTGAAAGCACCAGCGTTATGCGCCAATGGAACTCGGCCCGCGCGGCATTATCATCCGACTGCCACAGTTGGTGCATCGTCATCTGTTCTACGCCAGTGTTCTGGATAGACACGTTCTGATGCCCGATAATTGCCTGATAGTTGGTGAAATCCGTGATGCGGAAATCCCTCAACATCGCTGTACCTTCGTAGCGAGAGCCTTTATTGAGCGTCACCACCTGTGTGCCATTTTGGTCAACGTCCACACGCCCACGATCGGCAATGACCACCGAAGGGCGCGCGTTGCCGCTCGGGCGCAGCTGCGCCAGAAACACATGCTCAAACTCTTGCCCTTTGACATCGCCGACAAACAGCACGGCATTGCCGCCCTGCGCCGATTGAAACTGCCCTTCCACCAGCGCCGCGACGCTCGGGTTAGCCTTGGCTTCTGCCATCACGATGTCCTGATGACGAGAAGACCACGGGCTGACCCACAGCGCATTGATCATCGCCATCACACCGGTTATCACCGCCAGAATAAAGGCAGCCTTGAGCAGCACCGTTTTGCCCAATCCACAGGCATACATGACGGTGATTTCGCTCTCGGTATACATGCGGCTGAACGTCATCAGCAGCCCTAAAAACAGGCTCAAGGGCAGAATGAGCTGCGCCATTTCAGGCACACCCAGCCCCAGCAGGGAGAGCACTAAATTTGTCGGGATTTCCCCATCAACCGCCGCACCCAGTATTCGCACCAGCTTCTGACAAAAGAAGATCAGTAACAGAATAAACAGGATGGCCAGTTGGCTCTTAAAGGTTTCCCGTACCAGATATCGAATGATGATCACGCTTAATTAAACCTGTGAAAACTTGTCTTTTTGCAGGAAAGTCGATAATTTCATCGCTAACTCGCCATTTATATGCATTTGTGGCAACCTTTGTCGCTATGATGCATTACAGCATACTGCGCACCCGGCGTTGTATCAGAACCTGCTTATCATCACCAAAACAGATTCGCCGCGCCGTTAAGATTAACACAGGTTAGATAAGTGTAACGGCGGGAAAGTATTACGGAGTGTCACATTCTAGCCGTTGGCCCCGTCTTTGTCTTTAAGATTCAGGAGAGTACATGGAGTTCAGTGTAAAAAGCGGTAGCCCGGAAAAACAACGCAGTGCCTGCATTGTCGTCGGCGTGTTTGAGCCTCGCCGCCTGTCCCCTATTGCCGAACAATTGGACAAAATCAGCGACGGTTATATCAGCGCACTCCTGCGCCGCGGCGAGTTAGAAGGCAAAGTGGGGCAATCCCTGCTGTTGCACTACGTGCCGAACATTCTGTCAGAACGTATTCTGCTGATTGGCTGCGGGAAAGAGCGTGAACTGGATGAGCGTCAATATAAGCAAATCATTCAGAAAACCATCAATGCATTGAATGATACCGGTTCAATGGAAGCCGTTTGCTTCCTCACCGAACTGCATGTCAAAGGACGCAACACCTACGGGAAAGTGCGTCAGGCGGTAGAGACAGCAAAAGAGACGCTCTACACCTTCGATCAGTTGAAAAGCAATAAGGTCGAACTGCGCCGTCCGCTGCGCAAACTGGTGTTCAATGTACCCACGCGCCGTGAACTCACCAGCGGCGAGCGCGCCATCCAGCACGGACTTGTCATTGCCGCAGGCATCAAAGCCGCGAAAGATCTCGGCAACATGCCGCCGAATATCTGCAATGCGGGCTATCTGGCCTCGCAGGCACGTCAACTGGCGGATACCTACAGCCCGAACATCGTGACGCGCGTGATTGGCGAACAGCAGATGAAAGAGCTGGGCATGAACGCCTATCTGGCCGTTGGACAAGGCTCGCAAAATGAATCACTGATGTCGGTGATTGAGTACAAAGGCGACCCGAATCCAGAAAATCGTCCTATCGTACTGGTTGGCAAAGGCCTGACCTTTGACTCCGGCGGTATTTCGATCAAGCCTGCTGACAGCATGGATGAAATGAAATACGACATGTGCGGTGCCGCGACGGTATACGGCGTAATGCGCATGGCCGCCGAGCTGGCGCTGCCGCTGAATATTGTCGGGGTGTTGGCCGGCTGTGAAAACATGGTTGATGGCCGCGCCTATCGTCCGGGTGATGTGTTAACCACCATGTCGGGTCAAACGGTTGAAGTGCTGAATACCGATGCCGAAGGCCGTTTGGTGCTGTGCGATGCGCTGACCTATGTGGAACGCTACGAGCCGGAGCTGGTAATTGATATCGCGACCCTGACCGGTGCCTGTGTGATTGCGCTCGGACATCACCTCACCGGGTTGATGTCAAACCATAACCCGCTGGCGCACGAGTTGCTCGGCGCATCAGAACAAGCGGGCGACCGCGCCTGGCGCTTGCCGTTGGGCGATGAGTTTCAAGAGCAGTTGGAGTCGAACTTCGCTGATATGGCGAACATCGGCGGTCGTCCGGGCGGTGCCATTACCGCCGCCTGCTTCCTGTCGCGCTTTACCCGCAAATATAACTGGGCGCACCTGGATATCGCGGGCACGGCCTGGCGTTCCGGTAAGGCCAAAGGGGCAACGGGCCGTCCGGTGGCCATGCTGTCGCAGTTCCTGCTTAATCGCGCCGGGTTAAATGACGTAGAATAAACTATGCCTGCTAACGCGCCCATGGCCGTGAGCATTGATAGTCATCACCGTGGGCCGGGGTTATCCCGGCCCTTATCGTCAGGCTTTTCGGCCCTGATCAATAGTGTAAACAATGAAAAACGCAACGTTCTACCTTCTCGAACACAGTGACGATGTCGATGGGCTTAGCGCCTGTGAGGCGCTGGCCTGCGAGCTGGCGGCGGAACGTTGGCGCAGTGGGCAGCGTGTGCTTATTGCCTGTGAAGACGAGCAGCAAGCGTTGCGGCTGGACGATGCGCTGTGGCAGCGCGACGCCAGCGCCTTTGTGCCGCATAACCTCGCCGGTGAAGGCCCGCGACAAGGTGCACCCGTCGAGCTGGCCTGGCCGCAACGCCGGGGCAGCACCTCACGCGATGTGCTGATCAGCCTGCTGCCGCAGTTCGCAGATTTTGCCACCGCTTTCCATGAAGTGATAGACTTTGTCCCTCATGAAGAATCCCTGAAACCGTTGGCGCGCGATCGCTACAAAGCGTATCGCAGCGTCGGCTTTCAATTGACTACGGCGACGCCGCCAACGCACTGAATAGTAGACATAATGGATACCAAATATAACCCGAAAGATATCGAACAGCCGCTCTATGAGCGCTGGGAACAGCAAGGCTACTTTAAGCCAAACGGTGACACGAGCCAGGAAAGCTTCAGCATCATGATCCCGCCGCCGAACGTCACCGGCAGCTTGCATATGGGCCATGCGTTCCAGCAAACCATTATGGATACCCTGATTCGCTATCAGCGTATGCAAGGGAAAAACACGCTGTGGCAGGCGGGTACTGACCACGCGGGCATCGCCACCCAGATGGTGGTTGAGCGTAAAATCGCCGCCGAAGAGGGCAAAACGCGCCACGATTATGGCCGCGACGCCTTTATCGAAAAAATCTGGCAGTGGAAAGCTGAATCCGGCGGCACCATTACCCGCCAAATGCGCCGTCTGGGCAACTCGGTAGACTGGGAGCGCGAGCGCTTCACCATGGATGAAGGCCTGTCCAACGCGGTGAAAGAGGTGTTCGTTCGCCTGTATAAAGAAGACCTGATCTACCGTGGCAAGCGCCTGGTGAACTGGGACCCGAAACTGCGCACCGCCATCTCCGATCTGGAAGTGGAAAACCGCGAGAGCAAAGGCTCGATGTGGCACCTGCGCTATCCGCTGGCCGATGGCGCAAAAACCGCTGATGGCAAAGACTATCTGGTGGTCGCCACCACGCGTCCGGAAACCGTGTTGGGGGATACCGGTGTTGCGGTCAACCCGGAAGATCCGCGCTACAAAGATCTGATCGGCAAGTTCCTGATCCTGCCGCTGGTGGATCGTCGTATTCCGATCGTCGCCGATGAACACGCCGACATGGAAAAGGGCACTGGCTGCGTGAAGATCACCCCGGCGCACGATTTTAACGACTACGAAGTCGGTAAACGTCACCAGTTGCCCATGATCAATATCCTGACGTTCGATGGCGATATCCGTCAGGAAGCTGAAGTGTTTGATACCAATGGCGAAGCCAGCACGGTATACAGCAACGACATTCCTGATTTCCTGCGCGGCGTCGAGCGTTTTGCCGCGCGTAAAGCGATAGTTGCCAAGCTCGATGAGCTGGGCTTGCTCGATGAGATCAAACCGCACGATCTGACCGTGCCCTACGGCGATCGCGGTGGTGTGGTCATCGAACCGATGCTGACCGACCAGTGGTACGTGCGCGCTGGCGTACTGGCGAAACCGGCGGTGGAAGCGGTGGAAGATGGCCGTATCCAGTTTGTGCCGAAGCAGTACGAGAACATGTATTTTAGCTGGATGCGTGACATCCAGGACTGGTGTATCTCGCGCCAATTATGGTGGGGCCACCGTATTCCGGCATGGTATGACAACAGCGGCAAGGTGTACGTCGGCCGTGATGAAGCGGAAGTGCGCCGCGACTATCAGCTCGGCGACACGGTTGAACTGCGCCAGGACGAAGACGTACTGGACACCTGGTTCTCTTCCGGGCTGTGGACCTTCTCCACCCTCGGCTGGCCGGAGCAGACGCCGGAGTTGAAAGCGTTCCATCCGAGCAGCGTGATGGTGAGCGGCTTCGACATCATCTTCTTCTGGATTGCGCGCATGATCATGCTGACCATGCACTTCGTGAAAGATGACGAAGGCAAACCGCAGGTGCCGTTCCACACCGTCTACATGACCGGGCTTATCCGCGATGATGAAGGACAGAAGATGTCCAAGTCCAAAGGGAACGTGATCGACCCACTGGACATGGTGGACGGTATCTCGTTGCCTGAGTTGCTGGAGAAACGCACCGGCAACATGATGCAACCGCAGTTGGCGGAGAAAATCCGTAAACGCACCGAGAAGCAATTCCCGAACGGTATTGAACCTCACGGTACCGATGCCCTGCGCTTCACGCTTGCGGCACTGGCCTCGACCGGTCGTGATATCAACTGGGACATGAAGCGTCTGGAAGGATACCGCAACTTCTGTAACAAGCTGTGGAACGCCAGCCGTTTTGTACTGATGAACACCGAAGGGCAAGATTGTGGCTTTAACGGCGGTGAGAAAGTGCTGTCACTGGCCGATCGTTGGATTCTGGCCGAATTCAACCGCACGGTGAAAGCCTTCCGCGACGCGCTGGACGGTTACCGCTTCGATATTGCCGCCGGTATCCTGTATGAGTTCACCTGGAACCAGTTCTGCGACTGGTATCTGGAGCTGGCTAAACCGGTGATGAACGGCGGCAGCGCGGCGGAACTGCGCGGCACGCGCCACACGCTGGTTACCGTGTTGGAAGCGCTGCTGCGTCTGGCGCACCCGATCATTCCGTTTATCACGGAAACCATCTGGCAACAGGTAAAAGTGCTGAAGGGCGTTACTGGCGATACCATCATGCTGCAACCGTTCCCGAGCTACGATGCTGCCGCAGAAGATGCGCAGGCGCTGGCCGATCTGGAATGGATCAAGCAAGCGATCACCGCCGTGCGTAATATTCGCGCCGAGATGAACATCGCGCCGGGCAAACCGCTCGATGTGCTGTTGCGTGATGCCACGCCGGAAAAGCAACGTCGCGTGGAAGCAAACCGCAGCTTTATCCAAACCCTGGCGCGTCTGGCAAGTGTGCAACTGCTGCCTGCCGGTGAAAAAGGCCCGGTGGCAGTCACGTCCCTGCTGGACGGCGCGGAGTTGCTGATCCCGATGCTTGATCTGGTCGACAAAGACGTAGAACTGGAGCGTTTGGCCAAGGAAGTTGCCAAGGTTGAAGCGGAAATCAACCGCATCGACAGCAAGCTCTCCAATGAAGGCTTTGTTGCGCGCGCACCGGAGGCGGTGATTGCCAAAGAGCGTGAAAAACGTGACGGCTATGCGGTAGCGAAAGCCAAACTGTTGGAACAGCAGGCCACCATTGCCGCGCTGTAATTCATAAGTATCTTGTGCAAATAAGAAACCCGGACCGCTAAGTCCGGGTTTTTTTATGAGGCGAACTACTTTTCTTGTGCCTTGATGGCATCAAGGCGCTGTTGCATGTCGGGATGTGTACTGAGCCAATCCGGCATCATGCGCCCGATGTGATGCTCTTTTTCTGACGCCGCCATCAATTGTTGATAGATATCCTGCATCGCCTGAAGCGAACGTCCCTGCCGCTGCATTTCCGCTATCGCCCACGCATCGGCTTCACGCTCCATGTCACGGGAGAATTGCAGTTCATTCACGAAGGCTGCGGACTGTAACAGCGTATCCCCCACACCGCTGACATCACCGGTGATCCACATAAACGTCAATGACACCAATGAGGAACGCACCAGCATGCGCATTGGATGGCGATATGCATGGTGCCCCATTTCATGCAGCATCACAGCAACCAGCCCATCATCGTGGCGCGACAGCGTAACCAACTCATCGCTGACGATCAGCGTTCCATCTGCCAGCATAAACGCATTTGGGCCCATGCCCGGCGCACTCATCAGGCGCAGACGCAACGGGGTGCGCGCCTGACGCATTTCCGGCGGCTGCGCTTGTTCAAACAGGCGCTGCAACGATTGCTGGCGCGCTTCAGGAAGGGTTGACGGCGCGAGCTCGGTGCGCTCCAGCAAAGCAAGCGTATGCGCCCCAAGCTGCTGCTCCACGGCGGTGGGGATATGCAACGCAACAGTGGTGCTCAGCCAGGGCAGCACCACATACACATAGCTCAGCGCCACCAGCACCGTCGTCAGTAGAGCAAACAGCGCGCCCCGTTTGTACTTCTCCAGCCGATACACCAGGCCGCGAGACTGATGCTGCGCAACCCAGGCGCGAAATACGGCATCATCAGCAGGACGAAAGCGCCCGCCATCAGGGAAGGTCAACGTCAAGGGTATCGACCCTAACGCTTGCGAGACCGCAACCTGCGCCAGCATAAACCCCTGTGAAGCCACGTCGTGGCGCGCCAGTACCAATGAGGCATCCAGCTCGCCAAGCGTCACGCGTGCCGCCTCCTGTGCGGCACGCCCCGGATACTGATAGTATCCCTCGATAATCATCAGGTCGCCTTAGATGCCCACGTTAAGATCCAGCGCGCTAATCGCCTCTTCCGCCACCGCCGAACGCGCGGTATCACCGTGCGCCTGCACGTTCAGCAGAGAAAGGTCACCGCTCACTTGCGTGGCATTCGCCATAAAGCGCGCTTAGCGCACCTGTGCTACCGGTGCGGCCAGCCCCAAAGAAAATAGCGTAATCAGGGTATTGGTGAATAACAGCATCAGATAAGCACCCAATTTTAGGTTGGAGTGCACCTGCACATTGTCGCTGAGCGTGGTATTGCCAAAGATATAGTTGCGTTCCGCCACCACGATATAGCACTTGGCAACCAGACCGCCAATAATCAGCGACACATACGCCGCGATCAGCTTGAAAATACCACCATAGGGTGACGTGTAATCCGCACGATGCGTGGTATGCCCACCGGTTTGTGCATATTCCATGACGGAAAGCAGTACCTCTCCTGAAAACCACAGCGTCCATATCAGGAAGGGAAGAAAAGCCAACAGGCTGAAAAAGGCAATTTTAATAAATGCCGCTTTGCTGATTGCTGCATTAAAGGCTGCGGTGCCAAACCGCAGGTTATTCACATACAGATCGGCAATCATATACTTCATCACACCGCCCAGCGCAATCAACGCGGGGATGTAAAGCAGTGCAGTAACAATTAGCGGTATCGGATTGCTGATAAAGGAAGAAAAACTGCCGACCGTGGTCAATAACAGCAGCAGCACCGCGACCATTAATAGCGGAACCGCAAAAAACGTCCAATAGCCACGTTTTACGCTGCCCAAATAGTTAAAACGCACGCCACGATAACTGGTCATAATGGCGTTATAGCGCCAATTACGAATAATCAGCATCGGCAGCAGCGCGGTAAACACCAGCAATACCGCCAACCCGACCAAAGGAGTAAACAGCAGCAAAAGATACAGCAGTACCAGCGCACCAATCACGATGATGCGCCCTTTCAAGATCTGGATGGGCTCGGCGTGATAATCAAAACGATCGCCATTAATCTCAGTATTGCCATAAAAATAACGACGGGTGCGCACCGTTGCCCAAGCAGAATAAATACCCAGGGTGATCGTGGTTAATAACGCATTGACCAGCCAGATTAAAAAATATTCTCCCGATTTCCCATGAAAAACCACGGCATGTTTGCCGTTCCCTTGCGAGATATTGTCACTCATAACACTTTCATCCTAAAAGAAGTATCCCCGTCATACTTCACGTTACAGGTGTGTTGGCTGCGTTCGCTCACCCGAATCACTGACTTGTGTAAGCGCATCGGGATTCACTCACTTGCCGCCTTCCTGCAACGCGAATTATTTGGGGTATAGAAAAATCCAAAAAATGAAAATAAGTCAAATTTATTGATGCGATATAATAAAGGCACCTGATTTGAACACGCAGAATAGAAAAAATACACTTTTTTTTGCATTTGATAAATGCATCGATATAAAGATGAATTATGCACTGCGATAAATCTGATAAATCCGGCAAAGAGACAATATTATTGCGCAGGGAAATGCCGGTGTCTGATAGGGCTATTTCGTTAGCAGAGTAAATATTTTATAGTGATTTAAAAACAGGCTCCACTAATACGGAGCCTGTGTGGTTTACCGATTAACGCACGCGCATCAATGCCACAGGCGGTACCGCAGGCAGCAGCCCATTCTCGGAGACATGCCCATCATCCAGTTGAAAACTGGCGATAGCATGCTGCAAATGAGAAACCTGCTCCTGCAGCGATCCTGCCGCAGTTGCCACCTCGGCCACCAGCCCGGCGTTCTGCTGCGTCACGCCATCCATCTGATTGATAGCGATATTGATTTGCGAAATCCCCCGGCTCTGCTCACCGGATGCCATCATGATTTCATCCATGATGTCTGCCACTTTCCTGACGTCATCCAGCACTTCGTTCATGGTTTTCCCCGCCACTTCCACCAGGCCAGCGCCTTGCTGAATGCTGGTCAGCGAGTTATCAATCATCGAGCCTATTTCTTTGGCTGCCGTGGCGCTGCGCTGCGCCAGCGTGCGGACTTCGGTCGCCACCACTGCGAACCCTTTACCTTGCTCTCCGGCGCGTGCGGCTTCCACGGCGGCATTGAGCGCCAGCAGGTTGGTTTGGAAGGCAATGCCGTCGATAACCCCAACAATATCGGAGATCTTGGCAGAACTGCGCTGAATGGTGCGCATAGTATCCACCACTTCAGAGACCACACCGCCGCCACGCGCCGCCGAGGCCGAGGCCTGCTGCGCCAAATCGTTAGCCTTGCGCGTGTTATCTTCGTTATTGCTGACCGTCGAGAGGATCTGCTCCATGCTCGATGCCGTTTCATCCAACGATGCCGCCTGCTGCTCGGTGCGGCTGGAGAGATCGATATTGCCAGATGCAATTTCGCCTACGCAAATCCCTATCGCGTCGGTACCGTTACGCACCACGCGCACCATATTCTCTAACCCATCACGCATACGCTGCGCGGCGCCAAACAGCTGCGCGATCTCATTTTTACCCTGCATTTCAAAACGAGCACGCAGATCGCCTTGTGCGATGCGATCGAACACACCAATGGCCTGATTCAATGGCTTGACCACCAGATGTGTCATCACCAGCCAGGAGAGCAGCGCCAATACCAGCGCCAGCGCAATCGCCACCGTCAGCATAATCTCCATGCGATTAATGCTGTCGTTGGAGGCGGTATAGGCGTCGTCGATATTCTGTCGTTTGAACTGCACCAGTTTCTTGGACGCAGCATCAAAATCGGCATAGAGCACGGTGGATTTACCCGCGCGCTGGCGATATTCATCCAGATTTCCGGCCTCCAGCGCGGCAAGCGCCGGGGTGATAAAGGAGGTCATCAAGGTTTCACGCTTGCTGGCCATCTCGGCGGAAATTGCTTTCTCTTGTTCCGCCTGCGGATAGGTCAAATACGCCTGCCATTTTTCACTGGCTCCGTCGATTTTCCCTTTGGCGCGTTTTAATGCCACCGTTGCCGCATCCTGCGAACCGTTGCTCATCAGCGATTCATACAAGCGCAGATCGAGACGCGCACGCAGCAGTAATTCCGAACTTTCATTCAATGCGACCAGGCCGGGCAGCACTTCTTTATCCACTCTGGCGAAGGAGTGATTCCCTGATTGGGCAGCAAACAGCCCCAGCATCCCGACAAACAGCAACAGCGCCGTCAACGATAAGACCATGATGCTGAGCGTCGTGCGGATCTTTATCTTACGAAACATACATCGTCCCTAGTGATTGGTCATCAAGAGCAAGCCGGACAGGCGATTTATCATGGATGCGCCTGCCCGGAAGAAAAACCGCCGTTATTGATGGGAAGGGGCTTTCGCCAGGAATTCACCCAGCGCGGTGCGATAGAAACGGGCCGACATCATGGTTCCGTGGCCGCTGGTTTCCGCACTGGCCGGAATCAAGAACAGCGAGGCCTGTTTGACCGTCTTCAACGCGGGTTCCAGCGAGCCAATTTCCACCGGATTGCGCTCATCATCCGCAGCGTTGATCACCAGCATCGGGGCTTTGATGCGCTCCAGGCCGGACATCGCGTTGTAGTCCGCAGAGGAATTCCAGATATAGATGAAGTCATTGGCATCACTGGTCACAGGCGCCGCAAGACGCGCATCCACCAGCTTATCCGCCAGCTCACGCGTCGGTGCTTTACTCTGGTAAGCCAGAGTGCCGCCCGTTGTGGCGATACTGAACATGATATTGGCGGTCTGCAATGCTGGCGGTTGGGTCTGATAATCGCCGTTTTTCCAGGCCGGATCGCGTTTGATGGATTCGATCAGCATGCGGCGCAGCATCCAGTTACGACCTGACAGCGCATTGGGCTGTGAGGCCATCGGCACCAGCGCATCCATCATGTCCGGGTATTTTTGCCCCCACAGCCAGGTGTGCATACCGCCCATGGAATACCCCATGACCAGACGCAAATGTTTGATACCCAACGCTTCCGTCACCAGCCGATATTGTGCCAGCACCATATCATCGTAGTTATAGTGCGGGAATTGCGTGCGCAAACCGTCGGAGGGTTTGGAGGATTTTCCCGATCCGATACTTTCGGGAATGATAATAAAGTGTTTCGCCACATCCAACGGTTGGCCGGGCCCAAACAGCTCACCGCCAAATCCGTCCGCCAGCAGCGCGCTCACCGGCTGGTTGGTGCCGTGCAGCAACAGCACCGCAGGCTTACTGCGGTCACCCAAGGTGTAATAATGCAGGCGGAGGTCGTTACGCGTTTCACCGGTATGAAAACGGAACTCGGCAGGCCGCCAGTCTCCTTCCTGAGGCTGTAAGGGTTGTGCGTAAGCGAGGGGGGATAAAAACAGTAAAAACAGGCTAATCCAGCCTGACAACATGCGATGGGCCATACTACTCGTCATCCATAGGGGTAAATGGATTTCAATAATAATGTGTCCCAAGTCACATCCCAATATGGATTGCAGGCTAACCATTAAATAACAATAATATATTGCCATAAGGTAAATTTCTGGCGCATCCTACACAATTGGCTAATAATCATCATGTTATGATTAAACAACGTGCAAAACGGCCATATCCGCACAATAACTGTGCCTAATCCATTAGACAAGAAAAAATGAGCGGACAAAAAATCAACATCAGGGATGTAGATCGTGGTGAGACGGCTGGTGACCAACGCTTATTAATCCGGTATTGCACAAAAACCCCGTTCAATGCTATTACAGCGTAAGAAAATGTAATTAGCCCCTATCAGTAAGAGTAAGCACCATGACAATCGCCCTTTCCCTTTCTTTGCGAATGCGCCCCATTACCGCACAGGACAATGCCGCCATTGCGGCAGTGATCCGCCGTGTTTCTGCGGAATTTGGCCTGACGGCAGATAAGGGAAACCTGGATAACCTGTTTCAGTTGTACAATCAGCCAAATAGCGCTTATTGGGTCATTGAATACGACGGTGAAGTGGTCGGCGGCGGCGGTGTCGCCCCTTTACAGGAGGGGGAAGCAGACGTGTGTGAACTGCAAAAGATGTACTTTTTGCCGGTCTTGCGTGGTAAAGGGTTGGCGCGCCAATTGGCGCTGCAAGCACTCGATTTCGCTCGCCAGAAGGGATTCCGACGCTGCTATCTGGAAACCACCAGCACATTGACACAGGCGATTGCGCTATATCGCAAACTGGGGTTTGAACACATTCCGCACGCGATGGGCAACACCGGTCACGGTGACTGCGAAGTCACCATGCTCAAGCAACTCTAAGACAGCATGCCGAAGGCCACTTCGGCATGCCTGCGAGACATTAATGACGCTTGCCGTCATCGTCCTCATCATAAAAATCGTCGTCTTCGCCTTCTTCACCCTCTTCGCCGTCTTCACCATCCGGATCTTCGAAGTAGGTGCCCCACCCGTCGTAATTGACGTTGTGACGCGCAGCCAGTTCGATTAACTGTTCTACCTGCTCATCAATCAGCTCGGCATTGAGCGCCACTTCGCTAATGGCGTCGCAGCACATCAGCAGTTTGCCCTCTTCCACTTCCAACTCTTCCGCGTCCGTCACTTCGTAGCCCATTTTAAAGGCATCAACAGCGACCTTTTCCAACGCGTCAAAGTTTTCTGCCGAAAAGTGGTGTTCGATAGTGTACAGTGCGTCCGGATCGCTACCATCATCCAGCAGTTCTTCGATGATCAGGCGCGTTTCTTCCCGTTGTTCGTCCAGTAAATCGCGGTTTGCCATGAGTCTGTCCCCCGTTAATCTCTACGTTATTACCGTATTCTCCCACACCCCCGACGCCCTCTCCACCATAAAGTTTGACGCCGCCCCTTGAAATTGAATAATTAAACATATAAAGTGAATTTTAATTCAACCAACAGCGTTGAGCCACATGGAGATAACTACAATGAACTCGTTTCACCAGCGTCACTTCTTAAGATTAATGGATTTTTCCCCCGCTGAGATCGGCGCACTGTTAACCTTATCTGCCCAACTAAAAGCCGGCAAAAAGAACGGCACAGAAAAACGCTACCTGCAAAATAAAAACATCGCACTCATCTTCGAAAAAGATTCGACCCGTACTCGTTGCTCTTTCGAAGTTGCTGCATACGATCAGGGCGCGCGCGTCACGTATCTCGGCCCCAGCGGCAGCCAGATCGGCCACAAAGAGTCGATGAAGGATACCGCCCGCGTACTGGGCAGAATTTATGATGGTATTCAATACCGTGGTTACGGTCAGGCACTGGTGGAAACACTAGCGGAGTACGCCGGTGTACCGGTATGGAACGGGCTGACCAACGAATTTCACCCGACACAGCTGCTGGCGGATTTACTGACCATGCAGGAGCATCTGCCTGAGCGCGCTTTTAGCGACATGACGCTGGTCTACGCGGGCGATGCGCGTAACAACATGGGTAATACCATGCTGGAAGCCGCTGCGTTGACCGGTTTGGATCTGCGTTTGGTCGCGCCCAAAGCTTGCTGGCCCGATGCCAATCTGGTGGCCGAGTGCCGTGCTGCTGCCGCACTGACGGGCGGGAAAATCACGTTGACAGAAGATATCGCCGCAGGCGTGGCCGGTGCTGATTTCATCTACACCGACGTGTGGGTTTCCATGGGAGAGGCCAAAGAGGTGTGGCAGGAGCGGATTGCGCTGCTAAAACCCTATCAGGTCAATATGGCGATGCTCGCCGCCACCGGTAACCCGCAGGTGAAATTCTTGCACTGCCTGCCCGCGTTCCATGACGATCACACCACCATCGGCAAGCAGATGGCCGAGCAGTATGGTTTGCACGGCGGCATGGAAGTGACCGACGAGGTGTTTGAATCAGCACACAGCATTGTGTTCGATCAGGCAGAAAACCGCATGCACACCATCAAAGCGGTGATGGTCGCCACGCTCGGCCAAGAGTAAAGGTCGCGCGGCGCGCCATGCTCAGCGCCTGGCGACGGACTCTCGGATGACCAAACGTCCTTGATGGTGACAAGGCGGTGTCGGCATGGCATCGCCTTGTGACGCCGCCACCAGACGGCCAATGGCATCCTGAATCATGGCGACAATCGGCACATGCACCGTCGTTAAGGCGGGAGAAAAGTAGCGCCCAATCAGCATGTCATCGAATCCCGCCAACGACATATCCTGCGGCACCCGCATTCCGGCATCAAGAAACACCTTCGCCGCGCCAATCGCCATATCATCATTGGCTGCCAGCACACAGGTGACGTCCAGATTACGCGCCAGCAGCGTTTGGGCGGCGCGATAGCCGCTCTCTGGCGTCCAGTCCCCTTCCAAAAGTAACGCCTCATCATGTTCGATACCCGCCGCTTTCAGCGTATCAAGGAATCCGGCAAGCCGCTGTTCACCAGATGGAGAACCGGGCAGCCCGGCAATAAAGGCGATGCGCCTATGCCCCTGTTCAAGCAGATAGTGTGTCATCAGTTGGCTGCTGTGGTAGTGCTCGATATACACCGCGTGATTCTGGTGATGGGGCAGTTTACGGTTAATCACGATGATCGGCGTCTCATGCTGCTCGATCAGCGTTTCCAATGCCTCTGCCGATAAGAATTTGGGATAAACGATAATGGCTTCGCAGCGCAGCGCCAGCAGCATACCGATAGCATTGCGCTCATCCTCCGCACTGTTTTTGCCATCCGCCAAAATCAGTTGGCGCTGATGCTTTTCACTGCATGACGCCGCCTGATACGTCATTTCTGAAAAAAACGGCCCCTGATACAGAGAGTTGGTGATCACCAAACCCATCGAGTTGGTTTTGCGGGTGGCCAGCTGGCGGGCCAGCAGGTTTGGACTAAACCCGGTTTCCTCAATGGCGCGAAACACGCGCTGCCGCATATCTTCACGCACCACGTTTTTACCGTTGAGCACGCGGGACACCGTCGCTTTGGATACGCCCGCCTTTTTCGCCACATCCTGTATCGTAACCATGTTAACTCCTTCCTTAGGACGCGCGCAGTCACGGCGAGGCCATCATCAACGGTCAGCGAGGAGACGGCACAAACCGCAGCATCACTGGACGGGACGATATTTATATAGGTGATTATGGATGAATTGACGGAGAGGGATCAATTATCCCAATGACGCACCGTGCGCGGCACCGAACGTTCCCGGCGTCGCGCACAGTAACAAGATTACAGCACCAGTGACGCGTCGATCTTCACGACGGCTTTGCGCACGCGTGCAGGTTCACCCACGGCACACAGCGGCTTGTGCACTTCGCCTGGGAAGAAGACAACAAAATCACCCGGTTGCATGACAAAGGTTTTTTCCTGCTCACCGGCAGACAAAAACGCGATGTCTTTATCCGCCAACCAATCGGTGTCAGGCGTACCCGCAGGCAGGTTGCTGAAGGTCATGCCTTCAACGCCGTTGAGCACAATCTGAATATCCAGATATTTGGCATGGTATTCGGCACGACGCTGTTCAAACGCTTCAGTGCTGTCGTTGGAAACCAGCACAAACACGTTGTTGCCATCGACATCGTGCTTGCCCAGCGGGGTATCAGCCGTAATGTTGGCTTTTACGTACTCGATCGCTTCGCGCAGTTTGGCAGGCAGATAAGGAACCAATTCAAGCTGGTGGATATTCCCGGTGATCATAGTAAGTCCTCTCGTGAAAAGTAAAACGTCGTTTTAGCGAACTTTATACTCCGCCATAGGCATTCTCGCTAGTCTACAGTGGCAAAAGTGCTACCTATCCCCTTTATTTTCATGGGTCGAACGCGTAAGGTTTTCCATAAGCAACCGATTGCCAAACACTAAAAATGCGATTATCGCGCATAAATTAGCGCTTGAAATAGCGAATCTCGCGCGTATAATGCGCCACAATTTGCCAGGAGGAACCATGTGCGCTTGCATCACCACATGCTGTATTTATCACGCTGCTGACCCCTTTTTTCGTCAGCGCGCCGCCTCTTTTCCGGCAATCACCGATCGTTTAAAAAAAGCCCCTCGTTGAAGGGGCTTTTTTTTGCCTGTTATACCGGGCGAACCTCGTCGACCGACAGCGGCTGGACGAGAGAAAAATGTTTCAGGGCTCACCGTTAGGAGAAAAGCAAACATGGTCAATCCGCTTTATCAAAAACACATCATCTCGATTAACGACCTCACCCGTGAAGATTTGGAACTGGCGTTGCAGGTGGCCGCCAGCCTGAAAGCTAAGCCGCAGCCGGAGTTGTTAAAACATAAAGTGATCGCCAGCTGTTTCTTTGAGGCCTCGACGCGCACCCGGCTCTCTTTTGAAACTGCGATGCACCGTCTGGGCGCTTCCGTGGTCGGTTTTGCTGACAGTAACAACACGTCGCTCGGCAAGAAGGGCGAGACACTAGCGGATACCATCTCAGTTATCGGCCACTATGTGGATGCCATTGTGATGCGCCACCCGCAGGAAGGCGCGGCGCGTCTTGCCACCGAGTTCTCCAGCGGCGTTCCGGTGCTCAACGCCGGAGACGGTGCTAACCAGCACCCGACGCAAACCCTGCTCGACCTGTTCACCATTCAGGAAACCCAGGGCCGTTTGAATAACATCAATATCGCCATGGTCGGTGACCTGAAATATGGCCGTACCGTGCACTCTTTGACGCAGGCATTGGCGAAATTCGACGGTAACCGCTTCTACTTTATCGCCCCCGACGCACTGGCGATGCCGGATTACATTCTGGCGATGCTGGAAGAGAAGAACATCACCTATAGCCTGCACACCAGCATTGAAGAGGTGGTATCGGAGCTGGATATTCTGTACATGACGCGCGTACAGAAAGAGCGGCTGGACCCGTCCGAATACATCAATATCAAATCGCAGTTTGTGCTGCGCGCCGCCGATCTGGAGACTGCCCGCGACAATCTGAAAGTGCTGCATCCGCTGCCGCGCGTGGATGAGATAACGACGGATGTCGACAGCACGCCTTACGCCTATTACTTCCAACAGGCAGGCAACGGCATCTTTGCACGTCAGGCGCTGTTGGCGCTGGTATTAAATCGCGAACTGGTTCTGTGAGAGGGGAAAGCATCATGACTCAGGATAACAAATTACAGGTTGAAGCCATCAAACGCGGCACCGTTATCGACCATATCCCAGCGCAGGTTGGCTTCAAGCTGCTGACGCTGTTCAAGCTGACCGCCACCGACCAGCGCATCACCATCGGGCTGAACCTGCCGTCCAATCATCTGGGGCGCAAGGATCTGATCAAGATAGAGAACATCTTCCTGACAGAGCAGCAGGCTAACCAGTTGGCGATCTACGCCCCGCAGGCGACCGTCAACCAGATTGACGACTACGCGGTGGTACGTAAGCTGGTTCCCAGCCTGCCGGAACGTATTGATGGCGTGCTGACCTGCCCGAACAGCAACTGCATCAGCCGCAGTGAGCCCGTCACCTCATCGTTCAGCGTCAAACAACGCGATGGCGATGCGCACCTCAAGTGCAAATACTGCGAGAAAGAGTTTGAACGTCAGGCCGTGCTGGCTGACCGCTAAGCCACCGTGCGGCGCGCGCAGGAGAATCAACGCCATTGCCTGCGTCGCGCTTTTCTGAATAATGGTAAGCTGTATCCCGCCCGGCGCAGGCCCGGCGGGAATTGTCCCTTCGAAAACCGTCACGTCGAAATTCAGGAGAAACCATGTCACGTAGCATCAGCACGGAACACGCCCCAGCCGCTATCGGCCCTTATGTACAAGGTGTCGATCTGGGCAGCATGATCATCACTTCCGGTCAGATCCCGGTAAACCCGAAAAGCGGCCTGATTGCCGAGGACATCGTCGCCCAAACGCGTCAGTCTCTTGAAAACGTGCAGGCCATTGTGGAAGCGGCAGGCCTGAAAGTTGCCGATATCGTGAAAACCACGGTATTTGTGAAAGACCTGCAAGATTTCGCCACCGTTAACGCCACTTACGAAGCCTTCTTCACTCAACATCAGGCACCGTTCCCGGCACGCTCCTGTGTGGAAGTGGCGCGTCTGCCGAAAGATGTGAAGATCGAAATCGAAGCCATCGCAGTACGCCGCTAAGCATCGATTGGTGCAGCTCGGGGCGAGACCGTCGCCCCGTCAGACTGATGACAACGCGCGTTGTTAGGTAAAGTGCGGCGATGGGGTCATAGCGGCGTAAGCCGTAGGCGCGTCCCTGGTCGTGATTCATCAGGAAACACAGACATACCCCGCGATATTATTGCCCTGCTTATTGTTATTTCCCTACGTTTATTATGCTTTTTTGTTCGTCATTTGCCTTATGGCGCAGAGATAAAAAACTACTAATCAAATCAATATATTATTTTTATTTCGCTCAACGCCATTGCACACCCTTTCTACGCTGCTCGAAATTCTTTGTTCCAGGTCAATAAATCGCGAATTTCTTTTCACCCAAAACTACATATAGTGTCTATCATAAATACAGACACTACATGTAGTACTTATCCACAATATCATCCACAACCCCCCGCAGCCCTTGTCCGCTGCGGATTCCGCTTGTGGACAACTCTGAGGAACGAACGTTGAAACCAGTAGTGATTAAACGGGACGGTTGCCAGGTGCCTTTTGATGAGATGCTCATCAAGCAGGCGGTCGAACGTGCTGCGCATGCAGCAGGAGTTGATGATACAGATTACTGTGCAACTGTGGCCTGTGCGGTCGCTCAACAAATGCAAGGGAAAGCACGTGTGGATATCCGCGATATCCAGAACGCCGTTGAAAACCTGCTGATGTCTGGCCAGTATAAGCAGCTTGCACGTACCTACATTGAGTACCGTCACGATCGTGATGTCGCCCGCGAACAGCGCGGCCGCTTGAATCAGGAAATTCGTGGTCTGGTTGAACAGAGCAACATGGCTCTGCTTAACGAGAACGCCAACAAAGACAGTAAAGTGATCCCCACCCAGCGCGACCTGCTGGCCGGTATCGTTGCCAAACACTATGCCAAGCAACATATCCTGCCGCGCGACGTGGTGCTTGCCCATGAACGCGGTGAAATTCACTACCACGATCTGGACTACTCCCTGTTCTTCCCGATGTTCAACTGTATGCTGATCGATCTTGAAGGCATGTTGACCAAAGGGTTCAAGATGGGCAATGCGGAGATTGAGCCGCCGAAATCCATCTCAACCGCGACAGCGGTGACGGCACAAATCATCGCGCAGGTGGCAAGCCACATCTACGGCGGTACCACCATTAACCGCATCGATGAAATTTTGGCGCCGTTCGTCACCGCCAGCCATAAAAAGCACCGGGAAACTGCGGATGAATGGCACATTCCCGATGCGGACGCCTATGCGTTGTCTCGTACCGAAAAAGAGTGCTATGACGCCTTCCAATCGCTGGAATATGAAGTGAATACGCTGCACACCGCCAATGGTCAGACGCCGTTTGTCACCTTTGGTTTCGGCCTCGGCACCCGTTGGGAATCGCGCCTGATTCAGCAATCTATCCTGCGCAACCGCATTGCCGGTCTGGGTAAAAATCGCAAAACCGCGGTGTTCCCCAAACTGGTGTTTGCTATCCGCGACGGCGTCAATCACAAGGCTGCCGATCCGAACTATGACATCAAGCAACTGGCTTTGGATTGCGCCAGCAAGCGGATGTACCCGGATATCCTCAATTACGATCAAGTGGTTAAGGTTACCGGTTCGTTTAAAACGCCCATGGGCTGCCGCAGCTTCCTTGGCGTGTATGAGGAAGAGGGCAAGCAGATTCACGATGGCCGCAACAACCTCGGGGTAATCAGCCTCAACCTGCCACGCATTGCGCTGGAAGCGGAACACAACGAAGAGCGTTTCTGGAACCTGTTGGATAATCGTCTGCAACTGGCGAAAAAAGCGCTGATGACGCGCATCGCGCGTTTGGAAAACGTCAAAGCCCGCGTTGCTCCGATCCTGTACATGGAAGGTGCCTGCGGTGTACGCCTGAAAGCGGACGACAACGTCGCTGAGATCTTCAAAAACGGTCGGGCATCGATCTCATTAGGCTATATCGGGGTTCATGAAACCATTAACGCGCTGTTCGGCAACCAGACACACGTGTTCGACAATGAGCAACTGCGTGAAAAAGCGGTCGCCATCGTCGCACGCCTGAAAGCCGCGACCGACCAGTGGAAAGAAGAAACCGGGTACGGTTTCAGCCTTTACAGTACGCCGAGCGAAAACCTGTGTGACCGTTTCTGCCGTATCGACACCGCTGAGTTTGGCGTGATACCGGGTGTGACCGATAAGGGCTACTACACCAACAGCTTCCACCTCGATGTGGAGAAGAAGGTGAATCCTTACCAGAAAATCGACTTTGAACTGCCCTACCCGCCGCTGGCAAACGGGGGCTTCATTTGCTAGGGCGAGTATCCGAACCTGCAACATAACCTCAAAGCGCTGGAAGATGTCTGGGACTACAGCTATAGCCGTGTGCCCTATTACGGCACCAATACGCCGATCGATGAGTGTTATGAGTGTGGTTTCACCGGTGAATTTGAGTGCACCAGCAAAGGCTTCACCTGCCCGAAATGTGGCAATCACGACTCCGCACGCGTCTCTGTGACGCGCCGGGTGTGCGGCTATCTGGGCAGTCCGGATGCGCGCCCGTTTAACACCGGGAAACAGGAAGAGGTCAAACGCCGGATCAAGCATCTCGGCAATGGTCAACTGGGCTAAACAGTCCGCACCGTGCCTGATGGCCGCAAGGATGTGGCCAGCTCTGCACGTTTACCGGCGTCAATGGACGCCGGCTATCTCCAACATTATTTATCAAACCATTACCCAGCAAACAAAGCCATACCATGAATTATCATCAGTACTACCCGGTTGACGTGGTCAACGGGCCCGGCACGCGCTGTACGCTGTTTGTTTCCGGTTGCGTGCACCAATGCCCAGGTTGCTACAACAAAAGCACCTGGCGGCTCAATTCCGGCCAGCCTTTTACTCAGGCGCTGGAAGACCAGATCATTGCCGATTTGCAGGATACACAGATTCCGCGCCAGGGCTTGACGCTCTCCGGCGGCGATCCGCTCCATCCGCAAAACGTACCGGATGTGCTGCGTCTGGTTGAGCGTATTCATGCCGAATGCCCCGGAAAAGACATCTGGATGTGGACTGGCTACCTGCTCGCTGAGCTTACGCCCGCACAACAACAGGTTGTGGCACTTATCAACGTACTGGTGGACGGTAAATTTGTACAGGATCTCAAAGATCCTGCGTTAATCTGGCGCGGCAGCAGCAATCAGGTTGTCCATCGCCTGCGATGACAGACGCAGCGTTAACCGTGCAGTTCCGGCGCAAGCGGTGGGCTGCCCCAGGCGCGCAGTTCCTCGGCTTCGAGCACCGTCACACTGGCTTTCGGTTCGGGTGAAAAGGCGTGATTCATCAGTGCCCGCGCTACGGCTTTACCTTCTATCGCTCGCCATTTGGCCGGTAACCATTTGAACAACGGCGCTGACACGTGCTCCAGCGGCCGCGGCGTTGTGCGCTCACCCAACAACAGTGAAGGGCGCACCAGTGTCAAATGTCGCCAGCCTTGCTGACGCAGTGCCGCTTCCATTTCACCTTTGATGCGTGAATAGAAAAACGGTGACGTAGCATTGGCGCTCATGGCGCTCACCGTAAGCAGGTGAGTGGCTCCCAGCGCCTTGGCATGCGCAGCACTGTCGACCACCAGCGTGTAATCCACAAAGCGAAACGCCTGTTTGCTGCCCGCCTGCTTGCGCGTGGTCCCCAGGCAACAAAACACGATATCGACCGGCTCATGCAATTGCGCCAGCGCAACGCGCACATCCTCATGACAAGGATTGACCAGTTTGTTCTGTGTGGGCAGCGGCCTGCGCGTGGGCGCGTAGATAACCTCTACCCGGCTATTGGCTTGCAGCAGCTTCAGCAATTCCTGCCCAATCAATCCTGTCGCGCCTAGCAGCACTACTCGACTCATGGCTCCTCCTGTTGCCAGATGCATTCAGTTACCCGTCGTTTTCCTCATCGCGGCGCCAATGGCGCTTGGTGCCAAAACCCAGCGTATTGTCTGTCATCTTCAGGGTATCGATCCCCAAGCGCCAAACGGGTGAGGTGGCCCCTCGCGCGATGGGGAAGCGCTGGGTGTAGCGCTCGCGGGCCGACACGGCTTCTTCGCCCTGTAGCAGTAATGCCTGACCGCTGAACTGCACACCTTTGATCAGCATGACGGTTTTGGGTTGACCAGCAATCGTCCCGGCCACTGCCGGGTAGCGCAGCATCATTTCACCATGGCGCGTCGAGGTTTCTGTCATGATGTAGAAAGCGACCTCATTTTCGTCATAAGTATAGAAGCAGCTCGCACACCATAATTCCGAATCTCTCCCTACGCATAGCGTCAACACATGCAGCTTTTTCATATAGCGGGAAATAATCGACAGCTCATTTCCTTTGCTCATCAGGCCTCTCCTGGTGCTATGACACGCATGACACACCCGCGCGCGTTAAAACAAAAATCAGAATATTACGCATTACCGATTCCACCGCTATATTCCCTGTGCTATGCGTGATTGCACGGTAAAACCTTATCGTAGTTCGATAAGTTACTCGTAACCTCTCATAATGCGTCATGGCGATGAAAAATCAACCTGTTGTAATCATTACACCGTGCTGTAGTGCAAACAAGCAGCGTCACCGCTGCCGAAAGCGCAAGCCATGTCTTCAGGATAAAAAACCGGTGTGGAATCGTGAATGACGTAGGCACGTTGCTGACGGCACACTTTACACGATGTGTTGGGGAGAGAGTTTGACGTTGATGGGGTTATACGGGGACGCTGTAGGCAAAGGGGCAATATACGCGTTTTACCTGAGCACACAGAATGACAAGCCGTCCCGCAAGAAGCGCGGGACGGTACAGGCAATTATTTACCCGCTGACTCCATACCCACCAATCCGACTTTCAGATAGCCCGCTTTGCGCAAGGTATCCATAACACGCATCATGGTTTCGTAATCGACGGTTTTATCGGCCTGAAAGAAAATGGTGGTCTCTTTGTTGGCACCCGTTTGCTCATCCAGCAGAGTCGTGAGCCCTGTCTCGCTCACGGCAATATCCCCCACATACAGCTGCTTGTCCGCCTTCACCGTCAAATATACCGGCTTTTCCGGACGAGGTTGCGGCACTGCCGTGGACGCTGGCAAGTCGACACGAATATCGACGGTCGCCAGCGGCGCTGCCACCATGAAGATGATCAGCAGCACCAGCATCACGTCAATGAACGGCGTGACGTTGATGTCATGCATCTCGCTGTCACCGCTCGTATCATCGTGCAAATGCATCGCCATAACTTAACCCACCCGCAGTTTTTGATTAGCGGCGGTCAAACGGTTACCGTTACTCGCAGCCACGTCTAAATCGCGGCTCACCAGCAAAAGCACCTGTGCCGCCACATCACCCATCAGCGCTTTATAGCTGCCGATACCGCGAGCAAACACGTTGTAAATCACTACTGCCGGGATGGCGGCAACCAGACCAATCGCGGTGGCCAACAGCGCCTCAGCGATCCCCGGTGCGACGACGGCCAGATTGGTGGTTTGCGTTTGCGCAATACCGATAAAGCTGTTCATGATGCCCCAGACCGTACCGAACAGCCCAACAAAGGGGGCTACCGCGCCGACCGTTGCCAGATAGCCGTTACCGCGCCCCATATGGCGACCGGCCGCCGCTACGCGACGCTCCAGACGGAAGGCGGTACGCTCTTTGATGCCATTATTGTCATCAGAACGGGCAGAAAGGGTTAACTCATTTTGCGCATCGGCCAGCAATATCGCCGCTGTGCTGTCGGCTTTGAAGGCCTCAACGATATCTGCCGCATCATCTAAGGTGCGCGCCTGCTCCAACGCCGTGTATTCACGACGCAGGCGACGTTTGGCACCCACCAACTCGACGCTTTTACCAAAAAAGATTGCCCAGGTGATCACGGAAGCCAGCAGCAAACCGATCATGACGGTTTTCACTACCATATCCGCGTGCTGATACATGCCCCAGACGGAAAGATCGGTTTTCATGATGTTGCCCGCACTGCCCTGCGGCAGAGCCAACGGCGATACAGGCGCCGCCGCAGCGTCTGCGACGACGGGTTCAGCCGACAAAGGCGTCGATGCTGCAGCGGGGCTGGCGGTAGCCGTGTTCGCTGCGGGCGTATTGGTAACGGGCGTAGAGGCAGGTGCCGCGAACGCATTTCCACTTAGTCCTGCTGACGTGACCAGCCCCGCCGTTAAAACCACAGCCGTCAACATGCTACGGGAAAATGCGCTGAACGCGCCGCGATGTGTAAGCCAGGCTGGCAATGCCTGGAAAGTAATATGACCGACAGCCGTTTTCACGCTGTGCCTCCACCTATACCAATGAATAGTACAACACCAATGAGCAGTGCAACGAATCGACGGGAAATGATAGCAAACTGAGCACGAATTGATAGTAGTTCTCATTACTATTTATGCGTTTTGAGCACAAAAAACCATAATATCGATAAGGGAAAACGCTGATTTGGTATGACGTCTTCGACGGGTCTGCCAATTTGCCAGTGCTGAAACAACAAAAGTCGCATTCTGTGATCGACTTTGAGTTATTACACCATTGTTGCGTAGAGAACGATAAGTTGTCTTACAGGAAAAACCTTATCAGCAATAATTAATAGCACTAAAAACAATGCTATAGACATTAAAATGACACCTTAGAAATCAATTACAACCAATTGTTTCATTCAGTTACCTACATTGCGCTTTTGTGATACGAGTCATTCCGTAAAGTGGTATAATAGGTTAGTTTACCCCTGAATATAAGGGGAAATTATTTTGACTTAATTTTTTAATTCCCTTCATTACGCACCGGGTTTTATTTATAGAACAATAATAGTCGCACCACGAATATATCCTCGAGACTTCTGGAGACCCGAATGAAGCTATCCAAAACACTGATAGGCATCTGCCTAAGCTCCGCCACGCTGTTTATGAGTTATTCAGCCAGTGCATTGCAAATCAAAGCATCCGATGTTCACCCCGAAGGCTATCCCAATGTGGTAGCCGTACAAAAAATGGGAGAGAAATTAAAAGCCGCCACGGATGGAAAACTGGAAATAAAAACCTTTCCAGGCGGGGTATTAGGTGATGAGAAGCAAATGATTGAGCAGGCGCAATTAGGTGCCATCGATATTATTCGTGTATCCATGACCCCCGTTGCCGCCATTTTGCCAGAAATCGAAGTGTTTACCCTGCCCTATATTTTCCGTGATGAAGATCATATGCACAAAGTGCTGGACGGAAAAATTGGTCAGGAAATTGGTGACAAGATTACCAATAACAGTAAATCCAAGCTGGTGTTCCTTGGCTGGATGGATGCCGGTACACGTAACCTGATCACCAAAGCCCCGGTTGCCAAACCAGAAGACCTCAAAGGCATGAAGATTCGTGTCCAGAGCAGCCCGGTAGCACTGGCTACGCTGAAAGCCATGGGTGCCAACTCTATCGCTATGGGAACCAGTGAAGTGTTCAGCGGCATGCAAACCGGCGTTATCGATGGCACGGAAAACAATCCGCCCACATTCGTCGCGCACAACTACATGCCGGTCGCTAAAAACTTTACCTGGAGCCGTCATTTTATTATTCCGGAACTGTTCCTCTATTCAAAAACCAAATGGGATAAACTCACCAAAGATCAACAGGAATTGATTCTTAAATTAGCCAAAGAAGCACAACTTGAACAGCGTGAATTGTGGAATGCCTATAACTAGCAGTCGTTAGATAAAATGAAGGCTGGCGGCGTGAATTTCTACGACATTGATACCGATTACTATTACAAAGCGACACAACCGGTACGCGATCAGTTTGGCGCAAAATACCAAGATCTGATCAAAGCTGTGGAAGCCGTGAAATAGTTTATCGTTAATAATGCGAGCCGGTTTAGCACTGGCTCGCCCATTATCCCTAATAGCATAAGTTACCCCGGCAGACATTATTACGTTGCACAGTCTGAATTTTGTCATGGGCTAAAGGCACGGACGATATCCCAATAATGGCACAGGATAATGGCGCAGGGTCGTACAGGTGGAAGCAATGGGCCGTATTTATATTTCAGCAATGGATATTCTCTATCTTATTGCCATGTGGGTTTCCGGGCTAACGTTATTGGTCATGACGCTGATCATTCCCGTTGGCATTTTCGCACGCTATGTCTTGAACTCCGCGCTCTCCTGGCCGGAGCCGGTTGCCATTATCTGTATGGTGACCTTTACCTTTGTCGGTGCCGCCGTCAGTTACCGCGCCTGTTCGCATATTGCCGTGAGCATGGTGACCGATCGTCTGCCTGAAAGCGGCAAGCGCCTATGCAGCTTTCTGACCAATATGCTGATGCTACTGATCAGCGGGTTTATCCTCTATTACAGCACGCAACTTTGCATCGAACTGTGGGAACAGCCCGTGGCTGAATTTCCGGTACTGACAGCCGGCGAGACCTATCTGCCGCTGCCGATCGGCTCTTTAATCACGCTGCTGTTTATTGTCGAAAGAATATGCTTTGGTCCGCAGGATAAACGTCCTGTCGTGATGCTGGGCAGCGCTTAATTCGGAGGCATTACCATGGATGCATTTATTTTAGTTGCCGCGCTGGCGGTACTGCTCGCCGTTGGCGTCCCCGTCGCCTATGCCGTCGGGCTGAGCGCCATTGTCGGCGCATTCTGGATTGACCTGCCGCTTGAAGCGGTGATGATCCAGATAACCAATGGGGTGAACAAATTCTCCCTGTTAGCCATTCCGTTCTTTATTCTGGCCGGGGCCATCATGGCGGAAGGCGGTATCGCCCGTCGATTGGTGAACTTCGCCTATATTTTTGTTGGCTTTATTCGAGGCGGCCTGTCGCTGGTGAACATTGTCGCTTCCACCTTCTTTGGTGCCATTTCTGGCTCATCGGTTGCAGACACCGCCTCCATCGGCTCAGTAATGATTCCTGAAATGGAGAAAAAAGGGTATCCGCGTGATTTTGCCGCCGCCGTGACCGCCAGCGGTTCGGTACAGGCTATCCTCACGCCGCCTAGCCATAACTCGGTCATCTACTCGCTGGCCACCGGCGGCACCGTATCCATCGCCTCGTTGTTTATCGCGGGTATCATGCCTGGGCTGCTGCTAAGCTTTACCATTATGGTGATGTGCGTCGGGTTTGCCCATAAACGCGGCTATCCCAAAGGTGAGCGGGTGCCTTTCAAGCAGGCGCTGAAAATCTTTGTTGATACGCTGTGGGGGCTGATGACCGTGGTCATCATCATGGGGGGGATCCTCTCAGGGATCTTTACCGCCACCGAATCCGCGGCGATTGCCTGCGTATGGTCATTCTTTGTCACCATGTTTATCTACAAAGATTATACTTGGGCAGAGCTGCCGAAGCTGATGTACCGCACCGTGAAAACCGTCACTATCGTGATGATCCTGATCGGTTTTGCTGCGGCCTTCGGCGCCATCATGACCTACATGCAGTTACCGAGTCGCATTACCGACTTCTTCACCTCTATCTCGGATAACAAATACGTCATTCTGATGTGGATCAACATCATGCTGCTGCTGGTCGGCACGCTGATGGATATGGCCCCGCTGATCCTGATCCTGACACCGGTACTGTTACCTGTCGCCATTTCACTCGGTGTCGATCCGGTGCATTTCGGCATGATCATGCTGGTTAACTTAGGGATTGGTTTGATCACACCGCCGGTGAGTTCCGTGCTGTTTGTTGCCAGCGCTGTGAGTAAACAGAAGATAGAGCAGGTGGTGAAGGCGATGGTGCCGTTTTACTGCGGCCTGTTCTTCGTCTTGATGCTGGTCACCTACATACCGGCCATTTCCCTGTGGCTGCCCAAATTTTTCGGCGTCCATACCGGGTAACTCGGTTTCAATGCCGCCAGCCCTTCTGGTAAGAGGGGCTGGCACTTCCCTACTTTCTCCAGCATGACATCATTTCTACCTCTTCAAAAACAGTGACTCTGACCGTTTTTCTTTTAGATGAAAAAACGTCATCCCTCTCTTCTTTGCACCATGCTAACGTAGCCGTTTCCATTCTCTTGGGTGAAACAGACATGAGCAGCAAGAAAACAGCAACGGCGCTAGTTTCAGCAGGACGCAGCAAAAGATACACACAGGGATCGGTCAACAGCGTTATCCAACGCGCTTCATCGCTGATTTTTGAGACGGTTGCCGACAAGAAACAGGCCACCCTCAACCGGGCCAAAAGTGGCCTGTTTTACGGACGTCGCGGCACCCTGACACACTTCTCCTTTCAGGATGCGATGACGGAGCTGGAAGGCGGCGCGGGCTGTGCACTGTATCCCTGCGGCGCGGCAGCGATAGCCAATGCGATCCTCTCATTTGTTTCAGGCGGCGATCATGTACTGGTGACCGGTTCCGTCTACGAACCGACTCAAGCGTTCTGCGATAATGTGCTGAGTAAATTCAACGTTACCACCCGCTACTTTGATCCGCTGATCGGTGCCGGTATTGCTGACCTGATTCAGGAAAACACCAAAGTGGTGTTCCTCGAATCGCCAGGTTCAATCACCATGGAAGTGCACGATGTGCCAGCCATCGTCAGCGCAGTGCGTCGCGTTAACCCCGACATCGTTATCATCATGGATAATACCTGGGCGGCGGGCATTCTGTTTAAAGCACTCGAGTTTGGAATTGATATCTCCGTGCAATCCGGCACCAAATATATCGTTGGTCACTCAGATGCCATGCTGGGTACCGCCGTTGCCAACGCACGCTGCTGGGATCAGTTGCGTGAGCACTCCTATCTGATGGGACAAATGGTCGATGCCGATACTGCTTACGTCGCCAGTCGCGGCCTGCGCACCCTCGGGGTTCGCCTCAAGCAGCATCAGGAGAGCAGCCTGCGCATCGCCCACTGGCTCGCTGCACGGCCAGAAGTGGCGGTGGTCAACCATCCGGCACTGCCGAGCTGTAAAGGGCATGCGTTTTATGTGCGTGATTTCACCGGATGTAACGGATTGTTCTCGTTTGTGTTAAAGCAGAAGCTAAGCAAGGAGCAGCTGTCCGACTATCTGGATAATTTTGCGCATTTCAGCATGGCCTATTCCTGGGGTGGTTTCGAATCCTTGATCCTGGCTAATCAGCCGGAGGATCTGGCGTCGATTCGTCCCGCGGGTGGCGTCGACTTCACCGGCACACTTATTCGGTTACATATCGGGCTTGAAGACTGCGATGATCTGATCGATGATTTGACAGCCGGATTCAACAGAATTCACAAAGTGTGACGGCGATATCCCTTGATATGGCTGCGGTGGTGTGTGTAAAGCGTGTATGATGAACGGAATAAGCAAGACAAAAAAACCGCTTTACACGAATAACAGAGCTTATGTCTGTCGCTGAAAGGCGTTCGTATTGGCGACACTAAGATCTTGGCCCTACGCTATTGCTTAGCGACACAGATTGATCCGTTCGACATTTGTGCGAGCAGGGTTGTGCTTTGGGCCCCTACACCTGGCAGGAAGTAATATGAGTGTGGTTCACGACATCATTCAGGCGCTGTGGCAGCAAGATTTCAGTGCGTTGGCCGATCCCAATGTTATCTGGGTTATCTACGGTATTCTTTTCACGACATTGTTTCTGGAAAATGGCTTGCTGCCAGCCTCGTTTCTGCCGGGAGACAGCCTGCTGCTGCTCACCGGCGCCATGATCGCCAAAGGCGTGATGAGTTTCGTGCCCACCATGTGCCTGCTTACCGTCGCAGCCAGTCTCGGCTGCTGGCTCAGCTACTTGCAAGGTCGCTGGCTGGGCGATACGCGCATCGTGAAAGGGTGGCTGCTGCAACTGCCCGCACACTATCACCAACGTGCCTACCATATGTTCCACCGTCATGGACTGGTGGCATTGTTGATTGGTCGTTTTTTGGCCTTTATCCGCACTCTGTTGCCGACCATGGCGGGCATTTCTGGCCTCAACAGCCTGCGTTTTCAGCTGTTTAACTGGCTAAGCGGCTTCCTGTGGGTGTTTGGTATTGTCACACTGGGCTATGCCATTAGCCATGTACCGCTGGTCAAACGCTATGAAGACCAGGTGATGACCGCTCTGATCATTCTCCCTATTGTTCTACTGATCAGTGGATTAGTTGGCATGCTGGTGATGTTGTGGCACAGAAGGCGTTCCGCCGCCTGACGCAGTACCTCTCCAGACACTTCATCAACGGTACCCGCTACCCTCTGATTTTCTTAATGTTACGCGCAAGAAAAGCAGGTACCGTTATATCTCCTCGCCGCTTTGCTGCTATTTTCGGCTAGACTTAACCGACATGTCCTGTCCATTACGAACAGGGTTGAAGGGATACCATTCATCACCGTATCCGGTGGCTGAAATCCAACCGAGCCCTTGCCGACCTCGGCAGGGAGGATTCTCGAATGAAGGAGAATGACATGACAACGCAACCCATGATCAAACTGGCCGACGGCAACATTATGCCGCAGCTCGGCCTGGGCGTGTGGCAGGCGACACACGACCAAACCGTGGCCGCAGTGAGCGATGCGCTAAACATTGGCTACCGGGCTATTGATACCGCCGCGATTTACAAAAACGAAGCAGGCGTTGGAGAGGCGCTACAGGCCAGCTCGCTGCCCCGCGACCAGCTGTTTATCACCACCAAACTGTGGAATACCGATCAGTCCGATCCACAAAAAGCGCTGGAAGAGAGCCTGCAAAAGCTGCGGCTGGATTTTGTCGATCTCTATCTGATCCACTGGCCAGTGCCGGATCAGGATACTTACGTTGATGCCTGGCGCGGCCTGCTGCGTTTACAGGAGCAGGGGCTAGTGAAAAGCATTGGCGTGAGCAATTTTCATCCACACCATTTACAACGCCTGAAAGCAGAAACCGGCGTATTCCCGGTCATCAATCAGGTTGAGCTACACCCCCTGTTCCAGCAGCGCCAATTACACGCCTGGAATGCCACACACCAGATTCAAACCGAGTCATGGAGTCCGCTGGCACAAGGAGGAGAAGGGGTATTCGATCAGCCGCTGATTCGTCAGCTCGCGCTGAAATACGGCAAAACGCCTGCGCAAATCGTGATCCGCTGGCATCTGGATTCCGGTCTGGTGGTGATCCCCAAATCCGTTACCTCCACGCGCATCCGTGAAAATTTCGATGTGTTCGATTTCCGTCTCGACAAAGACGAACTGGGCGAGATCGCCAAGCTGGATGCGGGCAAACGGCTGGGACCCGATCCGGATGTGCCACGCACCACGTTTCCGACCAAAGACTAAGCGAGCTTCCGCCACTGCGTGTGGCGGAAATCCTTTTTTCCGCTGCTCTGACCTGCGTTCTAACGATCGCTATCAAATAACAATCAGAATTCCCTCCAACATTAACAGACACCAAACGAGCGCCCCGCATCCATTGATCAGATAAAAACCCCATTCCATCCTTCATGGCACAGTTCAGGCGTTCGAGTAATACCCAAACCCTATGAATGATGGAGATGTTACCGATGAAAAATGCAATCAAATATCTGCTCCTGGCGAGCATCTTGAGCCTTACCGCAGGCGTTAACGCGCACATAGGCTACGATCGGATGTATTTCGACGACCCGGCAACAGGTCCGGATGTGGGTTCAGCAGAGTGGGTACGCTGCCGTGCCCACGGCGGTTGTCAATAATCTGACGAGACAGCCAGCCTCAACGACAATGAGGCTGGCTGAGACCCGGATTCAGTCCGATATCTGTATTTCGTAGATATCACTGCGGCAGTAAATTTCACAATATTCGAGCAAGCCATTTTGCGCGTTATAGGTATGCTGGCGATAAAACAGCAGCGGCATGCCTGGCTGAATATTTAACAAACGCGCTGTTTCCGCCTGACAGGCAATCGCCTTGATGCGCACCTTCTTTTTTGCCGGAAGGATCCCGCGCTCCGCCCAGTATTGATAGAGCGAGTGCTCCAGAATCTCCGGGGCAGGTAACAACGCCAACGGGATCCATGTGGTTTCCAGCGACACGGGTTCACCGTTGATCAATCGTACACGCCGCAGTTTGGTCACGCGCTCACCTTTCAAGGCAGGAACGCTGCTGGCGACCTCATCCGGCAACAGCGTGGTCGTGCGCTCCAGCCAACGATTACCGGCAATACCTCCGGCTTGCAACACCAGCTTGGTGAACCCGGCTTCTTCATCATCCAGTGAATAGTCTAGATGCTGACTGATGCGCGTCCCAACACCCTGCTGGCGCACAATCAATCCTTTTTCTTCCAACAACGACAACGCACGAGAGACCGTAACGCGAGAAATATCCAACTGTTGCGCGATCACGCGCTCAGCAGGAAAGAATTGCCCCGCCAGCGCTTTGTTCTGGTTGATACCCTGCTCCAAAACCATCGCCAATTGCATATAGCGCGGCGCTGTAGAAGGTTTCTCAAGTGTTTGCCTGACCCAACGAAATAGCTCCTGCATAGTACGGCCTTTTAGTGTTTTTTTGCGCCACGGGTAGCATCCCCCCGACAGGTGTCAGCATGGCAAGAGCACATTACCACGAAACAAGACTCAGGACTGGTATTGGTATCTCAATGGCATTTAATTGGACTTGCTTTTGTACTGTGGATTGTATACATTAAATACAGACGTGCCAACACCAGGGGGTCATTTAGTTGACCACAAAACAGCGTCTCACGACACAGATCACAATAATGTTCTTGTTATTTAAGTAGATCGTGCGATGAGAACAGTGCTCAGAGCAGAAAATGCGAACTGAGCAGGTATGCCAGCGGTTGTTTCAATGGCATACGAAAGGACTCTTAGCAACACCAGGAAAAATACGCAGTAAAAATGTCGTGCAGTAGCGAAGAATACAACCAGAAAGACAGTCCATTAACATGAAATGGCATAAAGACAACACACAGCAATAAACAGTACTTGGTGCCAGCACCTTCGGCACATAACAACACCTTTAACAGTCGTTTTATTTTGTCACTCGGTATCACTCGTTTCACCCACGCATGAACTGAGAACAGGGGCAGTCATTCTATTTTGGCTGCTCCTTTATTTTTCCACACCGCCATCCACCGTGATAACTCACCCGCGCCACGCGCACTCCTCACACCGCAATTCAACAAACGCATAAAATTACTGTCTGTCCTGCCGTTCCGCTGCTATGTTTTAACATCGGACTCTCTCTTCGGCATGGCTGCCATTAGCAATAGTCACTGCATGCCTGCCCTTTCCGCCACCCGCTTCATTAAGGCCAACAAGGAGCCGCCGTCATGGGTGAAACACAGCAGAATAAGACCTGGCAAGTTGAAAATACGGGAATTGATATTGTTCCCGCTGCGGAACGCACAGGAAAACCCTTAGAACTGTTCTGGATTTGGTGCGCTGCGAATATTGGTATTCTCGGCATCGTTTATGGTGCCATCATCGTCTCATTCGGATTATCGTTTATTCAGTCGCTGCTCGTCGCCATTGTAGGCGTTGCCAGCTTCGCACTGGTGGGATACACCTCGTTTGCCGGGCAGACGGGCCGCACGGCCACGTTGACCCTGTCACGTGCGGTGTTTGGCCTGAAAGGCAATATCGCGCCTACTGCTTTTGGCTGGTTTACCCTGATGGGTTGGGAAGCCGTTAACCTCACCACTGGCACACTGACGCTGGTGGCCTTGTTTGAAGCCATTGGTTTTACCAGCAGCACTACGCTGACCGCTATCTGCCTGATTCTGTTCGGCGGCCTGACCATTGTGGTAAGTATTCTTGGGCAAAATACCCTGATCCTGATGCAAAGCTGGATCACCAAAATCTTCGGCACCATGACGCTTATCGTCGTGGCCTATATCTTGTTCAGTACCCCGTGGGATGTGGTACTGGCACTGCCGTCTGGCAACTGGCTGACTGGTTTTCTCCCGGCCGTGTCCGTGATTGCGGCTGGCACCGGGGTCGGTTGGGCCATCGCCGGCGCGGACTACAGCCGCTATCAAAGCCCTACCACCACGCGCAGCAGCGTCTTTTTTGCCGTGGTCGGTGGCTCCGCGTTGCCGCTCGTCCTGCTGATGCTGGCAGGCATTTTACTTTCAGCCCAATTACCAGAGTTAACCAGTTCAGCTAACCCCATCGCCCTGATCGGCACCGTATTGCCAACGTGGATGTCAGTGCCCTATCTGCTAACGGCCACCGCGGGTATCGTCACTATTGCGGTACTTAGCCTCTATTCCGCCAGCCTCAACCTGCTGGCTATCGGCGTAAAACTGCGCCAGTCGGTGGCCGTTTCTCTGGATGCCGTGCTGGTGGTGGGCGTTGCGGTCTACGTTCTGTTTGTATCGCAGGATTTCCTTTCGCCGTTTATCGCCTTTCTGATCTTCTGTGGCCTGTTTCTCGGCCCGTGGGCGGCGGTGTTTATTCTGGACTATATCTACCTGCGCCAACGCGACGGCTACGATAACGACGCGCTGTTTGCCGTCAACGGCAAGAATAACGGCGTGCGCTGGGTACCATTACTGTGCTGGCTGTTGGGTGCCTTTGCCGGGCTAATGGTGACCAAAACCGGCTTTATTGATGGCCCGTGGGCAACCGGTATTTTCGAAAACTCCAGCCTTGGGCTGTTCCTCTCCTTCGGCGTCAGCGGCGTGACGTATGGCCTCTATGTCATGCTACTGCCCAAGGAGAATCACTAATGCATGAAGGAAAAACGCTTCGACAGGTGCTGGTGATCGGCGGTGCTTGTGGCGATATGCTGCTGGGCGTTCCACGCATGCCGCTCAGCGGCGAAGACGTGGAAGCCAAAGACAACGGGCTGCAAATCGGCGGCTGTGCCTTTAACGTCGCGCGTGCGCTCACCCGTCTTGGTGCTCCAGTGCTCAACGGCATGCCGGTGGGCAACGGTACCTGGGGCAACGCGGTAGAAAGCGCCATGAAAGCGCTGCATCTGCCTGTGCTGATGCGCCACCCCGATATGGACAACGGCTGGTGTCTGGCGCTGGCGGAACCGGGCGGCGAGCGCACGTTTATCAGCATCACAGGCTGTGAGGCCCATATCACCGCAGCGATGTTGCAACGTCTGCAACCCGCTGCGGATACGCTGATTTATGTGAATGGCTACGAGTTGTTTGGTACGGGCGGTGCCGCACTGCGCGCCTGGGTACTGGCGCAGCCTCAGCAAAAACTGATCGATTTCGGCCCTCGTCTACCGGGCATTCCGCCCGGCTTTATCACGGCGCTGTTTGGCAGTCGCACGCTATTGACGCTAAACCGAGACGAGGCGCGCCACCTGCTGGGCGAAGGCGATATTATCGCACTGGCGCAGCAGTACGCCGCACGCAGTGGGCTTACGCTGATTTGTCGACTGGACAAGGAAGGGGCATGGATTTGCCCACCGGACGCCGCACCGCAATCCGTAGCGCCGTATCCGGTCACGGTGGTAGACAGCATTGGCGCAGGTGATGCGCACTGTAGCGGGTTGCTGGCTGGCCTAGCTGCGGGCTGGCCGCTGACGCAGGCGGTCGATTTGGCCAATCGCGTTGCCGCTTGTATGGTCGCCGTTCAAGGATCGTCACAGCCTCCCGGCTGGAATACGCTAGACGAGTATTTCCCCGACGCCGCGCCGCTGCCCGCTTTTCCCACGCGCTAAACCATAGACAGGCTTATTCGGTACACCCCGTTTGGGGCGTACCGCGGCTGGCACGCCGAAACAGTGTCAGCAAGGTTTTTACCTGTTCATCCAACGGTGCCAGCGCCCGCCGGACAATCAGGTGCAGCGGCGTGGCGCGGCGCGTGCCGTGCCCTAATGCCAGTGTTTTTAACATGCCCGACGCCAGCGGTGCCGCAATCCACTCTTCCGGCAACCAGCCATAACCGACCTGATGCATCACCGCTTCAATCGCTGATTCTACGGTGGAGAACGTCCAATATTCAGTGGCTGCTGTTACCGCCAATGGCATGCTGTTTTCCCGGGAAGCGATTCGCACCAGCGGATAACGCAACAGCGTTTCTTCACGCAACGGCGCAGGGAGTTGATGCAACGGATGATCGCAATGCGCCACGGCAACAAAATCGATGTTCATCAGCCATTCGCCCCGCCCCATCATATCTTCACGCCGCGTCAGTACCGCCACATCGGCATCCACGTCCCAGGATTGGTTCTCCAGTATCTCCGTCAGATGGAGGTGGGTATCGGGATGCAACTGCTGAAACTCACGTAAGATGGCAAATAGCGTTTCACGGGGAAATACGTTATCGACCACCAGATCGAGACGCGTACGCCCCCCCTTTTTCAGCGTGGCCGCCTGCGTTTCCACATAATGAAATGCATTAAGTAGCGGCCTGACCTGCGCCAACAGCAGCGCGCCGGCAGGGGTTATCTCCGCTTTACGTCCTTTAGCTTCCAGCAATGCCACACCAAGGCGCTCCTGAAGCAGCGCCAGATTGTAGCTCACCGAAGACTGGCTACGGTGCGTTGCCTGCGCTGCACGCGCAAAGCTGCCCAGCTCAATCACCTTATCCAGCAAGAACCATTGTTCCAGCGTTGTCTTGTGCATAATCAATCTACATTTTGGATGAATTAGATGAAAAATAAGCGTTATGAATTCACAGAGTGACGCAATATGATCCTGACATCAAGAACAAAAGGAGCAGGACCATGAGTACATTTGATAAGCACGACCTCAGCGATTTTGTCGGCAAACATCTGGTTTATACCTACGATAATGGCTGGAACTATGAGATTTACGTGAAGAACGACCACACGCTGGATTACCGCATTCACAGCGGCATCGTCGCTAACCGCTGGGTCAAGGATCAGTTTGCCCACATCGTTCGCGTTGCCCACAGCGTTTATAAAATTTCTTGGACGGAACCCACTGGCACCGATGTCAGCCTGATCGTGAATCTGGGCGATCGCCTGTTCCACGGCACCATCTTCTTCCCGCGTTGGGTTATCAACGATCCACAAAAAACCGTGTGCTTCCAAAACGATCATATCCCGACCATGGAAGCCTACCGCGCCGCGGGCCCGGCTTACCCAACGGAAGTGATCGACGAGTTTTCCACCATCACGTTTGTGCGTGATTGCGGCCCCGATAACGAGAGCGTGATCGCTTGCCCAGCCAGCGAACTGCCGGCCAATTTTCCTGAAAATCTGAAGTAACCGATACCGCAGTCACGTAAGGAACGTCATGAAAATAAAACAGATTGCCTTAATTGGCGCGATTGTGGCAGGCATTGCCGCCGCGTCCGCCAATGCTGCCCCACAGCAACTTCCCGGCTACACGCCCGGTGCCGAGGTCACTCAGATTGCTGCTACCCGCGGACAAATTGATACCATCAGCAATGTGATCTACAGCCAGATCAAAGGCCCACGTGCGGTTCGTCAGTTGAGGATGTCGTTTCTTATCCCGCGTACTGCCGCCGCTAAACCGGCTATTGTCTATTTCCCTGGCGGCGGTTTTACCTCCGCCGATCATGAGAAATTTATCGAAATGCGCATGGCGCTGGCACAGGCTGGTTTTGTGGTCGCTGCCGCAGAATATCGCACGGTGCCAGACACCTTCCCTGCGCCAGTACAAGACGGTAAAGCCGCGGTGCGTTACCTGCGCGAACACGCCGCAGAATATGGCATTGATCCGCAACGTATTGGCGTATTGGGTGATTCTGCGGGTGGATATCTGGCACAAATGCTGGGTGTCACCAACGGTGAAAAAAACTTCGATAAAGGGGATTATCTCAATCAATCCTCGGATGTTCAGGCCGTGGTGACCCTCTATGGGCTCTCCAATCTGCTCAACATCGGTGCTGGCTTCCCAGAGAATATTCAGGATGTACACCGCTCACCGGCGTCAACCGAAGCGCTGTTGGTTAACGGTGCGGCCTTCCGCGATTTCCCTGGTGCAGCTATCGGCAAAGATGAGAAGAAAGCCCTTAATGCCAGCCCTATGGGGCACATCAACGGTAAAAAACCGCCATTCCTGATCATGCACGGCAGCGCGGATACGCTGGTTTCTCCGGTACAAAGTGCTCAGTTGTTTAAGGCCTTAAAACAGGGCGGAAATCCGGCAGAGTATGTGTTGCTGGAAGGGGCGAATCACGGCGATTTACCGTGGTATCAAGAGCCGCTGATTCATCGCGTGGTGGAGTGGTTTAAACTAACGCTGAAAGTGTCTGCATCGCAACCCGTCGCGGCGGCACCACAGAATCCAAACGCCAATTTGTAATACACGGCGGTAATACAAAACGGCAAGACAAAACAAAGGGGGCCATACGCCCCCTTATCGTGCCGTTTTACTGCACCACCAACTGTCCGGTGGAACCACGATCCGCCATCTCCAGCGTGTGGCTGTAGTAGAGGAACGGGAATGAGGCCGATGACGATTGGGTGAAATAGACCAACAGTTCGGCGTCCCCATCCACCCACACCGTGTCTTTCCAGCCACTCTGATCGGCAGCAGGAGCCGCGCCGTTGATGCTGCGCACCAGAAACATCGCCCCCTGAATGTGGAACGGTTGCGGTGAATCGGCGTGAATGATCCAGCGTTCACAGCGTCCTTCCTGCGTTTGCACATCCGTGCGCGTCATATCCCACATCGCACCGTTAATCCCCGGCAGGCTATCGCCCAGACGGAACTCCCGCGTCCGGCTGATATTGGCGGGTAGCACAATATCCGTCAGCAAGCGGGCGGGAAGATTGTTGGTCACCAGTGGCAGCAAACCGGTGGGTTTTAACGTCAGTATCTGCGTTGACACCAGGATGCTGGAGGGCTCAAACAAGCCACGCAGTCGCTCCATCAGCGTTGCCGCATCACCCGCCGCCAAGGTCACTTCACCGCCCTGAGACATATCAATCAGAATTTCACGGCGTTCACCCGGCGCCAGGGAAATCTGATTCAGCGCCAGCGGCAGCGGTAAAAAACCCAAATCGCTGGCGATAAGGTACATCGGGCGACCGTCGCTCAGACGCATCACATAACGACGCGCATTTGATGCATTCAGCAAGCGCAGGCGCACCCAACCGCGTGAGACTTCGACAAACGGTTCTTGTATACCGTTCACCAACAGCGTATCGCCGACAAAGCCTCCGCTACTGGGCGGGTTGTAGACCGGAACGCCAAAGTTATCCAGGCGCTTATCCTGAATAATCAGCGGAAAATCATCCACACCGTAGTGATTCGGAATAGGCAAACTCTTGCTGGCGCTGTCTTCTATCAGCCAAAGACCAGCCAGCCCCTGATACACATGCGGCGCCATGCGGTTCGGCGTATTGGCGTGATACCAGCAGGTAGCCGCCGCCTGTCGAATGGGCAACACTGGGGCCCAGTCAGTCCCCGGAGAGATCATACGTCCGGCTCCGCCCATCAACGGACCTGGCACCTGCAGGCCACTGACAGTCATCGAGACCGGCTCATTCAGACGGTTGCCATAGATCAGTTTGACATCATCGCCGCTGAACACTTTTACCGTAGGACCGAGATAACGTCCGTTAACGCCCCACACCGACGTCTTACGATCACCGGAGAACGCCCAGTGTGCACGCTGCATGGTCAAAAAAAGCGGTTGTCCGCGACGAGACTCCAACAGCGGCGGGATGGGTAGCGCATTTTGCTTGCCCTTTGCCTGCGCCGGCGCAGGTAACCCGCTCGCACACACCATAAGCCCCGATGCCTGAATAAACTGACGGCGGCTAAGTGACATAAAAACTCCGTAATCTTGCTAACCGTATATGCCCGTCATACTTCGCATTACAGGGGCGTTGGCTACGCTCGCTCACCCGAATCACTTACCTGAGTAAGCGCATCGGGACTCCCTCACTTGCCGCATTACGAGACGCATAAATGAGCTTCGCCCTAGAGGGCCAGCGCAAGCGCTGTTCAAAACGTAAACGTTTTGTCCTGCAACGCGAATTAGTTAGGGTATACATCCACCACCAATGTAGAGGGCGTAAAAAAACGTTAACGCTTCGCTGCTTTCTCCCGATCAACGACTTCAGCATTCAGTTCAACCAAACGCGCTGCCATCACATCATGACAGTGTGCGGCCAGCTCACGCACCTGCTCTTTACCGTATGCAGAAGTATCAATCGGTGGCAGCATTTCAACGATCACATGGCCGTTATTCCACCGGTTCAGTTTGACTTTATTGTGCGTGTCGGTCACACAAATTGGCACAATTGGCACGCCTGCGCTGATCGCCGCATGGAAAGCGCCGGTTTTGAACGGCATCAATCCGCGACCACTGCTACGCGTGCCTTCTGGAAACATCCAGACAGAAATATTGCGCTCTTTAATGTGATGAACAACTTGCGCAATGGTGCCGTGCGCCTTGGCGCGGTTTTCTCTGTCAATCAGCAAGTTACCTGCCAGCCAATAGAGCGGCCCAAAGAAAGGGATCCACACCAGACTTTTTTTACCGACCGTTACCGTACCCGGCTGCACCGCATTTGCCGCCGTCACCATATCGTAGTTGTTCTGATGGTTGGCAATGTAAATGCAGTTGCCATAGTTTCCCGCATCCGCAGGCACTCTGACTTCTACTTTTAGGCCAAACAGGGTCGAAAGCCGCCCAAACGCATGGCCAAAGGTCGCCACGTGGCGCGGATTCTTCGGGCTAAACAGGCAGTAAATCGTACCGAACAGGCAAATCAGAATGGAAAAAATCACCACTACCACAAAACGGATAATGAATAACATAACAACCTCATAAGCCAACCGCCGCCGCTAGTATAGCGACTTCGGCATAAAACACACGGGTAATCCTTTGCCGTGGCGCCCGCGCCATCGGCACGGTAACAAAGGGGGGATGCCTGATACCGCCATCGGTGATATCAGGCAACGAATTACTCCTCGCTGTCATCCTTCGACGCTGGCGGCGCATCAACCTCAATGCGGTCAATGTTTTGCAGCCCGCGTAGCAGGGTGCCTTTGCGCCCCCGTTCACCGTGATGCTCGCTCGCACGCACCACAATTTTGCGCTTGCCGGAATACAGTTTCACCGTCGCCTGCGGCCACAGTACCAGCAGGAGAGCCAGGCGATCCTTGCCTTCAGTAAAGTCCGCCGAAGAGATGGAGATGATCTTGTTGCCTTTGCCTTTCGACAACTGAGGCAGATCGGACACCGGGAACACCAGTACGCGCCCCGCAGCAGTGACCGCCATCAGCAGATCGTCTTCGCGCTCTATCACGATCGGTGCCAGCGCTTTGGCATTGTCCGGCAGCGTGATCATCGCTTTACCGGCACGGTTGCGCGCCACCAGATCGTTGAACGTGCAAACAAACCCGTAGCCGGCATCGGACGCCATCAACAGACGCTGTTCATCCGCCGCCATCAGCACATGCTCAATGGTGGCACCCGGTGGCGGTGTCAGTTTGCCCGTCAGCGGTTCACCCTGGCCGCGCGCCGACGGCAGCGTGATAGGATCGAGCGCATAGCTACGCCCGGTGGAGTCGATAAACACCACCGGCTGGTTACTCTTGCCGCGCGCGGCCGCTCGGTAGCTATCGCCTGCTTTAAAGCTCAGCCCGGAAGGATCGATATCGTGCCCTTTCGCGCTACGCACCCAGCCCATTTCTGACAACACAATCGTGACGGGCTCAGACGGCACAAAATCGTGCTCGCTCATGGCCTTGGCTTCCGCACGCTCATGCAACGGCGAACGGCGATGATCGCCATACAACTCCGCATCCGACTGAATCTCTTTTTTCAGCAGATTGTTGAGCTTGCGTTCTGATGCCAACAGCGCCTGAAGCTGATCGCGCTCTTTTTCCAAATCATGTTGCTCGCCACGGATTTTCATCTCTTCCAGGCGCGCCAAATGCCGCAATTTTAATTCAAGAATGGCTTCAGCCTGGGTATCACTCAGGCCATAGCGGCGCATCAGCTCCGCTTTGGGCTCATCCTCGGTGCGGATGATATGAATAACGTCATCAATGTTCAGGAACGCAATCAACAAACCTTCCAGAATGTGCAAACGCTTGAGCACTTTTTCCAGGCGGTAATTAAGGCGGCGGCGCACCGTATCACGGCGGAACACCAGCCATTCGCTCAGGATCTCCACCAGCCCTTTCACGGCGGGACGGTTATCCAGACCGATCATGTTCATGTTGATACGGTAGCTTTTTTCCAGATCGGTGGTGGCAAACAGATGATTCATGACCTGATCGAGATCGATCCGGTTAGATCGCGGCACCAGCACCAGGCGCGTCGGATTTTCATGATCCGATTCATCGCGTAAATCGTCGATCATCGGCAGCTTTTTCGCCCGCATTTGGCTGGCGATCTGCTCTAACACTTTCGCCCCCGAGACCTGATGCGGCAGCGCGGTGATCACCACTTCGCCGTCTTCTTTCTTCCACAGGGCACGCATCCGCACGGAACCACGCCCCTGCTCATAGACACGGCGCAGCTCATCACGCGGCGTGATGATTTCCGCTTCGGTGGGGAAATCCGGCCCCTGGACGAACTGCAACAGATCGTCGAGCGAGGATTCCGGTTTTTCCAGCAGTTCAACGGCGGCGGCCGCCACTTCGCGCACGTTATGCGGTGGGATATCCGTCGCCATCCCGACTGCAATGCCGGTGGTGCCATTGAGTAAAATGTTGGGCAGACGCGCCGGCAACATTTTCGGTTCCTGCAAGGTGCCGTCAAAGTTGGGCTGATACTCAACGGTGCCTTGCCCCAACTCGCCCAGCAGCACTTCGGCGTATTTGGAGAGGCGCGATTCGGTGTAACGCATCGCCGCAAAGGATTTCGGATCGTCCGGTGCCCCCCAGTTGCCTTGACCGTCCACCAACGGATAGCGGTAAGAGAAAGGCTGCGCCATCAGCACCATGGCTTCATAGCAGGCGCTGTCACCGTGCGGATGGTATTTCCCCAGCACGTCACCCACGGTACGGGCGGATTTCTTAAACTTGGCGCTGGCGCTCAACCCCAGTTCCGACATCGCATACACGATGCGGCGTTGCACCGGCTTAAGGCCGTCACCAATAAAAGGCAGCGCCCTGTCCATGATGACGTACATGGAGTAGTTCAGGTACGCATTTTCTGTAAACGTATGTAGCGCAAGACGTTCTGCGCCGTCATGAGTTATCTCACTCATCGATAATCCTTACGCGGTGACTCAATGATCATGCCATAACAGGTCATCTATACCCGTCATACGTCAAGTTGCAGGTGCGTTGGCTGCGTTCACTCACCCGCATCACTTACCTGAGTAAGCTCATCGGGATTCATTCGCTTGTCGCCTTCCTGCAACTCGAATTATTTAGGGTATAAAAAGGCTTAATTCCCGCAACGCGCGCGGTAATGTCTGCGCAGATAGTACAGCATCTTGCCAGCCACTGTCACAAACCTCCGGTGTCTTCCTCCCTTAACACTTCATCAATCGTCGTTGAGTTCCTGCATTAAGAAATCTTAATGCCGCAATCGCGGTGATAATGATTATATTTGCTATATGCTAATGATTATCATTTAGCTATACGCGGCATCCTACCGCACCGATGACAATATCGGCACCGCTATTTTTACGAACCCAAACCATCGCGAACCCAAGAGCTCTATCATGTTAAATCATAAGAATATGAATAACATTTTGCTGACCGGCGTCCTGTCCGGCTTGGCATTTGGTGCCAATGCGGCGCAAAGCGCGCAGGGCAAATCGGATACTGCCCAGAAAGAGTCCCAGGATACCATGACGGTACTTTCTCCCCGCGTGGAGCGAGAAGCGGGCACGAAAACCACCCTGACGGCCAACGACCTCTTGAAAGAAGGCGGTAACACCTTCGGCAATATCATGCGCTATCAGCCACTGGTGAGCGCACCGGGCGTCAGCGCCGGGGCTACCGCAGGCAAAAGCAGCTACGATCGCGGTGGCTATAGCGGTTACAACATTCGCGGACTGGAAAACAATCGCGTCTCTATCGATATCGATGGCGTTGAACTTCCCGCAGGAACCGATCGCGGGACTTCCACGCCAAGCGGTCGCGTTCAGGCAGGCAGCACCGGCATCGGCCGCGGTGATTACCTCGATCCCTACCTGTACGGCTCAGTAGACATCGCCTCCGGTGCGACCGACGTGTCTAACAGCAATAACGCGCTGGGCGGCTCGGTTTCATTTATGCCCAAATCGCCGGATAACTTCCTCAGTAGCGATAAACACAGCTATTTTGGCTATCAGGCTGGATATGACTCCGCCGATCGCAGTTTCCACAACGGGATTACCGCCGCTGGCGGTGACGACACCCTGCGCGGCGTAGTGGTCTACAGCCGCCGTGACGGCAATGAAACCGAAAACCACCGTGATGCCACCATCGACAGCAATCCGGCCAACTGGCACTCCAACGCAGTATTGGCCTCCGGCATCTGGCAGGCAACCGACGTGCACCAGCTCACCGGTACCGTGGACTATTACGAGAAGTTTAACCACAGCAACTTCCCCACCTGGAATGTCAGCGCCTCTGGCAGTTCTTCTCGTGATGGCAGCACCTCATTTCAGGACAGCAAAACGCGCCGCTGGGGCGTAAGCGTTGCCGATCTGTATACCCCGACTGACGGGCTGCTGTTTGACAGCCTGAACAGCAAACTGTTCTTTAGCAAAACCGAAGCCCACGACTACACCATCAGCAATGCGGCGTCACCAACTCAGGTGTGGAGCGGCTACGATACCAACACCCTTGGGCTGGAAAGCAAAGCGACCAAAGAGTGGCGTAACCATCGGTTTAGCTATGGTGTCAATATTCGCCAATCTGAATCCGAAAGACCGCTGACAGCACAAAACATAGCGGCTGATGGATTACCTATTCAATTGGGCCGCCCTCAAGCAGACAGTAAAATCATCAATGCCGGTGCTTTTGTGCAGGATAAGATGACCTGGGATGTGGCGGGGCGTGATTTCTCCGTGATCCCTGCGGTGCGTTTCGCCTGGCAGCACGCCAAGCCGGAAAATACCGATAACCTGTTTACCAACACTAATGGCAACGTGACAGCCAATGACACTGCCAATATGTACGGCACCAACGCTGACGGCCAAATTCTGCCAGCACTGACCTTCCAGTACAATCTGAAGCCGGATTTGCTGGCCTATGTGCAGTATAAGCGCGGTGCGCAGTTCCCGAACGCAGGGCAACTGTATGGTGCCTGGTCCCTGGGTTATATGGGCACATCAAGCTCTTATGCCACGATCGGCGATCCTAATCTGAAAACCGAAACCAGCGATAACTATGAGCTGGGGCTGAAAGGTCGTATTGTGGACGGGGTAACGCTTAGCGCTGCTGCGTTCTATAACGATTACAAAAACTTTATCGCCAATGGCTACTATCGCCGTGCAGGAAATCCCGACCTGTTTGTCAATCTGCCAAACACCATCAGTACCCTCTATCTCACTGAAAACCGCGATAAAGCCTATATCTACGGTGGCGAGCTGAGTGCACGTTTCGAACTGGGCACCTGGTTTGAACAGGCCAAAGGGTTCAGCCCCGTCTGGCTTACGGCTATACCCAGGGTGCCTCGAAATCCAGCGCCTCCGGTGACCGCTATGTCAATCTTGATACCGTCACGCCACAAAAAGCCGTGGTTGGGCTGGCCTATGACGATCCGAGCAACACCTATGGCTCTGCGTTGATCACCACCTTTACCAAAGGAAAAACCGCTGATTACGCCGCAGGCCGTAAACGCGTAGGCAACGGTAATGTGCTTGGCTCCGACAATTACACCTTTATGCGCGTGCCGGGCTATGGTTTAGTGGATTTGACCGCCTACTACCGCATTACCAAAAACGTGCGTGTCAACGGCGGTATCTACAACCTGACTGACCGTAAATATTGGGATTACCAGAACAGCCGCAACATTGAGGCACCAACCAATGCCGATCCCAATAACGCACACTATTACGATCAACAGTTGTCCATTGCACCGGGGCGCACCTTCCAATTGGGCATGAGTGTCGATTTCTAATTAGCGTGTTTATTGCGTGAAGTGAAATAAACGCAAAACGTGTCCTCAACAGGGCAGGAAAACCAATACGTTGGTTTTCCTGCCCTTTTTATTTAGCGATTGCCTGACGCTCAGGACACAAAACCCCTGATTTATTGACTGAAAGTCAAAAGTGTTTTGCGATTACACCCATTTTTTATCTTAAGACTGCGCACTACACTGCCTTACTTTCATTAAGCAATCAGGATCATCGTCACCATGCAAAACATTCTGCTGATCAACGCCAGCAAATCCTTTGGTCACTCCAAGGGCCAATTGAACAATACGCTCGCGGATTTTGCCGCCACCTTGCTCAGCGAACAGGGCCATAACGTACAGGTGACTAACGTCGATCAGGGCTACAACCTGGACGAAGAGGTACAGCGCTTTTTGTCGGCAGACACCGTCATTTATCAAATGCCGGGATGGTGGATGGACGTGCCGTGGATTCTGAAGAAATACGTCGATGAGGTGTTTACTCACGGTCACGGCTCGCTGTATGCCAGCGATGGCCGCACCCGCTCAGACGCCAGCAAAAAATACGGCTCCGGCGGTCTGCTGCAAGGGCGGAATTATATGCTGTCCCTGACCTGGAACGCGCCGTTGGAAGCCTTTACCGATCCCGACCAGTTCTTTCACGGTGTCGGGGTTGATGGCGTTTACCTGCCGTTCCACAAAGCTAACCAGTTTATCGGCCTGTCACCGCTGCCGACCTTTATCTGCAATGATGTGATCAAGCAGCCGGAAGTAGATCGCTATCTGGCTGAGTACCGTGAACATTTGACCCGCGTATTCGCCTGAACGCGGCCTACAGCAACTGTTGCGCCATCTTCTCGCTGAGAAAATCGAGAAAACAGCTGATACGCGCCGTCAGCTTGGTATTGCGGTAGTAAACCGCGTTCACCGGCATGCGCGTTTCAATCGTCTGTTGCGCCAACACCGGCACTAATCGTCCGCTTTTCTGATCGTCCTGTGTCATAAAATCAGACAAGCGGACGATCCCCTCCCCGCGCAGCGCCAGCTGGCGTAGCGTTTCACCGCTCGAGGCCACCAGCGCCGGTTTGATGCGATACAACTCACCGTTGGCTTTACGTACCGGCCAGACATTGAGCACATCCACATGGGTAAAACCGAATAATACGTGATTATCCAGCGCTTCTACGGTCTGCAGCACTCCGTGGCGTTGCAAATAATCAGGGCTGGCCAGGATCCGCGTGCGCGTGCTGCCCAGCAGACGGGCATGGATGCTGGAATCCCGCAGGGTGCCAATGCGGATCGCAATGTCAGTATGCTGCTCCAGTAAATCAATAAAGACGTCATCGGTGTTCAGTTGTAGCTGAATATGCGGATAAATGCGGCGAAATTCGGGAATAAGGGGCACAATGGCATGTTGCATAAACGGAAACGCGGCATTGACGCGCAACGTGCCGCAGGGCTGCTCACGTCCGACGGCCATCGACTCTTCTGCCTGTTCAACTGACGCGATAACTTCACGTGCCTGCGTCAAAAACCGCTCGCCTTCCTGTGATAACGCCAAACGGCGTGTGGTGTGGTGCAACAGCGTGGTATCCAGCTTGGTTTCCAGCCGGCGCAGCGCACGACTGATACCGGAGGCGGTCTGCCCCAACTGCTCTGCCGCTGCTGTAATCGATCCGCTGTCGATGACCACGACAAACGCTTGCAACTCTTCCAGCGTGACTTTCATCGCTTCTCGCTGCCGTTTCTCTGCCTCAGATAACGTCATCATAACCGGTTATTTTAATAAATAAAAAAAACCTGATCGGTACGCACCTCGGCAAAAAGTTAATCAAAATCACAAAACATTAACGCAAAAAATTTTCGTATTGCGCATTCTTTTGCGCAAATGCTACACCATTTGCAAGACGCACTCTTTCATCAAGGGAAAACCGACGCAATGAGCAGCAACACCACACTGAACGCACAGTTAGATGCCCTGATAGCAGGCACTCTCGGCCTGAAAGACGAAGGCCGTTTTCACGAGCCCAACCTGGATGGTACGCCGAGAGATTATATCTCTTTCAACAGTTGGGAATGGCCGCAGGGCGTGGGCCTGTACGGGCTGTTCCGCCTGTGGGAATTCACCCGTCGAGACGATCTGCTGGCTACCCTCACCACCTGGTTTGATAAGCAAATCGCACAGGGTTTACCGCCGCTCAACGTCAATACCACCGCGCCGATGCTGCCGCTGTCGCTGCTGTGGCAACACACCCGTAATGATGATTACGCGCGCGTGTTGGACGGTTGGGCGAACGATGTGATAACCAAACTGCCACGCACGCCGGAACAAGGCTTCCAGCATGTGGTGTCTGACGGTGTGAACCAGATGGAGATATGGGACGACACACTGTTTATGGTGGTGCTGTTCCTCGCGCATTACGGTACGGTTTCAGGCCGTCAGGAACTGGTCGACGAAGCGGTACGTCAGTTCTTGCTGCACGCACGCTACCTCAATGACCCGAAAACCGGGCTGTGGTACCACGGCTGGAGCTTTGCGCAAAAAAGCAATTTTGCGCAAGCCCGCTGGGCGCGTGGCAACGCGTGGATCACCGTGGGGATTCTCGATCTGCTGGAGATTGCTCCTATCGATAACGGTGTACGCCTTTATCTGCTGGAGTGTCTCAACGCACAGGTGAACACGCTGATCGACCTGCAAGCCGAAAGCGGGGCCTGGCATACCCTGCTGGACCACCCTGACAGCTACGAAGAAATTTCCGCTACCGCCGGTTTTGGCTATGGCTTGCTGAAAGGCGCACGCCTGGGCCTGGGTGATGAGCGCTGGCTGGCGGCGGGGAAAAAAGCGTTACAGGCAGTACGCCAGAATATCGATGCGCAAGGCACGGTGCAGAATGTCTCGTATGGCACCCGCATGGGGCGCACGCTTGATTTTTATAAAGAGATTCCGCTGCAACCCACCGCCTACGGGCAGTCGCTTGCCATATTGTGTTTGAGTGAAGGCATCCGTGTTGCGGAATAAATGACCTGCAACACATTGTTTCCGGGGAATAATCAATGAACACTGACACTATTTATCGCCGCGCTTTACAACAGGGTGACGCGATTCGTTACTGACACTATTCCGATATTGTCAGCCAGCGTTATGACGTACCCGATGTCCCTATGCAGGGTGACATGGACCCGTTTTTCTTCATGAGTAAAAAGAAAAACTTCATCCCGCATACCTACCCTTGTCGGGTAGACTTCCAGCAACGCTATCTGGAGAAGAAACCACAGCCGTTCGGTGCGTTCGAACTGACGCGATGGTGGTTCCCGTTTGGTTCTGACCGCGTAGACCTTTCTGGTTTCTGGTTCCGTCCCACCCGTATCGGTGCCTGGGCGCAAACCGGGTTGGAAGCCGAAACCGACGGTGAGGTGACCCTGCGTTTCACCACCTGCGGCGGCGGCATCGTGCAGGTTAACGGCGAAGAGGTCGCCTGGAGTGCCGCCTACCAGCGCAACCTGGAAAACGCCATTGAGGTCACCGTTTCCTTGAAATCGGGGCTTAACGACGTTCGGGTCTGGTTTGACGATCTGGCTGAACGGGATATTCGCTTTTTCTTCCAACTCGATTACGTAGCGGGCATACCGGTTAATGTGGCGTTGACCTCACCGGTTGGCGCATCGTGCGTGGCGGAAATGGAAGCGCTGTTGGAAGGGGTGTCCTTCGAATACTCCGCCTACAGCCACGGGGATATCAACCTCTGCTTCCCTGCGCCTGCGACCCGGCCGCTGACCATCGCCTGTCGCGTACTGGGCGATTTTATTTCGCTGGATAGCCCTATTGAGTTGGAAACCGAATTGCGTCCGGGCCAACAGATAGCGCGTATCGCCAATACGGCACAGCTCCCGGCGGATTTCCGCAACTTCGTGATAACGCTCTCCAGCGGAGCGTTATCAATAAGCCGTACCCTTGGCGTTGAAATTTGTCATGCCACCGCACAGCAGGTTGTGCCAGAGACCTTAGCCGCACGTATTGCCGAAGCGCTGCACACGGTCGCCACGCAAGGGGAATACAGCAGCGTTAAAGCGTTAGCCAGACTGGCCTGCGGCATGGCCGATGAGGAAACGCACACCATGCTGGAAGGGGTATTGCCTTCCGTGCTGGATTGTCATGACTGTGCCGATTTCACGCTGGTGCCGCTGCTGTGGTGCCGCATCGCCTGGGGTGATGCCATCGCACCGGCCACCCGGGAAAAAATCGATGCCGCCATTCTGCATTTCCGCTACTGGATGGATGAGCCGGGCAACGACGTGCAGTGGTACTTCTCGGAAAACCATGCGCTACTGTTTCACACGGCCGCCTATCTGGCAGGCAGCTTTTTCCCACAGGCCACCTTTGTGCGTAGCAACCGCAGCGGGAGCCAGCAGGCTGCCGCCGGCAAGCAGCGCGTGCTCGATTGGCTCACCCATTTTGAATCCTGCGAGATGGCCGAGTGGAACTCAGCGCCCTATTTCCCCGTGGATTTGAAAGGACTGACCGCGTTGGCCGCGCTCTCTCCCGACGCCGATATTGCCGCACGCAGCTGCCGCGCCATCCAGCGGTTGGTTGAGCAAATCGCTCGCTCCTGTCATCAAGGTATGCTGACCGCCTCTCAGGGGCGCTCTTACGAACACACACTGCGTGCTGGACGCTCATTGGAGCTGGCCGCAATCTCCCGCCTGCTGTGGGGCAAAGGCAACTACGGTTGCCGTTTCCACGCCTTACCACAGTTGGCGCTACTGCTGCGCGACCACGGTTTAACCCTCGATCCTGCACTGGCCGAGATTGCGGTGTGGCAGAAACCGACGGCACAAGAGTGGTGCTTTGCCCAAGGGGCCAACCGCATCGCTAAGCTGTATCACTACAAAACTCGTCATGTGGCGATGGGCTCCATTGCCGGTTATCGCTGGGGCGAGTGGGGATATCAGGAGACACCGTTGCATCTGCGCCTTGGTGATATTCCTGAAGCGCAGGTGTGGATCAACCACCCTGGCGAAGCCCTACACGGCGGATTTGGCAGACCGTCCTACTGGGGCGGTTGCGGTACGCTGCCGCGCGTCCAGCAGTATCGTGGACTTGCAGTGCTGACCTTCACCACCCACGAAGGACAGCCGACGTTTACCCACGCCTGGCTGCCGCAGCACATCTTTAGCGATGTGCGTATCAGCCCCGAGCGTATCGCGCTGCAAAGCGGCACGGGCATGGCGCTGTTATTCGGCTCTCAGCCTTTCCACATCGTGGAAACCGGCCCGACACGCCACTGTGAAGTGCAGCAGCACGGCCAAACAACCACCTGGCTGGTGCGCCTGAATGACACCGCAGACATTCAGTCGCTGGACTACTTTACGCAGACGTTCGCCGATCTCACCGTGCACCACGAGGCCGATGGCACCCTGCGCGTCCTCGATCCGGTCTACGGTGAGGTGCGCTTTCTGCCGGATGGCCGCGTGGAAGCGCAAGGGCGCGCTCTTGACCCCGATGCCTGGAGCGTGGCCGGTACGCACGGCGAGCTGACGCTCTAGCCCTTTTCATCACGCAACACCACTCTACCCTAACCATCAACCGCTCAGGCCACTGGCCTGAGCTGGAGAATCACTATGGACACTCAAGTTAGCCAAAAAGAAGCTGCTGTCCCTCACGGCGACAGCCAAACCACCGCCAGTGCCCCCCCAAGGGCCGCTATCGCTGGACTATCTGCTCGATGCTAGTGTTCGCCACCACGGTGAACTACATGGACCGCCAACTGCTCGGGTTGCTGGCGCCGATGCTGCAAAAAGATATCGGCTGGACGCAGATGGAGTACAGTTGGCTGGTCAACGCCTTCACCATTGCCTACGGCGCAGGCACCCTGATTTGCGGCCGCGTCATTGACAAATTTGGTACCAAGATCAGCTACGCCGTGGCGATGGTAGTCTGGAGCGCCGCTGCCATGTTGCACGCGGCGGTCGGCACCGTGGTCGGTTTTGCTATTGTGCGCGTCATCCTTGGACTGGGGGAATCGGCCAACTTCCCGGCAGCGATGAAAGTCATCGCCGACTGGCATCCCAAGAAAGAGCGCACGCTGGCGACAGGGATTCTGGGCGTCGCGGTTAACCTTGGCGTGGTAGTCTCTCCCGCCTTGATTCCGTTTATCGCCATCCATTACGGCTGGCACGGGGCGTTTCTGATTCTTGGCGCGGTGGGCTTTGTCTGGCTTATTCCGTGGTTTTTCCTGTTTGGCAAACCGCAAGATAAAGCCTCTGCCGAAGAGCTGGCCTGGATCCGTCAGGACAAAGAAGAGCACGTTAGCGTGGAATCCATCAAATGGACGCATCTGCTGCGCTACCGTCAACTCTGGGCCTTTGCGCTAGGCAAGATGCTGACCGATCCCATCTGGTGGTTCTTCCTGTTCTGGCTGCCCAAATGGCTGAACGAAACCCGCGATATCAATATGGCCGGGTTGGGTGTGCCGTTGATCATGATCTATCTGTTTGCCATTGGCGGTAGTCTGGGCGCAGGCTGGTTACCCGGTAAGCTGATGAATATGGGATTCAGCGCGGCGAAAGCGCGCAAAACCACTATGTTGATTTGCGCCTGCGCGGTGATACCGATTTTTGCCGCGACGCAGGTGGAAAGCCTGTGGCTGGCCGTTGCCCTCGTCGGGTTGGCGGCTGCTGCACACCAAGGCTGGTCAGCAAACCTGCTGACATCGGTGTCCGACCTGTTCCCAAACGCGGCGGTGGGTTCGGTGGTCGGCATCGGCAGCACCTTTGGCATGATCGGCAGCGTGATCTTCTCCACGGTGATCGGTGCCGTACTCGAAGCATCAGGCAATTATTGGGCGCTGTTCGCCATTAGTTCTGTGGCCTATCTGGTCGCCTGGGGTGTGATGTACCTGCTGCTGATCCCCAATATGGAACGAGCGAAATTCAAATAACCGCGTAACACGCGCAGCACCGCATCATGGGGGCATTAGCCCTCATGATGCGTTTAACGCCGCCACAGACTGACGCTCGACCATGGCGCACGCCAGTTCTATACGCCGGGGGATCGTCACATTGCCGACGATGATGTCCTGCAACAACTCCAGCGCAATAACGCCGATTTCCTGCACCGGCAAGTGCACGGTGGTCAGCGGCGGCGATGCAAATTCGGCCTGCGGCAAATCGTTCATCCCCACCACCGAGATATCCCCTGGCACATCCAAACCTAAGCGCTGTAACCCGTTAATCGCCCCTAACGCCAAAGAGTCATTGGCACACAGGATCGCGGTACAGGTACGTTTTTTTTCGCGAAACCACGCTACCACCGCCTGCTCAGCCAGTTCGGGAAGCCAATCGGTCACGCTGATCACCTGCTGTTCAGAGCAGGGCAGCTGAAAATAACGCATCGACTCCTGCCAGCCCTCATGCCGTTGTTCAATGGTTCGTCGGCCGGGATGGATCAAAAACAGGATATCGCGATGCCCGTGCGACACCAGATAGTCAGCCGCCATCCGGGTGGCCGAGCGGTTACACGGCATCACGCTGGAGAGTCGCATCAGCGGATCTTCGCTGTTTACCAGCACCGCAGGTTTTTTCAGGTTTACCACAACGTCTAAAATCGCCGGATCGTCGACGGTGAGTGCCAGCATGCCACCGATATCCTCCTGATTGAGCAGATCGGTCAGCGCCTGCGTGCCCTTGTCAGAAAGTGGATGGGTCACCAGATCCAGCCCCAGCACTTTGGCGCGCTCTTTCAGCCCTTGCAGCACATACCAACTGAATTGATAACGGTGATAATCCAGCATCGCAACCTGAGAGACGGCCAGCACCGATACGGGAGCCCCCCATTTCCACGGCGGGGCTGTAGCGCACCGCCCGCGCCACTTCCAGTATCTGCGCGCGTAGCGCCTGGCTCACCCCTTTTTCACCGCTCAGCGCACGGGACACCGTGCTTAACGACGTACCACAGCGCGCGGCGATATCTTCCAGCCGTACACGGCGCGCACCGCCGTCAAGTTTTTCTGTGCCACCCGAGTCTTTTTCGTGATTGTTTTTCATAATGTTACACAGTCGTCAAGGATTAAGATGCTCACTTACTCTACTGTGAAGCCATGAAGGCTGTCAGCGTCTTTCAGATTGATTTGTTAGTCTTTAGCGTGAATAAGGAGAAAAATCGCTATGATCGAGACGGAAAGATTGATTCTGCGCCAATGGCGCGATGAAGATTACCCCATTTTTGCACAATTGAATGCCGACCCGACGGTAATGCGCTATTTCCCTGCGCTGATGACACGCGAAGAAAGCGATGCGCAGGCCGGCCGTATCAGCAGACATATTGCCAACAAAGGCTGGGGCTTCTGGGCCGTAGAGTTGAAATCAAGCGGCGAATTCATCGGCTTTGTTGGTCTGCATAAACAGCAGGAATAGAGCGGAATTCCTCATGCGCCGCTTATCGAAGCGGGCTGGCGCTTACAAGCGCGGCACTGGGGAAACGGTTATGCCACGGAAGGGGCAAAACGCGCCATTCGCTATGCCTTTGAGGAGCTCGACGCCCCAGAGGTCTACGCCTATACCCCACTGCAACATATGGCTTCACAGCGCGTGATGATAAAGGCAGGCATGACCAATACCGGTGAAGACTTTAGTTATCCCAAAATACCGGCAGGTCATGCGCTGGAGCGGTTCTGTTTATACAAGATTGCGCGCTAGCCGCATCACACCTCAATATCCGCCCGATCGCCCTTCTCTTGCAGCCAGTTGCGGCGATCTTCCGAGCGTTTCTTCGCCAGCAGCATATCCATCATCGCCAGCGTTTCGGTCACATTATCTTCACTGATGGTGAGCTGCACCAGACGGCGTGTATTGGGATCAAGCGTGGTTTCACGCAATTGTAGCGGGTTCATCTCGCCCAGCCCTTTAAAGCGCTGAACGTTAGGTTTGCCCTTCTTGCGCTTCAGTTGCTCAAGTACGCCGGCTTTTTCTTCTTCATCCAGCGCGTAGAACACCTCTTTGCCCAGATCGATACGGTAGAGCGGCGGCATGGCGACATACACATGGCCGCCCGCGACCAACGGGCGGAAATGGCGCACAAATAGCGCACACAGCAGCGTGGCGATGTGCAAACCGTCCGAGTCAGCATCCGCCAGAATACAGATCTTGCCGTAGCGCAACTGGCTAAGATCGTCGCTGTCTGGATCCATACCGATCGCGACAGAGATGTCATGCACTTCCTGTGACGCCAACACTTCATCAGACGAGACTTCCCACGTATTGAGGATCTTGCCCTTGAGCGGCATGATGGCCTGAAACTCACGCTCACGCGCCTGCTTGGCGGAGCCGCCTGCAGAATCCCCTTCCACCAGGAACAGTTCAGTTTTATTCAAATCCTGTGAGGTGCAGTCTGCCAGTTTCCCCGGTAACGCCGGGCCGCTGGTCAATTTTTTACGCACCACTTTTTTGGCCGCGCGCATGCGGCGCTGGGCGCTGGAAATGGCTAATTCGGCCAGCATTTCAGCCGCTTGCACGTTCTGGTTCAGCCACAGGCTAAACGCATCCTTCACCACGCCAGACACAAACGCGGCGCACTGACGCGAAGAAAGGCGCTCTTTGGTCTGCCCGGCAAACTGCGGGTCTTGCATCTTCACCGACAGCACGTAGGCACAGCGTTCCCAGATATCTTCAGCGCTGAGTTTCACGCCGCGCGGCAGAATATTGCGGAATTCGCAAAACTCACGCATGGCATCGAGCAAGCCCTGACGCAGGCCGTTAACGTGCGTTCCGCCTTGTACCGTCGGGATCAGGTTGACGTAACTTTCGGTCAGCAGTTCGCCCCCTTCCGGCAACCATAGCAGCGCCCAATCCACCGCCTCAGTATCGCCAGCAATAGCGCCGATAAACGGTTTTTCCGGTAGCGTCGGCAGGCCGTTAACCGCTTCACACAGGTAGTCGTTCAGACCATCCTGATAGCACCAACGCTGTTCAGTATTGTTGACCTTGTCTTTAAACGTGATTTCCACGCCGGGGCACAGCACCGCCTTGGCTTTCAATAAATGCGTCAGGCGAGAGACAGAAAAACGCGGGCTGTCAAAAAAGCTGGCATCCGGCCAAAAATGCACGCGGGTGCCAGTGTTGCGTCGTCCGCAGGTGCCGCTCACCGTTAGCGCTTGCACCTTCTCACCGTTTTCAAAAGCAATATCATAGACCTGCCCATCGCGGCGCACGGTCACTTCCACGCGTGAAGATAACGCGTTCACCACCGAGATGCCCACGCCGTGCAGACCACCGGAGAACTGGTAGTTCTTGTTGGAGAATTTCCCGCCCGCGTGCAGGCGACACAGAATCAGCTCAACAGCCGGCACCCCTTCTTCCGGGTGGATATCCACCGGCATGCCACGGCCATCGTCAATCACTTCAAGTGACTGATCTTCATGCAGGATCACATCGACACGGCGCGCATGGCCCGCCAGCGCTTCATCGACGCTGTTATCAATCACTTCCTGCCCCAAATGGTTAGGGCGAGTGGTATCGGTGTACATCCCCGGACGGCGGCGCACCGGTTCTAAGCCGCTGAGCACCTCAATGGCGTCAGCGTTATAACTTGATTGACTCATATTCGCGTTAGCCGTTGTTTAAATGTGTAAAACGGAATGGCGCTGAGAGGATACACTGTCCGCGGACGGCGCGTTGTCGTTGCCCGTATCAGTAAGGACAGTGCAGTACAGAACGGATCAATCGTCGCTCAATCCCAGGAAACGCACAATAGGGTCAAAATGGTGTTCAAACCCAACAAAACTGTGGTTCCCGCCCGATTCCACCGTCTGGCGACACGCCGTGTAATACGCCACAGCCTGCCGATAATCCCGCACTTCATCCCCTGTCTGGAGCAAACACCACAGTAAATCCGGCGCCTCGAGTGATTCAATCTGCATCACTTTCAGGTCGTAAATATGCCGAGACTCTAGCACATATTCTTCCCCTGTATAGGGGTTACGATATTCGCCGAGATGTCCCAGCAACAGTTCGAAGGGTTTCACCGCCGGATTGACGACCACGGCGGGCAAGGTAAAGCATTGCGACAGCCAGGTGGCATAATAGCCACCCAGCGATGAGCCCACCAGGCCGATCGGATGCCCTGCGCGCTCCATCACCAATGACTCCAACAGGTCGGCCGCCTCCGCCGGATAAGGCGGCAACTGCGGCACCAGCATCTCTATCTGGGGGTGATGCTGCGCCAGCCAGGCGGCCAGCGCCGTCGCTTTGGCCGATTTCGGCGTGCTATTGAATCCGTGAAGGTAGAGTAGCGTAGGCATTAATAGCCGTCCGAATCCATGTCAGGCAAAAACTCGCTGCCGTTCAGACGGTAGACACGCGTCTGGAGCGAACCGTCCGATAACAGATCCAAATAACGCCAGCCGGGCCCGACATCGTCAATGGTAAAGTTGGTGCAGTGCGGTTTGAACTGCACACAGGTAGAAGGCGTCGCCATCAGTCGGCGTCCGTTCCAGTCAAGATCCAGCTCCTGATGAATATGGCCGCACAGCACATTTTTCACCTGCGAATAACGCGCCAGCACCGCATCCAAATGGTGCGCGTTACGCAGGCTGTGCTGATCGAGCCAGGTACAACCTGAAGCCAGCGGATGGTGATGTAACAGCAACAGCGTATGACGCTCTGGAAAGCGTAGCAGGCTGCGCTCCAACCACTCGAGTTGATATTCACTCAACTCACCGTGCGGCACGCCAAATACCTGGCTGTCTAACAAAATAATCTGCCAGGCATCGCCCAACAGCACGTGCTTGGAAGGCGCAATACCGGCCTGTGCCAGTACATCCACCATCGCAGGCTGGAAATCATGGTTTCCCGGCAGCCACACGCAAGGCGCGGGTAGCTGCGCAATGCCACGCGTGAAGTGATGGTAGGCCTCCTGCGAATGGTCCTGAGCAAGATCTCCCGTTGCCACAATAAGGTCAACATCCTGCCCCTGCGCCTGAATGGCAGACAGCACGGCATGGTAACTACGGTATGTGTTCACGCCGAGCAGTGTCTCGTGCTCGCCAGCAAACAAGTGGGTATCGGTTATTTGTAAAATCCTGATTCTGGCCCCACTCGCCACAGGAACTTTCAGCAGACTTTCCAAAAAATAGTATCCTTGGTTACTGAAATCTGTCTAACAAACTGGAATCGGCATTTAACGGTGCCGATGTAAAACCATACGCCAGGCAGTACCTTAGCCAATCAGCAAGAAACTGATTAATTTGATGCTTTTCATCACGTTGATGTAATTTTTTATTCGGGTAATCATAACGTGCTTTAAAACGGTAGATCTGCTGACTGGCACACACTTCCGCAACCAGCGCGTCGTGGTAAAGCCGCACGCTCAACGTTGGCAGGCTCCAATAGCTGACGGCGGGCGCAATCTGCTGGATTTCAACCAATGAGGTATAACGCGTGGATTCCACTATCGTTAAGCGATAGCTTGCATTATTTACATGATAAACCGCACTTTCTCCGACTTCATCCTTTCGCGGCAATAAACGGCGTAATTGTGCGAAATTCATTTCGCACAGCCGCATCATGGCCGGAAAATCCGGGGTGTAGCGTTTCATCAGCTTACTCCGTCCACGCCAGTCTCAATTGCGTATGGTGCAACGCCAACCATTGCAGCGCAATGACAGATGCTGCGTTATCAATAATTCCACTCTCCACCCAGGCATAGCTCTGTTCGCGGCTGACAACATGCACCCGAATGTCTTCATTCTCTTCAGCCAGACCGTGGATGCCCTGTGCGGCACGGGAATCGACTTCGCCCACCATCACCGCCAGACGCTCACTGGTGCCTCCCGGGCTCGCCAGATAGCCGATAATCGGTTTACAGCGCCCGACGTTAAGACCGGCTTCTTCCTGCGCTTCCCGTCGCGCCACTGCTTCCAGAGACTCACCCGGCTCAATCATGCCCGCCACCAGTTCAAACAGCCACGGGCTCGGGCTGGTGTCATAAGCGGCAATGCGGATCTGTTCAATCAGCACCACCTCGTCCCGTACCGGATCGTAGGGCAGCAACACAACTGCATGACCACGCTCCAAAATTTCCCGGCTGACTTCGCCGCTCATCTCACCGTTAAACAACCGATGACGAAAACGGTAGCGCTCCAGCGAAAAAAAACCCTCGTATAACGACTCCCGTGCAATAATTTCTACATCGTCTTTATGAAAAGTCGCCGGATGGGACACAGACACAGCCATACCTCAACTCCTTGCGAGCAACCGCAGGTACGTGGACGTGTCTCATGTATCAAGATGGACATCATACTTGCGATGCTTTGTGATAAATTGGATTAGTACAACACCTATTTGACCAAACGTTAGGGCCTGAGAGCAAATTAAACCCCCTAATGGGGTCGGTCAGGGGGAAGATGGCACGTTCAGCCAACTTATCCTATTGGCACATTCTGATAGAATCTGCCGGATTCGTTTTTTGACAGCGCTATCTCCGCTACATCGTTGCCTTAGCTGCACAACAAGGAATGCACATGAAGAAATTGCTCCCTCTTCTTATTGGTCTGAGCCTGAGCGGCTTTAGCGCCGTGGGTCACGCGGAAAATCTGTTACAGGTCTATCAACAAGCAAAAACCACCAACCCGGATTTGCGCAGCTCGGCTGCCACCCGTGATGCGGCTTTCGAGAAAATCAACGAGGCGCGCAGCCCCCTGTTGCCACAACTCGGACTCGGTGCTGACTACGGTTACACCAAAGGTTTTCGCGATAGCAATGGCGTTAACAGCAACGTTACCAGCGGTGCTTTGCAGTTGACCCAGACCCTGTTTGATATGTCGAAATGGCGCGCCCTGACGCTGCAAGAAAAGCAGGCAGGCATTCAAGACGTGACCTACCAGACGGCACAACAGTCGTTGATCCTGGATACGGCCACCGCTTATTTCAACGTGCTGCGCGCCATTGATGCGCTCTCCTACGTTAACGCCCAGAAACAGGCCATTTATCGCCAGCTCGATCAAACCACCCAGCGCTTTAATGTCGGCTTGGTGGCTATCACTGACGTACAGAACGCCCGCGCCCAATACGACAGCGTATTGGCCAATGAAGTCTCTGCACGCAACACGCTGGATAACGCGCTGGAAAATCTGCGTCAGGTCAGCGGCAACTTCTATCCGCAACTGGCGGGGCTGAACATCACCCGTTTCTCCACCGAGAAACCGGGGGCGATCGCTACCTTACTGAAAGATGCGGAAAGCCATAACCTGAGCCTGCTGTCCGCCCGCTTGAGTCAGGATCTGGCGCGTGAGCAGATTCGCTCAGCGGAAACCGGCCATATGCCAACGTTAGATCTGACGGCGTCCTCCGGCGTCAGCAACACGCGTAACACCGGTTCCAATAATACCTCGAGAGATCTTGATGCCGGCCAAAACAAAATTGGCCTGTCATTAACCGTGCCGCTCTACAGCGGTGGTGCCACCAGTTCACGCGTGAAACAGGCGCAACACAGCTTCGTCAGTTCCAGCGAGCTACTGGAAAGCGCACACCGTTCCGTGGTGCAGACCGTGCGTTCCTCGTTTAATAATATTTCTGCCTCGATCAGCAGCATCAACGCTTACAAGCAGGCCGAAGTGTCAGCGCAAAGCTCTCTGGATGCGATGGAAGCAGGCTATCAGGTCGGTACACGTACCATTGTCGACGTGTTGGATGCCACCACCACGTTGTTTAACGCCAAGCAACAGCTGTCTAACGCGCGTTACGACTACCTGATCAACCAGTTGAACATCAAGTCAGCGTTGGGCACCTTGAATGAAAACGACTTGCAGGCGCTGAACGGCGCGTTAGGCCAGGACGTTTCCACGTCACCGGTCTTTACTGACAACAGTGCGCCGGAGCCGAAAGCACCGCGCAGCTAATGACGTCGTCCCCGTCAGGCAGTTAATGACCTTAAGGAGATACCCCGTGTATCTCCTTTTTGTTTGGCGCTGATTTATTCCAAGCCGTCCAGGCACGCAATAAAATGTATAGCAACGTAAAGAGCAGGCGTTCTGACAGGCGTAGTGCTTTAAATTCAGCCAGCCATCCCCTATGCTAATGCACACTTGCTATACCCTAAATAATTCGAGTTGCAGGAAGGCGGCAAGGGAGAGACAAATTTGTCTGGAACAAATTTGAACAGCGCTTGCGCTGACCCGTAGGGTGAACCTCAGGGATGAGGTTCATCAATCCCGGTGAGCTTACTTAGGTAAGTGATTCGGGTGAACGAGAGCAGCCAACGCACCTGCAACTTGAAGTATGACGGGTATATACCTTTGGCATTGACGCCTTGCCCTCTGGGATAACCATATGAAACGTACAGAAAACATACAGAAGGACGCTTTCCGAAAAGGGTGGCGCACTTATCGTCTGGCACAGGTCGCACTGGCGATCAGCGCCGCGTTTATTCTGGCCGGTTGCGAGCAGACTGACGAAACCGTGTCGATGTATCAAAATGCGGATGACTGCTCAGCAGCGAACCCGTCCATGAGCGCGCAATGCACCACGGCGTACAACAACGCGCTGAAAGAAGCCGAAAAAACTGCACCGAAATATGCCAGCAAAGAAGACTGCGTAGCAGAATTTGGCGAAGCACAATGTACGCCAGTCCCTGCGCAGGCAGGCACCGCCGCTCAGCCAACACAGACCAGCAGTTCCTGGATGCCGCTGATGGCCGGTTACATGATGGGCCGCATGATGGGCGGTGGCGCAGGTTTTGCCCAGCAGCCGCTGTTCTCTTCCCGCTCTCCGGCAAGCCCGGCGAACGGCCAGTTCGTTGACGCCAGTGGTAAAAGCTACGGGGCTGCCACTTCCGGTCGTAGCGTCACGGTTCCCAAAACCGCGCTGGCTCCTAAGCCTGCCACCACTAACACCATCACCCGCGGTGGTTTTGGCGAAAGTGTCGCCAAGCAGACCACGATGCAACGTAGCAGCGCCAGCACCGGTTCCAGCTCCTCTTCTCGCAGTATGGGTGGCTAAGGGACATAAGCATGAAGCGCGTTGATATTGCCGAACGCCCGGATTGGCGTGAAAAGGCGACAGAGTTTGGTTTCAACTTTCACACCATGTACGGCGAGCCCTACTGGTGTGAAAATGCTTACTATCAGTTCACGTTGGCGCAGATTGAAGAGTTGGAAGCAGCAACCGCCGAACTGCACCAGATGTGTTTGCAAGTGGTCGAAAAGGTGGTCAGCAGCGATGCGTTGCTCACCAAATTCTGCATCCCCAAGCATACCTGGGAATTTGTCAGAAGCTGCTGGCGCAGCCAGCAGCCCTCGCTCTACTCGCGCCTCGATCTGGCCTATGACGGAAAAGGCCCGGCCAAGCTGTTGGAAAACAATGCCGATACGCCGACATCGCTGTATGAAGCGGCCTTTTTTCAATGGTTGTGGCTGGAAGATCAGAAAGAGGCGGGTAAGCTGCCGCAGAATGCCGATCAGTACAACAGCATTCAGGAAGCGCTGATCGCCCGGTTTGAAGAACTGCGCCTCAATCATGGCTTCGGTCTGCTGCATATGGCGTGCTGTCAGGACACCGAAGAAGATCGCGGCACGGTGCAATACCTTCAGGATTGCGCGTTGGAAGCGGGTCTGCCCACAGAATTTCTCTTTATGGAAGAGATTGGGCTGGGTGAAAAAGGCCAGTTCACCGATATGCAAAATCAGGTGATCGGCAACCTGTTCAAGCTCTACCCGTGGGAATTCATGCTGCGCGAAATATTTTCCACCAAGTTGGAAGATGCGGGCGTGCGTTGGTTAGAACCGGCCTGGAAAAGCATTATCTCCAACAAAGCGCTGCTGCCGATGCTGTGGGAAATGTTCCCCAACCACCCCAACCTGCTGCCCGCCTATTTTGCCGATGACGATCATCCGCCACTCGACAGTTACGTGGTCAAACAGCTGTTCTCACGTGAAGGTGCCAATATTCAGATCGTGAAAAATGGCCAGCAGATCGCCTCTGTTGACGGCCCTTACGGCGAAGAAGGCAAGATCGTTCAGCAATATCACCCGCTGCCAACCTTTGGCGACAGTCATACGGTGATCGGCAGTTGGTTGGTCAACGATCAGCCGTGCGGCATTGGTCTGCGCGAAGATCGCGAACTAATCACTCAGGATCTGTCACGCTTTTACCCGCATATCATTCTGGACTGATTCTCGTTGCCAGCAAAAGCCACTGAACCCAGTGGCTTTTTTCTTAGCATTACTGTTCTAATACCATGATGTAATTGAGTTAATTCCTGAAAATATTAAAGAACAGACTCTGTTAGCCGATATTTAACAACGTTATTTACCTCATGGAAAAAGGACTTTTATGAAAAAGCGACTTCTGTCTGCGTTGCTGCTTTGCGCCGTCAGCACCCTGTTTACCGCCCATGCCGCTGGCACCGCCTCTCTGCCTCCCGATGTTAAAGCCATCTACGATGAAGATACCGATCTGGTAAAACGTGCAGAACAGGGCGATCTGGAAGCACAGAACCGCCTGGCGTACAACCTGACCACCAGCGGTTCAGACAGCGCCTGGAAAGAAGGGTTTGTGTGGCTAAAACGTGCAGCGGATGGTGGACATGTGCCCTCACAGTTTGCGGTAGGCAAAACCTACTTTACCTCGAAAAGAATTCCACACGATCCACAACAGGGACAGACGTACCTGACCAAAGCGGCTGATGCTAATTTACCTATCGCGCAAATGGCGCTGGCCAGCCTGCTCGCCGATGGCACCGTGTTGAAGAAGGATGCTAAAGCCGCAGCGTTTTGGGCAAACCGTCTGCTGAACAACGCCAAAGCGTCCGAAGGCCACAAAAAAACAGCGCAGGATATTTTAGCTTCACTTAAAAACGGCTGATGCCACCATGAATAAAACAAGCCCGTGCAATGCACGGGCTTGATATTCAACCTTAACCGCCTACTTGTACCGAGAGCATACTCAACGCTCCCATCACAATGCCATCGACGGGCACCGTGATGGACTCTTTGCCATCCCAACTGCCCAGCACATAGAGCAGCGGTAAAAAGTGGTCAGGCGTCGGGTTCGACAACGCCGCCCCTTTATGTTGCATAAAGTCCACCAGCGGGTGGTTATCTCCCTGATAGTTCAGGTTGTCTTTGACAAACTGATTGAAGGAAACCGCCCAGTCATAAGGCGTGGCATCGCCATCCCATTTCACCATGCGCAGGTTATGCACCACGTTGCCGCTGGCGACAATCATATAGCCTTCATCACGCAGCGCTGCCAGTTTGGTCCCCAACTGGTAGTGATACTCTGCCGATTGCGTACCGTCCACGCTCAGTTGCACCACAGGAATATCCGCATCCGGGTACATTTTAATCAACACGCCCCAAGAGCCGTGGTCAAACCCCCATTGCTCGTGGTCAGCAATCACCGGCAGCGGTGCCAGAGCCTGTTGAATGCGCTCTGCCAATTCAGGCGATCCCGGTTCCGGATACTGCGTATCAAACAGCGCCTGCGGGAAGCCGCCGAAATCGTGGATGGTGCGCGGTTTCTCCATCGCTGTCACCGCCGTACCACGGGTATACCAGTGTGCCGAGACCGCGATAGTGCCTTTCGGGCGCGGCAGGGTTTCACCTAACTGGCGCCATGCACGCGTATAGTCATTTTCTTCCAACACGTTCATCGGGCTACCATGGCCGAGAAACAGTGCGGGCATCCGGGAAGTGTTCATAGAAGTATCCTTAGTGAGCCATATTGATGTGCCAGTGCACTCGATAGGATTACTCTACGCCCTTTTTCACCGGGAGAAAGTCATCGGCGTGTGATGAAGAACATCAATAAATTTGAATCATCACGTTGAATGCCCACCACCTTCAAGCCAGCACGTCGCTCCCTTTATTCATAATGCCACCCCGTTTCCCGCCATTCGAGGCTGTGCGTAAGCCTCAAACCAGAAAGAAAAGCGTCATCGTGTGATACCACAATCATTGCCCCCGGAAACGTAGATAACGCAGCCTCAATCGCCTGCGTTGACGTCAGATCGAGATGGTTGGTGGGTTCATCCAGCAACAGTAATTGGGCGGCATCGCGACGCCAAAGCACGCAAGCCAGAGCCGCCTTCAGACGCTCCCCGCCGCTCAATGCCGCCAGAGGCAGAGCAACTTTATTCGCATCCAGTTGCAGTTGCGCCAGCCGGGTACGCAATACGCTTTCTTCCAGCGGCGTATCATCGGCATTGAGATGCGCCAGTACCGACAATGAGAGATCCAACCGCGACAAATGCTGGTCGAGATAAGCGGTGGTGACTGAAACACGACAGTCACCAGACACTGGCGTTTCGTCACCCATCATCACCTTGAGCAGGGTCGATTTGCCACAGCCATTTGGCCCACGCAGCGCTACCCGCATCGGGCCATCTATCCTCCAGTTGAAAGGAACCTTCACGATGTGAGGCAAAACCAGATCATCCATGACTAACACCGGTTTATTGGGGGCTACCTGGCAGCGTAAATAATATCGGACTATCTTCCTCGACCTTTCCCCGCATCTCACAGACAGCAGCATTAAGCACATCATTTTGCTCACGGTGCTGTTTACGCAGCGTGCCTAAACGCGCTTTTGCCGCCGCTTTGTATTGCACCCGCTCAAACGACGCGATATTCAGTGAATCAACGGTACGTAAGGTCTGTGCCGAGCGTCGCTGGCTGGCATCATGCGCTTTTTGCAAACGCATTCGGGTGCGCCGACGCTCGGTAGTGGCATGTTCCAATGCCGCCTGAGCAGCCTGCTGCTCGGCCTGACGCTGCCGCTGATACTCATCATAATTGCCACCATAGTTGCGCAACCCCGTCGGGGTCAGTTCCAAAATGCGCGGCATCATCACCAGGAGTTCACGATCGTGCGTTGCCACCAATGCGCCGCCGCGTCGCTGGGAAAGCTTGTCGTAAAACCACACTCTCGCCTGTCGATCGAGGTGATTCGTCGGCTCATCAAGCAGTAAATAGTCAGCATCAGCCATAAATGCCGCGCACAGCAGTGCCCGCACGCGTTCTCCGCCGCTCAGTTCAGCAGCACGTTTATCAGGAACAAATTCCGGCAAGCGGGCTTCGGCAAACGCCGCCGCCAAGCGTTCTTGTAGATCCCATGCCCCCTCCAGAAGTTCGAGATCTTCCAACTGATAGTCGCCTGACTCGACGCGCTGACGCGCGGCAAAAATGGCCTGGTAACCCAGCAAATCAGCCAGCGTTGTCGTTGATAAAATTTTATGCTGATGAGCAACATAAGCCAGAGAGCCCGCGCGTTCAACATGACCGAAAGCGGGAACCTCGAGCCCTGCCAGCAAACGCAGCAGAGACGTTTTTCCGCAGCCGTTACGCCCGACCAGGCCACACAATGAGGGATCAAGAGAAAGATTAAGCGGACCGAAAAGCGTCAAGCCGGTCGCAAATTGACAGGTAACCTGATGCAAAAGAAAAGCAGGGGATTGCGCACAATGAGCCATAAGCACTCCTGAATGAAATCAATAGCCATCCCCGATAACGCATTCGCGTTAGCAAGGATCCGAATTCATCAGTCGTGTTTGTTCATTTTCCGTGTGTGCTCCAGTGAGACGAGAAGTTCGTCGCAGTAAAGGTTAACGGACGGCAGGATCTGACTCAAGATTAATTTTTGTCTTGTTGAGAAACGAGATATACAAAGGCCAGGTATCATTCTTTAGCGGGGAGCTTTTGCTTAAGTCCCACAATATGCTCAGTGCTGAAAGCGCAAAACCTACGCGTAAATATTAATCTGGTGACCGCGCCTGCGCGTTCCCTCTTGCGATAAATCAGCCTTAGGCGTTGTTGTCGCAGCAGAAGCCGTGCTGCTCTTCTCAGCGTCTTGCCTTTGTAGTCGAGAAATTTCTGCGTAAAGTGCCTGAATTTGCTGTTGAATGAGTTGTATTTGTTTTCTCAACGCATTGCGTTCTTCATCAGATTCTGTCCCAGCCGCTTTTCCGGTTAATTCTTTCAGCGCTTTAACCAGTTTAACGATCTGTTTGTGCAATTTTTGAATCTTCTGCTCTACCGAATTTCCACTTGAAGGAACCTGGGTAGCAAGCGTTTTTAGCATGCCTGAAGTCATGCTGCCTGGGCTTACGCGCATTGTACCTCCATTCACAAATAGGGATTAGTCGTCGATAGCGGCCTGCCGTCGGTAAACGGGTTAATATTAGCGTGCATTTTGCACAGCAAATACCAGGAAAGGCTCCGGCCAGGCATGCCAGGTTGCTGCAATGAGGGGGGTTAACATGCAAAAACCCCGCCGAAGCGGGGTTTTTTAAGAGGTGAAGTCGACCGATAAGCCGGGTTCTGTCGTGGACAGTCATTCATCTAGGCCAGCACTCACGCACTGGCTCAAGCAGCCTACCCGGGTTCAGTACGGGCCGTACCATGTGAACCCCTATTTGGCCTTGCTCCGGGTGGAGTTTACCGTGCCGCGAACGGTTACCCGCCGCGCGGTGCGCTCTTACCGCACCCTTTCACCCTTACCTGATCCCGCTTGCGCGGGCCATCGGCGGTTTGCTCTCTGTTGCACTGGTCGTAGGTTTTACCCTCCCAGGCGTTACCTGGCACCCTGCCCTATGGAGCCCGGACTTTCCTCCCCTCCACGCGTATCCCCCGAAAGGGACAACCATGAAGCGGCGACTGTCTGGTCAACTTCGGCGCGAATGATAGGCGAATTAGTCCTGGTTGTCATCCTCTGCGTCGTCATCCGCCTCATTTTGCGCCAACGCATAGCGATACAACGCATTCTTTTTCACGCCGTGGATTTCCGCTGCCAGCGCTGCCGCCTTTTTCAGCGGCAATTCAGCGCGCAGCAGTTCCAGGGTACGCAGCGCTTCCGCTGAAAGCGCACTCTCATCCGGTTGGAAGCCGTCTACGATCAGTACCATCTCACCTTTGCGGCGATTTTCGTCTTCTTTCACCCAGGCCAGCAGTTCACCCACCGGGGCACCTTGAATCGACTCCCAGGTTTTGGTCAATTCGCGCGCCAACACTACATAACGCGATTCCCCCAGCACCGTTGCCATATCGGTCAGGCTGTCAATCAAGCGGTGAGTGGATTCGTAGAAAATCAGCGTGCGCGTCTCTTCAGACAGTTGCAGTAAACGATCCTGACGCGCTTTGGTTTTCGCGGGCAAAAACCCTTCGTAACAAAAACGATCCGAGGCGATGCCGGCAGCCGACAACGCCGTGATCGCCGCGCACGGACCCGGTAATGGCACCACGCGTACGCCCGCTTCACGACAGCGGCGCACCAGATGGTAACCGGGATCGTTAATCAGCGGCGTCCCCGCATCGGAGACCAGCGCAATGGATTGTCCTTGCTGAAGCTTAGCCAGCAGATGATCGGCCTTTTGCTGCTCGTTGTGATCGTGCAGTGCAAATAAGCGCGCACTAATGGCAAAATGTTGCAATAACAGGCCGGTATGACGCGTATCCTCCGCGGCAACCACATCCACCCCACGCAGTACGCTTAGCGCACGTTCCGTAATATCGCCCAGATTGCCAATGGGCGTTGGCACAATGTAAAGCGTGGATGCAGAAATGTCTTCATTGTTGTTCATGATTCATTGTTTCATCCGGGTTGCCGATTTAATATTGAGCATCTTTATAAAAAAACCACTGGATACAGTATGCTTCCCAATCATTTCGTCCGTTCGCAAACAGGGCGTATCGCGTCTGTGTTATTCGCGGCGCTGCTTCTTGCGGGATGTCCAGGCCAGGCGCCACAGCCGCCTTCACCTGATGTTCAAGGTCAGGCCGGAGCCTCCTCTTACTACTACCTGCAACAAATGGAGCAAAGCCGAGATAATAACAAGGCTGGCTGGCAATTACTTGCGATTCGTGCCCTTGTTCAGGAAGGAAAGCTCCCCCAGGCAACCGAGCAGTTCAACGCACTGCCTGCACAGTTGGCACAACCGCAGCAGCGTGAGCAGCAACTGCTGAAAGCGGAAATTGCCGCCGCTAACAACGACAGCAACGGCACTGCCGCCGCACTGCAGGGGCTCGACGTCAGCGCACTCTCCGCCGATCAACAGGCGCGTTACTATCAGGCGCAAATCAACGCACATCAAGGCCAGCCCTCTGCTGACCTGCTGCGTGCCTATATCGCCCAAGAGCCGCAGCTTAAAGGCGATGAGCATCAAAAAAATATCGATCAGACCTGGGTTGCCCTGACACAGATGTCTGCGCAGGCAGCCAGTGCCGTGCTGATCAACGCCAATGAGAACGTGCTGGCTGGATGGATGGATCTGCTCACCACTTACCAGAACAACCGCGAGTCGAGCGATCAGTTAAAAGCCGCGCTAAGCGACTGGCAGACGCGCTATCCGCGCCACCCAGCGGCACAAACGCTGCCGACACCGCTGGCATCGGGCCAGACCGCCTTACCGGTCGCCGGTGGTGGCGTCGGCGGTGGCGTCGCCCTGCTGCTGCCGCTCAACGGTCAGGCACAGGTGTTCGCCAACGCCATCCAACTAGGCTTTAATGCGGCGAAAAGCGGCCAGGCCAGCATGGCCTACAGCGCGCCTGTCGATACAGCCTCCGCACCAACAGACAACGGGGCGGTAACCTCAATCAGTGCCCCGTATACTACGCCTGCCAGCGTGTCACCGGCGCCTGAAGCCGCCAGCGGTGTGTCAGTGAAAGTCTACGATACCACGTCGCAGCCCGTAGCAAATCTGGTCGCACAGGCACAGCGTGACGGTGCGTCGATCATCGTTGGGCCTTTGCTGAAAAATGACGTTGAGCAACTCACCAGCCAGCAAACTACAGTGAACATTCTGGCGCTTAATCAGCCCGAGCATGTGCAAAATACCCCCAATATGTGCTTTTTCGCTCTGTCACCGGAGGATGAAGCGCGCGACGCGGCGCAATTTATTCATCGCCAAGGCAAACAACAGCCGTTGCTGCTGGTGCCGCGCGGCGCGTTGGGCGATCGCGTAATTAACGCCTTTGCCCAAGCCTGGCAAAGCCAGGGCGGCAATACACTGCTGCAACAACGCTTTGGTAATACCGCAGAGCTGAAACAGGCAATCAACAGCGGCGCAGGATTGAGCTTGAACGGTCAACCGGTCAATGTGATGTCCTCGGCGGCACAGCCGGGCACAACCATTGGCGGGTTAACCATCCCGACACAGATTGAGCCCACCGTCAGCACCAGCGGCAGCGGCAATGTCGACGCAGTTTATATTCTGGCGACGCCGGATGAATTGGCGCTGATTAAACCGATGATCGATATGCGTACCACCTCGCAGTCACGCCCGGCGTTGTATGCCAGCTCGCGTAGTTTCCAGGCAGGGCTGGGGCCAGACTTCCGTCTTGAAATGGAAGGCCTTCAGTTCAGTGAGATTCCCTTGCTGGCAGGCAGCAACCCGGCGTTGATGCAACAAGTAGCGAGCCAGTTCAAGAATGACTACTCACTGGTACGCCTCTATGCCATGGGGATGGATGCCTGGGCGTTGGCGAACCACTTTACCGATTTACGTCAGTCGTCCAGCCAGCAAATTACTGGCGCAACGGGCACGTTAACGGCCAGCGCAGATTGCGTAATCAATCGCCAATTAACCTGGCTGCAATATCGCCAAGGCCAGTTGGTGCCCGTTCCCTGAATCAGCGAGCGACAGGCACACACTATGAGCAGCACGCCCGGCGCTATCTGGAACAGCAGGCCGGGCTGACGTTCGTTGCCGCCAACGTACATTATCGCGGCGGTGAGCTGGATTTGATTATGCGGGATGAACACACCTGGGTCTTTGTCGAGGTACGTTACCGCAAAAACGCGCAATTTGGTTCGGCAGCAGAGAGTGTGACGCCCCGCAAGCAACAGCGGTTATTGCATGCCGCTGCGCTGTGGCTGGCGCAGCGACAGCAGAGTTTTGACACGACAAGCTGCCGATTCGATATACTGGCGATTACCGGCGAACACTATGATTGGTTGCCAAACGCCTTTGGCGCGTAAACACCGCATCTGGACGGTGTCGTTGTCAGAGAAAAGATCGCATTGCTCAATGGATCGCTTGGAAAATAGGTTAATGCACCGTGCTGGATAGAATAAAAGTCTGTTTCACCGAAAGTATTCAAACACAAATCGCCGCAGCGGAAGCCCTACCCGATGCGATCGCCAGAGCAGCCACTGCACTGGTGCACTCATTACTCAACGGTAACAAAATCCTGTGCTGTGGCAATGGGACTTCCGCCGCTAACGCACAGCATTTTGCCGCCAGCATGATCAACCGATTCGAAGCGGAACGCCCCAGTTTACCGGCGATTGCACTAAATGCGGATAATGTGGTCTTAACCGCGATAGCCAACGATCGTCTGCATGAAGAAGTGTACGCAAAACAGGTGCGTGCATTGGGGCAAGCGGGCGATATTTTGCTGGCGATCTCCACTCGAGGCAACAGCCGAGATATTGTGAAAGCCGTGGAAGCCGCGGTGACACGTGATATGACGATTGTCGCACTGACCGGTTACGATGGCGGGGAACTGGCCGGTCTGCTTGGCCCGCAAGATGTTGAAATCCGTATACCTTCACATCGCAGTGCGCGTGTGCAGGAGATGCACATGCTGACCGTTAATTGCCTGTGCGATTTGATTGATAATTCCCTTTTCCCACACCAGAACGATTAAGGAGCACCCCCATGAGGATATGTTCTGCATTTGCCGTGCTGTCTGTCGCCCTGTTGCTGCAAGGTTGTATTGGCGTCGCTGCCGTTGGCGGTGCTGTTGCTACCAAGACTGCGACCGACCCACGCTCAGTTGGCACGCAGGTGGATGATGGTACATTGGAAGTCCGTGTCTCCAACGCCATCAGCAAAGATCAGCAGTTATCCAAAGACGCGCGCATCGTCGCGACAGCCTATCAGGGTAAGGTGTTGCTGACCGGGCAAGCCCCCACCACCGACTTGGCCAGCCGGGCGAAACAGATAGCCATGGGCGTGGATGGTGCGACGGAAGTCTATAACGAGATCCGTAAAGGCACCCCAGTCTCCATGGGCACCGCTTCCATGGATACCTGGATCACCACCAAAGTGCGCTCCCAGTTGCTTGCCACTGATACGGTAAAATCATCCAACGTGAAAGTGACGACCGAGAACGGTGAAGTCTTCCTGTTGGGTCTGGTCACCCAGCGCGAAGGGCGTTCTGCTGCTGAGATTGCCAGCAAAGTGAGTGGCGTGAAACACGTGACGACAGCGTTCACCTTCTTGGAATGATCGCTCGTCGTAGCAAAAAAAAGGGTGCCTCGGCACCCTTTTTCATTTTCCGGCATTCGAATTATGCGCCGGGTGCACTGGCCAGCGATGAGAGCAGCCAAACGTCGCGTCTCTTGACCAATTTCGCCGCCGAGATCCTGCTTGTCACGCGACTTACCGGACAGGAAAGTGGAAAATCCTGCTTTTTCAATTCGATTACGGTAACGCGTATTTCCCTTGGCCTCATCCACCCGCAGCATCAGAGGAATTAACCGCGCGCTTTTTTGATCGAACGATTTGTAAGGCCAGCGGTTATCTTTATCCAGATAAGGGGCCAGGAAATTAAAGGCATTTGCGATACCGCTGCCTTGCGGCGTGCGATAGCGCCACAGATCTTCACCCACTTTGTCTGCCAATACCCCCATGTTGGTAATGGCTTGCAGGTTGAAATAGCTGTAGTGAAAGGAGCGGGTGCGAGACAGCTCTTCCGGCTGGGCGCCGTCATCCTGAATCTGGTGATTCAGCTTGGTACGCTGTAGCGCGGCCATCGCAGAAACGACGTCTTTCTTGTCGAGATACCAGGCGATACCGGCCACCTGCGCAGCGTACCAGCTACCGTGGTTGTTCTTCGCTTCCGATTCCCGCTTCGCCAGCTTACTGGTCTGCAACCACCCCAGATAGGCCATCATCCACTCACGCATCTGTGCGTCATCCTCTTTTTTCCATCCTTGGTAGTCGCGCAACATAATCAGCGCATCCACAATGCGGGTGGAGAAGTAGCGTCCGTCGAGCACGCCCGCCCCGCGTCCTGGCGCAATACCTGGCACACCCTGGGCGAAATCAAGGTTGGGATTCATGCGGGTTTCTGGGTCGATAAACCAGGTGCGAATCAGCGAAATGGCCTTATCGGCATAGGCAGCGTTATCAGAGAAGTACCAGGCTAATGTCAGTGTGTACACCTGATCGGTAAAATCTTCCAACCGAACGCCGTCGATGTCATCACTCTTGCTGACAGGGTTTATAACGCCGTCACGGCGCACCCAAGGCAATCCATTAGATTTGTTGCTATCGGGCCACCAGTAGACGCTGAGGCTCATATAATCGTGTTTAGAGCCACTGGGTGGCGTCATACCCTTTTCCGTCACGCTCGGGTTGGGTTTGTTGAGCGCTTTTTCTGCCTGAGCGATCAGTTCGGTGTAAGCGAGTCGCGTTTGCGGTTTCTCCGTGCCCTGCCGCAGTTGCTGCTTGACCGTCGTCAGCACCGACTGCTGTAGAAACGCGTAAGGATCGTCGTGACGTTCCTGCGCCTGTACCTGTGCCTCTGCCTGCATGACGACACCGCCAATAACCCACAGCATCAGCGCACACACGCGTGCCAGCCTGTTAAACATCACCACTCGCATAACTTCCCCTTTCAACGATAGTCAAACGCACGAACGGCACAGGGCAAGCCAGCCTTCAACGCAGTCCGTTAGTCCGCAAAAACGCTTCGCCCCCTATCTGGGACATTTGACGCAGTATCCACTGCTGGCGTTAGCTCACATAGCGTGACGGTGCGTTAACCCGAAAGCGTATCGGATTCGGCAACACCGCCGCCAGCAACGCCGCCTCACCTGCCGTCAAGCGGCTGGCGGGCTTGTTGAAGAAGTGCTGTGCCGCCTGCTGCACGCCGAAAATCCCCGGCCCGAACTCTACAATATTCAGGTAGACCGTCAAAATGCGCCGTTTGGTCCAGACCAGTTCAACCCCCACTGTGATACCTGCTTCCAGCCCTTTACGCAACCAGCTTCGTCCATCCCACAGAAGCAGGTTTTTCACCATTTGCTGCGTGAGCGTCGAGCCACCGCGCACCCGCGCACCGTCACGCTCATTGTGCGCCAGCGCTGCCCGGATGGCGGCCATATCAAACCCGGCGTGTTCCGGGAATTTTTGATCTTCAGCGGCGATCACCGCCAGCGCCATCACGGGCGCTATCTCATCCATCGGCACCCACGTCGAGCGAGCAACGTAAGAAAAATCTCCGCTCAGCCAGGCGCTCACCTGCCGCTCCACCATCACGGCAGAAAACGGAACCGGCAAAAACGCGAACACAAAAATCCCCGCCAGCCACAGGCCAAGCAACGAGAGAACGCTGCGTAGTACCCAGCGTTTTATCCCAGGGATCACACCGCGTTTTTTGCCCCACCCTTTCATTCGGTAAAGCCCAGAACACGCTCAACCAGTTTATCGATGCCTTTGGCCGCCTCGCTAATGGAGTTCGCCAGCATGTAGGCAGGCGTCGTCACCACTTTGTGTTGCGCATCCACCACAATATCATCCACCGGACAAACAATGTGCGTACCGCCCATTTCTTCTATACATTCTGCGGTATCGATATCATTTCCAATTGTAACTCTTACCGACTCCCCCAGCAGTTTTGGCAACAGCGCCGGAGCGATGCAAATAAAACCAATTGGTTTGTTCTGCTTATAAATTTCTTGCGTGAGTAATGCCAATGATTCATCAACCCGACACGCCGCGCCTTTGGTCGCGAAATCACTGAGATTCTTCGCTGCGCCAAAACCGCCGGGAACAATTAACGCATCCAATTGGCTGGCATCCGCCTGCGACAGTGGCAGAATGTTTCCACGGGTGATACGCGCGGACTCGACTAAAATATTGCGATTCTCACCAGTTACTTCACCCGTCAGATGATTAACCACATGAAATTGTGGCTTATCAGGGGCAAAACATACCGCCTGAGCCCCCGCACGATCGACGGCAAGCAGCGTCAGCACTGCTTCGTGAATTTCGGCGCCATCATAGACGCCGCAACCGCTCAGAACGATGCCGACTCGTTTCATCATATTTTCCTTCATTTCATTACATCAACTAATTGATTTTTTGATTGACAAACACTAATCTACATCACACATTTTAATGATTCTTGTAACAAAGATTTCTGCATTTGCTATTTTGTTGCTTGAGCGGTTCGTCACCTTACGACGTTGCGAATACTCGCACCTGCTAACTGAAACTGCTGATAATTATCAAGCAGGTGCATAGTTTCCCTGGTGTTGGCGCATAATTCGCGCACCCCGGCCTCGGTCGGGGTCATTTTTTTTTAGGCCCCTGAAAATCCTTTTCGCCCCAACCTCACCCTGTTCACACCACTCCTAAACGCATTGAGCCTACGTGCGCCCGCTATTTGCGGGCGCGTTTTTCCTGTTCAGCCACCCACGCTTTCAATACGTCAATATCGTGCAGCCAGTCGTGTTTCAGTTCGTCAATCCACTCCTGCACGTTGTCCCACCAGGCAGGCAAGGTTGTGGTCTGGATTTGCTGCGCCACCTGCTGTAGATGGCGTAACCCAACGGAACCGGCAGCACCTTTAATTTTGTGCCCCTCTTCCGCAATGCCTTTTTGATCGCGCGCTGTCATGTTGGAATCCAGCACGGCGAGATAGCCGGGCATCATCTGCTCAAACATGGCAACACTCTGATGGATCAGCGATGGCCCGACCAAATCCAGATATTGTTGCAACATGGGAATATCAAGCAACGCTTCTCGAACCGGTTCCTGCTCCGAAACGGTGGGAATGGCCTGCTCAGGCTCATCCGCGTAGTCCCAATAATGTTTAATAACAGCGGTTAATGCCGGCACCGCCAGCGGTTTGCTCAGCACATCGTCCATACCCGCGTCGAGATACTCTTTTTTATCACGCAGCACGTTAGCTGTTAGAGCAATCAGCGGCGGCAAGTCTTGTCCGGCATATTTTTTGCGCAGTTCACGCGCCACATCCAGCCCGGTCATGTCCGGCAGTTGGATATCCAGCAGCACCAGATCGAACTCGTCCGGATCGAACATCGTCAGCGCTTCCTGCCCGGTCATCGCCACTTCCACGCTGCTGCCCAGTTTCTCCAACACCGAACGCGCGACCACCACGTTCAGCTCGATGTCCTCCACCAGCAGCACGTTGAGCGCAGGTAACGGCAACTCATCCTCTCCACCGACAATCACCTCATCTTCCAGCGCCGGGGCGGTAACGGTCAGCGTAAAGCAAGAACCTTTGCCCTGCGTACTCGTGACATGGATATCGCCGCCCATGTTCTGCGCCAGACGTTTGGACACCGCCAGGCCAATACCAGTACCGGTCGCGGGTTTACCACCGTGTTTATCTTTTACCTGATAGTACATGGCGAAGATTTTCTCCAACTCATCCTCGGGGATGCCCATACCGGAGTCTTCGACATCAAAGCGCAGCAGGCTGTCCGCGTCATGCGAAACGCGCACTACGATTTTTCCTTTCTGGGTAAATTTCACCGCGTTACTGAGCAGGTTCCACAGAATCTGGCGCAGACGCGTACCATCGGTAATCACCCGTTGTGGTAACGGGGGATGCTGTTCAACGACCAGTTGCAACCCCTTCGGCTGCGCCAGCAAACCGCCCAGGTTTTCCAGATCTGCCAGGAAGCCAATAAAATCAATAGGCTGATTGTCCAGTTGCACCTTGCGGCGCTCCTGTTTGTCCATCTCGATCACGTCGTTAAAGATATTGCCCAGCGTGATGGCGCTGACATGCAGGGTTTTGAGGTATTTTTCCTGTTCCGCATCCAGATGGGTATCGAGCAGGATGCGGCTAAGGCCAACAATGCCATTAAGCGGCGTACGAAGCTCGTGGCTGATCGTTGAGATAAAAGTGGTCTTCTCCCTACTGGCGTTCTCTAACGCGTCCTGATAGCGCTTACGCTCGGTTATATCGCGTCCAAAACCCATTAGCCCGTGTCGTTTGCCCATTCGGTCGTAGAAAGGCACCTTACGCAGTTCAAAACAGGCTTTGCGCCCATCGGGATAGACCAGCCACTGCTCATAGGTAAGCGACACGTTGTGACGGAACACTTTCTCATCCGTTTCCATCACTTTTTCTGCCACGTCTGGGGTGTAGACGTCTTTCGGCGTCAGGCCTACCAGTTGTTTCTGACTGCGGCCCAGCAGCAGTTCCATCGCGCGGTTACACCCGGAAAACTCTTTATTTTCATTGCGGTAGTAAACCAAATCTGGCGAGGCATCCAGAAACGATCGTAACAGCGCAGATTGCTGCTCCAGTTCTACCTGCGCCTGTTCGCGGCCGGCAATCTCTTCTTTGAGCTTGCTCAGCATCATCAGGCGCGCCTCTTCTGCTTTTTCGCGATCGGCAATCTCCTGATTAAGCTGGGCAATATTGCCCTTGAGCTGCTCGTTCAGCGTCTGATCGCGCAGACGCATCTCCTCCAGCTTTGCCACCAGCTTAGCCAGACGTTGGCGCGACTCCTCCAACTGATCCACCACCACGGAGAGGAAATAGACCGCCCAGGGGGTAATCAATAGCCCGAAAAACACCGAACGGACCACATCGATGTCTTCGACCTTGCCGGTCAACAACAGCGTAACTGCCATCTGCACGGCCATCGCCAATAGCACCAGCACCGAGGCCAGCAACAGTGAAAAACGTACCAGCCCGAGCTTTACCATCAAATCGACGTAGTACTGCGCCAACAACCGGATCTGCTTCATAGAGAATTCCCTTGGATACCCACCGCGCCATCATAACGTAAAACCCAGCACGATGCGGTGAGACAATCACCACAACGCGTTAACATTATCCGAGGATAACCGGTTGATATGGCTGACCGAGCGCAGAGCCTTGCACCCCGTGAGCCTGAAGGTATAAATCCAGTTTCACCATCCCGGTCCAGCGGTTTTCGCACCATAGCGGCGCCAGCAGCGTCGGCCGTCGAGCGCTGGCAGAAATACGGTGAAACACCACGTCTGGCGGCGTGTGGCGAATCATCTCGCCTGCCGTGGCGACGTAAGTGGCAAGCGGTAATTCGCAGAGGCGTCCGGCGCGCCAGGCCTTAGCCATAATGCTGCCGTCAACGATGTGCAGAGGGTGAAGCTTGATACCCTCTACGCCGGTATCCACCACGCGTTGCAGCGTCGTCATGCAGTGATCGCGACTCTCGCCCGGCAGCCCGACAATCAGGTGGCAGCACACGCGCAGGCCGCGCTGATGCGCACGCTGCACCGTTTCCTGATAGCAGGCAAAATCGTGACCGCGATTGATGCGATGCAGCGTTTTATCCCAGGCGCTCTGTAGCCCCAGTTCCAGCCACACCTCATAGCCTTGTGCATGGTAACCTGCCAACAGATCCAGCACGCTGTCTGGCACACAATCAGGACGCGTTCCCACGCACAGGCCAACAATCTCAGCTTGTTGCAACGCTTCCTGATAAAGCCGGTCCAGCATCTGCACTTCGCCATAGGTGCTGGTGTAGGCCTGAAAATAGGCCAGATAGCGCTTGGCGCGATTGACCTTGCCCGCCTGCGTGCTGAGTTGCTCCGCAATGCTTTGGCGTTGCATGGTTTCATCGGCAAAAGAGGCCACATTGCAGAACGTGCAACCGCCCCGTCCGAGCGTGCCATCCCGATTGGGGCAGTTAAAGCCGCCGTGCAGCGTCAGTTTATGAATCTTTTCGCCATAACGACGTTGTAAATCCCCGCCAAACATATTGATTAATTTTTGCAATTGCATATTCTAACCTACCCCCTGAGGGAAAGCAGACTACCCTTCTCTTCCAGCGTTCGCGATGACCGCGATCAATCACGCACACCCCAATGAAATGCATTTTTATTCGCTTTTAGTGAAAATAAACTCACATCCATGCTGATTAAATTTTCTAATCCCCTACGCGCGCGTCATGAAAAGATGAAGCGTTACTTAAAAAGAGTTTCATTAAATCTAAAAGTGGATATCCACAGCAGAATATTCTATAACGTAGAGATAACGCAGCAGGGTGACGAGATGTTCACGCTTTTGCATAGTGATACAGCTCACACTTCATTCAGCCGTCGATGTGCAGCCCAACGGAGATTTTTTCAAAAAAATCATTTTTTTCATAATCATAACTAAAAATTATCCCTTAATCGCACATTTTGCATTGATATTTGACCTGAACTGGCTTTCTCGCTAATTTGGGAGTCCGCTGGAAGCTTTCCCGACGAGTCCGCGACTCGTCATATTTATGCAGTTAGAAAAGAAAGACTCCCTCTTAAAGCAAGTCATAGTCCACTTGTAAGACCGTCACGAGAGGCCGAAGAAGAGAACGGCAGGATGCGCGACCCCGCCATCCGCCACCGTTCAACGCCACGGTGCCGAACGAAGTAGGTTGTGAGAGTCACACAGAGCCTGGGGAGGTTCACTGAGATATGTTGTACGATGCATCCCAAGAGAGAGACAACTGTGGTTTCGGATTGATCGCCCATATAGAAGGTGAACCGAGCCACAAGGTCGTGCGTACTGCGATTCACGCACTGGCCCGTATGCAGCACCGTGGCGCGATCCTTGCTGACGGCAAGACCGGCGACGGCTGCGGCTTGTTATTACAAAAACCCGATCGTTTCTACCGACTGGTGGCCGAAGAGCACGGCTGGCGGTTGGCAAAGAACTACGCCGTGGGCATGATGTTCCTCAATCAGGACCAGGATCTGGCCCGAGCGGCGCGCCGCATTGTGGAAGAAGAGCTGCAAAACGAAACCTTGTCCGTACTGGGATGGCGTGAAGTCCCCACCAACCCGGACGTGCTCGGTGAAATTGCCCTCTCCTCACTGCCGCGCATCGAACAGATTTTTGTCAATGCCCCGGCGGGATGGTCGCCGCGCGATATGGAGCGCCGCCTGTTCATGGCGCGCCGCCGTATTGAAAAACGGATTCAGGATAAAGAGTTCTACGTTTGTAGCTTCTCCAATCTGATCAATATCTATAAAGGTCTGTGTATGCCGGCGGATCTGCCGCGCTTTTACCTGGACCTGGCGGATTTGCGTCTGGAATCGGCCATCTGCCTGTTCCACCAACGCTTCTCCACCAACACCGTGCCGCGTTGGCCGCTGGCCCAGCCGTTCCGCTATCTGGCGCATAACGGTGAAATCAACACCATTGCCGGTAACCGTCAATGGGCGCGCGCGCGCGCCTACAAGTTCAAAACGCCGCTGATCCCCGATCTGCAAGATGCCGCTCCGTTCGTTAACGAAACCGGCTCTGACTCCAGCTCACTGGATAACATGCTGGAGCTGTTCCTGAGCGGCGGGATGGATATCGTGCGTGCCATGCGTTTGCTGGTGCAGCCCGCCTGGCAGAACAACCCGGATATGGACCCGGAACTGCGTTCGTTCTTTGACTTTAACTCCATGCATATGGAGCCATGGGACGGCCCGGCCGGTATCGTCATGTCCGATGGTCGCTATGCGGCCTGTAACCTCGACCGTAACGGTCTGCGCCCGGCGCGCTACGTCATCACCAAAGACAAGCTGATCACCTGCGCCTCTGAAGTGGGGATTTGGGATTATCAGCCGGACGAAGTGGTGGAAAAAGGTCGCGTTGGCCCCGGCGAACTGATGGTTATAGATACCCTCGAAGGCCGCATTCTGCACTCCAACGAAACCGATAACGACCTCAAAGGCCGTCACCCGTACAAAGAGTGGATGGAACGCAACGCCAAACGTCTGGTGCCGTTTGAAGAACTGCCGGACGACCAGGTTGGCAGCCGTAAGCTGGATGACAACCTGCTGGAAACTTACCAGAAGCAGTTCGGCTACAGCAGCGAAGAGCTGGACCAAATCCTGCGCGTACTGGGCGAAAACGGCCAGGAAGCCACCGGTTCCATGGGGGATGACACCCCGTTTGCCGTGCTCTCCAGCCGTCCGCGTATCATTTACGACTATTTCCGTCAGCAGTTTGCCCAGGTGACCAACCCGCCAATCGATCCGCTGCGTGAAGCGCACGTGATGTCGCTGGCGACCTGTATTGGCCGCGAAATGAACGTATTCTGCGAAGCCGAAGGGCAAGCGCACCGTTTGAGTTTCAAATCGCCAATCCTGTTGTACTCCGACTTTACGCAGTTGCTCACCCAAGATCAGCAGCACTATCGCGCGGAAACGCTGGATCTGACCTTCGATCCGCGCGAGCAATCATTGCAGCAAACCGTTGAGGCGCTGTGTGAAGAGGCCGAACGCAAAGTACGTGAAGGGGCGGTGTTACTGGTGCTTTCCGACCGCGCCATCAGCGATCACCGTTTACCGGTTCCGGCACCGATGGCAGTGGGGGCGATACAACACCGTCTGGTGGAAAAGAGCCTGCGCTGCGATGCCAACCTGATTGTTGAAACCGCCAGCGCCCGCGATCCGCACCACTTCGCCGTGCTGCTGGGCTTCGGCGCTACGGCTATCTATCCGTATCTGGCGTATGAGTCATTGGCGCGATTTGTGGATAACCACACCATTGAGAAGCCTTACCGTGCCGTAATGCTCAACTACCGCAACGGCATCAACAAAGGGCTGTATAAGATCATGTCCAAAATGGGCATCTCTACTATCGCCTCGTACCGGTGTTCCAAGCTGTTTGAAGCGGTGGGCCTGCACAAAGAGCTGTCTGCGCTCTGCTTCCACGGTGTGGTGAGCCGTATTGGTGGTGCCAACTTCGGTGATTTTGAGCAAGACCTGCAAAATCTGGCGAAACGCGCCTGGTTGAAGCGCAAAACGCTGGAACAGGGTGGCCTGCTGAAATTCGTTTACGACGGCGAGTACCACGCCTATAACCCGGATGTGGTTAACAGTCTGCAACAAGCCGTGAAAAGCGGCGAATACAGCGACTACCTGGAATATGCCAAACACGTCAACGAACGCCCGGTGGCGACGCTGCGCGACCTGCTGGCCATTAAACCGCAGGAAGGCGTAGCCATTCCGGTTGACGACGTAGAACCGGCCAGCGAGCTGTTTAAACGCTTTGACACCGCCGCCATGTCCATCGGTGCGCTGAGCCCCGAAGCCCATGAGTCTCTGGCGGAAGCCATGAACACCATTGGTGGTAACTCCAACTCCGGTGAGGGTGGTGAAGATCCGGCGCGTTACGGCACCAATAAAGTGTCACGCATCAAGCAGGTGGCCTCTGGTCGCTTCGGTGTGACCCCCGCTTATCTGGTCAACGCTGACGTGATTCAGATTAAAGTGGCACAGGGAGCCAAACCGGGTGAAGGCGGTCAGTTACCGGGTGATAAAGTGACGCCGTACATCGCCAGGCTGCGTTATTCCGTGCCGGGCGTAACGCTGATTTCGCCGCCACCGCACCACGATATTTACTCCATCGAAGACTTGGCTCAGTTGATTTTTGACCTCAAGCAGGTCAATCCGAAAGCGATGATTTCGGTCAAGCTGGTTTCCGAACCGGGCGTGGGCACCATTGCGACCGGTGTAGCCAAAGCCTATGCCGACCTGATCACTATCGCCGGGTATGACGGCGGCACCGGTGCCAGCCCGCTCAGTTCAGTGAAATATGCTGGCTGCCCGTGGGAACTGGGACTGGTGGAAACCCAGCAAGCGCTGGTGGCTAACGGCTTGCGCCACAAAATCCGTCTGCAAGTGGACGGCGGTCTGAAAACCGGTGTCGATATCATCAAAGCGGCGATTCTGGGTGCAGAAAGCTTCGGCTTCGGCACCGGCCCAATGGTCGCACTCGGCTGTAAATACCTGCGTATTTGCCACCTGAACAACTGCGCGACCGGCGTTGCTACACAGGATGACAAACTGCGCCGCGATCACTACCACGGCCTGCCAGAGCGTGTGATCAACTACTTCAACTTTATTGCCCAGGAAACTCGCATGCTGATGGCGGAGCTGGGTGTTAGTCAACTGGTTGATTTGATTGGTCGTACCGATCTGCTGGTGGAACTGGATGGCTTCACCGCCAAGCAGAACAAGCTGGATCTCTCTGCACTGCTGCAAACCGCGCAACCGCAGCCGGGCAAAGCGCTGTACTGCACCGAGAGCAACCCGCCGTTCGATGAAGGTCTGTTGAACAAGGCGCTGCTGTCTCAGGCGCAACCGCACATCGCAGCAAAACAGAGTAAAGCGCTCTACTTTGACATCCGCAACACCGACCGTTCCGTCGGCGCAACGCTGTCCGGTGCCATTGCCGCTCAGCACGGCGATCAAGGTCTGGCAAGCGACCCGATCAAAGCCAACTTCTCTGGCACAGCCGGACAAAGCTTCGGCGTATGGAACGCAGGCGGCGTCGAACTGACGTTGACCGGCGACGCCAACGACTATGTGGGCAAAGGCATGGCTGGCGGCTGCATCTCCGTGCGTCCACCGGTCGGCTCCGCGTTCCGCAGCCATGAGGCGAGCATTATCGGCAACACCTGTCTGTACGGCGCTACTGGTGGCAAGCTGTTTGCCGCAGGCCGCGCGGGCGAACGTTTCGGCGTGCGTAACTCCGGTGCCATCACCGTGGTGGAAGGCATTGGCGACAACGGCTGTGAATACATGACGGGCGGTATCGTCTGCGTATTGGGCCGCACCGGCGTCAACTTTGGCGCAGGCATGACCGGCGGTTTTGCCTACGTACTGGATGAAGACGGCGAGTTCCGTAAACGCGTCAACCCTGAGTTGGTGGAAGTGCTGTCGGTCGATGACCTGGCGATTCACGAAGAGCACTTGCGCGGCCTGATCACCGAGCACGTGCAGCATACGGGCTCCCATCGCGGCGAAGATATCCTCGCCAACTGGCCAGTCTGGGCGCCGCGTTTCGCGCTGGTGAAACCCAAATCGAGTGATGTGAAGGCATTATTAGGGCATCGTAGTCGTTCCGCAGCCGAATTGCGGGTTCAGGCGCAGTAAGAGGGCATTATGAGTCAGAACGTTTATCAATTTATCGACTTACAGCGCGTAGATCCGCCGAAGAAGCCGTTAAAGATTCGCAAAATCGAGTTCGTGGAAATCTACGAACCCTTTTCCGAAAGCCAGTCCAAGGCGCAGGCAGACCGCTGCCTCGCCTGCGGTAACCCCTATTGCGAATGGAAGTGCCCGGTACACAACTACATTCCCAACTGGCTGAAGCTGGCGAACGAAGGGCGCATTATCGAAGCGGCTGAGCTGTCACACCAAACCAACAGCTTGCCGGAAGTGTGCGGACGCGTTTGCCCGCAGGACAGACTGTGTGAAGGCTCCTGTACGCTTAATGCGGAATTTGGCGCGGTCACCATTGGCAATATCGAACGCTACATCAATGATAAAGCGATCGAAATGGGCTGGAAGCCCAACCTGTCTCACGTGAAACCCACCGGCAAGCGTGTTGCTATTGTGGGCGCGGGCCCGGCAGGGTTGGCGTGTGCTGACGTACTGGCACGCAGCGGTGTGCAGGCGGTGGTGTTTGATCGTCATCCTGAAATTGGCGGATTGCTGACCTTCGGGATTCCGGCCTTCAAGCTGGAGAAAGAGGTGATGATCAAACGCCGCGAAATCTTCAGCGAGATGGGCATTGAGTTCCAGCTCAATACCGAGATTGGCAAAGACATCGCACTGGAGACCCTGCTCGCCGATTACGACGCGGTATTCCTGGGTGTTGGCACCTACCAGTCAATGCGTGGCGGTTTGGAAAACGAGGACGCGCCGGGCGTGTACGACGCTCTGCCGTTCCTGATTGCCAACACCAAGCAACTGATGGGCTTTGAAACCGCGCCGGATGAACCCTATACCGACATGAGCGGCAAGCGCGTGGTGGTGCTGGGTGGTGGTGATACCGCGATGGACTGCGTGCGTACCTCGGTGCGCCACGGTGCAACCCACGTGACCTGTGCCTACCGTCGTGATGAAGTCAACATGCCCGGCTCCAAGCGCGAAGTGAAAAACGCGCGCGAAGAAGGCGTGGAATTTCTGTTCAACCTGCAACCGCTCAGCATCGAAATCAACGGTGCTGGTAAAGCCTGCGGCGTAAGAATGGCGCGTACTGAACTGGGTGCGCCGGATGCCAATGGCCGCCGTCGTCCTGAAATCGTTGAAGGCTCCGAGCATGTGCTGGAAGCAGACGCCGTGATCATGGCGTTTGGTTTCCGTCCGCACAAGATGGACTGGCTGGCGAAACACGGCGTGGACCTGGACAGCCAGGGACGCATCGTGGCTCCAGAGCAGAGCGAGAGCGCGTTCCAGACCAGCAACCCGAAAATCTTCGCCGGTGGCGATGCGGTACGCGGTTCCGATCTGGTGGTGACCGCCATTGCCGAAGGCCGCAAGGCCGCGGATGGCATCATGAACTATCTGGAAGTGTAATCAGAACGCTATCCATCAAGGCGGCGCAAGCCGCCTTTTTCTTGTGCGCAGGTCTAGCTATTGCTATTGAACTGATCGAGGATGTCCTGCTCCGTCAGCATCGGTGTCTGTTGCGCGAAATCATAAAAATCCGGTTTGCTTTCAATATAAATCTGGCTCACCAGCCGCTTGCGATCGTCTGGGAATATCCCCGCAGACAGTTCATAGGTTTGCGTTTCCAGCAGCAGGTAATAGAGATGAGTGCCACAGATTCGGCAGAATGTACGCTCGGCCCATTCTGACGAGCGGTAATGCGTAACGTTCTCTTCACCGTGCAGCACCACGTCGTGTTTGCACTCAACCGCCAACAGCGGTCCCCCGCCCCACTGGCGGCACATATTGCAATGACATACGCTGACGTCATGCACGCACGCTTCCGGTACTTGGACGGTGACTGCGCCGCATAAGCACTGGCCCTTGGTCATTTTCATCGCGCTCTCCTGCCGCAAACGGTTATCGATGATTCATCAACGCTGTTGCCATAAAAAAGGGGCATACCGACGGTTGCCCCTTTTCTGTGAATGTGGTTATTTCACCACGCGTAACGATGGTCTCCCACCGCGCGGCGCCGGAGGCGGATCGTCATCAGGTGGGTTAGTTTCCGTCACGTTGTCTTGTTGCTCGTTATCCACAACCGACATCACCACACCCGGCGTCAATGCCTCACCCTGCGTATCCGTGAGGTTATCCAGCTCATAGGCAGGCTCAGGCTCAAACATGGTGCCAGCACCGTTTTCACGGGCGTAAATAGCCAGCACGGCGGCCATCGGGACATAAACCTGACGCGGTACCCCGCCAAAGCGGGCGTTAAAACGCACGCTGTCATCAGCCAGCTCCAAGCCACCTACCGCACGCTGCGCGATATTCAGTACAATCTGCCCATCGCGGGCGAATTCCATTGGCACCATCACGCCCGGCAGCGATACATCAACCACCAGATGCGGCGTTAATTGATTATCCAGCAGCCAATCATAAAAAGCCCGCAACAGATACGGACGGCGCGGAGACAGTTGAGACAACGCCATACAGGTTTAACCTCGGGTGTGCAAACGGATTTCACGCTCAGCTTCGGTCAGGGATGCCAGGAAAGCATCACGTTCGAAGACACGCGTCATATAACCTTTCAGCTCTTTCGCCCCTGCGCCCGTCAATTCGATGCCCAGCAGCGGCAAACGCCACAGCAGCGGAGCCAGATAGCAATCGACCAGGCTGAACTCTTCGCTCATAAAATAAGGCGCTTCATTGAACACAGGTGCAACGGCAAGTAACTCTTCGCGCAGTTGTTTACGCGCCGCATCCGCTTCTTGTGCATTCCCCTGCATAATTTTTTTCAGGAGAGAATACCAATCGGATTCAATGCGGTGCATCATCAGACGGCTGGTACCGCGCGCTACCGGGTAAACCGGCATCAGCGGAGGATGAGGGAAACGCTCATCAAGGTACTCCATGATGATACGAGATTCATACAGCGTCAGTTCACGATCGACCAGCGTCGGCACGGAGCCATAGGGATTGAGGTCAATAAGATCCTGTGGCAGGTTATCCATATCCACCAGCTCAATCTCGACACTCACGCCCTTTTCCGCCAAGACAATGCGAACCTGATGGCTAAAAATGTCGGACTGACCAGAAAACAGCGTCATCACCGAACGTTTGTTGGCAGCGACAGCCATGAAAACCTCCAAGTTTATCGAGAAATACGACTAATAACTAAACGGCGCTATCCTGCATAGCCCGGAATCACTGTACGTGATTGTCCACAAGAAAAACGTCTGGCGGCATCAACATTCGGGAAAATTGCCGGCTGGCATACAGGCACAAAATCGGCAAATAGTTTACCAGATTTTGTGCGTTCTGTGGTGAAAGAAGCGCAATTTCATTACTAACCCTCAGAAATGCAGGATTATTTTTTTATCTGATGAGGTGAAATACAGGCAGAATTAACCCGATGAGCCGAATGCAAGACAAAAAAAACCCGATGCAAGCACCGGGTTTTTTGCGTTGATTTGCAGCGATAAACGCCAGAAATTAACGTTTGGAGTACTGAGGACGGCGACGTGCTTTACGCAGACCGACTTTCTTACGTTCAACTTCACGTGCGTCACGGGTAACGAAGCCCGCTTTACGCAGTTCAGAACGCAGAGACTCATCGTACTCCATCAGCGCACGGGTGATACCATGACGAATGGCACCCGCTTGACCGGAAATACCACCACCTTTAACGGTGATGTACAGATCCAGTTTGCCAACCATGTCGACCAGTTCCAGCGGTTGACGAACTACCATGCGGGCAGTTTCGCGACCAAAGTACTGTTCCAGGCTGCGCTGGTTGATGACGATATTGCCGTTACCCGGTTTGATAAACACGCGAGCAGCGGAACTTTTGCGGCGACCAGTGCCGTAGTATTGATTTTCAGCCATTGCCTATAATCCCGATTAAATGTCCAGAACTTGCGGTTGCTGTGCCGCGTGGTTGTGCTCGTTACCTGCGTAAACTTTCAGTTTACGGTACATAGCACGACCCAGCGGGCCCTTCGGCAGCATGCCTTTAACCGCGATTTCAATCACACGCTCAGGACGGCGGGCAATCATCTCTTCAAAGGTCGCTTGCTTGATACCACCGATGTGGCCGGTGTGGTGATAGTAAATCTTGTCGTTACGCTTGTTGCCAGTTACAGCAACTTTGTCAGCGTTCAGAACGATGATGTAATCACCGGTATCGACGTGCGGGGTGTATTCCGCTTTATGCTTACCGCGCAGACGGCGAGCCAGTTCAGTAGCCAGGCGGCCCAGAGTTTTACCGGTCGCGTCAACAACATACCAGTCGCGTTTGACGGTTTCTGGTTTAGCTGTAAAAGTTTTCATTAAAAGCTTACCCAATTTAAGTTACACGTTGGTGAACACCCAAACGCTTCAATAAATTCAGAAAAAAGTGTCGAGGTTCACACCGCATCTAGTCCAGCAAACCTACCCCTTCGAATAGCCATGCCGGCGCGATTAACGTTTCGGGAAAAAAACGTCGTTGTAACGTGGGGTCGCAAGATTATAGAGAAGTCGATAGCAAAGATCGACCTCTTTTCCACCAAAGCGCGATAAATTCCCCGTTGTCCGCTCAGGCAAGGTGCGGTTGGCTCAAATATTCTTCACTTTGCATCTCTTGCAGACGGGACAGGCAGCGCTGGTATTCAAATTTCAGGTGCTCGCCTTGATACAGCGCGAACATCGAGGTTTGTGCCGCGATCACCAGTTTGACCCGCCGCTCATAAAACTCATCCACCAATGCCAGAAAGCGGCGTGCCGCATTCTCCTCCTTACTCCCCATCACCGTCACGTTGTGCAGCAGTACCGTGTGGTAGAGGCGCGATAGCGCAATATAGTCATTCTGACTGCGCGCATCGAGACACAGCGTGGCAAAATCGACGGCCAGTACCCCCTCGCCCGCACTGAGCGTCGGCATCGATCGGTGGTTGATCTCCAGCACCGGTCCCGGCGCAGAGAATGCCCGGCCAGACAAGCGCGAGAACATCTGACGCATCTCAGCATCGGTTTCTGGCGACAACGGCGTCAGATAGAGATGCGCCTGCGTCAGGGTACGCAGGCGATAATCGATACCGGCATCCACATTGCGTACCTCGCAGTACTGCTTGATAAGATCGATAGCCGGCAAAAAGCGACTGCGTTGCAGGCCGTTGCGGTAGAGGTTATCCGGAGGAATGTTGGATGTGGCCACTAATGTAACGCCGCGGGCGAACAACGCGCGTAACAGTTCCGCCAACAGCATGGCATCGGTGATATCTGTAACGAAAAACTCATCAAAGCAGAGCACATCGGTCTGCGCTTTAAATCCATCGGCCACCTGTTCCAGCGGGTTCGGTTGTCCCTGTAGCTGGTTCAGTTCCTCGTGCACGCGCAGCATAAACCGATGAAAATGCAGCCGCAGCTTGCGCTCTGTGGGCAGGCTTTGGAAAAACAGATCCATCAGCCAAGTTTTGCCGCGCCCGACGCCCCCCCACATATAAAGCCCCTGCACCGGGTCCGCCGGCGGTTTATCCGCCAGCCCCAACCAGTGCCGCCAGCGGGTAAAACGGCCATCGGATACGGGAGTCTCCTGCGATGCTTCGCGCACTTGCAAGGCCTGATAAATACCGTGCAGCGCGATTACCGTTTGCCGTTGTACTTCATCAGGCTGATACTCGCCCACCGCCACTGCCTGCTGATAGTGCGCCAGTGGCCCAGCAAGCGGCAGCGTTGTCGGTTGTATCATCTCGGGTTCTCCCTTCATCCGTCATTTTCCGAAAAAAAGTTAGTCGTGTTTTATCGCCCGTTAACGGCGATTCGCTCCGCGATCGTCGCATTTTTCCATGATATCACCTGAAATAGATCCCAATTACCTTACAGCGTCGCGTTTCGGGACTCCACTCGGGCGGCGTTAGCGGTTATAGTGGCTATTATGAAGTGAAAAAACCCTACGGGACAACGACGTCGAAAGAGGTGTCTTTATGACTTGGGAGTATGCGCTAATAGGATTAGTTGTCGGCATCATCATCGGTGCTGTCGCCATGCGCTTTGGCAACCCTAAACTGCGGCAGCAACAAGCGCTGCAAAGCGAGTTGGAAAAGAGCAAAACCGAACTGGAGACCTATCGTCAGGAGTTGGTGGGCCATTTTGCCCACAGCGCTGAATTGTTGGACAACATGGCAAAAGATTACCGTCAGTTGTACCAGCACATGGCAAAAAGCTCTAGCAGCCTGCTGCCAGATTTGCCGATGCAGGATAACCCGTTTCGCTATCGCTTAACCGAAGCGGAAGCAGACAACGATCAGGCCCCGGTAGGCATGCCACCGCGCGATTATTCAGACGGCGCCTCAGGACTGCTGCGCGGTGAGCGCCCGCTGCGCAAATAACCCCCTGCGCACCACTGCGTGAAGGACACGATCCTTCACGCAGCCTACATCCCCGATACCCCTTCCCTGCACAGTTTGACGATAGTTACATTCCCTTGACGAAAGAGCAGTGAACTTTACACGTTATTCGCTGGTCGACTCTTCACCAGCCGTTTAAGTTTATATATCATCGTTTTATTCATAATCGACATACTGTCGATGGTTCGCAGGTTGTGAGAGATAACGTCAAATGAAGAAAAAATCATTATTATTCAGCGCACTGGCAGTAAGCATGAGCCTGGCATTGTCATCGCTTCCAGCAGCATTTGCCGCCCTGCCTGCCGTGGTGGAAGGTCAACAGTTACCCAGTCTGGCACCGATGTTGGAAAAGGTGCTGCCTGCGGTGGTCAGCGTGCATGTGGAAGGCACACAGACGCAGCGCCAACGCGTACCGGAAGAGTTTAAATTCTTTTTTGGCCCGAATGCACCGTCAGGCAAGCAGAACAGTCGCCCGTTTGAAGGCCTCGGTTCCGGCGTGATTATCGATGCGGCCAAAGGGTATGTACTGACCAATAACCACGTCATCAACAACGCCGATAAAATTCGTGTGCAGTTGAATGACGGTCGGGAATATGAAGCCAAACTGCTGGGTCGCGATGAGCAAAGCGACATCGCCCTGCTGCAACTGAACGATGCCAAAAATCTGCAAGAAGTTAAAATGGCGGACTCTGACCAACTGCGCGTCGGGGATTTCGCCGTTGCCGTGGGTAACCCGTTCGGCCTCGGCCAAACGGCCACCTCCGGCATCATCTCCGCGTTGGGTCGCAGCGGCCTGAATCTGGAAGGGTTAGAAAACTTTATCCAAACCGATGCCTCCATTAACCGTGGAAACTCCGGCGGTGCGCTGGTTAACCTCAACGGCGAGCTGATTGGGATCAACACTGCAATCCTGGCACCGGGCGGCGGCAACATCGGTATCGGTTTTGCCATTCCCAGCAACATGGCGCAAAACCTGGCGCAGCAGCTTATCAAGTTCGGTGAAGTGAAACGCGGCCTGTTAGGCATCAAAGGCAGCGAAATGACCGCCGACATGGCTAAAGCTTTCAAGGTGGAAGCGCAACGTGGGGCCTTCGTCAGCGAAGTATTACCAAAATCAGCCGCGGCTAAAGCGGGCATCAAAGCCGGTGATGTGCTGACATCACTGGACGGTAAGCCCATCAACAGCTTTGCTGAACTGCGCGCCAAAATCGGTACTACCGCGCCCGGTAAAACGGTGAAAATTGGCCTGCTGCGTGAAGGTAAACCGCTGGAACTTTCCGTGGTTCTCGATAATAACACCTCTGCCGCCACCAGCGCCGAAAGCCTGTCCCCGGCCTTGCAGGGCGCATCGCTAGCGAATGGTCAGGCGAAAGATGGCAGCAAAGGGGTACAAATCGAAGACGTCACTAAAGACACACCGGCAGCACAGGTGGGCTTGCAGAAAGGCGATATCATTATCGGCGTTAACCGTGAGCGGGTAGAAAACATCACCCAATTGCGCAAAATTCTGGAAAGCAAACCCAGCGTGCTGGCGCTGAACGTGATGCGTGGCGAAGAAACGATTTACCTGCTGTTACGCTAATACAATATATTGTCTCAATACTATAAAATCGGACACGGTACATGCCGTGTCCGGTAAACTCATGTTATCCTACGCTTACCTATCCACTTCCCTGTACGTTTTATGCTCGCAAAACTCTTTCGCTCCGCCATTATTGGCGCGATCGTGGCGGGAATTCTGCTCGCGATCATGCCGTTGCTACGGTCAAATACCGCACTGTTTTCCCGCTCACACAGTATCCAGAGCGAGGATGTGCCGCTTAGCTATAATCAGGCCGTTCGCCGCGCAGCGCCTGCGGTGGTTAACGTCTATAGCCGGGAGTCAAGCAGCGAAACCAACGGAGAACTGAACATTCGCCTGCTCGGATCTGGCGTGATCATGAGTGAAAAGGGCTACGTGCTGACCAATAATCACGTGATAAACAATATCGCGCAGTTGGTTATCTCGTTACAGGATGGCCGCGTCTATGAGGCCAGCGTGATTGGCACGGACAAGCTGACCGATCTGGCGGTAGTGAAAGTGGAAGCCGCTAACCTACCGGTCATCACCATCAACGAAAAACGCACGGCGCACATCGGCGATGTGGTGCTGGCTATCGGTAACCCTTACAACCTGGGCCAAACCGTGACTCAAGGCATTATCAGCGCCACCGGCCGCGTGGGTCTGAGCCTGATGGACGGATCGGGTTCCGGCTTTGGTGGGCGTCAGAATTTCCTGCAAACCGATGCCTCCATCAACCACGGTAACTCTGGCGGTGCGTTGGTCAACACGCTAGGTGAACTGGTCGGCATCAACACCCTGACCTTTGATAAAGGCAGCGACGGAGAAACGCCGGAAGGCATTGGCTTCGCCATCCCGGTAGCGCTGGCCACCAAGGTGATGGGAAAACTGATTCGCGATGGTCGTGTGGTGCGCGGCTATATCGGCATTAACGGCGCACAAGCGGAAGGGCTATCACCCAATAGCACGCTGGACAGCAATAAACGCCTGCAAGGTGTGATCGTGATGAATGTCGAACCCGGCGGACCAGCAGATAAAGGCGGCATGAAAAAAGGTGACGTGCTGCTGACCATGAACGGCAAGCCCGCCGTCTCAGTGATTGAAACCATGGATCAGGTGGCTGAAGTTCGTCCCGGCACTGCCGTTCCGGTAGCCATTCGCCGCGGCGACCAGGAGATGACGCTGTCGGTGACGATTCAGGAGTTTCCGGAGAACTGACGTTACCAGTATGAGCAGCGCACGGCTGCTCATACTGAAACGGGATTACGCGTCGTTACCGCTCACACGTTCGATGTTTGCACCCAACCCACGCAATTTATCTTCAATGCGTTCGTAACCACGATCGATGTGATAGATGCGATCGACGAGGGTTGTGCCTTCCGCGATGCAACCCGCCAGCACCAGACTGGCTGATGCGCGCAGATCGGTCGCCATTACCTGAGCGCCAGAAAGCGTATCAACGCCGTGGCAGATCACGGTGTTACTCTCAATCTCTGCCTGCGCGCCCATACGAATCAGTTCCGGCACGTGCATAAAGCGGTTTTCAAAGATGGTTTCGGTGATAACACCGGTGCCTTCTGCCACCAGATTCAGCAGGCTGAACTGCGCCTGCATATCGGTCGGGAAGCCAGGATGCGGAGAAGTACGCACGGTAACCGCTTTCGGGCGTTTGCCATGCATATCCAGGCTGATCCAATCTTCACCCACTTCGATATCCGCGCCTGCGTCACGCAATTTTGCCAGCACGGCATCCAGCGTATCCGGGCGCGTGTTGCGGCACACAATGCTGCCACGAGAGACCGCCGCCGCCACCAGGAACGTACCGGTTTCGATACGGTCTGGCAGCACGCGGTAAACGCCGCCGCCCAGACGCTCAACGCCTTCGATAACGATCTTGTCGCTGCCAGCACCGGTGATTTTGGCACCCATGGCATTCAGGAAACCTGCCGTATCGACAATTTCCGGCTCGCGCGCGGCGTTTTCGATAATGGTGGTGCCTTCAGCCAGCGTTGCCGCCGTCATGATAGTGACGGTGGCACCGACGCTGACTTTATCCATGACGATATGCGCGCCCTGCAAGCGTCCGTCAACCGTGGCTTTGACATAGCCCTCTTCCAGCACGATCTTGGCCCCCAACTGCTCCAGCCCGGTAATGTGCAGATCGACCGGACGTGCGCCAATCGCGCAGCCACCGGGCAGTGAGACCTGACCCTGACCGAAACGCGCAACCAGCGGACCCAACGCCCAGATAGAAGCGCGCATGGTTTTCACCAGATCGTAAGGCGCACAAAAGACGTTAACGTCACGGGCATCCACATGCACCGAACCATTGCGCGTCACGTGAGCACCTAACTGGCTAAGCATCTTCATCGTGGTATCAATATCACGCAGCTTGGGAACATTTTGGATTTCTACTGGCGCTTCCGCCAACAGGGCCGCAAACAGGATGGGCAGGGCGGCATTTTTCGCCCCGGAGATAGTGACTTCACCAGTGAGCCGGGTAGGACCCTGCACACGAAATTTGTCCATAGTTAAAGGTTCTCAGCTTGCTAAAAGTATTCCAGGGCGCACTGCTCTCGCTTAAAAGCCGTTCAGCTTACGATCGCGCTGCCATTCTTCCGGTGTATAGGCCTTTATAGAAAGCGCATGAATGCGGTTGTCCGCAATGTACTCCATCAAGGGCGCGTATACGGTCTGCTGCTGTTTGACACGACGCATACCAGCAAAAATATCCCCCACGGCGACGACCTGAAAGTGGCTGCCATCGCCCGTGACGTGGACTTCTTGCAGTGCGAGTGCCTTCATCAGCACCTCTTCGATCTCGTTATTTTCCATCGCTCTCAATTCTGTGTTCAGGGGGAGGATTATCAGCCGTGTATCTTAGATGAATACGCCGTTTTCTTAAACAAAGAAATCCCTCTTGGCGTGAGCTAAGAGGGCGGTTTTCATCTATACGCGGGAAAGGTAAAGAAAAAAATCAAACGACGGGAATAATGTCGTTGAGGTTATACAGCGCAATCAGCGTTTTTACCCGTTCACTGGCACCAGAAATGGTGAACGATGGCGCTGAGCGGCGCTGCTGTTGATAGAGATGCACCAACAGCGCCAGCCCGGCGGAATCCACCCGGTTCAGCGCCGCGATATCCAGCGCCTGCTTGCCCTTCAGCAAGGTCTCGCGCTGCTGCCAAAACGGCAGCAGGGAATCGCGATCCAAATCGCCGGACAGCGCCAGCGTCGTGTCTTGCGACGTCCAGCGCAGAGCCTCAGCCATTTTTCTGCTCCAGCGTAATCGGCTGACGCGCGGAGGCTTCCAACTGCTTGGTTAACCCATCAACGCCCTGTTGACGCAAAATGGCTGCCCATTCGTTTTGCTTGGTGGTGATCATGCTCACCCCTTCGGCAATCATGTCGTAAGCCTGCCAGTTACCGGTCTGGCTGTTTTTACGCCATTGAAAATCCAGACGTACCGGTGGGCGGCCACCGTTGTCAAGAATGGTTACGCGGATGAGAATGATATCCGCAGTGCCCAGCGGCTGTTCCGGTGCAATCTGGTAGTTCTGCCCGTGATACAGCGCCAGCGCCTGACCGTAGGCTTGCGCTAAATAGGCTTCGAACGCCTTGAAATAGGCATCACGCTGCGCCGGCGTCGCTTCTTTGTAGTAGCGGCCCAGAACCAATGCCCCTGCATAGCGAATCTGCACATACGGCAGCAGCTCTTCTTGCACGATTTGACGCAAGTAGTTCGGATCCTGCTTGATACGCGGCTGCTCCGTTTTCAGACGCGAAAAGGTCTTCTCCGCCGCATCGTTCATCAAACGATAAGGATTGGTTTGATCCACCGCGCTGGCGAAAGGTGCCACGACCAGCAGTGCCACCATCAGTAAACGTTTTAACATGCAGATGTCCTCTTGATTATTGTGCTGCGCCCGACGCAGGAGCAGACGGCGCTGGCGTCAATGCCGGTTCGTTTTGCGGCACAGATTCCGTTTTCACCGTATTGTCGGCGCTATCTCCTCCGCTCTTATAGAGGAATTGTCCGATTAAGTCCTCCAGTACCATGGCGGATTTGGTGTCCTGAATCACACCGCCATCAGCGAGGATCTTGGTGCCCATTTCTTCATCTTCGAAGCCAATATTCAGCGCCAGATACTGTTCGCCCAGCAACCCGGAGGTGCGGATCGCCAACGAACTGGTGTCAGGAATATGGTCGTACCGGCGTTGGATATCCATGGCAACGCGCGGCAAATAGGTTTTAGTATCCAATGAAATATCGGCAACGCGACCAATCACCACACCGCCGACTTTGATCGGAGAACGCGCTTTCAGACCGCCAATATTGTCAAACGTGGCGTACAGCCGGTAGGTCTGTTCGCTGCCGATAGACTTCACGTCGGCGACTTTCAAACAGAGAAAAATAATGGCGCCCAGGGCGATCAACAGGAATACGCCAACCCAGATTTCACTTCGCTTTGTTTGCATCGACTCAGTTCCCAAACATCAGTGCTGTCAGCACAAAATCCAATCCCAATACCGCCAATGACGAATGCACTACCGTGCGCGTCGTCGCCCGGCTGATCCCCTCAGAGGTCGGGATCGCATCATAGCCATTGAACAACGCAATCCAGGTCACGGTAATCGCAAATACCACACTTTTGATCACGCAGTTCAGCAGATCTTTGCGCCACTCGACGGCGCCCTGCATCGCTGACCAGAAGAAGCCATCATCGATGCCCTTCCAGCTCACCCCAACCAACGCGCCGCCCCAGATGCCGACCGCCACAAAGATGATCGTCAGCAGCGGCATGCTGATAAGTCCGGCCCAGAAACGCGGGGCCACCACGCGCCGCAGCGGGTCTACCGCCATCATCTCCATACTGGAAAGCTGCTCGGTGGCTTTCATCAGGCCAATTTCCGCCGTCAGCGCCGAGCCGGCGCGGCCAGCAAACAACAACGCGGTAACCACCGGCCCCAGTTCGCGCAGCAGAGAAAGCGCCACCATCATGCCCAGGCTGGCCTCAGCGCTGTAGGTGGTCAGCACCAGATACCCTTGCAGCCCCAACACCATACCGATAAACAGTCCAGACACCAGGATGATCAAGAGAGACTGAACCCCAACGCTGTGCAGTTGCTTGAGCAACAGCGGGCCTTGCTTGCGCAGTTCGGGACGGCCCACCAGCGCATTAAACAACATGAACCCGGCACGACCGAAGGCAGCACAGGACCGGATTCCCTGACGTCCCAACGACGCCAATGCTTCTCGTAGCATGAATTGATTAACTCCCGGAGCCTAACAGGCTGGTTTTGTAGTCACCTGCAGGGAAGCGAAACGGCACGGGACCATCGGCAATGCCGTCAATAAATTGCCGTACCCGAGGATCGGTATTCGCACGCAGCGCCTCCACCGAGCCGTGCGCAACGATGTGCTGATCCGCCACGATATAGGCATAATCTGCGATGCTCAGCACTTCCGGCACGTCATGAGAGACCACCACGCAGGTGATACCCAGCGCATGGTTCAGTTCATCGATAAGCTTAACCAACACGCCCATGGTGATCGGATCCTGGCCGACAAACGGTTCGTCGAACATGATCATTTGCGGATCGAGCGCAATGGCGCGGGCCAATGCGGCACGGCGAGCCATCCCTCCGGACAGCTCTGAAGGCATCAGGTTGGCCGCACCGCGTAACCCGACCGCCTCCAGTTTCATCAGCACCGTACTACGTAACAGCGCTTCGGGCAGTTGGGTATGTTCCCGCAGCGGCCAGGCCACGTTCTCAAACACGGTAAGATCGGTGAACAGCGCGCCAGACTGGAACAACATGCTCATCTTCTTACGCACGTCATACAACCGGGAACGGGAGAGCGTTGGAATATTCTCCCCGTCAAACCAGATCTCGCCGCTGTCCGGCTGAAGCTGACCGCCAATCAGGCGCAACAATGTGGTTTTACCGATACCGGAGGGCCCCATGATAGCGGTGACCTTCCCTTTGGGTACGGTTAATGAAACATCGGTGAAAATGGGCCGCTCGCCGCGCGAAAAATTGAGCCCACGAATTTCGACCAGATGAGTAGCATCTTGGTTCATGCGATCTTTTCCTTCACTCACTCCCCTTGACGATCGTCGCTGTTATACGTCCATGACGTGCAACAACCGTTGCATTTCCTATCAAGCTTAACGGCAGGTTTCAGGCAAAGCACGAGTTTTACAAAATATTACCGACAATTCTTACCGAAAAGGGCGGGTTCTGGCTGCCATAGGTTTTACTTTTTCTGCCCAGACAGTCAAAATTACCCCTCTACGATGCAACGCAATTTTTGCTCGACATTCGTCCGCGCACCGCTTCATTGCCTAATGAGCCGGTGATTATACCCGAATAAAGGACGCTGCATGCTTTTTGCGATAGTTCTGCTGGTTATTGGCCTGTTTCTTTTGGTTTATGGTGCTGACCGTTTAGTTTATGGCGCAGCCGTTCTTGCCCGTGTGTGGGGCGTTTCTCCTTTGATTATCGGCGTGATGATTGTTGGCATCGGCACCTCACTGCCAGAGTTGGCGGTGTCGGTGACGGCGGGCCTGAACCAGCAAATGGACATGGCGGTCGGTAACGTATTGGGGTCGAATATCGCCAATATCATGCTAATCCTCGGCAGCGCTGCCCTGATTCGCCCCTTGACCTTTCGTTCCGATCTGCTGCGGCGTGAACTACTCCCCATGCTGTTGATCACGCTGTTCAGCGGCGGTGTGCTTTACAATGGCTATCTCAGTCGGCTTGACGGCGTGATGCTGCTCGCGGCGGCGGGTGCCTGGATCGTACTGATGCTGCGCATGGCACGCCAGGCGCAACAGAGCGGCAGTGACAGCCTGACGCGCGAACAGCTGGCGGAGCTGCCGCAGGCACAGGCTGACGGTAATCAGACGGTTGCCGTTCTCTGGTTGCTGCTGGGATTGATTATTTTGCCGATGGCGGCACGCATCGTGATTGACAATGCCACGGTGATCGCACGTCATTTCGCGTTTGATGAGTTGACCATTGGGCTAACGGTGCTGGCGATCGGCACCAGCCTGCCGGAATTGGCCACAGCCATCGTCGGCACGCTGAAAAAAGAGGATGATATCGCGCTGGGTAACCTGATTGGGTCAAACGTCTTCAATCTGGTTATCGTGCTTGGTGTCCCGGCGCTGCTGTCACCCGGTGCGGTGAACCCACTGGCATTTCAACGCGATTACGGGGTCATGCTGGGAGCGAGCCTGCTGCTGACGCTGCTCTGTCTGCGCAAAAAACGCTCTATCGGGCAAGGTGCTGGCGCGCTGTTACTGTGTATGTTTATTGCTTACCTTGCGACGCTGTTTTTGCTGTATTAGCGGCGCACGACTCGTTTTCTTGGAAAACTCAAATAGTCAGGATTAACCGTTATGTCCAACGTTGAACAACAGCCCGATTTCGATTTCCAACAGGCGGGCCGACACGTGCTCGCTATCGAACGCGACGGGTTGGCCCATCTGGACCAGTATATCGATGACAACTTCACCCGCGCTTGTCGCACCATGTTCCATTGCCAGGGCAAAGTGGTAGTAATGGGAATGGGGAAATCCGGGCATATCGGCTGCAAGATGGCGGCAACCTTCGCCAGCACAGGCACTCCCTCGTTTTTTGTTCATCCCGGTGAGGCCAGCCACGGTGACCTCGGCATGATCACCGCGCAAGATATCGTGATCGCCATATCCAACTCGGGTGAGTCCAATGAAATTCTGGCGCTGATCCCGGTGCTCAAACGTCTGGGTGTGTTTCTGATTTGCATCACCAGCAACCCGGAAAGCACCATGGGTAAAGCGGCCGATATTCATCTCTGTGTCCATGTGCCGCAGGAAGCCTGCCCGTTGGGGCTAGCCCCCACCTCCAGCACCACGGCCACGCTGGTAATGGGCGATGCGCTTGCCGTCGCCTTGTTACAGGCGCGGGGTTTCACCGCCGAAGATTTTGCCCTTTCTCACCCCGGTGGCGCACTGGGCCGCAAACTTTTGCTGCGCGTTGCGGATATCATGCATACCGGAGACGAGATCCCCCACGTTACCCGAGACGCCTCGTTGCGTGATGCGCTGGTGGAGATCACCCGCAAGAGTTTCGGTATGACCGTAATTTGCACGCCGGACATGACGATCGAAGGCATCTTCACCGACGGTGACCTGCGCCGCATCTTTGATATGCAGATCAACCTCAATGATGCGCGTATCGCCGATCTGATGACCGCAGGCGGTATTCGGGTCACGCCCAATACCTTGGCGGTGGATGCGCTGAATCTGATGCAGTCGCGCCATATTACGTCGCTACTGGTGGCACAATCCGATCGACTGGTCGGTATCGTCCATATGCATGATATGCTGCGCGCTGGCGTGGTGTGACAGTTTACGGGATCGTCTTTCTGGCGATCCCTAGAGAAAGAAGGGTGACATCAAGGATATGTGTTTATGAATAACCCCCAAGCGCAAACCGCCACCTGCTACGGCCCCGTCGCGGATCGGGTATTGGAAAAGGCGCAAGCCATCAAATTGCTGATTTGCGATGTTGACGGCGTGCTCTCTGACGGCCTTATTTACATGGGCAATCAAGGGGAAGAACTGAAGGCGTTTAACGTGCGCGACGGTTATGGGATTCGCTGTCTGCTAACGTCCGGCATCGAGGTCGCCATCATTACCGGGCGCTCTGCGCCACTGGTGGAAGACCGCTGCCGCACGCTGGGTATCACCCATCTTTATCAGGGACAGTCAGATAAGGTTTTGGCCTTCCGTGAACTGTTAGATACACTGTCGCTTAACGCCAATCAGGTTGCCTATATTGGTGACGATTTGATTGACTGGCCGGTGATGGCGCAGGTAGGCCTTAGCGTCGCCGTGGCAGATGCCCACCCTCTGCTGCTGCCCAGGGCGGACTACGTGACCAACATTCCCGGCGGGCGCGGTGCGGTACGTGAACTGTGCGACCTTATCCTGCTGGCGCAGGGTAAGTTGGACGACGCCAAAGGGCTATCGGTATGACAATAGCGTCACGGCAAAGGGGCTATCGCCGCCCGTTTGTCAGGGCACGAATTTGCTACGACATGAGTTTGCGATGACCATGAGTACGTTTTTATTATGAATAAGACGAAGCGTTGGCTTACCGCGCTATTGGCGCTCATTGTGTTGATTCTGATTGGCTGGAACCTGACGGATCAGGACAGCGCGCCACAAACGGAAACCCAGGACAATGCGGTGCCGACCTACACCAGCGATGAAACCACCACGCGCGTATTTAACCCGCAAGGTGGCCTCAACTATCGACTCGTTGCGCAAAGAGTGGAGTATTTTAACGCGGAACAGCTTACCTGGTTTACCGCGCCTGTCGCTACGCTGTTCAACGAACAAGGTGTCGCAACCTGGTCGGTGCAAGCCGACCGCGCCAAGCTGACCAAAGATAAAATGTTGTTCTTATACGGGCATGTGGAAGTCAACAGTCTGACCAATGACTCACAATTACGGCAGATAAAAACCGATAATGCGCAAGTTAACCTGGTGACACAGGACATCGCCTCCGATGATGAGGTGACACTGTTTGGAGCCAGTTTCCTCTCGAATGGGATGAAAATGCGCGGTAATTTGCGTAACAAAACTGCCGAATTGATTGAAAAGGTAAAAACCTCTTATGAAATTCAACACCAATAACGTCTGGCGCCACGCGGCGATTGCCAGCGCCCTGTTAGCAGCAAGCCTGCCTGCCCTTGCTGTGACAGGAGACACCAGCCAGCCGATTCACATTGATTCCGCGCAGCAGTCATTGGACATGCAGGGCAATACCGTCACTTTCACCGGTAATGTCACGGTAAAACAAGGCACCATCGATGTGAAGGCCGAAAAAGTTGTGGTCACGCGCCCACAGGGATCGCAGGGCCAGGAAGTGATTGAAGCCTTTGGTAATCCGGTGACCTTCTACCAGATGCAAGATAACGGCAAGCCGGTGAAAGGCCGCGCCCAGAAAGTGCGCTATGAACTGGCGCAAGATAAGATCACGCTGACGGGTAATGCGTATCTGGAACAACTGGATAGCAACGTGAAGGGCGATCGCATCACCTATCTGGTGAAACAGCAGCAGATGGAGGCAGTGGGTGATAAAGGCGGGCGCGTCACCACCGTGCTGGTCCCCTCTCAGCTACAGGATAAGAACGGCAAGGCCGCCGCACCGTCGTCTCAAAAAGCCAAGCAGCAACCACAGGCAACTGAATAACCTATGGCAACATTAATCGCAGAAAACCTGGCGAAGGCCTACAAGGGCCGTCGCGTGGTCGAAAACGTAAGTTTAACGGTCAACTCCGGTGAAATTGTCGGGTTGCTCGGACCGAATGGTGCGGGAAAAACCACGACATTCTATATGGTTGTCGGCATTGTCCAGCGCGATTCCGGGCGGATCGTGATTGATGATGAAGAGATAAGCTTGTTGCCCTTGCACGAACGCGCACGCCGCGGCATCGGCTATTTGCCGCAGGAAGCCTCGATTTTTCGCCGTCTGAGCGTCTATGACAACCTGATGGCTGTCTTGCAGATTCGCAAAGACCTGACGCCGGAACAGCAGGACGATCGCGCCAATGAGTTAATGGAAGAATTCCATATTATTCATTTACGCGATAGTCTGGGACAATCCTTGTCCGGCGGCGAACGTCGTCGCGTAGAGATCGCTCGTGCACTGGCGGCCAATCCCAAATTTATTTTGCTGGATGAACCCTTTGCCGGTGTCGATCCGATCTCGGTGCTCGACATAAAAAAAATTATTGAGCACCTGCGCGACAGCGGCCTGGGCGTGCTGATCACCGATCACAACGTGCGTGAAACGTTGGATGTGTGCGAACGCGCCTATATCGTCAGTCAAGGGCAGCTGATTTCCCACGGTTCACCCAGCGAAATCCTGGAAGATGAGCAGGTGAAACGCGTCTATCTGGGCGAAGGCTTCCGACTTTGATACTGTAACGTTTGCAATGGGCGTTCCATTTAAGGGAAAGTGACACGAGTTATGAAGCAAGGTTTGCAACTCAGGCTAAGTCAACAACTGGCCATGACGCCACAACTTCAGCAGGCGATTCGTCTGCTTCAGTTGTCTACGCTTGAACTCCAGCAAGAGATCCAACAAGCGCTGGAAAGCAACCCGTTGCTTGAACAAACCGATAGCCACGATGAAATCGATACTCAGGAAACGAGTGACAGCGAATCGTTGGATACGCGCGAAGCCCTTGAGCAAAAAGATATGCCGGAAGAGCTGCCGCTGGACGCCACCTGGGATGAAATCTACTCCGCAGGCACGCCCTCAAGTACCGGCACCGATTACCGCGACGAAGAGCTGCCGGTCTATCAGGGTGAAACCACGCAAACCTTGCAGGATTACCTGATGTGGCAGGTGGAATTGACGCCGTTTTCTGACACCGATGCGGCTATCGCCACGTCGATTGTCGATGCGGTGGACACCACCGGTTATCTGACCGTTCCGCTGGAAGATATTCTCGAGAGCATCGGCGACGATGACGTGACGATTGAGGAAGTGGAAGCGGTGTTAAAACGCGTGCAACGTTTTGACCCGGTCGGCGTGGCAGCGCGTGATTTGCGCGATTGTCTGCAAATCCAGCTGTCTCAATTTGCCCCCGAAACCCCATGGCTGGCGGAAGCCAAGCTTATCGTCAATGAATACCTCGACCTTCTGGCCAACCATGATTTTCGTGCGCTGATCCGCGCAAGCCGAATCAAAGAGGATGCGTTGAAAGAGGCACTGGCGTTGATTCAGTCACTCGATCCGCGTCCGGGGCAATCGATCAATACCGGCGAGTCGGAGTATGTGATCCCCGACGTGCTGGTGCGCAAACATCAAGAGCGCTGGGTGGTGGAACTCAACACTGACAGCGTGCCGCGCCTGCAAGTTAACCAGCAGTATGCCGCACTCGGCCACAGCGCGCGTAACGACAGTGACAGCCAGTTTATCCGCAGCCACCTGCAAGAGGCGCGCTGGCTGATAAAGAGTCTGGAGAGTCGCAACGATACGTTGCTGAAGGTCACACGCTGCATTGTGGAACAACAGCAGGATTTCTTTGAGAAAGGTGAAGAGTTTATGAAACCCATGGTGCTGGCGGATATCGCTCAGGCTGTGGATATGCATGAATCGACCATCTCACGCGTCACAACCCAGAAATTTCTTCACAGCCCACGTGGCATTTTCGAACTAAAATATTTCTTCTCCAGCCATGTAAATACCGACAGCGGTGGTGAGGCATCATCCACGGCGATTCGGGCGCTGGTGAAAAAACTGATCGCGGCGGAAAACCCCGGCAAGCCCTTGAGCGACAGCAAGTTGACAACGCTGCTCTCCGATCAGGGAATCATTGTCGCGCGGCGTACCGTCGCAAAGTACCGAGAGTCTTTATCCATCCCGCCGTCAAACCAACGTAAGCAGTTGGTTTGATCTCTACAGAGAAGGAAGACGCTATGCAGCTGAATATCAACGGACACCACATCGAAATCACGCCCGCATTACGCGAGTTCGTTAACACAAAATTTGCCAAGCTGGAGCAATACTTTGATCGCATCAACCAGATCAACGTGGTGCTTAAGGTGGAGAAAGTGGAGCAAATTGCCGATGCTACTCTGTTCGTTAATGGCGGTGAACTGCATGCCACATCCGAATCTGAAGACATGTATGCCGCCATCGATCTGTTGATCAACAAACTGGCGCGTCAGTTAAATAAACACAAGGACAAACTCAAACAGCACTGATCGTCATCTCCGCCTCCGGGCGCAGGGAATACGCCTCTGGCACAGCGCCAGAGGCGTGCAGAGATGAGCGGGCCGTTAAGTGAACACACCATGAATAACGATCCCATTTTGCAACTCAGCGCGGTATTACGCCAAGAGTGCACCCGCAGCACCGTTCATTGCCAAAGCAAGAAACGGGCGTTGGAAATCATCAGCGAATTGGCAGCCAGGCAGTTAAACCTTCCGACCCCGCTGATCTTCGAGGCATTGCTGACGCGCGAAAGAATGGGCAGTACCGGTATTGGCGGCGGTATCGCTATCCCACACGGGAAACTCGATGATGATAACGCCTTGGGCGCCACCGGGATCTTTATCCAACTTGAACAGCCAATATCCTTTGATGCTATTGATAATCAAGGCGTAGACTTGCTTTTTGCCTTGCTGGTTCCCGCAGAACAATGTAAAACCCATCTACATACGCTGTCACTTGTCGCCAAACGTCTGGCTGACAAAAGCGTGTGTCGGCGTTTACGGGCAGCACAGAGTGACGAAGAGCTTTACCAAATTATGATTGAAGGGGATTAATCCCCTGTGGAAAGCGCGCGACATTCAGACATTCGCGCTACGATTTGCGTCATACAGATGAATCACTCGGTCAGGGTGTAACAAAAGAAGGCTATAGCCGGAGGGGAGTCGTCGGATGGTGCTGATGATTGTCAGTGGTCGCTCAGGTTCAGGAAAATCTGTGGCCCTGCGCGCCCTGGAAGATATGGGCTTTTATTGCGTGGACAACCTGCCCGTGTTGTTGCTGCCGGAACTGGCCAACACGCTGGCACAACGGGATATCTCGGCAGCAGTCAGCATTGACGTGCGCAACATGCCAGAATCGCCGGAAATCTTCGAGCATGCCATGGATCAGTTGCCGCCCAGTTTTGCGCCGCAGTTGCTGTTCCTGGATGCCGATCGCAATACGCTGATTCGCCGTTACAGCGATACGCGCCGTTTGCACCCCCTTTCCAGCAAAAACCTTTCGCTGGAAAGCGCCATCGATGAAGAGAATGACCTGCTGGAACCGTTGCGTTCTCGCGCCGATCTGATCATCGATACGTCTGAAATGTCAGTGCATGAACTGGCGGAAATGCTGCGTACCCGACTGCTGGGCAAACGCGAGCGTGAACTGACCATGGTGTTCGAATCCTTTGGTTACAAGCACGGCATTCCTATCGATGCGGATTACGTGTTTGATGTGCGCTTCCTGCCAAACCCTCACTGGGATCCGAAATTACGTCCGATGACCGGGCTGGACAAACCGGTTGCCGCATTCCTCGATCGCCATACAGAAGTGCACAATTTTATTTACCAGACGCGCAGCTACCTGGAACTGTGGCTGCCCATGCTGGAAACCAACAACCGTAGCTACCTGACGGTTGCCATTGGTTGTACCGGCGGTAAACACCGTTCCGTCTATGTGGCTGAGCAACTGGCTGACTACTTCCGCTCGCGCGGCAAAAATGTACAGTCCCGCCACCGCACGCTGGAAAAACGCAAATAATGGCGGTCAAACAGACGGTTATCGTAAAGAATAAACTGGGTATGCACGCTCGACCGGCGATGAAGCTGTTTGAGCTGGTGCAAAGCTTTGATGCCGAAGTGATGTTGCGTAACGAAAGCGGCGTTGAAAAGCTGAAGCCAGCAGCGTGATCGCCATGATCATGCTGGATTCTGCCCAGGGTAAATACATTGAAGTGGAAGCCAACGGCGCAGATGAAACCGCCGCGCTGGCTGCGGTGGTTGAATTGTTCGAAGCCGGGTTTGATGAAGAGTAACGCGCGACAATAATCCCAAAAATGGACAATGCCATAGGTAATAACGCTGCCTTATGGTATAATTTCGTTACAAGTTATCTCTCATTTTTATCAACACCCCCGCGTCACTGGCGCGGGGGTGTTGATAAAAATGCGGTAGACTTTTTCTCTTGATATTGTTTTTTCATATATGCAGTACGTGCTTATATCCCTATGAACCTTGATCTTACTGCCATGCAGTAACGCTGTTTGTTACCGCTATGCGTTTGAACGGGGTTATGTTTTACCAACCTATTGGAGAGGAGTATGACGAAACCTAACCTGACTATTAGCGAACTGGATGCGGAGCGCCTGGATCGGCTGTTGGAACAACCTGCATTTGCAGGCACACCGATTGCACAAGCGTTGAATGAGGAGCTGGATCGTGCCGAGATCTTGCCTTCAGAGGACATCGCGTCAGATGTTGTCACCATGAACAGTCGGGTACGCTTTCGCGATTTAAACACTAACGAAGAGCACACCCGAACACTGGTTTATCCTGCCGCCATGCAGGACAGCAAGGAACAACTTTCTGTTATGGCACCGCTCGGCGCAGCCCTGCTGGGTCTGCGCGTTGGGAATACCATTAACTGGCAGTTGCATAACGGTACGGAAACTCGCGTGGAAGTTCTGGAATTGCTCTACCAGCCTGAGGCCACTGGCGAATATCATCGCTAAGCACGCGCCCACTGCCCTGATTTCAGGGCAGTCATGATTGCGTCAAAACGGCCACAGTAGCCACCAGTTCGTCAGTTTATCCCCCAAACCTTGCCACCACATGCGTGACATCAGGTGGCCTGCTTTCTTACGCGGTTCGGTGGGTGATTCCCCTTTGGCCGTCAATGCTTCCCAGGCCGCCCAACGCACATCAAAAACGAAATCCCGTTGCATCATGTCGCGCAAAATCACCAGACTGTGCGGATCCGGCTCGCCACGCAAAAGCGCCACCAGCGCCAGCCGCTTGCGAAAATCCGTTTTATCCTGCGCGAGTTGCTGTGCGAGATCGACATCAAACGCACTGTCGGGCATTCCCTACTCCCTAGACATGCCGTTGTATACGTACACGCCTGATTACATCCCGGCGATCTTCATACTCGGCAACAGCGCAGAACCGCACTGAATATTGCTGCGGGTTTCAATATCATCCCCCAGCGTCACCATGTCGCGCAGCATAGTTTTCAGGTTACCGGCAATAGTAATTTCACTCACCGGATACTGAATCTCGCCATTTTCTACCCAGAAGCCTGACGCCCCGCGCGAGTAATCACCCGTTACCGCACTCACGCCCTGTCCCATCAGTTCGGTCACCAGCAAGCCTTTATCCATCTGCTTAAGCATCTGTTGGAAATTCAGCCCTTGCCCCGCAATGCGCCAGTTGTGAATGCCGCCGGCATGACCGGTGCTCTTCATGCCGAGTTTACGGGCCGCATAGCTGGTCAACAGCCAGGTTTGCAGCACGCCGTCTTTAACGATGTCCCGCTGCGTGGTGCGTACCCCTTCACTGTCGAACGGGGTGGACGCCAGTCCTTTACGCAGATGCGGCAGCTCTTCGATAGTGAGCCAATCCGGCAGGATCTGCTGGCCCAGTTTATCGAGCAGGAACGTCGATTTACGGTACACGTTGCCACCGCTGATCGCCCCCACCAAGTGGCCGAACAAACCGGTAGCCACTTCGGCCGCAAACATCACCGGTGCTTCCATGGTTGGCAGCTTGCGCGGTGATAAACGCGAGAGCGTACGGCGAGCGCACTCTTCACCGACCCATTCCGGACTTTGCAAATCGTCCAGCGCACGACCTACGGTGTAAGCGTAATCGCGCTCCATATCACCGTTCACTTCGGCAATCACACAGCTCGACATGGAGTGGCGGCTTGATAAATAACTTTGCAGCATGCCGTGGCTGTTACCAAACACTTTGATACCGTAGTGGCTGTTGAAGCTGCCCCCTTCCGTGTTGGTAATGCGCGCGTCAGCTTTCAGCGCCGCCTGCTCAGCGCGGGCAGCCAGCTCAATGCCCTTTTCCGCATCCAACGCGGCAGGATGAAACAGATCGAGATCGGGCGCGTCAAATGCCAGCAGTTCTTGTTCTGCCGGGCCAGAAAAAGGATCGGGCGAGGTATAACGGGCAATATCCAATGCAGCCTGCACGGTGCGGGCGATGGCCGCCGGGCTCAAGTCGGTCGATGACGCACTGCCTTTACGCTGCTGATGGTATACGGTAATTCCCAATGCACCATCGCTGTTGAATTCCACATTTTCAACCTCGCCGTAGCGCGTACTGACGCTGATCCCTGTGGTTTTGGAAATGGCCACCTCTGCCGCATCTGAACCAGCACGCCCCAGCTCCAACGCCTGTGCGACTGCCTGCTCCAATGCTTTACGCTGTTCTGCAACCTGAGTGATTATTGTCATCGTTCTGCCATACTGAGTTAAAAGCCGTTCAGAAGCCGGGAAATGGCGTCTGCCTTGCCCCTCTTCTGCGCCTAAAGGTGTATGCTTGAGTCTAACAGGATATCAGGATAATTTCGCAAAAAGCCCAAACCTGTTAGGATCGGCGTCTTTTTTATGGCGTTAACCGCGTCACATGCCCGAACTGTTACGGAAAGAGATAATGAACAAACACCCTGAAGAGTGGCTGGACGACGTACCGGACCCGCACGCCGACGATGATGAAGACGATGAGATCATCTGGGTCAGTAAAAGTGAAATCAAACGCGATGCAGAAGCGCTGAAAGATCTTGGCGTGGAGCTGATTGAGCTCGGTAAAAATGCGCTGGAGCGCATCCCGCTGGATGACGATCTGCGTGCTGCGGTTGAGCTGGCGCAGCGCATCAAAAAAGAGGGCCGCCGCCGTCAGGTGCAACTGATCGGTAAGATGCTGCGCGCCCGCGATCCGGAGCCGATTCAAGTCGCACTGGATAAGCTAAAGAGCCGCCACAACCAGCAGGTCGCCCTGTTTCACAAGCTGGAACAACTGCGCGACAGGCTGATTGAAGAAGGGGATGATGCCATTCCGGACATCCTCGGGCTCTATCCGGCCGCCGATCGCCAGCAATTGCGCTCACTGGTGCGCAATGCGCAAAAAGAAAAAGCCGCGAACAAGCCGCCCAAGTCTTACCGCCAAATTTTCCAATATCTGCGCGAACTGGCTGAAGATCAGGCCTAATCCCTTGAGGTAAATCCCCCTTAAGGTAAATTGTCGTATGGTAAATCACCTCATGGTGGAGTCACCCTCAGCGTTACTCCACCAACGCATGCTGATAGCGGTGCAGTATCTCCGTGATACGGCCAACCGATGCACCGACCTCCGGCGCTATCTGGCGCTGACATAGCGCAATCTGATACTCATCCAATAAGGTCAGCAATTGAGTAAAAGCGTGACGGCGGGAAATCTCTCGTCGCGCTTCGCTGACCTGCTCTGCCGCCTGACGAAGACGACGATGAAAAGCCGACAGTTCACTGTCCATCGGCAGCGGCAGATTCCGCATACGCTGGTGCAGAATAATCAGCGACAGCGCCAGGCGGTATTTGGCAATGTCGTTGGGAAACAGGGTCAACAACAGGTAGAGCTGCTGATAGAGCGCAGGTAAGTGGTTCTCACGCCGTTTGGTTGGGTTGGTGGTCAGTGCCGATACCGCGCTGTAAACAAAACGGTTAAGTAGCGCCTGCCCGGTACGTGCTCGTGAATTATCGCGAATCAACAAGATAACCAGCCACGCCAGCAAGCAGCCGATAACCTGCCCAATCGCACTATCCAGAAAGTGGCTGAGATTAAACGTCATCGGGTTATCCAACACCAGGATATTTATGGTGCTGGCCAATGCCCCCAGCGATCCCATACGCCGTTTTTGCACTTCAATGCCGATAATGAAGGCCATAATGCCCAGACTGAGGCATAACAGCAGCATGCTTTGCTGTGTGGATGGCAGTACAAACATGAACAGCAGCGATCCCAACGGCAAGGCATAGACCGTGCCGACCAGGAAATCGACTGCCATACGTTTTGGGTTGGGCAGGCGCATCGCCAACGCCGTCACTACAGCAATCATCACCATGCAGGCACTGCCTGAGGTCCAACCGGTGATAAGCCAAAATAAACAGCCTACCGCCGTCGCCACGCCGGTGCGCCAGCCGTTGATCATCGCATGATGACGCTCAGCCGAAGCTGCTTTCACCATCACTTCATCACGCAGCAGTTCGCCCTCAACCTGCGTCAACCGGGCGTTGGTCTGAATCCCTTTTGCCAGTAACAGATAGCGCGTTGCGGCCCCCACCCAGCCAATCAGCGTCGGTGGCACGGTCTTGCGCTCACCGGCTGCAATTGCGTGGCGCAGTTGCTTGACCCGTTTACGCACATCGGCCATCGAGTCCACCGGTGCATCAATCAGCATCGCCAGGCTGGTTCTGAGCGGTTCGGGTTTATCCTGTAACACCAGGTAGGTTTCACACGCCTGGGTAATCAGGGTAAATGATTGCGCCAGCAGCGCCTTGATGCGCCGATGGCTATTTTGCCAGCGCGCCGATTCCAGCAGCAGCGGGTTGCCCATACCAGCCAATGCGGTGCTTTTGCGCACCAGCCCGTGCCAGGCAACGTCAAGCTCTTCACGCGATGCCCCCCGAATACACAGTTGCAGCAGGCGATAGTGATCCAGTAGTAGCCCTTCCAGGCTGCTGTAGATATGGTGTTTGATGGAACGCGGAGTGAACAGCAGATCGGCCACAATGGCACAAACAATGCCCAAAACAATCTCGCTAAAGCGCTCAACGGCAAACTGCGGCGTCAGCAACGGCGCGCTTTGGGTAGACACGATAATAATTAATGCGGTATAGCCCGCCAGTCCCCATACGTAAGCGTTTTCCACCTTAACCAGCGATGACACCCAGGTACAAAATCCCGCCCATATGCAGCACAGCAGCAGCATCACTACGGGTGCACGAATGGTCGCGATAATAATCACCAACGCACCGACACAGCCGATAAAGGTGCCCACAATACGCAATATCCCACGATGCCGAATCGCTCCGGAAAAGGGATCGCCACCAGCAGCAAAAGCAGGACCAGCGGCTACGATGGCCGCAGTGAGCACTTACCAACGCGGCGTTTCCAACTGAAAGTGGAAACCGAGAAACAGCGACAGTACAACGGCAACGCTGAGTTTGCAGGCAAAACGCCAGTGGGGAAAAGCAGGCATTTTCATCATGAGTTCGTCTTAACCAAACTCACGCAGCCGATAGAGCAAGCGGATCAACGGCGAAGGCTGCTTGTTTTGCGGAGCATCTGCCTGCGCAATCACCACGGTGGCCGTGGTGCCCGCCGGATAAGGAATATCACGCTGTTGATCCAGATGGATTCTTACCGGCACGCGCTGTGCCAGTCGCACCCATTCCAGATTGGCATCCACCGTCGCCAACCCTTTACTGTCTACGTTGGCGCTGCTGTTAGTGATCGCCGCCGCCACGCTGTCAACCGTACCGTAGAACAGCCGATCGCTACCCAGCGGCGTGATCTCGACCCGATCGCCCGCATGAACGCTCGCCAGCTTGGTCTCTTCCATATAGGCCACCAGATAGAATGAGCCCTTTTTCACCAACGCCACGGCGGTCGCGCCGCGCGTAATATACTCCCCGCGCTGCACATTGAGGTTGGTCACCCAACCGTCCGCTGGCGCGCGAATCTCGGTACGTTCCAGATCCAGCTTCGCCAGCGCCAGCGTCGCTTGCGCCTTGGCTAGCTGATGCTGCGCGGTTTCCAGCGCGCTGCCAGACTGATCGATCGCCTCTTGCGACATGGCCTGTACGCCGAGGCGCGTACGCCGCCCAGACTCACGCCGCTTTTCATTGACCAGCGCCAAATAGTAGTCCACATCCGCCTGTGCTTGCGCCTGTGCTTGCTGAAAACGAGGGGGATCAACCACAAAAAGCACATCCCCCTTTTTTACCTGCTGATTGTCATGCACCAACACCTCGGTCAACAACCCGCTGACATCCGGTGCAATCGCCACAACGTCAGCGCTGAACTTCGCGTCTCGCGTCCACGGCGATTCGGTGTAAAACACCCAAACGCGCAGCAGCGCAACGGCAGCCAGCAACAGCACGCACAGCGTAATACCGACACGCAGCAGCCTTTTGGTTATCAGCGAGACAACAGGAAATTTTATAGCAAGGGTTTTCACAGTAACCTCAAAGGGAGAAGCGAAAGATCAAATAAAACAGGCAGCAAAACAGAGCAGTGTTAAACAGCGCCGGATGCCATACCACGTCATAAACGCCAGTGGGCTGTAAAACACGGTTCAACACAAAAAACAGTGCCAGCGATACCAGCAACACAAAGAATACGGGCGGGAAAGACAGGCCAAACAGCACCATCACCGGGAGTGAGCTCATCCTCTTTTCCTTTTCACTTCAATTGACGAATAAACGATACCGACCGCGTCACCGTAGACACAGGCATGAGGGGTCATAACCAACGACGACACGGACCTGTCAGCCATTAATGCTAAAAGGCATGAAGGGCATTACACTTTCAAGAGAGATGGCAGGTTGTTTAGTAGAAGCGAACGCAACCTGTTACCTTATGGAAACAAGTAGCACGAAGCACACCGGTATTCTTCCCGCCCGATTCGTTCGAATGCGGTGTATTATGGATGTTTATTCGCGTTTCATCTACGATGTGTGATCTAAATCACTTTTAAGCCAGAGTGAATAATGGAAAGACTAAAGAGCATGTCGGTCTTTGCGCGTGTAGTGCAGTGCGGCTCGTTTACCGCCGCAGCCCGACAATTAAACATGAGCGTTTCCGCTGTCAGCCAAACGGTGACCCGGCTGGAAGAAGAGCTACAGATCAAGCTGCTCAACCGCAGCACACGCAGCATTGGGCTTACAGAAGGCGGCAAGATCTACTACCACGGCTGACGTCGTATGCTGCATGAGGCACATGAAGCGCACGATCAGCTCTATGCCTTCAATAACACGCCGATCGGCACGCTGCGCATTGGCAGTTCCTCCACCATGGCGCAAAACGTGCTGGCGGCCATGACAGCAGAGATGCTGCTGAAATACCCAGGGCTCTCGGTCAATCTGGTCACCGGCATTCCGGCTCCCGATCTGATCGCGGACGGGTTGGATATCGTTATCCGCGTGGGTGCATTACAGGACTCCAGCCTGTTTGCCAAACGTCTTGGTTCGATGCCGATGGTGGTGTGCGCCGCCAAACGCTATTTAACCCAGCATGGCACCCCGGAAAAACCGTCAGACGTGGAAAGTTTCTCCTGGCTGGAATACACCGTGCGCGCAGACAGTGAGTTTGAACTGATCGCCCCGGAGGGTATTTCCACCAAAATCGCACCGCAGGGTCGCTTTGCTACTAACGATCCGCAGACGCTGGTGCGTTGGCTCAAAACCGGCGCAGGCATCGCCTATATTCCACTGATGTGGATTATTGATGAGATTGCGCGCGGCGAAGTAGAAATTCTGTTCAGCCGTTATCACTCCGATCCGCGCCCGGTTTACGCATTGTATACACGTAAGGATAATTTGCCGCTCAAAGTACAACTGTGCATCAATTATATGACAGAGTATTTTAAGAACGTTGCTCAGATTTATCAAAGCCATAGGGAAGAAACGTTAGGAAAATAATAGCATTCACACTGCGGAATTCACCTGAAAGTTAAGTGCAGTATAGATTACCTTCACCTTTAGGCTGTTACACTGTGCTTTCTTTAACCAAGGGGGCACTTATGACAACGGCATTCAATATTTCAGGGAGTTTATTTTCCAGAGAGATTACATTTAATGAAATAGAAGAAATAAAAAATAATATAAAACCGAATGAAATAAAAACACTATGGGATAAAATTGTAGATTGGTTTTTGGGAACCGATAAAGAAAATGCAAAAGAAACATTGTCTACACTGATGAATAGTGATGATGTCAATAAAAAGATTGAAGCGTTCAATCAACTTAAATCCATGGTATCACCTGCTTTTAAAGAACTTTTTACCTATACCATAGAGATAGATGATACATCAGATACAAATGACACATCCTTCTCTTTCGTTCTATCGATTGGAGAATTGATATCTACCGAGAAATTATCCACTCAAGGGAAAACCATTGAGATGGAGGATAAAATAAAGACATTTACGGAAAGATGTGACAATCAGCGCGATATTAAATTAGGGCAATTGAAATTAGACATCCCAAGAAGTAATGTTTTTTTATTTAATGACTCAAAAGAACCTGAGCGAATCACGTTAGAAAACATTGATAACCACCTGGTAAATAAAATATCCGAAGAGCAAAAAAAATCATTAAATGTGGCACTTTCTCAAACGGGCATGATTGATATTTGTGACCAAATATATCAGAATGCCAAAGAAATACCGATGCTCTGCTCACCCAATAAAACCATATCCTTGTTTTTGGATAATCTGAATAACGTCATCATTAACATGAATTTTTTCAATAACATTGATGAAAATACGTACGTTAAGTATAAAGAAATTTACCCTGATTTAAGGCACCGTTGTTTTTCGGCAAATGCTACTGTCGAAATAGACAGCAACGGTTACTGTAGCATCACTCGCGTTAACGTAACACATCCAGGCATTGAGTAGTCACCGCCACGCATTTTCACACCCGCATGACGGTGACAAAGGTGCAGGTTACGCCGTACCGCCCACAGTCATGCTGTCCAGTTTCAGCGTCGGTTGCCCAACGCCAACAGGCAGGCTTTGGCCCTCTTTACCGCACACACCAACCCCGTTATCCAATGCCAAATCGTTACCCACCATCGAAATCTGCTGCATGGCTTCGATACCGGAGCCAATCAGGGTTGCCCCTTTAACCGGCGTCGTGACTTTACCATTTTCAATCAGATAGGCTTCGGAGGTTGAGAACACAAACTTGCCGGAGGTGATATCCACCTGGCCACCGCCAAAGTTAGGCGCATATAACCCGTATTCTACGCTGGAAATAATCGATTCCGGCGTCGATTGACCCGCCAACATATAGGTATTGGTCATACGCGGCATCGGCAAATGGGCATAAGACTCACGGCGGCCATTACCGGTCGGCGCTACGCCCATCAAACGTGCGTTGAGTTTATCCTGCATATAGCCTTTCAGCACACCGTTCTCAATCAGCACGTTGTATTGTCCGGCCACGCCTTCGTCATCCATTGCCAGCGAACCGCGGCGTCCTTCCAGCGTGCCATCATCCACCACGGTGCACAGTTCAGAGGCGACCAGCTTACCCATCTGCCCACTGAACACCGACGTGCCACGGCGGTTAAAATCGCCTTCCAACCCGTGCCCGACAGCTTCATGCAGCAGCACGCCCGGCCAACCCGCGCCCAGCACCACCGGCATCGTGCCCGCAGGCGCAGCAACGGCGGACAGATTAACCAGCGCCATACGCACCGCTTCTTTTGCCCAGGCTTCCACCCGCGCTTCACCGTCTACCGTTTGCCAAAAGTAGTCGTAACCCACACGCGCGCCGCCGCCGCTGGCACCGCGTTCACGTTTACCGTCTTGCTCGACCAGCACGCTGATCGACAGGCGCACTAGCGGGCGCACATCCGCCGCCAACGTGCCGTCGGTTGCCGCCACCAGCACGTGTTCATAGACACCGGTCAGGCTGACGCTCACTTCCTGCACGCGGGCGTCGGCCGCGCGCGCTACGCTGTCTGCGCGTTGCAGCAGTGCCAGTTTCTCTTCCCGACTCAGGCTGTCCAGTGGGTTGAGCTGCGGATACAGCGCACGATGACCGTTTTCCCCCAGCGTACGAACGCGGCCAGTGCCCTGCTCGCGCACGATACTGCGCGCTGCCTGAGCGCTTTGGTGCAGCGCATTGAGCGTGATCTGGTCCGCATAGGCAAACCCGGTTTTTTCTCCGCTTACCGCACGAATACCGACCCCTTGATCGATATTGTAAGAACCATCTTTAATGATGCGGTCTTCCAGCACCCAGGATTCATGGTAACTGGATTGAAAATAGAGATCGGCATAATCCAGGCGACGTTCATTCAATACCTCTAACACCGAGAACAGGTCTTGCTGGCTCAAGTTGTTAGCAGTGAGTAACTGTTCACTGACAAACGAAAGACTCATATTTTTTCCACTTTAGTTCACATGAAACCGATGAATAAACGGCACGGAGCCATCACTATGCTGGCGTATCAACGCCGCTCCTGCGCCGCATTTTTTTGCGGCTCGCGCAGGACTTCCTTAATCGTAGGCTGATCCAGGCTGCCATGAATCTGGTAGCGAATCAGCGAAATTTTGTTCCAGAGCGGTGCCAGTACCTTACTGGCCGCAAACACAGCAGCACCGACCACCGGGTTGACCACAAAGGCGGTAGCCACCCCCACCGTGGCTGATATCTCCGGTGCAATCACCGCTTCCATGGCAATTTGCCGGTTAGCCAGATCGACACTGCCCTTCATGGCAATATCGTCTTCCAATCCATCGACCAGCAGATCGTCGGTATGCAACACACCGTCTTTAATCCAAGCCGTGCTGCGGATGGAATCGAAATAGAAGCCTTTGCCAAAGGTATCGCTGAAATCAAACTGCAATTTGCGCAGCAACGCATCAAAGCTCACCAGGCGCAGCAAGCGTCCCGCCTGCCCCGTACCCGCATTGACGATGTCCCCCTTGCCAATACGCGTGTGCAAAATACCGCTCAGGCTCGCCAGATGCGGCGCCCACGGCGAGCCGCGCCAATAGAGATCATAGTCAACATCAAAGGTTGCTGCGCGCAGTGGCGTATCAATGCCAAACCAGTCAGCATTTTGCTCCAGCGTGCCGCCCGTCAAACGCCCTTTGAGTGCGGTACGAACCCCGTCGGCATTCTCCTGCCAACTGCCGCTGGCAGTCAGCTTGGCTTTGCCGGTATCGATCACGCCCTCACTGAGCGTCAGCTTATCTTTTTCTGGTTGCAGCGTCGCCGAGATTTGGCCCAGGTTCTGCCCGGCAATCCAGCATTCCCGGCAAGCCAGCTGCAACGCAGGCCAGTCCTCAAAGCGGATGCTGGGGTCATTAAGCGGTGATTTCTTCTCGGCCAGTGCCACGGGGTTGGTTGCTTCATCCCCTTTCCACTGCGGGTTGTAATAGAGATAGCGAATATCCGCACGCCACATGCCGCTTTGTGGCACCGTCAAATTAGCATCAACCTCACGCCCGGTAGTGTGAATTTCATTGCCCTGCGGCGTATTGCGGCTATTGAGTACCACGTCATGCCACTGCTGGCCGAGCAGTTGCAGCGCAGGGGTACGCAACGTCACGCTCTCCGGCACATGGAGATTGCTTTGTGCCCCTTTGCGCAAGGCGGTATCGCCACGCAGAGCAGGCAGCAATCCCAACCAGCGCTCCGCATCCAACGCGGGCAGCGCCAGCACCAGTTCAGACTGTTCCGGCAGCGCGGGCAGCGTTTGAGCACCTTGTTGCCAGACAGCGCGCGCTAGCGTCAGCGCATCACCGTGCAGCAACCACTGGCTGTTAAACTGTGCGGATTTTCCCAAGCTTCCCGAGAGCACAAACCCCTTGAGATCCCCTTTGGCGGCGATCTTGAGCGGCACCGCCGTTCCCTGCGCCTTGTTAAAGGGTTCAGGTAAGCGAGTACTTACATTTTTCAGATCGGCATCGACGCTGACCTCATAGGTCTCAACGCCTTTATAGGGCAGATTCACCGTCACATCGCTACGCCAGGCGGCGGTTCCCGACAGGGCGGTTTGCACTGTTTTTGGCAGACCGGGGAACTGCGCGGGCGCCCATTCGCCGTTCAGCCCTACCTTTACCAGAAAGGCTTTTTCCTGCTCTTCGGTGGTAAAGCTGAACGTGACAGGCTGCCCTAACCAGTTAGCCGCAATGTCATCGCTGTTCAGGGTGCCATTGCGATAATGGAAGCGCCCGTTGAGCTGTTTCAGCGTGCTATTCAGTGGTTTGATATACAGACTATTGTTACTGAGTTGAATATCGCCACTGGCCTCCACTGCGGCGTGCGACAGGGAAATATCGAGGTGCAGCGTGCCATTGACGCTACCGCCAATTTGCAGTTGCTTTAACGCGCTCCCCACGCTGTCCTTGAGCGGCGTTTGTTCAAAATAGTGTCCGACATCGGGCCCGTCCCCCTGAAGTTCGCCATCGATCAGCAACTTTTCTTTACTGTAATCAGGGATGGCGGCAAGAATATTTCTGCCAGCGACATTCCCTAACTGCGTTGACGGCGCGGACATCCACAGGCCGTTGTTGGCAAAGTTGAGATCGATATCCAGTGGTGACAGCGCGGGCCAGCCGGGTTCAAATTCAAAGGTCGCCGCGCGCAGCGGCACCCACACCTGAAACTGGCCTTCGTTATGTTCAAAGGGAAAATGCGACGGGTTTCCGGCAAAAACCAGCGTGGCGTTGTCGACCTGCCCCCCTTTTAACGCGCCGGTCAGGTACTTAACCAACTGTGCGCCCATCAGCGGTTCAGGGAAGTAACGCCAGGCTTCTGAAGCATCGGCTAGCCGAATTCCCGCCAGAATATCCAGACGCGGCTCCCCACTCACCGGATGGCGATATTGAAAATCACCCTGAGCCTGTAGCGCACGAGCCTGTACATTCAGCCCTTTACTCCACACTTCCCAGCCGTCGGCGGCATTGCTCCAGTCGACAGCACCGTTTGCCTGCTGAATCTCGAACGGTGCCCGGAACTGATTACCGCTGGGCAGCACGCTCTGCGGTAACGAGAAGGTGATGCGCCCGCGGTCGACTCTGCCACTCAGCGTGCCCGCCAGCTTTTCACCCCCCGGCAACCATTCCCACGCTTTCCAGCGCAGATCGCGCCATGCCGCTTGAAAACGACTTTTTTCCGGTTGTTTTAAGGGAATATCCAGGGCCAGTTGTGTCAGAAGCCCTTCCGGTTGCAGCGCCTCCCAGCGCGTTTTAAGCTCGGGCGTCACCGTGGACAGCAACGGCAGTAAATCACGCAAACGAGCCAAACTCAGCTCGCTGGCACGCACCCGCAGCATATCTTGCTGATCTGTCGATGGCGCGGGTATCCAGCGCGCCGCCAGACTCCCCTTCGGCCAGGCGACGCCGTCCGTCGCCAGATTCAAGACAGGCACGGCAACCTGCCAACCTGCACCCTGCCGCGTGGCATGCAGTGCCAGCTCGTCTACGCTCAAACGATGGGTGCTGTCTCTTTCTTTCCAGGCTGCCGAGCCCTGCGCCAAAAAGACATCGCTGGCAACCAGCGCTCCGCTGCGCACCTGCAACCAGGCCGCCAGATTGAAATTGGCGCTCTCTAGTCCGGTATTATTTTTTAGCCAGCGGCTGATCCAGGGCTTCATATCAATATTGTCAGCCTGTAGGTACACCGTGCCGTCATTCAGGTGGCCCTGAATTGCCTGCAAATCCATGCGTACCTGCACCACGCCGTGCTGCCCATTAAAACTCGACAGGCTGATTTGCCCTTCGGCACGGTGCCGGTTGTTGCGGTTCAACCAGGTCAATTGCGGGATGGCGAGTTCAGCGCGATCGCCAGAAGGCGTGAGGAAAGAGAGATGGCTGTCGCGCAGATCGAAGTGATCGAACTGCTGGAGGAACAGCGTACTTAGACGATCGGTTTCGATCAGGCTACCGTCGGCCCGCTGCCCGGTCAATGTGGCATCCAGCGTCAAACGCATACGGTGGAACGTCAGATCGCGAAACTGCCAGCGCGCATGCAACAATGACTGCCACACATCCAGCGCCAGTGTAATACGCTCTGCCTGCCAGCGTGCAGCACGCGACTCGCTCGTCAGGCCATCGATCGAAAGCGTCGGCCCAAAAGAGGCCCAACTGCCCGTTAGGCGTTGCGCGTCAACCGATACGCCGGTCGTCGACGTCACCCACGCCATGATTTGCGGCCGAAAACGATCGAGCTGCGGCATCGCTAATCGTAAACCACTGACGATCAGCGCCACGATAACAACCATCGTAGCACCCGTCATCAGCAGTAGGCCGGGCAGTCGCCTCACACTATTCTCCTTGATCTTCGTCGCAGGCGACGCGGGGAAGTCATTCTGTTCGTTTTATCATCGACATGGGATTACATCATCACCACATCAAACTGTTCCTGGCTGTACAACGGCTCAATCTGTACCTTGACCTGTTTGCCGACAAAAATTTCCACTTCTGCCAGGGCGTGGGATTCTTCGCTTTTCAATACCTCAGCCACCGCAGGCGATGCGTACACCAGGAAACGATCGGTATCATACGCATGATGCACCCGCACAATTTCACGCATGATTTCATAGCAAACCGTTTCGACGCTTTTCACCCTGCCGCGACCATGGCACGTCGGGCACTGATGACACAACACATGTTCAATGCTCTCACGGGTGCGCTTGCGCGTCATCTCCACTAATCCTAGTTGAGAGAAGCCTTTAATACTGGTTTTAACCCGATCTTTGGCGAGCGCTTGCTCCAAAGAGTGCAGCACCCGGCGACGGTGGTCCTCATTACTCATGTCGATAAAATCGATAATGATAATACCACCCAGGTTGCGCAGTCGCAGTTGACGGGCAATGGCCTGCGTCGCTTCGATATTGGTGTTAAAGATGGTCTCATCCAGATTGCGATGACCGACGAAGGCCCCGGTATTGATGTCTATCGTCGTCATCGCCTCGGTTTGATCGATGATCAGATAGCCACCGGATTTCAACTCAACCTTTCTGTCCAAGGAACGCTGAATTTCATTCTCCACGTCATAGAGATCGAAAATCGGTTGGCGTCCGGCATAATGCTCCAGCTTATTGGTGGTTTCCGGAATATAGTCAGTGGTGAACTCTAGCAGCGCGTCATAGGTCAGGCGGGAGTCGATACGGATGCGATCCAACGCCGCACCGGCAAAATCACGCAGGATACGCTGCGCCAGCGCCACTTCACCGTACAGCTTGCATTTGGTCTGATTGCGTTTTTTACGCTCGCTGACCTTGGTCCACAAGCGTTTGAGGAACGCCGCGTCAGAAGAAAGCTCATCTTCTCCGATCCCTTCTGCCGCCGTGCGAATAATAAACCCACCCTGCTCATCGCAGTATTCGCTGACGATTTTCTTCAGGCGTTCGCGCTCCACTTCACTTTCAATGCGCTGTGAAACCCCAACGTGGGCCGCGCCGGGCATGAAAACCAGATAGCGCGATGGCAGGGTAATATCAGTGGTCAGTCGGGCACCTTTGGTACCGAGCGGGTCTTTCACCACCTGCACCATCAAGTCCTGCCCTTGGCGCACCAGTTCTGCGATATCGCGCACGTGGAAATTTTTCTGTTCTTCCCCGGCCACGCATTCGGTGTGCGGCATGATGTCTGACGCGTGCAAAAACGCCGCTTTATCCAGCCCGATATCCACGAACGCGGCTTGCATGCCCGGCAACACCCGGCTGACACGCCCTTTATAAATATTGCCCACGATGCCGCGTTTCGCTTCACGCTCAATGTGGATCTCTTGCAGTATTCCGCCGTCAATGTAGGCAACGCGCGTTTCCGACGGCGTCACGTTGACCAGTAACTCAGCTGTCATTTTCTGCTCCTGCCGTTCGTAACGCTATAATCTGATTATACAATTCATGAGTTTCCACCAGCGGCAACCCGACAACCGCGTGGTAACTGCCGGCAATAGCCTTGACGAAACAACCGCCCTTACCTTGAATGCCGTAGGCTCCCGCTTTATCCATCGGCTCACCGCTGGCAACATAGTCGGTAATGTCCTGCGGCGTCAGGGTGCGGAACGTCACGTCGGTCACCACCAGCGCGCTGCACTGAGTGCGACGATCGGCCAACGTGACCGCGGTCATCACCTGATGCTGTCGCCCTGAAAGCATCGATAAGATGTGCGCCGCATGGGCTTCGTCACGGGGTTTTTCCAGCACCTGCCCTTCCAGCACCACGATAGTATCGGCCCCCAACACCGGCAAATCTTGCGGTGCGGCAGCAACCCCAGCCTGCGCTTTATCCTGCGCCAGACGGCGTACATAGACCTCTGCCGTTTCATGTACTTCCCGCTGCTCGATAACATCAACCCGCAGCCGTTCAAAAGGGATGTCCAGCAACGTAAGCAGTTCGCGGCGGCGCGGTGAACTCGAGGCCAGATAGAGCGCAGTCATATATCCTCGCTACGTAGTCACTCTACGTATTCTACTGTAGGCGCCACGGTTAAGGACTACGCCCTTATCGATTATTGTACTGTGAACTGACGGCGAATTTTGCGCATCAACAGGAATAGCCAGGGCCACAACACGCCATCAACCACACAGTTCCACAAATTTTCCGGCCTGAATGACACATTGCTCACCAGGAACTCCGCCCAGAAGACTATCAGATCCATCACGAGCGAAAGCACCATGACGATCAGGGCTTGTTGCCAGAGCGCCATATTGCGGAACAGTTGAAACTTGAAGGCCACCAGATAGGCAACAATGCTGAGCGCCAGCGCACGCACACCAAGCGTGGATCCTAAAATAAGGTCCATCACCATTCCCAGCACAAAACCGGTGCCGACGTTGACCCGATGCGGTAACGCCATCACCCAATAAATCAGAAACAGTGAGAGCCACGATGGCCGGAAGTGATAGAACTGATCCGGCCACGGCATGATTTGCAGCACCATGGCGATCAGGAACGATAACCAGATGATCCAGTTGCCGTGACGGCGATAGCGGTTCATTGGCGTCCTCCCTGTGCTGGCGTAGCAGCAGGTGGCGTATTACGTTGAGGTTGTTGACCTTGAGCCGCACTGCGCGCAGGGCCATTTTTCGGTTGTGTACTCCCCTGCGGCGGTGCGGTGGGTGCGGCAGCCGCAGGCGGGCCCATTTCATCGGGAGAGGGCAGAACCTGCGGCATCATCTGCATCAAACGTTCATTGGCAACGCGGTGCACTTCTTGCGGCGGCAACCCTTTGCCCGACACGTCATCAACGCCCCACAGCAGCAGCAGATAGCGTAAACGTTGTAGACCCGCGGTAGGATGCGCCTTGATAACGGTGTAGGCGCGTTGCGTATCCACCTTCACTTCGGAGACAACGCCCACCGGATACCCTTCAGGGAAACGACCGCCCAGTCCGGAGGTCACCAGCACATCACCGACGCGAATATCGGTGTTGTTGGGCAAATGCTCCAGTTGCAGATCGTCAGTGCAGCCATTACCGGCGGCAATCACACGGATATCATTGCGCAGCACCTGAATCGGCAACGCGTGGGAGACATCGCAAATCAGCAGCACACGGCTGGTCAACTGACCGACCGCGACAACCTGCCCAACCACCCCTTTATCACTGATAACCGGTTGCCCTTCGTAGACACCGTGCGCCGCCCCTTTATCAATCACCACCTGATCGCTATAGGGGTCGGTGCCAGCGGAAATCACATGGGTCACCATCTTCTGCTCATCCTGACGCAGCGGCGATCCCAACAGTTCGCGCAGACGCGCATTTTCCTGTTTCAGTTGACCGAGCAGCAGCAGATCGCTGTTGCGCAGTTGCAGTTCCTGGCGTAATACACGGTTTTCCAGCGCCAACTGATTTTTGGTCGCCAGCGATTCAGAGACATTATCCAATACTTCACGCGGCCCGTTGGCGAGAAAATAGAACGGGCTGACCGCCGTATCCATATAGGTACGGATCTTGAGAAACGTCCCCAAACGGCTGTCGGCGATAATGATCGCCATCGCCGTGAGGACGGCAAGAAAAAGTCGCAATTGCAGGGAAGGTCCCCTGCTAAAAATCGGCTTCATAAAGGTTGCGTATTCCTCAACGCGAATAAAGAACGCCCGACACGCTCGAAACGAAAGATAACATTCGTGTTATTCACCGCCGTCATGCCCGCAGAAACGCTGGGGCAGAGGGGCGTCGGGCGCAGGGAATTACGCTAATGGCGATACCCGTGAAAACGACTCGCCACAGAATAAAAAAAGAGGGGCTACCCTACGGGATGAAAAACAACGCTGTTTCCCCATACGGTTCCCCTTCCTTTTATTCGGCACTCTACTCTTCGCTGAACAGATCACCGCCGTGCATGTCGATCATTTCCAGCGCTTTACCGCCACCGCGAGCCACACAGGTCAGCGGATCTTCGGCAACCACTACCGGGATGCCGGTCTCTTCCATCAGCAGGCGATCCAGGTTACGCAGCAGCGCGCCACCACCGGTCAACACCATGCCGCGTTCAGAAATGTCGGAAGCCAGTTCTGGTGGGCACTGTTCCAGCGCAACCATCACCGCGCTCACGATGCCGGTCAACGGCTCTTGCAACGCTTCCAGAATCTCGTTCGAGTTAAGGGTAAAGCCGCGCGGTACGCCCTCAGCCAGGTTACGACCACGCACTTCGATTTCGCGTACTTCATCGCCCGGATACGCAGAACCAATTTCGTGCTTGATGCGTTCCGCCGTCGCTTCACCGATCAGCGAGCCGTAGTTACGGCGCACATAATTGATGATGGCTTCATCGAAGCGGTCACCACCAATACGCACGGAAGAAGAGTAGACCACACCGTTCAGGGAGATAACCGCCACTTCTGTGGTACCGCCCCCGATATCCACCACCATGGAGCCGGTTGCTTCAGAAACCGGCAGTCCGGCACCGATAGCGGCCGCCATCGGTTCTTCAATCAGGAACACTTCGCGCGCCCCGGCCCCTTGCGCAGATTCGCGAATGGCACGGCGTTCAACCTGAGTAGCACCGACCGGCACACACACCAGCACGCGCGGACTCGGACGCATAAAGCTGTTGCTGTGCACTTGTTTGATAAAGTGCTGCAACATTTTCTCAGTCACGAAAAAGTCAGCGATAACGCCGTCTTTCATCGGGCGGATGGCTGCGATATTACCCGGAGTACGACCAAGCATCTGTTTGGCTTCATGGCCTACGGCGGCGACGCTCTTAGGCGAGCCAGCACGATCCTGACGGATGGCGACCACAGACGGCTCATTCAGTACAATGCCCTGCCCTTTAACATAAATCAGGGTATTGGCGGTACCCAGGTCGATGGACAAGTCGTTGGAAAACATGCCACGAAATTTTTTAAACATAACGAAAGGATAATCCTGCAAGCTGGGGGCGAAAAGAAATCCGCCTACTTTACCAACCACACGGTGCAGCGACAAGGCACGACAGCGCTCTGCATCGGTGAAAAATTCCCCTGTGTCAGATCCATCACGTTCCCCGGAAAAACCGTAGGGGCGATATTTCTTTGTGCGGTAAAGCGAGTTACCGCTTTTTCACGCAGTCGGATGGCATCAACACAGGACACAAAATCTAACATTTTATCGGCCAGTTCATGCAATAAGCACACACTAACCGATTTATAAACCACGCATTCTACGTCAATTTACCTGCGACATTCACCCTAAACACGACGCCGGGGTGAATATTTTTTCAACTCATCGCTGACAGGGATAGACGCCGCAAAAAAATCGCCCTGACCACCGTAAACACCGCGACTCGATAGCGTATTCCACTCTTCCTGAGTTCTGACGCCCGCGGCAAACACCTTGGCGGAGGTTCCCTTGCAGGCTTCTATCAGGCTTTGCACAAAAAGCTGATTTTCCGTCCTGCGTTCAAAACGGCGTACCAGACCCGGATGCAACTTGATGATTTCTACCTGCAACGTTCTGATATAGGTCGTACTGACCAAGGTCAGCCCGGCTTGCGTCACCGCCAGTCGACACCCTAACCCCACCAGCGTATTCAAAATAGGACGCAGGCGCTCGATATACTGACACACATCTGACTCAGCAAGTTCAAACAATATGCGTTGACGCTGCTGTTTCGGGCATTGCAATAGCACTTCTTGTAGCCAACGCCAGAAAGGGCGCTGTAACAGAGAATCCACATTGACGGGCATCGCCAGCGTCTCTTGCGGCCAGGAGGCAGACAGCGCGATGATTTGCGCCACCAGCAGCCGGTCATAATTGGGCGTCAGCCCCAATTGCTGCACCAGCGGCATGTATTCGGCGGCCAGCAGTACCTGATCGCCATCGGTGATACGCGGCATGATTTCCCGATGATGCACCATACCATCGCGCGTCACCGCCGGTTTTTGGTACAGATGCGGGCCACCTTTCGCCAACGTCTGCTCCAGCAATGTGCGCCATTTCACACTGCCGCGCCCTTTGTCTGGCACCTGCCGGTCAAATACGCACCAGCCGTTTCCTCCCTGCAATACCGCATTGCGCGTGGCATCCTCCACGCTCTCCATCACCTGCTCGGAACTCTGCCCGCTGGCATAGGCGCAGATACCAATATGCAACACGTCCTCACGATCGATAAGCGGCGTGATGGGCAGAATATCCAGCGCTTTGACTAACTGCGCCGCAATAATATCCGCTTCTTTCAGCGAACGGTGTGGCAGCAGCACGGCAAAATCACTGTTGAAATAGCGCGCCAACAGCGCGGAGGGGTAACGCATGACAAAGGTCGACAACATATTGACCAGCGTATTGCGGTACTCACGCAATTCATTGGCATAGCGGTGTGTTTCCTGCAAGGTATCGAAGTCCGGCAGGCGAATCATCATGACCACGCCGTGGGTGCCGACATTTTCCGCGTCTTCCAACTGCGTAGTGAGTTGGTTATCGAAAAACAGGCGATTGCTTAATCCGGTTTCCGCATCCTGAGCGGCAAACGCACGAATCAGCGTATCCAGTCGGCTGCGTTCTTCACGTGCATCGGAGAGATCCGACAGCAACTGATCGAACGCACCGCTGGCGCTATCGGGCCATTCGTGCACGGAACCGCGCGCCACTGATTCGCGTTCACCGCGCAGAATGCGGTTTGCGCGTGTCTCCAACTGTTCGTGCCCTGCCACCTTGCGACGAAAACGCCGCATGGCAAACACCAACAGTGCTGGCATGCACGCCATCGCTACCACCATAGCGATGGTAGAGAAAATCCAGCGCGGCGAGCCGAAGAAGGGATCAAGATAGGTCAGGTTGACGCGAAAATCCGCGTTTTGCATCAGCGGCAGTTGCATCACATAGTGCACATAATCGTCTTCTGCGCTCATCAGTTCCGGCAGTCGCAGTGAAAATTGCAGGTTTTGATCAAGGTCCCTGATCTCCAGCAGCACAACCCCCGCCGCCTTCATCATTGAGGGCAACCAAAAGCGTAACCGTTCAGGAGGTTGCACCAACAGCGCCTGATCGATACTGGTCGCGATAGCGTGAAGCTGGTTATCAACCTGCTGTAAATTATCATCAACAATGGTGGCTAACCCTATGATAAACAGCAGGGATATGACGACTACCAGCGCCATCGTCATCAATGAAGAAAATTTCGTCATTCGCCCATCCCTGCATCCTCTCGCCGCACAAGGTCATACCCCGTACCGTATTCACCACTGTTGTTAATACTACCTGTTACAAATATAGACACTAAAGGATTTTCCCTGACTTTTCCTCTCCTGTCACAATCACATCGTGATCGTGATCTGAACGCAACCGATAACCATCGCCAGTTCCCCTGTAGGCTGACCGTGCAACACTCTGCAATGAACTCTTTTTTGCTCGAGCCGTCTTATCTTCCATACTTACACTACTCAGCCGTCGTAACCCGTGGAGCATCATCATGTCTGACTCTCACCGTCAACGCAAACCAAGCGCCGCCGACGTTACCCCTGAGGGGATTTTTCACCAGCGCCGCGCAGTGATGAAAGCGCTGGGCATCGCCGCCTGTGCGCTGAGCCTGCCGCTTAGCGCACAGGCGGATGTGCTGGACTGGCTCACTGGCGGCAAAAAAAAACCGACAGCACCGCCGCCCACGCCGCTCACCTTCACACCGGAAACCAATGCGCCAGCGGCACTCACGCTGACGCCCGAGGACAAGGTTACCGGCTACAACAACTTCTATGAGTTCGGGCTAGATAAAGCCGACCCGGCCGCCAATGCCGGAGGATTGCGTACTGAAGGTTGGAAGATACAAATAGAAGGGGAAATCGCCAAACCGGTCACGCTGGATATCGATGACATTATCAAGCGCTTTCCGTTGGAAGAACGCATCTATCGCTTTCGCTGCGTCGAGGCCTGGTCAATGGTGATTCCCTGGGTAGGATTTCCCTTGGCAAAACTGATTCAGTTCGTAGAGCCGACTAGCGCCGCGCGCTATGTTGCCTTTCAAACCCTGCACGATCCCGAACAGATGCCGGGGCAGAAAGATCGCTTTCTCGGTGGTGGACTTGACTATCCTTATGTAGAAGGCTTAACCCTGGAAGAGGCGCTACATCCCTTGACCCTGCTAGCACTGGGGGTTTATGGCAAAACCTTGCCACCGCAGAACGGCGCGCCTATCCGTCTGGTGACACCATGGAAATACGGGTTCAAGAACATCAAGTCCATCGTGAAAATCCGCTTTACACGCGAACGACCGCCTTCAACCTGGAATCTGGCGGCACCCGATGAATATGGTTTTTATGCCAATGTGAACCCGGATGTTGACCATCCGCGCTGGTCGCAGGCCAGTGAACGGGTGATTGGTGCGGGTGGATTGCTTAACGTTCAGCGCCAACCAACGCTGCTGTTTAACGGCTATGCCGAACAGGTAGCACACCTCTATCGCGGTCTGAACCTGCGGGATAACTTCTGAATGAGTCTGACACTCCGCCAGGTGTTCTGGCTAAAAATCGTCTTACATGCCGCCGCCGTGTTACCGCTACTGTGGCTGTTTTACGCCATTCAACAAGGGGCGTTAAGCGCCGATCCGGCCAAAGATATCCAGCATTTTACCGGACGAATGGCGCTAAAACTGCTGTTGGCAACACTGCTGGTTACGCCGTTGGCACGCTACGGCAAACAGCCGCTGTTGATCCGCTGTCGCCGCTTGCTGGGCCTGTGGTGTTTTGCCTGGGCAACGCTGCATCTGACCAGCTATACGCTATTGGAACTGGGGCTCGCCAATCTCGCGTTGTTGGGCCAAGAGCTGATCAACCGCCCTTACCTGACGCTGGGTGCGCTCAGTTGGCTGCTGCTGCTGGCCCTGGCGATAACCTCGTTTCAGGCGGCACAACGTGCGCTTGGCAGCAACTGGCAGCGCTTACACAACCTTATCTATGCCATCGCGGTGCTCGTCCCCCTTCATTATGTGTGGTCGGTAAAAATCTTATCGCCGCAACCGGTGATTTATGGGCTAAGTGCGCTGTTCTTGTTAGCTTTGCGTTACAAAAAGTTCCGCCAGTGGTGGCGTTAATGCCGGGAAAGCGGCAGTAGCGTGACGCCGCGCGCGACGGGGGCGTCAAAGCCATTTGCGGAGATAAGACCAGTATTTAGCTGCTAATTGCCACGATATGGTTATAATGCCCGACCTTATCGCCCGGTGAACAATTTACGTTGCCAAAAGGTGACAAACGATGTGCTTCGCGCTATGTTGTGCGACACGTTTTTCTACAAACTGGGTGTATCGCGGGAGATAGCGGCACAATGGCAGAGAGATTTCACATTTTGCTTTTGAACGGTCCCAACCTGAATCTGCTGGGAACCCGTGAGCCAGAGAAGTACGGCAGCACTACGCTTGCCGAGATCGTCAGCGATTTGGAACATCAGGCGCAGGCGCTCAATGTACACTTCTCCCATGTCCAATCCAATGCTGAGCATGTGCTGATTGATACGATTCATCAGGCACGCGGCAAGACGGATTTTATTTTAATTAACCCGGCGGCATTCACCCACACCAGCGTTGCATTACGTGATGCGCTGCTGGCCGTGGAAATTCCGTTTATAGAGATCCATCTGAGCAACGTGCACGCACGCGAACCGTTCCGCCATCACTCTTACCTGTCCGATGTGGCAGTGGGTGTGATTTGCGGCCTGGGCGCAGATGGATATGGCTATGCGTTACAGACGGCGGTAAAACGCCTGTCCACGTCAAACTAAATAAACCCATTTCAACAAATGAGTACGGAACCACATCCATGGATATTCGTAAAATCAAGAAACTGATCGAACTGGTTGAAGAATCCGGCATCGCCGAACTGGAAATTTCAGAAGGTGAAGAATCAGTACGTATCAGTCGTGCGCCTGTCGCGCCAGCTTACCCGATGATGCAGCAAGCCTACGCGCCCATGATGCAGCAACCAGCCCCCGCATTGGCAACTGCCGTGGCGCCGGCACCGGAAGCTGCTGTTGCCGCTGCACCTGCGGCCGTGAGCGGTCACATCGTACGCTCTCCCATGGTCGGTACTTTCTACCGTACCCCAAGCCCGGATGCCAAAGCATTCGTTGAAGTTGGGCAGCGCGTTAACGTCGGCGATACCTTGTGCATCGTTGAAGCCATGAAAATGATGAACCAAATCGAAGCCGATAAAGCGGGCGTGGTGAAAGCCGTGCTGGTGGAAAACGGCCAACCGGTTGAGTTTGAAGAGCCTTTGGTTGTCATTGAATAACCGGTTGTCATCGAATAACGAGGCTTACCATGCTAGATAAAATCGTTATCGCGAACCGCGGAGAAATTGCGCTGCGCATTTTGCGCGCCTGTAAAGAACTGGGCATCAAAACCGTTGCCGTTCACTCCAGCGCGGACCGCGATCTGAAACATGTGCTGCTGGCCGATGAGACCGTGTGTATCGGCCCGGCTCCGTCGACCAAAAGTTACCTGAATATCCCGGCGATTATTTCCGCCGCAGAGATCACCGGCGCTGTGGCTATCCACCCCGGTTACGGCTTTTTGTCCGAAAATGCGGATTTTGCCGAGCAGGTTGAGCGCTCCGGCTTCATCTTCATTGGTCCACGCGCAGATACCATTCGCCTGATGGGTGACAAAGTGTCTGCCATTTCGGCCATGAAGAAAGCAGGTGTACCGTGCGTGCCAGGCTCTGACGGCCCGCTGGGCGAGGACATGGACAAGAACCGCGCTTTTGGTAAACGCATCGGCTATCCGGTGATTATCAAAGCCTCTGGCGGCGGCGGCGGTCGCGGCATGCGCGTGGTGCGCAACGAGAAAGATCTGGAACAATCCATCCTCATGACCCGTGCGGAAGCGAAAGCCGCTTTCAATAACGACATGGTGTATATGGAAAAATACCTGGAAAATCCGCGTCACGTGGAAATTCAGGTATTGGCTGACGGTCAGGGTAACGCCATCTATCTGGCGGAACGCGACTGCTCCATGCAGCGTCGTCACCAGAAAGTGGTGGAAGAAGCACCTGCGCCAGGCATCACGGCGGATTTGCGTCGCTATATTGGCGATCGCTGCGCGAAAGCCTGCGTGGATATCGGCTATCGCGGTGCCGGTACGTTCGAATTCCTGTTCGAAAACGGTGAATTCTACTTTATCGAAATGAACACCCGTATTCAGGTTGAGCATCCGGTAACGGAGATGATCACTGGCGTCGATCTGATCAAAGAGCAGTTGCGCATCGCTGCTGGTCAGCCGTTGTCGATCAAACAGGAAGAAGTCAACGTGCGCGGTCATGCGGTGGAATGCCGTATCAACGCCGAAGATCCTAACACCTTCCTGCCGAGCCCGGGCAAGATCACCCGTTTCCATGCACCGGGCGGTTTTGGCGTACGCTGGGAGTCGCACATCTACGCGGGCTATACCGTGCCGCCGTACTACGATTCCATGATCGGCAAGTTGATCACTTACGGTGAAAGCCGCGATATCGCGATTTCCCGAATGAAAAACGCCTTGGCGGAACTGATCATTGATGGTATTAAAACCAACATTGAGTTGCAGTTGAAGATTATGAACGACGAGAACTTCCAGCACGGTGGAACCAATATCCACTATCTGGAGAAAAAGCTCGGTCTGCAATAATCTGCATCGTACAAGCGTATAAAGGCCAGCCATGCTGGCCTTTTTGCTTGCTGGTAACGCTTTACAGGGAAAAACCATGGACAAACGCTTCCCCCAAGCGCACAAAGAGGCGCGATGGGCACTGTTCCTGACGCTATTTTACCTCGTAGGCTGGATAGTCACCGCCTACCTGCCTGACAACACCGCCGGGTTGACCGGGCTGCCACGCTGGTTTGAGTTCTCCTGCCTGCTGCTGCCGCTGGTCTTTATCGTGCTGTGCTGGCTGATGACGCACCTGGTGTTTCGCGATATTCCGTTAGGAGACGACGATGCACAATGATGTGATTCTGCCGCTGGTCGTCTACCTGATACTGGTGTTCGGGCTGTCGATTTACGCTTACCTGCGCCGCCGCGAAGGCAATTTCCTCAACGAGTACTTCCTCGGTAGCCGCTCGATGGGCGGTTTTGTGCTCGCCATGACGCTGATTGGCACATATGTCAGTGCCAGTTCGTTTATCGGTGGGCCTGGTGCCGCCTATAAATACGGTCTGGGTTGGGTGCTATTGGCGGTGATCCAAGTGCCCACCATGCTGCTTTCTCTCGGCATTCTGGGGAAAAAATTCGCCATTCTGGCACGGCGCTACAACGCCATTACCCTGAACGATATGCTGTATGCGCGCTATGGCAGTCGCCTGCTGGTGTGGTTTGCCAGCCTGAGCCTGCTGGTGGCCTTTATCGGGGCGATGGCGGTACAGTTTATCGGCGGCGCTCGCCTGCTGGAAACTGCCGCTAATGTGCCCTACGACGTTGGTTTGCTGATTTTCGGCGTCACGATAGCGCTTTACACCACCTTCGGCGGTTTTCGCGCCAGCGTGCTCAATGACGCGATGCAGGGCGTTGTGATGCTGATCGGTACGGTATTGCTGCTGGTAGCGATTATCTCTGCCGCGGGTGGGCAGCGCAGCGCGGTAGAAACGCTGCGTCAGATCGATCCGGCACTGGTTGACCCACACGGCAGCGGCCAGACGCTCACCTTCCCGTTTATGGCCTCATTCTGGGTGCTAGTCTGCTTCGGCGTCATCGGCCTGCCTAACACAGCCGTACGCTGTATCTCTTACAAAGACAGCAAAGCACTGCACCGTGGCATCATTATCGGCACTATCGTCATCACCGTGCTGATGCTGGGTATGCACCTGGCAGGCGCGCTGGGGCGCGCGATCATGCCCAATCTGACCATTCCCGATCAGGTGCTGCCGGAACTGATGGTGAAAGTACTGCCACCGCTGGCAGCGGGCATCTTCCTCGCGGCGCCCATGTCCGCCATTATGGCCAACATCAATGCGCACCTGCTGCAAGCCTCTGCCACCATCATCAAAGATCTGTATCTGAGCGTAAAACCGCATCAAGCGCAGAACGAACGCCATATCAAATGGCTCTCCAGCGCCACCACGCTGCTGCTGGGCGTCCTGACGCTGCTGGCCTCCTGGCGGCCACCTGAAATGATTATCTGGCTCAATCTGCTGGCATTTGGCGGCCTGGAGGCGGTATTCCTATGGCCACTGTTGCTTGGGCTTTACTGGGAGCGCGCCAATGCGACCGGTGCGCTCAGCGCCATGATGGTCGGTGCCTTATGCTATACCCTACTTGCCACCTTTAAGCTGAATCTGGCGGGCTTTCACCCGATTGTTCCCGCCCTCTCATTCAGCCTGCTGGCCTTTCTTATTGGTAACCGTTTTGGCAGCAACCCTGCGCCAAACGCTGCCGCAACACCTTCACATTAATGGGAACAGAGGCTGCTATGCCGTGGATTCAACTCAAAATCAATACGACGGGCGCGCAGGCTGAACAACTGGGCGATGCGCTTATCGAGAGCGGTGCGGTGTCCGTCACCTTTCAGGACACCCACGATACCCCAGTATTCGAACCGCTGCCGGGTGAAACCCGTTTATGGGGCGATACCGACGTGATTGGGCTGTACGACGCCGAAACCGAGATGCCAGACGTGATTGCCCAACTGGAGCAAGAACCGCTACTGGGTGCCGGTTTTCGCCATAAAATCGAACAGCTGGAAGATAAAGACTGGGAACGGGAGTGGATGGACAACTTCCACCCGATGCAGTTTGGCAAACGCCTGTGGATCTGCCCAAGCTGGCGTGACATCCCCGATCCGAATGCGGTTAACGTCATGCTGGATCCCGGTCTGGCCTTTGGCACCGGCACGCACCCTACCACGTCCCTGTGCCTGCAATGGCTCGACGGTCTGGATTTGGTGGGCAAAACGGTTATTGATTTTGGCTGTGGCTCCGGTATTTTGGCGATTGCCGCATTGAAACTGGGTGCCGCACAGGCGATTGGCATCGATATCGATCCTCAGGCCATTCAAGCCAGCCGCGATAATGCACAGCGTAACGGCGTCTCAGAGCGTCTGGCGCTCTACCTGCCGAAAGACCAGCCCAACGACCTCTCGGCCGACGTCGTGGTTGCCAATATCCTTGCAGGCCCGCTGCGTGAGCTGGCACCGCTGATTAGTACACTGCCCAAGGCGGGAGGGCATTTAGGGTTATCAGGTATTCTCGCGTCACAGGCAGAGAACGTGGCAGCTGCTTACACCGACCTGTTCGAACTCGACCCAACCGTTGAGAAAGAAGAGTGGTGCCGTATTACTGGCATCAAGCGCTAAGCGTTATGGCGAGTGCCCTTAGCCGTTTCACGGCGGTTGGCGGCACTCGTCAGCATCATTGATGTATATACCCTAAATAATGCGAGTTGCAGGACAAAACGTTTACGTTTTGAACAGCCCTTGCGCTGACCCGTAGGGTGAATCTCAGGGATGAGATTCATTCATCCCGATGAGCTTACTCAGGTAAGTGATTCGGGTGACAAATCTGCCGGGAGCAGATTTGAACGCCGCGTGCGGCGGCCTCGTTAGCAGTGAGGCCCAGGGATGGGCCGAATAACGAGTGCAGCCAACGCACCTGCAGCTTGAAGTATGACGGGTATAAGCTACTGTGCGATAAACCGCCCATTGTTGTGCACGAAAACGCCATCGGACGCGGCCTGTCCAGGCATTTGCGTACTGTTGCGCAGAAATGTTTGATCGTGCAATGGTTGGACCAATAAGTGATTAGTCATATAACCTGCTGTAATAAAAAGATAATTAAGAAATTTCAGCGCGCAAAGACACATTTCCTTGATCTGTTCCGCTCAATTGCTCAAAGTTTGGCCTTTCATCTGGCGTAAAAAATGCGTAATATACGCGCCCTTGCAGACACAGTATGGTCACTCTTTGTCTATGCACATTGGACAATTTCAGCTAGCTAATCGATTGATCGCCGCCCCCATGGCTGGCGTCAGCGATCGCCCTTTCAGGACGCTTTGTCATGACATGGGGGCTGGGATGACGGTCTCCGAAATGCTCTCTTCCAATCCGGAGGTGTGGCGTTCGGATAAGTCGCGTCTGCGCATGGTACACAGCGATGAACCTGGGATCCGCGCCGTGCAGATTGCCGGTAGCGACCCTGATGAGATGGCAGCGGCAGCCAGAATCAACACTGATTTCGGCGCGCAAATCATTGATATCAACATGGGGTGTCCTGCAAAGAAGGTAAACCGCAAGATGGCGGGTTCTGCGCTGTTGCAGTATCCGGATTTGGTCAAACAAATCCTCTCCGCCGTGGTTAAGGCGGTGGACGTACCGGTCACACTGAAAATTCGTACTGGCTGGGCACCGGAGCACCGTAACTGTGTAGACATTGCCAGACTGGCCGAAGCCTGTGGTATCCAGGCGCTTACCGTACATGGCCGCACACGTGCGTGCCTGTTCAACGGTGAGGCAGAATACGACAGTATTCGGGCGGTTAAGCAGGCCGTTTCCATTCCCGTTATCGCGAATGGCGACATTACAAGCCCGCGTAAAGCCAGAGCGGTTCTTGATTACACCGGGGCAGATGCCCTGATGATAGGACGGGCTGCTCAGGGAAGACCCTGGATCTTTCGGGAAATCCAGCATTATCTGGACACGGGGGAGCAACTGGCACCGATGCCATTGGCAGAAGTGAAGCGTTTGCTCTTCAAGCACATACGGGAATTGCACGACTTTTATGGTCCGGGCAAGGGATTCCGTATTGCTCGTAAGCACGTCTCTTGGTATCTCCAAGAGAACGCCCCCAATGACCAGTTTAGGCGCACATTCAACGCCATTGAGGATGCCAGCGAACAGCTGGAGGCGTTGGAGGCATATTTTGAAAATCTTGCGTAAACAGAAAAAGAGCTGACAGAACTATGTTCGAACAACGCGTGAATTCTGACGTACTGACCGTTTCTACCGTAAACTCTCAGGCTCAGGTAACCCAAAAACCCCTGCGCGACTCGGTTAAACAGGCACTGAAGAACTATTTCGCTCAACTTAACGGTCAGGATGTGAATGACCTGTATGAGCTGGTATTGGCTGAAGTTGAACAGCCACTGTTGGACATGGTGATGCAGTACACCCGTGGTAACCAGACCCGCGCAGCCCTGATGATGGGTATCAACCGCGGTACGCTGCGCAAGAAATTGAAAAAATACGGCATGAACTGATACGGGTTCATTACCGTTGGTTTTTTAGAAAAACGCTTGCCAGAAATGACAGGCGTTTTTTGTTATAACGCGATCGGTCTACTTGGGTGATGAAAACGCTCAACGGTTCACTAAAACTTTTGCTTTTTTTTCTACCATGTTTGCTCATCGTAAACGTGGACGGCGGATAAGTGCAGTGTGATAGCAAGAACATTAATGGGTTGATCTGTTAGATAAAATCTCAATACCGAGTAAGTAGCTACCGCCCGTTCTATCCAGACAAACATTAACCGGAATGCCCATGGCATTGGCCATTCTCGCAGTGCTAGCAAATTGATCTCTGTATACGTCTTTCTCTTTTTCACTTCTTAGTACAACTTTAAACCATTCTTTTAGCACTCTGACATAAAACCCATATTCTTCACCAGGGAGAATGGTATTGATACTGTACCCGTCTATATAAACATCTTTCTGGAATTCAGCGCCTCTGGTATTACATGCATCCTCCATATTTTCTATTCCCATTGCCATGACATTCATCGGCACAGTGATATAAAAAACGAAAAGCATAAAAAAAACATTTTCATACGCACCTCATTAACATTCAGTCACCAAAAAAAATCTCAAGATGCTTATGACTGCACATACGCCACAACTCAAGTTCATATTTGACACTCCTTTTATATTTTTTTTCTGGAAAATGAACATTACATCCGGTACAGTTCTGTGGCTCATTGACATGTTCTGCGGGAAGGTCAGGAATACTATAAACCGTATTACTCGGTGTGCTGTAGGCCTCAATGTAGGCTGCATTTAGATATTCCATTATTAGGGTTGCTTCTTGGTGGGGGCCCTGACTCTGGTATTCTATGGCACTATGAATCTGTTGAGGACTAATCCCGCCTTCTGCCAACCACTCCTCCTCAAGCATATAATAAAAGTACGCCGCCAGAAATCGCTCATCATGCGTTCGGTTCATTGCTGCCTGCACGCTATTCATAGAATTATAAAAGTTATCCGTTGGTCGAATCCGATATAAATAGTAATTCGAGCCTATCGGAGTATTTGCATTTGCCATTTCCATTGCCATTAATTGCGATGACGATGTAGAAATAAACCTGGAGTTTGCGTTACGATCAAAACAACTAACAACAGCAATGTGTTGATACACATTGCTGTTGTTGCCCAGTGGGAGAAAACCCTGTTGGAAAACCCGCTCAGGAGGAACCACTGAGTAGCGAAAAAAGAATGCAGGGTATGCGCTACCGCTAAATAAACACATAAAGAAAATCAACATAACTCTGCCCATTTGATTCTCCGGAAGGAGTATAAGCACCAGAAAGTAGCACAAGAAAAAGAATGATTTTTATTATTATTTAATTTTGCGATCAAGCTCGATTTTTTTATTTTCACCCAAGCCTATTTGCTAAAAACAACGAACGCATGATAAACACATAACAAAAAAAGAGAAATTACGTTATCTCCCAAAATCCTGCCATAGAAATATTACAGGGTTATCTGATTCAGCGACCTTACCTCACTGGTATAAAAAAGCGTTATCGAAGAGGTACGCCATACGCTATACAATACGTCTGAAACCGAGCTATCACTAAAGGTAAAACCACAACGCTTTACTAACCGTATTTATTGCATCACCGATGAGTAAGGTCATTTCATGGTGAAGATCTACGTCCATACGCATCATTTTATGAAACGGAGAAATTATACGAGTAGAAGGTAGTAATCACATGAACAGGTGATGCACAGAGAACATTCAATAAAGCGTGAATGCTTCTGTGTCTTCAAGGTGAAAATCAGTTCAGCTAAATAATAAGATAAATAGGGAGAGCGCCACACCACGCCTCATAAAACAGCATGTTACCCTGCGGCACTCATCCATCATGTTATTTAGGCGTAGTCGCGAGCAGATCAAATATCAACATCAATACCGTTACGCTTTAACAGCGCATTGAAATTATGCAGTTCCCAGATGGTTTTGCCCTGCTGAATTTGCGCCCGCAGTTTCACTTCTTTTTCATCACGGCTGCGCGAGGCGGCAAGCACTTCTTCAATGTTCTCGCGCGGGATGGCAACGATACCGTCATCATCACCGATGATCAGATCGCCAGGGTTAATCGTCACCCCGCCAAAAGCGATCGGCTGATTGATTTCACCAAAGGTTTCTTTGACAGTGCCTTTGATGGAAATGGAGCGAGAAAAAATGGGGAAACCCAATTTGTGAATGCGCTCAGCATCTCGCACCCCGCCGTTGGTGACCAATCCAGCGATACCACGGCTAAGGGCCGCCGTTGCCATGACATCGCCAAACGAACCTTGCTCCTTGTAGTCTCCGGCATCAATCACCAGGACGTCACCGGGTTTGGCCAGCTGGAGCGCCGCGTGGATGGTGAAATTATCCCCGGCAGGGGTTTTAACCGTAAATGCGGAGCCCAATACACGTAAGCCGGGATAAATCGGCTTGATGGCGGAGTCTACCGCACCGCGTCGGCCAAAGGCTTCATGGGCGGTGGCGGTGGTGATATCTTTAAAAGCGTCAATCAGTTCCTGGTCTGGGCGAATAAAATCTTGAGTAAGTTTTGACATGATCGTGTTTTCCGTAAATCAGGCTGGGTTAAAAACATTGGGGGCGACGGTAGCAACTTTGCGCGGGAATTCTTCGCGGTAATCGCGCAGTCCTTTACCCGGTAAGGGGCTGTAAGGGCGTTTCTTGAGTTCATTGATATCCAGATCGATTCCCAATCCCGGCGCATCGGGCACATCGGCCCAGCCGTTGGCAATCGTAATGCCTTGTGTGGCAATACTCTGTGTCGGTTCAATCAGGTTGACGAACACTTCTGCAATATTGAAGTTAGGGATAACTGCGGAGAGGTGGACCGTCACTGCCAGGCCGACAATGGGGCTGTTGTAGTTATGCGGTGTTACCGCCACGCCGTGCGGCGCGGCCAGCGCAGCAATCTCCAGCATGGATAACAGGCCGCCGACTGCACAAATATCCGGGTTGATAATGTCCGCCGCGCGTTTCTCAAACACCGGCACAAACCCTTCTTTGGTGTAGAGCGCTTCACCCAGCACGATCGGCGTGTGAGTGCTGCGTTTGACCTCGACGGTCAGATCGATGTTTTCTGGCGGGCACGGCTCTTCGTACCAGCCGATATCATATTCTTCCAGACGTTCAATCACGCGGATTGCATGATTCGGTGCCAGGCGACGATGGCCGTCAATCAGCAGTTCTACATTCGGCCCAACCGCTTCGCGTACCGCCTTCACATTCTCCACGGCAGCAGTTTCATCGGCGCGTGAAATAAAGGTGCGCCATGGACCGGGGAAGGGATCCCATTTGATGGCATCATACCCTTGAGCAACCACGTTCAAGGCGCGTTTTACCGTATCGTCAATGCTCTTGGCACCGAACCACCAGCCGTTGGCGTAAAGGCGAATTTTTTCGCGCACCGCGCCACCCAGAATACGGTGCAGCGGCAGCCCGGCCTTCTTGCCGACGATATCCCACAGCGCCAATTCGATAGCGCTCCACGCGCACAGCAGGTCAACCGAATTACGGCGAATCGCAAAATCATCAAGCAGCGTCTGACCAAAGTGACGGATATGATAGGCTTCACGCCCGATCACCAGCGGAGAGATAGCATTAAGATATTCACTGACGACCTTCTCTTTGGTATTCGTCACATAGGCTTCGCCCCAACCGTAAATGCCTTCATCGGTATCCACTTTGACAAAAAGCAGATTTTTCCCGCCCCCTGGATGATAAAAAAAGGTTTCAATATTTGTGATTTTCATTGTGGCCCTTATTAGAAAAAAGCGCAGAGCGACAAGATATAGCGCAAAATTGACACGTAAACATAGCCAATATTATTCTAACTATTTCCACTTAGTGAATAATCAACATGAAAATTAAAAACAGAAATAGAAATGTTTAATTATATTAATCAATCCGTTTCTTATGCCATATTTAAAAAATAATTAGCCCTTATTTGAATAATGATCGGCCGGATAATCACTAGACAAAAAATTTAATCGCCTTATTCTCGATGGCATCATCTTATTATCACGCCTTTTGTCGTCATTATCGTATCTGTTTAATGGGTATGGATTTATTGCTCTGCGCTTGATTCATATACAAAAAACCTATGGCACATTGAAATGATATTTATCGGGAGATAATGCTTTGGCCAGCGTAATAAAAACAGATTTTCCCCGACCCAGTGTGGATCAATTGGCCGCATTCAAAACGGCCAATACTGCACTGATTTATCAGGCCGCAGGACAACGCGGTGCGCTGCATTCCACCCTCAAACCACTGCGCCCGGGATTTCGCTTGCTGGGTGCCGCGTTTACCGCCGCCGGTTTTCCCGGCGACAACCTGACGGGGCACGCCGCCATCACGCTGGCGCAACCGGGAGATATCCTGGTGTATAGCGTGGACGGCTTCACCCAGGGTGCATCTTTCGGCGACATGATGGCAACGCTGGCTGCCAACCGCGGGCTGGGGGGGATATTGATTGACGGTGCGATTCGCGATGCCGCGCTATTACGTACCTGGGATCTCCCTCTGTTTGCCCGTGGCATTAGCCTGAAAAGCCGGGGCGAAAAAGCACAGCTCGGCCCACTCGCGGCCCCGCTGACGGTGGCTGGTGTGCAAATATCCCCCGGCGACCTGATTGTGGGCGATGACGACGGCGTGATCGCCATTGCCTATGCCCGGCTTGATGACACGATTGCGCGTTTACGGCAACTCCAAGAAGAAAAAACACGCTTGCTGCATCGTTTCTCATCCACCGCAACCCAGGAAGATTGGCAAGCGCTGAAAGCGTGGGAATAGCCCGTTCCATTACTGGCTTAGCAGCTATCTATACCCTAAATAATTCGAGTTGCAGGACAAAACGTTAACGTTTTGAACGCCGCATGCGGCGGCCTCGTTAGAGGTGAGGCCCAGGGATGGGCCGAATAACGAGCGTAGCCAACGCACCTGCAACTCGAAGTATGACGGGTATAACAATAAAATCATTGAGGAGTAAAATATTATGAATACATCGGGGATATCACGCCGTCGCTGGTTACAGTTCGCGTCCGCTTCTCTAGTGGCCGCTGGGATCGCATTAAGTTCCCCCGCTGTGGCGGCGAACGCTGATTGGCCGACCAAAACCGTCAAGTTGGTGGTGCCCTTTCCACCCGGCGGAGGCACCGACCTGTTAGCACGCGCCCTGGCGGAGCGTCTGAGTAAATCGTTCGGTCAGACGTTTGTGGTGGAAAACCGGCCGGGAGCAGGAGCGGCTGTCGGCACCGAATATGTGGCACGGGCAACCGACGGTCACACCTTCCTGTTCGCCTCGTCCAATCACGTAACCGTACCGGCACTCAACACCCACTTGCGCTATGACATCTTCAAGGATTTCAAATCTATCTCTCTGGTAAGCGACCAGGCGAGTGTCTTCGCCGTCTCGCCCGATCTGCCGGGAAAAAACCTGACGGAAGTGTTGGCGCACATCAAAGCCAATCCAGGTAAATACAACTACGGCACCGCGGGTATTGGCTCCGGCCAGCATCTCAGCACCGCCTATTTACAACAGTTAACGGGTATTGATGTGGTGCATGTGCCACTCAAAGGTCAGGGCGAAATCATTTCCGAACTGCTGGGCAAGCGGATTCAACTGGGCTTCCTGGTGTTGAGTACGGCAGTGCCCTACTTTGAGGCCGGCACCATTCGCCCACTGGGCGTTTCAACCGAACAGCGCAGTCCGTTTGCTCCCGATATTCCAACCCTTTCAGAAGCGGGGGTCCCTAACTTTGTTGCCCGTTCCTGGCTGGGGCTGCTTGGCCCGGCATCGACGCCAGATAGCGTCGTAACGCGACTGCACGATGCCGTGGTTGGCTACCAGAACGATCCGAGCTACATCGCGATCACCGACAAAGCCGGCATGACGTTGGTCAACAGTACGCCAGCGGAATTTGATGCCGAAATCAAACGCGGTTACGAGCAATGGCGCACCGTGGTAACCAACGCCAATATCCAGCAGCAATAAGTCAGGAGCGCACCATGAGCGAAACACAACCGATAGCACAACAGTTACTGCCTTATGCCGATCGCCTGCTGGGTACGCTGAACCCGCCGTTAATCAGGCAAGTGGAGATAACCCGACCGTCCGCAGAGGTGATTGAGGGGTTTTTATCATTGCCGGATCTGACCTCGGTGGTGGCGGACATTCTTGATGCGTTGGGCTATGACACGGCGATCCCGGCACAGACGCTACGGCCACTTGCGCCGGGGCAGCGTATCGTCGGACCGGCGGTGACAGCGCGCCAGAGCCGCGCCAGACAATTACCCGGCTTCACGTTGTCCGCAGGCAATGCGCCGCAAGGCGGCGGTATCGACCAAATCACGCTAACGCAACCCGGCGATGTGTTCGTGGTTGATGCGGCAGGCAGCACCGATGCTTCCAGCTTTGGCGGCATTCTTGCCACCGCGGCGAAGGCCAAAGGGCTCGCAGGCGTGGTGGTTGACGGTGCCGTGCGCGACAGCGGCAGTATCGTTGAATTGGGGCTGAAGGTCTGGTCACGCAGCATCACGCCACGCACCGGTAAGCGCCGTCTGGAACTGGTGGCGTTTAACGACGTGGTCAATATCGGCGGCGTTCAGGTCAGGCCTGGCGATCTGATTCTGGCGGATAACGATGGCGTGATTATCGTCCCCAGTGATGTTGCGCAGACCGTGCTGGAAAGCGCACTGCAAGCGGCAGAGAAAGAGAGTCATCTGTTGAAAGCGCTGGAACAGGGCGCATCGGCACATGACGCCGCAGGCATTCTGGCTCCCGGTAAATGGTGATACCTCGAGTATCGCTACGACATCACGCTTAAACCATGATCAATTGAGGTAGACCCATGTCTGCAACGCATAAACGTTTACAGGGCGAATTCCTGTCCGGCATCGCGATTGCCCTGCTTGGCGCAGGCGCCATCGCGCTCGCCACGACCGAGCATACGCTAGGGACCGCCGCCAGAATGGGTGCCGGTTACATGCCGACCATTTTGGGTGCACTGTTGGTACTGCTGGGGGGATTGATTGCCGCGCGTGCCTGGCTGTCATCCCCACGTCGCCGCGCCCCCGATGAAGCAGGTTTCACGCTGCGTGCTCCGCTATTGATGCTGGGTGCGGTGATTTTATTTGCCCTGTTGGTCGATCAGTGGGGCATTATTGTTGCCAGCCTGCTGACGGTAATTACCGCCGCAATCGGCAGTCGTGAAGCAAAACTCAAGGAAACGCTGGCGCTGGCGACGGTGCTGGCGTTTTCTGTCCCACTGCTGTTTGTTCAGGTACTGGGCTTACCGCTTAAGGTATGGCCGTTATGATCCCAGATGTATGGCAGGGGTTGTTCCACGGCCTGTCGATAGCCCTGTTACCAAACAACCTGTTCTATTGCTTTTGCGGCGCGCTGTTTGGCACGTTGGTGGGCGTCTTGCCCGGCGTCGGGCCGCTGGTTACCATCGCGCTGCTGTTGCCGTTTACCTTCACGCTGGAGCCAACCAGTGCACTGATCATGTTGGCGGGTATCTATTACGGTGCACAATATGGCGGTTCTACCACGTCGATTCTACTGAATATGCCGGGTGAAACCTCTTCGGTGATCACCTGTCTGGACGGGCACGCTATGGCGAAACAGGGCCGTGCTGGTCCCGCACTGGCGATTGCCGCGTTGGGGTCATTCTTTGCCGGAACCCTGGCGACCTTTGTTATTGGCTTTTTCTCCCCGTCGCTTGCCAGCATGGCCATTCGCTTCGGGCCGGCAGATTATTTTTCACTGCTGGTGTTAGGCCTCATTGGCGCGGTGGTTCTGGCACAAGGCTCACTGCTAAAAGCCATCACCATGGTAGTGGTTGGACTGCTGCTGGGATTGGTGGGCACCGACATTAACTCTGGCGAACTACGCTTCACCTTTGGCATTCCCGAACTCGCTGACGGCATCGATTTTGTGCCGCTGGCAATGGGTGTGTTTGGTATTGGTGAAATTATCCGCGTGTTAGTACAGCAGGAAAAAAGCGGCGGTACGGTGATTGAACACGGTAAATTGATGCCAAGCGCGCAGGATATCCGCCAGGCCTCTCCCGCCGTTTTACGCGGTTCCTTACTGGGGTCAGTGCTCAGACTGCTGCCGGGCGGCGGAGCCGCACTCGCCTCTTTTGCTGCATATACCGTGGAAAAGAAGTTGGCAAAAGACCCTTCCCGGTTTGGTAAAGGGGCTATCGAAGGGGTTGCTGCGCCGGAATCCGCCAACAACGCAGCGGCGCAAACCTCGTTTATTCCGCTGCTCACGCTGGGATTACCATCAAACGCCATTATGGCCCTGATGGTAGGCGCCATGATGATCCACGGTATTAACCCCGGCCCGCGTATTATGCAGAGCGAACCTGACCTGTTCTGGGGAATGGTGGCGAGCATGTGGGTAGGGAACGCAATGCTGCTGGTGCTCAACTTGCCGATGGTCGGTGTGTGGGTTCGTCTGTTAAAAATACCTTATCGCTTGTTTTATCGGGCCATTGTGCTGTTTAGCTGCGTCGGCATTTACAGCGTCTCCAATAATCCGTTCGACCTGTTTTTGGCCGCCCTGTTTGCCTTATTAGGGTATACCCTGGCGATGCTGCGCTTTGAGCTTGCACCGCTGCTGTTAGGCTTTATTCTCGGACCGATGATGGAAGAGAATTTACGCCGGGCGCTGATCATTTCACGCGGAGATTTCGGTATTTTCGTGCATGAGCCCATCAGCTTAGGCTTATTGATTGCCTCGGGATTACTGCTGTTGATAACGCTGGCACCGATGGTGCGTTTGGGACGGGATAAAATCTTCGTTGAGTAACCAGGAAAAAGAAAGAGTAGATACGGAGCGTGAGGGCGAAACCCACGCTCCGAACGCATTAGCGCTGCAATGATTCATCCAACTGGACGATCAATTCTGGTGAGGGTGAAAGCTGCCCGCGCTCAATCTGATGGATAGCATCAACAATCGCGGCATTCGCCGGAGTAGGCACCCCAACCTGTTGGCCGACCTCAACGATAAGGCCGTTCATATAATCGATTTCGGTGCGCCGCTGGCGGCGGATATCCTGCCCCATAGAGGGACGCTGGTGTTCACTTTGTGTCCCGAGTTCCACATAAGACAAAAAGTTGGCCTCGGCCTCCGCCAGCGCGTGCGCATCGCCCTGTGCCGCCTTAACCAATCCCTCTGGCGTGCTGCGGTTTATGGTATCCAGTGCCAGCCCTTGCGCCAATCCTACCTGTGCCGCTTCCCCTCCTAACCGAATGGCAAAGCGCCGAACCCGTTCATGACGAATCAGATCGTTACCGGTCAGGCCGCTGGCGGCGGCAATCGAATTACGCATCGCATTGATGCTGAGTTTGGTCCAACGGTGGGCGTACAGGTCAGGCGTCACCAGCACCGTATCGACAGGCTGTAACAGCTCCCCCACACGCTGCAAACGCGGCGTAATGCCACCGCCAAACTCGCCCACGCGCAACGTTCCCGGCACACCGCGCTGATTACCGCGACGCACCTTGCCCGGTGCATACAGCTCAGCAGCGATGGTAATGACAATGCCCAGCGTATTCTCCTTGCCGGCAACCGACGCCACGCGCGCATCGTTGATACAATTCTGCGCAGAAGCAATCACGCCCTCCGGTCGGATAAAGGGACGGATAAACTGGGTGGCCCACAGCGTATCGTAAGACTTGAGCGCCACCAGCCCAATATCAAACGGAGGTTCCCGGTGCAGACGCTGTGCGTCGCCGAGGTGAAGAACGTTTAACGGCACGGTGAAATGCTCTTCCGGCGTCAGTCCTTCCAACGACACGCCGTCACGCCGGATCGTCTCGACATTCTCGGCCCAGGGATCGATAAGCGTGACCTGACGCCCAGCGCGGGTCAGATAGGCGCCAAGATAGCTGCCAATCGCCCCCGCACCGATAATTAAAATACGTTCAGACATGATGAGTCTCTTCCTGTTATCGTCACCGCGCCCGCCTGATGAGCGAGGGTAACCCGCACCGCACATCAAGTATGCGCGGCAAGGCTTAGCGGAATGAAAGGAATGGCTCTGGGTTGGGTTGGACGCCAAGCCCGCTGTTAATGCGGTTACTGAAGTTGAAATAAGCAGCGATAGCAACCACCTCGATAATCTCCTGCTCCGTGACGCCGCTTGCGCGCAGCGGTGCCAAATCGTGCTCTTCTACGGTTTCCGGCGCTTCCGTCAACTTTTGCACATAATCGGCTATCGCCCGCTCACGTGGGCTTAATTCTGCATCACGGTAGTTCACTTCGATACCGCCAACCCAGAGTGCATCGCCGGTGATCTGGCGCAATTTCGCCGCGTGTCCCCAAACGCAAGGACGGCAACGGTTCTGTACGCTCACCACCAACGCAATCAATTCACGCTCTTTACCGTTCAATCCTCCCTCGTATTCCACCGTCAGAGCACGGCTGAGTGCATCCTGTGCCAGCAACACGGCAGGAAATTGTCCCAATACCGCCTGCATGTTGCGGATAAAACCGCGTGTTTCGATGGAGTCTTCGAATAGCTTTTCTGTCTCTGGCGTCGTTGTTGTATTTTTCAGTTTTAACCAAGAGATATTCTTTGTTTTCACATTCTTGATGGACATAGCCGGTGTTTCCCTTATTGGTTTAGCGATATGGATGTTTAATGAATAAGGTCTGCATTACGTGTCATTAGTTTATTAATACTTAATAAAAAATAATGAATGGGTTGTTTTAATGCTGACGTTAAAATAAGAAAAACATAATTAAAGAAGACAATCCAGTGCTATTTATATTGCCAATATTGGACTATTTATAGCTAAAAAATGAAATAGACACCAAGGGCATTCTCCGTATGATTATTTGGATTAGCAATTAATCAGGACACACTGACTGAAATGATGCATTATCTATTTCGCCGGCTTGCACAGGTCAGTATTGTTGCCGGATTAGTGATATTGGGAAATTTTATTTTACTCAAATCGGTGCCAGGAGATTTGGCGGATGTTATTGCCGGAGAGTCTGGTGCAGCAACGCCAGAATATATGGAGATGTTGCGCGCACAATTTGGCCTCGACCGCTCCGGCTTTGAACAACTGACGACTTATTTTTCTCAGATAGCCCATTTCGATCTCGGGTTTTCGTTTCGTTATCACCTGCCAGTACAAACATTAATTCTGGAGCGACTGCCCGCCACGCTGCTGCTGCTGGGCAGCAGCCTGCTGTTTTCTGTGATAGTGGGTGTGATCCTCGGGTGTTTTGCCGCGCGCTATCGCCATGGCCTTTTCGATCAGGGTGTTACGCTGTTTTCCGCCGTCGTGTTTGCCATACCGGTGTTCTGGTTCGGCTTGATGGGCATTGTGCTGTTCGCCGTACATTTTCGTTGGCTGCCCATCGGTGGCATGGTCACCGTGGGTGCCACACCTGGCACGCTCGGGGTGGCTGGCGATGTCGCCTGGCATCTGATCATGCCTGCCATCACGCTGGGGTTATCACATTTAGCGCTGTATGCCCGCGTGACACGCGCCTCAATGCTGGAAGTGTATCCGCTCGATTTTGTGCGCACGGCGCGGGCGAAAGGCATCAGCGAGACGGCGGTGACCCTGCGCCACATTTTGCGCAACTCACTGTTGCCGGTGGTCACTCTTACCGGTTTACAGCTTGGCTCGTTGCTTGGCGGTGCCGTGGTGGTTGAAACCGTCTGCTCCTGGCCGGGTATGGGTAGACTGGCTTTCGAGGCGGTGTCCGATCGCGATATCAATCTGTTGCTCAGCCTGTTCCTCTGCAACTCGTTGTTGGTGGTTTTGAGCAGCCTGCTGATTGATATTCTGTACGGTGTGCTTGATCCACGCATTGGGTTGGCATCATGAAAATTCGCCCCGACGTTCATCTTAATGTGTATCTACGCATTGGGTTCTACCTGCTAGCAGGGCTGTTGGTTATCGCCGCCTGCGCCGGCCTGCTGTTCCCCGGCGATCCCCAGGCGATGGTGGGACCGCGTACGCTGTGGCCGCTGCAAAATGCACAATTTCCATTAGGCACCGATCAACTCGGGCGCGACGTGGCCGCGCAGTTGGCACACGGCGCGCGGGTATCATTAGCCATTGGTTTCGGTGCTGCGCTGATTGCCACGGTGATTGGCGTCAGCGTGGGTGCTGCCGCAGGCTATCTCGGCGGGTGGTATGACGATGTGCTGATTCGAATTTGCGAATATTTCCAAACCATCCCGACCTTTCTGTTTTCAATGGTGCTGGTCGCGCTGCTCTCTCCGTCGCTGGGCAGCGTGGCGCTGGCAATCGGCCTTACGTCATGGACCGAAATTGCGCGTCTGACCCGCGCCGAAGTGTTCAAAATCCGTCACGCCGATTATGTACTGGCCGCCGAAACCATGGGCATCTGCCATCTCAGCATCGTGCGTCAGCACATCCTGCCGAACAGTGCCGCGCCGGTCATCGTGATGATTTCCGTGGTGATTGCCCATGCCATTCTGGTCGAAGCCGCCCTCGCGTTTCTCGGTCTGGGCGATCCCAATACCGTGTCGTGGGGCGCGATGATTCGCAACGCCAGACCGCTACTGAGAACCGCCTGGTATCTCATCGCACTGCCGGGATTGGCAATCTTTATCACCGTCATGAGCTTTACGTTGTTAAGCAACGGCCTTACGGACCTGCTCAATCCACATAAGGGTAATCCGCATAAGGGGGTAACAAAATGACCGCACCGCTGCTTCAGGTTCAGGATCTCAGGGTTGCGTTTTCGGCCCATCATGCGGCACCGCAGCGCGTGGTGCACGGTATCAGTTTCGATCTTTTCGCTGGTCAAACGTTGGCACTGGTGGGGGAATCCGGCTGTGGTAAAAGCGTGACCGGCCTGACGTTGATGGGGCTATTGCCCGAGGCGCACAGCAGCGGACACGTCTTGCTGGGTGGCACCGATATTTTGCATACCACGCCGCGCCAGCGCCGTCAGCGCGGTGGCCCGGCATTGGCAATGGTATTTCAAGACCCGATGAGCGCGTTGAACCCGGTATTAACCATTGGCAGTCAGTTGGTTGAGGCAATCCTGGCCGCCAGTTCACTTTCCCAGCGCGAGGCCAAGACGCGCGCACTCGATCTGCTGCTGCAAGTGCGAATTCCAGAACCCGAACGCCGTTTTAACGAATATCCGCACAAGCTCTCTGGCGGGATGCGCCAGCGGGTGGTTATCGCACTGGCACTGGCTGCGCGTCCGGCCGTATTGATTGCCGATGAGCAGACCACCGCACTGGATGTCACCATTCAGGCCCAGATACTGCAACTGCTGGTGAGCCTTAAAGACGAACTGGACATGTCCCTGTTGCTGATTACCCACGATCTGGGCGTGATCGCCGAAACGGCCGACCGCGTCGCCGTGATGCGCCACGGCGTCATCGTTGAAGAGCAGGATGTGTTTTCCTTTTTTGATGGCCCACGCCACCCCTATAGCCGCCAGTTGCTGTTGGCGCGCCCCCAACCGCGTGCGCGTCACGGCACAAGGCCACGCCTCCACAGCATCAATGATGTCCGCAACACCGAGGAGGCAGCGTAATGTTACAGGTGCAAGATTTACAGGTGACCTACCCCACCCCGCAAGGCAAGGCGTATGCCGTCAATGGCATCAACCTTGAGGTTGCAGCGGGCGAAACGGTCGGTATTGTCGGTGAATCCGGCTGTGGCAAATCCTCATTGGCTCGCGCCGTGATGCGGCTGTTGGAACCGAGTGCCGGGCGCATTGTGATCGGTGACGTGGACGTAACCTCACTCCCGAAACGCAAACTGCGCCCGTTGCGTCAACGCATTCAGATGGTGTTCCAAGATCCGGCTGCATCCCTCGATCCGCGTTTCACGGTGGGACAACTGATTGGCGAGCCGTTAACGCTGACGGAAAAACACCGGGCTACGCGCGATAAACGCGTGCTGGCATTGATGGATGACGTCGGGTTACCCGTTGCGCTGTTCGACCGTTTCCCACACCAGCTTTCCGGCGGGCAGCGTCAGCGGGTCGCCATTGCACGCGCCATCGCACCCCGTCCGGACATCATTGTGCTGGATGAGCCGGTCTCCGCACTGGATGTCTCGTTGCAGGCGCAGGTATTGAATTTGCTGGTGGATTTGCAGCAGCAATACCGTATGGCATACCTGTTTGTCAGCCATGATATCGGTGTGGTGCAGCACATGGCGGACCGGATCGCGGTGATGTATTTGGGACGCATTGTGGAAATAGCGCCTTATGCCGACATTATGGAATCACCGCAGCATCCTTACACTCAGGCATTACTTCAGGCGATCCCGGTGATGGACCCGCGCCGTTCACGCATTGCCGATAAACAGATACTCACCGGGGATGTACCCAGTCCGCTCACTATCCCCAGCGGGTGTGCGTTCCATACCCGCTGCCGTTTTGCGACCGATCGCTGTCGCCGCAGCGTGCCACCCTTGCATTCCAGCGGTTCGGATTCTCTCGTTGCTTGTCATTTATCCGCACCGTCAACAGAAAGCCCGTGAAATCACAACAATAAAAGCCTTAACCACGTATTACACACCAGTAAGGGGAAATTTCATGCCTAAGTACATCCGTTTTCTAAAGGACATTCGTTTTCTGACACGCCTGTTAATAGGGACTCTGCTGTTGGGCGGCAGTCTGGCCTACGCCGCCGAACCGGTGCGCGGTGGCACACTGATCGCGGTCATCAATCCAGCACCGAGCGTGTTGAGCAGTGCCATTAACAATCATTTCTCGGTTAACGCGGTATCGCCCAATGTGTTCGATGGTCTGCTTTCTTACGACAAAGAGATGAACCCGCAGCCGAGCCTGGCGCTGAGTTGGGACACCTCCGCAGACGGTCTCTCCGTGCGCTTCAACTTGCGCCCCAATGTAAAATGGCACGATGGCGAACCCTTTACTTCACAGGATATTCGTTACAGCGCGTTGGAACTGTGGAAAAAACTGCACCCACGTGGACGTACCACCTTTGCCAATCTGGTGGATGTAGAAACGCCCGATCCACTGACAGCGATCTTTAAACTGTCTCAACCGTCACCGATCTTGCTCAGCGCACTGAGTGCGGCAGAATCGCAGGTATTGCCCGCGCATCTGTATCAGGGCAGCGATCCGCTGAAAAACCCACACAATATTGCGCCGATCGGCACCGGTCCGTTCCGTTTTGTGAGCTGGCGTCGGGGCGAGTTCATCGAGTTGGCGCGTAATGAAAACTATTGGGATCAGGGCAAACCCTATCTCGATAAGCTGATTTTCCGCCTGATCCCGGACGATGCGTCACGCGCTGCGGCGTTTGAAACCGGAGAGGTAAAATACGGTCCGTTCGATCCGGTTCCACTGGCCGATATTGCCCGGTTGAAAAAAAATCCGACGCTGAAAATTACCAGCGAAGGCTATAACTGGCTCTCGCCATTCTTTACCTTTGAATTCAACACGCAAGACCCGATTCTGCGGCAAGTCAACGTGCGACAGGCGCTGGCGTACGCGATTGACCGTCAGGGCTTGATCGACAGTGCGTGGTACGGCATTGGTAAAGTGGCTACCAGCCCTGTTCCGCATTATCAAAAATATTTCACCAATGATGTGCCACATTATGCCTATGACGCCAAGAAGGCGGAGCAACTGCTGGATGCGGCAGGCTACCCGCGCGGTGCCAACGGTGAGCGCTTCTCGCTGTTCTTCGACTATGAAGGTAATAATGAATCCTTGCAGAATACCGCAGAGTTTTTGCGCCAGAACCTGAAACAGGTCGGTGTAACGCTAAAACTGCGCACACAGGATACCCCAAGCTACTACCGTCGAATTTACACCGATTATGATTTCCAAACCCGTGCCGGGCAGTTCTCCGCGATGATCGATCCGGCCATGGGGCTATACCGCCTGTACGGCACTGACTCGATTGTCAAAGGTGTGCCCAACACCAACGGGGCGCGTTATTCCAACCCGACGTTGGATGCGATTATCAAAACCACACAAACCGATACTAACCCCGCTAACCGCCTGAAGGCGTTCCATGAATGGCAACGCATTGCGATGACAGATTTGCCTAACCTGCCGCTGTTCGAGTTACAGCGGCAGACCGTATACAGCGCGCACCTGCACGGCATCAGCGACACGCCAGACCAAACTTTCAGTTCACTGAAAAATGTCTGGCTGGATAAGGAGGGCCAGTAATGGCGCCCCACATTGCCGTTGTCGGTGCCGGCGCGGTGGGTGGGTTCATTGGTGCGCGTCTGGCCGCGGCGGGAGAAAACGTGACGCTTATCGACCGCTGGCGGGAACACGTAGACGCGACACGGCGCAACGGCCTGCGCATTGACGGTGCCGTGCCGCAGGATAACGCCATCGTACCGGTACGAATTCTGGCCGACGACGAGATTGACAGTCTGAAGGCACTGCCGCCACTCGATATCGTCTTCATCAGCGTGAAATCCTATGACACGCGCTGGGCTGCCGAAGTCGTGTTGCCCTATCTTCACGCGGATGCCGTGGTTATCTCGGCACAAAATGGCTGCAACGAGGCGACGCTGGCTGAGATTGTCGGCGCGCCGCGAACGGCTGGATTGATCGCCGCGCGCATCGGCGTTGAGCTCTCGGCGCCGGGGGTGATTCGCCGCCGCGTGGTACGGGGCAGCCCCGGTATTGATGTGTTTCGCCTCGGAGAATTGGACGGGCAGCGCAGTGCGCGTATCGAAACGCTGGCAACGTTGCTGCGGCAGGTGGATTCCGTCGCGGTGATTGATAATCTGGCTGGGGAGCGCTGGTCGAAACTGGCGGTCAATGCGATGCGCAATGGCGTTTCTGCTGCCACGGGATTGACCATTGATGCGTTGGACAGCCACCCGCAACTGCGGCGTTTTTCCATCGAGGTGGCGGGCGAGGCGGTGCGCGTCGGGCAACGGTTAGGCTACTCACTGACGGCGCTCGGTGTCATTCCCGCCGCACTATTTGCCGCCGCCGCAGACGGCAGTGCGACCGCGTTTGCGGAGATCGAACAGCGCCTGATCGATGCGGTGCAGCGCGGCGCAGCCGGACAACGGCCGTCCATGGGTCAGAATATTGTGAAAGGTCGCCGCACGGAAATCGATGAGATCTACGGACTGGTTATTCAACGTGCCGCAGAACTCGGCATCCCGGTTCCGGCAAACCAAACGGTGTATGACCGGGTGCGTGCCATTGAAAATGGTACGCTCACGCCCGCACCGGAAAATCTCTTGGGTGCCGTAGAGTAACGGTTATTCACTCAGTGCATCAGGCTGGCGGTGACGGGTCGTTGACTCGCTCACCGCCATCGGCAAGGTTGCCAGCCAATCGGATACTTCTTCAAGGCTTAGCACATCGGCATAGCGCGCATTGAGATCCAACAGGGTGAAATCCAGCAACGACTGGCTGCGATCCCCAATCACTTCGCGCGGCAACATCACATGGAACCCCATCTGGAACGCTTCAATAGCGGTGGCACGAATACTGCCGCTGGCGGTCACGCCGCCCAAAATAAGGGTGTCGATGCCCTGTTGCTTCAGCCACGCCGCCAAATCATGACCATAAAAATCGGACACATAGCAGGTGGAATGATTACGTTCAAAGAGCGCATCGCCCAGCGCTTCATCAATGCGGTTCAGGTAGGCATCTTCGGTCAGCGTGGTAATAAACGGGTATTTTTTACCCCACAGCCAGGAAAAGGGATGCTCTGGCCGATAAACCGTGCGGGTGAACACCGTCGGTAACCCACGCTGTGCCGCCATGGTCAGTAATCGATGTAGCCCCGCTTTATCAAACGGGGTATCAATGGCCAACGTCGAACCAGAATCCATATAGGCATAGGTCACATCCCGCACCAAAATTGCCGCTTTGGAACCAAAGCCGATTTTGTGGGCAAAACCGGTCTGTGAGAAAACACGCTGAATCTCGTTGGCAAGGTAACGGCGCTGGCCGCCGGGGGTGTAAACCACCTTCAGCCCATAGGTTTTGACTTCCCCGTTATCTTCCAGCCGACGCAGCGTGCTGGCGGAGATACCCAGCATTTTAGCCGCATCAGAAACCGTCAATAATTTATCGTACATTACATAGTGTCCCATTGACCGGAAAAGCGTGCTGTAGACAAAACCGGTGCTCCCTGCGCGTGTGATCGCGAGCAGCCTTCTGAAGAGAAGGCTGCTCGCTGCCGTTAACAATCAATAATGGCATCTGATCAACGGCAAGATGTCATCATCTGTTATGCCTGACAGCGTGGCGGCAGGCAAGCATGCCAGTCCGTTATCTGCTGGTAAAGCATACCCAAATCCACCAGCACCTGTTCATTACCGTGACGAGCAACCCACTGCATCCCAATTGGCAAACCCGTTGCAGAAATGCCCACCGGCAGCGCCAAGGTTGGCACGCCCGCGTTGGTAAACGGCATATTGTAAGCGGGAGACCCGGTCGCTGCCAGACCGTGCGGGGCTAATGTCGGCGTTGCAGGCGTCATCAGCATATCCACATCATCGAACAGGGCCGCCAACGCATGGCGATAACGGGCTCGCACCTGCTGCGCCTGTAGATACGCCTGCGCAGAAATAGCCAGACCTTGTTGCAGAAACTCCTGCAAATAGGTACCGAACAACGTAGGCGTCTGCAAGAAGGTGTCGCGATGATAGGCGGCGCACTCGGCCTGCATCACAATATGGTGCGCACGGCAGGCATCGTCGAAACAGTCCGGTAACGTGATACGTTTAAGCTTCACGCCACGCCCAGCCAGGGTATCCATTGCCTGCAAACAGGCCGCACCAATTTCAGCATCCCCTCCGGCATAGTAGGGATGCTCGACGATGCCCACCGTGTAATCGTGTTTCTCGCGCAGTTGCAACGGCGTATAGGGCAATGACAGCGTAGTGTCATCACGCGGATCCGGGCCAGAAAGTGCATTAAACACCAGCGCCGCATCCTCTACCGTCGTGGTAAAGGCCCCTACGTGATCCAGCGACCAACTGGCGGGAATCACCCCTGCCTTGCTGATGCGCCCATAGGTGGCTTTCAACACCGTCACGCCGTTGAATGCCGCCGGGCGAGACAACGAGCCCGCCGTTTGCGTGCCCAATGCCATCAGCGCCATACGCGCCCCCACGGCCGCGGCAGAACCGCTGCTTGAGCCACCGGGCGTATGCGCCGGGTTCCAGGCATTACCGGTCTTGGGCGGCGTCCCCAGATTGGCAAACTCGGTGGTGGTCAGTTTCCCCAGTAGCAAAGCCCCCATGCCATCGAGCTTATCGATCACGCTGGCGTTTTCACTGGAGATATTGCCCTCCAGCACCTTGGATCCGCCTTCCGTCGGTAAACCACGCGTGTGAAAGATATCCTTGGCACCGTAAGGGATGCCAAACAGTGCAGGCTTGCAGGCGATGGCCCCCATTTGTTGATCCAGTTCCAGGGCGCGCTGGCGCGCCCCTTCTTTATCAAGATAGCGCCACGCCTTAATATCGCCGTCGCGTTGCTCGATACGCGCCAGAAAATGGCTCAGCAACTCGCTCGGAGAAACCTTGCGCGCGGCCAGTTGCCGCCGGGTAGCGGCAATCGTGGCAAAGGGCGAGGTATCCAACATGGTTTTCATACCCACTATAGCGTTCATGCCTTCTGTCCTTGTTATGGCTTGGCAGCAAACTGACCGTCAACGATTTGCGTATAAGGTATATCCTGCGTGATGTTGCCGACAAATTTCTGAATATCAATCGCTGTGGTGAAGGCTTCTGGCGAAATGATGGCGTTTGCTGGGTAGACGTTACTGTCAATCATTCGCTGCACCGCCGCATCCACCACACTGCCTTCCAATGCGGCGAACTCCTGACGCGCCACCTGTTTGGCGACATCGGGGTTCTGATGAATAAACGCCAGAGATTCGTTGATGGTTTTAACAAAGCGCGCCACCAGTTGCGGGTTATCAGCAATCATTTTCTCTGAGGTGTTGATGGTAGAGAACGCGTACTCAGGATAGTCGCGAGTGAAATCGTAAATCACTTTCAGCCCTTGCCCCACCCCCTGATCCGCCTGAGGTTCATACACCACGGCGGCATCCGCGCGGCCCGCTAACAGAGGCCCGAGTTCCGAACCGTTTTGCACTTCGTTAATCGCCACATCCGTCTTCGGGTTTAGCCCTGTCTGACCGAGCAGGCGCAGCAACAGCGTGTTAGAGGTTCCCGGTGCCAGCCCCACCACCACACGTTTGCCTTTCAAATCCGCCGGTGAGGTGAATTTGAAATCCGGTTTAGCCACAATCCATACTGGCGCACTGTTGGCCACCGCGCTCACCGCCTTGGCCTTACCGCCCTTCTGCTGAGCGAACCCGACGTGCTCCGGACCGTGTACGGAGAACTGCGCTTCACCGGACAGCACTGCCGCCAGCGCAGTCGGGCCTGAGCCCGCCGAACGAATCGACGTCACGTCTATCTGATTTTTTTCGAAAAACCCTTGGTGTTTGGCAACATAGACCGGTAAGTACAACAAAGAGTGGAACGCCTCCGTCACCAGCACGCGATCGGACTTAGCATCAGCCGCTGACGCATTGACAGAACCCGCTGTAAACAGCGCCGCGCACACCCATGCAACGATTTTATTCATCTCACTTTCCCTCTTAACCAGTTAAGGAACAACGGAACGGATACCACTAGCGATGTGTGTTCTGGCGCTCCCAGGGCAGCAGCCAACGTTGCAGTTGAACCACCACCAGATAGAGCACGATGGCAACCAGCAGCAGCGTAAAGACACCGACCCACACCACATTGAGATTGAAAAGATTGCCTGCGACAAAAATCATTTTCCCCAGACCATAATCGGAAGAGATGAACTCACCGCCGATGTTAGCGATCAGAGCAAAACCGATGTTCAGTCGGAAAGCGGCGATAATCCACGGCAGGGTCGAGGGCACCACCACCTTACGGAAAATCTGGTTGCGATTAGCCCCGAGGGAGCGCATCAGGTTGACCTGACTATCATCAATCTGGTGCGTACCCTGCCACGCGGAGAGCAGCGCCACGACATAGGTGGCGATAAAGGCCAACGCTATTTTGGAAAACAGCCCGGAGCCGAACCAAATGATGATGATCGGTGCCAGAGCAATCTTCGGCAGGCTGTTGAGCGCGATGAAAAACGGGTCGAGAATGCGCGCCAGCGTCGGGGTATGCCACAGCAACAGTCCGGAAAATGAACCGAGCAAGCTGCCCAGCACAAACCCAGTCACAGTGGCATACACCGTGACGTAGGTGTTCTGAATCAGTTCACCGTTACCCACCAGGCGCACAAACTCCTGCCAAATCCCTGCCGGAGAGCCCATTAAGAACGCATTGACCACGCCAGTGTTTACCCCGAACTGCCACAGCGCCACAATGCTGGCAATCAGCAAGGCGCGCCAGCCATTGTCACGCAGTAGCGACAACCAGCGCTTTCTGCGCTGACTTCCCTGACGTGAACGACCCGAGGCCGTTTTATCAGCAACGACGGCAGACTTGTTCATGCATGATCCCCCAGTTGGATATCCATATCAGCCCAGATCGCATCGAAGAAGGATTGGAACTCGGGATCTTTGCGCGCGCCCATGGCAGAACCGTGCCGCTTGGCGAGGCCAATATCGTAGGTTTTCTTGTTCCAGGTCGGCCGCTGTGACATCACGGCAATACGATCGGACATGGCAATGGCTTCACCAATATCATGGGTGATCAACACCACGGTTTTACCGTATTCGTTAAGGATCGTCAGGATCTCCTCTTCCAGCACCAACCGGGTTTGGTAGTCCAACGCCGAGAAAGGCTCATCCAGCAGAATGATGTCAGGATCGATAACCAGCGTGCGGATCAACGCCGCACGTTGACGCATCCCTCCCGACAGCGTGGCAGGGTAAGCGTGGGCAAAATCGCCCAGTCCATACTTATCGAGGTAGGTCATGGCTCGCTCGTGCCGTTCCTTCTTCGGCATCTCGCTGATTTCCAGCCCAAGGCAAACGTTATCCAGAATGGTGCGCCACGGAAACAGCAGATCCTTTTGCAGCATGTAACCCACTCGCCCTTTGCCGGGCATGGCGTAGTACGGGTCGAACACCTGAATTTCGCCCGCTGTCGGAGGCAGCAGCCCCGCGATAATGTTAAACATGGTGGTTTTGCCGCAGCCGCTCGGCCCGACAATGCTGATAAATTCCTGGTGATAAATATCAAGGGAAATGTCTTTGATAACGTCGACTGCGTTATCGTCATGATCCAAAAATTGTTTTTTTACGCCTTTCATGGCAATCGCCACCGCGGGAGCGGCAGGATCGCCAGAAGGCATTTTTTCTCTTGCAGGTGAAAGGGTCATCATACACTCCTGACTAACGGCGTTTCCGACTGCCAAAACGCGAAGCCGGATAACAAGGATGTCGATTGCGCGCACTTCACCGTGCAATAACTTGTCAAACTTGTCTAATACAACAAACTTATCAAACTTGTCATTCTTTCCATCAGGTTGGCATCAACCCGCACCAGCAGGCGAGTACACTGCCCGTCTCTCCCTTTCAGGCATAAAAAAAGCGTCTGCCTAAAAGGCAGACGCTTGATAGGGTTGGCTGAACTCAATAGCCGACGGTAAAGCGCGATTTCAGATGGTTGCCCTGCTCCAGTTCATCCACCAGCGCGACGGAAAAGTCACCCGCCGAAATGGCGCTGTTGCCCGCCTCATCAACCAGCAGGGTATCTGTACCCAAACGGAAGTGCCCGGTGCGCGCTCCCGGCGTAAATAACGCAGAAGGGGACAGGAACGACCATGACAGCTCATCGTGCTGGCGCAGCGTAGCCAGGAATTCAGCGCCTCGTGTGGCTTCCGGGCGATAGGCATCGGGGAAATCTGGGGTATCCAGCAAGCGGGTGCCCGCCACTTCCAACGACCCTGCACCGCCCACCACCAGATAGCGTTTTACGCCCGACTGGCTGACAGCCTCAATCAGTTGCGACGGTTCGACCGCCTGAAAGCGCACCGCACTGATGGCGGCATCATGACCGCGCAGCGCGGCACTTAGCGCATCGCGTTCGCTGACATCTAACGCCAGCGGCGTCACGGCGTCATGCGATGGGATGGCAGCCGTATTACGCGCAATCGCCGTTACCTGATGGCCACGCGCCACCAACTCTTTCAAAATCTCGCTACCGGCCATGCCGGTTGCACCAATCAGGGCAACTTTCATCGTGTTCTCCGTAATCAGACAGTTTACCAAGCTCATCGGTTGAGCTTGCCACTGATCTTAGTGTAAGACATCGCGTGAACAAGATAAGGCCTGATATCCGAGCAGCACTGTTGCAGCATTCGCACCAATATCCAGAAATAGTCTGCGAATGCAGCGGGATTGGTACGAAAAAGGGAGCAATTCTGAGGCATCCCGGCAACCTACCAAACGAGTAGCGCCGGGATGATCGGATCGCTAAAGGCGTATCAGTTGAACGCCTGATTAAGCAGAATGGAGGTGATCACGCCCGTTGCCACCGCAATCAGCACGTAATTACCGTCGATATAACGCCACTGATGGCCTGGCGGAGGGCTGGGCAGGCCATAGCCGCGCCAGTCACGCACCCAGTAGCGATCGCCGCGGTACGGCCCTGGGATCGGATGCCCGGCACGAAAATCATAACCACGCCAGCGGAAATGGTCGCGCCTGTCTTCATAGCGCCCCCAGCCGCCCCTTGGGCCATTATCCCAGCGTGGGCCGTGGCCTCGGCCACGATCCCAACCGGGACCACCTTCGCCGCGCGGGCCGCCATCCCAATGACGTCCCCCTTCGCCTCTCGGGCCATCTGGGCCGTGCGCATAAGCAAAGGAAGCAGAGAGTGGACCGAGAACCAGAGCGGTCATGACGAGCGTCAGAATGGTTTTGCGCATGTGCGTATCCTCAAGATAACGACGGTAGCCGCCGTTGCCGCTACTATCTGCCTTCGCCTCACGCGCGAATATCTCCTGTATTCCTAATTACACGGCCCCTGACGCGACTTTACATTGCTTAACGCTTTCCTCACTCAGTGCCCTTGTGCAATAGCGAAAAGTACGGCCAAAACGCAGAAATCAGCATCTGGGCTATATTCATTTCAGTTCTAAATAATCGTCGAATGTGATTTAGAACCTTATGGCTTACGTCGTAGATTATTTAGCATCGAACGTTATATAACGTTCTCCACTACATAATAGGTAAACGCAATGAAAACACTGGCTTTGGCAGCATTCACTGGCGCACTGTTGATGGCGGGTACAGCAGTACAGGCACAAGACGACCTCAGCGCCATCAAGGCCGCAGGCGTACTCAAAATCGGTACAGAAGGCACCTATGCGCCTTACTCATTCCATGATAAATCAGGAAAACTTCAGGGCTTCGATGTGGATATCGGCCGGGCAGTTGCTGAAAAACTGGGGGTAAAAGCCGAGTTTGTGGAAGGTCGCTGGGACGGTTTGATCGCCGGTGTGGACGCCAAGCGCTATGACGCGGTGATTAACCAGGTGGGTATCACCCAAGAGCGTCAGGCCAAATTTGATTTCTCCAAACCCTATATCGATTCCAAAGCGGTATTGGTGGTGCGTAGCGACAACGATACCATCAAAAGCTTTGCTGACCTGAAAGGCCGTAAATCGGCACAGAGCCTGACCAGCAATTTCTCCAAACTGGCCAGCAGCCACGGCGCTGAAATTGTTCCCACCGACGGTTTCAACCAATCGCTGGAACTGGTGCTGAGCGGGCGTGCCGAAGCAACGTTGAATGACAATCTGTCATACCTGGATTTCAAAAAACAGAAGCCGGATGCCAAGGTCAAAGTGGCAGCAACCGCTACTGAAGGTGATCCTTCAGGAATTCTGGTACGCAAAAACCAACCGGAATTGGTGGCTGCCTTGAATAAAGCGTTGGATGAAATCAAAGCGGACGGTACCTATAAAACGATAGCGGTGCGATACTTTGGGGAAGATATTTCCCAATAATCGTCGCGTTCGAGGTCACTATTGATGCCACCATGGCTACAACTTATGGCAGACTCCTTCTGGAGTCTGCTTTCTGCTGGACTACAGTTTACCGTTCCACTCTCCATCCTCTCTTTTGTGCTCGGGTTAGCATTGGGCATTCTGGTGGCGTTGATCCGTCTCTATGGCCCCAAGCCGCTGAAATGGGTGGCGGATTTTTACGTGTGGGTGATTCGCGGCACGCCGTTGCTGGTGCAGCTGTTTTTAATTTTCTATGGGCTGCCTAATGCAGGCATCACGCTGGATGCCTTTCCGGCGGCGCTGATTGGCTTTACGCTCAATGTGGGTGCTTACAGTTCTGAGATCGTGCGCGGGGCAATCCTTTCCGTGGCGAAAGGCCAGTGGAATGCCGCGGCGTCGCTAGGCATGAATCGGCGTCAAACGCTGCGCTGGGTGATTATTCCACAGTCGATTTTTGTCTCTATCCCGCCCCTCTCCAATACCTTTATTTCGCTGATCAAAGACACCTCGCTCGCCGCCGTCATCACAGTGCCGGAGATGTTTCTGGCCGCCCAGCGTATCGTTTCTGTCACCTACGAACCCTTGATCCTGTATGTGGAAGCAGCGCTGATCTATTTGCTGTTCAGTACGGTACTGAGCAAGCTGCAAACCCGGCTCGAAACCTACTACCAACGCCACATTCCCCACTGATTTCGCCTTCCTGCCTCGTCTTGGGGCAGGTGGCTTTTCCGCGCGCCGTTCGTTCACCCGAAAGTGGGCACTTTGCACCCAAATAGCGCATCTTTTGCAGCAAAGTGCCATTTAAGTGCACCTCAACCGAATAAACCTTATCGCGACGCGGCAATTTTTCTATTTTCTTGTTATTTATCATCAAAATAAATTATTGGCATCGGTTTTGCTTAACCCTGTCACGGCACGCTACCGTCTGACATAACAACGGTGCCGACAGACAGGAATGGTGCAGCCGGATGGCTGCTACCGCACAGCAACACACAACGACTGAGCTACATAGGATCATTATGAAAAGAATGCTACTTTCCACGCTGGTTGCCGGCGCATCCCTCTTCGCCGCCATCAATCAAGCCCATGCGGGTGCAACATTGGATGCCATTCAGAAAAAAGGATTTGTTCAGTGTGGTATCAGTGACGGCTTGCCAGGCTTCTCCTATGCAGATGCCAGCGGGAAATACTCCGGTATTGACGTAGACGTGTGCCGCGGCGTGGCTGCCGCCGTGTTTGGCGATGCCAGCAAAGTGAAATACACCCCGCTGACCGCCAAAGAGCGTTTCACCGCACTGCAATCAGGTGAAGTTGATATTCTGTCGCGTAACACCACCTGGACCTCCTCCCGTGATGCCGGGATGGGCATGCTGTTTACTGGCGTGACGTACTACGATGGCATCGGCTTCCTGACCCACAACAAGGCGGGCCTGACCAGCGCGAAAGAGTTGGATGGTGCGACCGTTTGTATTCAGGCCGGTACCGATACCGAACTGAACGTGGCGGATTACTTCAAAACCCACAACATGAAATACACCCCAGTGACTTTCGACCGCTCTGACGAAAGTGCCAAGGCGCTGGAATCGGGCCGCTGCGATACCCTGGCATCAGACCAGTCTCAACTGTACGCACTGCGTATCAAGCTGAGCAAACCGGCTGAATTTATCGTATTACCGGAAGTTATCTCCAAGGAACCGTTGGGACCGGTAGTACGTCGCGGTGATGAAGAGTGGTTCTCGATCGTACGTTGGACCCTGTTCGCCATGTTGAATGCGGAAGAAATGGGTGTGACCTCGAAGAACGTTGACGCGCTGGCCGCCAAGCCGACCACGCCTGACATGTCTCACCTGCTGGGTCACGAAGGCAACTACGGCAAAGATCTGAAACTGCCTGCCGATTGGGCGTTCAAAATCATCAAGCAAGTTGGTAACTACGGTGAAATTTTCGAACGCAATGTCGGTATGGACAGCGAACTGAAAATCAAACGTGGCCTGAATGAGCTGTGGAACAAAGGCGGTATCCAGTACGCACCAGCAGTGCGTTAATCGCTAACAGAAAGCGGGTGCCGCGCCAGTGTGCGGCACCTCAGTATTCCCGCTTTTTCCGTGTTCCTGCTATTGAGGCACTCGCATGCAACAACGCCCAACCGTGAAACGTGATTTTTCACTATCAAATCCAGCGGTGCGCGCCTGGCTGTATCAACTTCTCGTCATCGTCATTGTGATTGCCGTGGCGGGTTATCTGTTGCACAACACCGTAACCAACCTGGCCCAGCGTGGTATTACCTCCGGCTTCGCGTTTCTGAATAACAGAGCAGGCTTCGGTATTGTCCAACACCTTATCGACTACCAGCAGGATGATACCTATGCCCGCGTGTTTCTGGTAGGGCTGCTCAACACGCTGTTGGTTTCAGCGCTCTGTATTGTTTTCGCTTCGGTGCTGGGCTTTATGCTCGGGCTGGCGCGGCTTTCGGATAACTGGTTGTTACGCAAACTGTCCACGGTTTATATCGAAACGTTTCGTAATATCCCACCGATTTTGCAGATCTTTTTCTGGTATTTTGCCGTACTGCGCAATCTTCCCGGTCCGCGCCAGGCACTTAACACGCTTGATATTGCCTTCCTGAGTAACCGCGGTTTGTACCTTCCCGCCGGAGAATGGGGCCCCGGCGCGCTGGGCGCGCTCTTCGCGTTGCTCATTCCGTTGGTGGTCGGCATTATTCTGTATCGGCGCAATAAACAGATTCACGCGCTTACCGGACAATATCACCGCACCTGGCCTATCGTTCTGGCACTGTTGGTGGTACTCCTTGGCGTGAGCCACGCGCTGTCTGGCCCTGCCCTGCACTGGGATATCCCGCAGTTAAAAGGGTTTAACTTCCAGGGTGGCATGGTACTGATCCCTGAACTGGCGGCGTTGACGCTGGCACTGTCAGTCTACACCTCCGCGTTTATCGCAGAGATCATCCGTTCCGGCATTCAATCTGTCTCCTACGGGCAACATGAGGCCGCTCGTTCCCTGGGGTTACCCAACCCGATCACGCTGCGTAAGGTGATTTTGCCGCAGGCGTTGCGCGTTATCATTCCGCCGTTGACCAGCCAGTACCTGAATATCGTGAAGAACTCGTCGCTCGCTGCCGCGATTGGTTATCCGGATATGGTTTCCCTGTTTGCCGGTACCGTGCTCAACCAGACCGGTCAAGCGATTGAAACCATTGCTATTACCATGTCGGTATACCTGATTATCAGCCTGATCATCTCCCTGCTGATGAACCTGTATAACCGCAAAATCGCGCTCGTGGAACGCTAGAGGCCGCTATGACGACATTGTCACAACCACAACCACACCGTCAGGCGCCACTGTTTGCATTGTGGCACTGGGCCAAAAAGAACCTGTTTTCCAGCGTCCCGAACGGTCTGCTTACGCTGTTCTGCTTCTGGCTGCTGTGGAACATTCTGCCCCCGCTACTCAATTGGACGCTGCTTCAGGCGAACTGGGTCGGTGAAACTCGCGCTGACTGCACCCGCGACGGTGCTTGCTGGGTGTTTATTCAGGCACGCTTCGGCCACTTCATGTACGGACTGTACCCAGCGGAGGAGATCTGGCGCATCAACTTTGCGCTGGTGTTAGGTCTACTCAGTATCCTGCCGATGTTCTGGCGTCGTATGCCGCGCCGTGGGCGCTATATCGCTATCTGGGCGGTGTGCTACCCGCTACTGGCCTGGTGGCTGCTGTATGGTGGATTCGGCGGGCTGACGCGCGTAGAAACGCGCCAGTGGGGTGGGCTGACACTTACCCTGATCATCGCGGCAATTGGTATCGCAGGCGCATTACCGTTGGGAATTCTGCTGGCGCAGGGACGACGTTCAACCCTGCCCGTGGTGCGTATCCTGTGCGTGGTGTTTATTGAATTCTGGCGCGGCGTGCCGCTGATCACCGTGCTGTTTATGTCCTCGGTCATGCTACCGCTGTTTCTCACCGAGGGCACAAGCATCGATAAACTGCTGCGCGCACTGGTCGGCGTCATCCTGTTCCAGTCAGCCTATGTGGCAGAAGTGGTCAGAGGCGGGCTTCAGGCATTACCGAAAGGGCAGTATGAGGCGTCCGCTGCATTAGGGCTGGTTATCCTGCCTCAGGCGCTGAAGCTGGTCATTCCAGGTCTGGTGAATACCATCATCGCGCTGTTCAAGGACACCAGTCTGGTCATCATCATCGGCCTGTTCGATCTGTTCAGCAGTATCCAGCAGGCGACCGTTGACCCTACCTGGCTGGGGATGTCGACCGAAGGCTATGTTTTTGCCGCCATGATCTATTGGATCTTCTGTTTCAGCATGTCGCGCTACAGCCAGCATCTGGAAAAACGTTTTAACACCGGACACAAGTCACATTGAGGCTCTTATGAACCAGAATGCATTAAAATCTGATAACTATATGATCACACTGGACAATGTGAACAAGTGGTATGGCCAATTCCACGTTCTGAAAAACATCAACCTGCACGTGAAGCAGGGGGAGCGCATTGTGCTGTGCGGGCCGTCGGGCTCTGGAAAATCGACCACCATTCGCTGTATCAACCACCTGGAAGAACATCAGCAAGGCAAGATCATGGTTGATGGAACCGAATTGGACGGAGATCTGCGCAATATCGAGAAGATCCGCGCCGAAGTAGGAATGGTATTTCAACACTTTAACCTGTTCCCACACCTGACTGTACTGCAAAACTGCACGCTGGCCCCTAGCTGGGTACGCCATATGCCGAAGAAAGAAGCGGAAGAACTGGCGATGCATTATCTGGAGCGTGTACGCATTGCCGCACATGCCCATAAGTTCCCAGGCCAGCTTTCCGGTGGACAGCAGCAGCGCGTGGCGATTGCCCGCTCTCTGTGCATGAAACCGAAAATCATGTTGTTCGATGAGCCCACTTCAGCGCTCGATCCGGAAATGGTAAAGGAAGTGCTGGATACCATGCTCGGGTTGGCGCAAGACGGCATGACCATGTTGTGTGTAACGCATGAAATGGGCTTCGCCAAAACCGTGGCAGACCGGGTGATCTTTATGGATCAGGGAGAAATTGTGGAACAGGCTGCGCCGGAAGCATTCTTCAGCAATCCGCGTTCAGAACGTACACGTACCTTCCTGTCGCAGATCCTGCACTAAGAGGTATTAAGAAGTATGACGGCCCGCGTCAGGCGTGGGCCGTTTACCGAATACACGCTATTTAAAGGTTGATACCCGCATCGGGAGATCCCATGCGCCTCCACTGCGGATGTAACGACAGCGCCCGGTCCAGCTTTTGGCACTGTACACAAAGGCTTTGCCATTCCATTGCCACGATTTGATGGACCAGCAATCCCCCACGCTACGCCCTCGCATAATCCATCCAATGGCACCATCCTGGTAGTCGTTGGCCATCATACATACGTCAATCAGCTGCGCAGGGCGCTTCATCAGGTTATCCACCAACCAGAATTTGGAACCCCCGTTATAGGCAGCCATCCAGCAAGGCGCGATAACCAGGGACTGTGCTTTATTCAAGCGAGCAATCTGCCAGGGCAAATGGTCACTGTTAAGTTGATCGTCGGTGCAGTCGAAAACATCTGCCCCTACCAAGGTTTTCATCAGCGCTGGTTTGAACCGGGCTAGTTCCTGTGCGGTCATGTCACGTGCCGCTTGGTCTGTGACGGGCGCTTTGAAAATCACCGGGGCAGCAATCGGGGCTTTAACGCCTGATTCCCCCTTCGCCCCCTTTCTATAGATCGCACCACGCGTACCAACACGCCCTTGCACTCTGTCCATGTGTAAAAGAACAGCGCTGGAACCGGCGTTGGAAAGGGGATACTCGGCCAGCTTATCTTTAAACACAATCGGCTTATCACGACGCAGCGCTCGAAGAAAAGCAGCATACTGCGTGGCATTCATACGCCAACGGCTCTTGGTTCTATCCGTGGCCTGCTGCAACACACCCAGTATACGACCATCAATGATCAATTGCGGCGCGCCACGTGTCGCCAGCACTTCATCGTCACCCAACCCATCGCTCAGCATGACCCAATTATCCACCGGCGTGCCAGCGCCAGCTTTACGCGTTAATAAAACGCTAACGCCAAAGGTCACACTGTCGGGAGAATAGCCCGACGCACGACAAGTCAGCGTGTTATCACACACCAGATCCCATTCTTTATGGGTGAAATACACGGAATCATAATTGGCGACAGCCGAGGATATCGTAAGACACAGGGCAAAAAACAGGCCAGCACAGAGCCTCTGTCGAGTCCGGACGCAAAACCGATAAGCAGCATTCATCACTGGAATTCCTTTCCAACGCATGAAGATAGATGTAAACCAAACAAAAAAACCCTCCGTCTTTCGACGGAAGGTTTTTTGTCTATCTGGCAGGGGCGGAGAGACTCGAACTCCCAACACCCGGTTTTGGAGACCGGTGCTCTACCAATTGAACTACGCCCCTAAATAGGGTGGCGGAACGGACGGGACTCGAACCCGCGCCCCCCTGCGTGACAGGCAGGTATTCTAACCGACTGAACTACCGCTCCACCGATACTTTTTCATTACCAGACACCGTCTGATAATCGATATAAAAACCTGGCAGTTCCCTACTCTCACATGGGGAAGCCCCACACTACCATCGGCGCTACGGCGTTTCACTTCTGAGTTCGGCATGGGGTCAGGTGGGACCACCGCGCTATCGCCGCCAGGCATATTCTGTTTCATCTCACCCGTCCTTTCGAGCCAGCAAGACCAATCTGTCAACAAGCTGAATTACGAGTAACGATTCTCTTCATCACCACTCACAACCACCAAAACATCTTCGGCGTTGTAAGGTTAAGCCTCACAGGTCATTAGTACTGGTTAGCTCAATGCATCGCTGCACTTACACACCCAGCCTATCTACGTCGTCGTCTTCAACGGCCTTTTAGCGTCCTCTAGGGACAAGGGAGAACTCATCTCGGGGCAAGTTTCGTGCTTAGATGCTTTCAGCACTTATCTCTTCCGCACGTAGCTACCGGGCAATGCCATTGGCATGACAACCCGAACACCAGTGGTGCGTTCACTCCGGTCCTCTCGTACTAGGAGCAACCCCCCTCAATTCTCCAACGCCCACGGCAGATAGGGACCGAACTGTCTCACGACGTTCTAAACCCAGCTCGCGTACCACTTTAAATGGCGAACAGCCATACCCTTGGGACCTACTTCAGCCCCAGGATGTGATGAGCCGACATCGAGGTGCCAAACACCGCCGTCGATATGAACTCTTGGGCGGTATCAGCCTGTTATCCCCGGAGTACCTTTTATCCGTTGAGCGATGGCCCTTCCATTCAGAACCACCGGATCACTAAGACCTACTTTCGTACCTGCTCGAGCCGTCACTCTCGCAGTCAAGCTAGCTTATGCCTTTGCACTAACCTCCTGATGTCCGACCAGGATTAGCTAACCTTCGTGCTCCTCCGTTACTCTTTGGGAGGAGACCGCCCCAGTCAAACTACCCACCAGACACTGTCCCCAGCCCAGATCATGGGCCCAGGTTAGAACATCAAACATTAAAGGGTGGTATTTCAAGGTTGGCTCCATGCAGACTGGCGTCCACACTTCAAAGCCTCCCACCTATCCTACACATCAAGGCTCAAGGTTCAGTGTCAAGCTATAGTAAAGGTTCACGGGGTCTTTCCGTCTTGCCGCGGGTACACTGCATCTTCACAGCGAGTTCAATTTCACTGAGTCTCGGGTGGAGACAGCCTGGCCATCATTACGCCATTCGTGCAGGTCGGAACTTACCCGACAAGGAATTTCGCTACCTTAGGACCGTTATAGTTACGGCCGCCGTTTACTGGGGCTTCGATCAAGAGCTTCTCCTTGCGGATAACCCCATCAATTAACCTTCCAGCACCGGGCAGGCGTCACACCGTATACGTCCACTTTCGTGTTTGCACAGTGCTGTGTTTTTATTAAACAGTTGCAGCCAGCTGGTATCTGCGACTGCGCAAAGCTTCAGGAGTAAATCCCTACACCTCGCACAGCGTGCCTTCTCCCGAAGTTACGGCACCATTTTGCCTAGTTCCTTCACCCGAGTTCTCTCAAGCGCCTTGGTATTCTCTACCTGACCACCTGTGTCGGTTTGGGGTACGATTCAATGTTACCTGATGCTTAGAGGCTTTTCCTGGAAGCTGGGCATCTGTCACTTCAGTACCGTAGTACCTCGTCATCACGCCTCAGTGTTAACAGTGACCCGGATTTATCAAAGTCACCCACCTACACGCTTAAACCGGGACAACCGTCGCCCGGATGACATAGCCTTCTCCGTCCCCCCTTCGCAGTAACACCAAGTACAGGAATATTAACCTGTTTCCCATCGACTACGCCTTTCGGCCTCGCCTTAGGGGTCGACTCACCCTGCCCCGATTAACGTTGGACAGGAACCCTTGGTCTTCCGGCGAGCGGGCTTTTCACCCGCTTTATCGTTACTTATGTCAGCATTCGCACTTCTGATACCTCCAGCAAACCTCACAGTTCACCTTCAACGGCTTACAGAACGCTCCCCTACCCAACAACGCCTAAGTGTCGCTGCCGCAGCTTCGGTGCATGGTTTAGCCCCGTTACATCTTCCGCGCAGGCCGACTCGACCAGTGAGCTATTACGCTTTCTTTAAATGATGGCTGCTTCTAAGCCAACATCCTGGCTGTCTATGCCTTCCCACATCGTTTCCCACTTAACCATGACTTTGGGACCTTAGCTGGCGGTCTGGGTTGTTTCCCTCTTCACGACGAACGTTAGCACCCGCCGTGTGTCTCCCGTGATAACATTCTTCGGTATTCGTAGTTTGCATCGGGTTGGTAAGTCGGGATGACCCCCTAGCCGAAACAGTGCTCTACCCCCGAAGATGAATTCACGAGGCGCTACCTAAATAGCTTTCGGGGAGAACCAGCTATCTCCCGGTTTGATTGGCCTTTCACCCCCAGCCACAAGTCATCCGCTAATTTTTCAACATTAGTCGGTTCGGTCCTCCAGTTAGTGTTACCCAACCTTCAACCTGCCCATGGCTAGATCACCGGGTTTCGGGTCTATACCCTGCAACTTAACGCCCAGTTAAGACTCGGTTTCCCTGCGGCTCCCCTATACGGTTAACCTTGCTACAGAATATAAGTCGCTGACCCATTATACAAAAGGTACGCAGTCACACCCATAAAGAGTGCTCCCACTGCTTGTACGTACACGGTTTCAGGTTCTATTTCACTCCCCTCGCCGGGGTTCTTTTCGCCTTTCCCTCACGGTACTGGTTCACTATCGGTCAGTCAGGAGTATTTAGCCTTGGAGGATGGTCCCCCCATATTCAGACAGGATGTCACGTGTCCCGCCCTACTCATCGAGCTCACAACCTGTGCATCTTCGTGTACGGGACTATCACCCTTTACTGTGCGACTTTCCAGACGCTTCCACTGACACACAAGCTGATTCAGACTCTGGGCTTTTCCCCGTTCGCTCGCCGCTACTGGGGGAATCTCGGTTGATTTCTTTTCCTCGGGGTACTGAGATGTTTCAGTTCCCCCGGTTCGCCTCATGCCACTATGTATTCATGACATGATAGTGCAACGAATTGCACTGGGTTTCCCCATTCGGGTATCGTCGGTTGTAACGCTTCATATCAGCTTACCGACGCTTTTCGCAGATTAGCACGCCCTTCATCGCCTCTGACTGCCTAGGCATCCACCGTGTACGCTTATTCACTTAACCTCACAACCCGAAAATGTTTCAGGTGTGAAAGCTTGAGAGAATCACAATAGTAGTAGTGAGCCACTATTGCTCGTTTCAATTTTCAGCTTGTTCCAGATTGTTAAAGAGCAAATATCGTAAACACGACTCGTAAGTCATCTTTACGTTATTGTCGGTTCCGCAGAACCGGTGATAATGTCTTTCACTCATTATCGGTATGGCGTCCCCAAGGGGATTCGAACCCCTGTTACAGCCGTGAAAGGGCAGTGTCCTAGGCCTCTAGACGATGGGGACACGAAAACCCGATTAACACAACAGCTCTAATCGGTTCGTATCAGCATGAGTCAGAGACTCATTCATCAACAGGTGCTTTTTGCTCAGCATTTTCATCAGACAATCTGTGTGAACACTTCACAGAATCAGTATCATTAGGTAAGGAGGTGATCCAACCGCAGGTTCCCCTACGGTTACCTTGTTACGACTTCACCCCAGTCATGAATCACAAAGTGGTAAGCGCCCTCCCGAAGGTTAAGCTACCTACTTCTTTTGCAACCCACTCCCATGGTGTGACGGGCGGTGTGTACAAGGCCCGGGAACGTATTCACCGTAGCATTCTGATCTACGATTACTAGCGATTCCGACTTCATGGAGTCGAGTTGCAGACTCCAATCCGGACTACGACGTACTTTATGAGGTCCGCTTGCTCTCGCGAGGTCGCTTCTCTTTGTATACGCCATTGTAGCACGTGTGTAGCCCTACTCGTAAGGGCCATGATGACTTGACGTCATCCCCACCTTCCTCCAGTTTATCACTGGCAGTCTCCTTTGAGTTCCCGGCCGAACCGCTGGCAACAAAGGATAAGGGTTGCGCTCGTTGCGGGACTTAACCCAACATTTCACAACACGAGCTGACGACAGCCATGCAGCACCTGTCTCAGAGTTCCCGAAGGCACTAAAGCATCTCTGCTAAATTCTCTGGATGTCAAGAGTAGGTAAGGTTCTTCGCGTTGCATCGAATTAAACCACATGCTCCACCGCTTGTGCGGGCCCCCGTCAATTCATTTGAGTTTTAACCTTGCGGCCGTACTCCCCAGGCGGTCGATTTAACGCGTTAGCTCCGGAAGCCACGCCTCAAGGGCACAACCTCCAAATCGACATCGTTTACAGCGTGGACTACCAGGGTATCTAATCCTGTTTGCTCCCCACGCTTTCGCACCTGAGCGTCAGTCTTCGTCCAGGGGGCCGCCTTCGCCACCGGTATTCCTCCAGATCTCTACGCATTTCACCGCTACACCTGGAATTCTACCCCCCTCTACGAGACTCTAGCTTGCCAGTTTTGAATGCAGTTCCCAGGTTAAGCCCGGGGATTTCACATCCAACTTAACAAACCGCCTGCGTGCGCTTTACGCCCAGTCATTCCGATTAACGCTTGCACCCTCCGTATTACCGCGGCTGCTGGCACGGAGTTAGCCGGTGCTTCTTCTGCGAGTAACGTCAATAAGCAAGGTTATTAACCTTACTGCCTTCCTCCTCGCTGAAAGTGCTTTACAACCCGAAGGCCTTCTTCACACACGCGGCATGGCTGCATCAGGCTTGCGCCCATTGTGCAATATTCCCCACTGCTGCCTCCCGTAGGAGTCTGGACCGTGTCTCAGTTCCAGTGTGGCTGGTCATCCTCTCAGACCAGCTAGGGATCGTCGCCTAGGTGAGCCATTACCCCACCTACTAGCTAATCCCATCTGGGCACATCTGATGGCGCGAGGCCCGAAGGTCCCCCGCTTTGGTCTTGCGACGTTATGCGGTATTAGCTACCGTTTCCAGTAGTTATCCCCCTCCATCAGGCAGTTTCCCAGACATTACTCACCCGTCCGCCGCTCGTCACCCAAAGAGCAAGCTCTCCTGTGCTACCGCTCGACTTGCATGTGTTAGGCCTGCCGCCAGCGTTCAATCTGAGCCATGATCAAACTCTTCAATTTAAAGTTTGATTTGCTTCTGCAAGAGAAGCGATGCTCAAAGAATTATTACTGTTAGTTCGTAATGAATTAACTGTTGTTCACTCTTCAAGACTTTTATTTTTTAAGCCCGTAGGCTTTACGATAAAGTCCTGTGAGTGCCCACACAGATTGTCTGATTAATTGTTAAAGAGCGTTGCCACATCAACCGTGGCGCGGGAGGCGTATATTACGCTGCACCGCTGAAAAGTCAACGTTAATTTTTCAATTTCGCGTTCGGCTTTCCTGTTTTACTTCTTACTGTTACCACAACCGCGTATCGCTGTTGCCGTGTCAGTGGAGGCGCAGTATAGACACTTCTCGCGCCCTGACAAGGGCTAATTTCAATTTTATTTCTGAGTGTCTACTATTCAGCCAAAAAGCCATTAAAGCGGCAGTTTTTCCAACGATTCAAAGCCGAAACGCTGTAAAACGGGCCACAGGGTCGCTACTTTAGGCGTGATCGTCATGCAATAAGCCAGATTCTTTTCCGTGCTCAGCACCGGTGGCTGCTCCAGGTTAGCGAGATGCCATGCGGTTCTTCTGGCAATTGCCGCCCCGGAATCCACCAGTCGCGTGCCGTTGGGTAACACCAACTGTAACTCTTCAGCCAAAAGCGGGAAGTGCGTACAGCCAAGCACCACAGTATCCGGAGGCTCAGGCAATTTCAGCCACGGGTGCAAAATTTGCTGCAACGCCAATAACGATACGTTATCCCCTTGCAACTTAGCCTCCGCCAGTTCAACTAACTCCGCCGACCCCAGCAGCAATATCTGGCAGTCCGTGGCAAAACGGGCAATCAGTTCATGCGTGTAGGCGCGTTGCACCGTGGCGCGCGTCGCCAGAACGCCGACGATACCATTGCGTGTCAGCTTGGCGGCAGGCTTCACCGCTGGCACTACGCCGACGACCGGGAAGGTAAAACGCTCGCGCAATGCGGGCAGTGAAATGGTGCTTGCGGTGTTACAGGCAATAACCACGGCGGCCAGTTGGTGGCGCTGTTGTACCGCAGAAACGATGTGAACCACACGCTCAACGATAAAGTCTTGCGGCTTCTCACCGTAGGGGAACGCTTCATTATCGAAGGCGTAGATATAATGAAGATCCGGCAGCAACTGCCGAATCTCGTTATACACAGATAACCCCCCCACGCCGGAGTCAAACACCAAAACCGTGGGGCGGGCGGGCAGGTTAGAAGGTGTAGCTTCCGTTGAGATAGTACTCTCTTCCTGCCGTTTGATAGCCATATGCTGTCTCGTACTCTTTATCAAACAGGTTGGCGATTCTACCACGAACAGTAAGATGAGAGGTGACAGGATATGATACTGCGAGGTCTACCGTGCTATAGCTTGGCAAACGGCGCTGCTCTGGGTTGTAAGAACTGGTTGCGTTGTCAAAACGCTTACCGTTGTATTGATAAGCGATATTGACATCGAAATCATACATGGTCCAATCCAACTGATACTTGGCTTTCTGTTTCGCGCGTCTTGCTAGCACTTCGTTATTGGCATCTTTGCGGGGATCAAGATACTCCAAAACAACGCTGTGGCTGAAAATACCCGTGCTGACAGTTCCCGTCCACTCGATACCCTTAATGGTAGCTTTATCGGTATTGAAGTACTTAAAATTCTCATCAGAATCAATCAGATTTTTAATTTCATTGCGGTATGCAGCCAAACGCCAGAAAAGTGGTCCCGTAGTTCCCTCAAGGCCAGCTTCCCATTGACTAGACTCTTCAGGTTTCAGATTGCTATTAGCCCACCATCCGCCATAAAGCTGACCAAAGCTAGGTGCCAGAAATGCAGTGCCATAGGATAAGGTAACGCGATAATCAGGGACGAACTCCCAGCCAGCCGATGTCTGCCAAGTATTATGGCGATCATATTGCGTACTATCATCGGTACGAACAGCCCCCTCCAACGTCAACTGGTCAAAATAACGCTGCTGTGCTGACAAATACAATCCAGTATTTTCGCGTGAATACGTTTCACTGCCCGTGCCCGGTTTTTTCTCTTCTCGACGCCAGTCTGCGCCACCACTGATCGTTCCTGAACCAACCTGGATGGCATTACCCCACAGCACGCTGCGCTGGGTAATCTCTGCAAGTGAATAACCTGTAGAGTAGTTACCATTTGTACTATTAAAGTTATAGTCCTTATAAGTCTGATAGCTCCCTACTAACTGAGAACTCCATCTTTCATGCTGAAAACGTAAGCCCGAATCAAAACTTTTGGAATAGAGTTGGCGTACATCACTATCGCTATCAGAATAAATCCGATCGTAATCAGTTGTGTTGTTGTAACCATAAGAGCGGAAAAATCCCGCCAAATCATCATTGAAGCGATGCTCAACGCTGCCCCAAAGCGATTTGCTGCGAAAACCGTCATTATCTGCATCAGCAGGTACTGTTGAAGAAGGATATACGTTGTATCCCTGGGTTTCGTCAAAAGCACCCGCCAATGTTACCGCTGTATTTTCCCCCAGATGTTGGCGAACACTCCCGTCATAAGTCTGAGTACGTTTTGAACCCACACCAGCCTGCAGTTTTCCACCATCACTTTCTTTTTGCGTAATAATGTTGATAACACCGCCAATGGCCTCAGAACCATACACTGCAGAGCGCGGGCCACGGATAAACTCGATACGTTGGACCAAAGAAACCGGAATCTGGCTGAAATCGATGCTACCGGTCACGCTTGTGGACGCCAAGCGCACACCATCCACCAATACCAATACATGGTTGGAGTTCGTACCTCTAATGAAGAGAGAACTCATTTGCCCACGGCCACCGTTCTGCCCAATATCCACCCCCGGCAAACGACGCATCACATCATTTAGGCTTTTAGGCTGCCAACGATCGATATCTTCTCGAGTCACGACATCAATAGGCGCCAGCACCGTATTCACCGGCTGTTGAAAACGGTTAGCGGTAACCACCATGGTGTTGTTGTCAGTTTGCTGTGCCCAGCCAGAAAAAGCCGTGGCAGAGAGCGCCGCCAGCAGCGATAATTTTTTATAAGACATGTAGTTAGCATCCAAATCACATTGCGGATGCCGCATTACCACAATCGATAGCTCGCGACGATCGTGAACATTGCGACGTAAACCGGCAGGTCTTCGGGCTCGGGTGACATTGCTGTTGCAATCAGAAACGACGACTTCCCACCCGCAGGCAGTGTCTGCATCTACTGCTGTCGTTTCCCTTCCCCTTACCGCTGCGCGTCAGCTCCAGATTCTCACTGGATTCCCTTTTAACTCACACTGCGTCAGTGCACAGTGTAATACCGGCACGCTATGCTACGATGGCCGCTTACGGATGTCTAGACTTCCGCGATGTGAAATTATTATCGCAGCAACAACGCTGGACATCCCTTTGAGATGCCCTACAATCCCGGCCAGTAAACTTCTTTTCCTCTTTTCACCGTTTTGAAGCCGAGAACACCATGACGCCAGAGAACCTGCCCATCGAACAGTATGACGACCTGCTTGCGGAAAAGACGGAACGTCTACGGCAGATGATGGTGCCCTTTGCTGCGCCAGAGCCAGAGGTGTTCCGTTCCCCGGTGAGTCATTACCGTATGCGGGCCGAGTTTCGCATTTGGCACGAAGGTGACGATCTCTACCACATCATGTTCGATCAGCAGACCAAACAGCGGATCAGAGTCGATCAATTCCCTGTGGCCAGTGCGTTGATTAATCAACTGATGCCCCTTCTGCTCGATGCACTGCGCAACGATGTGATACTGCGCCACAAGCTGTTTCAGATTGACTATCTGTCGACGATGAGCGGTGAAGTGGTGGTGACGTTTATCTACCACAAAGCGTTAGATGAGGCGTGGCAACAACAGGCATGCGCGCTGCGCGATACACTGCGCGCTCAGGGATTCGCTCTGCAACTGATTGGCCGGGCAACAAAAACCAAGATCTTCCTCGACAGAGATTATGTCGATGAGCGCCTGCCCGTCGCCGGGCGTGAGATGACCTACCGCCAGGTGGAAAACAGCTTCACCCAGCCCAATGCTGCCATCAATATCCACATGCTGGAGTGGGCGCTGAAGGTTACTGCGGGCTCAACCGGCGATCTGCTCGAACTTTATTGCGGTAACGGCAACTTCTCATTGGCATTGGCACGTAATTTCAATCGTGTATTAGCCACCGAAATCGCCAAACCGTCCGTCGCCGCAGCACAATTCAACATTGCCGCGAACCAGATTGATAACGTGCAGATTATCCGCATGGCAGCGGAAGAATTTACCCAAGCGCTACAGGGTCAGCGTGAATTTACCCGTTTGCAGGGGATCGATTTGTCCGACTATCAGTGCGACACCATTTTTGTCGATCCACCGCGTAGCGGCCTCGACGACCAAACGCTGTCCATGGTGCAGGGTTACTCGCATATCCTCTACATCTCCTGCAACCCGGAAACCCTGTGCAACAACCTGACCCAACTCACGACGACACACCGTATCACTCGTCTGGCACTGTTCGATCAGTTTCCCTATACCCATCATATGGAATGCGGCGTACTGTTAGAGAAGAAGGCTTAACCGCCTTCTTCATCGCGAACACGTGATCATCAGGATGCAGTTGCGTCGTCTACCGGGCGGCGCTTTTTAAGCCGCAAGCCAATCCAGAACACCAACACTACACACAGTAATGAAGGCAGGAAGTTGGAGCCAATCTGTGGGTATTCAACGCGAACCAATGCGCTATACAGCAGCAACCCCAGTAAAAAGCAGGCGGCGGCCAGCAGCGGGATGCCTTCAGGCATCTCAATATTGAGGTAACGCTGGTGCAGGCAGTAAACCGAGAGCACCAGCGCAACCAGCGGAAAGACGGAAAAGGGCACGATTGAACTGAACAAGGCGGCAAATGACCCATTGACCGATAAACCTGCGATCAATGCCAAAACCAGGGTGCCTTTTTCTTGATGAGGGTATTTTGTCATGATGTCTCCCGTAGTTTTCAACACTCAAGCGTTTTAAACACTCAGGAACATGATGGGACGCCTACCGCGTACCGCCTTAACAGAGGGAAACGCCACCTCCGGCTCGCTGCTACGCGTCAGACGTATTCACTTCCTTCTCATGTTCCTTTCTGTACCAGTAGTAAGCCCCTTTGGCAATCAGGCGTAATTGCAGCAACAGGCGTTCTTCCAATTGCCGCCGTTGCTCAAGCCCAACGTCCAACGCCTCTGCGCCAGCGCTAAACACAATCGTGACCATGGCTTCAGACTGGGCTTCCGCAAATTCACGCGGGATATGATTTTCTACTTCGAGATAGTCCGCCAGTTCCGCAATAAAATGCTGGATTTCACGGGCAACAGCAGCACGAAACGCGGCGGAGGTGCCCGAACGTTCACGCAGCAACAGACGGAACGCATTGGGGTTATTGCCAATGAACTCCATAAAGGTGGCGACCGATGTGCGAATAACGCTACCGCTTTTGGCAATGCGCTGGCGTGCCTGTCGCATCAGTTGACGCAACATCAGGCCGCTTTCATCGACCATCGTCAAACCCAATTCATCGACATCGCGGAAGTGGCGATAAAAAGAGGTGGGAGCGATGCCCGCCTCACGCGCGACCTCACGCAAGCTCAGGCTGGCGAAACTCCGTTCGGCGCTGAGTTGACTGAAAGCAGCTTCGATTAAGGAACGGCGAGTGCGTTCTTTTTGTTGTGCTCTGACACCCATATTTTGTGTTCCGACACCCATATTCAGCTGACACCATCCGCTTTCCTCTCCAGAAAAGCACTATAGCAAACTTTACTTGCGACATACTGAGACAAAGTTTTCCATATTGAAAATGAGACAGACGATTGTCATACCAGCAACAGGGATAAATTGGGTTATGAACGCGGCAGTGTTACAATAGCGTTATCGGCTTGTATAAAAACAGGATTACCCTACCATGACACAGCAAGCACAGATTCAGCAACCGTTTGATTATGATGCCATCATCATTGGTTCCGGCCCCGGCGGCGAAGGGGCCGCGATGGGGCTGGTCAAGCAAGGTGCCAGAGTGGCTGTCATCGAGCGATATAACAACGTCGGCGGCGGGTGCACGCACTGGGGCACCATCCCCTCCAAAGCGTTGCGCCATGCTGTCAGCCGCATCATCGAATTTAACCAGAACCCGCTGTATAGCGATAACGCACGCCCTATTCGCTCCTCGTTCTCCGATATCCTACGCCACGCCGACAGCGTCATCGGCCAGCAAACCCGAATGCGTCAGGGTTTTTACGAACGTAATCATTGCGAAATATTTTCAGGCGAAGCGCATTTCATCGATGAACACACGGTTGCCGTGCAGTATCCCGATAATATGCAAGATACGCTCACCGCCGCCCACATTATCATTGCCACAGGCTCACGCCCCTACCACCCGGCAAATGTAGACTTTGCACATCCCCGTATTTACGACAGCGATTCCATTCTGGAACTGGATCACGAACCCCAGCACGTGATCATTTATGGCGCAGGCGTGATTGGCTGTGAATATGCCTCGATCTTTCGTGGTCTGAGCGTAAAAGTGGATCTGATCAACACCCGCGATCGCCTGCTGGCGTTTCTCGATCAGGAAATGTCTGACGCCTTGTCCTACCATTTTTGGAACAATGGCGTAGTCATTCGTCATAACGAAGAGTTCGAATCGATCGAGGGTACCGCTGACGGCGTCATTGTTCATCTTAAATCCGGTAAAAAGATGAAGGCCGACTGCTTGCTGTACGCCAATGGGCGCACCGGCAACACGGAGACGTTAGGGCTGGAAAAAATCGGTTTGGTGCCCGATGGGCGCGGCCAGTTGAAAGTCAACAGCATGTACCAAACCGCGCTGGCACACATCTACGCGGTGGGCGACGTTATCGGCTATCCCAGCCTGGCTTCAGCGGCCTACGATCAGGGACGCTTGGCGGCGCAAGCCATCGTAAAAGGCGATGCCAGTGCACACCTTATCGAAGATATCCCGACAGGGATCTATACCATTCCGGAAATCAGCTCCGTAGGGAAAACCGAGCAGGAGCTTACGGCAATGAAAGTGCCTTATGAGGTTGGGCGCGCGCAGTTCAAGCATCTGGCGCGGGCGCAAATTGTTGGCATGAACGTGGGGAGCCTGAAGATTCTTTTTCACCGAGAAACCAGGCAAATACTCGGTATTCACTGCTTTGGCGAGCGTGCGGCGGAAATCATTCACATCGGCCAGGCCATCATGGAGCAAAAAGGCGAAGGGAATACTATCGAATATTTCGTTAATACAACCTTTAATTACCCAACGATGGCCGAAGCTTACCGGGTGGCGGCACTTAATGGATTAAACCGCCTGTTTTAATGCACTGTCCAAATAGTGCTGCATATGTTCCCGCACAGCGTCCGCCAATTGTTCATAGCGACCGCGCAGTGGCGATCCCGGGCGGTACACCAGCGCGACAGTTCGCTTCGGCTCCGGCTTGTAGCACGGTAAATAACAAACACCATCACGCTGGCGCTCATGAGGCACCGCCAGCGAAGGCAACAAGGTGATCCCACTGCCGGCGGCGACCATGTTGCGCAGCGTTTCCAGGCTGGTGGCACGAAAATGCGTATCTTCATCTGCCCCGGCCTGGAAACAGAATCCCAATGCCTGATCGCGCAGGCAATGCCCGTCTTCCAGCATCAGCAGTTTTTCACCGGCCAGATCGGACATGGCAACACGCTCACGGTTTGCCCACGGATGATCCTTATAAATCGCCAGTTTCATTGGTTCATCAAACAGTGGGACTTCGATAAATGCTTCCGATTCCTTGACCATCGCGAGAATGGCGCAGTCCAGCTTGCCGCTATCCAGATGTGCCAGTAACTGATGCGTCTGAGCTTCATGCAGGTACATTTCCAGCTTAGGAAACGTGCGGTGCAGCATGGGAATGATATGCGGCAGCAGGTAAGGTCCAACGGTGGGGATCAGCCCAATATGCAGCGGACCAGACATGGTCTCTCCCTGTTGGCTCGCCATCTCTTTAAGCACTTTGACTTCGCGCAGCACGGTTCTTGCCTGTTCGACCAGTAGCAAGCCAGCCTGAGTAAACAACACTTTTCTGCTGGTGCGCTCCAATAACATCACGCCCAGTTCATCTTCCAGTTTACGAATTTGACCGCTGAGCGTCGGTTGGCTGACATGACAGGAGTCCGCTGCACGCCGAAAATGACGGTGTTCAGCTAACGCCACCAGATACTCTAGATCCCGAATGTTCATTTATCATTACCCTTAACACGATAGCCAAAAACGATAGGTAGGACACCAATCAATGGTAAGCCCTATCAACAAAGAAAACGTTTGGTTCCCGACAACAACGGTATCTTATCGGTTAAAAAATATAACCAGCGACGGCGTTAAGAAAATGAAATTTGTTTCACTATTGAAATTTTATAAGACCTTCAATGCTGGATAATCATAAGATGCCAAATATTAAAAACACACAAAGCCGACACACTTTACCGAGGTAGTGGTAATAACATAGCGCATCAATAATGACATAATTATTTTACCCTGCAACATATCAATGAAGCTTGAATAAAAAGCGGAATCGGGCCGGCGAGTGACCCACATCGGTAGCGAAATTTAGTACTCCCTCAGCGTCAATCGGGTTAAGGCCCGGAAAAGACAGCAAACTGAGAAAGAATATTAATGAAAATATACCAGCAAGGGAGATGTCACTACTCGCGTTTACCGGCGGATAAACATGTCAGCAACGGTGATATCATTGATATCATTGATATCATTGATATCATCATAAGGTTATGGCGCGTTAAATCAATGCCTGATAATCCCCCAGCATTGCGCACTAAGCGAAAACAAGAACTGGAATCCATATTAAAAGATACGCGGAGATGTTTAGAGATTATTATCAATAATCCTCAAAAACATAACTTCAGTAAAATTCCTCGGCTGGATAAACTAGAGGAAAAAACCTATGGCTATATTCTTGACGAGCGAACCAAAGACTACGATACGGAATCGGATTCTGAGATGTCAGCCTATGAATCAGAGCCGGATCGCAGGGATCGCCCGACAACCAGCAAAGCAATAGGGGGAAAAAAAGGAAAAGAAAAACGCACGAAATGACAGTGGGCAACGGTTACGCACTGCCATGATATAGCCATCATACTTCAAGCTGCAGGCGCGTTGGCTGCACTCATTCACCCGAATTACTTACCTGAGTAAGCCTATCGGGATTCGTTCGCTCGCCGCCTTCCTGCAACTCGAATTATTTAGGGTATCGCTTTTGATCAGTTAACGGCAGGCCTTACACCCAGTGTATGGCAAATCGCATAACTCAATTCCGCACGGTTGAGCGTATAGAAGTGGAAATCTTTCACACCCTCACGGCTGAGGATTTTCACCATGTCCATGGCGATGGCCGCCCCCACCATTTTGCGGGTGTCAGCATCGTTATCCAGCCCATCAAACATGGCCGTCATCCAGTTCGGCACGCGCACGTTCGTCATGGTGGCGAAACGTTGTAACTGCTTGAAGTTGGAAACCGGCAGAATACCCGGCACAATCTCCACATCAATGCCCGTGGCGACGCAACGATCGCGAAAACGTAAATAGCTTTCGACATCGAAAAAGAACTGTGTGATGGCACGATTGGCCCCCGCATCAATCTTTTTCTTCAAGCCGATCAGATCGGCCTGCGCGCTTTTGGCCTCTGGGTGAACTTCCGGATAAGCCGCGACCGAGATATCAAAATCACCGACGCTTTTCAGCAGGCTCACCAAATCGGCGGCATACATGTCCGGTTTGCCCCCTTGCGGCGGTAAATCCCCACGCAGCGCTACAATATGGCGAATACCGCTCTGCCAGTAATCCTGTGCTATTTCAATTAGTTGCTCACGTGAAGCATCGATACAAGTCAGGTGCGGCGCAGCTTCCAGCCCGGTACGTTCTTTGATCGTCTTGATAATGCTGTGTGTACGGTCACGTTCGCCAGAGTTTGCACCGTAGGTAACAGAAACAAACTTGGGTTTCAGGTTGCTCAGGCGGTCAATTGAGTTCCACAGCGTTTCTTCCATTTCACTGGTTTTCGGCGGGAAAAATTCAAAGGAAACATTGATTTGCCCTTGGAGCTCCGCCAGGCTTTGATTCAGCGCTTCCCGCTGGTTTGCGTGAAAAAAACTCATACCCTTGCCACCCTTGTCGTCACGTTACCGTCATAATTTATCGAACGTCTATACGTTTAGACGTCTATATAGAAAATGACGTAATCTCAACCAAGAGTCAACGAATTTCGTTTAAAAGCTGTTGATGATTGCTCAAGGTAAATGAATTTTTTTCATCATACTGTCCCGCCCCGTGTTACAGGGCGGGAACGTCGTTGAAATGTACCGTATGCCCCTGCGCCGTTACCCAGAAAATAGCGTACTGCGGCGTTTCCTGGCTGATGTCAAAACCGGGGACAAAACGCAGCGCAGACTGGTGGTTGGTACCGCGCACCGTAGTAAAGGTGATGCCGCGCCAGTTACCGCTGGCAGGACGGTGCACATGGCCTGCGGCAATGTGCCGTACGTTGCCATAGCGCAGGCAGCATTGATGCAACGCATCGGCGGCGTCCGGTGCCAACCGCACTTCATCCAGCGACGGCAAACCGATAGGCATCGGCAGGTGATGCAAAAACAGCAATACAGCGTTGTTCTGAGCGCGGCGCAGTTGGTCTTCCAGCCACTGTAAGCGCGTGCTGCACAGGTTTCCGGCAACATCACCGCTTTGCAGTGAATCCAGAAGGATCACGCAATAATCGCCGAGGTTCGTGACATTTTGGATAAAACCGTGCTCATCGGACAACGCGGGAAACACCCGCAAAAAGGCCGCTCGGTCATCATGGTTTCCTAACGTCACACGCCAGGGAACCTGTAATGTGGCCAGCGTATCAGCGAGGGCAGCATAAGATGCCGCACTGCCATCATCGGAAAGATCGCCCGAAATAACCACCAGCGCCGCGTCACGCTGGTGCGTATTAATATCCGCAATCGCTGCCTGAAAGTGTTGCAGCGGATCGCGTCCGTGCAACATTCGGCCCGGCGTCGTTAAATGAAGGTCGGAGAACTGAATGATTTTCATGGTTTCCCTCTGTGCATCACAGTTTGTAGCTTGTTCAAGATATTCAGGCCGATTGACGGCGCACCAGTGGCGCGCTGACTTCGGCTTTGCTGTTCGGTGCCTGCGGGTGTGCTTGTCGACGTTCCAGCAACTGTAGCGCCTGTGCCGCCATTACCACCGGATCCTGACGGAAGGTGGTCAGCGAATAGGCATCCCAACCTGCGGCAGGGATATCATCGAAACCGATAACCGCCAGATCGTCAGGGACTGACAATCCACGCTGACGTGCGCAATCAATCACGCCAAACGCCATTAAATCGTTGATGCAAAACACGGCATCCGGCCAATCCAGCGGCGGCAGTGCAAACAGCGACTGACAGGCACCAAGGCCACCGGCGTAGTCTGAATCAACACCACGCACCGTACTCACGTCCAATCCCAGCGTGCGCGCTTCATCGCAAAACGCCTGCTCACGTTCAACAATGTTCGGGGTGGCTGATGCACAACCCATCAGCGCCACCTGCTTTCTGCCGTCAGCGGCGAACAAGCGCGCCGCCGTGCGTGCCGCTGTGTTATTGTCGATATGCACGCTGTCGCAGGCGTCGTCATTGCGTCCAATGACGATCAACGGCTGGCCGTTCAACTGCGCCAGTTCAACAAATTCCTGCGGCGGTGAGCCAGACAACACGATAGTCGCTTCAGCACGATGGCCGAACAGAATCGAACGTGCCGCCGCCATCGCGCCGCGCGTGTGTCCGGTGTTAATCAGCACCGGAATCGAACCGCGCTGAATGAGCGCCTGAGAAAGCGCGGCTACCAGATTGGCTCGAAAGCCCACTTCCGGCTGTGTGACCACCAATCCCACCAAACGGCTACCGTTCGCCAGCAGACCACGCGCCAGATCGTTGACCTGATAACCCAGTTGTTGCGCCGCCGTCATCACTTTGGCGTAGGTCTCTGCCGAGACGCTAGCGCCCGGTGTGAAACTGCGCGACACTGCCGAACGCGATACGCCTGCCCGACGCGCCACATCCTGGGCGCTGACATAACGCTGTTTGTTGATGCTCATTTACCGATCCTCGCCAGCACATCTGCTTTCAGGAAACGTTCCACTACCAGCATGAAAACGAGGGAAGGCACCAGTAATACCAGCGCGGTGATCGACGCAATCTGGTAATTGCCACCCGCCCCGGCGCTGTATAACATCAGCGGCATCATCTGCACATCCGGCGCGCCGACAAAGTAGCTTCCCGTGAATTCATCCAACGATTCCAGAAAGACAAATATGGCCGCCGCCATCAGCCCCGGAAGTGCTTGCGGCAGGGAAATATCGATAAACGTGCGCCACGGACCAGCCCCAATGGAGCGGGCGGCCTGTTCCATCTCGCGGCTGATATCAGCAAACGCCGCTGAAGCAATCCACACCGCAAACACCAATCCGTGCACCGTATGCACCAGCACCACGCCAAACAGCGTGCCGTTCAGCCCCCACTGATAAAACAGGCGAGCGATATTCACGTATACCGTCAGATTGGGAAACGCTTGTGGAATCAGAAAAACCAGCAGAATAACCCCGCGCGCAGGCAATGCCAGCCGCGCCAATGCATACCCGGCGGGAATAGCCAATGCCAGCGAGGCCAGCACGGTGCATATCGCCACCAGTACGCTATTGCCCAGCGCTTCCCAGGCAACGCTGCGCGCCGAGAACACGCGCCGCCAAAAGGCAAAACCCCATTCAGAGGGCAGAAGGTGCGGATAAAACCATTTCTCCGCCACTGCCCACAGCAGCAGGTTAGCCAACGGACCAAAGATAAGAAAAACCAGCACGCCCAGAATAAGCGCCGGGGCAATCCATCCCAATACGCGCCTCATGTTTTCTCCCTCATGCTGATACGCAGATAGATAACCGCAAATACCGCCGTCATCAACAGCGAGATGGCCCCCAGTGCGTTCGCCACGCCGTAATCACCATAGGCATTGATACGAAAGGCAATATTGGCGCTCAACAGCGTCGGGGATTGCGCATTGATCATCAGCGGCACCGACAGCACCGACATCATGGTCACGAAAGACAGAATCAGGCCGGTCAGCAACGTGTGCCACACCTGTGGCACCACAATTTCGAACAGAATACGCAGCCGACCCGCGCCAAGATTACGTGCCGACTCCATCGTTGCACGGTCCAGCGATGCCATCGCGCCAGAGACCAGCAGTGCCACAAAGGGCGTTTGTTTCCAGACAAAAGCAAACACAATACCGCGCCAGTCAAGCCAGTTGCTGGCGCTGGTGAGATCGACGATGCCGACCATATCCAAGGCGCCGTTTAGCCAGCCGTTTTTAGCCAAAAAGGTGCGTAAAATCTGTCCAGTGACGATAAAAGGAATAAACAGCGGCCAGCGATAAACCCAGCGCAGCAGGGCGACCCAACGCGGATTTTCACCCAACGTCAGGTAACCGCCGATCAATACGGAAAACAGGCCAATCAGTAGCGTAGACACGCCAACAATCAGCAATGTAAACAGAATATCCGGGGTATAGAGCGTCAGCGCGGTAACAAAATTCGCCCCGCCGATGCCCTGATCGCTGACAAAGGCTCCGCCAACGGACAGCCCGAGCGGCGCGATAAAGCACAGCGCCACCACCAGCAGCGCAGGCAGCACCAGCGCAATGCCTGCCAGACGAGAAGAAAAAGAAGGGAGTGGTAACATGAGGCTCTCCCCTTCCCGACCAGACAGTCGGGAAGGATGCTATCAATCAGGTCAATAGTGTGGGCGATTACTGCGCCATCGCGTGTTCATAAGCATTGAGGATCGCGGCGTTATACGGAGCGATAGGGAAGGTTTTTCCTTTGGTCGCCAGATCCTGTGGCGAGATATCGGTAAACAGACGCTGCCAGACTTCCGGTTTCAGTTCCGCTTGAACGTATTTGGCATCAATGCCCGGATACCAGTTGAAGCGCTCAACAATGCCCTGGGCCTGTACTTTCGGGCTGGTCGCCAGTTCGACAAACTGCTGGGCCAGTTCACGATTGGGCGCTTGTGCCGGGATCACGTAGTGCATCAGCTGGCCGGGCATGCCGGGAGCAGGCAGAAGGAGTTTAACGTTGTCCGGCAACTGGCCATTGGCTTTCCATGAGTAGAACATATCAACCCACACCGGACCGATAGCAATCTCTCCCCGGCTCAGCATATCCAGCGTACCCGCATTGCCCGGTGTCAGGGTGACGTTTTTATTGAACGCTTTCAGGCGTTCAAAGGCCGGTTGCCATTTCTGTGCTTCCGCTTCTTCAAACGGACCGTTCATCAGCTTATTGGCATCGCCGCCGTAAGCGTAAACCCATCCCATCACAAAGCTGACGCCCGACGCGCCCCCTTTAATGCCGTTATAGCCGAACTGTTTTGGGTGTGCTGCCGCCCACTGTTGCAGTTCGTCATAGCTTTTCGGCGGGTTCGACACCAGCGCCGGGTTATAGGCCAGTGCGGTTTGGCTGCTGAACATCGGCATCACATAGCCTTTGACGTCACTGCCCAACGCTTTGTCTGCTGCTGCCATGGTCACCAACGTGCCGCTCGCAATCGCATCACGGTATTGCAGCAGTTGGCCGCCCTTCACCATCGGGCCGACAAATTTTTCATGCACCACGGCAACGTCGGTATCCCACACTTTGCTGCCTGCGGCTTGTTGCGCGTTAAAGCGCTCGAGGATCTTCTGTGAACCCGCATCCCCCGGCCCAGTACCAACGGCTCTGACTTTGACGCCTGGATGCTGCTGTTCAAACAGCGATCCCAGATAGTCGTTCACATAATCGACCATGTTTTGATCGCCAGCCGTCAGCACGGTCAGCTCTTGCGCCTGCGCGGCAGAAAGTGAAGCGCCCATCATGAGCGTTACAGCAAAAATGCGTTTCATGTCAGTGGTCTCCAGTACAAGATTGGGTAGTCAGGTCGGGAAGAGGATCGTGAGAAGCACAAGCCAGTGATGTTGAAGCGAACGGGGCTGGCGTATCAGACGCCGGAAACAGGAACAGCGCGTCCGCCGGGATCTGCACCTCAACGCGTTGGCCGACGTCATAAGGCGCAGAGGCATGCACCTGCATCCGCCATACGCCACTGACAACCGTGTGCAGCCAATGACCGCCCGGATAGCTTTGTGCCAACACGGTGCCCTGACGCACCAGCATGCCGGGAGCCGCTGGCGGTGCTTGTGTCGCATCGTAGAGTTGTGCAGCGTCGGCGCGAAAGCGCGCCTCTACCGTGCCGGGTTGCAATGTCGCATTCCGAGGCACCAGCGCCGCCCCCTGCGCGTCGCCACGCAGCGTCAACCTATCGCCGTCATAATAGGCCTCCAACATCAGTTGGTTTTCAGCCCCCATAAACGCCGCGACAAAGGCACTGGCTGGGTGGTGGTAAACCTGTTGCGGGCTGCCCGCCTGCATCACGCGCCCTTGATGCAGGATGACGATGCGATCCGCCATCACCATGGCTTCTTCGCGATCGTGGGTTACGTGAATGGCCGTAAGGCCCAGACGTTGCTGCAAGACACGAATCTCGTCGCGCAGTTGCAAACGAATGCGGGTATCCAGATTGGAGAGGGGTTCATCGAGCAGCAAGATATCAGGCTGTATCGCCAACGCTCGCCCCAACGCGACGCGCTGACGCTGGCCGCCAGAGAGCTGTGCCGGTTTGCGCTCACCCAATCCGGTCAGTCCCAGCATATTTTCAAGCTGTGTCACACGACGGGCGATCTCCGCTCTCGGCATGCGACGTAATTTGAGTCCGTAGGCAATATGCTGCGCCACCGTCATATGCGGCCACAGCGCGTAGCTTTGGAACACCAGCGCCATACCGCGTTTTTCCGGCGGATAGTGAGTAATATCCTGGCCGTTGACCAGAACCGCACCCGCATCCGGTGCCGCAAACCCTGCGATAGTGCGCAGCAAGGTGGTCTTGCCGCAACCAGAGGCACCGAGCAGCGCGACAAATTCCCCTTGAGCAATCTCCAGGTGAATATCATTTAAAACAGGCGTAGTGCCGTACCCGGCATGCAGATGCGCGAGCGTAATGTGCGGTGTTAGCGCAGCGGAAGAAGACGTTCTATTTTGCACACCTGTGCACCCAAACAAACCTTTCGATGAAGCCGATTGTCCGGGGTAATGATGTCAACAACGTGTTAACGCCATGACATTTCAGTGACAGGGTGAAGTGGAATAGCGGTGGTCAAAAACCACCGCTAGCAAGAGAAGAGGCCTTACAGCAGTTGAGCCAATCGGTTGAGATCCGACTGAATCGCCCCAGCCGTTACATCGCGTCCGGCGCCCGGTCCGCGAATCACCAACGGGTTGTCGCGATACAAGCGGCTTTCGATCGCAAACACATTGTCACACGGCAGCAGAGAAGCCAGCGGATGGTCCGGTCGCACCGCTTCCACGCCCACGCGCGCTTTGCCGCTGACATCGAAACGGGCTACGTGACGCAGCACCAATCCCATCTCCTGTGCCGCTTCCAGACGCTGTACCATCTGCTCGTTCAGCGAATCGCCATTTTCGAAAAACTGATCGATAGAACCTGCTTCACAGCCCGCAGGCACCAGTGATTCCACCCGCACCTGATTGGGTTCGATGTCATAACCCGCTTCGCGCGCCAAAATCACCAATTTGCGCATCACATCCTGCCCGGAAAGATCGACGCGCGGGTCCGGCTCCGTCAGCCCCTGTTGCCAGGCCTGATCCACCAGTTCGGTGAACGGTACGCTGCCATCAAATTGCAGGAACAGCCACGACAAGGTGCCGGAGAAGATACCGCTGATGGCCAAAATACTGTCACCGCTGTCACGCAGATCGTGCACCGCATAGTTCACCGGCAGCCCTGCCCCCACCGTGGCGTTATACAGCCAGTGACGGCCCGTTTTGGCAAAGGCATCGCGGATCTGGCGATAGCGATCGCCGCTGGATGCGCCCGCAATCTTGTTGGCGCTGATCACGTGAAAACCGTAGCTGGCAAAATCAAGATAGAGATCCGACACCGCTTCACTGGCTGTCACATCCAACACCACCAGGTCATCGTAGGGGTGAGCACGCATCCACAGGAACAGGTCTTCACCATCGCGCTCCTGCGCTTCATCATCAAAGAAGGCCAGCACGCGACTGGCTTCCAGACCGTCGTAGTTCAGCAGGCTACGCGTGCTGTCTACCACGCCCGCCAGCACAAACTCAAAGCCGGTACGTGCCGAAATTAGCGCCTGCTCGCGGGCAAACAGCTCCAGCCAGCGGGAACCAATATTGCCCTTGCCAAACAGCACCAACCCGATCCGTTTTTCCGCGCGGAACAATGAGTGGTGCAAACCGCGAATCAAATGCTCCGTCGGTCCCACGCGCAGCACCGCCACCAGGCTGATGCCATCGTCGGACTGCCAGACAAACTCGATGGGCTGATCTTTTAACTGCTGATAAAAACGGTGGCTGTGCAGCGGGTTACGGCACACGCCAGCCCCGACCATGGCCACCAGTGCTAATCCTTCACGCAACGCGAACGTCACGGGCAATCCGGCCTGTTCCAATGCATGCCAGGCGCTATCCACCACTTCCGAGGTGTAACACAGCTGCACCAGATTGCGATCGGCGTGCACGCCAATCGCCAGCGGACGCACTTGCGCACGGCTGACGTATTGTTCGATCTCTTTGTGTACGCGCGCAAAATCATGCTGTGCAGGAATCTGTACGTCGATCAGGCACACGTCATCGTGGCTGGTGACAATCTTTGCCCCCGTGCCCGACGCTAACACACGCTCAATGCGCGTAGAGCCTTGCTCCGGGTTGTAACTGCAACGCAGTTGCAGATCGATATCGCTCGCAGACACCGGCTGCAAGGTGCGCGCATGCAGCACCGGTGCCGCCAGACGCGCCAGCTCGCTGGCCTCATCAAGGCGCAGCAGAGGCAGCAGACAGGCATCTTTCACCTTACGCGGGTCGGCACTGTAAACACCGGCCACATCGCTCCAAATGGTCACGCGTTCCACACCCGCCAGCGCACCGATCTGCGTAGCCGAATAGTCACTGCCGTTGCGTCCCAACAATACTGTCTCACCGGCCTCGTTACGACTGATAAAACCGGTCACCACCAGCCGTTGCCCCGCATGCTGCGTTAACAACTGTTGCAGCAGCGGCCAGGAGCGCCCTTCATCCACCTGCGGTTGTGCAGCCCGTTCAGCGCGTAAGAAATCGCGCGCATCCAACCAGCTGGCATCGATGTTGCTCAAGTTCAACACCGCCGCCATCAGGCGTGCAGACCAAATTTCGCCGTGCCCCACCACTTCGGCATAAACTGCATCGGTCACGCCGCCATCCAGCAGCGCCGCCAGACGCTCCAGATCGCGGATAAAAAGGGTGGTCAGCCGCTCTGCGGCATCCGCAGGCAGCAAACCGGCAATCAAATCGCTTTGGTAACGCCGTAGTGCCTGCTGCACCTGATGGGCAGAAAGGCGATCGCTCTGGCTCAGTTTCAACCAGCTAATCAGCTGATTGGTGGTACCGCCCGCCGCTGACACCACCATCAAATCGCCGGGGCGGCTGTATTCGGCCATAATCCCCGCGACGCGTTGATAACATTTCACATCTGCCAGACTGCTGCCGCCAAATTTATGCAGTTGGCGGCCAGACACTGCCGCTGATACGCCTAACGCACTCATGCTGCTCCCTCAGTTGCCACCCGGAATGCCCGATCCAGATCGGCCACCAGATCGTCACCGTCTTCAATGCCGACCGAAATACGCAGCAGGGTTTCGGAGATGCCTGCCGCCGCACGCGCTTCCGGTGCCATGCCTGCATGGGTCATGGTGGCCGCATGAGAAATCAGGCTTTCCACGCCGCCCAACGATTCTGCCAGCGTAAACAGTTCCAGCTCTCCCAGGAAACGGCGCAGGGTGTCTTCATCGCCGTCCAGTTCAAAACTCAACATGGCACCGAAGCCGGACTGCTGACGACGCGCAATCTCATGGCCGGGGTTGTTCGGCAGTGAAGGATGATAAAGTTTTTTTACCAGCGGCTGTGTTTGCAGGTAATCAATCAGTTGCAGCGCATTTTTTTGCGCAGCGGCCATACGAGGGCCAAGGGTACGCAACCCACGCAGCAGCAGATAGCTGTCAAACGCCGCCCCCGTCACACCGATATTGTTCGCCCACCAGGCCAGCTCCGTCACCAGCGCCGGATCTTTGGCAATCACCGTGCCGGCCACCACATCGGAGTGTCCATTAAGATACTTGGTGCAGGAGTGCACCACCAAATCGGCCCCCAATGCCAGCGGACGCTGCAACGCCGGGCTCAGGAAGGTGTTATCCACCACGCTGACCGCACCAGCTTCACGCGCAGCCTGACAAATGGCGGCGATATCCACCACGCGCAGCAGCGGATTGCTGGGGCTTTCCACCAGCACCAGTTTCGGTTTCTCTTCCAATGCCGCCGCCAACGCAGCCGCATCGCCCTGATCGACAAATTTTACGCGAAATGCGCCGCGCTTGTTCAAGCTGTCAAACAAACGGTAACTGCCGCCATAGCAATCATGAGGCGCAACCAGCAAATCACCCGGACGCAGAAAAACGGTGCACACCAACAAAATGGCTGACATGCCACTGCTGGTCATCACCGACCCAGCACCACCTTCCAACTCTGCCAATGCACGCTGTACCACATCACGCGTCGGGTTACCGCGACGCGAGTAGTCATGGGCTCTGGGCTGGTTGAAACCGGTGAAGTTGTAGGTGCTGGAGAGATGAATCGGCGGAACCACACAGCCGTATTGTTCATCATCATTAAGTCCGCTACGAACGGCAATCGTTGCTTGTTTACGCGTCATGGTCATTTTCCTAACTGGCGGCAGGGTATAGGCTGTCAAGAGTAATCCCAAGCTCAACGGACGTCAATACATCTAGACTTCTAAACTTCTTTGCGTATAGATTGAGCATTGACGGAAATCCCGTTAGAATTCCCCTCATATCATGACGGTTTTATCTTCCTGACTACTATATTTTTAAGGTATCCCATGGCTGAGTGGAACGGCGAGTATGTCAGCCCTTACGCTGAACACGGTAAAAAGAGCGAGCAAGTTAAAAAGATCACGGTCTCGATTCCGCTTAAAGTGCTGAAAATCCTGACTGATGAGCGCACCCGACGTCAGGTCAATAACCTGCGCCATGCAACCAACAGTGAATTATTGTGCGAAGCGTTTCTGCACGCATTTACCGGCCAGCCACTACCGGATGACCACGATTTGCGTAAAGAGCGCAGCGATGAAATCCCTGAGGTGGCCAAGGCGATCATGCGTGAGATGGGGATTGACCCGGATACGTGGGAATATTGATCTGTCGATCGGGCGATATACGGCTCTGGCGATAGAAACAATAAAGGCACCCTTGGGTGCCTTTATTGTTTATGCTCGGACGCTTATTTTTTGCTGCCCGGCACGCTGAAACGCTTGTTGAAGCGCTCAACACGACCACCGGTGTCAACAACACGTTGTTTACCGGTATAGAACGGGTGGCATTCGCCACAAACGTCCAGGTTCAGATCGTGACCCACGGTAGAATGGGTTTTGATAACGTTACCGCAAGAACATGTTGCAGTAATCGCTACATAATTTGGGTGAATACCTTTTTTCATGGCAAACCTCTGTTAAGGCCGTGTCGCTATCCAGCCCTGTTTCGCCAGACACCACACGAAGTTAAGCACTGTAAGCACAGCACTGTACATTGACGCTCTACGATCAGTATACGCTTCACCATCGCGCCGGTCATTACACCACGCCTAGCAAAGTCGTATAAAGGCGGCGAATCATACAGAAATTAGCCAGCCGATGCAATCAGGTAACACATTTTAGCCTGCAACCTGTACACTGGCGGCGCAAGCCCCCCCATGACGTTCACTGAGCGGTAACCTATCGTACCGTCGGACTGCGCTGGGCAGGGAAAACCGCCTAGCGCCAGAGTTATCAGCCGGAGAAAGCATGTCCATCGTTCAGGTCGCATTGCCCGTGCCGCTGGCACGCACATTCGATTACCTGCTGCCCGCAGGCATGACGCCATCGCCGGGCGTACGCGTCAGCGTGCCCTTTGGCAACCGCAAGGCGATTGGTATTGTCGTGGCGTGCAGCGATCGCAGCGAACTTCCGGTAGAACAGCTCAAATCCATTCACGATGTGCTTGATGCACAGCCTCTTTTCCCTGACAGCCTGTGGCGTATTCTGCTCTGGGCCGTGGGCTACTATCACTACCCGATTGGCGAGGTGTTGTTCCACGCCTTACCGATTTTGCTGCGACAGGGTAAACCGGCCCATCGCGCTCCGCTCTGGCAGTGGTTCGCCACCGAACAGGGCAAAGCCACACCGCTCGCCACGCTAGCGCGTGCGCGCAAACAGCAACAGGCACTGTCGGCCCTGATACAAGGGGCGCTGTACCGCCATCAGGTGAATGAATCCGGTCTGACAGAGACCGCATTGCAGGCCCTGCGCACCAAAGGGTTGTGCGATCTCAAGGCCATCGATGCGGAGGTGCAGGACTGGCGTCACCAGCCCATCACCCATGATGAACGGCTGCGCCTCAATACCGAGCAGGCGACCGCCGTGGGTGCCATCCGCAGCGAAGACAGCCATTTTACCACCTGGTTGCTGGCAGGGATCACCGGCTCCGGCAAAACCGAGGTGTACCTGAGCGCGCTGGAAAACGTGTTATCACAAGGCAAGCAGGCGCTGGTGCTGGTGCCCGAGATCGGCCTGACGCCGCAAACCATTGCCCGTTTCCGCGCACGTTTCATCGCGCCCGTGGATGTGCTGCACTCAGGACTGAACGACAGCGAACGCTTGGCCGTGTGGCTACGCGCACGCAGCGGAGAATCCGCGATTGTCATTGGCACCCGGTCCGCGCTGTTTACCCCGTTTGCCCGTCTGGGGATGATCATCATCGATGAAGAGCACGACGGCTCATACAAACAGCACGAAGGATGGCGCTATCACGCTCGTGATTTGGCCGTGTTCCGCGCCAGAGAGGAAAATATTCCCATCGTGCTGGGCTCCGCCACGCCCGCGCTGGAAACGCTCTACAACGTACAAAACGGTAAATACCGCCAACTCACGCTGCGCAAACGCGCGGGTAACGCGCAACCTGCACGCCAGCATATCCTTGATGTCAAAGGATTACCGCTCACCAGCGGACTGTCACAACCGCTGATTACCCGCATTCGCCACCATTTGGAACACAATAACCAGGTCATCCTGTTCCTTAATCGTCGGGGTTTTTCACCGGTGGTGATGTGTCACGAATGCGGTTGGATCGCAGAATGCCAACGCTGCGAGCACTATTACACTTATCACCAGCAGCAGCGTCAGCTCCGCTGCCACCATTGTGACAGCCAACGCCCGATGCCACAGCAGTGCCCCCACTGCGGTTCAACACATTTGGTGCCGGTTGGCCTGGGCACCGAGCAGTTGGAGGAATCGCTGACTTCGCTGTTCACCGATGTACCCATTACCCGTATCGATCGCGATACCACCAGCCGCAAAGGCATGCTGGAACAGCAACTGGCACAAGTGCGTCAAGGAGACGCACGCATTCTTATCGGCACGCAGATGCTGGCAAAAGGGCACCATTTCCCTGATGTCACGCTGGTAGCACTGCTGGATGTCGACAGCTCGCTGTTTTCTGCCGATTTTCGTGCCACGGAACGTTTTGCCCAGTTGTATACGCAAGTTTCCGGACGCGCCGGACGCGCCGGCAAGAGCGGCGAAGTGGTGCTGCAAACTCACCACCCCGACCACCCGTTACTGCAATTGCTGCTACAAAAGGGCTACGACGCCTTCGCCAGTCAGACGCTGAAAGAGCGCCAGAGCGTGTTTCTGCCGCCCTACACCAGCCACATTCTGTTCCGCGCCGACGATCACGATAACCAGCATGCGCCGCTTTTCCTCCAGCAACTGCGCAACCTGCTGGAAAGCAGCCCACTCAAGGATGATGCGCTCTGGCTGCTCGGTCCGGTTCCCGCCTTGCAACCCAAACGCGCCGGGCGCTTCCGCTGGCAATTGCTGTTGCAGCACCCTTCCCGCGCCACGCTTCAGCGTGTCGTTAAGGCCTCACGCCCGCTCATCCCGCTACTGCCCGAAGCGCGCAAAGTGAAATGGGTGTTGGATGTCGACCCTACCGATAACTGATCGCCGTCGTTAACACACCACGAAAAAATGCGAACGGTGCCGAAATAACGACATTCGTCACATCTTTTATGCAATCTGAGCAGCAAAACTTGCGCGCCATCTGTTAAGAGTGGGCAGAGAAACAGTATCCTTAGCAAAATGGGTGGTATAAGCCTGTCAGGCAAAAAAATCGGGCGGTGTGCGTGCCGCCGTCCTGTTCGCCAATCGCATACGATGCAAGGAGAACCGCGTTGGACTATAAAAATGACACCACGCCGGCGACGATGAAAGACGTGGCAGAGGTCGCGGGTGTGTCGACGGCCACGGTCTCCAGAACGCTGATGAATCCGGAGAAGGTCTCGAGCCAAACGCGTAAGCGGATTGAACAAGCCGTGCTCACCGTGGGTTACGCGCCGCATGCGCTTGCCCGTCACGTAAAACGCAGCGAGTCACGCACGCTGCTCGCGATTGTGCCGGATATTTGCGATCCTTTCTTTACCGATGTCCTGCGCGGTATCGAAGAAACCGCTGCAAAACAAGGCTATCTGGTACTGATTGGTGATTGCGCCCACCAGCATCACAAAGAAAAATCTTTCGTCGATTTAATTATCACCAAGCAGATTGATGGCATGTTGCTGCTCGGGGCCAATCTGCCGTTTAGCGCCAGCAAAGAGGAGCGGCGCAACCTGCCGCCGATGGTGATGGTCAACGAATTCTCGCCCGACCTGGAATTGCCGACGGTGCACATCGATAACCTCACCGCCGCCTTTGATGCCGTTTATTATCTGCACCGACTCGGACACCGCCGTATTGCCTGTATCGCGGGTCCCGAAAACATGCATCTGAGCGAATACCGCTTGCAAGGCTATATTCAGGCGCTGCGCCGCAGCGGCATTCAAGTGGATAATCAGTATATCTATCGCGGCAATTTCAGTTATGAAACCGGCGTGAACGGACTGATAATGCTGATGAAGCACCCGGCACCGCCCAGTGCCATATTTTGCCACAGCGACATGATGGCAATGGGCGTACTCTCTCAAGCGAAAAAAATGAAGTTGGATGTTCCAAAAGACCTGTCGCTGGTGGGTTTTGATGATATAGAGCAGGCGCAATACTGTTTTCCACCGCTCACCACCGTCGCGCAACCCCGTTATGAATTAGGGTGTGAATCCATGCACTTGCTATTGGAGCAGTTGCAGGGTCATACGGTGCCCAGCGGGTCACGGTTACTCAACAGCAAGCTGGTTATTCGTGACAGCACGGCCACGCCAAATTACGCTCGTTATCGGGTTTAAGAATTCCGGTGCTGGTCAAAGTTTTTAGGGTTCAGTAACATGCTCCCTAAATCTTTCATTTCATTTGCAGCGAAACGACAGTGGCACAACGAGATTACGTCAGCCGTGGGCGCTCAGGCGCGCGACGAAAAAAGACAACCAGTCGAAGAGGAAGTTCTTCGTCGGGCGTCTCTAAGTTCATGATAATGCTGGCCGTTGCCGTGCTGGTGACCTTTGCGGGCGGGCTCTATTTTATTGCCAACAACAAGCCTGCCGAGTCGCCCGTGCTACCGCGCAGCGCCACCAACAACGGCAATGGTCTGCCACCGAAGCCGGAGGAGCGCTGGCGTTATATTAAAGAACTGGAGAACCGTCAGTTGGGTGTTCCTGAGCCGACGGCCCCCAATTCCGGTGGAGAAATCAAATCACCGGTCCAACTCACGCAAGAACAGCGCCAACTGCTCGAGCAGATGCAGGCAGATATGCGCCGTGCGCCGACGCAGTTGTCAGAAGTGCCTTATAACGATCAAACGCCGGTGCCACGCTCTCAGGTTACCATCACTACGCCCAAAACCGTGGTGATACCACCGGTAGCAACCACGCCGACCGTGACCCCGCCGCCCGTGAGTACGCGTGCGCCCGTCGCCGCCCCCGTGACACAGCCCACCACGCCGAGACAGGAAACGCCAAAACCGGTGGAAACCGCGAAACAGCCGGAAACGCCCAAACCAGAAAAAGCACAGCGCTGGATGGTGCAGTGTGGTTCGTTTAAAACGCTGGAGCCGGCAGAATCAGTGCGCGCGCAGCTGGCTTTTGCCGGTATTGAAAGCCGCATCGCCAGCAGTGGCGGTTGGAATCGCATCACCTTAGGGCCGTATAAAGATCGCGCTACCGCCGACAAAATGCTATCGCGCCTGAAAGACGCTGGCGCAGCAAACTGCATTCCTCTCGCTGCTGGGGGTTGAAAACGCCTAAGCGGTCCCCATCTACAACATCAATATGCCCCACAGCACTGTGGGGTTCTTTTTCCTTATCTAGCGGGGATCGACACGTGACAACTATAGTAAGTGTACGTCGCAACGGCCACGTGGTGATTGGCGGCGACGGCCAAGCCACATTGGGAAACACGGTCATGAAGGGCAACGTGCGTAAAGTACGTCGTCTGTACAACGACAATGTTATCGCCGGCTTTGCAGGCGGCACCGCTGACGCCTTTACGCTGTTCGAGCTGTTTGAACGCAAGCTGGAATTGCATCAAGGCCATCTGGTCAAGGCCGCCGTGGAATTGGCAAAAGACTGGCGCACCGACCGCATGCTGCGCCGTCTGGAAGCGCTGCTGGCCGTCGCAGACGAAAACGCGTCGCTTATCATCACCGGTAACGGTGATGTAATTCAACCGGAAAACGATTTGATTGCTATCGGTTCTGGCGGCCCGTATGCGCAAGCCGCAGCCAGAGCGCTGCTGGAGAACACCGAGCTCAGTGCGCGCGAGATTGTTGAAAAGTCGCTGGGTATCGCAGGCGATATCTGCATCTACACCAATCAGTTCCACACGATTGAAGAATTAGCCTCCAAGGCGTAAGGAATGACATCATGTCTGAAATGACCCCGCGCGAAATCGTTAGCGAGCTCGACAGCTACATCATCGGTCAGCACAAGGCCAAACGTGCGGTGGCAATCGCATTGCGTAACCGCTGGCGCCGTATGCAACTTTCCGACGCGTTACGCCATGAAGTGACACCCAAGAATATCCTGATGATCGGCCCGACTGGCGTGGGTAAAACAGAAATTGCCCGTCGTCTGGCCAAGCTGGCCAATGCTCCGTTTATCAAAGTGGAAGCCACTAAATTCACCGAAGTCGGCTATGTTGGTAAAGAAGTGGACTCCATCATCCGCGATCTGACAGATGCGGCCATCAAGATGATGCGCCAGCAATCGCTGGAAAAAAACCGCTTCCGTGCTGAAGAAATGGCCGAAGAACGCATTTTAGATGCACTGATTCCCCCGGCAAAAAATAACTGGGGCCAGCCGGAAGAGCCGCAAGAACCTTCCGCTGCACGTCAGGCCTTCCGCAAAAAACTGCGTGAAGGGCAGTTAGACGACAAAGAAATTGAAATCAATCTGGCGGCTACCCCGATGGGCGTTGAAATCATGGCCCCTCCCGGCATGGAAGAGATGACCAATCAGTTGCAGTCCATGTTCCAGAATCTGGCAGGTCAGAAGCAGAAAGCGCATAAGATGAAAATCAAAGACGCCTTCAAGCTGCTGATCGAAGAAGAGGCTGCCAAGCTGGTGAACCCGGAAGAGCTGAAACAGCAGGCTATCGAGTCCGTAGAACAACACGGGATCGTATTTATCGATGAGATCGATAAAATCTGCAAACGCGGGGAAACCTCCGGCCCGGACGTCTCTCGTGAAGGGGTACAACGCGATCTGCTGCCGCTGGTGGAAGGCTGTACGGTCTCCACCAAACACGGCATGGTGAAAACCGATCACATCCTGTTTATTGCCTCCGGTGCATTCCAGGTCTCCAGCCCGTCGGATCTGATCCCCGAGCTGCAAGGGCGTTTACCTATCCGCGTTGAGCTGCAAGCGCTGACCACGGAAGACTTCGAACGCATCCTGACGGAACCGAGCGCATCGCTGACCGAACAGTACAAAGCGTTGCTGGCGACCGAAGGTGTGGATATCGTCTTCACCACGGACGGCATTCGCCGGATTGCCGAAGCGGCCTGGCAGGTCAACGAGCGCACCGAGAACATCGGCGCACGTCGTCTGCATACTGTTTTGGAGCGTTTGATCGAAGAGATCTCTTACGATGCCAGCGAAATGAACGGTCAAACTGTTACCGTGGACGCAGAATACGTGCGTAGTCATCTTGACGAGCTCGTAGCAGATGAAGATCTGAGCCGTTTTATCTTATAATCCCTACAATTCGGATTGTCCTGTTGCGCAAACGCTCTGTTTGGCAAATGATGGGAGGCTTATGCCTCCCATCATTTGCGTTTCTGGCCAGCGCTCATGGACTGGACTTTTCATTCACACATGCATGCGACAGACATTGCATTGAAAAAACGATACGTATCATGACCTTATTAACCCAAAGCAGCAAAACCAAAGCTTGGCTGGACAGCTTGCGTCCGAAAACGCTTCCCTTAGCGTTTGCCTCCATTGTGACGGGCTCCGCCATTGCCAGCTGGCACAACAATTTTAAACCGGGCATTGCTCTGCTGGCACTCCTGACCGCCGGATTGTTGCAAATCCTCTCCAATCTGGCGAACGATTACGGTGACGCGGTAAAAGGCAGCGATACCGAAACCCGTATTGGGCCATTGCGCGGCATCCAAACCGGCGTTATCTCGCTGTCGCAGTTACGTATGGCCCTGATTGTCACCGTGGTGCTAACCATCGTGTCGGGACTGTCGCTGGTTATCATGGCGTGCGAGAAGCCGTCGGATATCGTCGGCTTTCTGATCCTTGGGGTGCTGGCAATGGTCGCCGCCATTACCTATACCGTAGGCAACAAACCTTACGGGTATATGGGACTGGGGGACATCTCCGTCATGATTTTCTTTGGCTGGCTCAGCGTCGCAGGCTCCTATTACCTGCAAACCGGCCATTTCGACAGTATCGTTATGCTGCCTGCCACCGCCTGTGGTCTGCTCGCGACGGCGGTACTGAACATCAACAATTTGCGTGATATCGACAACGATCGGCTTAGCGGTAAAAACACGCTGGCCGTTCGCCTCGGTGCGCAGCGTGCCCGGTGCTACCATTCCCTACTGTTACTGACCGCGCCGCTGTGTCTGGCCCTGTTTGCCATGTTTTATCTGCACACGCTGGCTGGCTGTTTATCCTTACCCTGCCGCTACTGCTCAAGCAGGCTGCCTATGTGCGTCGGGAAATCAGTCCGTTCAGCATGCGCCCCATGCTGGAAAAAACCGTCAAGGGCGCGCTGCTGACCAATTTGCTGTTTGCGGTGGGTGTAATGCTTAGCTAAGCGGCGAGCATTTACTGATACGCATCAAGTTAACATTTGATGATTTTGCCAACACTTGCCTTTAAGGGATATACTCAGGATCCCGGCGGCAAACTGACGTTAATCCGATGAAATACGATACTTCCGAGCTGTGCGATATCTATCACGAAGAGGTGAACGTTGTTGAACCTCTGTTTTCCAACTTTGGAGGACGCACTTCCTTTGGTGGCAAAATCACCACGGTGAAATGCTTTGAGGATAACGGCATCCTCTACGATGTGCTGGAAGAGAGCGGCGTAGGCCGTGTACTTCTGGTGGATGGCGGCGGTGCTGTGCGTCGTGCCTTGATCGATGCCGAATTGGCTCGTCTGGCAACACAAAGCGCCTGGGAAGGCATTGTCGTCTACGGTGCGGTGCGCCAGGTAGACGATTTGGAAGAGTTGGATATCGGCATTCAGGCCATGGCCGCCATTCCAGTGGGTGCCGCCAGTGAAGGGGTTGGCGAAAGCGATATTCGCGTCAATTTCGGCGGCGTGACCTTCTTCTCCGGCGATCATCTGTATGCCGATAATACCGGCATTATCCTGTCGGAAGATCCGCTGGATATCGAATAGTTCGGCAAGCGCGTATTAATAAAAAAGGGCGCAATGCGCCCTTTTTTGACTTTTGCGTTTCTCGCTTAGACTTCTTCCATCTTGCCCAGCAGCGCGCGCAGGCGTTCCTGCCAGACAACCTGCTCTTCTTTCAAGTGTTCGTTTTCACGCACCAGCGTTTCACGGGATTCAGCGGCCTGCTGTACTTCCTGACTCAACTGACCGTTCTTTTCTTTCAGCTCTTCGATTTCCATTTGCAATAATGTAATGGTATCAATCGCCTGCTGAACTTTGGCTTCCAGTTTCTCAAACACTTCAAATGACATTCTTTAACCCCTTTTAATCGCAAGGCACCAATGAGGCGTACTATCTCCCCTTCCCATGCCAATCCCGTTTCACATACGCTCGCTATCACGCTTGCGTTAAGGATGGCACTCCACCAGCACGTCTCTTTCGTTCAGTGTATCGGTAAATTGTATGGGGCTGTCAGGGCGCTGTCTAGCAGGCATCCACTCTGATGGGAGTCTTGATCGTTTTTTTTGCCACCGCAATCAGTGCAAACTGAAATTACGTGCTTGCTTGCATCATAATTTGCACGCTACCTTTCTGCCCACCCGCGCTCATGTTAACAACGTTAACGCCGTCATTAACATGAAACGGGCGTAAGTAACCGTACAGTGGCGCTTTGATAGGCGAATACGCTCATTTTTATGACGAACAACACACATTTTGATTTCGATATTTCTCGTTTTCGAACATTAACGATAAATTCACATCGTCCACACATTTATACAGGGTCGCTCTATGTCAGCGGCCTGAACATTACTCTGTAGCCCCGTAAACAGGAAACCATTATGAGTCAATCAAGAGTGCCAACCTTAAAAGGCCAATGTATCGCCGAGTTTCTCGGCACCGGTCTGCTAATCTTCTTTGGAGTGGGTTGCGTGGCAGCGTTAAAACTTGCCGGTGCCAGCTTTGGTCAATGGGAAATCAGCGCCGTCTGGGGTTTAGGCGTCGCCATGGCGGTCTACCTGACCGCGGCTATTTCCGGTGCCCACCTCAACCCGGCGGTCACTATCGCCCTGTGGCTGTTCGCCTGCTTTGACGGACGCAAAGTGGTTCCTTATATCATTGCACAGGTGGCGGGTGCCTTCTGCTCTGCCGCGTTGGTGTATGGCCTTTATCACAATTTGTTCGCAGATTTTGAACAGACTCACAACATCGTGCGCGGTAGTGTGGAAAGTTTAAATCTGGCGGGCACGTTCTCAACCTATCCGCATCCGCAGATTTCCGTATTCCAAGCCTTCGTGGTGGAAATGGTTATTACCGCCGTACTGATGTGTTTGATTCTGGCGCTCACCGACGATGGCAACGGCGTGCCACGCGGTCCGTTAGCGCCGCTGCTGATCGGTATCCTGATCGCAGTAATCGGTGCCTCTATGGGGCCGTTGACCGGGTTTGCGTTAAACCCAGCACGCGACTTCGGTCCAAAACTGTTCGCCTATCTGGCAGGCTGGGGACAAGTGGCCTTCACCGGCGCGCGTGATATTCCTTATTTCCTCGTGCCGATTTTCGGACCGATCGTTGGGGCATGTTTGGGTGCCTTCGGGTACCGCGCTCTGATCGGCCGTAACTTGCCTTGCGATGTCTGCGAAGTAGAAGACAAAGAAACGCAGCGCACTGAAGCACGCTAAGCGACGCCCACGGCATACGCTTTTTTACCCGCTACACAACAGGATTAGAACCTATGACACCGGAAAAAAAATACATTGTCGCGCTGGATCAGGGTACTACCAGCTCCCGCGCCGTCATACTCGATCATGATGCCAACATCATCGCTATCTCCCAGCGCGAATTCACCCAGATTTACCCCAAAGCGGGCTGGGTTGAACACGACCCGATGGAAATCTGGGCAACGCAAAGCGCTACACTGGTTGAAGTGCTGGCCAAAGCCGATATCAGCTCTGATGAAGTCGCCGGTATTGGTATCACCAACCAGCGTGAAACCACGGTGGTGTGGGAAAAAGAGACAGGCAAACCGATTTACAACGCTATCGTATGGCAATGCCGTCGTACCGCTGATATTTGTGAAACCCTGAAAAAACAAGGCTTGGAAGATTATATCCGTACCAACACGGGCCTGGTGGTTGACCCTTACTTCTCCGGCACCAAGGTGAAGTGGATTCTGGACAACGTGGAAGGGGCACGCGAGCGCGCCAAACGTGGCGAACTGCTGTTCGGCACCATTGATACCTGGTTGATTTGGAAAATGACTCAGGGTCGCGTACACGTGACCGATTACACCAACGCCTCACGTACTATGCTGTTCAACATCAAGACGTTGGACTGGGACGACCGCATGCTGGAAGCGCTGGATATCCCGCGTATTATGCTGCCGCAAGTGCGTCCTTCTTCCGAAGTCTATGGTCAAACCAACATTGGCGGTAAAGGCGGCACGCGTATTCCTATCGCAGGTATCGCAGGTGACCAGCAAGCCGCACTGTACGGCCAGCTTTGCGTTCAGCCGGGCATGGCGAAAAATACCTACGGTACAGGCTGCTTCCTGCTGATGAACACGGGCAAAGAGCCGGTGAAATCCCAGCATGGCCTGCTGACCACCATCGCTTGCGGTCCGCGTGGCGAAGTGAACTACGCGCTGGAAGGTTCCGTATTCGTGGGCGGTGCCTCTATCCAATGGCTGCGTGATGAGCTGAAACTGATCGGTGAATCCATGGACTCCGAATATTTCGCCACCAAAGTGAAAGATTCTAACGGTGTCTACGTTGTCCCGGCCTTTACCGGACTGGGCGCACCTTATTGGGACCCGTATGCCCGTGGTGCCATCTTCGGCCTGACGCGCGGCGTGAATTCCAACCACATCATCCGTGCTACGTTGGAATCCATTGCTTATCAAACGCGTGACGTGCTGGATGCGATGCAGGCGGATTCAGGCACACGTCTGCAATCACTGCGCGTTGATGGCGGTGCCGTTGCCAACAACTTCCTGATGCAGTTCCAGTCCGATATCCTCGGCACCCGCGTAGAACGCCCTGAAGTGCGCGAATCCACCGCACTGGGTGCCGCGTTCCTGGCAGGTCTGGCTACTGGCTTCTGGAATGATTTGGATGAAGTGAAGAGCAAGGCAACGATTGAACGTGAATTCCGCCCCAGCATTGAAACCGTGGAGCGTAACTATCGTTACAGCGGCTGGAAGAAAGCCGTGGCGCGTGCTCAAGCGTGGGAAGATCACGAATAATTCCCGTAGGGAAAACAAAAAGGGCGCAGCGATAGCTGCGCCCTTTTTTATTAACCGGCAACGGGTAATCGCTCAGGCGTCAGCGCATTGATGCAGCGCTGTACCACGCCGTCGACGGGTGAGGCAATATCGACCGCCACCACATCCGGTTCGTCCGCCTGCGGCGTTTCCAGTGCCATAAACTGGCTTTTGAGCAAACTTTCCGGCATGAAATGGCCTTTGCGCTGCTGCATACGCGCTAGCACCAGCGCGTAATCGCCTGTCAGCCAGAGAAAGGTGATGCCATGATTATCTTTTCTCAGCCGATCGCGGTAGCGTTTTTTCAGCGATGAGCAGACCAAAATACCTGTCTCATTCTTTTGTTGCAGGCTAAAGACCACATCGTTCAACCGCTCGAGCCAAGGCTCACGGTCATCATCATTCAGCGCCTGCCCCTGCGACATCTTGAGTATATTGTGACGCGGATGCAGATCGTCACCATCGATGAACTTGGCCCCTAACCGCTGTGCCAACCGCGCACCCACGCTCGATTTTCCTGTGCTGGATACGCCCATGATCACCACGCATTGTCCTGCCATAACGGCTCCTTGTTACATTGCGTGTTTAAACGGCAACCAGCATGCCGCCATCCACAAACAACAAATGTCCGTTAACAAAATCAGAGGCGCGTGAGGAGAGATAAACCGCCGCACCGATCAGCTCTTCCGGGTTACCCCAACGCGCCGCGGGGGTACGTTTACACAGCCATTGGGTAAAGGCTTCATCCTCAACCAGCGCTTTGGTCATGTCGGTTTTAAAATAGCCCGGCGCAATGCCGTTGACCTGAATGTTATAACGCGCAAGCTCAACGCACATACCCCGCGTCAGCATTTTTACCGCCCCTTTTGAGGCAGCATAAGGCGTAATCGTATCTCGCCCAAGCTCACTCTGCATTGAACAGATATTAATAATTTTACCGCGTTGCCGTTTCACCATAAAGCGAGATACCGCCTGAGAAACCAGAAACACGGATTTCTGATTGACGTCGATCACTGCATCCCACTCATTTTCAGGAAACTCAGTGAAAGGGTGACGGCGTTGGATACCCGCGTTATTAATCAGCACGTCGATTGCGCCAATATTTCCCTCAATATCAGCAATGGCGTTATTTACGGCCTGACCGTTGGTCACATCAAAAGCACAGGCATAGGCCACAAATCCGGCATCACGTAATTGGCTGGCAGCATGTTCAGCACGATCGTCGGTAATATCATTGATAATAATATCGGCACCTTGCTCGGCTAACCCTTTGGCCAACAGAAAACCAATACCTTGTGCTGAACCGGTAATAAGGACTTTTTTATTCGTTAACGAAAAAAGATCTTTCATTATGCTTTCCCGATAAATAATAGAACGGCATGTCCTATTGATAGCGATAAGGAACTCAAAACCCACTGAGAAGAGGGCTCAATAAGTGATAATGTGGAGCGCCGCTGTCGTGAAAAATAACAGCGGCACAAATAACATCGCCAATGCCAGACGCCTTATTATCAAACCGGTTTATTGCCAGCAAAACTGTGAGGAAGATCACTCAATATCATGTTACGAAAGGAGGTTACTCTTTACGTGATCCGTTGCGCGTATTTCCACTGGAATATCGGCTACCGTTTGTTTCCCACAGGCTAACACACGAAAAACACTTATTATTTTCGCTCTCATCGCCATGTTACGAGAGGTATTCCAGTAACACGCTTTCCTTTTTCCAGAGCGGCAGTGCATAATCCTCGTTTTGAATCAGGCGACACTCGGGCTTTCCTGCATGAAGAACCAGCGCGTTACGTTACAGGACATCGCACAATTATCAGGCGTCACCAAGATGACCGTCAGTCGTTATCTGCGTACGCCGGATAAAGTCTCGCCTGAAACCGCCCAGCGCATCGCCCAGGTGATGGCAGAAGTGAATTACACCCCCGATGAGCGCAAAGAGGCGACACAAGCGCCTGCCCCGCGCATCGGCATTCTGGTGCCCTCTTTTAATAACCAGATTTTCTCCGATCTGTTGGCCGGGATTGAATCGGTTACCGCGCTGAACGGCTACCAAACGCTGGTGGTCAATTACAACTACGACAAGACACGGGAAGAACAGCAGATCGTTAACCTGCTGTCTTGTAACATCGCCGGCTTGATTCTTACCGACTCCGAGCACACGCTGCGCGCCAACAAATACCTCGATTCCGCCAATATTCCCGTCGCTCAGGTGATGGATCTGGAGCCGCTGCCAGGCCGCATTGTGGTCGGGTTCAACAATACGCAGGCCGCCTATGATATGACGGTGGCAATTCTGGCTAGCGGTAAACGCCACGTGCTCTACTTTGGTTCCATGTCCGATGTGCGCGACCGTAAGCGCTATCAGGGCTATAGCCGCGCCATGCAGGAAGCGGGATTAGAACCGATGCAAATTTCGCCCAACAAGGTCTCATCGGTATCCATTGGCGCTGATATGCTGGCACTGATACGTCAGATGTATCCACAGGTGGATGCCATCTTCTGTACTAACGACGATATCGCCGTTGGGGTGCTACAAGAGTGTCTGCGCCTGTCGCTTAACATACCGGGTCACATCGCGATTTCTGGTTTCCACGGCTTGGATATTGGGCAAGCCACCACACCCGCCATTGCCAGCGTTGTCACGCCCCGTTTTGAAATGGGCAAAGTGGCAACTGAGATATTAATCAAAAAAATCAATAAACTACCAACGATAGAATACGTTGATTTGCATTATCGCCTCTCTCTGGGCGGCACGCTGTAATCGCCCGCCAAATACCTAATCGCCACCAACAGGCGGCGTGATTCGCCGCCAAATGTCAGGCCGATCACGTTGCCGGTAACATCTTTTTTTAACATAATTTACAGTGATGTATGTCACAAAAATAAAAGTGGAAAAAGGTTCTCATATTTACAACGTCAACAATGCCTGATGACAGCGAAGTGCAAAATAAGTATCGGCAACAGTTATATTACCATTGATTAATTAATATTCACTCGGAGCACCTATTTCTAAAATAGATCTCAATGCAAGATGATGTGTATTAATAATACGCATCACGAAAACCCTTTTACATAACATTATGTGCCTTATCATTTGATTTGGCATTCAGGAATGTTTTTCAACATTATCCTGCTGCACGATAAGATGCAGATGATAACAATGCAAAATAAACAGGTAACCATGATGACGACTAAAAAATTAGCTGTTCAGCGTTGGTGGTATTTAATGCCCATCATTTTTATTACCTATAGCCTCGCCTATCTCGATCGCGCCAATTATGGTTTTGCGGCCGCGTCAGGTATCGAGGTGGATTTGGGCATCAGCAAGGGAACGTCTTCACTGATTGGCGCGCTGTTCTTTCTCGGTTATTTCTTCTTTCAGGTACCGGGCTCCATTTACGCGGTTAAGCGCAGCGTGCGCAAACTGATTTTTGTCAGCCTGATCTTGTGGGGGTTGTGTGCCGCCGCCACCGGGTTGGTCAATAATATCCCGATGCTGATGGTGATCCGTTTCATCCTTGGCGTGGTAGAAGCGGCGGTGATGCCCTCCATGCTGATCTACATCAGCACCTGGTTCACCAAAGAGGAACGCTCGCGCGCCAACACCTTCCTGGTACTGGGCAATCCGGTCACCGTGCTGTGGATGTCCATCGTCTCCGGCTACCTGATCAATGCGTTCGGCTGGCGTGAAATGTTCATTATCGAAGGTGCGCCGGCGATTATCTGGGCGTTTATCTGGTGGTTCCTGGTGCGCGATAAACCGTCCGAAGTCACCTGGATGAGTGCACAGGAAAAAGCGGATTTCCAGGCGGTGATGGATGCGGAACAAAAGAACATCAAGCCGGTACGCAACTACGGTGAGGCCTTGCGTTCACGCAACGTGATTATTCTGTGTGCTGTACATGCCTTCTGGAGCATCGGAGTTTACGGCTTTATGATGTGGATGCCGTCGATCCTCAAATCTGCGGCCTCACTGGATATCGTCTCCGTCGGCTGGCTCTCGGCACTGCCTTACTTCGCCGCCATTGTGCTGATGCTGACGGTCTCCTGGCTGTCGGACAAAATGCAAAACCGTAAGCTCTATATCTGGCCTCTGCTGTTGATCGCGTCGTTAGCCTTCTTCACCTCTTACGCCATCGGTGCGCAACATTTCTGGGTGTCTTATGCGCTGTTAGTGGTTGCGGCCGCCTGCATGTATGCTCCCTATGGCCCGTTCTTCGCGCTGATTCCTGAACTGCTGCCTAAAAACGTTTCTGGGGTATCGATTGGTTTGATCAACAGCTTTGGCGCGCTGGGTGCATTCCTCGGCGCCTGGCTGGTTGGTTACCTCAACGGCATTACCGGCAACCCGAGCATGTCCTATAGCTTTATGGCCGTTGCCTTGCTGCTCTCGGTATTGTTAACCATTACGGTTAAAGCACCGGGCAGTGAGAAAAAGGCGCAACTCGCCACTTCACACCGTTAATACGAATGACGCCGCTCTACTGAGCGGCGCAACGTTGTTGGCCCCATAGACCTAAAACAATCATTCCCGCGTAGACGCTGAGGAATCCTCAGAAATTTAGTCCAAGTCTCTTTGTTGTTGCCGTGAATGTTTCGTGCGCGTTAACCCACGCCGTTATTTGCTTCGTACATCGCACGCGCCCGACTCGGGGCGCCTAATCGCCCTCACCCCGATCCCCCTGGCTTTTCGCGCGAAATAACGCTGCTACGCGGTACCTTCGGGGCCCGAACCCACCGACAGGCCGCCAGCGATGACGAAGAGGAGCGCATTCGCAGCTCCCTTGATATCATCCTGCTCCCGCCCGCAGCGAGTGTGTTAAAATCGCGCGCAATTCCCCCTTTTCCTATTACACAACAGACAGGTATCCATGAAACGTGAATTGGCGATTGAGTTTTCCCGCGTGACAGAAGCTGCTGCGCTGGCAGGCTACAAATGGCTTGGCCGTGGCGATAAAAATGCCGCCGATGGCGCGGCGGTGCAGGCCATGCGCATCATGCTCAATCAGGTTGATATCAACGGGCAAATCGTGATCGGTGAAGGTGAGATTGACGAAGCCCCCATGCTTTACATCGGTGAGCAGGTCGGCACCGGCGTGGGCGATGCAGTGGATATCGCGGTCGATCCCATTGAAGGCACACGAATGACGGCAATGGGGCAAGCCAATGCGCTCGCCGTTCTGGCCGTCGGCGAAAAAGATACCTTTCTGCACGCGCCCGACATGTATATGGAAAAGCTGATCGTCGGTCCGCAGGCCAAAGGCGCTATCAACCTGGCGCTGCCATTGGCGGATAACCTGCGCAATATCGCCATCAAAATTGGCAAACCGTTACAGCAGCTTACGGTGATCACTCTGGCAAAACCGCGTCACGATGGCGTGATTGCCGAAATGCAGCAACTGGGCGTGAAAGTGTTTGCTATTCCCGACGGTGATGTCGCCGCCTCAATTCTGACCTGTATGCCTGACAGCGAAGTCGATGTGCTGTATGGCATCGGCGGCGCACCTGAAGGGGTGATTTCCGCTGCGGTGATCCGCGCGCTGGATGGCGATATGCAAGGTCGCCTGCTGGCACGCCATCAGGTTAAAGGGGACAGCGAGGAAAACCGTCGTTTGGGCGAGCGTGAGCTGGAACGCTGTGCAGAAATGGGGATTGAAGCTGGACGCATACTCACGTTGAGCGATATGGCGCGTAATGACAACGTGATCTTCTCGGCTACCGGTATCACCAAAGGCGACCTGTTGGAAGGGATTGCCCGCCGGGGTAACATCGCCACCACCGAAACACTGCTGATTCGCGGCAAATCACGCACTATCCGGCGTATTCGTTCAACACATTATCTCGATCGCAAAGATCCGGCGTTGCATGACTTCCTGCTGTGATCGCATGAAGTCACAAGGGCTATCCCCTAAATAATTCGAGTTGCAGGAAGGCGGCAAGTGAGTGATTCGGGTGAGCGAGAGCAGCCAACACGCCTGCAACTTGAAGTATGACGGGGATATTGCATTGATTGTTTCACTGTTGTTAAAAAATCGCGTATCGTAAAGGCCCTCTCCCCTAGCGCACTGTTTCGTAAGGGGGATGGCCTGAGTGGCCGAAAAACATCAGGAGCAGAGCACTATGGCAGAGTGGGTAACCGGTAACGTTATTCAGGTAACAAATTGGACGGACAGCCTTTTCAGCATTCAGGTTCAGGCGCCAATTGCCGCGTTTACGGCGGGTCAGTACGCCAAGCTGGGGTTGGAAATTGACGGCGAGCGCATTCAGCGCGCCTATTCTTACGTGAATGCCCCCAGTAATCCCACTCTTGAGTTTTATCTGGTCACGGTGCCGGATGGCAAGCTCAGCCCTCATTTGCACGCGCTGCAACCCGGAATGCCACTGGAAATCACCAAAGATGCAGCGGGTTTCTTTGTGCTGGAAGAAGTTCCTGACTGTGACACGCTGTGGATGCTCGCGACCGGCACCGCCATCGGCCCTTATTTGTCGATTTTAGAGGAAGGGAAGGATCTCGAGCGTTTCCAGCACATCGTATTAGTGCACGCAGCGCGCTTTGCCAATGACCTTAGCTACTTACCCAAGATGCAGCAGCTACAGCAGCGTTACGGCGACAAACTGCGGATACAAACGGTCATCAGCCGGGAAACGCAGGTCGGCTCCCTGACGGGGCGTGTTCCGGCGCTTATCAGCAGCGGAGCGTTGGAGAATGCGGTCGGATTGACACTTAATGCGCAAACCAGCCATGTGATGCTGTGTGGTAACCCACAAATGGTACGTGATACCCAGCAATGCCTGAAAGAGCAACGGGAAATGACCAAGCACCTGCGGCGCCGTCCGGGGCATATTACCAGTGAGCATTATTGGTGAGAGGATTCGGTGTGGCTGGCTTACCCCTGTCTGGCCGTTTAGGCCACGCGGTGTTTTTTACGCGCTACTGAAACGTTATTTTTCAGAAAAATAGCTAAGCCAATCATACACATCATCAAACAGCTGATGATGGACAATAATCGTTTTATTTTCACGACATATCAGCCCTTCACGTTGCCACAGTGCCAGTATTCTGGAAATGGTGACGCGAGTCACGTTGATGATTTGACCGTACTCCTCGTGGGTCAACGTCAGCGGCACAGTATACCAGCCTGCTTTAGGCTCAATCCCACCGTCTAATAACATGCTTTTCAGCAGAATTTTAAGACGTTGCGCGGGTTCGCAGCTGGTGTTAGTGATTACCGCCTCCAGGCTGCTCTCCTGCTTGGCCACGACGTGACGGCATATTTTTATCGCCAGTTCAGCATCCTGCCGCATGGCATCCAGTAAAATATCAGGGGGCACCACCAGAATATCTGCATCCCGAATCACGATGGTGGTAACATTAAAATATTGTTTGGTAATACAAGTGATATCCCCCATCGTGCGTTCAGGCAGCACCAGTGAGAATGACATCGGATTATTTTCAACATAGTTGGCATAATACATACAGAGCCCATTAACCAAATAGAATAAGCGCTGCGATTCCCCACGACTCTTGATAATGGTGCCTTTCTTATAATGTTCCTGAGTGCCATACCGTTGATATAATTCGCGGAGCTCAACAATATCTTTCGGGTATATCCAGGGTATTTGATGGAAAATGTGTCTCATTTTTATTTCCCTGTTTGGTGGAATGATATAAGCACATCAAAAGATAATTCATTGTAAAAAAATAAATAATTCAGTGTCGCGTAACGTTATACGCATCAGTTTGCCGCGTCCCGGCTGGAATTACTACCGCGTCAAACCACATTTTGTTAACTTCGTGGCATTCATTTACCCGCGTGTTTTACGCCTGATAACCGCAAGAATAAATGAAGGTAAATAGCGTCGTTGACATGTTGCAGAAAATAACCGATGAGAGAAGAAATCAAATGCGTTTGTTGGAAATAATGTTATGAAATGATTAAGCGTTATTATACCCGTCATGCTTCAAGTTGCAGGTGCATTGGCTGCTCTCGTCCACCCGAATCACTTACCTGAGTAAGCGCATCGGGATTAATGAATCTCATCCCTGAGATTCACCCTGCGGGCCAGCGCAAGCGCTGTTCAAATCTGTTCCAGACAGATTTGTCACTCACTTGCCGCCTTCCCGCAACTCGAATTATTTAGGGTATACAACCAGAGGTTGATTCACCCGGGCTGAATCAACCCGAGTGAATCTGTGAATGCGTTTTAGAAAGCAGACAATTAGCTCTTTTTATCGCTGGCTTTTATGACCAGTGGTTTTTGTGCTCCCAGGTCTTGCGCAATATTCTCCGCCGCAATGCGCGCCGAGTTGATGGCAAAGCCAACGGTACTGCCCGCCATCACCAAATCGTAACTGTCACCGTACATGCCCCCGGCATCGTTGCCGATCACGTACAGACCAGAAACCGGGACGTTTTTATCATCAACCGCCTGCAATTTTTCGTTCACCTTCACGCCGCCCAAGGTGCCGAGTGAGGTCGCTACACTCTTCACCGCATAGAACGGTGCTTTCGCAACGGGGCGCAGATAGCGGGCATCCTTCACGAAATCTTCATCGTGGCGAACGTTGCAAAACTGGTTGTAACGCTCAATGTTGTCTTTCAGCGTTTGGTAATCCATGCCGGTTTTTTGCGCCAGCTCTTTGATGGAATTTGCACGGAACGCTTTTCCTGCGGCCTCGCCTTTGGCGAAGTGCTCTTCCAGTTTGGTGAGTTTGGTGGCAACGGGAACCATCACGCCAACGCCGACATCAATGCCGTGATCGATCATGTAGTTTTTTGTGTCTTCGTCATACAACACAAACATGGTTCCACCCTGGTTTTCCAAGGCATTACCCGCAAAGGGGCCACTGTTCGATATTGGCTTCGTTGGTGAATCGTTCGCCCTTGGTGTTCAGCCACAAATGGGGCTGTTTGGCAGAAGCCGCGTAATGGTTGGTGGTGGACTCCTTTGATGGCCCCGGACGATAGGACATATTGATAAATTCACGGCCGTCTTTTGCCGCGCCGGCTGCCCAGGCCATTTTAATACCGTCACCCACTTTCCCTGGAATACCGACCACTTCCACATCAGGAAAGCGCGTATACTCCGTCAGCATCTCTTTATTGCTGCCGAAACCACCGGTGGCAATAACCACGGTTTTGGCATTGATACGAATGGCTTCACCGGCAGCGCTTTCGGCCATCAGTCCTACCACTTTTCCTTTTTCATCGGTGATGAGCTGTTTGCCTGCTGTTTTCACCAGCAGTTTCCCACCCTTGTCGGCAAAATGCTGTTGCAGAACATCAATCACTGCGCGCCCACGGCCCTGATAAATATGCCAGGTATAATAGCCGCCGGGATAATTCGAGGTCAGTTTCTCAAAATGGACGCCGAGCGCTTGTAGCCAATCGATGGTATCCGCTGATTTATTAATATAATTGCGTACCAGCTTGGCATTAGGTCGCCAGTGGCTGTAATCCATCACTAACTTAAAGGCCTGATCGCGAGTAAATACATGATTATTTTCCCGCTGTATTTTACTTTCTACCGCAAATATCCCTTCCGAAAATTGTCCGGTTCCCCCGGTCTGCGGAAGTTTCTCCAGATTAATGACCTTCAGCCCCTGTTCGGTTAATGCATAGGCTGCCGCAGACCCTGATGCCCCGGCACCCACCACCACCACATCCGTATCCATGACTTGTTCCGCATGGGCGGCCATGCCAAAACACGAAAGAATAGCGGCAGTTAAAATTGATTTTACGCTCATTTCGCTCCCCTCAATACTCTGTATTATTATGTTGAAACCGATGTAATTTACACACTGGTTAACGGGTTATATATCAAGAGAAATCGTCACTTACGTATACCGTGATACATTATTGCGAATATTTTAAATACTGTTAATAACCTCTCATTCTGGTCGATAATATTTATTCACTCTACAACCACAAATAAACAACAATGCGTAATATAACGCTAACAAAGAAAAGATATTGTATCTTCTCTCATCAACACATTTATTCTCAAGGTGAATACCACTTACTGACAGAAGGGGTCAACAAGGGTGTGCCAGCACGAGCCTTTTGACAATCACGCCCAAATCCCGCTTTAATCAGACAAGCGCCCGTTGTCAGAGCCTCCCTTCTTGCTCTGACAACGCTCTCTTTTGAAAACGGAACACTTCAATAGCGGAACTATGACTATACGACTCGTTGCCCCAGCGTTACTCCTGCTCTTACTGACGTCTGGACCGGAGGTTCACGCGCAACCCCTTGTGCCGTCAAAAGACGCCACGGTGGCACCGTACCTGCTGCCCGACGCGCCCACGTTCGACCAGACTATCCCACAATTTCGCACGCGCTATAACCTCAGCAACCCCTCATTACCGATAGGGGAATTCCGCGCGGTGGATACCGGTGAGCCCGCCGGACCGCTGACGCGGGCTGCGAGCAGAATCAATGCCCAACTCTACGCGTCAACTGCCCTGGAGCGAGGCACTGGCAAAATAAAAACCATGCAACTGACCTACCAGCCTCAGGTGGGCGATCCTGAAACCGGTGCTCGCCGCGCCCAAGCTATCCAGTATATGGCCGCGCTGCTGCGCCACTTTATTCCCTCGCTCTCCGAAGAACAAAGCAGCAAGAAGATCACGGAATTGCTGGATATCGGCAAACGTCAGGGCTTTTACCAACAAACGGAAGGCGCATTGCGATATGTAGTGGCAGATAATGGGGAAAAAGGGATAACATTCGCTGTTGAACCGATTAAGCTAACGCTATCTGAACCGTGATCGCGCTGGCATTGAGTGATGAAAATCCGAGCTTCTCGCGGCTTTGGTCTCTATACTGTCTGAAAAATAAAATTACTTGCTATCCCTATCCGGAGGAAAAAAGATGCGTCATCCATTAGTCATGGGTAACTGGAAGCTGAACGGCAGCACGCACATGGTTATCGAGCTGATCGCCGGTTTGCGTAAAGAACTCAGCACAGTGACTGGCTGCAACGTCGCCATCGCGCCGCCCGAGCTGTATCTGGATCAGGCAAATCATCAATTGGCCGGTGGTCGCATTGCCCTCGGCGCACAGAACGTCGATGTTAACCTGTCCGGCGCCTTCACAGGCGAAACCTCTGCCACCATGTTGAAAGATATCGGTGCAAAATACATCATCATCGGCCACTCCGAACGCCGTACCTACCACAAAGAAAGCGATGCATTCATTGCGAAAAAATTTGGCGTGTTGAAAGAAGCCGGACTGATCCCCGTGCTGTGCATCGGTGAAACCGAAGCCGAGAACGAAGCCGGTGAAACCGAAGCGGTTGTCGCCCGTCAGTTGGATGCGGTATTGAGCACATTGGGTGCGACCGCTTTTAACGGTGCGGTTATCGCCTACGAACCCGTATGGGCGATTGGCACCGGCAAATCAGCAACACCTGCTCAGGCACAAGCGGTGCATAAGTTTATCCGTGACCATATCGCCAAGCAGGACAAAGCGGTCGCCGATCAGGTCATCATTCAGTACGGTGGCTCGGTCAACGCGGCCAACGCGGCTGAACTCTTTACGCAGCCGGACATCGACGGCGCACTGGTAGGTGGCGCGTCGCTGAAAGCCGATGCTTTTGCCGTGATCGTAAAAGCCGCCGCAGAAGCCAAGCGCGCGTAATACGGTAATACTGCAACAGCGTGTCTGTTTTACAGATGCGCTGTTTTACCCTCTCGTTTCCGCCCCTCGCTGTACTCCTTTTCTGAAACTCTTATGCCGCCTAACCCCAGGCACTTAATCCTTCGCAGTGAATTTTTCACGTTACTAAATTAAAAATTGTATTTCTGAAAAACAAAATCCCCATTTACGGGATTAAATATTTTAAATGTCTGAATATTTATTATTTTCTATAAAACCCGCCTTTTACCTTAAAACGTATACGTCTCAAATCACACCCTAATCATCATGCCACGCTGTACTACGCTCTATGAAGGGAGAAAGCGCCTCAATGATGCCATCCCTATCAAATTGATAAGTAAGGAAAATGGCGGTCTATTACGGAGATATCACCATGCCCTTTGACGAATCCAGCAATACTTTCAGCCCCTATGTTTCAACCGGACATCTGCCGGACCAGGACACCGTGACACGATTGATACAAGAAGCCCACCAGCGTTTCGGGCAAAACCACGAGGGCTTTGTATCTAAGGTTTATCCTGCACTTGAACGCGTTCCCCCCGCGCTTTATGGCATTTGTATGGTCGGCGCCAACGGTGCGGTACACACCGCAGGTGATGTGGATTATGAGTTCACCATCATGAGTGTATCGAAACCCTTTGTCTTCGCGTTGGTGTGTCAGGCACTGGGTGCCCGCGTCGCACGCGAAAAGCTGGGCGTAAACAGTACCGGTATGCCGTTCAACTCAGTCACAGCGGTTGAGTTCACCGCAGACGCTCGCACCAATCCGATGGTGAATCCGGGGGCAATCGCCACCACCAGCCTGATCCCCGGCAGCACCAGCGACGAGAAATGGAATTTTATTTACAGCGGATTATGCGGTTTCGCGGGCAGAGAACTCACCCTTAACGAGGAAGTGTATCAATCCGCCTGTGAGACCAATTTCCGCAATCGCGGTATCGCCAATTTGCTTTACAGCTACGGACGGCTCGGCTGCGATCCGGCCATTGCCGTTGATTTATATACCCGCCAATGCTCACTGAACATCAGCGCTCGCGATCTGGCGGTGATGGGAGCAACGCTGGCCGATGGTGGCGTCAACCCCATCACCCGCGATCGCGTGGTCAACAATGACGTGTGCCATTACGCCCTCGCCGTAATGGTTACCGCCGGACTGTATGAGACATCCGGCGACTGGCTCTACGACATCGGCCTGCCCGGCAAGAGTGGTATTGGCGGCGGCATCGTCACTGTCTCGCCCGGTAAGGGCGGTTTAGGCACCTTTGCGCCCTTGCTGGACGGCGCAGGCAACAGTGTCAAAGGCCAGTTGGCCGCACGCTTTCTTTCCCGCAGCCTGGGTATGGATATGTTCGTCTCCGAACCTTACACCGAACAAGGCTAATCATCGTTACCACGCCAACGACGTAAAAATTCACAAAATGACAAGGATAATAAGGGGATAACCATTATGGTGAATCAATCAACACCGCACACAGTGACAGATGAGAAGGCGTCATGGGCACCGATGATCGCCATCGCCCTCGCCCAGATCCTGATGTCATTCAACGTCGCCTCGCTTCCCGTCGCGCTGGGCGGTATGGTGAACAGTTTCAATGTGCCGCCCACCACCATTGCGACGGGTATCGTCGTCTATTCACTGTCCGTCGCCGGTTTCGTGATGTTGGGTGCAAAACTCAACCAGCGATTTGGCCCACTGATCATCTTCCGCTCTACCGTGCTGCTGTTCGGTGTTGCTCAGGTGATGATGACCTTCAGCCCTAACGCCACCATCATGATCAGCGCACAAGCGCTCAGCGGCCTCACTGCGGCAGCGTTGGTGCCCTCGCTGGTGGCGTTGATTGCGGAGAATTATCGCGGTGCACAACAAGCCACCGCGCTCGGCACACTGGGTTCGGCCCGCGCCGGTGCTGGTGTGGCCGCATTTTTGATTGGAGGGGTACTGGGTACCTATATCGGCTGGCGTCCGGCGTTCGGTCTGCTGATCGTCTTGTCCGCCGTCATTTTCTTTCTCAGCTTCCGCATGAAAGCGGATAAGGGCCGACCGGAAGTCAGCATCGATATTGTCGGTGTGGTACTGGCGGCAAGCGCCATCATTCTGATGTCGTTCGGCTTCAACAACCTTAACCGTTGGGGTATGGGTCTGGTACGTGACGCGGCGCCTTTCGATCTGCTGGGCTTATCTCCGGCGCCCTTTATGATCGCGCTGGGTATCGTGCTCGGTCAGCTCTTTGTGGTCTGGACGCGACGCATAAAAGAGAAAGGCAAAACCCCGTTACTGGCGCTGGAAGTGATCACCTCCCCCACAGAGCGGGCCGCCGTGGTCGCCATGTTTGCGGTGGTGGCGCTGGAAGCAATGTTGAACTTTTCCGTGCCGCTCTACATTCAGATTGTGCAGGGCAGCACACCGCTGGCAACCGCCATCGCCATGATGCCGTTCAACCTGTCCGTATTCTTCTCCGCAACGCTTATCGTGCGTTTTTACCACAAGCTAACGCCGCAAAAGATTGGCCGCTATGGCTTTATCCTCTGCACCCTTTCGTTGCTGTGGCTCGCTTTTGTCGTGCGCAACAACTGGAGCGAGTTCGCGGTACTGTTTGGACTGGTGGCGTTCGGTATTGGTCAGGGCTCGCTGGTCACCCTGCTGTTTAACGTGCTGGTGAGTGCTTCTCCGAAAGAGTTGGCGGGCGATGTTGGCTCACTGCGCGGCACCACCAACAATCTGGCGAATGCGATTGGTACCGCCGTGGCCGGTGAGCTGTTGATCGGTCTGCTCAGTTCCAGCGTGATGCGCAACATTGTGCAAACCCCGGTGCTAACCCCAGAAATTCAGGCACAGGTGAATCTGGATAATATTAACTTTATCAGCAATGACCGTCTGCTCACCGTGCTGTCGCAAACCACGGCAACACCGGAGCAAGTGGCGGAAGCGGTGCGCGTTAACGAGGAATCGCGCCTGAAAGCGCTGAAGTTTGGTCTGCTGATCATGGCCTTCCTGTCCATGATGGCAATCATCCCGGCAGGCCGGCTGCCCGGCTATCTGCCCGGTGAACTGCCTGCGGATAATCTGGATAAAGAACCGACTAAATAGGTCACTGTCAGATAACAAAAAGGCTCCGGTTGTTACCGGAGCCTTTTTGATGATAGAAAAACCGGCTTAACGCACTGAAGGGATCTGCTGAGTAATGCAGTGAATGTTGCCACCACCCAACAGAATTTCACGCGCGGGCACGCCCACAATGGCGTAATCCGGAAACATCTGTTGCAGCAGGTCACGCGCCGTATCATCGGTACGCGCATCCAACAACGGGAAGATGATTTGCTGATTGCTGATCAGAAAATTCACGTAAGACCCCGCCAGACGCGAGCCGGCTAAACGTTCAATTGCATCACCCGATGCGACACCCGCCGCTTCCTCTTCCGTCGCATAGAGCGGACCCGGCGCAGGCAGCTTCCAGATCTTCAGCGCACGCCCTTGCGCATCCCGAGCTTGGGATAAGACCTGATACGCTGCGACAGAGCGCGCATACTGTGGATCATTTTCGTCATCCGTCCAGTGCAACGCCACTTCACCGGGGCGCACAAAGCAGCACATGTTATCGATATGGCCGTCGGTTTCGTCGTTATACACCCCATCTTCCAACCAGATAATGGTGGAAATATTGAGGTAGTCACGCATCAACTGCTCAATCTCAGCCTTGCTCAGATGAGGGTTGCGATTCGGGTTCAACAAGCATTCTGCCGTGGTCAGCAGCGTGCCTTCTCCATCAACGTGAATAGAGCCGCCTTCCAGAATCAACGGAGCCGCATAGCGTGCGTCGCCGTGGTGCGCCAGCACCTGCTGTGCGACCTGTTCATCCTGTCGCCAGTCGTCGTACAACCCGCCCAACTCACCGCCCCAGGCGTTAAACTGCCAGTCGATACCCCGGCGCTCACCGTTACCGTTTAGCACCACCGTCGGTCCGGTATCACGCATCCAGGCGTCATCGCTTTCCAGCGCAATCAGCGTCACCGTTGCAGGCATCAGGCTACGTGCCTGCGCCATTTGCTGCGCTGGCACCCCCATAATCACCGGCGTCTTCTGACCAATCGCCTGTGCTACAGCAGCGAACGTCTGCTGTGCAGGCAAGGCGTTGTTGCGCCAATTATCCAGCCGATAGGGCCAGATCATCCACACCGCATCATGAGGTGCCCATTCGGCAGGCATAAAAAAGCCATCCTGGCGCGGCGTAGAAGTGAGAGTCGAAGGTGACATCGATTATCTCCGGGTCTTGCCGTCAGAGGTAGCGAGCGCCGTGTACATCTCCGGGCGACGATCGCGGAACAGCCCCCAACTGGCGCGTTGAGCAGCAATTGCGTCCAGATCGAAGGTGTGCACCAGCACGGTTTCATCCGTTTTGTTTGCCTGTGCCAACAGCGCACCCGTTTGATCGGCAATGAAGGAGGAACCGTAGAAGGTCATTTCCAGCCCATCAATATATTTGCTTGCTTCAGTCCCAATACGGTTAGAGGCAATCACAGGCACCAGATTGGCGGCCGCGTGACCCTGCTGCACCCGCGTCCAATGCGGCTGGCTGTCGATATCCGGGTAAGCCGGTTCAGAACCGATAGCGGTCGGGTAGAAAATCAGCTCTGCGCCCTGCAACGCCAGGCTGCGCGCGGTTTCCGGGAACCACTGATCCCAGCAGATACCCACACCCACCTTGGCGTAACGGGTTTGCCACACCTTGAAGCCGGTATCGCCAGGGATAAAGAACTGTTTTTCCTGGTACGCTGGGCCATTGGGGATGTGAGTTTTACGATACACATCCAGCACGCTACCGTCGGCGTCAATCATCACCAGCGAGTTGTAGTAGGCGTTATTGGCGCGCTCAAACAAGCTCAGCGGCAATACCACCTCAAGCTCAGCCGCCAGTGCGGAGAAGTGTTTGATAAGCGGGCTGGTCTCCAGCGTTTGCGCCAGAGCATAGTGCTCAGGACTCTGATCGATACAGAAGTAAGGCGCGGCGAACAGTTCCTGAATCAGAATTATTTGAGCACCCTTGGCGTGCGCCTGTCGCACCAGTTTTTCGGCATTCTCAATATTCTTGGGCAGATCCCAGGAACACGCCATCTGCGTTGCGGCAACGGTCACTTTTGTCATGCGAAGACCTCTATTATCTCTCTATTACGCTGGCTCAACGCCAGCCCTACCCGTTTAAGTGTACGACCTATTATGGCTTACGCAGCACCCGCTGTACACGCGCCTGCTCCCAGCGCTGCCAACGATCGCGCAACCAAAATACCTTCACCGCCTCCAGCAACAGAAAACTGCCCCAGATCAGCAGTGGCCACAGGAACCAGTGGGAACCCGGCGATGTCATTCGGTTCACCACAAACAGCACCAGATTGACCACAACATAAATGACAAGCGAACGCCAGAAACGGCTCTCTTGCCGCACCTGACGTTTTGCTGCTTGCACGCGCCGTTCAAGCGATTCTCCGCTCAGGGTCTGCTCGCTCTCTTCCGTCATCAACTCGGTAACATTCACGCCAAACGCTGCGGCGATAGCGCCGAGCGTATCCAGACTGGCACGCTCACCATTCTCGATACGCTGAACGGTTCTGACACTCAAGGAGGAGAGTTCCGCCAGTTGCTCCTGGGACCAGGCGCGGGCAAGGCGTAGTGTTTTAATCGGATTGGTATTCATGGTTGTTTTCCTCATGGCTTTTTTTTCAAAGAACGAAACACAGCCCCAACCTACGCCCACGCATCTGCCGTGAACACGACAGCGACCTGACAGCAACCTGACACGCTCCCGACAGGCTACCGCATCAAGAAAACAACCACCCTGTCGTCATGCGGCGGGATGGCTTTTAGTGCGAAAGAACACAGACACCAGATTTAGAACAGCTTTCTTGCCGTCTCCAGCCAATCGAGTTTAAACGGACGCTTCATATTTTCGATGGCATCAATGATATCGTGGTGCACCATTTTTTCGTTCTGAATACCGACGCAGCGACCGCCATAGCCTTGCAGCAACAACTCAATGGCGTACGCCCCCATACGCGACGCCAGAATGCGGTCATAGGCTACCGGGGAGCCGCCGCGCTGAATGTGACCCAGTACGGTGGAACGCGTTTCACGCCCGGTTTCTCTTTCAATATAGCGCGCCAGTTCATCGATATCGCAGATGTGCTCAGTAATGGCGACGATGGCGTGTTTTTTCCCTTTAGCGATACCCGCTTTGATTTCACACACCAGATCTTCCGGTTTGAACGCTTCTTCCGGCAAGACAATGAACTCGCAGCCCCCGGCAATCGCCGCAGCCAGTGTCAAGTCGCCGCAGTGGCGGCCCATCACTTCCACGATGGAAATACGTTGGTGAGAAGAAGAGGTATCGCGTAAGCGGTCGATGGCTTCCAGTACGGTTTCCAGTGCGGTGAAATACCCAATGGTGTAGTCGGTCCCTGCCACGTCGTTATCAATGGTGCCCGGTAGACCGATACACGGGAAGCCCATTTCAGTCAGGCGCTTGGCACCCATATAAGAACCGTCACCGCCGATCACCACCAGCGCATCCAGACCACGGTTTTTCATGTTCTGTACCGCAACTTCACGCACCTGATCGTCGCGAAACTCGGGGAAACGCGCCGACCCTAAAAAAGTGCCGCCGCGATTGATAACATCAGACACGCTGTAGCGGTCCAACTGCTCCATGCGATCCTGGTACAAGCCCTGATAGCCATCATAGATACCGTAGACTTCCAAACCTTCCGTCAGCGCCGCGCGTACTACGCCGCGAATCGCCGCATTCATGCCTGGCGCATCGCCACCGCTCGTCAATACTCCGATTTTCTTGATCATGACAACCTCTGGACTTGTAGATGTAGTTTTGCAGGATGTTTCTATCTGACGGGCCGCCGTGGCGAACCGTCGCTCACCTTTTTAGGCATATTATAACAAATGTCCTGAGCTGAATTGATTCAGGTCAGGCAAAATAATGCCGCACAATCCATTTTCTATCACATTTCTCAAACAAATACAGGCTGGATCACACCTCGATGCGCCCACGCTGTTCTTCCGGTACGGCAGAAGAAGGGTCTTGATGGATCAGAATATCAGCACCGGGAAAACGCTCACGTAGCGCCTGTTCCAAACTGTCCGCAACCTCATGTGCCCGAACCAGCGGCAGCGCATCATCCATTTCCAGATGCAGTTGAATAAAACGGGTAGGCCCTGAACGCCGGGTACGCAGTTGATGTGCGCCATGAATGCCCGGCCAGCCACGAATCAGCGCAACAATGGCCTGCTGCTCTTCTTCTGGCAGCGCGCGATCCAGCAGCGATTGCACTGCGTCATAACCGATGCGCAGCGCGCTGTAGAGAATATAAACCCCGATCCCCAACGCAAACAGGGCATCGGCATAAGTGATACCGCGCCAGCTCAACACCAGCGCCACCAGAATGGCACCGTTCATAAACACATCGGACTGATAGTGCAATGAATCGGCGCGTATCGCCTGACTCTGGGTTTTGCGTACCACCCAGCGTTGAAACGTCACCAGCAGCAGCGTTGACACCAGAGCAATCACTGTGATGACAATCCCCACCTCTGGCGCATACAGCGGCTGCGGCGCACCGAGCCGTTGGAACCCGGTCAAGATAAGGAACAGCGCGGAACCGGCAATGAACATGCCCTGGGCAATGGCAGCCAGTGACTCTGCTTTGCCATGACCGAAAGCATGCTCATCATCAGCGGGTTGGAGGGCATAACGCACGGCCAGCAGGTTCACCAGCGACGCGCTGATATCCACCAGTGAATCCACCAACGAGGCCAGTAAACTGACCGAACCGGTGTACCACCAGGCGAAGACTTTAATGATAAATAGCAGCAGCGCCACGGTTGTCGCAACCACTGCGGCGCGCGTTACCCAATGCGCATACTGCGAATCCATCACGCACCTCGCCTCAACAAAACCGACTATCCCATCATGACATTACTTCATGACAGCATGGCTAAACACCAGCGCATAGCGCCGAAAGATGAACAGGCCCCACAGCAGCGCAATACCGCCCAGCGCGGCCCCGACAAAACCAATCTCGTTCATGCCGACATGCGTGATGATCTGGTTACCCAACAGCGCACCGCCGCCGATACCCACATTATAGATGCCGGAGAACAATGCCATAGCAACATCCGTGGCATCGGAGGCCAGCGTCAGGACTTTCACCTGCATACCAAGGCTCAGCGCCATGATAACGATGCCCCACAGCACGCAGACAATGGACAATCCCAATGGATTTTTTGCCATTGGCAGCAACAGCGCCATGCACAACGGCAACGCCGCGATGCTCGCCATCAGAAAACCCATCGGATAGCGGTTGCTGTAGCGGCTGAAGAGCATGCTGCCGATGATACCGGCACCGCCAAAAATCAGCAGCAATACGGTGGTGAAGTTTTCGCTTAATCCAGCGACCCGCTGCACAAAAGGTTCGATATAGCTGTAAGCGGTAAAATGGGCGGTCACTACCAGCACCGTCAGCGCATAAATGCACAGCAACGCCGGGCGTTTGAGCAGCAATGGCAGACTTTTCAGTGAACCGGAATGGCTGCTGGGTAGCGGAGGCAACAGCTTCATTAACACTAACAGAATCGCAACGGCCACCACGCCAATGCCACTAAAGGTGACGCGCCACCCCATATACTGCCCGATCAGTCGGCCGAGCGGCAGGCCCAGTACCATTGCCAGTGCGGTGCCGGTTGCCAACAAGCTCAGCGCCTGCGCTTTCTTGCCCGGAGGTGCCAAACGCACAGCCAACGATGCCGTGATTGACCAGAAGATGGCATGTGCCAGCGCTACACCGATACGCGCCGCTACCAACACCCAGAAATTCCAGGCCAAACCGGAAATGATGTTGCACACCGCAAACAGGATAAATACCTTGATCAGCAACCCTCGCCGTTCCATATCACTGCACACCAGCATAAAGGGCAACGACATGGTGCCCACTACCCAGGCATAAATCGTGATAATCAATCCCACCTGTGCGGCGCTCATCGAAAAACTGGCGGCGATATCGGACAACAAAGCAACGGGCGTAAATTCAGCGGTATTAAAAATAAAGGCCGCCATAGCGAGGCTGATAACACGAAACCATGCTATCGAACGGGATGAAAGGGTCATGGGCTGCACACTACCAGATATCAACAACGTAGAAAGAAAATCGACAGCGCGTCGCGCCGCTGGGAGGGGCATCGAACGCTGTACGCGAGTAGAAAGGGGGCAAGCTACACCAAAGACAGAGCCGACCCCACCAAAATCTGCAAAGCAGATCACATTTTACGCTGAATCGAGGTGGGCTGTGGTACTTTTTTTAGGCAGTTAATCGACGAACAGCGCCAATTTTAGGTGTCAACTCAGGCGTAATCACTGAGCAGAGGGATGAATTTACTGGTTTTATCTGGCATTTCGCTCCCTAACACCCCACTGTTTTTGAAAGCCTTTTCCTAAAAAACAGCAAAAAAAAGCCCGTCATCATGACGGGCAAAAGACAGGGATGGTGTCTATGGCAAGGAAATCAACTTCTTACTACTCTCACTACACACTACTCACTACAGGGTTACTCAGGGATTCGGTTCACTGTTCAGCGCCCCAAAGGGGGGACATGGATGCTTCAGCCTGGGATAACTGCTGCCGCATCTCGTTCATTCGCTGTTGATATCGCTGTTCAAGAACTAATTTTTGGTCTGAATTCAGCAAGTTATACATTTAATTTCGCACGCGTGTCATTTCTATCTGGCGCTCAACCTGCACTTGCATCATCTGCGAAATCTGTTTTCTGACGGCCGCTTCATCAAATTTCTCAGCGGTCACCAAAGTGTGCATTTTTTCTATATCATTTAAGTGCAGCACGGGCGCGTCTTGCCTTGCCTGTTGCATCAGGTCACGCAGGTGTTGACGCTGTTGCTCCGTCAGTTTCACACCGTCAAACAGACCGCGCTGACTGATGGCGTTTCGCAAGGCTGCATCGCCATGGTGCCAACTGGGTAGTGACGCACTATCGCTATCGGCTACTGATACGTTAACGACACCGAACATCAGCAATGAAATGAGAGAGATTTTTATGCGCCGTAGCATCATCACCCCCCGGTATAATGCGCCAATCTGTGAATCAATGAACACAAGTCTAAACACCTTGCTGCAAACATGCGTCAGAGGATGTAAAACTACGTAAAGTCATGGAATAGCGTCGATCTATGACGTATTTTGCCCCTGGAGGTAGCCTAATCATGAACAAGATTCTGTTGGTGGATGACGACAAAGAACTCACCGCTTTGTTGAAAGAGTTGCTCGAAATGGAAGGCTTTAACGTTGTCGTTGCCCACGATGGCGAACAGGCATTAAACGTATTGGACAGTACGGTAGATTTGCTGCTGTTGGACGTCATGATGCCGAAGAAAAACGGCATCGACACCTTGAAAGAGGTGCGGCAGCAGCATCAGACGCCCGTCATCATGCTAACCGCACGCGGTAGCGAACTGGATCGCGTTCTGGGGCTGGAACTGGGGGCAGATGACTATCTGCCTAAACCGTTTAACGATCGTGAACTGGTGGCCCGCATTCGCGCCATTTTACGCCGCTCATCGTGGACTGAGCAGCAGCAGACCACGGATAACGGTTCACCGACCGTTGAAGTGGACGGTCTGCGCCTCAATCCGGGGCGCCAGGAAGCGAGCTTCGACACCGAAGTGCTGGATCTCACTGGCACCGAGTTTACGCTGCTCTACCTGCTGGCGCAGCGGTTGGGACAAGTGGTATCGCGCGAACATCTCAGTCAGGAAGTGCTGGGTAAACGTCTGACGCCGTTCGATCGTGCGATAGACATGCACATTTCCAACCTGCGACGTAAACTGCCGGAACGTAAAGACGGACAACCCTGGTTTAAGACGCTGCGCGGACGTGGTTATTTAATGGTATCAACAAGTTAAGATAGGTATCTGCGGCATGATCGACAGTTTGACTTCGCGCATTTTCGCCATTTTTTGGCTGACGCTGGCGTTGGTGCTAATGCAGGTGCTGATGTTGCCCAAGCTGGACTCACGCCAGATGACGGCGCTGCTGGAAAATGAGTATCGTCAGGGCGTGATGCTGGAGCAGCATATCGAAGCCGATCTTGCCGCCGATCCGCCCAACGATCTGTTTTGGTGGCGACGCCTGTTTCGCGTGATCGAAAAATGGTCACCGCCGGGGCAGCGTCTGGTTTTCGTCACAAGCGAAGGGCGCATTTTCGGTACGCTGCAAAAAACCGAAATGCAGATTGTGCGTAACTTTATCGGCCAGTCCGATAATGCCGACCATCCGCAGAAGAAAAATTATGGCCGGCTCGAGCTGCTTGGGCCGTTTTCCGTGCGCGACGGTGAGGATAATTACCAGGTTTACCTGCTCCGCATGGCGAACAGCCCGCAGTCCGATTTTATCAATTTGCTGCTGGACCGCCCGCTGCTGTTACTGATTGTCACCATGCTTATCAGCACACCGCTGCTGCTCTGGCTGGCCTGGAGTCTGGCAAAACCGGCGCGTAAGCTGAAAATAGCCGCCGATGAAGTGGCGCAAGGCAACCTGCGCCAGCACCCCGAGCTGGAAGCAGGGCCGCAAGAATTTCTTGCCACGGGCGTCAGCTTTAACCAAATGGTCAGCGCGCTGGAACGCATGGTGACCGCGCAGCAACGTCTGCTTTCTGATATTTCCCATGAGCTGCGTACACCGCTGACACGTTTGCAATTGGCTTCCGCGTTACTGCGTCGTCGCCAGGGCGAAAACAACGAGTTGAACCGCATTGAAACCGAAACGCAGCGGCTGGACAGCATGATCAACGATCTGTTGGTATTATCGCGTAACCAGCACAAGAACGAGCTGGGGCGTGAATATATCCGTGCCGATGAACTGTGGGGAGACGTGCTGGACGATGCCCGTTTTGAAGCCGAGCAAATGGGTAAAACGCTGGACGTGCCCTATCCACCTGGCCCCTGGCCGCTGTTCGGTAACCGTTCTGCACTGGAAAGCGCCTTCGAAAACGTGGTGCGCAACGCCCTGCGTTACTCAAACACGCATATCAGCGTCGCCTTTGCCGTTGATAATCAAGGGATCACCATTAACGTTGACGATGATGGCCCCGGCGTTAACCCTGAAGATCGCGAGCAAATCTTCCGTCCGTTCTATCGCACCGATGAAGCGCGCGATCGGGCATCGGGCGGCACGGGGTTAGGGTTGGCGATTGTGGAGAATGCGATTACGCAACATAAAGGCTGGGTTAAAGCAGGAGACAGCCCGTTAGGGGGGTTGCGTCTGACCATCTGGCTGCCGCTGAACGAACGCTAAGCACAAAACAACGACCTGGGGTGCGGCGCGTATGCGCCGCCCCGCTAGCGCATACGCTGAATGACTTGCAGCAGTTCTGCTATCGCGTCTTCCCCGCCATCGTCCAATACCGCCTTACGCACGCAACCGTTGGTGTGATCGGCCAGCAATTGGTTGGCGACAGCGTTAAGGGCGGAACGCGCCGCAGAAATCTGGTTAAGGATATCAACGCAATAACGGTCTTGCTCGATCATCTGACCGATGCCGTTCACCTGACCGTTGATCCGGTTGAGCCGGTTGAGCAGCGCTTTCTTACGCGGCTGAACCACACGGCGAACGCCCGGTTCATCGGCAGAATTGGCCGCTTCCGTGGCAGCGGCACAAAACTCGCATTTACGCGACGACGTCAAAGCCGAGTCCTTCGACAGTGTCGCGGAAGACGTCTGGGTTGGCTTTTTCTGTCTCATTGTACTCCACGTTTACCAGACCGGTTTCCAGCGTGACCTGCACACCCTGAACCCCATTGAGCGCTTCCAGCGCGTTCTTGACCTTACTGGCGCAGCCGCCGCAGGACATACCTTGGACGTTGATTGTAGCATAGGACATAAAATACTCTCCATTTCACATTGTGTGACACCGGGCGGAGCCGGAAGGCTCAGAATATCAGTCGCGCCGGGTCGGTTTCCAATGACGTAACAGCAGTGAATTGCTCAGCACTGAAATCGAACTGAGCGCCATGGCACTCCCGGCAATAACCGGATTCAGTAACGACAACGCCGCCAGCGGAATGCCCAGCACGTTGTAGAAAAACGCAAAAAACAGATTCTGTTTCACCTTGCCAAGCGTCGCACGCGACAGGCTGATGGCATCCAGCAGGCTATCAAGACGGTTACGCATCAGCACCACATCCGCCGTATCCAGCGCAATGTCCGAGCCCGCGCCAATGGCGAAGCCCACATCCGCCGCCGCCAATGCAGGCGCATCATTGATACCGTCGCCCACCATACCGACACAGCGTCCACTGGCCTGAAGGCGCTGTATCTCCGCCGCCTTGTGTTCCGGCAACACCTGAGCCACCACGTTGGTGATCCCCACCTGTTTGGCGATTACCGCCGCGGCACGGGGATTGTCTCCCGTCAACATCATGACCTCGATGCCTTGATGTTGCAGGTCGGCGATCGCAGTGCGTGCATCGTCGCGCACCTTATCTGCCAGCGCAATGTACCCCAGCAGAAGGCCAGCGCGCGCCACAGCAATCACCGTTTTTCCCTGTGCTTCCAGTGTGGCAATCTGCGCCTGATCGAGCGCGATGTCATTTTCATCCAGAAAACGCGGTGACCCCAACAGCCAGGTTTCACCGGCGACGTCACCTTTTACTCCCCGGCCAATCACCGCCTGAAACGCACTCACCTCGACGGCTTCCACACCGGCATCCCGCGCATGCTGTACCAGCGCTTGTCCGAGCGGGTGCTCAGAATGCTGTTCCAGAGAAAGCGCGACACGCAGCAACTCGGCGTCGGCCACCGCAGCGTCTGGCAGTACGTCGCTGACCGAAGGTTTACCTTCCGTGATGGTGCCCGTTTTATCCAACACCAGCACTTGCAAGCGCTGTACTTGCTCTAACGCATTGGCATTGCGGAACAAGATACCGGCACGCGCCCCCTGCCCGGTACCCACCATTATCGCCGTCGGCGTCGCCAACCCGAGTGCACAAGGACAGGCAATCACCAACACCGCCACCGCACTCACCAAACTGGAGGCCAAATCCCCGCTGATAAACCAGTGTGTCAACCAGGTCAGCAGCGCGATGGCAACCACCACCGGCACAAACACCGATGAAATTTTATCCGCCAGACGCTGTACCGCTGCTTTAGAACCCTGTGCATCTTCTACCATGCGAATAATGCGTGCCAGTGCCGTATTGCTCCCCACACCGGTGGCTTTGACGCGCAGCATGCCGCTTTGATTTAGCGTCGCACCAAACACCTCGGCACCCACCGCTTTCACCACTGGCACACTTTCACCGGTGAGCATCGATTCATTGACCTCTGAGAGACCATCAAGAATGACGCCGTCGACAGGAATACTCTCACCGGGACGCACCACAAAGATATCGCCACTGTGCAGACTGGCCACATCGCGATCCACAATCTCACCGTCCATTTCCACATGGGCGATGGGCGGTTGCAGGTTGAGCAAGCCTTCAATGGCGGCACCGGTTTTGGTTTTCGCTCTGCTTTCCAGCAGCTTACCCAACAGCACCAGCGTAATGATCGCGGCGCTGGCTTCAAAATAGAGGTGACCGTGCGGCGTGGTCAGTAATGTAAACAGACTGAACAGATAGGCTACGCTGGTCCCCAGTGTGACTAGGACGTCCATGTTGGAAGTGCCGCTGCGTAATGCGCTCCAGGCGCGGCGGTAGAAATGACGTCCGCTCCAGAACTGCACCGGCGTGGCCAACAAGGCTTGCAGCCAACCGGGCAGCAGATGCCCACTGCCGAAAAACATCCCGACCATTTCCGCCATCAGCGGCACAGTGAGCACAGCCGCAATCAGAAACTCGCGGCGTTCGCGCTGCCAGGCACGTTCGCGCCGTTCGCGTTCCTCACCGCGCTGGCCGCCCTCGACCACATGAGCCTGAAAGCCACCTTGCTCAATCGCGCGCACCATCTGTTCCGGGCTAACCACGCCGGGACGATAGCGCACACTGGCTCGGCTGCTGGCAAACAGTACCGTCGCATGTACATCCGGCAGGGCTTCGAGTGCCGCCTGAATACGTTCGGCACAGCGCTCGCTGCTCATGCCAGAGAGTTCCAACGTGAGATTCTGCTCCACCACGTCAAAACCGACTTTATGAATCGCCGCGACCACATCCTGCACCGTACTGCTTTCCCCTTGCAGCCGGACACGCGCACGCTCGCTGGCGAAATTAACGTTGGCTTCCACCCCCGGCAAGCGGTTCAACACACGCTCAAGGCGTACTGCACAGGCCGCGCAGGACATGCAGCTAATGGGAAGGTGCAATGAGAGAGGATCGCTAGCATTAGTCATTTCGTTGTTATCCTTAGACTTTCCGTTAAAAGGCGTCGATATCAGCCTTGTCGGTGAGGGGATAACACTCCCCCTGATTTCGCTAACAATATACCCCATACGGGTATATTGTTAGCGAAATAGTGCTAAATATGTTTATACCCTAAATAATTCGAGTTGCAGGAAGGCGGTACGTTCAGTCCCATCACGCCAGCGGACAGAGGCAAACCATCACAGAACACAGAAGCCTGTCGTGACTCGAATTTCAGTCATCTGCCTGTTGTGTTTTGCTGCTCCTTCAGTAGAGTGAGCGGTATTTCCCGCTATTTATCAGGGCAGTCAGTTTGAGTAACGTGTGGTGCGACCGCGTTGCTCCTTGTCCGTCAAACAGGAAGTGATAATGAAAGGTGTTTCCTTATTGGCTGGCGCACTTGCACTTCTTTTCAGCGGCCAAGCGTTAAGTTCAGGTGATGATGTATGCGGATTTTCCGATGCCGAATGCGGCATTGCGGCGCTGCCTTATCTGGAGCCCAATAACGACACCCGCGTCAATCTGATCCTGCTGCAAAGCAGCCGCCACCATTTGGCCCTTCCACTGCCACAGCCATTGCCCGATCAGACACGAACCCGTGTGAACCCGTTTACCGCCTATCGCGTTATGGGGCTGACGGCCAGTGAGAGCAGCGAGGACGACACCACGGCAGACAGTCTGAATCAACCCTCACCGCTGGCAGCCAAAGCCAAACAGCTAAACCTTCCTCCCGAGGTGCAAGCGCAGATGGATACGCTGGCGCCGGAAGAGAACGAAGGCCGTCACATTTCCAACGATATCAGCGCAGTCGAAGCCTTTTTTGATGTACTGCTGGCAGATACCCAACTCACCGAACCACAGCGCATCGCGTTGGCACAAGCCCGTATCAACATGCTCTCTTCCGCTACCACCTTAGCCACCATGACCCGCGATCTCGCGACGCTGCCTGCGGATGGCCATGTCGGAGAGCTCAAGCAGTATTTGATTAACGCGGTGGCCTTTTATCAGGGCCTGTTTGAACAGGCCAACAGTGGCTTTCAATCGCTCACCACGGCCAACCAGCCGTGGGTGGCCGAAACCGCACGCTACATGTTGATTCGCGTCTCGCTGAATCAAGCCATGGAAAATGCGCTGGATGAATACAACATGTTCAATGTCGATAAGGCGGACAAAGAGCAAGGTCGTCGCGCGGTCGAACGTATTGACGCCTATCTGCAAGCCTACCCGAAGGGCCGCTATGCCGATTCTGCCCGTGGCCTTTATCGACGCGCCTACTGGGTGATCGGCGATGAAAATGCCTTGTCGGCACGCTATCAGCGCGTGATTGCCGCGCAGAAAGATCTGGATGCGTTGCAGACCATCAATAACGAAATCGACAATAAATTGCTGGAAAGCAGCAGCTTTATTCAGACGCCAGACGCACCGTTGCTGATGCTGGTGCAAGATCTGAAACGGCTGCGCAGTGATAAAGGCTGGATGCAGTGGCCTGCGTTGTCAGAAGCCGAACTGATCGCCCAGCAGGCGATGTTTGACGATGCCGGTATGCAGCAGCAGTATCGCTACCTGCACGCCGCCTTCCACTATTATCAGCAGCGGGATGCGGTGGCCACGCTGGCGTTGATTCCCGAAGAAACGGGCAAGGATCTGACGGACACCACCCATTTCAGCCTCCAGGTACTGCGCGGTTTGGCGCTGGAGGCCGAACACGGCTGGCAAGCGGCAGAAACGCACTGGCGGCACCTGCTGACGTTGAAAACCAACGAAACGCAGCAGCAGTATCTGCAACTGTCGCTGGCAGAAACGCTGGTCAAAGCAGGCCACCCCGAGGCTATTTTTGCACCTGACAGCCCGGTTAAAAATCTGCGTTTTCGCTCAGCGGTGCTGAAAAGCGCTGCCAATGCCGACCTGCTGCGCCAACAAACCGGCGAACAACAGACCCATGAAGAACGCGCCGTGGCACTGCACACGCTGCTGACCCAATCGCTGGTACACCGTGACTATGCGGCCTATCTCAAAGACAGCGAGCTGTTACGCACCATTGCGCCGTTGAAAAGCGCAGAAAACGCCAGTTGGAATATGGAAGACCTCACCGCGTTCACCTGGGATGGCAGCGATACCGAAGAGGGGTATCAATGCCCGGCGCTGACCACGGTGGTATCCACGTTAAATAAACGGCCGAATGACGCTCACGCCACCAATTGTCTGGGGGAATTCTTTTTCCGTACGGGCAATGAAGTTGGGTTCGATTGGGGTGAGAGCAATCAGTTGGAAGCCTTAACCAACACACCCAGCCAATTCAACGGGAAAGCCTATTCCCGGTTGGATGCCTACCTGAAAGTGATTGCCGATCCGCAGGCGCCGCCGGAAGACAAAAGCTACGCGCTTTATCGCGCCATCTACTGCTATGCACCCAGTGGCATGAACGATTGCGGCACACAAGAGATCAGCAAGGCAACGCGCAAAGCCTGGTTCACCCAGTTAAAAACTGAATTCAAAGGCAGCCAATGGGCCACGCAGCTCAAATATTATTGGTAGTCGCCTGCGTTCTGTTCACGAACCTCGCCCATGCTGAACGCGTCAACGCCGCCCATTATCAGGATTTCTGGTTATGGGCGGCCGTCAAACCACAACCGGTGCTGCATCAGGGTGAAATCGCCCGCCGTCAGGGGAAAACCGTGTTTTTACGTCAAGGATTACCGGCCAGCACGCTGCGGGTAGACAACCTGTGGCTCTCCTACCGCATTACCATGTTGGATCTTTCGGATAAACATCTGAACCGGATGCTGAAAGCGCAGGCGCGCTGGCGCGCATTGGGTAACCAGGTGAACGGTATCCAGATCGATTTTGATGCCCGTAGCTACCAGTTGGCTCGCTACGTGAAATTTCTGCAAACCCTACGCCAGCGTTTACCCGCCGATACACAGCTCAGCGTCACCGGTCTGTTAGACTGGGCCAAAACCGGGGATGTCGGCACGCTTAACCGGCTGGGCGGCGTTATCGATGAATTGGTGGTACAAACTTATCAGGGCCGATCGACGGTGACGCGCTATGCGGAATATCTGCCCGCCCTGATGAAACTGCAAATTCCCTTCCGCCTCGGCCTGGTACAGCACGGGCAATGGGACGAACGCTGGCAGCGTCGTTTGGCCGCCTCGGCGTATTACCGTGGCAACGTGGTGTTTCTCGTCAATCCGCCGCCAGAAAGAGCCGTGTTCAGTAAATAGCAGCGCGTTAGCTGCCGCCGCCAAATCCGTTTTGCCGCCACGCTTCGTAGCTGATGATGGCAACCGCATTCGAGAGGTTGAGGCTGCGATTGTTCGACTGCATGGGAATGCGAATACGCTGTTCCGGTGTAAAACCGTTACGAATCGCATCCGGTAATCCGGCGGTCTCCGAACCGAACAGCAGCACATCCCCCGGCTGATAGTCCGGTTGATCGTAAGGACGGCTGCCTTTGGTGGTACAGGCAAAAATGCGCTGACCGGCTACGGCAGCCAGAAAATCCTGATAATTTTTATGGCGGCTGACATTCGCCAGATCGTGATAATCCAGCCCGGCGCGACGCACCTTTTTCTCATCCAGATCGAAACCCATCGGTTCAATCAGATGCAGTTTGCAGCCATTATTGGCAACCAGACGGATGATATTACCGGTGTTCGGAGCAATTTGTGGCTCATAGAGCGCAATATGAAACATGAGAATTGGTCGACAAAAGCGTTTTCAGGCCGCCAGTATATAACACGCCGCCTCTGCCCCCTAAGCAGGAATTCAGACAACATGCCGCGACGTTTTTCAGCCAGACGCGTACACTGTATACAGGAGGTACGCATCATGACCCGTTATCTGATTCCAATCGTTTGTCTGGCCTTGGTGTCGCTGGGCACGCAGGCAAATACACAAAGGCTCACCACCCAGCAACAACAGCTTGAAAACACCATTCCCAGTCAGCAACGCCTGCAACAGCAAATGCAGCAGAACCAACAGTTGCAGAAACAGCAGTTGAATCAGGATATTCAGCGCCGTAGTGAGCAGCAACAGCAAGAGTTGCGGCGTCAGCTCCAGCAAAATCAGCAGCGAACGCAGCAAAATCAGCCCCGCTACTGATACGCTACAGACTCACCCCCATCAGCGCCAGAATCAGCGGCGTGGTCAGCGCCGCCAGCGCTGTCGATAGCAGCAGGCTGGCGGCAATGGGGCCGCCCAGCACGTTAAACTGGCGCGACATCAGGTAGAGGTTAACCCCTACCGCCATTGAGCCCAGCAGAACCACCACGCGGGTTTCCATTTCCGGCAGCCCAAGCATTACCGCCAGCCCCCAGATAACCAAAGGCTGCACCAGCAGTTTGAGCACACACACCACCGCGCTGATTTGCCAGCCATCGCGCACCCGGTATTCCGCCAACCCCATACCGAGTGAAATCAACGAGAGTGGCACCGCCGCCTGTGACAACATCCCTACCGGCTGATCGACAAAGTCCGGCAGAGAGAACCCGGTCAGGCTGAACAGCGTGCCGGACAAGATGCCGATAATCAGCGGGTTCTTCAGCACCCCGACCGCCGTTTTGCCAAATCCTTGCAGCGACAGCGAGCCATTGCGCGCCCACTCCACCGACACGGTGACCAGCGTCCACAAAATCAGGCCGTTAAACACCAACACCAGCGCTACGGAAGGCACGGCTTCTTCGCCAAGAATCGTGGTCGCCAGCGGCAACCCCAGCATAACGTTATTGGAAAAAATACCGCTCAGCGCAAAAACCGAGCCGGAGACGCCATCCAAATCAAACACCTTGCGGGCAACGATACGGCCAATCACGAACACGATCAGGCAACTGCCGAAAAACGCGATCAGCAACCGGGCATCCACCGGGGGGCGTTTGGAAAAATCACTCATCATGCGGAACAGCATGGCAGGCAGGGCGACAGAGAAGACAAAGCGACTGACGCCATCGGTAAACGCAGTGGGCCATTTGGCAAACCGGATCAGGCTGTAGCCAAGAATAATCAACACAAACAGCGGCAGTGAAATCACCACCTGGTGCCAAAAGGAGAGTACAAAGGGGGCATAGGGTAATCCTTCAATGCCTCACTCAGCAGCGCCAGATAGCCTGATTAATGTAAGCGCCCACTAACAAGTCCGGACACATCAGGCAACCTCGCGCATACGGAAAGGCGCGCCATCACCGGCTTGTTAGACGAATTATTATCTCCCCTGAGCATCGCTCAGGGGATGTGGGCGGATTTAGCCGGCGACAAATTCCGCGCCGATTAAATCTATCCGGTCTGTACAGATGCAGTCAACGCCCCAGGCCAGCAAATCACGCGCGCGCGCTGGCGCGTTCACGGTATAGACCAAAATGCGCAGTCCCGCCGCTTTCAGTAGCGCCACCCGTTGCGCATCCAGCAGCTCATGGTTGAGGTGAATGGAAACGCAGCCAAGATCGCGCGTCAGACGCAGCCAGTCCTCTTCCCATTCATCCAGCAACAGCCCACGCGGCAGCGCTGGCACCGCCAGCTGTGCGGCGGCCAGTGCTTCAACGGAGAAAGAAGAGAGCAGCGGCTCAATCGGGTGATCGCGCCACAACTGCGCCGCCGCTTGCGCGACCATGCGACCGGTGAGGGTTTCTTGCCCGGTAGTCGGTTTGATCTCGATATTGGCCGCTAAGCCGTACTGCTTGCAGCGCGACGCCACCTCGGATAACAGAGGTAAGCGCTCACCAACAAATTGCGTGTTGTACCACCCACCCGCGTCCAACCCCACCAGCTTATCCCAAGGCAAATCGCCCGCCACGCCCCAGCCGTTAGTGGTTCTCTCCAACGTATCATCATGCAGCAAAAAGATTTCGCCATCCTGAGAGAGCTTGGCATCAAATTCGATCATTTTATGCCCGTGATGCGCCCCCATATCGATGGCGGCCAGCGTGTTCTCCGGTGCCAATGCGCCGCCGCCGCGATGGGCGACAATTGCCGGATAAGGCCACTGTTTTTCCATTATTCCACCCGCAATCCGCTTTCAGTATCAAAGAAATGCCACGCCTGCGCTGGCAGAGCCAGCCACAAGGTGTCGCCGCGCGCCGGGCACTGCTCGTGGGAAAGGCGCACCACTACCCGCTGTTCCCCCCATGCACCGTGCGCCAGGTTATCCGCGCCCAGCAGCTCAAGGGTGGTCAGCAATAGCGGTATGCCACCCGCCTCACGCGTGGTCAACTGAATATGCTCCGGTCTGACGCCCAACGTCAATGCCCGTCCGCCCCACGCGGGTTTTGCCACCGGTAACGGCAAGACAAACTCCGCGCTGAACATAAACTGCGTGCCGTCATCGCTAATCCGCCCAGCCCACAGGTTCATGGCCGGAGAGCCGATGAAACTGGCGACGAACAGCGAGGCCGGGCGGCGATAAATTTCCGTCGGCGGCCCAATCTGTTCGGCAATCCCTTTGTTCATCACAATCACGCGTTCTGCCAGCGTCATGGCTTCCACCTGATCGTGTGTGACATACAGACTGGTGGTGCGCAAGCGCTGATGCAGTTGCTGGAGCTCAAGCCGCATCTGCACACGCAGCTTAGCATCCAGGTTGGAGAGCGGTTCATCGAACAAAAATACCGCGGGCTCGCGCACGATAGCACGGCCCATGGCGACACGCTGACGCTGTCCGCCGGAAAGCTCGCGCGGTTTACGCTGTAACAGCGGCAAAAGCTCGAGAATACGCGCAGCATCTTCAACACGCTGGCGGATTTGCGCCTTACCAAACCCGCGGATTTTCAGTCCATAGGCCATGTTGTCATAGACACTCATGTGCGGGTACAACGCGTAGTTCTGGAATACCATGGCGATACCGCGATCTTTCGGTTCCCGCTCGGTCACCCGTTCGCCATCGATATAAATATCACCGCTGGTGGTGCGTTCCAATCCGGCCACCATGCGCAGCAAGGTTGATTTCCCGCAGCCAGAAGGCCCCACCATCACCACAAACTCACCGTCTGCCACATCCAGATCGATGGGCTGAATTACCTGTGTTTTACCGTCATAGGATTTGGTGACGGCCTGAAGTTTTAAACCTGCCATATTGTCTTATTTCTCACTATCCACCAGACCACGCACAAACCAGCGCTGCATCAACAGCACCACCAACAGCGGCGGCAACAACGTCATCAACATCGCCGCCATCACATGGTTCCACTGGGTGGCGACATCGCCAGAGGCGATCATGCTTTTCAGCCCGGCCACAGCGGTGCCAAGGTTGACGTCGTTGACGATCAGCAGCGGCCAGAGATACTGGTTCCAGCCGTAAATAAAGGTAATCACAAACAGCGCCGCCAGATTGGTACGCGAGAGCGGCAACACCATATCGAAAAAGAAACGCATCGGGCTGGCACCATCAATGCGCGCGGCCTCCATCAGTTCATCCGGTAACGTCATAAAAAACTGCCGAAATAGAAAAGTGGCGGTAGCCGACGCCATCAGCGGCAGCGTCAAACCGGTCATGCTGTCCGTCATGTTCAAATGGGCAATCACTTCCACCGTCGGGAAGATACGCACCTCCACCGGCAGCATCAGCGTCAAAAAGATCATCCAGAAGAACAGCGAGCGGCACGGGAAACGAAAGTAGACAATGGCGTAAGCAGAGAGAATGGAGACGGTAATTTTGCCGAAGGTAATGGCTAACGCCATCACGGCGCTGTTGAACAGCATCTTGCCGAACGGCGCGTTGTTCGAACCGGCACCGTGGTGCCAGACATACACCAGATTGTCCCACAGCTGCGTGCCGGGGATCAGCGTCATCGGCGTCTGAAATACCGCCTGATTGTCCAGCGTTGCCGCCACCACGGCGACATAGAGCGGAAACAGAATGGCAAGTACGCCGACTACCAGCATCAAGTGGCTGAAGATATCCAGCCCACGACGATTTTCGATCATCGGTGCCCCCTTAATAATTGACCTTGCGTTCCACAAAGCGGAACTGAAGGACTGTCAACCCCACCACCAGCAGCATCAACACCACCGACTGCGCCGCAGAGCTGGAAAGATCCAGACCGGCAAACCCTTCACGGTAGATTTTGAAAATCAGGGTAGTCGTGGCCTGCATCGGCCCACCCGCCGTGGCAGCATCGATGATGGGGAAGGTGTCGAAAAAGGCATAAACCAGATTGACCACCAGCAGAAAGAAGCTAACCGGAGAAATCAGCGGCAGCACCAGATTGAAAAAACGGCGCACCGGGCCTGCGCCGTCAATGGCCGCCGCTTCCACCAGAGAGCGCGGAATGGACTGCAACGCAGCCAGAAAAAACAGAAAGTTATAGCTTATCTGCTTCCAGATTGACGCCAACACCACCAGAAACATCGCCTGTCCACTGTGGGTGGCGTGATTCCAGTCATAACCCCACTGACTTAAGCCATAGGTGATTAATCCGCCAGGGCTGAACAAAAACATCCACAGTGCGGCCGCTACCACCGGCGCTACCGCGTAAGGCAGAATAAACAGGGTTTGGTAGAGGCGGCGACAGCGCAGCACATAATCCACCAACGCCGCCAGCAGTAACGACACGCCCATGCCGCACACCGTTACCAGTGAACTGAACACCAGTGTGGTATAGAACGCGTCCAGATAGTAACTGTCATTCATCAGGTGGCGGAAGTTTTCCAGACCGACAAACTCGCTAGAGAGGCCAAAGGGATCAATACGTTGCGTGGAGTACAACAGCGCCTGACCAGCAGGCCAGATAAAGAAAATCACCGTAATAGCCAGTTGGGGAAACACTAACGCATAAGGCAACCAGCTACGGCCAAAGACAGGGCGGGATGAGGTCATGCCACATACTCAATCTAAGAAGGGGAAAACAGGGCAACAGAAGTTGCCCTCCGCCATTCCCGCCTGCGCGGGAATGACGAGAAAGTGCCTGAAACCTTACTTGGTGGACTGCTCGAAGCGACGCAACAACACGTTGCCACGCTCAACCGCGGTATCCAACGCTTGCTGCGGCGTTTTCTTACCGGTCCAAACGCTTTCCAGCTCTTCATCCACGATGGTACGGATCTGCGGCATATTGCCTAAGCGCAACCCTTTGGTGAACGCCAACGGCGGCTTGTTCAGCATCTGACGCGTCGCAATGTCCGCACCGGGGTTCTTCTCATAAAAACCCTGCTGCTTGGTCAACTCATACGCAGCGGTAGTGATCGGCAAATAGCCTGTCTTCTGGTGCCATTCGGCGGCCATTTCCGGCTGCGCCAGGAACTGCATAAACTGCGCGACGCCTTTGTAAGTGGCATCGTCTTTGCCGCCCATCACCCACAGGCTGGCACCGCCAATAATGGCGTTCTGCGGCGCGTTCGGCACCTCAGCGTCATACGGCATCATTCCTACGCCATAGTTGAATTTGGCGTGAGCGCGGATGTTAGCCAACGAACCGGACGATGCAGTGGTAATGGCGCAATCACCGTTGTAGAACTTCTCAGTCGACTCATCCTTGCGACCGTAGTAGGTGAAGTCCCCTTTCTTGTTCATGTCCTGCAACAGCTGGATATGTTTGATTTGCGTCGGCTTGTTGAATTCCAGCACCGCATCCGTGCCGTCGAAGCCGTTGTTCTTGCTGGCAATCGGCAACGCATGCCAGGCGCTGAAGTTTTCAATCTGAATCCAACCCTGCCAGCCGCTGGCGTAGCCACACTTCATGCCTGCTGCGCGTAGCTTGGCCGTGTACTCCGACATTTGCTGCCAGGTTTTCGGTGGTTGTTCCGGGTCCAGCCCGGCTTTTTGGAAAGCGTCTTTGTTGTAATAAAGCACCGGCGTTGAGCTGTTGAACGGCTGTGACAGCAAGTGCCCCGTTTTCGCGTCGGCGTAGTAACCGGAGACGGTTGGCACAAACACGCTCTCATCAAAATCGATCCCGGCATCTTTAAATACCTGATACACCGGTTTGATCGCCTTGCTCGCCATCATGGTAGCGGTGCCCACTTCATACACCTGAAGGATGGCGGGCGCGTTACCGGTGCGGTAAGCCGCAATCCCTGCCGCCAGGCTCTGCTCGTAGTTGCCTTTGTATACCGGCACAATTTTGACATCGGGGTGCGATTGGTTAAAACGCGTCGCCAGTGAATCCACCGTTTTCCCCAGTTCGCCTTCCATCGAATGCCAGAAAGGGATCTCGGTCACTGCGTTGGCGTTAGCCTGATACGCCAACGTCAGCGCCACCAGAACTGCCGCATTACGCAGCGTCCGTGTCTTAAGCGCGTTAAACATGCCTGTCTCCTGCCATAAAGGTGAGCACCTGTGCAAAGGGGTGCGTTTCTTGGTCGAGGGGTAACATGGCACGGACGCATGACAGCAAGATAACCAAACGATGACACCCGCATGACACCCTGTCCGTCACGCTTGCGTAGCAGAATTACCGACAAGATTTGTGGCCCATATCGCGGTCCGGGATAAATGTTTACCGACGGAGTGCCGATACCAAAGACATCATCTGTTTTTTTACTCATTTACCGCGTGAAATCACACAGCAAACGAATAATAAAGTAAATAAACCATTGATGATGCAAGCATAACTATCACTGTGCGTGCGTAACACCGTTCTCATGAATGGACGCATTGAGCAATGCCAGGATGACTCACCTCTTCTTATGCCGTGCAGAGGCGAACCTGCTTTACCGACAAACTCGAAAAAAAATGGGGAACATATGCAGCGCATACGCAACATCAAATTGGGAACATTACTCGGCAGTGGGTTTGCTGCTGTGATCATTATCGGCGTGCTGGTCGCGGGTTTTGGCCGCATGCACCTTGCCGGTTTGGGCCAAACCACCGACGGCCTGGCCAAACAGCACCTGAACAACCTGTTTGTATTACAGGAACTGAAAGACAACCTGAACGTCACCATTAAAGCCACGCTGCGCATGCTGCTGATGACAGACAAAAATGAGCTGAGCGACAGCCAGGCATTGATTGAAAAAACCAGCGCGCAAAACGGCAAACTGGTGGAGCAACTGGAAGCCAATCTGCATGCCAAAGAGATACGCGCCATCTTGGGAGAGCTTCAGCAAAATCGCGTCGCCTTCGCCAAACTGGGACGTGAAGCGATCGGCATGACGCTGACCGATCGTCAGACAGAAGCGGCGGTGCTGGTGAAAGGTCAGTTGGAACCGGTGCAAACGGCCATGTTCGGCAACCTCAACACCATGATCAAACTGCAAAAAGATCTCACGACCCAGATAGCGACCAATGCCGTGGCTGAGGCCGAGGAGGATGGTAACAGCCTGCTGATGCTGGCGGCCCTTTCCGCGCTGTTAGCCGCCGTTATCGCCTGGTTTATCACTCGCCATATTAAAAAGCTGCTGGGCGGCGAACCGCTCTACGCGATGCAAGTGGTACAAGAAATTGCGCAGGGTAATCTGGCCGTTCCGGTAACGCTCGCCGACGCGGATAACAGCAGTCTGCTGGCCGCCATGAACCATATGCGTGACAGCCTGAGCAAACTGGTGATTCAGGTGCGGGAAAGCAGCGAGTCTATCTCGACCGGTGCCAGTGAAATTGCCGCTGGCAGCACCGATCTCAGCCAGCGCACCGAAGAACAGGCCGCCAGTCTGCAACAAACGGCGGCCTCGATGGAGCAGATCAGCCAGACGCTGCGGCAAAACACCGATACGGTACGCTCCGCCACTGAGCTTGCCAACACCGCCAGCAGCACTGCCGCCAAAGGTGGAGAGGCGGTGGGCAATATCGTGCGCACCATGACCGACATTCGCGACAGTTCCCATAAGATCAGCGACATCATCACCGTGATCGACGGCATTGCCTTCCAGACCAACATTCTGGCCCTGAACGCCGCGGTGGAAGCGGCTCGCGCCGGAGAGCAAGGCCGCGGCTTCGCCGTGGTGGCAGGTGAGGTGCGTTCGCTGGCACAGCGCTCGGCGTCAGCAGCCAAGGAGATCAAAACGCTGATTCAGGATAGCGTTAGCCGCGTAGAAACGGGCTCGAAACTGGTCACCGATGCCGGAGAAACCATCGATGAACTGGTGCGTCAATCACGTCATGTAGCCGATATGATTGATGAGATTGGTGTCACCACCCGCGAGCAGGGTTCTGGCATTCATCAGATCAATGATGCCATCACCCAATTGGATCAGGTCACACAACAAAATGCGGCGCTGGTGGAGGAATCCAGCGGAGCGGCAGAGAGCCTGAACGATCAGGCGCGCCATCTGGTTGAGCTGATGAGCGCCTTTCAGGTAGAGGGTGGCGCATTCCAGTACCGTGCATCACCGCGTCCCACCGCAGCGCCGATGGCACTGGGGCATAAATAACCGCACCACGCTATATCGGCGGCATCGTTTATAGCAACACACCAGAGAAACATACCGCTAACGTGATACTAAATACACCTTGCGCGAAAGCGTTATTCTTTTTTCTTAAATCAAATTAAAGGAATATTTGATTACATTCATCATAAAATTATAAAACAAAAAGAAAATAAAGCGGTAAGCCGCCAGTCACTATTATTTCCCTCACCGGTAAAACTACCTATTTTTATCCGTTTATTTTTCCTGAAATATTCCTAATAATGGCGCGTTATTTCGCCCAACAAAAAAATAGCGTTTTTCATCGCCGTTATTTGCATAAAACATCCCTCCCCCTATGGCGTAAATACGGCATTAAAGAAATTCGCATCCCACAGGACATTGTTTAATTAAGGAGCGTTATGCGCATTATAAAAACCATGAAGATCGGTACCCTACTAGGCGCGGGCTTTAGCGGCGTTATTATTATCGGTCTTTTGGTCGCCATTTTAGGTCGGTCACAGTTGGTATCCCTGGGAAATAACATGGAGGCGCTCTCCAGCGACTCGCTTGCCAATCTGCTGCTGATTCAGGATGTGAAAAGCAGCTTTGACACCGTCGCCCGCACTGTGCGCAACATCGCTCTACAGCCCGATCGGCAAAAAAGAGTAGTGGAAAAACAGCTTGTTGATGAGCGTATAGCCCACAACACGGCCGTTTTAGCCACGTTGGATAAAAACCTGTCAACGCCTGCCGCTCGACAATCGATGCAACAGCTTAACCAGGCGCGCCCTGCCTACATCCAGGCGGTAAACGAGGCACTGGTATTGGGGCTCTCCGACGACCCGAATGAACATGCCCGCACCGGTGACACCATTCTCAATCGCATGGTGCCTACGCAAAAACCGGTGTTCGCCGCGCTGGACAGCATGGTGGAGGTGCAGAAAGCGCAGGCGTTGGCAACCACGCAAAGCACCATTGCGCAGGCCGAGCGAGGTGGGAATCTGATTCTAACGCTGGCTATCGCGGCGGCGTTGCTAGGGGCATTGGTCTCCTTTCTGGTCACCCGCACACTGCGCCAACAACTGGGCGGTGAACTTGCCTATGCAACCCACATTGCCCAAGGCAATCTGGCGGTGGAGATTACGCTGCGCGCCAACGACAGCAGCAGTATGCTGGCCTCTCTGAATGAGATGCGCAACAGCTTGAGCGACATGGTGGATCAGGTGCGGCAAAGCAGCGAAGCTATCGCAACAGGCTCCAGCCAGATTGCCGCAGGCAGCGCCGACCTCAGCCAACGCACGGAAGAGCAAGCCGCTAGCTTGCAACAAACCGCCGCCGCCATGGAGCAGATTAGCCAAACGGTGCGCCAAAGCGGCGAGACCGTACGCAACGCCACACAATTAGCCCATCAGGCCAGCACCACTGCCGCCCAGAGCGGTGAAGCCGTCAATCATATTGTGTCAACCATGAAGGATATCGCCGCCAGTTCCAGCAAGATTGGCGATATTATCGGGGTTATTGACGGCATTGCTTTTCAGACCAATATTCTGGCGCTGAACGCGGCGGTCGAAGCAGCGCGCGCCGGGGAGCAAGGGCGCGGCTTTGCCGTGGTTGCCGGAGAAGTTCGTTCACTGGCGCAACGTTCTGCGTCTGCGGCCAAAGAGATCAAAACGCTGATTAGCGATAGCGTTGAGAAGGTGGGTAGCGGCTCACAGCAGGTTGAACATGCGGGAGCCACCCTTGAGGCATCCGTGCGTCAGGCCCATAGCGTCGCAAACCTGATTGCCGAAATCGGCGTTACCACGCAGGAACAGGAAGCGGGCATCGCACAGCTCGATCAGGTCACACAGCAAAATGCCGCGCTGGTGGAAGAATCTGCCAGCGCCGCTGACAGCCTTAACGAACAATCGGCCAGTCTGGTTGATTTGATGCACGTATTTCGCTTGCGCGCGGGCAGTCATGTACAACGCCAATCGTTAGCGCCGCAGGCACCTGTAAAAACCATCATAACGCCAACGCCCAAGCTAATGCAGGGTGCACAGTGGGAACGTTTCTAACCTAATCACTACGGCTCCCGACACGGTATTTAATGGCGGGAGTTTCACACCAGTAAAAAGTACGCTTTTTTGATAGTTTATATTATCACTCACTAAGCAAAATTAAATGAAGCGCAGGCCCGTGCACCAGAAACGATTTTCCTTAATACAGCACAATATCTTTCCGCACTAAACCAAGCGGACGCCCCATTCTATTATTTACCGCTTTTTATCACGCTTATCTTTTCAGCAAATATTCATTAATAATCACGCACAAGACGCGCGTTAAGGACGCAGCCACACATCAGGACGCTTTACTCTAAATAATTCGAGTAGCAGGAAGGCGGCAAGTGAAGGAATCCCGATGAGCTTACTCCGGTAAGTGATTCGGGTGAGTGAACGCAGCCAACGCACCTGCAACTTGAAGTATGACGGGTATATAAGGAATAGGGACACTTATGCAATTTATTAAAAAGATGAAAGTCAACACCATGTTGGGCTCGGGCTTTGCGTCAGTGATTATCATCAGCGTGTGCGTGGCCATTCTTGGTCGCTCTCAGTTGATTTCACTGGGTAAAGATATTGAACTGCTCGCCAACCGTTCGCTTAATAATCTGTTAATCACGCAGGAATTAAAAACCGGATTTGATGCCGTCGCCCGTTCCGTGCGCAATATGGCGCTGTATCAGGATCGTGCCCGTAAACTGGAAGAGAAGCGGGTGATTGACCTTACGATTGCCCGGAATACTGAGCTACTGGAAACATTGAACCACAATGCCAGCATTCCCGCCGGGAAAGCACTGTTGGCACAGCTTGGTCAGGTACTCCCAGCCTATATGAAAGCGGTCAGCGAAGCCGTTGCCCGAGAACTCAGCGATAACGCGGAAGAAAAAATGAAGCTGGATGAGATGCGGCGCGCGCAGTTACCGGTGTTCAAAACGCTGGATGAAATGATTGAACTGCAAAAAGCTCAGGCGATAAAGCTGGCCCAACAAGCCATGGCGCAGGCCAGCAATGGTGGAAACCTGATGTTACTTCTGGCGCTGCTGGCAACGGTGCTGGGTGCGCTGATCGCCTTCCTGATAGCCTATACCTTGAAAAAACAACTGGGTGGCGAACCGGCCTATGCAACCCTCATTACTCAGCAAGTCGCTCAAGGTGATTTAGCCACAGCGATTACCTTGCGCGCTAACGACAGCAGCAGCATGCTGGCCGCCATGAACACCATGCGTAACAGTTTGAGCGCCATGGTGGAGCAGGTGCGGCACAGTAGCGAATCCATCGCCACCGGCTCCAGCGAGATTGCCATCGGCAGTACCGATCTGAGCCAACGCACAGAAGAGCAGGCGGCAAATTTGCAGCAAACTGCCGCCGCAATGGAACAGATAAGCCAGGCGGTACGTCAAAACGCCGATGCGGTACACAGCGCCACACAGCTCGCTAATCAGGCCAGTGCCACAGCGGCGAAAGGCGGAGAAGCCGTTAACCAGATCGTGGCGACCATGAAAGCCATTACCGCCAGTTCCGGCCAAATCAGCGATATTATCGGCGTAATTGATGGCATTGCGTTTCAAACCAATATTCTGGCGCTAAACGCCGCCGTCGAGGCCGCCCGTGCGGGCGAGCAAGGGCGCGGTTTTGCCGTGGTGGCCGGTGAGGTTCGCTCACTGGCGCAGCGCTCGGCCTCCGCCGCCAAGGAAATCAAAACGCTGATCCATAACAGCGTCGAAACCGTGAATGCCGGATCTACGCTGGTTGAAGAGACCGGTAGTACCATTGCATCGTTGGTGGCTCAGGCAAGTGAAGTCGCCCACCTGATCGCCACCATCGGGGGAACCACGCGGGAACAGGAGTCGGGCATCGAGCAGGTTCACAGCGCAATCAACCAGCTCGATCGCGTGACTCAACAAAATGCCGCGTTGGTCGAACAGTCGGCCAGCGCGGCCGGAAGCCTGAACGATCAGGCAGCCAACCTGGTAGCACTGATGCAAATGTTCCGTATTGCCTCAAGCAGCAAGGCATTACCGCCCCACACCACGCCCCAAAGCTCCCCGCCAGCGCGCGAACTCCCGCTACCACAGGGCAGCCGGGAGAACTGGACACAGTTTTAGCGCACAGGCTCCCAGACCACGCTGGGAGCCGCCTCAGGCGTAGGCCAACACATCACGCTCTGCGGCAACCGTATTCACCAGCCGCCCAATCTGGCTGATTTCCACTTCCACCACATCACCTGCTTTCATAAACAGCGGCGGCGTGCGTTTTTTCCCCACGCCCCCCGGTGAACCGGTGATGATAACGTCCCCCGGTGCCAGCGGCGTAAAGCGTGAAATGTAGGCAATCAGCTCCGCCACGGAGCGCACCATATTGTTGGTGGTATCATGCTGCACGCGCACACCGTTCAGGAAGGTGCTGATATCCAGCTGTTGCGGATCGCCAATCTCGTCTGCGGTGACCATCCAGGGACCAAACCCGCCGGTATGGCGCCAGTTTTTGCCGGAGGTAAACCAGGTGTATTGCATATCGCGCACCGAGCCATCCATAAAGCAGCTGTAGCCTGCCACCACGTCCAGCGCCGCTTCACAACTGACGTTATCCGCGTGTTGACCGATCACCACGGCCAGTTCACCTTCATAGTCAAACTCGTTGCTCGATTCCGGCTTCATCAGCGGCTGACGGTGGGCAGACAGCGTATCGGCAAAACGGATAAACAGGGTTGGCGCGTCAACGGTCTGTTGGAATTCGATGCGTTTTTCCATGTAGTTCATGCCAACACACAGAATTTTTCCCGGCTGTTCGATCACCGGCAAAAAGGTGACCTGCTCAAAGCGAAAGTCCGGCGCGCCCTGCACCGCCTCAAACTGTTTCAAGGCACCGGCGCGCAGTGCCGCGGGAATATCCGCATAGATGTCGGAAAAGCGCCGCCCCAGATCGATGATGCCGTCAGCATCGATGCGCCCATAGGTTTTTTGCCGGGTTTCCGGGTTAATAAAACTTGCCAGTTTCATAGGTTACCTTCAATGTTTCAGACTGGCGCAGCGCGCCAGAACTTATTTGATAAAACGAATCTGCTAGTTGATGGCCGCAATCACCGGCGCTTTGCGCGCGTTGTAGACCTTCTTGTTTTGCTCGAACAGGTTATTACCGTGGGTGTCGATCGAGATAATCAACGGGCCAAAGGCTTTCACCCGGTTTACCCACAACGTTTCGGGCATGCCAAGATCGCGCCACTGGGCATCCTCAATCTCTTCAACGCAGGTCGCGGCAAGCACCGCACAGCCGCCGGGGAACACGGCGTGCACCGCCTTGAAGGTTTTGCAGCCCTCTTCGGTGTTCGGCCCCATGCCGCCTTTACCGACAATCAGCTTCACGCCGGTTTGTTCGATAAACTCTTTCTCGAATTTTTCCATGCGCATGCTGGTGGTTGGCCCGATGGAGATCATTTCAAAGCTGCCGTCGTCCTTTTCCACCACAATCGGCCCGGCGTGGAAAATGGCGCCACCACGCAGATCGACCGGCAATTCGCGGCCCAGCTCAATCAGACGGCGGTGAGCAACGTCGCGGCAGGTCACCAGCGTACCGGTCAGGTACACCACGTCACCAATGTTCAGTTCGGCCAACGCCTCGTCGCTAATCGGGGTAGTAAGCACTTTTTTCATAGTACGGCGCCTTTATGGGAAAGAATTTCATAGGACAAATCAGCAGAGAAGCGGATGGTGCCGCGACGGTGCGCCCAGCATCCAGTCGACACCGCCACGCCAATGGTGGAAGGGTGACGCGCAGAGGACTCGATATTGACCCCCATCACCGATGAGGCTCCGCCCAGTCCTTGTGGTCCCAGACCCACGCTGTTCAGCCCCTCTTCCAGCAGTTTCTCCATCTTCGCCGCATCAGCATTGGGGTGTGACGAATCCACCGGGCGTAGAATCGCTTTTTTCGACAGACGCGCCGCCGTCTCCACCGACGTCGAGACCCCGACGCCAACCAGCAGTGGCGGACAGGCATTCACGCCGTAAGAGGTGATCACATCAAACACGAACTGGTTAACACCTTCATAGCCCTGGCCCGGCATCAATACTTTCGCGGCCCCCGGCAATGAACAGCCGCCCCCCGCCATATAGACTTCAATGGTGCAGCTATCATCATGAGGAATTATTTCCCAATCGAGCCACGGAATACGCGATCCGGTATTAGTACCGGTATTTTTCTCAATAAAGGTTTCGACCGCATTATGGCGTAATGGCGCTTTTTTCGTGGCTTCTTCGGTAGCCGTCTGTAATATGCCTTCCAGTTCGCCCAAATAAGGGAATGCCGCGCCTGCTGTAATAAAATACTGAATAACGCCAGTATCCTGACAACAGGGGCGGTCTAATAGATCCGCTTGCTTTTGGTTTTCAAACATCGAGTCATAAACCACTTTGGCAAGCGACAGTTCATCTTTTTCCTTACTGCGTAATTCTTCCAGTTTCTTGATGACATCGGTTGGCAGGCGTTTGCCAACGTACCCGGTAAAGCGGGTCATTATCTCTGTCAATGTCGACACATCATTTTGAGACATCACACAACCTCCAATAAAAAACAGATACGGCTTTATTTCGTTGAATGGGTTAATTCAAGTTTTGCTTCGTCACGACGACGACGCACTTCAATAGACAGGGTTAATAGCGCGGAAACCACCAACATGCCCGCGACGCAATACAGCGCAATGGAAAAGCTACCGGTGTTGCTTTTCAGCCAGCCGATCAGCGCGGGGCCCGCAAAGCCGCCCAGATTACCGATAGAGTTGATGGCAGCCAGTCCGGCAGCAGCGGCAGGCCCGCTCAAGAAAAGCGACGGGATACTCCAGATCGGCGGTTTACAGGAAGAAATTCCCATATTGGCCATGATAAGTGCGGCAATCGCCAACGGTAACGACTGCGCCCAGCCCGCCAGCACAAACCCGGTGCTCGCCAGTAAGCAGGCGCTCACCACATGCCAGGTGCGCTCTTTGGTTTTATCGGAATGACGCGCCCACAGTACCATCGCAATCGCGGCCATGGCCGAAGGCACCGCATTGACAAGGCCAATCTCCATGGTGCTCAAACCAAAGGATTTAATGAACTGCGGCGACCAGATATTGAGAGAATAAAGCCCGGCAGAGGTGCCGAAATAGACCACCGCCAGCGTCAGAACACGAATATCCGTCAGCCCTTTCCAGATACTGACTTTAACTACGTCACCTTTGTTCTGTTTTTCCGCCGCCAGCGTCGCCACCAACCACTGGGTTTCTTCCGCCGTCAACCAGCGGTTTTTCTCCGGCTTGTCGTTAACATAGAATCAGGTAAACACCCCCATTAGGGTCGCCGCGACGGTACAAATCAGGAACATTAACTGCCAGCCCGCCAGACCAAGCGCACCGTGCGCGCTAAGAATAGCCCCTGCCAGCGGTGAGCCAACCATCGCAGAAATCGGGGCGGCGGCCATAAACAGGGCGATCATCTGCGCCCGCCGTTTCATTGGAAACCAGGTGCTGAGGTAGAGAATAATGCCGGAGAAAGAACCGGCTTCCGCGACACCCAGCAAAAAACGCAGAATATAAAAACCTTCTACGGTTTTCACAGTAATCATAAATGCGGTGATCACGGCCCAGCTCAACAAAATACGCGTCAGCCAAATACGTGGACCGACTTTCTGCAAAATAATGTTAGAAGGTACATCCGTAAGAAAATAACCGAGAAAAAATAAACCCGCACCCAAACCAAAAACCGCATCGGAAAAACCTAAATCCTGATTCATGGTTAACGCGGCAAAACCAATATTAATACGGTCAAAAAAGCCGACAAAATAAACCACCATGACATAGGGTATAATCCGCCAGGTGATCTTTTTCAGCGTCACACTTTCAATATCTGTTTTCATTATGCATTCCAGAATAATAGGGTAAGAGTAGGAAAAAAATAATAAGACTGGTTAATACACGTTATTTCTGATCAGACTATGCGTCAGAACCGTGGCGGGATCATTCACCTGGGATTATATAAATAATTTGCATAATCCAGCGGCGTCATCAGGGCGGTGCTGAATTCGATGATGGCGATCAATATTCACCTATTTTTAATGTGGAAATGCGATAAAAACACACAGCTGAGATACGGGTTATTAACAATCTCCCCCGTTTTGCGTCTTACGGTTCTGTGATAGGGATCACCGCCAACAACGTGAGCGTTTTTTCACCGCTTGTTCAGGCTAAAAACGGCGCTATTATCTACGCGCTCGCTCTACCTACTACTGAGGGTTGCCCATGGAACTCCGCCAGTTGCGCTGCTTTATTGCGGTGGCAGATGCACTACACTTCGGCCACGCGGCCCAGCAGCTTGATATGCTGCCCTCCGCCCTCGGACGTCATATCCGCCTGTTGGAAGAAAGCCTCAATGTGCGTCTGTTTGTGCGCTCCACGCGCAGCGTGGCGCTTACGGCACACGGCCACAAGCTGTTGGAAGAAGGGAAGAAAATCGTGGCTGAGGTGGATGCGCTGGAAGCCCACTTTCGCCGTCAGGGACGCCTTCAGGCACACACCCTGCGCATTGGGGCCATCGACAGCGCGGCGATTGCGCTGGTGCCTCACCTGCTACCCGCATTTCGTCACGCCTGCCCCGATGTGGATGTGCGCATCGATGAAAACAAAACGGCGCAACTGCTGCCCAAGTTGAAATCCGGCCAACTGGATATGGCATTTATCCGCCCGATGAAAGAGAGCGATCCGCAACTCACTACCCGCTTTCTGCTCCATGAAAATGTGGTGCTCGCCATCGCCGAGCGCCATCCGTTAGCGACGCGCCGCAGCGTGACCATTGAGGATATCGCCACGCTGCCGCTGATCGTACCGGCGCGCCGCGCACGACCGCACAGCCACGATGTCACCATCAAGCTGTTCAACGCGGCCGGGCTTAAACCGCATATTGTGCAACTTGTCGATGAAAAACAAACCATCCTCAGTATGGTGGCAAGCAAAGTGGGGGGAGCCATCATGCCGCGCTGGGCGGCGCGCATGGCAACCCCGCACGTGCGTTTTGTGACTATCGATCATGGTGAAGGGGCGTTTACTGCCTTACCGCTGGCGGTGGCGTGGGTAGGAAATGCGCCAGATGCGGCGCGCGATGCGTTGCTGGAAATCGTCAGTCAGGAACTGCCGCATCTGATTCGGCAACTGTGCTGAGGCGCGGTTTAACGTCGGAAGCAACCGCTGCCCACCGGCAGCGGTTTTGGTACACCACTCAACTTAGAGTGCGCGTTTCAGGCGAGCAACCGCCTCGTGCATCTGCTCATCCGTTGCGGTAGCAAACGAAAAACGCAGCGTGGCGTAATCAGGGCGTTCCGGGAAGAAGAATTCACCCGGCACGAACACTACGCCCTGTTCCAGCGTTTTTTCCAGCCACTGCGTGGTGTTGAACGGCTCGCGGAAGCGCGCCCACAGGAACATGCCGCCTTTGGGTTTGTTGAAAGCGATCACATCGCCCAGCTCTTGCTCAATCAGCGATCCCAGCAGTTCACCCTTGTGCTTGTAGGCTTCGCGAATCTTGTCGATTTGGGTCGGTAAACGCCCCGATGCCAGATAGTATTCCGCGATGGTTTGCGACAGCGAGCTGGCATGCAAATCTGCCGCCTGCTTGATGGTCGCCACTTTATGCAGCAGCCACTGCGGCAGGATGGCCCAGCCGAGGCGCAGGCCCGGCGCCAGAATTTTTGAGAAGGTGGAGGTGTAGATCACCGCATCGTTGTGGCCCAGCATCTCTTGCCCAAGCTGGAACAGCGTCGGGTTGCGCTCGTCGGTGAAACGCAGTTCTCCGTAGGGGTCATCTTCAATGATCACAAAGCCGTAGCGATCGGCGAGGGTAATCAACTGGCGACGACGGGCTTCATTCAGCACCACGCCGCTCGGATTACCAAAGTTCGGCACCAGATACACCGCTTTGATGCGCTGGGTGTGCAGCAGGGTTTCCAGCTCGTCCACCACCATGCCGTCTTTGTCAGACGCGACCGACATCACGCGCGCTTCTGCCAGTTCCAGCGTTTGCAGTGCCGCCAGATAGGTCGGGCGTTCCACCACCACCACATCATTCGGGTCAATCAGCGAGCGCATCACCAGATCCAACGCCTGCTGCGAGCCAGCCGTGACCACCATATCGTCGGCGTGGGTTTTCACACCGCGCAGCGCGCACAGTTCAGCAATACGCACACGCAGCGTATCGCTGCCTTCTGTCAAACCATACTGAAACGCATTTTTCGGCTGCTCGGTAATCGCACGCTGGGTCGCCTGGTTTAATCCCTCAAAATCAAACAAGGCATCTGAAGGAATTCCCCCAGCCAGAGAAATCACATGATCCATCTTGCTGTGTTTCAACAATTCCCGAATCGCCGAGCTTTTCAGTCTCGCCATACGCTGAGACAGTAATCCTTCCGTTGCCATTTTCATTCTCTTGATTCATCAGATAACACGATGGGCCAGACAACGCTGGCCCACCCAGACACGACGATTGTCGCGCAATATTGGTCGCTCAGACAGGGTTATCCACCGAGATAGGCAGAACGCACGGCCTCATTTGCCAGCAAGGCGGCACCCGTATCTTCCAATACTACCCGACCATTCTCCAGCACATAACCACGATCCGCCAATTTCAGCGCCTGATTCGCATTCTGCTCGACCAGGAAGATAGTCATCCCTTCTTCGCGCAGTTGAGCGATAGTATCAAAAATCTGCAAAATAATAATCGGTGCCAGCCCCAGAGAAGGCTCATCCAGCAGCAGCAAGCGCGGTTGGCTCATCAGCGCGCGTCCGATAGCCAGCATCTGCTGCTCACCGCCGGACATGGTGCCGGAACGCTGCGCGCGGCGCTCATACAGACGTGGGAACAGATCGTATACCCGCGCAATGCGCGACTGATACTGCTCCTTGTCAGCAAAGAAGCCCCCCATCGCCAGATTCTCTTCCACCGTCATGCGTGAAAACACGCGGCGGCCTTCCGGCACAATGGCGATAGCTTCACGCATGATCTGCGCCGTTTGCCACTGGGTGATGTCTTTTCCATCATAAATGATGGAGCCCGCCGTCGCACGCGGATCGCCACACAGGGTGCCGAGCAGCGTGGTTTTCCCCGCGCCGTTGGCGCCAATCAGCGTCACGATTTCACCCTGTTCGATGTGCAGACTCACGTCATGCAGCGCCTGGATTTTTCCGTAATGCGCTGAAACCTGATTAAATGACAACATAGTGCTTATCCTTCCCCGAGATACGCGCGGATCACGTCCGGGTTATTACGAATTTCAACCGGTGTTCCCTGCGCCAGAGGCGTTCCCTGATTCACCACGTAAATGCGGTCGGAAATGCCCATCACCAGCTTCATATCGTGCTCGATCAGCAGCACCGACACCTGGTGACGATCGCGCAACTCAGCAATCAGGTGATCCAGTTCGTCGGTCTCTTTCGGGTTCAGCCCGGCAGCTGGCTCATCCAGCATCAACACTTCCGGGCGCGTCATCATGCAACGCGCAATCTCCAGACGGCGCTGCTGACCATACGCCAGATTGCCTGCCTGACGGTTAGCCAAATCAAGCAGACCAACGCGCTCCAGCCACATGGCGCCCAGCTCTTGCGCTTGGGCTTCCGAGCGACGGAAACCCGGCGTTTTCAGCAGGCCGGCAAACACGCCGCTTTTCAGGTGTTGATGTTGCGCCACCAGCAGGTTTTCAATCACCGTCATTTCGCGGAACAGACGCACATGTTGGAAGGTTCGCACCACGCCCATCCGGGCAATCTGCTGTCCCGGCAGCCCTTCAAGATGGCGGTCGCGCAGCATGATGGTGCCGCCCGTCGGGCGATAAAAACCGGTCAGGCAGTTAAACACCGTGGTTTTACCCGCACCGTTCGGCCCAATCAGAGAGACGATTTCACCCTGATTCAGATCCAATTCCACATTGTTGACCGCCAGCAAGCCGCCAAAGCGCATGGTCAGGCCACGAACCGATAATAATGGTTGCGTACTCATGCCTGTTCTTCCTTCTTCTCAACCTTCAGCTTCATCTCTGGGCGCTTCATCGGCAACAGTCCTTGCGGACGCCAAATCATCATCAGCACCATCAGCGCACCCAGCAGCAGCATGCTGTACTCGTTCAGATCGCGCATCAATTCACGCGATACCACCAACAGAATGGCCGCGAGGATCACCGCGAACTGAGAGCCCATACCGCCTAACACCACAATGGCGAGCACGAACGCTGATTCAGCAAAGGTAAAGGATTCCGGACTGACAAACCCCTGACGCGCGGCAAACAGCGTGCCAGCAAAACCGGCAAACGCCGCACTGATGGTAAACGCCGTCAGTTTGATACGGGTTGGGCTTAATCCTAACGAACGACAGGCAATCTCATCGTCACGCAGCGCTTCCCAGGCACGCCCCAGCGGCATACGCAATAACCGGTTGATGACAAATAGGGTGGCGATAACCAGCAGCAGCGCCACCAGATACAGGAAAATGATGCGATCGCTGGGATCATACTTCAGGCCAAACATCTCGTGGAAGGTGCCCCAACCGTCTTCGCTAACCCGGCGACTGAACTCCAGCCCAAAGAAGGTAGGTTTGGGAATCTGGCTGATGCCGTTCGGGCCACCGGTAAACTCCGTGTTGTTGAGCAGCAGGATACGCACGATTTCACCGAAACCGAGCGTCACAATCGCCAGATAGTCACCGCGCAGGCGTAACACCGGGAAACCAAGCAGGAAACCGGACAACCCAGCCGCGATACCCGCCAGCGGCAGACTCTGCCAGAAGCCCAGCCCGTAATAATGGTTCAGCAGCGCGTAGGTGTAAGCGCCAATGGCGTAGAAACCACCGTAGCCCAACACCAGCAAACCCGACAGCCCCACGACAACGTTCAGCCCCAGGCCCAGCATGACATAGATCAGCGTCAGCGTGGCGATATCCACCGAACCGCGCGACACCAAAAACGGCCAGGCCACCGCAATAATAATCAGCACCGCCGCCAGCACTTTTTGACGCGGCGTACTGCCGTCAAAGCTCGGAAGCACCAGTGAGGCACCACCGCCAGACAGTTTCCGCATTACGCTTTGGAAGAAGGGGCGCAGCAGTTGGAAGAAGAACACCACCACGCAACCCACGCCGATCAGGTTCCAGCGCACGGCATCTGCCCCACGCACCACCAACGTAGTGCCATCCAGCCCCAGTTGCATTCCCATCAGGAACGCCGCCAGCACCAGCAGCGTAAACGCCGATATCACCGCATTTAACAGGTTGAGCTGCTTCATACTTTCTCAACCTCCGGGCGGCCCAGAATGCCGGTTGGCATCACCAACAGCACCGCAATCAACAACGCGAACGACACCACGTCTTTGTACTCCGTACTCAGGTAGGCACTGGTCAGGGCTTCCGCCACCCCCAGCACCAGGCCGCCAATCATGGCACCCGGGATGCTGCCGATCCCGCCTAACACCGCGGCGGTAAAGGCTTTCATGCCCGCCATAAAGCCGATATAGGGGTTGATCACACCATAGAATTGGCCCAGCAACACGCCAGCGACCGCCGCCATCGCCGCACCGATCACAAAGGTCAACGAAATCACGCGGTCAGTGCTGATGCCCAGCAGGCTGGCCATTTTCAGATCTTCCGCGCAGGCACGGCAAGCGCGCCCCATGCGGGAATAGCGAATAAAGGTGGTGAGTGCCAGCATCGTGATGAAGGTGACAATCCAGATGGTCACCTGCATGGTGGTAATGGTGGCGGCGAAACCGTTGCTTTCCCCGACAACCAGTTGACCATGCACCAACGTCGGCAGTGCCACATCGCGCGAACCTTGCGTCAGGCTGACGTAGTTTTGCAGAAAGATGGACATCCCGATGGCGGAAATAAGCGCAATCAGGCGCTTGGAGTTACGCACCGGCTTATAGGCCACCCGCTCGATGCTCCAGCCGTAAGCGCTGGCGATCACAATGGCCGCGATAAATCCGGCACCGATCAGCACCCAGCTGACGTCGATACCGATCATCATCAGTGCAGCGATAACGATAAAAGAGACATAGCTACCGATCATGTAGACCTCGCCGTGGGCGAAGTTAATCATGCCGATAATGCCGTAAACCATGGTGTAGCCAATGGCAATCAGCGCATAAGTGCTGCCCAACGTCACGCCGTTGAACATTTGCTGAAGGAAATAGAGGAACTGCTCGGACATACCTTTACCTTAGAATTAACCTTTACACCTTAAGATTTTGCCCCCACGGCCTGAAGGCGGTGGGGGCATCGGTGTTCAGGAACTGAGTGGGCGGCAGCGATTATTTTGCGCTAGAAGTGCCGTCTGCATGCCACTCGAATACGCCAAACTCAAACCCTTTCAGGTCACCTTTTGTATCCCAGCTCAACGGACCCATTACGGTCTCCACGGTGTTGGCTTTCAGGTCTTTTGCGATAGCTTCCGTTTCTGCACCGCTGCGCTCCATCGCGGTGGTCAGAGACTGCAACGCGGCGTAGGTGGTCCAGACGAACGGGCCGGTCGGATCCAGTTTTTTCGCTTTCAGCGCATCCACGATCGGCTGGTTAGCAGGAACCTGGTCATAACGTTTCGGCAGGGTCACCAGCATACCTTCAGACGCCGCGCCCGCGATGTTGGACAGTGAGGAGTTGCCCACCCCTTCCGGTCCCATGAATTTGGTGGTCAACCCAGCCTGACGCGCCTGACGCAGAATCTGGCCCATTTCCGGGTAGTAACCGCCAAAGTAAACGAAATCCACGTTCTCTTTCTTCAAACGCGCCACCAGCGTGGAGAAATCTTTATCCCCAGCGGTTACGCCTTCAAACAGCACCACGTTGGCACCTGCTTTTTTCAGGCTGTCCTGAACCGAGCGAGCCAGACCTTCACCGTACTGCTGCTTGTCGTGTACCACAGCGATACGCTGCGGTTTAATGGTATTCACGATATAGTTAGCGGCGGTCGGGCCCTGATCGGAATCCAGACCGGTGGTGCGCAGCACCAGTTTGTAACCACGGGTAGTCAGATCCGGTGCAGTCGCCGCTGGCGTAATCATCAGCACGCCTTCGTCTTCATAGATATCAGAGGCCGGCTGGGTGGAAGAGGAGCACAGGTGACCAATCACGTAACGAATGCCATCGTTAATCACTTTGTTGGCAACGGCAACCGCCTGTTTCGGGTCACACGCATCATCATATTCCACGGCAACCAGTTTGTTGCCCTTCACGCCACCTTTGGCATTGATGTCAGCAATCGCCTGACGCGCACCGATAAATTCCATGTCGCCATACTGGGCAACCGAGCCGGACATGGCACCGACAACGGCAACTTTGATGTCTTCTGCATTAGCCATCTGTGCGAACGCTGCTGCCATACACCCTAACAGTACGACTTTACCTTTAGCTACTTTCATTCGATTCACCCTATCTGTCGTTATGGAGTTCGCCTGCAAACCTGTATCAACCCGCCGTACTCAATCTTTTTCTTATAAGTAAGAACAGGTTAGGCTTTTTATTAGCTATACTTCGCTAATAAGGAGTTATTTTTCATGTCATTAAACAGGAATTTTATGCTGCAAATCAACTATCGCTACTAGAAACAAGCGGTGTAAACAGCATAAAATACCAGCCTTATAAGCCACTATTTATTTTATATATAGTCAGTTATGCTGCTTTATGCAGCAATGGGCAACTCAATACTCGAAAAATCATCGGTGAGGAAAACATTTTCCCTATTAACCGTACAGAAAAACTTACACAACTGTTTATCTACATCGCTACTACATTATGCTTTAGGCTACAGCTATGCTTTATGCAAACGCATTGAGAGGGTTATCGAAATGAAGCTCGCCGTCGAATGTCTCTCGTTATTCAGCGACCAGGATAGAATTGATCTCGCCAAGATTTGGCCCCACCAGAATCTCGACCTACTGGAACAGAGCCTTGATCTGCACCAGCGCCTGTTTGCGTCACGCTTCAATGGCCGCTTGCTGGCAGCAGTAATGGTGGAAATTGATGGCGAATACGCGGAACTCGATGATCTGATGGTCAGAGAAGCCACGCGTCGCCGCGGCGTTGGCCTGCACCTGATTCAGGAAGTGGTGCGCCAGTTACCGGGCGTGAAGGAATTTTGGCTGACAGCCGCCGATCATGCTGGCGTGAATGAGATCGTGCTGGACCGCTTTATGGAAAGCTGTGGATTCTTTCCCGTGTCAGGCGGGTGGCTCTACACCCGAAGTTAACTGCTAACCAATGGCATGACGCGCCAATACGCCAGCAGAGCAAAGTCATGCCGAACCAGTACGCGTGATGGCACAACCCACGCGTACTGGTATTACCCTTCCTTATAAGCAGCTCATTACACGCTCTTCAAAAATCGCTTCTTCTACTACGAAAACGCATCCTCTGAATAGCGGATCAGATATATTTCTTTCCTCCTTACCTCATTGGAAAACGATCAGATGCAGATTAGATCTGCGAGTACGGGCACGCATAATCCCGTCCCGCAACAGAACTCCTCTCTTATTAACGTCTACAATAAGAACCTATTAACAATACAGAATGATATTGAAAGCCAACCGGAAATGGCAGTAGAGACACGACGTGAAATTAATCATAAATTACGAGCCGCCATCACCAAACTGGATGAATTTTATGAAAAAAATTGAAAACGAGATAAATCCTGCCTCGGTAGCAATGAAAAAACTGCAACTATTGCGTATTAAATATTCCCTTACGGCAATAAAGTGTGGCGACACCGATTGGGAAGTCTTTCAAACATCCGAGTTTTTACACCGTAATATTGAGGATTTTATAACATCCGCCCATTGCACGTTAACGTTGGATGAGCAAAAAACACAGCGGATTGATTCAACGCTAAGAAATACCGTATGGCTAAGCTGCCTGTATAATTTCTCTCGAGAACTTGGCTACAGAAATATTGACGCACCACAAAACAGAGAGAATAAACTCTTTTATGACGTTTTCACTCGTTTAACAACATCACAAGTGCACGATAACCTGGCCTGTGGTATCGCCAACGCACAAGCGGCGCTTGCATTATGTCAGCTCTCCTTCGGTGAGGAATGCGCACAGCAGGACGTGCTCTATTGCAGCTTAAAAGAGGTTGTCGGATTTTATGATGACTATCTGCAAGCCCGGCAAACAGGAAAAGAAGTAGATTTTCTGATGAAAAACGGCTACTTCAAACGCGGACAAACCTTAATCCCTGCGAATATCAAACATGATATCGCGCTAAGCTACTATGAACAGGTGACTGAACATCTGTAATGTTGCATAGGGTTAGCATAAATTCATCAGACCAGCCCAAGCTGGTCTGATTTTTAAGAGCAAAGGGTTTTGCACGCGGGGTGCCCTTGTGGCGTGCGAATGGCTGCGGTTCATCAGCCCCACGGCAGATAACGACGCAGCATTGATCGAGTATTGTACGTGACGAATCGTAACGCTACGCCATGTAAATCTACGGGTATCCTACGCCTCCCTGATGTTCTCACTTCATGCAATTATTTTTCTACTTTGTGATAAAACACTTCATTCGTTAATCTAGGGTACAGATGACGGTATATCTCCACTTCCCTATGCTAACAAATCTTGTTGTAGTTCCTGTCATGCAAAGCTCGTTAGAACACTATTAACATTAATAAATTTATAATAAAGACTGTGAAAGGAGTTCATTATGTATGAAATTTTAAAAAAATTAAATAACAATAGACATTAATAAACACATTCACATCAGGGAGAAAAAATGAAAATAACATTATCAAATATTTACCCATCATATTATAACCAGGAAAAATCGATTAGTAATGTATCAAAATACAATTCTGATTTACTCAAAATAGAAAATAAGATCTATCAAAAAAGAGAGCTTTGTGATACACAAATAAATAGATTGAATGATGAACTCTCAGTTAGAATTGAACATTTAAAAACACTAAACAATGCCTGGATGCGTCTACCTTATAAAAAAAGACCCAAAAAAGAAGATATAGAATACTTGCAGATTCTCATTATAAAATATGCAATGAATATCATCGGGACTGGATATACGACATGGGAACGATTCAATACCGCATCGAACATCTACAAAGACATACTACTCCTTATGTCATCACACCATTATATAGTCACCCATGATGAGACACGTAAACAACATATTGAACAAGAACACATTGAGTTAAGATGGTCATATTGCATACAGAACTTTCTTATTCAACTGATATATAATGACACACCACTTGAAAAAAATTTCTTACCCCCTGAATTTGAATATAGGAATCAACATGACATAGGCATTACCGAACGTGTTAGTAATAGCATTACTAACGCAAGGGTAGCTGAATTTATTTTCAATGATATATTGACGAAAAGAGTTGATGAGAAGGATTACGAAATACTTGCATTGCATATAAAAAAATTAAACGATTTTTATTTTATGTATATAATGTCAAAAACGCATGGTGAGTATTTTCATTTAAAGAAAGAATACTATTCAATAACAACAGAAACCGAATTGTTTATCCCCCAGGAAATCAGGGATGAAATCACATCTTACGCTGACTAAAACACCCCCTACTTATCCTTCAATAAGCGCAACAAAAAAGGCCAACATACGTTGGCCTTCTCACTATCCGGAATAAGGGCTACTGCTTCAGGCTTCAATCGCTGCCCGCAGTTTCTTCATGGCATTTTTCTCTAACTGACGCACACGTTCTGCGGAAACGCCGTATTGATCGGCCAGTTCCTGCAAGGTCGATTTGTTATCGTCATCCAACCAGCGCGCTCGGATAATATGCTGGCTACGTTCGTCCAGTCCTTCCAACGCATAGGCAAGCTTGTCCGCTGCGTGGTTATCCCAGTTATCTTCTTCGATGCCATCAGCGAAATCAGACGATTTATCCTGAAGATAGAGCATGGGTGCCATCGCCTGACCATCATGCGATTCGTCATCCGGTGTGGGATCGAACGTCATGTCTTGCGCGGCCATACGCGATTCCATCTCACGCACATCTTTGCTGGTAACACCCAATTCACGGGCCACCAGTTCTACTTCGTCCTGATTAAACCAGCCCAGACGCTGTTTGGTCTTACGCAGGTTAAAGAACAGCTTGCGCTGCGCTTTGGTGGTCGCGACCTTGACGATACGCCAGTTACGCAACACATATTCGTGAATTTCGGCTTTGATCCAGTGCACCGCAAAGGACACCAGACGCACACCCATTTCCGGGTTGAAGCGGCGCACCGCTTTCATCAGGCCGATATTGCCTTCTTGAATCAGGTCTGCCTGGGGCAATCCATAACCCGCATAGGTACGGGCCACGTGAATCACAAAGCGCAGATGCGACAGGATCAGCGCTTTCGCCGATTCCAGATCGCCCTCGTAATGCAGCCGTTCAGCCAGTGCCCGCTCTTCCTCCGCCGTCAGCATCGGATAGGCGTTGGCGGCACGAATATACCCTTCCAGACTGCCCTGGGGAACTAAGGTGAAAGTTTGCATATCTTTGGTCATTCGACCCCTCTTCAATTAGCGTGAGTGAATAAAATACAGCGTTAAACCTCACATTATGTACAACAAAACCGATGCACCTGACTGCTGCTCCGGCACAAAGCTTTGACTACGCCCTATGCCAAGAGTTCCTTCTGTTCACCGACTGACCCTATTTTATCGCCTGACGGCGACAGATCAAGGCGTACCTGTCGATGATTTTATTCAACCCTCAGCACACCAAGGCACCAGAAAATCCTACCAGAAAAAACTCACTCTGGTGTAAAGCGACGTAAATGTTGCACGGTTGCCAGCCATGCCGCCAGCCAGCCAATCATCCCGGCAATCAACAGCAGCAGCAGTGATTCATCCCAGGTGAGCCCGGTCACGGCAAAGCGCGTACCAAACACCGTCGCGACCTGATCGACCACGGCAGAGAGCTTCCAGACCAACGCCTGCGACAGAATCAACGACAGCAGCGCACCGCCGCCGCCCAACAATGCGCCACCGTTGAGGAAGGGCCGTAAAATAAAGCCGTCCGTTGCCCCAATCAGCTTCATGACATTGATGGTTTCACGGCGGCTGAAAATACTCAGTCGCACGCTATTACCGATGACCAGGAACACGGCAACAATCATCAGGATACCGATGGTTGCGGCCACCTGACCCACCAGTGAGGTCAGCGCCACCAAGCGCGCAAACCAGCTGTCGTCCATACGGACTTCACTCACACCGTGCACTGCCGCCACGCGATCGCGTAACGAGGTCAGCGTCTGTGAGCTTTGGAAATTCAGCTTTGGCGTGATGATGGCAACGGCGGGCAGCGGATTCTCTTCCAGCATGTCCAGCGCACCACCGAAACCAGACCAGTTGCGAAACTCACCCATCGCTTCATCACGGGACAGGTAGTTGACCTTCTCTACCCCATCCTCAGCCGCAAGCGTGTTAATCACGCCCTGCGCCGCATCATTGTCCAACGCTTTATCCAGATACACCGTCAACTGCGGCGTGGGATACCACTGCTCCGCGGCCTGACTGACGTTTTTCCACACCAGATAGCAGATACTCGGCAAGGTCAGCGAGATGGCAATTACCATCACGGTCAGCAGCGTCGCCAGCGGCTGGCGCAGCATATCCGCCAGCGTATTGTCCCAGGCGTAACGCCACTGTTCTTGCCAGCCACCGCGCAGTGCCTTTTCCTTACTCACGCGGGGTTTCGCGTTACGGGAATTAGTCGCCATAAACGCCTCCCAGCATACGTCCTTGCGACAGCGTCAGTACGCGATACTGACGGCTGGCAATCAGCGTCGTGTCGTGGGTTGCCATCAACACCGTAACGCCAACGCGGTTAAATTCTTCGAACAGACGCAGAATATCCTGAGACAACGCGTTATCCAGGTTACCGGTCGGTTCATCTGCCAGCAGCACCGTAGGTTTGTTCACCACCGCACGGGCAATGCCCACGCGCTGCTGCTCACCGCCGGACAATTGAATCGGGTAGCTCTTGGCCTTGTCCAGCAAACCCACCTTATCGAGAGCGGCCGACACACGGCGGCGGATATCTTCACTGCTCGCCCCAGCAATAATCAGCGGCATCGCCACGTTATCGTAGACAGTGCGATCCATCAGCAAATGGTGATCCTGAAAGATCATGCCGATCTGCCGGCGCAAGAAGGGCACTTCACGCTTTTTCAAGCGGCTGATATTGTGCCCGCTAAACAAAATCTGGCCCGCGCTCGGGCGCTCTATGCCACAAATCAGTTTCAGCAGGGTACTTTTCCCGGCACCAGAATGGCCCGTCAGAAACGCCATCTCCCCAGGGAGCAGATGGAAATCCACCCCCTGCAACGCCTGACGTCCACCGAGATAAGCCTTACTGACTTGTTCAAAGCGAATCATCCGTTTTCATCCTCTCGGGCAAGCTGTTTATCCTCACGAGACATCAATCTTCGCGGGCAAAAAGCGCCTCAATAAAATCGTCAGCCTTAAAGGGACGCAAATCATCAATACCTTCCCCTACCCCAATATAGCGGATAGGAATCGCAAACTGATCGGCGATGGCGAAGATCACCCCGCCTTTCGCAGTGCCGTCCAGCTTGGTCAGAGTGATGCCGGTCAAGCCGACGGCATCGTTAAACAGTTTCGCCTGGCTGACGGCGTTTTGTCCGGTGCTGGCGTCCAGCGTCAACATGATTTCATGCGGCGCGGACTCATCCAGTTTTTTCATCACGCGGACAATTTTCTTCAACTCTTCCATCAGGTGCGCTTTGTTCTGCAAGCGTCCTGCGGTATCAGCAATCAGCACGTCAGCACCGCGCGCTTTTGCCGCCTGAATGGCATCAAAAATCACCGAGGCGGAATCCGCGCCCGTGTGCTGCGCAACCACGGCCACGTTGTTGCGCTGACCCCACACCTGCAACTGCTCCACAGCGGCGGCACGGAAGGTATCCCCGGCAGCCAGCATCACCGATTTCCCCTGCGCCTGGAACTGACGCGCCAGCTTACCGATGGTAGTGGTTTTCCCGACGCCGTTAACACCGACCATCAGGATCACGTAAGGGGTTTTTCCGTCGATGTTGAGCGGCTCGTCCACCTTATTAAGGATAGCGCCCATCTCTTCTTTCAGTTTCACCAACAGCGCATCGGCATCTTTCAGTTGCTTACGGCTGGCGTGCTCTGTCAGGTCGGTAATAATCTTGCGCGTGGTTTCCACGCCGACATCAGCAATCAATAATTGCTCTTCCAGTTCCTCGAACAGATCGTCATCTATTTTCTTACCGCGAAACAATCCGATAAATCCGGAACCGAGGTTTTCTCGGGTTTTTACCAGGCTGCGTTTTAGCCGAGCGAAAAAGCCCTCTTTGGTCGGCCTTTCCTGCTCCTGTGCAACGGGCACCGGCTCTGCAACGTCCGTTATCACTTGCTCATCGGCACTGTCCTGTGATGGCAGAACATCTTGTGATGACAAAACATCTTGTGATGGCAGAGTATCCTGCGCTTCTGCATGGTCTGCCGTCTCAGCGGTTTCAACGACATCAGCGACGCGCGGCAATTCTGGCGGCGAAACGGTCGGTTGTTCGAGCACCTGCGCGCGGTGAGCCTCAGTTTGCACATCAGGCTCATCGTTTGGGGTTTCGGCGTGAACCTCAGATACCACAGGCACATCACTGTCCTGAGGCTGCGCCACATCCTGCTGCTGTTCTGCGTCTTGCGGTTGCTCGGTTAGCTCCTCTTCCTGACGCCCTAATCCCAGCCAGGAAAAGAAACCGCGTTTTTTCTCTTTTGTCATATCGCAATCGCGTCCCATGCTGCTGCTCACAGCAGCGCTTAAATAATTGAAGTCAATAGCCCGGTCTCGGTCGAGCCCAGAGTCTACCACTTTCCGCCCGGCAGCAACACGCACCATGGCAGGGCAGGTGGCGACAATCTCGGTAACGAAGTATGTCATCGCGATAACCGGGGAGGCCAAAACCACGCGTCACCGCAGAGAAACCTGATATTAACATTCCTTCCCCTCCTAACCCTCGTTAGAATAGCGCCTACCTATTACCAATAGCGAATCTCAGCACCCGGCAACCCGGTGTTCTAAAGTAAACAGACGATGGCAAAAAAAAATGCACCTGCACAGGCAGGCCAAATCCGCATTATCGGCGGCCAGTGGCGCGGACGAAAACTTCCCGTGCCAGACAGCCCTGGGCTGCGACCCACCACCGATCGCGTTCGTGAAACGCTGTTTAACTGGCTGGCGCCGGTCATTCAGCAGGCCCGTTGCCTGGATGGCTTCGCAGGCAGTGGCGCATTAGGGTTTGAAGCGCTGTCACGTTATGCGGCACATGTCACCCTGCTGGAAAACGAACGCAGCATCGCCCGGCAACTGGAACAGAATGCGGTGCTATTGAAAGCGAGCAACGCCCGCATCATCAATACCAATACGTTGAACTGGCTGGCACAGGCCGGTGAACCTTATGACGTGGTGTTTCTCGACCCCCCCTTTCGTCGGGATTTATTGAACCAGACGCTCAGTTTGCTGGAACAGCAGGGCTGGCTGGCACCCGAGGCGTGGATTTACGTGGAAACCGAGGCCGAGAATGGCGAACTCGAGATTCCCGTAACCTGGACACTACACCGCGAAAAAGTGGCAGGACAAGTGGCTTATCGGCTATATATCCGCCAGGCTACGACCACACAGCATGAAGAGGCAGACGATGATTTGGATTAACCTGGGCCGGATATTGATGATCGGCGTGTGGGGCTTTTTAATTACCAACCTGATTGCGCCCTTTCCTCGTCCGCTGAACATCTTCATGATGGTCGCGATGGGGTTTACGCTGTTGATGCACGGTTTTCAGGTACTGTTGTTACGTGCCAGTCATGGTAAAGAGCAGGGGCCACTGAGCCGCGCACTGGAAGCACGTATTTTCCTGTTCGGGGTGTTTGAACTGCTGGCGTGGCAAAAAAAGATGAAGGGTGTTCAACCCACTGGCAGGGCAAAAAAATAGCCCTATGCGGGTACGAAGGACACAAAGCGTGAGCCCTGTACCTGCAATCTGCCCGTCATACCTAACGCCAGCGTTCGATATTGGGCATCGCTCAGACGGCAGGTAAGGTTTTCCCCTGCGGGCAATAGCCTAAACGTCGCCGCATAGCGCATAGGAAGATCGGGATTCATCGGCTGCGCGCGCGTGCCCCGCGCCAGCGGTATGGCGCGCAGCGCGGCGATCTCAGCCTCTACCGTGCACAGCGGTGCGGCATCGTCCTCTGCGCGCTGGCGCCGTTGCCGCAAAAACTGTCGCCACCCCAGAAACAAGATCAGGCTGACAGCCAACGACCACCAATGGGATATTTCCCACGACATCAGGGCTTTTTCCCGGACAGGAAAGGGAAAGCGGTAACATTGTCGCCCAAGTCGGAAATGCGGGCTGCCCCTTTCTCCGTCACGGCATCGATACGGATCACCGCTTGCAGCGGAATAAAGCTGCGATTTACGCCGGAAAACTCGGTTTTCAGCTTCTCGGTGGAAGGGTCCACCAACAGGGTGGAGGGGCCGTCGAAAACAAAATCCGCAATCTCGATAAAACCAAACAGACTGCTTTGCACCAACTCCCGCACGTAAAGCTGATAATTTTTGCCGTTATTCATAAATTGAATCCGGTAGAGCGCTGACTCATTGCTCATGCAAAAACCGTCCCCCTTCAATGGTATCGCGAAGATATATATACAAAAAACGATCATAATTGCCGCCAACATAGCATGAAGCGCGTGACTTCGCACTTGTCACACAGCGTGTTGTTCATCCCGCGTGCGATCTCCTACACTGAATGATGAAAAATCCAATAAGGTGATAAGGATACCCTATGCTCTGGTCGTTTATTGCCGTTCTGTTTTCAGGTTGGCTCTACGTCGATGCCAGCTACCGTGGACCCGGCTGGCAACGCTGGCTGTTCAAGCCCATTACCATCGCGCTGCTGCTGGCGCTGGCCTGGCAAACGCCGCTGATGAGCGTCACCGGCTACTTTATCGTGCTCGGCCTGTTAGCAACGTTAGCGGCGGATATCCTGCTGTTGCTGCCCACACAGCGCATGCTGTTCGCCATCGGGGCCTATTCCGCCTGCCATCTGCTCTACACCATCGGGTTTCTGGTGGCAAAAGCGTCACTCACGTTTTTCTGGCCGTTGCCACTGTTGCTGCTAGTCATTATCGTGATACTGCTCGCCATCCTGTGGTCACGGCTCGACACTCTGCGCTGGCCGGTCGTGGCATTTGTCGTGATGAATGCGGTCATGGTGTGGGTGGCCGGGGAACAGTATTTTGCGCTTGGCAGCAGTAATAACCTCTCCTGGTTTGCAGGCAGCGTACTGCTCTTTATCGCCCACAGCGTCTGGCTGATTCACCATTACCGCTTTCCGTTTCGCGCCCATCAGGCGATGGTGGCTGCCGGTTATTTTGCGGGCCATTTTTTAATCGTGAGGGCGCTCTATTTTTAATCAGCGCTGAATATCAAAAGCGCTGTGCAGCTACTGGCAGCAGTGATAAAGTCGTGGATGAGAACCACTATCATCAAACAGGAGAGCATGATGCATTCTCATCACCAGACTCACCATGGCCACACTCACCACGATCATGGTGCCAACGCTTGCTGCCAGCGCCATGCGCAACACAGTAGCCATGCCGATCGCAGTTGCTGTGCGGTTAAACACAGCACCACAACCCTCTCTGCGTGCGACACCACACCCAGCGCGGAACACAGCGCGTCTGACGGTGGAGAGAGCGGGGATTCCGGTGACCCCGACGGTAGCGACAGTGACGCCTCCCCCACTTCCGGCGTGCGCTTCAGCTGGATTATCCGCGGGATGGATTGTCCCAGTTGCGCCAAAAAGATCGAAAACGCCATCACCCCGCTTCCCGGCGTCATTCAAGCAAGCGTTCGCTTCGCCACCGAAAAACTTATTGTTGATGCACAATCCGATATTCGTACACAGATTCAACGCGCCGTAGAGCACGCTGGGTTTACCTGGCAAGATACGTCCCCTGGCGCAACCGTCCCAACAGCCCACGCACCCGCCGAGCCCCCTTTACGCCGTCTCTTGCATGAACACGGTTTTCTCATTCTGTTTGCGGTGTTAACCGCTGCCAGCGGGATACTTTCGCTGTTTTCGCCGCGCGCGTCAGAAATAGCCTTTGTTGCCACCACGCTGCTGGGGCTGATACCGCTGCTCGGACAGGCGATTAAACTGATTCGCAGCGGCACGCCCTTTGCCATCGAAACGCTGATGAGCGTCGCCGCGCTAGGTGCCTTGTTGATTGGTGCCACCAGCGAAGCCACCATGGTTATTTTGCTGTTTATGCTGGGAGAGCGCCTGGAAGCCTACGCTGCACAGCGCGCCCGTCGCGGTGTCAGCGCGTTAATGGCGCTAATGCCGGAAACCGCAACGCTGATCCGTGCCGGTCAGCGTACTCAGGTCAGCATTGCAGCACTGCGCCCCGGCGATGTGATCGAAGTGGCACCGGGCAGCCGATTGCCCGCCGATGGCGAACTGCTGGTTCCCCATGCCAGCGTCGATGAAAGCGCATTGACCGGGGAATCCCTGCCGGTAGAGCGTGAGCAGGGCGATAAAGTCTCGGCAGGCAGCCTGAGCGTCGATCGCCTGATACAGCTGCGCGTGATCTCCGAACCGGGCAACAGCGCCATCGACCGCATTTTGCATTTAATTGAAGAAGCGGAGAGCCACCGCGCGCCGATAGAGCGTTTTCTCGATCGCTTTAGCCGCTATTACACCCCGGCCATCATGCTGCTCGCCGCGGCGACCATCGTGATACCGCCACTGTTGTTTGGTGCGCCGTGGCAAGAGTGGATTTATCGCGGCCTGACGCTGTTGCTCATCGGTTGCTCCTGCGCGTTGGTGATCTCCACCCCAGCGGCTATCACTTCTGGCCTGGCGGCCGCTGCCCGGCGCGGCGCGCTGATTAAAGGCGGCGCGCCGCTGGAGATTCTGGGCACCATCAATACCATCGCCTTCGACAAAACCGGCACCCTGACACAGGGCCGGCCTCAGGTGACGGATGCGATACCCGCGCAGGGCGTGAGCACGGCAGCGCTGCTGGCACGCGCGGCAGCGATCGAGGCAGGTTCACACCACCCTCTGGCGAAAGCGATTGTCCAGCATGCCCGTACGGTTGCCCCGATGCTACCCGTGGCAACGGCACAGCGAGCACTGGCAAGCGTAGGGGTTGAAGGCGTCATCGCAGGCAAAACCCTCAGCGTCAAAGCACCCGCTAAAATTTCACCCGAGGCGCTCGACGCCGACTGGCGCGACCGCATCCATTCCTTGGAAAACGACGGGAAAACCGTGGTGGTGGTACAGGAAGAAACGCATATCATTGGCTTGCTGGCACTGCGTGATACCTTGCGTGCAGATACCCCGCAAGCGATTGAGGCACTGCGCACACTGGGAATTCGCTGCACCATGCTCACCGGCGATAATCCGCGTTCAGCGGCAGCCATCGCGGCGACGCTGGGCATTGACTATAAAGCAGGGCTACTGCCTGCCGACAAAGTCGATGCTGTGCGCGAGATGAACCAGATCCATCCGACGGCAATGGTGGGCGATGGCATTAACGATGCGCCAGCGATGAAATCGGCGGCGATCGGCATTGCTATGGGTGGGGGCAGTGACGTTGCGCTGGAAACCGCCGATGCAGCGCTCACGCATAATCGGTTAAGCGAACTGGCGGGCATGATTCGGCTTTCTCGCGCCACGCGCAACAATATCAGGCAGAACATCACACTGGCGCTGGGGCTGAAAGCCATCTTTCTGGTGACCAGCCTGTTGGGGATCACCGGGTTGTGGCTCGCTGTGCTGGCTGATTCCGGTGCCACGGCGCTGGTAACCGCCAATGCACTGCGCTTATTGCGCCGCGAAAAACCACAAGACGCGAGATAGCGGCAAAAAAGCTACTTCTTGCGCAGGAGGTAGCGGTAGGGCAGTGATGCCGTCTCCTGTGCCAGAAGTTCGTGCTCCATATAGACACAAAAGCCCGGTATATCGCGCGTGGTTGCCGGGTCATCCGCCAGAATAAGTAGCGTCTGCCCTGCCTCCATCTGACGCACGGTTTTACGCACCATCATCACCGGTTCCGGGCAGCGCAGCCCCTGTGCATCGAGGGTTTTATCCGGGTTGGTGAAGGTGTCGGTCATCATTATTCTCGGCAGTGACATAAGGGCAAGATAACGACCGCCCGGTGTGGCAGTCGTCAAAACCGCCCTAGTTTACGCCGCAGATTTTCCTGCGCAACCTACGATATCGATTGCGCATAAATTCGCCATTGCAATCCCCGTCTAACAGCGTATCATGCCGCGCGCTGCTCCTTGTGCCGGTCGTATTGATCCCTGTATCAGCCGCATTGAATAAGCAGTATGAATTACGTGCCATAATGTCATTGTTAACGGCACCACTTGGGTTCCCTCACCCCAATCACTAAAAAGGTCACATTGCCATGTTTCATTTTACTGCTCAGCAGCGGCTTAGCGCGCTTGTCTGGCTGTCGTTGTTTCACATTCTGATCATTACCTCCAGTAATTATCTGGTGCAGTTGCCGATCTCCATCTTCGGGTTCCATACCACCTGGGGTGCATTCACCTTTCCGTTTATCTTTCTGGCCACCGACCTGACCGTGCGTATCTTTGGCGCACCGCTGGCGCGCCGAATTATTCTGACGGTGATGGCGCCCGCACTGGTGATTTCCTATGTGGTATCCGCGCTGTTTTATCAGGGAGAGTGGCAGGGGTTCAGTGCGCTCGCCAGCGTCAATATCGTGGTTGCGCGTATCGCGTGTGCCAGCTTTATGGCTTACGTGCTAGGGCAAATTCTGGATGTGCATGTGTTTAACCGCCTGCGCCAGCGCAAGGCGTGGTGGGTCGCTCCCACGGTCTCCACGCTGTTTGGTAATTTAAGCGATACGCTGGCCTTCTTCTTCATCGCCTTCTATCGCAGTACCGATGCTTTTATGGCGGCAAACTGGGTGGAGATCGCATTGGTCGATTACACCTTCAAACTGCTGATTAGCCTATTGTTCTTCTTGCCGATGTACGGCGTGATGCTCAATATGCTCCTCAAGCGTTTGAGCGAATCCCACAGCCATCCCGCATTGCGCGAGCCGCCGTCGGCTGAACAATGGCGCTGATGGCTGATAGCCCCTCCACCGCGTGTGGAAGGGCTATCTCAGGAACCGTCCTAAATAGGTTTTGTGACAACAAAACGCTTGAGTTTCACCAGTGAATAGGGTGCGATATAGCGGTTTACCCGTGCATGCCTGATAACAGAGAAGGACGCTTATGCCGAAGCTAGTGAAATATCTTGGAATTACGTTGCTTGCCGCACTATTGGCCGCCTGCGACGGTAAGAAAGACGACAATGCGGGCCACGCTGGACACGATGCCCCGGCCGCGCAAGCCGCCAGTCAAACCATCTCGCTGCTGTCTGGCAACATCGCGTTCACGCTGCCTGCGGATATGCATGATCAAAGTGGAAAAGTGGGTTCGCAATCCAACAACATGCATGTCTACGCCAACGATAATGGCCAGCGCGCCGTGATTGTCATTCTGGGCGATAGCAGCAACGAAACCCTGCCGGTATTGACACAGCGCCTTGAAGATCAGCAACGCGCCCGCGATGCCAACTTGCAGGTAGTGACCAATAAAGCCGTTGAGATTAACGGCCATGCGCTGCAACAGCTCGATAGCATCTCCAACAGTGGCAGCGGCAAGCAGGTTTACTCTTCCGTGCTGCTGGGGAACGTGGCGAACCAACTGTTGACGCTGCAAATCACGTTGCCTGCTGATAATCAGCAAGCGGCGCAAACCGAAGCCGAGAGCATCATTCGCACGCTGACGTTGAAGTAATGATGATGAGGCCGCTTACGCGGCCTCTCTTCTTGATACGCTCAGCTCGCCTTGACCACGTTTTTCCCCGCAATGCGCCCAAACACGATGCAATCCGTCATGGCAACGCTGCCCAAAAGCACCGCGCCGTGTACCCCGCCTGCGGCTTCCCCGGCGGCATACAATCCCGCGATCGGCTTCAAATCAAAACCAATTACCTGCGCGTCTTTATTGATCGCCAAGCCACCCATGGTGTGGTGCACGCGCGGCCAGAGACGCGCCACATAGTAGGGCGGCGTGATATTGGGTGAGGCATCTTTGAAAATCATGCCACCGAGGTCAGGATCGTTTTCCAGATGCTGCTCCACATAGCCATTCCAGCGTTTCACCTGTTCGACAAACGCTGCCACTGGCATACCGTACGCCTGCGCCACCTCTTCTAACGTGTTGTAGGTTTTGAGCGAGCCATTTTTCAGCGCGCCGTTCATCTGTCCTTCATCGACCATTTTCAGCGTGTTGGTTTTGTCGGCGATAATCAACGCCGGATGCCCCAATTGAATAATGGCATCGGCACGCTCTTTACGGTTGCCGGTTTCTTTAAAGAAGCGTTTGCCGTTGGCAGGATCGACCATCAGGCCATAACCCACCACCCGTTCAACAAACTGCGGGATATAGCCGAAACCCTGTTCATCCGGACTGGTCCAGGGGCCGAGTTGGATCCAATCCATCTGCGTCGCCAAGGCACCGATCATGCTGGCCGCCATCAGCGCTTCTCCTGTCGCACCCGGTTGGTTGGTGGAGGTGAACGCATCCGTCAAGCGTGGGTCGTACATTTGCCGTAACGCAACGCCTTGGGAGAAGCCGCCGGATGCCAGCACCACGCCTTTGGTTGCACGGATAAACGCAACGGAGCCGGAAGCATCATCGGGAAACTTATAGCCACGCCGCACTTCCGCCCCGAGCACACGTCCTTGGTTGTCAATAATCAACCGCTCCAGCTTAGTACGCTGTTCGATCACCACGCCCAGCGCTTTGGCCTTCTGGTACTGTTTCACCACCAGCCCGGAACCGGAGCGCTCCTTCAGTTGGTGAGCGCGCTTCACCGCGTGGCCGCCATGATAGTTGACCCGGTCAAACTCAGCGCCGAGGCTTTTGGCCCACTCCAGCGCCTCCACCGAGTGATCGGCGACGGTGCGCGCCAGTTCGGGGTAGTTCAGCCAGTTCCCCGCTTTCATCATGTCCTGATACATCAGCTCCGGGGAATCCTTGATGCCCAGCGCCTGCTGCATGCTGGAGCCTGCCGCCGACAGATCCCCGCCGTTGAGTATCGAGTTTCCGCCAAACAGCGGCATTTTCTCGATAATCAGCACATTAGCCTTAGCGTTACGCGCTTCAATGGCGGCGGCTAATCCGGCAAAGCCCGTACCAATAATCAGCACATCCACGGTGGTGTCCCAGTTCTGTGGCACCGGTGCAGGTGGTGCCACCGCAGCGGCAGGGCGAGACAGCGCCATGCCGCCCAATGCCCCCATCATGATACCGGTAGATTTGAGGAAGTGACGGCGCCCCTGGGGAGTTGGGTCTTGCTTGGTGTTTTTACTCATAAGATTATCTCCATGTTCAGAAACATCGAATCGAGCTGAGAAAAAATCCATTGCAATCAAAATATAACGAAAATTGGCGTGGTGCAGCGAGCAGGCGGAACACGGTGTGCGCTCGCACCTTGAGTCGGCGGCGATGCGCTATTTCACCATGAAAAGTAAGGGATTAAACGTGATGTTTCGCCCAATGTCGGGAATCTTTGCTGAACGTTCGGATACGTGTGTGTCGTATCCAGGTAAATCAATCCCATAAAGAAAAAATGGATTTCTCCGATATAGCTTGAAACATAACCTCATGGAAGAAAAAATGACTAAATATTATTCCGTTATCATGCTCACATTCTGCCTTGGCCTGACAGGATGCCAATCCTTCGCCGAGCTAGGGAGACAGGAGCGAAACATACCAGTCTACAAAGACCCACCACAGTCCAGTGAAAATCTAGCGAGAATCCGCTTTGTGGGGAATGTTACAGGAACCTCTCTGCTGCAAAAAAGCGACGTTCCCCAAGAAGAACGCGACCTTGTGGCGCATACCATGTTGGGTTTCTATAACGATACGCGGGATATCGGGATACCGAAGCTGAGTTATCGTCCGCAGGACTATAAAGGCTACTACTTTGAAATAAAGGTAAAACCTGAACCGACGTTAATAAAAATAAGTACTGATGTCGGCCCAAACGGTGCCTGCCACACCGTTTTCCTTATCACGCCTGAAGCAGGAAAGGATTACGATCTTAATTACGATCAGAAAGAAAACAAAAAAGTATGTGTTATGCACTTCAACGAAATTGTTCGTGACGCTACGACAGGCGTGACCGTGCTAAAACCCGCCCCTTATCGGGCCAAAAAATATCAATACACACTGAGCTTCAATGACTAGTTTACTAAAAACCACCTACATGCTTTCTATCGTGTTGTCGCTATCAGGGTGTGTTCTGGACAGTGTGCGTAGCCACTCATCTGCACTGGAAGAGATCGATAACGGCAACCTTCACACCTTGTTTATCAACGGGAAAACCACTAAGCGCGACGTATTAACAAAGCTAGGTCCTCCCATCAACAACCAGGGCGATATCGCTACGCCGCTATGGTTGTACCACTATCGACATGAAAAAAAGCCGCTCTTTCTGCCGAAAGTTGGCCCACTAGCAGGCCAGGACAAGACGCTATCACTGCGATTTGATGAGAAAGGCGTATTGGTCGACGCGGTTTTGATCGATAAAGCCGCGAACTGATCGCCTCACCGTCACACCGGTTCATGGTTGAATCAGTGTGACTGATGTAAGCATACCGTCGCGGTAAGTAAACGCTTATTGCCGCGACGAGAGGGTTTCTTCCTGCGCTAAGGTGATGCCACGGCGACTCAGACGCAGCGTCATCAACAAACCGACGCTCACCAATACCGCCGCCGCCAGATAAATAGCGCCCACGCCGGTGTAGCCCATCATCACCCCTGCCAATGGGCCGACCAGCCCAAGGGATAAATCGAGAAACAGCGTGTAGGTCGCCAGCGCACTGCCCTGATTTTGCGGTGCAACCACTTTGACCGCCAGAACACCGAGCGAGGGGAACACCAGCGAGAAACCGGCACCGGCCAGAAAAGCGCCCAACTCCGCCATCAGCGGCAGCGCTGCACTCCAGATTAACAGCAGGCCAGTAATTTCTACGGCAAAACAGACGATAGCCACGCGCAGTCCGCCAAAGCGGTTAATGCTATTTGGAAATAGCAGACGCACGCCGACAAAGGCGCAGCTGAAAATGGTCAGGGTAAGCGCGGCGCCTTCCCAGTGTCGATCGGCATAGAACAGGGTGATAAACGTGGCGATCACGCCAAATCCGACGGATGCCAACGCCAGCACAATGCCGTAAACCCACACTTTGCCCAGCACTTCGCGAAACGGCAGCTTTTTACCCGGCGTCACTTTCGCCGCCTCACGCGGCAACGCGAGCAACACGAACAGCAGCGCAATGGTGATAACGGTATATGACACCAGCTTTAACCCACCGATGTGATTGATCCATACCCCGAGCGGTGCGCCGATCGCCATCGCGCCATACGTCGCCACGCCATTCCAAGAGATCACCCGCCCGATATGCCGGGACCCCACCACGCCCACGCCCCACAGCGTCGCCCCGGTGCCTGCGAAACTTTGCCCCGCCCCCAGAATCAGGCGGCCGATGCACAGCAATGTCAACGCCATGATGGGTGAACTGTCGTTCCAGGCCGCCAGCGCATAAAACACCCCGCTGACCACGGCACCGCATAGCCCCAACACCACCACTTTCTTCGGCCCCTTCTCGTACGCGATGCGTCCGGATTGCGGTCGACTCAGCAGCGTAGTGAAGTACTGTAAACTGATCACCAATCCAGCCCAAAAGGCGCTAAACCCCAGATGTTCATGCACATAGCCCGGCAATACCGCAAGCGGCAGCCCAATGGTCAGATAATTGGCAAAGTTGAACATCACCACGGAAAAAATACGCAAATTAAGGCGCAACGCGCTTGGCGCAGACTCTGAAGCAGGCATGAAAGGTTTTACTCGATTAACGGCGTGGCAGCATCAGCGCAATAGCGCCAACCAAACAGACCTCAAGCGGTCTTTAATGAGTATAAACAAGCGTCAACACGCTTTCATCGTAAATGTGCGCCATATCATCACTTGAGTGATTATTCAGTGTAAAATCTTTTACAGATTGAATTATGGCGCAGGTCATCCTGATTTTTTTCTTTGCACGTTTTTATCGTCCAGCTTACACAGCAAACCTATCAAAGACACAAAGAACGCCTTCCTCTGTCGATTGTTGGTTATAATCAATCCATCGCTGTACGACGCTTACGGTTAAATTTATTTATATAACCCCTTGATTACAGGCGTCGGCTTTTCATTGAACAGGAGGAAACGGATGCCCGCACCGGTCGATCCGCATCGTTCAACATCCACCGCGTCATCAGCACAGAAGGTGACGTCTTCATGGCTTTCCCGATGTAAGCGTATTGCACAACGGGTTCAGGCCATCCCTAGCATTGCACACCTGATCCGTGCCGGGGAGCGTTTCAACGATCGCATGGGAAACCAGTTTGGCGCTGCCATCACCTATTTTTCCTTTCTGTCGCTGATCCCGATTTTGATGGTTTCCTTCGCTACTGTCGGTTTCGTGCTCGCCTCCAACCCCGATATGCTGACGCAGTTGATTGACCGCATCGTCAACAGCATCAGCGATCCCAACCTGGCGCTGACATTAAAAAATACGGTAAAGACCGCCGTTGAACAGCGCACCACCGTTGGTGTCACCGGGCTGCTGATCGCGCTCTATTCCGGTATCAGTTGGATGGGTAATTTACGTGAAGCGATCCGCGCCCAATCCCGTGACGTATGGGAACGCAAGCCGCACGAAGAAGAAAAAATCTATTTTCAGTACGTGCGGGATTTTCTCTCCCTGATAGGGCTGTTGATCGCGCTAACCATTACGATGTTTCTCACTTCGGCGGCGGGTACGGCACAAAGTGCCATCGTTTCTGCACTCGGGCTAGAAGGCATCGAATGGCTGCGGCCCCTGCTGCGCGTGATCACACTCACCATCTCTATTTCCGCTAACTATTTGGTGTTCCTTTGGATTTTCATGATATTGCCGCGCCACAAGCCGAAGCACAAAGCGCTGCTGCGCGGCACGCTGCTTGCCGCCGTGGGGTTTGAGGCCATCAAATTCGCCATGACGGTCGCGTTGCCAAAACTCGCCAGCACCCCGTCCGGGGCCGCTTTTGGCTCGGTGATTGGCCTGATGGCCTTCTTCTACTTCTTTGCTCGCCTCACGCTGTTTTGTGCGGCATGGATTGCAACGGCGAACTATAAAGGCGATAAATCAGCAGATGACACACCACGCTAACCAATAACGGGAGATCCCATGCCATTTGTTAACATCAAAATCACGCGCGATGGCGCCACCACAGAGCAAAAGCGCCAGTTGATTGCAGGCGTCACCCAATTATTGGTCGACGTTATGGGTAAAAATCCGGCCACTACCACCGTTATCATTGATGAAGTGGATACCGACAACTGGGGGATGGGCGGTGAAAGCGTCACCGAATTGCGCAAGCCGAAGTCCTGATATTTCGTGCGTTGAGCGCCAGAAGGATCGGGAGTGGTCAATTTTCCAGATCCAGGTCATGAAAAAATAAAACATCGTTTTAAGACTATTGACTCAATGCCTGCGAACGTTGAGACTGGAGCCCATTGCTCTCTTTTTTGATGACCTTTTTCTTCACTTTTTCGAACGGGCCAGCTTCTGATGACCACTAAAAACATTGCCGTGATTGGCGAATGCATGATTGAACTGTCGCAAAAGGGCGCGGATCTCAACCGCGGCTTTGGTGGCGACACCCTGAACACCGCCGTGTATGTCGCTCGCCAGGTGAATACCGACGCTCTGGGCGTCCACTACGTGACCGCACTGGGCACGGACAGCTTCAGCACGGAAATGATGACGGCCTGGGAAAAAGAGAAGGTTGGCACATCACTGATTCAGCGTCTGGACAACAAGCTGCCGGGCCTGTACTTCATTGAAACCGACGATACCGGTGAGCGTACCTTCTACTACTGGCGTAATGACGCCGCCGCGCGTTTCTGGCTGGACGGCAAAGATGCCGATGCCATCTGCGCGCGTTTGGCCACCTTTGACTATCTCTACCTGAGCGGTATCAGCGTGGCGATCCTTAACCCTGCCAGCCGCCAGCGTTTGCTGACGTTGCTGCGTGCCTGCCGTGCCAACGGTGGCAAGGTTATTTTCGATAACAACTACCGTCCGCGCTTGTGGCAAAGCAAAGAAGAGACACAGCAAGCCTACAGTGACATCCTCGCGTGCACCGATATCGCCTTCCTGACACTGGATGACGAAGACATGCTGTGGGGCGAACAGCCGGTGGATGCCGTGCTGGCACGCACACACGGTTTCGGTGTGTCTGAAGTGGTCATTAAACGCGGCGCAGACTCCTGCCTGATTTCTGAAAACGGCCAGCCGTTAGTGGATGTTCCGGCGGTGAAATTGCCGAAAGAGCGCGTAGTGGATACCACTGCGGCGGGTGATTCCTTCAGCGCAGGCTATCTGTCAGTTCGTCTGTGCGGCGGCTCGACGGAAGCGGCGGCCAAGCGCGGTCACCTGACTGCCAGCACGGTGATTCAGTATCGTGGTGCCATCATCCCGCAGGATGCCATGCCAGCCTGATAACAGGGCGCTACAGCGAAAAAGGGAAGCCAGATGGCTTCCCTTTTTATTGGGCGAGATAACAACCAGGCTCATTACTGCACTGGTTTTGTCTGCGCCGCCGCTTCCGACGGTGCGGTCGATGTAGCCTCCAGCGCAACCGGAGGGGTCATGATTTTACTGTACGCCTCATACAACGCCTTGGTGTTGACTTCCTGCTCACCCTTTTGCTGTTTGAGCATCAGCGTGGTTTCCTGAGAAAGCTGCTGGTGCAGTTCCTGATTCAGCAACGGTAGCGTCAGTTCAGAGAGATAAGCCTGACGCAACTTCTGATACTGTTCCGGTGCAATATCCACCACGCCGTTACGCTGCGAGCGCAAGCGCTGCTGCATCAACACATCGGTGCTGGTACGGGCGTAGGTCGCAAACAGTTTGCTGAGTTCGTCGCTCTTGCGCGCTATCAGCGCATCAAACGCTTGCTGCGTAAGCCCCTTGTCACGCAAGGTCACCAGCTCTTTTGCCAGGAAGGTCACCGCGGCCTCGGCGTTCTCGCTGTTGGGGCTGTCCAAATGGATGCCACACTGCGCACGGGTATAGTACACATCGCAGTTAACGCGCACGCTGGTTTCTTTAAGCCCACTCTTTTCCAATGCCTGCTGCACATGCCAGAACAGCGCTTCACGCGCCACATCGCTGTGCCAATAGCGGGTGAGCGCCTGCGATTCGCGGATAGGGTGCCAAGGCATATCCCAGACCAGCGAAAGCGTATCGCGTTTCGCCTTATCGAGCATAAAGCCAATCGGCTCCGCAGGCAGCGGTGCGAGCGTCGGCATAGGAGCCGGTGTCGCGCGTTTGCCTTCCAGCGAGACAAACGCTTTACTGATAAGCTCGTTTATCTGGCGACTTTCTACATGCCCTACCAAGTACAGCGTCATCGCATCAGGGGTATACCAGGCCTTGTAGAACTGCGACATCATTTCAGCCGTTGGCCGTGCTTTGACATTCTGTGCCGGATCGTGCGCCAGCAGAGACGATCCTTTCAAGCGATAGCGCCATGTCGGATCCTGCGGATCGGCCGGAACGCTGACTACCTGATCGGGGATACGTAACGCGTTAGCGATACTGCCATCATCAATCTTGATGCCCCCTGCCGTTTCTGCCAGCCAATTCAGCGCATCTTTAAGCAATTCAGGCCGATTATTGGGCAAACTGAGGTTGTAGGAGGTGTAATCATACGAGACGAAAACGGGCGGCAGCGGCTTAGCACCGTTAGCCTCCGGTATCAGCAACGAAGGAAGCTGTGCAACCGGTAAATTATCGCCCGGCGTCAGTGCCAAACGAGAAATAAGGTGCGCAAAGCCCGACTGCTGAGCGCTCTCAGCCAGCGAACCTGCGTTAACCACTAAACGTAATTCAATCCGATCCCCAGGACGCTGCGGCGTGGTCAGTAGCTGCCACGTGAAGCCATTATCCAGCTTTCCCTGCTGCCAGGCAGGATCGGGTTGTAGTGTTTCAGCTTGCACGCTGCCACCAGCCAACGCCAGCAACACTCCACCAACTAAGAACCCTATTTTGGTGCCCTGCATGTGAACCCCTACTTAACTGACTATCCAACACAGTAAAAGATGATTGTTACAATAAGACCTGTGCACTCTCTCACCGCCCAATACGCCTGTCCCTTTCAGGATGCGCCAGCGGAGGTATTACGGGGAAATCAGAGCGATCAGTTTACCCTTACGTTAGACCGCACACTTTTGCCTATGTCACTCAATACGATGAAATAATTTTGGAAATAGAGACGAAATGATGACCAATAAGCGGTTTTTGATCGTTATGCCCCCGATACAGACCGTGCACAACGCGATTGCCTGGCCGCAACCTTATGAAAAATTCCCCGTGATGGCAAGCCGCAATCACGGGGAATCATGAGAAGCGAGAACGGGATAGCCCGTCATCACTGCACCACCGGGGGGATGGCGCAGGGTAAAACCACGTTATGAAAGTACAGTCGGTGCAGACGTATCGTCTTTTTTATTCCCGGAAAGTTCGCTTTCCAGTTGCTTTTCATCCAACTCGCCCACCCACTTGGCAACCACGATTGTCGCCACGCCGTTACCCACCAGGTTGGTCAGGGCACGCGCTTCTGACATAAAGCGGTCAATACCCAGAATCAGCGCCAGACCCGCCAGCGGCAGATGCCCGACAGCAGAAATGGTCGCGGCCAGCACGATAAACCCGCTACCGGTGACGCCAGCGGCACCTTTCGAGGAGAGTAGCAGCACCACCAGCAACGTAATCTGGTGCCAGATATCCATATGACTGTTGGTAGCCTGCGCAATAAACACCGCCGCCATGGTCAGGTAAATAGAGGTGCCATCCAGATTGAAGGAGTAGCCGGTAGGAATCACCAGACCCACCACCGATTTTTTACACCCCACTTTTTCCATCTTGTTCAGCATGCGCGGCAGTACGGATTCTGACGAGGAGGTCCCCAGCACAATCAGCAGTTCTTCACGGATATAGCGGATAAATTTGAAAATGCTGAATCCGGTAGCGCGGGCAATGCTGCCCAGCACCAGGAAAACAAACAGCAGGCATGTAATATAGAAGCAGATGATCAACTGGCCCAATTGCACCAGTGAGCCGACGCCGTATTTACCAATGGTAAACGCCATCGCCCCGAATGCGCCGATCGGAGCCAAACGCATGATCATATTGATCACGCCGAAAATGGTGTGTGAGAAGCTGTCAATCACGTTGAAAATGACGCGCCCTTTCTCACCCAAACGATGCAGCGCAAAACCAAACATCACCGCAAACAGCAACACCTACAAAATGTTACCACTGGCAAACGCACCCACCACGCTCGCAGGAATCACATCCATCAGAAACGCGACCACGCCCTGTTGTTGTGCCTGTTGGGTGTAGACCGCTACCGCAGAGGCATCCAAAGTGGACGCATCAACGTTCATGCCTGCACCCGGCTGCATGATATTGACTACCAGCAGGCCGATAATCAGTGCCACGGTGCTGACAACTTCAAAGTAGAGCAGAGCGACAGCGCCAGTGCGGCCTACCGACTTCATGCTTTCCATACCGGCAATACCGGTCACCACGGTACAGAAGATGACGGGGGCAATCACCATCTTGATCAGTTTAACAAATCCATCGCCCAGCGGTTTCATTTGCGCACCCAGTTCCGGGTAGAAATGTCCTAGTAGGATCCCTATCGTAATCGCTGTAAGAACTTGAAAATAAAGACTTTTGAAAATAGACACTTTCATATACTTATCCTATGGTAGGGAAACACATAGGGTCGCAAACGACGCCTCTGTGACTGCGGCGAAAAGTAACATTGCGGTAACAGAGTGGAAATGTTTTATAACTTTAGTTTGTGAACACAAGGTTAAAAATAAGAGCTGAATCACATCAGCGAGAATGCAAAAAACAAACGTACAAGCCATTTTTTTGCAACACATAACGCTAATATAACCAGTCCACTCTTACAAAGAAGTAAAAAAAGCCATAAAATACAATTGAAATATTAAAATACCTTTATTTTATAAGGTTAATAGTTAGTGTTATCAGACGGTAACAGGAATGTGCGCGATTATCGCTGCGATTTTTTGGGGGGTGTCATAGCATCCGTGTTAGATTGAGCGGCGTCATCCGCATCCGTTATCTGCTGCGCTAACCGCTGCTGATTGAGGTTATAGCTGCGCACCAACGCGCCCAGTTCATCATCCTGATGATGTTTTGGCGGCGTCAGACGGTGTTGTAATAGCTGCTCCGTCGGTACCGCCTGCAACTCGGCGATCACCGCCCGCAGCGGATGAATCATCAAGCGGTTGATGCACCAGGTCACGGCGACAGAGAGGATCAGCGCCAGCAAGAAGTAAGTCGCCAGCAGCATGGAAAAGGTGCTGACGATAAACTGAAACATACGGTAGGAATCCGCTTGCAGCACCAGCGTCGCCAGCGGCGCCGATGCCGGTGCCTGCGGCAGCGCATAAAGCGGCACAGCGATACGAATGGGTAATTTGAACACGCGCGCCAGCCACGCCGGCACCGGGCGTTCGCTCGGGAAGCGTGCGTGCAACGTTTGCAGGTAGCCGGGCAACATCACATCGGCACGGCTCAGAAATGCCACGGGCAACAGGTTATCGAGGATCGCTTCAACGCGAACCACATCGCCGCGCAACACCGCCTCCGCCAATGGTTCACGCACGGAAAAAGCGATGCTCTCCAGTTGCCTGGCATAATCGTCACGCCGCTGCTGCACGAAGTGAAAAAGTTGTATCACAATAAACAGACTGAGCGTCACCACCGCCACAGCGGAAACCGCCGTCATCTGTTTGATTGTCAAAGAGCGTCTCAGCCGCAAACCTTTTCTCCGTCGATGGCGCTTGTGTAGTTGTAGCCCGGTGTACCGGGCACGATCGCGCTAGTATAGGCCAGCTTAAGCGCGTCTCAATGCCCTTTTATAACCCCAATGGGATTTCATCTTTATCCGAACTGTGGCGCACCGGCGCAGAGGGGAGGAAGCGCGCAAGAAGGGCGGGCGGCAGACCCAAGGCGAGTCTGCCTGATTGACCAAGTATTACTGCGGGTAAGGCACCCAATCACCGCCGTTGAGGCGGATATAGACCTTGTCCTGATAAGGCATAACGATGGCATTTTCGTTTTCAGAAATGGCTTCGGTTTGCGGAAGTTCCTGCGTCAATGCCTCCCAATCAATGCTTGGAGCCACAAAGTTTTTACCGTCCACCAGACGAGACACCAGCGTCGAAACGGCTAAATAGCTGCTCGGTGTTTTGACTTCAAGCGGTGCACCCTGATGCGGTGCCGCCGCGCCAAACAGTTTCATGCCGACCGGAATATGGGTAATGCTGGGGCTTGGGATATCACGCAATCCGGACATCTGCATCTTATCCCCTTCCAACGCAGCGCCGTGCTCCGGCACCACCACCACCAGCACCTTGCGCCCCGATTTTTCCAGCACGTCAAAGAACGCATTCAACTGATCTAACAACGTCTTGGCACGTGGTGCAAAGTCCGCCGAGGTGTTGGTGCCCACCAGACGGTTGCCATCGTGTAAGGGAATAACGTTGAAGAAGGTAGCACTACGCGCAGCACCTTGTTGTGTGGTGCCCGAGAGCCAGCGGTTGAGCAATTCCAGATCGTTATAAATCGGTTCGCCATCGAACGAGGTGATCTGATGGCTAATACCTTGCTGTGACAACAGCTGTGACTGCATGTCACCCTCTTCACGCACCTCTTTGAGGTAGTTGCCGAACACGCCGGAGTGATCCATCATCAGCTGTGATTTAAAACCAAGGTTAGCCAGATTATCAAATAGATAGCACTCGCGATTGGCCGGTTGATACAACCCCTGATGCGATGTTTGCCCACAACTGGCGCGCAGCAAACGAATCGATGCCGGGCCGCTGTAGGCGGTTGCGGAGTTGAACTGGGAGAACATCACATCAAAACGTTGCCACAACGGATGGGTATCGAGATGAATGGCTTGCAAATCCGACCAGGAGAGCGAGCAAATATTGATAATCAGCACGTCAAAAGGCTGCGAGTCCGCAGGCAGCGCAGCCGGAAACGCGCTAACGCGCGATTTTTCCCGCGTGTAGAACTGATTAAGATAGGCCGTCAGGTTCTCATTGGTGGGGGGCAAGGTCGCCGCTGCGGGCGCGCTTTCCTCACTGGAGGGCGCGGAGGTTCCGGAAGCCACCGATGATGATGGCAGCAGTGCAATCGCGGGTCCACCCAGCGTAAGAATATTCAGCCAGGCTACTGCCGCGACGGTAAACACCGTAATGCGAATCCACTGCGACAGGAATAGGTACGCCACCAGCAGCACGAAACCTGCCCCAACCATCTGCCAATTGATAAAGCGGTTCACCAGTTCAAGCAGATACGCGGCGCTAAAGCCCGCGACCTGACTGCCCTGGCTGAGAATGCTGTTCACTCCTGGCAACCAGGTATCGTGATAAAACAGAGCAATACCGATAGGAATGGCAATAATATTGCGCACCCGGTGCATGCCTTCCACACGTAACGGAAACAGCAGAAACGCCAGGAAGACCAGGTTTAAAAACGGGTGAAAATTCAGATAACCAAACCACAGCAGAGCGAATTTCAACAAAAAGTAGAAATTCCACCCACCCAGTCCGCGCCAATAGCGCCAGAGTTGTTGTTTCGGCGACATACTGTTTTTTGCATCCATGTTATTTATCCGCCTGTGACTCAGCGTCGTCACGAACCCACACCCCGTCAGATTTCAGGTAGCGTGGGCGTAACAGCCGGTTTTTCCAGTACTGATAACGTGGTGAAAGGTAACGCTGCACCAGATAGCCCAGGGGAAAAAAAACCAGCGCACTCAGTGCAATAATCTGGAGGATATCGCTGAGCATCATGGTGTATTCCCCTCCGAAGATGCGTCAAACAGCGCCAGCCCAGTGGGCTCACGACGAATCGGCACTGATGCCGGGCGCTCCTCGCGTGGCAGCACCACGGACTGGACGGTGCTGGAGACCACGCTCTCCTCACGCCCTTCCGACAAGGATTTCACTTCGATAAGCATCTGGACATCCTGCGACCACACCAGCCGATTGCTGAAAATTTCGTTGACGGGCAGACGGAAAATGGATTTCAGCGCTGTCTCCAGTTCATTGGGACGGCAGGTCGAAAGATAAATAAACAGGCGTTGCTGCGCCACCGTCACCACATCGCCAAAACGACGCAGTTGGCACAGCGTCAGCGCCTGTTCTGCGGCTAATCCCGGCACCGGCCGCAGCGCCACCAGAATGCCCTTTCCCCCTTCCGGCATCAGGGAGTGCTCTATCAACATGCGCACAGCGTTACTGAACGCCGCCTGCGGCAGATAGCCTTTGAATTGCAAAGGCCGCATCGTGGTCAGCAACGTCTCCACATCGGCAGGCACATGGCGTCCAAAGCGTTGTCCCTGAACACTTTCCAACCGCGCCAGAAAACGGGATAACGGCTCAGAATGGGCGACGACAATATTCGCACCGCAGGCGAGCAGCAGCCGCTCATCGCTGGATCGCAAGCAAGGTCGCATCTCGCGAATCATGATTTTCAAGGCGTTACCGCGTTGACGGCGCAAGCTGTGCACCCAGCGGGCCAGCATATCCACGTCTTGCGTTTGTTGCAGCGCAAAAATCAGCGTCGCGGAGTGTGTCAGTTGGGCGTGCTGCGCCAGTTCGGCGTTACTGTCCAGCAGTTGCCAATGGTCGGATAATGCAGGCGCGCCTTCCAGCACGCTGCGTTCCGCATAAAACTGGTTTTCGTCGTTTAGCAACGGCGTGATAGACGCAGGATCGTCGTCCTCATCGCGTAGCAGTTGCCATCCCTGCGTTTGCGGCGTCATCAGCACCGCCAGATTGGCGTTAATACCGCCGCCCTCACTCCACCAGGCAATCAGATATTGGGCGCGATCCTGCTGCCATTGCAGGTGCGCCAGTCCATATAGGGTGCGGTGCTGCGTGGTCAATATCCCGCGTAATCGCCCCACGCCGCTGCCGTGGGCCACCACCACCAACGCACACTGCCGCTGCGCCAACCAGGCTCCCACGCGGACAATCCAGCGCTGAAGCTGCTCGGCAGAAAAATCCTTCCACTGCGTCGCAGGCAGCAGCAACACAAACAGGCGCTGACGCGGCGCGGTCGCGCGGGTGACATCGTTGGTCAAGGCCATCAATGCCGCCTTACTCTCCGCTAAACGGTAACGAGAGAACTGAGCCAGCGCAGTGGGTAATAATGGGGTAAAAGGAGTGTCATCAGCGGCACCGCTGCGAATAAGGGTCACGCGCGCCTGTTCTGATTGCGCACCGATGCATTGCCGACAAAGTAATTCGGCATCCACAGATCTGTCACAGTTAATCCAGTACAGTCCAGGAACCTGCATGGTGGTTAATTCATCCTGGAGTTCCCGAAGCCCTAATAAAAAGCGTGGCACCATGGGCGTTGTCTTTATCGTTAAAGAGATGGAATAACACGTTGCACGCAGGCCGAACCACGTAGAACAGCACTACGCACAGTCCCTTGTTGAACCGTTCTTGGCAAGTACCGAGTATAGTTACGCTATTCACAAATAACAAAAATTGCACCGCTATAATAGGAAAACATTTTTTCACGATTACTCGCAAAATTTTTACCAAATTTGAAAAAGTGTTCTATTACTTAATAGGTAATATTTCGACTAATGACAAGGGTATAGCACTGTGTTCTCTCTGCTGAATATCAGCGATGAGAGGGCGCGGGAATGTATTTGTCAGCACGCTATTTTTACCCTAAATAATTGGGTTGCAGGAAAGCGGCAAGTGAAGAAGCACCGATAAGCTTACTCAGCGAAGTCATTCGGGTGAACGAACGCAGCCGATGCATCTGCAATGTGAAGTATGACGGGTATATTATTTGAATAAGCATCATTGAGAGGCATAGGGAACCGTGGAAAATAACGCTACTCACAAAAATGCTATCACTCTCGCAGACCATCATGATGACTTGAATGTGTTGCGCCGCGCGTTTGCCTTGCCTCCCATTGCTTATATCGATATTACGCATCAGGCGCGTCTGACACAGATGATGGCGCGTTGGCCATTGCTGGCCGAATTGACACATTATCCCGCCCTTGAATCACAGCACACTGAACCACAAGGATAAAAGGCATGCCGGTGATTGCAATGCAGGGGATTCGTGGCGGCGTTGGCACAACGTCGTTGACGGCAGGCTTGGCCTGGGCGCTGGAGCAGCTTGGCGAACCGGTGCTGGCTATCGATTTCTCACCGGACAACCTGCTGCGCTTTCATTTCAATATGCCAGCGTCTAGCTCGCGTGGCTGGGCACGTGCCGAGTTGGACGGCGACGCTTGGCACCGGGGTGCCATGCAGTATCTGCCCAAACTGGCGTTTATCCCCTTTGGCACCCTCGCCTCAGAAGAGCATGAAACACTGGCCCTACGCCTGCAACACGTGCCTTCTTTTTGGCGTGATAATCTGCGCCATCTCGCCGGGCTTGGCCGCTACCGATGGGTGTTGCTCGATCTGCCCGCCGGGCCTGCCACGCTGGCGGTTCAGCAAGCATTGGCGCAGGCAGACCGCGTGTTTACCGTTATTGTGCCGGACGCCAATTGTCATATCCGTTTGCACCAGCAACCGCTGCCCGCTGACTGCCATTTTTTAGTGAACCAATTCGCCACTATCAGCACATTACAGCAAGATCTGCATCACCTGTGGCTGCACACCCTGCCTAACCTGCTGCCATTGGTCATCCACCGCGATGAAGCGGTCGCCGAAGCCCTCGCCAGCAAACTGGCCACCGGAGAGCACAGCCCACAAAGCCTCGCCGCCGAAGAGATGCTGACATTAGCCAGCTGGTGCCTGATCAACCTGACAGCGGAGGCGCCATGAGCACTGTGCTCAATCTGCTGCTGGTGCCCCCAGCCTATTCGGCGATACGCCAACGCTACCGTGACTATCTCAAACAGGGGGCCACGCTGTTCACGGCGGGCATGGGCACGCTGTTATCGGTGCTGGCCTGGACGTTTTTGCGTCTTGAGTCACCCAGTTGGCAGCGGATTCGTAGCCAACGTGCCTTCTGGTTTCCCCATATTTCACCGCATCGCCCTCGTCCCGCCGATCCTTTGCGTTATTTGGCACAGGGGCTATGGCTGTTAGTGGTGCGTAACGGGCAAATCCCCGCTGCCCGGCGTAACCGGTTTTCGGCACTGCCGCGCTGGCGTCAGCGCTATCTCAATATGATGCAGCAACTGCCGCAGCGCTTGGGTACCCAAGATACGTCTGTGGAGACGAAGAAACCGCCCATCTCGTCGCTGGAAACGCTGTTGCTGATTCTTCTCGCCCTTGCTACTACGGCGCTGGCGATATTGTGTATTACCCAACCACTCGATCTGCTGGCGCAGTTTGTGTTTATGCTGCTGCTGTGGGGCATTGCCATGTTGGTGCGTCGGGTGCCGGGACGGCTGCCGACACTGATGATGATCGTGCTGTCGCTAACCGTCTCCAGCCGCTACCTGTGGTGGCGTTATACCTCTACCCTCAACTGGGACGATCCACTCAGTCTGATCTGTGGTTTGCTGTTGCTGCTGGCAGAAACCTACGCCTGGATAGTATTGGTGCTCGGCTTCTTCCAAACCCTTTGGCCACTCAACCGTCAGCCAACGGCACTGCCTGAAGACAGCCGGGAATGGCCCACCATCGACATTATGGTGCCGACCTACAATGAACCGATGAGCGTAGTCAAACCCACACTTTACGCGGCATTGGGGATCGACTGGCCGAAAGATAAAATCAATATCTACCTGCTCGACGATGGCAATCGTAAAGCGTTTAAGGCGTTTGCCGACAGCGTCGGCATACATTACATCGCACGCCCGACGCATGAACACGCCAAAGCGGGCAATATCAACCATGCACTGAAGCAGGCGCACGGCGAGTTTGTCGCGATCTTTGACTGTGACCACGTACCGACGCGCTCATTCCTGCAACTCACCATGGGCTGGTTCCTCAGAGACCGCAAGCTGGGCATGCTGCAAACGCCGCACCACTTCTTCTCACCGGATCCGTTCTAACGCAATCTGGGCCGCTTCCGCCGCACGCCGAATGAAGGCACGTTGTTCTACGGGCTGGTGCAGGACGGCAACGACATGTGGGATGCCACCTTTTTCTGCGGCTCGTGTGCCATTCTGCGCCGCACCGCGCTGGATGAAGTGGGCGGCATCGCCGTGGAAACCGTGACTGAAGATGCACACACCTCACTGCGTTTACACCGGCGCGGCCACACCTCGGCCTATATCCGTATCCCGCAGGCCGCCGGGCTTGCCACCGAAAGCCTGTCGGCGCACATTGGCCAGCGTATCCGCTGGGCGCGCGGCATGGTACAGATTTTCCGTCTGGACAATCCGCTGTTCGGCAAAGGGCTGAAACTCGGGCAGCGTCTCTGTTATGCCAACGCGATGCTGCACTTTCTGTCCGGCATTCCGCGTCTGATTTTTCTGACCGCCCCGTTGGCCTTTCTGCTGCTGCACGCTTACATCATCTATGCACCGGCACTCGCCATCGCGCTGTACGTGCTGCCGCACATGATCCATTCCAGCCTGACCAACTCACGTATTCAGGGACGCTATCGCCACTCGTTCTGGAGTGAAGTGTATGAAACCGTGCTGGCGTGGTATATCGCGTGGCCTACCACAGTAGCGCTGTTCAACCCGCACAAAGGCAAGTTTAACGTTACTGCCAAAGGCGGACTGGTCGAGGATGTACACGTCGACTGGATAATCACTCGCCCATACCTGTTTCTGGTGGTGCTCAATCTGTTTGGTTTAGCCTTCGGTGCCTGGCGCATGGTGTATGGCCCGCCAGAAGAAGTGATGACGGTGATCATCAGTCTGGTATGGGTGGCCTATAACATGACGATCCTCGGCGGTGCCGTCGCGGTTTCCGTAGAGGCCAAGCAGGTGCGCCAGTCGCACCGTGTGGAAATCGCCCTCCCGGCCGCCATTCTGCGCGCAGACGGATTCCATTACGCCTGCACGCTACGCGACTATTCAGACGGTGGCGTCGGCATCGAAATGCATGCCGATGGGCGGTTAAAAGAGGGTGACAAAGGATCGCTGCTGCTGAATCGCGGCCCGCAAGAGTATGCCTTCCCGTTTGAGGTCACTCGCGCTTTTGGCAACAAGATTGGCCTGAAGATGGTCAACCTTTCGACACAGCAGCACATCGATTTTATTCAGTGTACCTTTGCACGCGCCGACACCTGGGCGCTGTGGCAGGACAGTTTTCCGGAAGACAAGCCGATGGAAAGCCTGGGGGACGTATTGGCATTAGGGTTCAGGGGCTATTTGCGCATGGCGGATTACGCTCCGCCGCTGATTCGCGGCGTGTTCGTCGCCTTTACCTCTGCCATCGCCTGGTGTGTCTCCTTTATCCCGCGCTATGTCGGGCCACCCCCGGCATTTGTACCAACGGAACAGGCGTAAAAAGACGCAGCTAAATACAACGGCCAGCACGGCCCTTAACCGTGATGATGACATGATGACAAAAAAAATAACCTGGTTTACCGCTCTGGCTCTGGGCATGGTGCCGTTATCTCAGGCTGAAACCACAGCCCTGTCGCTCACGCAGACCAACAATGCTGCGGCCGCCCCCGTAGCCAACCAGCAGTTGCCGTTTAAGCAACTGGCACCTGCGCCGGGCAGCGTCGCATTGCGGGGAACGTCCCCTGTCGGCTATATCCAGTTTGGCGTGCGTCACGATGAAGTGGTGACGCAAGCGGCGCTACAGTTGGAGTTTACCCCCTCACCGGCATTGACGCCGGTCGAGTCACATCTCAAGGTTTATCTCAACGAGGTGTTGATGGGCGTGATTACCATCACCAAAGAGCAAGTAGGCCAACCAACGCGGACAACCCTGCCGCTGGACCCGCGCTATATCACCGACTTTAACCGCGTGCGACTGGAATTTGTCGGGCATTACAACAACATATGCCAAGACCCATCCAGCAGTAACCTGTGGCTGAATATCAGCCAGGCCAGCTCGCTCAATTTGCAGATGCAAAAACTGCCGCTGAAAAACGATCTGTCATCATTCCCGATCCCGTTCTTTGATGCCCGCGACAACCGGCCGCTTACGCTGCCGATGGTGTTTAATCAGCAACCCGATCTGGGACAGCAGCAGGCTGCTGCGATCCTCGCGTCTTGGTTCGGTGCCCGCGCACAGTGGCGCGGTCAGTCCTTCCCGGCGCTGTTCAACCAACTGCCCGACAGCCACGCGGTGGTGTTCGCCACCAATGCGCAGCGCCCGGATTTCCTGCGCGACTACCCGCCGGTCGATGGCCCGACGGTGGAGGTCATCAGCCATCCGCAGAACCCTTACGTTAAGCTGTTGCTGGTGCAGGGCCGCGATGACAACGACCTGATCACCGCCGTTAAAGGGATCGCACAAGGTAACATCCTGTTCCGTGGGCAAAATGTCAGCGTCGATCGCGTTGAGCAACTGGCACCGCGCCAACCCTACGATGCCCCGAACTGGATCCGTACCGATCGCCCGATGACCTTTGCCGAATTGCAACAGTACCCAGAGCAATTGCAGAGCAGCGGTATCGATCCCGACCCGCTGATGATGACGCTGAATTTGCCGCCAGACCTGTTCCTGATCCGCAGTAAAGGTATCGATATGCACCTGAAATATCGCTATACCGCGCCGCGCACGCTGGATGGATCGCGTCTGGCCGTCAATCTGAACAACCAGTTTGTTCAGGCCTTTAATCTGGTCCCCGAGCGCGAGAAAAATGCGCTGGTACTGCGGCTGCCGATTACCCAAGGGCTGCTGGATTCGGATAAAAACCTGTCCATTCCGGCGCTGAAACTGGGCACCGTCAACGAACTGCGTTTTGACTTTGATTATGCCACCGTCACCACCAGCAATATCTCGTCGGATCGCTGCGAAACTATCGCCCCCATCGAGAACCATGCAGTTATCGACGGCAACTCCACCATCAACTTCTCCGGTTACCGCCATTTTATGGCGATGCCGGACCTGCGCGCCTTCGCCAATGCCGGTTTCCCCTTCAGTCGGTTGGCCGACTTATCACAAACCGTGACGCTGATTGATAAAGCCCCCCATGCGGAACAAGTCAGCGCGCTGCTTAATGCCGTCGGTAACATCGGTGCGCAAACCGGCTATCCGGCGTTAGCGCTGCAGCTGACCAACGACCCGGCACAGCTCAGTCAGGTGGATAAAGACATTCTGTTGATCGGTTCACTGCCTGAATCGCTGCGCGACGAAGCCAAAGTCGGGCTGCTGACTGAAACCACAAAGAGTTGGGTCAAGCTGCCGGTACGACAAACCGCGCTGCCGGATGAAGGCTCGCCCAAAACGGATGGCAGACCGGACAGCAGAACCGACATTCGCGCCGAAACCGCCATGGCCACCCTTATTGGCACACAGTCCCCCTATTTTTCCCAGCGCAGCATTGTCGCGTTGCTGGCAGACAGCCCGCAGGGCTATACCCTGCTCAACAATGCGCTGATCGACAGCACCAAACGCGCCACCGTTTTCGGCTCAGCGGCCGTCATCCGCGAGTCGGGTGTTAGCAGCTTGCGCGTGGGGGATATGTACTATGTGGGCCATCTGCCATGGTGGGAACGCGTCTGGCACGCCTTGGCGCTGCACCCGCTCTGGCTGGCCGGCATGTCCACCCTGGTCACGATCATTTTCGCCTGGTTGCTGTGGCGCGGCCTGAAAGTGCTCAGCCGTCGTCGCCTCTCGGCTGACGAGAAGGATTAACCGATGGGTATGCTGTGGCGTGCGCTGTTGTTGACGCTGCTGCTGGGCGGTCACGCCGTGGCCGCCACAGGCGTCTGTCACTGGCCTGCGTGGGAGCAGTACCAACGTGATTACATCAGTGCGGAAGGGCGCGTTATCGACCCGTCGACCCCCAGTCAGATCACCACGTCCGAAGGGCAGAGCTACGGCCTGTTTTTCGCGCTGGTGGCCAATGATCGGGCGATGTTTGAGAAACTGCTGCAATGGACCGAAAACAATCTGGCCTCCGGCGATCTCAGCGCCCACCTTCCCGCCTGGCAATGGGGCAAAAAGATACCGCAAGTCGATAATTCGCCTTGGGGCATCTTAGATCCCAATTCCGCCTCCGATGCCGATTTGTGGATTGCCTACAACCTGCTGGAAGCCGGGCGGCTGTGGCAAAGCCGTCGCTTTCTGACGCTCGGCACGCTGCTGTTGCAACGCATCGCCCACGAAGAAGTGGCCGATATTCCCGGTCTGGGCGTAATGCTGCTGCCGGGTAAAGTCGGGTTCGTGCACGGCGACCGGTGGCGACTGAACCCCAGCTACCAGCCGCCCCAATTACTGGCGCGTTTCTCTACGCTAAACGGTCCGTGGAAAGCGATGCGGGCGGTGAACCTGAGGCTGCTAAAAGAGAGTGCCCCCCACGGTTTTTCACCCGATTGGGTGGTTTGGAACCAGCAGCTGGGTTGGCAAGCGGATGAAACCAAACCCAATATCGGCAGTTATGATGCCATTCGCGTCTACCTGTGGGCAGCCATGTTGGCATCAGAGAGCGAAGAGCATGCCGCGCTGGTCGCCCATTTTCAGCCGATGGCGGTCCTGACAGCGCAATCGGGCACGCCGCCCGAGCAGGTCAATACTGCAACCGGGAAAGCGCAAGGCACAGGCTCGGTGGGGTTCTCCGCCGCGCTGCTGCCGCTGTTGGCCGCCAATCCGACGGCACGCGATATGCAGCGCCAACGCTTGCACGACGCACCACCGGACAACAACGCCTATTTTTCTGCTTCTTTGACGCTGTTTGGTCAGGGATGGGATGAACAGCGTTACCGATTCAATCAACAGGGTGAACTTTTACCTTCCTGGGATAAGCGATGCGCAACTTCACCATAATCGGCGCTGGATTATTTTCATTAGGCCTGACGATGATGCCGCTCACGGCGGGGGCCGATACCGTGACGATCTGGTGCGGCAATCCCTGGCACGACTGACGCTGATTGACCCCGATAGCCCGGACGTGATCGCCGCGCAGCTGCGATTGGCGCTGCGTCAGGGCGATCAGGCGCAGGCACGGCAGCATCTGGAAAAGCTGCACAGCGTTGCGCCAGATTCCGAGCAGTACCGACAGTCCGCGATGATGCTGGCCCTCACCCAACAGGACACGCGTCAGAAGTTGGAACAGGCGCGGTTACAAGCCACCGCCGGGCGTTATGAAGAGGCGAAGAAAGCCTACGATGAACTGTTCCACGGCGAGCCGCCGACGCTCGATCTGGCCGTTGAATACTGGCGTCTGGTCGCGCGCCTGCCGGGACAGGAGCCTGTGGCAATTCAGCAACTGGAAGCGTTGGATAAACGCTACCCCGGTAACGTCAATTTACGGCTGACGCTGGCGCGCCGCCTGTTCAGTCAGGATCGCGATGCCGAAGGCTACGCGATCCTGCAAAAACTGGCAGATGATCCGGTTGGACGCGGTCAGGCAGCGGGTATGTGGATGGAAATGGTTAAACGCATGACGGTGTCGCCGCAAAGCATCGCGCAACTTAACCGTTTTCTCACGGTTTTCGCAGACGATCCCAGCGCAGTTGGCGCGCAGCAGGAGCGGGAGCGCCAGCAAAAGATGCTGGACGATCCCGCCTATCAAGCGCGGCTGCGCGGACTGGCAAGCGTCGAGCAAGGCGCCAGTGGCAGCGCGACCATCGCGGATTTGAGTAAGGCATTGGCCGAAACCCCTGACGATCCCAACCTGATTGGAGCACTGGGCATGGCCGCGATGCGCAACGGCGATCGCGCCAAGGCACTGGCCCTGTTTGAGCAAGCGAAAACGGCCGACATCAATAAGGAAAACGGTGACAAATGGGATGTGCTCATCAAAAGCACCCGCTACTGGTTGGAAATTGATGCCGGCGATCGCGCACTGAAAGCCAATAATCTGGCGCAGGCCAAACAGCACTACCAGCAGGCGCAGCAGGTGGACAACAACGATGGCTACGCCCTGAGTGGCTTGGGGGATGTGGCGGCGGCCCGTCATAACGATACCGCTGCCAAACGTTTTTATCAGCAGGCATTACAACGTGAACCCGCTAACGGCGGTGCGATCCGCGGTATGGCCGCCCTTTATGGCCGTCAATCGCCACAGGCGGCACTCGCCTATATCAATAACCTACCGGCCACCCAACAGCGACCGCTGCAAGAGACGTTGACCGCCCTCAAGCGCGACATCACCACCCAGCAAGCCGACCAGTTGGCGGAGCAGGGGAAATGGCCCGAGGCGGCAGAGGCTTACCGGCAGGTCTATCAGCCTGCCGCCGATGATATCTGGTTGCCCTATCACTACGCGCAGGTGCTGCGTCAGCTCAACCAGAATGCACAGGCCGATGACATCATGCAGCGGATGGCAAATACGCCTCCCGCCAGCCCTGAACGCGCTTATGCTTACGCACTCTATCTGTCCGCGACCGAACGCGAAACACAGGCACTAACGCATTTGCACACGCTGCCCGAGGCGCAGTGGAACGACAATATGCGAGAGCTGGCGCAGCGGCTCACTACGGAGCGCACGCTGGTACATGCTCAGGCGCTGTATGACGCTGGCAATGAAACCGGTGCCGTCAGCTACCTGCAACAGCAGCCCGCCAATACCCGCATTTCGTTGATGTTGGCAGACTGGGCGCTGCAACGAGGCAACGCCGCCGATGCGCTGGCACGCTACCGTAAGGTGCTGGCGCAGGATGGGCAAAATGCCGATGCCCAGCTAGGGGAAGTGGACGCGTTAATCACCATCGGACAGCGCGATGAGGCCCGGCAGCGTTTGCAAACGCTAAAAATAGCCGATGACAGTTCGCTCAATACTCAGCGCCGTGTCGCCAATGCCTGGTATGCCGTCGGCAACGTGCCGTTAGCCAACCAGACGCTGCAAGCCGCAAAAACCAGCGCGCAGAAGGCCCCACCCAGTCAGATTAAAGCGTGGATCTACCGCGATGCGGCACGTTTGGAAACAGAGCAGGGACAATCCGCCGCGGCGCAGGCCGATTACCGCCAGGCGATGGTTGCCAGCGGCATCAGCAGCACATCGCCACAGGATAACGACAGCTACACCCGTTTGACGCGTCCGCAGCAGAGTGATGACTGGCTGCAACGCAGCATTCGTGCCGATGCGGCCGACCAGTATCGGCAGCAGGACATCAACGTGACTCTCGGCCACGATTACTGGCGCTCCAGCGGCACAAACGGTATCTCCAACCTGAAAGCCCACGACACGATACTGCAAGTCGATTTTCCGCTCTATCAGGGTCGTGGCTTCGTGCGCACCGATACCATTTCAATGAATGCGGGACGCTTTAACACCAACAGCAACGGCGCATTCCGCGAGGTGTTTGGCACCTGTGCCACCCTGGACTGCTACAGCGGCAGAACGCAAAAAACCTCGGGCACTGGCGTCGCCGCAGGCTGGAAGAACGATCGCTGGACGACAGATATCGGCACCACGCCCATCGGGTTCGACGTGGTAGACGTGGTCGGCGGCGTCAGCTACAGCGGCGACTGGCAACAGTTGGGCTGGACGGCCACAGCGTCGCGTCGCCCCATCTCCAGCTCACTGCTGGCCTTCGGCGGTGCCAAGGATCCCATCACCGGCACAACATGGGGTGGCGTACGCGCTACCGGTGCCAGCCTGGGACTCAGCTACGATCGCGGTGAAGCACACGGCGTATGGAGCGATTTAGGCTTCCACCAGATCACCGGGAAAAATGTGGCGGATAACCATCGCGCCCGCGCCATGGCCGGTTACTACTATAAGCTTATCAATGAAGACGATCGCCGCCTCACCGTCGGGGCGAACACCATGTGGTGGAGCTATCAGAAAGATCTCAGCGGCTATTCCCTCGGACAAGGGGGCTATTACAGCCCGCAACAGTATGTCTCGTTTGGGCTTCCCATCAATTACCGCCAGCGCACCGAAAACTGGTCATGGGAATTGGGCGGCACCGTCTCCTGGTCTTATGCCAAGACCAAAAATCAGCGCCGCTATCCGTTAGGCAGTCTGGTCAGCAGCGCCGGATTAACCACCTATGAACGGGATCGCATGGAAACCGGCAGCAGCAGCACAGGGGTCGGCTACACGCTGTGCGCCCTGATCGAACGTCGCCTCACGTCGCACTGGACGCTGGGTGCCGCCATCGATATTCAGGAAGCAAAAGACTACACGCCGAGCCACGGCATGCTCTATTTGCGTTACTCATTCGCGGGTTGGCAAGGAAGTCTCGACAGCCCGCCGCAACCACCCACACCGTATTCGGATTTTAAATAGCGCGCAACGCCGCTAAGGCCGGCGCAGGAGGGATGATGCGCATCGCCATTTTAGGGGCAGTGGGCAACGCTGGCCGCCTGCTGGCACAGCAGTTAGCCCCCGAGCTTGACGATCGCGCCGAGCTATTGCTGGTCGGCCGACGTGACGCCCCGCTGGCGGCGCTGTGTGAGCAGATAAACCATCAGGCCGGGCGTACTCTGGCCCACACCGCCTGCGCCGATTTAAGCGATCTGCCGCGTATGCACGCCGTGCTGGCGGGCACGCAGTTGGTGGTCGTCACGGCGGCGCTGGGCGAACACACCGCGCCGCTCGCCGCACTGGTGCTCGAGATTGGGGCTGACTGGCTGGATATCATGCTCTCCACCCCCGCTAAATGGCAGGCGTTGACGGCGCTGGCACCCGCGATGACGCAACAGGGGCGCTGCTTTATCACCGATGGCGGTTTTCATCCCGGCCTGCCAGCCGCCATGGCGCGCTGGGCCGCGAACCGCATGGATACGCTGACGCAGGCAGAAATCTATGCCGCACTGCGTATCGACTGGCAAGCCGGTTCGCTATCAGACGCCACCCTTGCCGAGGCGCTCGACGAATTCACCGCCTTTGATATGCATATCTGGGCACAAGGACGCCGCCGTCGGCTCAACCTGTTTGCACTGCCAAGGTTTACGTTTGCGGTGCCCATTGGACAAAAAGCCTGTACGCCGATGCCGCTAGGAGAAATGCAGGCGCTTATCGCCGCGATACCCACGTTGCAGCGCGCCAACTTTTACATTGCCGGTTTTTCCCCGCTGTGCGACTGGCTGCTGCTGCCCGCTATCGTGATGTTAACACGCTGCGGGGCACGCACGCTGGCGCTGCGCACCTTGCGCCATATGTTAACGCACTACGCCTCTTCCCCACCGCCCCATCAGTTGGAAATCACCCTGATGGCAGAAGGGCGCGTCGCGAAGGATAACGTCAGCATGACGCTTTCTCTCTCCGGTAGCGACCCTTATTTGATGACCGTACTGCCCACGATTGCCTGCATTCGCCAATGGCTGAGCGATCCGCCATTCCCCCCCGGCTTGCACCATCAGGCGATGATCGTTGAACCGGAACGGTTTTTCGACGATTTGCACCACACGACGCTGACGTTATCTTCTCGTGTCACCTCTCTCACAGAGTAAACAAGCCACACTTTCCTTACCGCTTCAGCACAAAAACGGATAGGATGGCGCGTTACGCAAACCACCTCGGGATGCGTGCGTCAAAATCAATAAGAAAAACCTATGGCAACGGGTGTGATAATGCGTAGAAGTGAAAAGATCATCAGTGAATACCTTGCCCTTTCCTCCAAAGAGCAGATCGCCTATCTGCGCCGTTTTAATCAGAACCTTGACGCAGAGTTACGCGACTTCTTTCTGTGCATCGCCCTCGACAAAACACAAGAGACGTCGCTGCGTAAAGAAGCGATGAATGTCACCAGCCTGTTCAAAGGCCATAGTAACGACAATGCCACCAAGAAAGCGTTGTATCATCTGATACGCACGCCGAACGCGGAGATTCAGATTCATGCTATCGGCGCATTAGGATTGATGCACATCGATGAGAGCGATCTGCGCTATATCACTCACCTTGCACAGCACAGCGAAGATGAGCGGGTGCAGGCGGCTGCCAACGCGTTTATCGCCAATCGACGCGATATCGCCAGCGCGTTGTAAGGTATGACTTATTGATTCGATAAAGACAACGCATTAGCGATAACGATCACACTTTTGTACCTTATGCCTCATACCAACACATGAGGATAACGTGATGTCTGTCATTAACACGCAAGTCAAACCTTTTAAAAACCAAGCATTCAAAGACGGAAAATTTGTCGAAGTCACCGAAAGGGACATCGAAGGCAAATGGAGCGTGTTCTTCTTCTATCCGGCTGACTTTACCTTCGTTTGCCCGACCGAACTGGGCGACGTGGCTGACCACTATGCAGAATTCAAGAAACTGGGCGTAGAAATCTACTCCGTGTCTACCGACACCCATTTCACGCACAAAGCCTGGCACAGCAGCTCTGATACCATCGCTAAAATCCAATACACCATGATCGGTGACCCGACAGGCCAACTGACGCGTAACTTTGAAAACATGCGTGAAGACCAAGGTCTGGCAGATCGCGGAACCTTTATCGTTGACCCGCAAGGCATCATCCAGGCCGTAGAAATCACCGCCGAAGGCATTGGCCGTGACGCCTCTGACCTGCTGCGCAAAGTGAAAGCAGCACAGTACGTTGCCTCTCACCCTGGCGAAGTGTGCCCAGCCAAATGGAAGGAAGGCGAAGCCACGCTGGCACCGTCTCTGGACCTCGTTGGCAAGATCTGATTTTTGCCCGTTGCAATTGGGTGCGTTGTACCCAATTTCTGACTGCTGACAGCGCACGCTGTTCGGTGAAGTGCGGCGATGGGGTCGTAGCGGCGTAAGCCGCCGGAGCGCCCCTCGTCGTGATTCACCGGGAAACACGGACTCGCCTAAAAGGGTTTGTCAGCAATCTTAATTCCCCGCTTTGTCGCACCACGTAAGGATGACCCATGCTCGACAACAATCTGAAAAACCAGTTAGCCGCCTATCTGGAAAAATTAACCAAACCTGTCGAGTTAATCGCCACGCTGGACGACTCGGCCAAATCCGCTGAAATTCGCACGCTACTGACGGATATCGCCAGCTTATCGCCGCAGGTGACCTTCAAAGAAGATAGCGCCAGCGCCGAACGTAAGCCCTCATTTCAGATAACCAACCCCGGCTCGAACAGCGGTCCGCGTTTTGCGGGCTCACCGATGGGCCACGAATTTACTTCGCTGGTGCTGGCACTGCTGCAAACCGGCGGCCATCCGGCGAAAGAGGCGCAGGAACTGCTGGAACAGGTGCGCGACATTGACGGCAGCTTCCATTTTGAAACCTTCTATTCGCTGTCGTGCCATAACTGCCCGGACGTGGTTCAGGCACTGAACCTGATGGCGATCCTGAATCCCAACATTACCCACAACGCGATTGATGGCGGCGTCTTCCAACAGGAAGTGCAGGACCGCAACGTGATGGGCGTGCCCACGGTATTCCTGAACGGTGAACACTTCAGCCAGGGCCGCATGAGCCTGGGTGAAATCATCGCGAAGCTCGACACCGGTGCCAGTGACAAACAAGCGGCCAAGCTCAATGCGCGTGACGCTTACGATGTGCTGATTATTGGCAGCGGCCCAGCAGGCGCAGCGGCTGCCGTGTATTCCGCGCGTAAAGGCATCCGCACTGGCCTGATGGGCGAGCGCTTTGGCGGCCAGGTGCTGGATACCGTGGATATCGAAAACTACATCTCGGTGCCGAAAACCGAAGGTGCCAAACTGGCTACCGCGCTGAAAAGCCACGTTGATGACTACGATGTGGATGTGATTGACCTGCAAACGGCCAGCAAGCTGATCCCGGCCAAAGCGCCCGGTGAACTGCACCAGATTGAAACCGCCTCTGGCGCGACGCTGAAAGCACGCAGCATCATCCTTGCTACCGGCGCACGCTGGCGCAACATGAACGTGCCCGGCGAAGATCAGTACCGCACGCGTGGGGTGACCTATTGCCCACACTGCGATGGCCCGTTATTCAAAGGCAAGCATGTTGCCGTGATTGGCGGTGGCAATTCCGGCGTGGAAGCGGCTATCGACCTGGCGGGCGTGGTGAAGCACGTCACCCTGCTCGAATTTGCCCCCGAGCTGAAAGCGGACTCAGTATTGCAAGCCAAAGTGCGCAGCCTGCCAAACGTAGACATCATTCTTAACGCACAGACCACGGAAGTGAAAGGCGACGGACAGAAAGTCACGGGCCTGAGCTACCTTAACCGTGTCGACGATACGCAACATTCACTGGTGCTGGAAGGGATCTTCGTGCAGATCGGTTTACTGCCGAATACCCAATGGCTGGAAGGCAGCGTGGAACGCAACCGCATGGGCGAAATCATCATCGATGCCAAATGCGAAACCACCGTTAAAGGCGTGTTTGCCGCCGGTGACTGCACCACCGTACCTTATAAACAAATCATCATCGCCACCGGTGAAGGAGCGAAAGCCTCGCTGAGTGCGTTTGATTATTTGATTCGGACCGCGTAACGCGCATTGGCGAGTACCGTGCAATACTTTGTGCACGAATACTCGCCTGTTCTTCTCGAAGGTTATTCAAATCCCATGCCTTCTTTTATTCGTGCAACATTCGCTTTAGACGTCAGCCTTTCGACTAAAGTAAAAGCAACATTAATTGCCGTTGCCGGGCTCTGCGAAGTAATGATATTGACGTCTACGACAATGGGTTGTTGAATTACATTGACACCCATCTCTACTAATTGTTTTTGACGCTTGCTGCTCAGATGATACGTCGTGCCATTTCTTCCTTGAAGAACACCACTCTTTGCTATTGATAACGCACCAACACAGACAGAAGCGATAATTTTATTTTTGGAATCAAACTTGCGAATTACATCAAGCAGCCGCTCATCGAAAGCATCATCATAGAAACCAGCTCGACTCAATCCTCCAGGTATCACGATGGCATCAAAGCTATTTTCATCAATTTCATGCAGTTGATATTGCGGTTCAATAGTGAAATTCCAGGCACATTTAACTTTTTCACGTATACCAACGGTTACTAATTCTATTGGTTCTAATCCGTAAGTTGTCGTCCAACCCATAACGTCTGCAAACACACTCGCTTCATACTCTTCTAAACCTTGGCAGAGGAATAAGATAACCTTCTTCATCCCATGACGTCCGTTATGTCTGTATATAAAAACAGTATAAATAGACGAGCAGTTCAAAACAACCACGGTATGAGATGACTTATTTTCTGCTGATTTACACCCTATGATGCAAGGTATGTCCACGCTTGGCACCAAAAGGTGGGATTGATGGGTTCCACGCTAAGATAACAATGAGGTCACGACAGAAAGAATGATGGCGTATCAGCAAGCATTGCAGCAGTTATTATTAAACGACCCGATCAGAATGAAGGCGCTGCACGCCGCGCGGGCGTTAGCACTGCGTGATGGCTGGATCGGCGCTGGATTTGTGCGGGATGCCGTGTGGGATCACCGGCACGGGTATGGGCAAAGGCCGGTCTCTGGTGATGTGGATGTTGTCTGGTTCGATGCCGAACGTGATGACCCGGCTTACGATCGCGACCTGGAAGAGAAGCTGGATCGACAAGCGCCTGAATTCGACTGGTCGGTGAAGAATCAAGCCAGAATGCATCAACGTAACGGCAATAATCCCTATCACTCAACAGAAAATGCGCTGCGGTATTGGCCTGAGACCGCAACGGCTGTCGCCGCCAGAGTGGGAGATAACCATGTTATTGAGATTCTTGCGCCCTATGGGCTCGACGATCTGTTTGAACTGCGTCTGCGACCGACGCCGCCCTTTGAGCATGAAAAGTTAGCGGTTTTCAGGCAACGCATCGTTGCCAAACGGTGGATGGCGCGTTATCCCCTGTTGCAGTTGATCGTTCCCGCCTAATCACAACAGGTGAATGCGGAATTATCATTATTTTCTCATTACTGATTGACGGTTGAGGCCGATCTTTTAATCCAGACACTGGTGCATGCAGTCAATGAACATGTTCATCGCAGGGCTCACCGTTCTGCCTGCATGATAGGCACAAAGCGCAGTAATCGATGGCGGAGTCTCGGAAAACGGCAGCTCCTGCAACTCGCCCGACGCCAGTTCCCGCAACACACTGAAACGTGGCAAAAACGAAATCCCCAGATTGCTGGCCACACATTGCTTTATGCTCTCGATGCTCCAGAGTTCAATGGTGTTCTCAAGCGTTATCTTTCTCTCGCGAAGCGCAGACTCAAAAATTTGTCTGAACACACACTGAGGCTCATTGATAATGAAGCTGACCGGAATGTGCTGCTCCCTTTGCGTAAAATCGACGTGCTGAAGCTGCGGGGATGCAACCAGCACCAGCTCCTGCTGCCCGAAGTATTCCATGTGCAGCGCATCATCATTCCCGACGCGATAGAAAATGCCCAGATCTGTATGGTCAGCCAGCAGAGAATCACGAATCACATAGCAGTTGACCGACTGAAGCGACAGGCGAACTTTTGGCGCTTTTTCCCTGAATAACCTGAGAACGTCCGGCATTTTATAGGCCAGCAGCGTTTCCCCTACCATGATCCGCAAATCCCCGGCGATATCTTCCTCGCGGGAAGAAATCTGACGGATCCCGTCCAGTACACGCGTCAGCTCCCTCACCCTTGGCAGCAGTAATTTCCCGGCGGGTGTTAATACCATACGGCGACCCACTTTCTCAAAAACCGGATACGCCAGTTCCTGTTCTAGCTGCTGGATCTGAAAAGTAATGGTCGATTGGGTACAGCACAGTTTCCGGGCGGCTTGCGCAAAGGAACCTTCCTCAACCACCGTTTTAAAGGTAATGAAGCGACGCAGATCCATACAGCCCCCGAACATATCGAAATATTGAAAATCTGATATTGAAAACATTCGCTTTTTTGAATGTTCCTGGACGGATAATATGCGGCAGGACTAAGGAGATCACAAGTGACATCAACCATTATCAGTGGGTTTTTAACCTACACATTGATTACCGCATTGACCCCCGGACTCAACAATATCCTGGCGCTTAGCTCGGTAAATCAGTATGGCCTGCGCCGCAGTATTCGCGTGTTTATGGGCATGAGCGCGGGGTTTCTGGTGCTTATGCTTGCCTGCGGTGCGTTTACCTTTACGCTGATTAGCCTGCTTCCTTCATTAACCCGATGGCTGGTTTGGATCGGTGCGGGATATATCCTCTGGCTGGCATGGCGTATCGCTTCCCATTCGCCAACCACATCAAACGGTAGCGGGCACCCGCTCAGTTTTTGGGTAAGTTTTTGGCTGCAATTTGCCAACGTTAAGATCATTCTTTACGGTATCATCGCCTTGTCAGCATTCGTTTTACCCTATACACAGGATATTTTTTGGGTAACGGCGGTCAGCATCCTTTTGGCGGTGATTGGCTGTGTGGGAAATCTGGTCTGGGCGCTGGCGGGGCATCTGTTCCAGTCGCTTTTCCGCAGGCATGGTCAGGGGGTCAATCTGGTGCTGGCCCTGTTGCTGGTTTACTGTGCCGCCCGGATGTTTTTCTGACGCATTCTACATTGCCCAGCCTTACAGTCTGTCCCACATTGATTACATGTGGGTTCTGCCACCTTTGACTCAAACCGAGTCATGCCCATGACCTGCATGGGCGATATCGCGCGGAATCATTTCGCCCCATCCTACAACCTATAGCAGAGAGGTTGCCCGGTCACAGCGTCCTCAGCATGCAGATGCCGCAGCTGTTATGGCCGGTATTGCCCAGCCTTTCCGGAAGATGACGAAACCCGAACGCTTCATAGAGTCGAACGGCATCCTTCAGTTCGTCGAGCGTTTCGAGATAGCAGGCGCGGTACCCCATGTCAGCGGCCTGTGCAATGATAAAGGCAATCATACGCCTGCCCATCCCCATGCCTTTAACGTCACGGCTGAAATAGAGCTTCTGCATTTCACACGTTCCTTCCTCACCGGCAAGCGGTGCGATTCCAGCGCCTCCGATAATCTCGCCATTAGCCTCGGCAACCCAGTATCCGGTGCCGGGCTGGCTATACACCTCGCTTAACCGCTCAAGCTCTGGATCGTGGAGGCTGACGCCCTCCAGATGGTCGATTTTATTATCCCGAAAGCTGTTGCGGATGATCGCCGCGATAGCCGCATTGTCTCTGGCCTCAATGGACCGGAATCGCATTCCCGCTTCACGCTGGCGGCGTGCGTTGCGCAAACTGCCAGAGAATCGCGTGATAGTTTCCAAAAAGTCCGCGACCTCTTGCTCTGCGGATGAAGCGAGGGCTTCCTCAGTGAACCGGTCAGCATTCTCTTCCAGGAATAACAGCCGCTGTTGCCCGGTTTCGCTCAACCGGAAGGTTGACGCTCTACCATCCTGATCGTCATGTTCCCTCAGCAGATACCCCGCCTCCATCAGGCTTCGAAGCGCACGGCTCATGCTGGCCTTTTCAACGCAGAGCCGTACAGCCAGCTCGGTTGCACCGGAAGGCTTACTGTTCAGCTCAATCAATATGTGGCTCTGCAGGGGAGATAACGCCGTTCCGCTGCTTTTACGGCTGAGCATCCCCAGCTCTCTGACCATTTCGCGCAACGCTGCACGGAACTGGCGTACTTCATTTTTTTTCATCAACGTGGCCTGCCTTGAATGACTGTGTATCATGGCTGAACATTCACTCACCCCGGTCATCATTCATTTTTTTATTATTTTTGAACAGACGTCGATAAAAGCACGCAATTTAGGTTGATTTCTTGAGGCCTTCGAAAAATAGAGGAAGAGACCGTCATGTCCGGGGGAAAAATCGAGAAGTGCGGCGTCAAGCGTGCCGTTTGCCAGTTCGCGTGAAGTATGAAACGTTGATGAATAGATTAACCCCACGCCCTTAACGGCAAGGCTGCGCATCAACTCACCGTCATTGACCGTAATTAAACCCGTTGGCTCAATTCTTATCAGCTCTTTATTATTGATAAACTCCCAGCGATAAATATCCCCTTTTTCAGGGCGGCGAAAGCGAATACATTCATGCTGCGCCAGATCGCTGGTGACGTGGGGTTTTCCATGCTTACTGAAATACTCAGGCGATCCAAAAACGGCCCACTTAAACGGCGGAGAAAGCCGTATCGCAATCATATCTTGTTCAATGTACGAGCCGATCATAATACCGGCATCATAGCCCTCTGAAATAAAATTTCCGTGGCGATTGCTCACCGTAATATCAATATTCAGGTTTGGCCATGCCTGACGGAAGGCGGGTAACAGGGGCTCTATCACATGGGGAATGGCAAGGCGTTCAACAATCAGTTTCAACGTCCCTGAGGGCTTTTGTGATGATTGCGCGATGTCTTCAAAACTGGAGGTAATCGCTTGTGCAGCGGGTTGTATGCGTTCAAGCAACTGCTGACCGGACTCGGTGAGCGACATCTTGCGCGTGGTACGATGGAAAAGCAGCACACCCAGACGCTGCTCCAACCGCTGGAGAGCCAGGCTCACAGCCCCCGGCGTCATCCCTAAATCGAGAGCGGCTTTACGCACACTGAGTCGCTTTGCGATCGCCAGGAATTCCGCCAGGCCGTCAAAGCTGTCGGTCTTTCTCATATCACCCTCTACCCGTATCGCTATCGATTCACTGTAGATTACCTAATTTATCCATGGTAACGGGAAAAGATTACATCGTTTTTTTAAACACCATGTCCGCTTTGTACCGTCTTTTTACCCCCCGTCCTTTCAGATAGAGTCAGCCATACCCCACTTACTGAAGAGGTTTGCTATGTCGATGTCCAAATTCTGCGCAAGCGTTAGCGCCGCCCTATTCCTACTTGTCACGTCATCCGTCGCCTTTGCGCAAAGTCATCAGAAGGCGGATAAGGTGCTTATTGTGGTATCAAGCCTCGATAAAAAAACGCCGTCACTGGTGGGGGGATTTTGGTTTCCGGAATTAACGCATCCGGTTGACGTTTTTGATAAAGCCGGGGTGGATTACGATATTGCCAGCCCCAAAGGTGGGCTACCACCTTTCGATGGATTCGATCTGAAAGATCGAGCAACGCTTGATTTCTGGACCAGTGCAGAACACCGTAACAAGTTAGCCAACACCCTCTCACTGGATAAGGTTGAGCCGGAAAAATACGCCGCCATCCTGCTGGTCGGCGGGCATGGCCCAATGTGGGATTTTGTGAATAATCCCCAGTTAATTAACCTGGTCAAAACCCTGTATGAAAACAACAAGATTATCAGCGCAGTTTGTCACGGCCCGGCCGGGTTGCTGAATGTGAAACTCAGCAATGGTGATCGGTTAATCAAAGGTCGTCATATTACCGGGTTTACCGCTGAAGAAGAGGCGTCTCGTCACTATGACAAGATTGTTCCGTTTGAGCTGGAAGCGGCGTTGAAAAAGGACGGTGCGATTTTCGAGGAAGCCCCTATTTTTGAAAATAACGTGGTCGTTGATGGGAGGCTGATCACCGGGCAAAATCCGGCCTCTGCCAAAGCACTGGGCGAGGCGGTCGTCAGCGCGCTGCAAAATAAAGCGTGACAAGCGATTCAGGTGTGCATCAGGCGTTATTGCCTGATGCATTACCTTTCGGCAATACCGGGAGACGAAAGCAGCGGTACTCCCCGTAGCGATTTAAGCAACCGCTTTAGACGATCTCCGCATTCAAGAGATCGGTACCGTAAGAGTTGTCGATGGTGCACAGCCAACGGTTATCGCTTTCCTGGCGAAAGACATAGGTAGCACGGCGCGTTGTCTCTACCGTCCCGCCTTGTCCGTCGGGAAAACGCAGCAAGGTCTCCATAATAACCAGCGCATTTCCGCCACCTTCAATCACCTGCATTTCGCCCTGTTGCACGACAAGTTGATCCTGAAAGTAATCAGAGATGGCAATAAAGGCTTTCCTGATATTCTCTTTTCCTTTCACGATCATGCCTGGCTTCACCACCAGCGCGGCGTCTTCAGAATAGTGATCCATCAGTGAGTCAAAATCTCTCTTGGAGATTGCCACATCACAGGATTCAATGATGTGGCGTAACGGATGTGAGTGCATGCAAATTTATCCTGCTAAGTGACTGTCTGTGTTTACTCTATCACCAAGTCACCCGCATGATCAGATCCGGTTATTCCTCTCAACGCATAGGTATTGTGCGCTATCACGCCGCCGACACCTGCCACTCACGCCCCGGAATCGCCTCCAGCAGTTGCCGGGTATAGGCATGCTGCGGCTGCTGATACACCTGATAGGTCGGCCCTTGCTCCACAATCTTGCCGGATTTCATCACGATAATGCGATCGCACACTTGCGCTGCCACACGCAGATCGTGGGTGATAAAAATCAGCGACAAACCCAGGCGTTGCCGCAAATCCGCTAGCAGCGCCAGCACCTGCGCTTGCACTGAGACGTCTAACGCCGATACCGGTTCATCAGCCACCAGAATCTTCGGTTCCACCGCCAGTGCGCGCGCCAAGCCAATGCGCTGGCGCTGACCGCCGGAGAATTCATGAGGATAACGGTGTATCGCGCCAGCATCCAGCCCCACCAACGCAAACAGGGCTTTGACCTTCTCCAGCGCCTGCGCGCGCGGCACACCGCGAATCAACAATCCTTTGGCAGCGATCTCGCCCACCGTTTGGCGCGGGTTCAGTGAGGCAAACGGGTCCTGAAACACCATCTGAATATCGCGACTCTGTTCACGCAGCGCACGGGATTTCAATTGGGCCAGATCGTGCCCATCAAAGTGAATTTCGCCGGAATCCGGCTGATATAACCGCACGATGCAGCGCGCCAGCGTCGATTTACCGGAGCCGCTTTCACCGACAATGCCCAGCGTGCTGCCCTGTGGCAGCGTCAGGCTGACATCCTGCACCGCAGCCACCTGCCGCTGGCGACGACGAAACAGCCCCGGCTCGCGGAAGGTTTTATTGATGTTTTTCAAGGTGAGCAACGCGGGCTGCTCTTGCGTCGGGCGCGGCAGTGCCGGATGCAGCGACGGCACGGCGGCAATCAGCGAACGGGTATATTCATGGCGCGGTGCATACAACACCTGCGCCGCTGGGCCTTGTTCCACCAGTTCACCGTGGCGCATCACCGCCACGCGATCGGCAATATCAGCCACCACGCCGAAATCGTGGGTAATGAACAGCACTGAGGTACCGCGCCGCTGCTGCAACTCGCGAATCAGGCGCAGAATCTGTGCCTGTGTGGTCACATCCAGCGCGGTCGTCGGTTCATCCGCAATCAGCACCAACGGTTCGAGCGCCAGTGCCATCGCGATCATCACGCGCTGGCGTTGGCCACCAGAAAGCTGGTGCGGATAGGCACGCACCGTGGCGGTCGGGTCAGGAATATGCACATCTTCCAACAAACGCAGCACGCGCGCATCCACGTCCTGCCTGGTCAGTTTGGGCCGATGGATAAGGAACATTTCGGCAATTTGGTCACCCACCCGGTGCAGCGGATTAAGCGCCGTCATCGGATCCTGAAAAATCATGCCGATGCGCGCACCGCGCCACTGCCGGAGCTCTTCTTGCGTCAGTTGCAACAGGTCACGCCCTTCAAAGGTAATGCTGCCCTGCGTCGGTTGTACCCGCTCCGGCAGCAACCCCATGATGGCGCTGGCGGTCATGGATTTGCCCGATCCGCTCTCACCCACCACGCACAGAATTTCGTTATAGCGTAAGTCCAGCGACAGGTCGCGTAATGCCCAGGGGCGATCGGCATCCTGCGGCAACGCCACGCTGAGATGATTAATGGATAACAGTACGCTCATCGGTTTCTCAGCCTTGGATTCAATGCATCATTCAGCCCTTGCCCCACCATGGAGACAGCGAGCACGGTCAATAAGATAGCCACACCGGGAATGGCAGAAACATACCACTCCTGCCGTAAGACACTGCGTCCGCCACCAATCAGGTTGCCCCATGAGGGCACGTTGGGATCGGACAAGTTCAGGAACGCCAGCGCGCTCTCCAAGAGAATCGCCACCGCCATGATCACACTGGCATACACCACAATTGGCGGCAGCGCGTTAGGCAAAATTTCCCGAAACACGATGGGCATGTCACGCATCCCCAATGAGCGCACCGCCTGCACGAACTCGCGGTGGCGCAGTGACAGAAACTCAGCCCGCGTTAGCCGTGCCGCAGGCGGCCAGGAGACCACGCCAATCGCCAGAATCACCGTCGACAGCGTAGAACCAAACACCGCCACCAACACCAGCAGCAACAAGAAGTTAGGCAGGATTTGAAACGCTTCGGTCAGGCGCATCAGCATGTCATCTACCACGCCGCCGTAAAAACCGGCCAATGCACCTACCACGATGCCAATGGCAATCGCGATGGCCGTCGCCACCACGCCAATGGTGAGTGACACGCGCGCACCGTGGAAGATCTGCGCGGCAATATCGCGCCCGGTATGGTCCGTGCCTAACAGAAAGCGGGCGTTGTGCAACGGCCACTGTAACGGACGCCCGGCCAGGCGCAGCGGATCGGCCGGGAAGAACCAGCCCGCAGAGAGCGCCATGCCGATCACCAGCACCAGCAAGATCAAGCCAAACAACGCGCTCGGGCTGCGCGCGTAGCGTTTAAAAAAGTTCACCATCAGCCTTCACCTGCAATACGGGGGTCCAACCGGGCATACAGCAGGTCCACCAGAAAATTGATTGCTATCACTAACAGCGCAGAGACAAACACGATGCCGAGCAGGGTATTCAAGTCACGCTGCATTACCGATTCATAGGCCAATCGCCCCAGCCCCGGCAGCGCGAATACGCTCTCTACCACCACCGAGCCGCCCAGCATGGTGCCGGTTTGCAACCCAATCAGCGTCACCAGCGGCAACAGCGCATTACGCAGCACGTGGCGCACCACAATGCGTGTCTCCGGCACCCCCTTGGCGCGGGCGGTGCGCACAAAATCCAGCGTCGACACTTCCAGCATCGATGCACGCATAATGCGCAAATAGATCGTCAGAAAAATCAGTGCCAGCGTTAACGTCGGCAGCACCAGATGGTGGGCGATATCCAGCACTCTGGCCCAGCCCGTCAGCCCACTGGCGATAGTTTCAAACCCACCGGAAGGGAGCCAGTCGAGGTAGATGGAAAACAGAAAAACGCCCATCAGCCCGAACCAGAATGAGGGCGTGGCATAGCAGAGCAGGCCCAGCAGGGAGATCACCGTATCCTGCCAGCGGTTAACCCGACGCGCGGACACAATGCCCAGCACCATCCCGACCGGGATGGCAAAGGCGAGCGAAGTACCCATTAGCAACAGCGTCACCGGCAGACGCTCAGCAATCACACTGGCGACTGGTTTGCCGTAAATGGCCGACTGCCCGAGATCGAGGTGCGCCAATCGCCACAGGTAGTCCCACAGCCGCACCGAGGTAGACTGGTCGAGCGCATAGTAGCGGCGCAGTTCCTCAATCATGGTGGGATCGGCACCGCCGACCTGTGCCACCAACGCATCAACGGTATCGCCCGGTGCCAGTTGCAGCAGCAGAAACAATCCGGCCAGAATCAACAGCAGCGCAGGTAGCGCTGCTGCCAAGCGGCGACCGCTCAGCAGTAACAGCCTCATCGGTGCTTAACCCTCTAACCAGGTGTTATGCCAACTGCTGGAAGGCCAGCGCGCCGTGTTCAATGCGTTCTTCACCTTCTTATTGATAACAGTCTGGAACTGGCGCTCGGTGGCAAACCACACCGGGAATTGTTCGTTCACCTGCGCGACCAGCGCGGCATACAGGTCGCGACGCTTTTGCGGATCAACTTCTGACGCGGCATCATCAATCAGTTTGTCGATAGCATCAGACTGCCAGCCGTATTGGTTGGTCCAGGGAGCCCCCGCCGGGCTGCCGGAGCGCAGCCACACGGTGGTGGACACCGCCGGATCGCCGCGATACTGGTGCCAGCCGGTGGCGATATCAAAGTTGTGTTCTTTGTAGACCGCCGTCAACGCACCCGCGTAGTCGTAGTTGGCAATCTCCACTTTGATGCCCACTTCCGCCAGCGATTGTTGAATAAAGGTGGCAAACAGCGGCACGTCTTCACCGTTAACAATCTGCACCAGCTTCAGCGTAAAACGCGTGCCGTTAGCCTGGCGGCGGTAGCCTGCTTGATCCAGCAACGCTTCCGCTTTTTTACGATCGAACGGATAGGGCTGCTTGCTGTTCGCCGGATAGAAGTTGGTGGCGGTAGACGGAATAATGCCGGTGGCAGGCTTACCCTGCCCATACAGGAAGTTTTCGATAAAGAACGGCACATCGATAGCGTGAGCAATCGCGCGGCGCACACGAATATCGGCAATCTCTTTGCGCCGGAAGTTAAATTCCACCGTGTTGTTGAAGATGTTGCCTTCAGAGCCGCGCGGTGTAACCTCGAAATCCGGGTGGCGTTGCAGACGATCCAGGTCGGCCAGTGAAAGCTGCGAATAGGCACTCAGCTGTACCTGTCCGGTTTCCAGCGCGGCGGTGGCAGCGGATTTGTCGGTGATGATGCGCCAGACAATACGTTCGATATAAGGCTGCCCTTCACGCCAGTAGTCCGGGTTGCGCGTGGCCACGATATATTGTCCGCGTTCGTACTGCACAAACTTGAACGGTCCGGTGCCGATAGGCGCCGTGTTGGCCGGGTTCTCCAGCACATTAGTGTTTTCATACACGTGGCGTGGCACCACATAACCGAGATCCGCCAAGGCGCGCAGCAGCAAGCCAATCGGCATCGGGCGTGAATAGTTGAACACCACGGTGTGGTCATCCGGCGTGTCTACCGTTTCCAAATACTGTTGCACCGCGGTGCCGTAGTTCAGGTGTTTTTTCCACAATTCCAGCGCATTGTACTGCACGTCGCTGGCGGTGAATGGCTTGCCGTCGTGCCATTTAACGCCCTGACGCAGCGTAAAGGTGATACGTTTGCCGTCCGGCGAGGTTTGCCACCCGGTTGCCAGTTGCGGCACCACGTTGCCCAGTGCATCCAGATCCACCAGAGATTCAATAATCTTGCTGGTGACGATGTATACCCCGGTCGATGCACGCAGCGCCGAGTTAAGAATACGTTGCTCAGAAGCCAAATGAACGCTAAGCGTGCCCCCTTTCACCGGGGTGCCCGCTGCCGTCGCCCCCGTTCCCTGCGCGGCAGATAAATAAGAGGTAAAAGGCAAGGTCGCCGTCACGGCGGCCGTCGAAAGCAATAAGCGTCTGCGGGTAATATTCATCAATCGTCACTCGAATTAATAGGAGAATAGCGCAGAGCATAAAGTCAGTAATAATTATTATGTAAATGATGTTTCGTCATATCGAAAGAGGAAATTGGCATATATCATTTTTTGCATCGCTATATTCATTTTTCAGAAAAGCAAAGATAAAAAAATCACTACCTAACTGTAGTTAATCTCTTTTTAATACTCGAATACTGTTTTTATTGGGTGAAAAAAATAATGGCTACATTACGCTGGGATCATGCCGTACATTATGTCAACCATCTGGATGACGCGATTGCTACTTTTACCGATAACCAGTTGGTTGCTTTTCCCGGTGGCGCGCACCCCGGTTGGGGCACCCACAATGCGCTCAGCTATTTTGGCCTGACCTACCTCGAATTCCTGAGCATTCGTGATGTACAGGAGCTGGAACAGGCGCAAGATTTTCTGCTGTCCCAGGACGCAAAACGCCTGCTGCCACAACAACAGGTGCTCTATCGCGTGGCATTACGCAGCGACGATATTGATGCCACCCATCAGGCATTGCTGGAGCAGGGGTTAACGCTGTCGCCGATTGTGGAGGGCAGACGCCATGACAAGCAGGGCAATCTTATCGAGTGGCGCATCTTCACTGTCCGCGGGGATTTCCAGGGTGTGCCTTATCCCTTTGTTCTGCAATGGAAAACCAATGACGCTGCCCGTCTCGATTTCCTGCGCACCAACAACATCGACAGACCGCATCCGGTGGGTCAGGCTCGCCTTCAGGCGGCCGTCTTCACGGTACAGCGTCCAGAACAGGTGGCACAGCACTGGCAAAGGGTGTTCTCGTTCTCCGCCAGTGAACACACACCGACCACCCTGTATATTGGTTAACAACAATTTATTTTCCAACCGGGTGAAGAGAACCGCCTCACGGCACTGCACATCGCCACAGATAATGACGCCGTTAAAGGAACGTCGGTGGTTTTGGGCGGCGGCGAATATCAATTTGTTTAATATTCACGCATCCGATTAAATAACTATACCCTAAATAATTCGAGTTGCAGGACAAAACGTTAACGTTTTGAACAGCGCTTGCGCTGGCCCTTTAGGGCGAGACGCATTTATGCGTCTCGTAACGCGGCAAGGGAGAGAATCTCGATGAACTTACATAAGTAAGTGATTCGGGTGAACGAGTGAAGCCAACGCACCCGCAACTTGAAGTATGGCGGGTATATCAGATAAAAAGACAGCACTATGAATAATAAAATTGGTTTTATTGGCTGCGGCAATATGGGCCGCGCCATTCTGTTAGGGTTAATTGCCAGCCACGTGGTTTCACCGCAGCAGATTATCGCTTACGACATCATTCCTGATATTACCGATGGGCTTGCCAGCCAACACGGCATTATCGCCGCAACCAGCAATGCCGATGTGGCGCTTCAGGCAGATATTATTTTTCTGGCGGTAAAACCGGATGTGGTGAATCGCGCGCTGCACGACATTGCCGATGTGCTTAACCCCAATCAGGTTCTGGTGTCAATCGCCGCGGGTATCTCACTTGAGGCGATCGGTGCGGTGATAGGCGCGGAGCGCAAGGTGGTGCGTGTCATGCCGAACACCCCGGCGCTGGTGCGTGAAGCCATCTGTTCCGTGACACCCAACGCACAGGTGACCCCCGAAGAGTTGGAGCAGGTCAACACGTTGATCGGCAGCATTGGTCGTTACGAGCAGGTGCCGGAATACCTGATCCACGCCGTCACGGGCGTCGGCGGTTCGGCTCCTGCCTTTGTGTTTATCCTGATTGAGGCAATGGCCGATGCCGCAGTGGCTGGCGGCCTGACGCGCAAACAGGCGTATCAGTTTGCTGCACAAACCGTGTTGGGCTCCGCCAAGCTGGTACTGGAAAGTGGGCAGCATCCCGGTGCGCTGAAAGACAACGTCTGCTCCCCCGGCGGTACCACCATTGAAGGCGTCGCGGTATTGGAAGACAAAGGCTTCCGCGCGGCCATTTATCAGGCGGTGCGCGCCAGCACCTTGAAGTCCGTGCGCCTGTCGCAAGACACCAAACCGGCCTGATGTTCATTCGATCGAGAGAAATGCTATGGCACACATTCATTTTATTGGCGCAGGGCAAATGGCAGAAGCCATTATCCGCGCCGCACGGGTCAATCCGGCGCTGACGGATGCGCAGTTCAGCATTGAAGATATCGATGCCGAGCGCGTCGCCACCCTGACCCACACCTATGCCTTGCCCGCTCAAACGCCGGATAGCGCGTTGGCACACGCGGATCTGGTGGTGATTGCCGTTCGCCCGCAGGATGATATTCCGGCCGTGGCACAGCGCATTAACCAGCTTGCTTCCGCGCACAGCACGGTTATCTCCATTGTAGCCGGTGTTACGCTGGCACAGCTGACGGCACTGTTGGGTGAAACACGCGCCATCGCCCGCGTGATCCCAAACACCCTGACAGACACGGGCTACGGCTATAGCGGCGTGACGCTGAATCAGCATGCGCAGGCTGAAACGCTCGATGGATTCTTTACTGCGTTCGGCAAAGTACTGTACCTGGAAGAACGTTTGATCGATGTCTTCACCGGTTTTGGTGTGGCTGGACCAAACTATATTTACTACTTTATCGAATCGCTGACCGATGCCGGCGTGTTGGCCGGGCTGCCGCGCCCGCTGGCAACCAAAGTAGTGCAGGAAAATCTGCTGGGCGCAGTGGAAATGCTGCGCGTGAGCGGAAAGCATCCACGCCAACTGCTGGATATCAATAACTCGCCCGCAGGCGTTGGCATGCACGGTTTGTATGAACTCAACAACAGTGATTTCGCAGCCGGACTCCAGCGCAGCGTGCTGGCGGCCGTGAAACGCACCACCGCGCTGGCTAATTCTCGGTAAACCCTCATCGTACCGGTCGAGCGCATACCGTGCGCAATGCGCTCGACCAGCACGAAAATACCTTGCCTGTGCCACGCCATGGATGGTAAGAAAAATAACGTCACTCCCCCCTAAACCCCGCCAACGGGGAATAGTCGTATTGGATTAACACCGGGATTCACCATGGCTTTGTTTGCCTCACCGGGCGCAGACTCTTTGCTGCGTCAACGTTCTTTTGTTGCATTTTGGCTGGCCCGCACCGCGTCTATGTTTGGTTTTCAGATGCTTAACATCGTGGTGAGCTGGCAAATCTACTCTGTCACCGGTCGCGCGTTCGATCTGGGCCTGATTGGTCTGGCACAGTTTTTACCTTCCGTGCTGCTGGCACTGCCTGCTGGGCATATCGCCGATCAGTTTGACCGCCGACGTATCGTATTAATCGGCCAGTTCGTGGAGTGGTTCGCCATCGCGCTGTTGGCGATACTGGCGTTTACCCAGCCGCCGGATGAGTTAACCATTCTTGGACTGGTGCTACTCATCGCCATCGCCAAAACCCTGGAAGCCCCGGCAATGCTTTCTATGCTGCCTGCGCTGGTGCCTCCCAACATGCTGGCGCGCGCCATGGCAGCAAACTCGGCGGCGGGACAAGCCGCCATGATGGTCGGCCCGGCGCTGGGTGGCTTGCTGTACGTGGCGGGTGCAGGCACCGTGTATCTCGCCGCCGCGCTGCTGTATCTGATCTCCATGTTGATGGTCAGCCGATTGCGCTATGTGCAAGAGCCCGTGCGGCGCGTACCGGCCAGTTTCGCCACACTGTTTGCTGGCGTGCGCTTTATCCGTGCCCGACCGGATGTGTTGGGCGTGATTTCTCTCGATCTGTTTGCCGTATTGCTGGGCGGGGCGACGGCGCTGTTGCCCATCTTTGCCAAGGATATCCTGCACACCGGCCCGTGGGGGCTGGGGCTGCTGCGCGGCGCGCCTGCCGTTGGGGCGCTGCTGATGGGCTTTTGGCTCACCCGGCATGCGATGGAGCGTAACGTCGGCAAGATTATGTTCGCCTCCGTGGCCGGTTTTGGTGTCGCGACGCTGGTGTTTGCACTGTCTACTCAACTGTGGCTGTCGTTGCTGGCGCTGTTTGCCCTCGGGGCATTTGACATGGTGAGCATGGTGATTCGCGCCTCGCTGGTGCAGCTTGATACCCCAGACGAGATGCGCGGGCGCGTGAGTGCGGTCAATTCCATTTTTATCAATACGTCGAATCAACTGGGCGAGTTTGAATCCGGCCTGCTGGCCGCGTGGTTGGGGGCGGTGCCCGCCGCGGCGCTCGGCGGCATTGGCACGCTGTTGGTAGTGGCTCTGTGGATGAAATGGTTCCCGTCACTGCGCCAGCGTCAACGGTTGCATAACGAACCTACGCAGGAGGCCAGTGCGGCTTAGCGTATTCAACACCCCGCCTCTCACGAGCCGTGGAGAGGCGGATGTTGATGATAAGTCACATTAGACGGGCAAAACCGTCACGGATCTCCTGCTCGGGCAGTTCCAGCCCGATAAAGACCATGATGCAGCAACGCTTTTCTTCCGGCAGCCACTCTCTGTCCCAATCCGCGCTGTACAGGCGCTGCACGCCCTGAAACAGCAGACGGCGATCGTCACCATTGATGGCCAGTATGCCTTTGTAACGTAGCAGGTTATCAGCGTAGTTGAGCAAGAAGCCTTCCATTACATCAGACAGCGCCGCGAAATCCACCGCGTGATCCAGTTCCACCACGATGGACTCCACGTTGTTCTGCTGCGGTGCCACGAAACGGAACCGCGGCGATTTCACCGTCAGAGTGTCGTTAAGCATAAAGCCATCGACGTTGAACAGCAGGCTAAGATCGATCTCGCCGTTGACCACGGTGTAAATCGGCGCGCGCGCGTTGATACGCTGTAAACGCTGTAGCAGCGCGTCATCCTGACCTGCCACGTCAGTTTTGGTTAGCAAGATGCGATCGGCGTAACCAATTTGCGATTGGGCGATGGTGAACTGATCGAGCTGTTGCTGCGCATGCACCGCATCCACCAGCGTGATGATGCCATCCAACATAAAGCGTTCACAAATCAGCTCGTTGGAGAAAAAGGTTTGGGTGATCGGGCCGGGGTCGGCCATGCCAGTGCACTCAATCACAACGTGATCGAAATCCAGCGCGCCTTTATCGATACCGTCCACCAGGTCGAGCAGCGCATCTGCCAGTTCATTGGCGCGGGTGCAGCAGATACAACCGTTACTGAGCGTGGTAATGGTGCTGGCACGTTCACCAATCAGCACATCATCAATCGGCACTTCGCCGAACTCATTCTCAATGACGGCAATTTTATAACCATGGTCGGCATTGAGAATATGCCGGAGTAGGGTGGTTTTGCCTGCCCCAAGAAACCCGGACAGAATGGTGACATGAATTGGCTGCGTCATCGCGGCTCCTGATAATAATGCGTTTTCTTCCTGTGCAAGCGAGGTTAACAGCAGCGCATGCCGCCTTTGCCATCGCCACCGTAGCGGGCCTGTTGCCGCTCACGGAAGAACTCTTCGTAGGTCATCGGTGGTTGATCGGGATGGTTGGTCTGCATGTGCTGAACATAGGTTTCATAGTCCGGAATCCCAATCAGCATGCGCGCTGCCTGTCCCAGATACTTTCCCGCTTTGCCAAGATTGCCAAACATAGCTGGTCTCCTAAAAAATCACCCTGTATATATCATACCCTAAATAATTCTAATTGCAGGAAGGCGGCAAAGGAATGAACCCCGATGAGCTTACTCAGGTAAGTGATTCGGGTGAATGAGTGCAGCCAACGCATCTGCAATTTGAAGTATGACGGGTATATACGGGGTATTCCGGCTCGTCATTTTTCCCGCCGCAATCTGCGGCGGGAATCGGCCTATCAGTGACCGTTAGAGATCTTCACGCCGCCTGCCGGAACCGGTACATAATCGGTTTCGCCATCGGTACGTTTATCGTCCTGACGCGCTTCAATCGCCACTTTCACACCGTAGGCAATGATGCTGTACACCACGAACAGGAACAGGATGCTCAGGCCCGCGTTGGTGTAGTTGTTGATAACGATGTGGTTCATGTTGGCAATCTGCTGTGCACTCAAGTCAGCACCGCCCTCGGCAATCTTCTGTTTAAACATGTTCGCCATGTAGAAGAAGCCTTCCAGTTGCGGGTTGTCGCTGAACAGTTTCAGGCCCAGCGCCCAAGTGGTGCAGATCAGCAGCCACACAGCAGGCACCACGGTGACCCAAATGTACTGCGCGCGTTTCATCTTGATCAATACTACCGTACCCAGCACCAGCGCCACAGCGGCCAGCATCTGGTTGGAGATACCGAACAGCGGCCACAGGCTCTTCACGCCGCCCAACGGATCGACCACACCTTGATACAGCAGGTAGCCCCACAGACCGACACAGCCCGCCGTACCGATGATACCTGCCACCAGTGAATCGGTTTTCTTCAGGAACGGTACGAAGTTACCCAACAGATCTTGCAGCATGAAGCGGCCAGAGCGGGTGCCGGCATCCAGTGCTGTCAGGATAAACAACGCTTCGAACAGGATACCGAAGTGATACCAGAAGCCCATGTTGGCACCAGGAATAATCTGGTGGAACACGTGAGCAATACCGACTGCCAGCGTCGGCGCGCCGCCTGCGCGGTTCAGAATAGAAGGCTCACCGATATCTTTCGCCGTTTGCATGATCTGCTCAGGTGAGATAACGAAGCCCCAAGAGCTAACGGTCGCCGCGGCGTGCGCAGAGACCTCTTGCAACTGCGCCATGATCATCGGCGCATCGGCCGTACCCAACTGGTGCAGGTTAGGCATGGTGATGCCCAACGCCGCCGGTGGGGTGTTCATGGCAAAGTAGAGGCCCGGTTCAATGATGGACGCCGCCACCAGCGCCATGACGGCAACGAAGGATTCCATCAGCATTGCGCCGTAACCGATAAAGCGCGCGTCGTTTTCATTCGCCAGCAGTTTCGGGGTAGTGCCGGAAGCAATCAGAGCATGGAAACCAGACACGGCACCGCATGCGATGGTGATAAACAGGAACGGGAACAGGGTGCCTTTCCATACCGGACCTGTGCCGTCAACGAACTGCGTTACCGCAGGCATTTTCAGATCCGGGTTCAGGATCACGATACCGATAGCCAGGCCAACGATAACGCCGATTTTCAGGAAAGTCGCCAGATAGTCGCGCGGAGCCAGAATCAACCAGACCGGCAGCAGAGCAGAAACAAAGGCATAACCCACCAACGTAAAGGTAATGGTGGTGTCTTTAAAGGTTAACGCCGGGCCCCAGTACGGATCGTGAGCGACCACGCCGCCAAACCAGATAGCCATGACCAGCAGCACGATACCGATAACGGACACTTCCGCTACGCGGCCTGGGCGCAGGTAGCGCATGTAGATGCCCATAAACAGCGCGATCGGCACCGTAGAACATACGGTGAACACGCCCCACGGGCTTTCTGCCAGCGCTTTCACCACGATCAACGCCAGTACTGCCAGAATGATGATCATGATCAGGAAGCAGCCAAACAGCGCGATGGTGCCCGGAACCGGACCCAGCTCTTTCTTGACGATTTCACCCAGTGACGCACCGTTACGACGAACGGAAAGGAACAGCACCATGAAATCCTGCACGGCGCCGGCCAGCACCACGCCCGCCAGCAGCCACAGCGTGCCCGGCAGGTAGCCCACTTGCGCCGCCAATACCGGCCCTACCAGTGGGCCTGCGCCTGCGATAGCCGCAAAGTGGTGACCGAACAGAACGTTACGGTTGGTCGGCACATAGTTCAAGCCATCGTTGTTCACCACCGCAGGCGTTGCGCGGGTTGGGTCCAACTGCATAACTTTCTGTGCAATATAGAGACTGTAGTAGCGATAGGCCACCAGGTAGACGGACACGGAAGCGACGATAATCCACAGTGCGCTCACGTGTTCGCCACGGCGTAGTGCAACCACGCCAAGGCAAGATGCCCCGATGACGGCAAGCATCATCCAGGGAATGTGTTTGAGTATGGTACTGCTTTTCATAAGACATCCTTCAGGCAAATTAAGTCTTAATGGTCTGTTTTTTAATCTTTATCGAACAATATCGAGCATCTACCACGCCGTTGGCGTCCATGTTGGACAAGGCAGGAATCGTTGACTGTTGGGGTGTGGTGATAGCGCGACGATACGGGAATGCGAGCGAGCGCGCGGAGCCAATTTGTATCGACGGTGGCATAGCGTATTAAGCGGTTAGAATTACACGCTAAGCGGTTGAGGAACATGCAGCGTCAGGCACGCAGTGCCACACTCAATGCACGGGTGGCAACGCTTTTACCTGCAATGCACGAATTTCAATCGTGCGGCGATAGGCCTTGAGCGGCGTAGCGCTGCCAATGCCGAGCGAGGCAAATTTCGGTTTATGCCGGAGCACGCGGGAGAAAATTGTCCTGCCATACCTTTTGATATCGACCCGCCAACCGCTTTCATGTTGACTGACCACCACATCCATGTTGATAAAGCGCATCACATCTAGCGGCAATGTGGTGTCGATTAACCGAACCTTTTCGTCCCCCTCATGGATATCCATAAAGTAGGCGTTATTCACCCTACCGAGCGCTAGCGAAACGTGGCCTTGCTTGTCGGTTAAGGTAAAAAAATGGATTTCCGGATAATAGGCATTAACGCGTATGGAGAAACGAACCCTGGCGTTAGGGGCAGGCATTTTACGTTTCAGAAACAGGTTTAGCGCATTGCAGTTATCGTTACTCTTGGGAATATCCAATACCAGACTATTGATACCGTTAACCGACTCAAAATACGCCAACATGCAGGCATGCAACTGGCTGTAGGTAATGGGCTGCAAGCCACCACCGTGCATATCGCTGATCAGCTTAAATCCGCGCAGCCCGGCTGGGGAAAGCGTTTTAAGGTTTATTTGATGGCAGAGGTTAACTGCCGAAGGGATGGGATTGGAGAGCGCCCGCTTATGTCTGCGTTGCAGCGGCACCGCTGCTGGCGATGGTGTAGACGCCCCATCGTGTCTGAAGCAAGCATGATAAATAAGCGTGACGCTGGCGGCTAATGCCGTACCGATCGCGCTGCCGATCGCACCGAGGACACAGAACTACGCAGCGGCGAACGTTGCGTAGACAGCGCCGTTGTGGCCACCGACCCGGCCAGCACAGGCAGCACCGCCTCGCTATTGGCAATTTTTACCGCCGATGAGCGCATTGCAATGGCGTTAATAGGTAACCTTTTGATGTTGCCGACATGCTGCGCCATGTGCGAAAGCTGCTGCCAGTAGAGATCAACCCGGATTAACAGATTGGCAAAAAAAACCGGGACGCGCAGCAGCCTGTGCTGAGGTGCTGGTTCTTGCGTCATCCAATACCGGGTGGAAATCGCCAGCAGCCCGAGCGCCAGATAAATCGCATGGCAAGAGGGGCTTTGCACCTGAGACAAGAACTGGGAAAAATAAGGTATTCCGGTGTAGTCGAGCAGCGTTTGTCGAATGAAATCAGCCAAATGGGCAATCATATTCCCTTCATGGAGCATCTCAACCGACACCATCCCCAGCGTATTGAGCAGTGCCAGATCGATATCCCGCTGCTCGGCGATGGCGATATACAGGCTGTGGGCAACCGTGATAACCCCCAACGGCAAGCCAGGCAGCAGTCGCGCCACCCCCGAGGCAATCAGCGCATTCTGCTTCACCTCACCAAGAGACTGGATCAACTGTTTAACGGCGCGCCGACAATCTTCGGTAAAAGGCACCAGATGCTCTGCGGTTTGTGCCAGCACGCGTGTGTCTGGCGACGCACCGGCACGAACATTGAACCAACGTTCATCAACGCACTGTTCTCCCCCTGCATCAAACCATAACTCGTGATGGCCCGTGTCGGCAGGCGGGGGCGTGGGCGCATAGGCATAAGAGCGAGCAGAACATGACGTCGCGTGCATAGATTACATCCTTTTAAAAATATTCATACGCGGCGACAGGCAGAGCTACAGACATTGTCGCTTTTCTGCAATTTTACGGTCGTCCCTCCGATATCGGATTGCAGAAAAGCGGCATAACAACAGGGTGTGATGAGGTTTCGTTAAGATGCGCTACGTGGGCGCGCCCACAAGGCAAGACGTCCACCAAACACATTGACCAGCAGCCCAACCATGATCAGCAGCGCGCCAGCCACCTGAAGCAGGGTCATGTGTTCATCAAGAAACAACGCAGCGCTCAGCATGCCAAATACCGGCACTAACAGCGTCAAAGGGGCAACGCGCCAGGTTTCATAACGCCCTAGCAGACTGCTCCAGATACCAAATCCCATGATGGTGGCAACAAACGCCAGATAGCCCAGCGCCAGCACCGTTGTCATGTGCATGTTGGTCAGGCTGGCAACTACCGCCTCCTGACCGTCGAACAACCAAGAGCAGAGAAAGAATGGCCCAATCGGCACCAGCGCACTCCACACCACCAGCGACATCACGTTCAAACCCGCACCGTGGCGGCTCATGATGACTTTATTGCTGATATTGCCGAATGCCCAGGAGAGCGCACCGCCCAACGTGAGCAGCAGCGTGAGCAGCGTCAACCCGGTGGTAGTCTGGTTCAGCATGCCACCTTCCGCCAGCACAAACATCCCCACTGTCGCGATGGCAATGCCAAGGAAATGGTTCCAACGCAGCGCTTCACCCAGCAGCAGCGCCCCCAGCAACAGGGTGAAAAAGCCCTATGCTTGCAGCACCAGCGAAGCGATACCTGCTGGCATACCGAGTTTTATCGCCAGAAACAGAAAGGCAAACTGGCCGAAGCTGATGGTCATGCCATAGGCGACCAGCCAGCGCAGCGGTAAACGTGGGCGCGGCACAAAAAAGATGGCAGGCAGCGCCACCAGAGTGAAACGCAGCCCCGCCAGCAAAAACGGTGGCATCCCCTGCAACCCGACTTTGATAACCACAAAATTAACGCCCCAGGCAACCACCACGCACAACGCCAACAGCCAATCTTTTACCGACATTTCATTCCCCAGCGGATGAGCGACAGCCCCGCTCGCGCTCTTTCATCATCCTAAAATGAAACATCGCTCACAAAAACACAAGTAAGTGAATCTTATGACCACAGGGCATTGCTCGAGGCTGAGTGAGTGATCATCAACGTTTTAGCAAAGGTCTTTCGCCTGGATGGGGATAAAAAAACAGAACAGAGTAGCCTACAATGGGGAACGGTTTCCGGTTGGCGGCCGGGTTTTGGGTCGTCGCTAACGCCGCGCAAGGCACGGCGTCCATTCCTCGGAGGAAGGTTTCTGTATGAATATTGATCTGTCAGGAAAAACGGCGTTGGTCACCGCGTCCAGCGGTGGCATTGGGTATGCCATTGCGGCAGGGCTGGTGGAAAGCCATGCCGAGGTGATCGTGAATGGCCGCAGCAGTTCGTCGGTTGATGCGGCGCTGTCCCGTTTGCAACAGCAGTACCCGCAGGCCCGTCTTCGCGGTGCGGTGGCCGATCTGGGCAGTGCCGAAGGGGTAACAGCACTGCTGGATCAGGTGCCGTTCGTGGATATTCTGGTGAATAACGCCGGTATTTACGGTCCGCGTGATTTCTATGATACCGACGATGCGGTGTGGGAAGACTACTGGCAAACCAACGTGATGTCGGGCGTTCGTCTGTCACGCGCTTTCCTGCCGGGTATGGTGGCAAAACAGTGGGGGCGGGTGGTGTTTATCTCCTCCGAATCCGCACGTAACATTCCTGCTGACATGATCCACTACGGCGTATCGAAAACGGCACAGTTGGCGCTAGCGCGCGGGTTGGCAAAACGGGTTGCCGGCTCTGGCGTAACGGTAAACAGTGTGCTGCCAGGTCCTACGATTTCTGACGGCTTTGCCACCATGATGCAAGATGAAGTGGCGCGCACGGGCAAATCCCTTGAGGTGCTGGCGCGGGAATTCGTGATGGCGCATCGCCCCAGTTCGGTTATCCAGCGTGCTGCCAGCGTGGAAGAGGTCGCCAACATGGTGGTCTATATCTGCTCGCAGCAGGCGTCTGCCACCTCGGGTGCGGCGCTACGCGTTGATGGCGGAGTGGTCGACGATATTCTTTAACGAACAGAACGCGTTCTTCAGGTAAAAAAAACGCGGACTGCTTTTGCCCGCGTTTTTCATCTCAAACGAACCCACTACGAACTGGCTTCATCCCTGTCGACAACAAAGCAGGCAATCAGTTGATCGCCATAGGCTTTCAACGTCGGCTGGAACTGGACGCAGGTATCAAAACGATGCTGGCAGCGCGCGTTAAACGCACAGCCCGGTGGCGGATTGAGCGGACTGGGCAGTTCCCCGATCAGCTTGATACGCTCACGGCGCAGCGCCGGATTCAGACGCGGCGTCGCTGATAGCAGCGCTTGGGTGTAAGGGTGGCGCGGGTTGTTGAAAATCGCCTCCTTGCTGCCTTTCTCCACGCAGCGACCCAGGTACATCACCATCACTTCATCGGCAATATGCTCAACCACCGAGAGGTCATGGGAAATGAACACGTAGGACAAACCCAGCTCTTGTTGCAGGTCCATCATCAAGTTCAGCACCTGTGCACGCACTGACACGTCCAGCGCCGACACCGGCTCATCGGCAATCACCACATCAGGGTCCAGCATCAGACCACGCGCAATGGCAATACGCTGACGCTGACCGCCGGAGAACATATGCGGGTAGCGGTCGTAATGCTCGGTTTTCAGGCCGACTTTCGCCATCATCGACAGCGCTTTTTCACGACGCTCCGCCTTCGACAGATCGGTGTTGATCACCAGCGGTTCTTCCAGGATCTGCCCTACTTTCTTACGCGGGTTGAGCGATCCGTACGGGTTCTGGAATACGATCTGGATCTTCTGGCGACGCAATTTCTGCGCGGCGGGATCCGGTTTCAGCAAATCCTGCCCCTGATAGTAAAGCTCACCTTCAGACGGGGTTTCGATCATGGTCAACAAGCGACCAAGGGTCGATTTACCGCAACCCGATTCTCCCACCACCGCCAGCGTTTTACCGCGTTCCAGCGTAAAGGAGACGCCGTCCAACGCTTTCACCGCCCGCTCGGGGGCAAATAACCCTTTTTTGACCGGATAGTGTTTTTTTAAATCAATCGCCTGCAACAGGTAATGCTGCCCGGCGGCATTCATGCTCTGGCTCATGCGACGGGCCTCCCCTCATCATCGAGCGGTGTATGACATTTCACCTGACGGCCCGGAATATCACGCAACTCGGGCTCTGCTTCGCGGCACCGCGCACTGGCGTAGGGGCAGCGAGGATTAAGCAAACAACCCAACGGTCGGTCATATTTCCCCGGCACCACGCCGGGCAGCGAGGCCAGACGCGCTTTATCAACCGCAAACTCTGGCAACGCACGCAGCAACGCCTGAGTATACGGGTGGCGCGGCGCATGGAAGATATCCGCCGCTTTACCGGATTCCACCACCTGACCGGCATACATCACGATGATGTGATGCGCCGCTTCCGCCACCAGTGCCAGATCGTGGGTTATCAGGATCAGCGCCATGTTTTCACGCTGCTGCAATTCCAGCAGCAGTTCGATGATCTGCGCCTGGATGGTCACGTCCAGTGCGGTGGTCGGTTCATCGGCGATCAGCAGTTTGGGCCGACAGGCGATCGCCATCGCGATCATCACGCGCTGACTCATCCCGCCTGACAGTTGGTGCGGATACACGTCTAAGCGCGAAGCCGGATCGGGAATCCCTACCTGCGTCAGCAAATCGATAGCACGCTGATAGCGCGTTTTACGATTGCCTCCCTGATGCACCTTGATGGCTTCCATAATCTGGTAGCCCACGGTGTAGCAGGGGTTAAGGCTGGTCATCGGGTCCTGAAAAATCATCGCCACTTCGGAGCCAACCAATTGACGCCGTTCTTTTTCCGAAATGCTTTTCAGATCGCGCTGGTTGAACTCCAGCCTGTCTGCCATCACCTTGCCGGGGAAATCAATCAACCCCATGATAGCCAGCGAACTGACCGATTTACCGGAGCCGGATTCGCCGACAATGCCGACCACCTGCCCCTGTTCTACTTTGTAACTGATGCGGTCAACGGCGCGGAACGGGTTATTCCCTTCGCCAAAATGCACCGACAGTTTTTCTACATTGAGTAATGCCATCTCTTCCCCCGGATCACTGCTTGAGTTTGGGGTCGAGAGCGTCACGCAAGCCGTCCCCCATCAAGTTAAACGCCAACACCGCGAGCAGGATCGAAAGGCCTGGGAAGGTTACGACCCACCAGGCACTTTGCGCAAACTGCAACACGTCGGCCAACATGGTGCCCCACTCAGGCGTTGGCGGCTGAGCCCCCATGCCGAGGAAACCCAATGCAGCCATGTCGAGGATGGCGTTGGAGAAGCCCAATGACGCCTGCACGATGAGCGGTGCCAGACAGTTGGGGAAGATATTGATGAACATTTGGCGCATTGCGCCAGCCCCCGCCACGCGGGAAGCGGTAACGTAATCGCGGTTGACCTCGACCAGCACCGCCGCGCGCGTCAGACGCACATAGTGCGGCAGCGCCACGAAGGTCAGCGCCAGCGACGCATTGACGATGGACGGCCCGAACACCGCCACCAGCACCAACGCCAGCAGCAGGCTGGGCAGCGCCAGCATGATATCCACCACGCGCATGATGACGGTATCGACCATGCCGCCAAAGTAGCCCGCCATCAGCCCGAGTACCACGCCCATAATCAGCGACAGCACCACCACCAGACAGCCGACCAGCAGCGACAGGCGTGCACCGTACATCAGGCGCGAAAGGATATCGCGGCCCACATCGTCGGTGCCCAGCAGAAACTGCCAGCTACCGCCTTCCTGCCACACGGGAGGACGCAGCAACGCATCGCGGAACTGCTCTGCTGGGGCATGCGGTGCCAGCACGTTGGCACCAATGGCGATAATAAACATCAGTGTGACGTACACCAGGCCCACGACGGCGCCTTTGTTACGTTTAAAGTAATGCCAGAATTCCTGTAACGGGGTCATCGGCACGGGCGCATTATCAACAGCCGGTTCAGTGAATTGAGTCATCTTCGCCTCTCCCCTTATTTCTTGTGTCGAATGCGCGGATTCACCACGCCGTACAACAGATCGACCAGCAGGTTGACCAGAATAATCATGGTCGCCACCAGCAGCACGCCCCCCTGCACCACCGGATAGTCGCGGCGTTGCAGCGCATCAATCAGCCAGCGCCCCAGTCCCGGCCAGGAGAAGATAGTCTCGGTCAGAATCGCTCCTGCCAACATCGTTCCTACCTGAAGGCCGATCACGGTGACCACCGGTAACATCGCATTACGCAGCGCATGCACTACGATGACACGCAGGCGACTCAGTCCTTTGGCACGTGCGGTGCGAATATAATCCTCGCCCAGCACTTCCAGCATGGCAGAGCGTGTCATGCGCACGATCACCGCCAGCGGGATGGTGCCCAATACCACGGCGGGCAAAATCATGTGCATCACGGCATCGATAAAATCACCCGGCTCACCGAAGAACAGGGTATCAATCAGCATAAAGCCGGTCAGTGGCAGACTGTCGTCGAGAAACACCGTATCGCTGATACGGCCCGAAACCGGCGTCAGGTTGAGATTGACCGATACCAGCATGATCAACATCATGCCCCACCAGAAAATCGGCATGGAGTAACCGGTCAGCGCCAGACTGACAGACGTGTGATCGAAAATAGAACCGCGTTTAACCGCCGCCAGTACGCCAACCGGAATACCGGCAGCCACGGCAAACAGCATCGCGCAGACACCCAGTTCCAGGGTGGCCTTAAAGCGCGGCACAAACTCATCCCACACCGGGATGCGGCTCTTAAGGGAAATACCCAGATCGCCGTGCAGCACACCGTTGATGTAGGTGACATATTGCTGCCATAGCGGCTTATTAAGCCCCAGCTCAGCCAGCAGCTGCGCATGGCGCTCAGGAGAAAGGCCGCGTTCGCCGGCCATAATCATCACCGGGTCGCCGGGGATCATGTGCACAAAGGCAAACGTCAGTAGGGTAATACCAATAAACGTTGGGATAACCAACCCCAAACGCCGGAGTATGAACTGAAACATATCCCGAACTCTCTGTATATAAGTGCCTGACGGCTCATAGGCTGACAGGCTTATCAATGCTCACAGCTAGATTTTTACGGGCACCAAAGCCCCGCCCCAAACGCACCAACGGTACGTTCAGGGCAGGGCCAGGGTGCCCATGAAATGGCAGGCTGAATTAATCCAGGGTCACGTTATTGAAGCTGTGTACGCCACGCGGCTCGATCACATAACCTTTCACGTTCTTACGGATAGGCTCATAGACCGTGGAGTGAGCAACAATCAGCGCAGGAGCCTGATCGTGCATCACAACCTGTGACTGTTTGTACAGATCAATACGTTTCTGGTGATCGGACGTTTCGCGCGCAGGCTGAATCAAGTCTTCAAACGGCTTGTAGCACCACTTGGAGTAGTTAGAGCCTTTTTCTGCCGCGTCACAGCTGAACAGGGTCGCGAAGAAGTTATCCGGATCCCCATTATCGCCCGTCCATCCCATCAGCACCGTCTGATGTTCACCCGCTTTGGCGCGTTTCAGATACTCGCCCCACTCGTAGGTGACAATCTTGGCTTTCACGCCCACTTTGGCCCAGTCAGACTGGATCATTTCCGCCATACGGCGTGCGTTCGGGTTGTACGGACGTTGTACCGGCATCGCCCACAGATCCACAGTGAAGCCATCAGCCATACCGGCTTCTTTCAACAACGCTTTGGCTTTTTCCGGATCGTAGGAGTAATCCTTCACGTCGTCGTTAAAGCCCCACATGGTCGGTGGGATCAGGTTCTTGGCCGCCTGGCCAGCGCCCTGATACACCGCGTCAATGATGGCACCTTTATTGACCGCGTAGGTCAGTGCCTGACGCACTTTCACGTTATCCAACGGTTTTTTCTGCACGTTGAAAGAGAGGTAACCCACGTTCAAGCCGGGTTTTTCCAGCAGCGTGATGTTTTTGTCTTCTTTCATGCGGGACAGATCGGCCGGGTTAGGGTACGGCATGATCTGGCACTCATCTTTTTGCAGCTTGGCATAACGCACGGACGCATCCGGCGTGATGGAGAACACCAGGCGATCGATGCCCGGTTTCTTACCCCAGAAGCCCTCAAATGCTTTATAGAGAATACGGGAGTCTTTCTGGTACTGCTGCAGTTGGAACGGACCGGTACCGATCGGGTTCAGGTCGATCTTCTCCGGGGTGCCTGCTTTCAGCATGTTGGCACCGTACTCTGCGGACATAATCGACGCAAAGTCCATCGCCAGGTCAGCCAGGAACGGCGCTTCCGGGCGAGTCAGCTCGAAACGAACGGTATAGTCGTCCACTTTTTCGATTTTGCTGATAAGCTCCGGCATGCCCATGCCTTGATAGTATTCGTAGCTGCCGCCAGAGACTTTATGATACGGATGGTTCGGATCTTGCTGACGCAGGAAGGAGAACAGCACATCATCCGCATTGAATTCACGTGTTGGCTTGAACTCTTTACCGTCCTGCCATTTCACGCCTTTACGCAGATGGAAAGTATAGGTTTTGCCATCTTCGCTGATGTCCCATTTTTCTGCCAGGCCCGGCTCAATTTCGGTAGTACCGCTTTTGAATTCAACCAGACGGTTATAAATAGGAATCGAGCTGGCATCAAAGGTGGTGCCGGACGTAAACAGTTGCGGGTTAAAACCTTCAGGAGAACCTTCGGAGCAATAGACCAGGGTTTTTGCCTGGAGGCCGGCTGCCACAGACATGGCCAGCAAGCCGAGTCCGATTTTGAGCACCCTTGATTTTGCCAAGGATTTTTCCATTACGTGTACTCCATTGTGGATGTTGTGTGTTGATGAAAGTCAGACCAGGATATTTTTACTCGCCGCCGACAAGAGGCCGTTCTCATCAGCATCGACGCAGCGCGTCATGTGGTGGCTGTGGTCTGTACTTTTTTGCCCGAAGGCTATATCCGTCATCATTCAAGCTACAGGTGCGTTGGCTACGCTCGTTCACCCGAATCACTTACTTGAGTAAGCTCATCGGGATTCACTCTCTTGCCGCCTTTCTGCAACTCGAATGATTTTGGATATTAAATTCACTTAATAAGGAGGGCGACGAGGCAGTATATGAGAGTGGCCTGCGGATAGGTTTGCGAACCCGGCATCAGCCTGACAATCCGTTGTCCCCCCTTCCAACCCCGTCAATGTGGCAAAAGATCACCCTAACGTCAATATAATGGGTGTGGATTTACAAAATCGCCACTTATTCACCAATAGCATACAATCTGTAAAACATCAAAAAACATCAAAAAACATCAAAAAATACAATCATCTTGCCAGATAATAATCTTTAAATTTTTGTTAATACAGAAATTATCACCACAAAAAAAACATGAAAAATCTTATGTCAAATGATGAATCAATGAGCAACAACGCTTGTTAAAAACGTTAATGTCAGGTAAAAATTCCGAAAGAACATAAGAATTAGTGATAACAATCACAGACATCATTAGCCTGACGCTAACTAGGGGCTGTTGACAATTAACACAGCCAGACGAATGCAGCAGCGAGCGCAACGAATGATGCGAAGCGTTTTGAGAGTTTGTCGAAGCGTGTAGCTACGCGTCGAAATTGCTTGATACGGCAAAAGAAACGTTCGATCAAATTGCGTGAAGCGTAAAGATGTTTGTCCAGTGGGCGTTGCTCACGGCGATTCTCTTTGCTGGGGATGACAGCCTGAATGCCTACCGACTCCAGATATTGTAGAATCACATTCGTATCGTAGGCTTTGTCTGCAGCCAAGCTTGAAGGTTTCAATTCACCAAGTAAAGGCAATGCTTCTCTGGTGTCGCTCTTTTGACCACCAGTCAAACTAAAACGGGCAAGCATGCCCAGCCCATCAACCAGAGCGTGAATCTTGGTTGTCAATCCCCCGCGAGAACGACCAATCGACTGGTCACCGTTTTTTTGGGAGCGCCCGCTGCATGCTGATGAACCCGTACGATAGTGCTGTCGATGAAGATTTCCTCGAAATCGGCATCGCCCGCAAGTTCAGCAAAAACGGAATGCCATATTTCTGCCCGTGACCATCTGGCAAAGCGTTTGTACACACTGTTCCAGAGTCCGAAATCGGGTGGTAAATCTCTCCATGGGCTTCCAGTTCGGGCGATCCATAAAACCGCTTCGACAAAAAGCCGATTATCTGCTGCTGTTCGTCCCGGCTCCGAATCCTTTCCCGGCAAAAACGGGCTAATCCGTTCGTATTGGTCATCACTGAGCATCAATCTTGGCATTCTGCTTTTCCAAAAAAGACAGAATGTAAACAGATTCTTTTACAAAAAAACAGGTTCTTGGCGATGATTGTCAACAGGCCCTAGTTACGCTACATGAAAAAACTTCTCACAATGAATCCCAGGTAACCGTCAGCCGAGAAGCGTCAAATAATGACAAAATAACCACACAAAGCGTATTTTTTTAATTTTAAATCTCATTCTTTAATTATATTACCGATAGAATAATTTAATAATTAATTTTGTTTCTCATGAAAAACGCCCTTGAGAATAAAAAATAAATTTAATTACATTAATTTGAGATAACTTATTTAAAAAAGAGTTGTCGCAAGCCTCACAATTACTTCATTTGCTCATGGATGTTTTATTATATTTAACATTTAATCATGACAGGTTACTCAGAGATAATATATCTACTGACTCAACTATTCATCTTAAGCACCACCTTACTCTTTGATAGTAAAACACTTAGCTTTCTAACAATAAAAACAACCCGTAAATATATAACCCGTTTACGCGGAGTAAACATAATGAAAAGAACTGAAACCGATGTCCTCTACGAGAGCACGCTCGCTGCCGACTCAACGTCGCAACTATCGTTTTTCACCCAACTGTTAAAAATTAAAATTGGTGCAGTACCCGTTGCATTATTTATTGCTATCGCGGCTGTAGTTTTTGCTGCTGCGTACGAAGGCTATCTGCCGAAAAATATGATCGGTGGCTTTGCCGTTATTATGACGCTGGTTTTTTTGCTGGCGCATATTGGCCATACTATTCCGGTATTTAAAGATGTCGGCGGCCCGGCAATCCTGTGTTTGATGGTGCCCTCTATTCTGGTCTACTTTCACCTGTTTAACGACAACACCATGAAGACCGTGCACCTGCTGATGAAGGAAGCAAACTTTCTCTACTTCGTCATCGCATGCCTGGTGGTCGGCAGTATTTTAGGCATGAACCGCAAGATCCTGATTCAAGGGATGGTGCGTATGTTTGTGCCGCTGGTCATCGGTACCGCCACCGCGGTGGTAACGGGCCTGCTGGTCGGTAAACTGTGCGGCTACAGCCTGTATCACACCTTCTTCTTTATCATCGTACCCATTATTGGCGGCGGTATTGGTGAAGGCATTTTACCGTTGTCATTGGCTTATTCCGCACTGTTGGGTCAGGCACCGGATGTCTATGTGGCGCAACTGGCCCCCGCGGCGGTGGTGGGCAATATCTTCGCCATTTTCTGCGCGGGCATCCTATCTCGTCTCGGTATGCGCCGTAAGGATCTAAACGGCGAAGGGCGTCTGGTACGCAGTGACGAAGAGCAGAACCTGTTCACGGTAAACGACACACCAAAACCGGTGGATTTCCATCTGATGGGTGGTGGCCTGCTGATGATTTGCGCCTTCTTTATCGTCGGTGGCCTGTTTGAGCAGCTGGTACACATTCCAGGCCCGGTACTGATGATCCTGATTGCCGTGTTCTGCAAATACAGCCGCGTTATTCCCGCTAGCATGGAAACCGGCGCACACAGCGTCTATAAATTCGTCTCCAGTTCACTGGTCTGGCCGTTGATGATTGGCTTGGGAATGCTCTATATTCCGCTGGAAAGCGTGGTTGCCGTGTTCTCCGTTGGCTACGTTGGCTACGTTGGCTACGTTGGCTACGTTGGCTACGTTGGCTACGTTATCGTATGCGGCTCAGTCGTACTTTCTATGGCGCTGGTCAGCTTTTTGATTGCACCGCGTCTGAACATGTATCCGATTGAAGCCTCCATCGTCACCACCTGCCACAGCGGCCTGGGTGGCACCGGAGACGTCGCCATTCTTTCGGCGTCCAACCGCATGTCGCTGATGCCGTTTGCACAAATCGCAACGCGCATCGGTGGTGCCTCTACCGTGATCGGTGCGACGCTGCTGATGGGCTGGTTGTTGTAAGGAAATCCCGCGTGCGGCGGCCTCGATAGAGATGAAGCCCAGGGATGGGTCGAATAACGAGCGCAACCCACGCACCTGCAACGTGAAGTATGACGGGCACAGACTGCTGACAAAAACTGTCACTGCGCCTGATTAGCATGGCGGTCTACTACTCAGGAGATCGCCATGCTATCCGCCGATATTTCAATTCTCTATGTCAGTAACGTAATAAAAAGTGCCGATGTCTACACCGGGCTATTTGGCATCAAACCCGTAGAAAAAAGCCCTACCTTTGCGCTATTTGTGTTTGAAAATGGCTTTAAGCTCGGTCTATGGTCATGCTACACCGTAGAACCTGGCGTCAACCAGATTGCCAACATACCTTCGGGTGAGATTGTGTTTACGGTGCAGAATAAACCAGAGGTTGATGCGCTTTATCAAACCTGGGGGACACAGCATCAAGTCGCCGTTATCCAAAAACCAGCCAAGCTCGACTTTGGTTATTCGTTTGCCGTTCTCGATCCTGATGGACACCGCCTCAGAGTCTGTTTTCTTGAAGAGGAGGCATAATCGTTGAACCCAAGGTAATATAAAACAGAGCCGCGACACGGTGGGGATAGTTCAGCGTGTCGTGGTCTTCCTTATTTCACATGAACGTACTGGTCACTCGCAATACTGGCGTAGCGCATCTTGTTTCTCCAGTAGCAGATGATAGAGAGAACCTCGCTGACCACTAGCACCGCAAAGAATATTCATGGTTGAAAAAAATCACCTCACATTATCCCAAAGACGCTTTCACACATAAGAAAGCGATTAATTCGCACACACAAAAACTAAATAGCAAAGCGTTTCATTTCATCTGTCTAAAATATTATATTTACACCTATTTAACTGTCATCATAAGGTGTTTTTCAAAAAAAAAATCCCTGGTGCTGAATACCAAAAATCAGGTGTCATTCAACTAGCAAACCTAGTTATAATAAACGATGATGCTATGATAACACCCTCTTACATAATATATCATCAACGCTAACATTATAATGTAGAAAACAGGTAATATAATGCAATCAAAAAATGATCTTGCTGAAGAAGAAATAGATAACCATCTGAAAAAAATTAGTAAAAACTTAAACTACTTGATGTCATTAAAAAATACAGATACGCAATCAATCAGCGATCGAACCAGCGTTGGCGTTGCGACCATTAACAATCTCAAGAAGGGGCATGGCAACCCAACAATTATGACACTGTCGTCAATAGCCGATTTCTTTCAAGTAAGCATAGGGGATTTAACCGACAACAATCTTTCAGAAGAATCTAGCGCTCATGGAAAAGTAAAATCCTTACCTTTGATAAGATATGATGAAATAGATGGCTATCTCGCCAAGACCTTCTTTGCGACAAAAACTTACTCAACAGAAGTTGATAACCTACAAGATGATTCCTTATTTTGCATAGAAATATCAAACAACGCGCTATCACCAGAGTTTGAAAGAGGAACCATCTGCATTGTCTCAGCTAATGAAAATGTTTGTGATGGCGATATCGCATTAGTAAAAATCAAAGAATATCCCATATGCTTTCGCCGCGTTTTTTTGGGTGTTAATGGGTTTCAGTTCAGCAATATTTCTCTAGAGTCAGAGATTAACATTACTGAATGTACCGAATATGTCATCATCGGCGTATTGCTTAACAAAATAAACAGGTTGAAATAAATGGAATCTTATTTATTATTTATAATAAAAAAAATAAAACATGTTTTCTCTCCGGCCTTCATTTATACACTTGATAGAACAGTTGACTATACAACTGAAATAAACTGGGTTTTTAAAGAGTATGGCACTCATACTTTTGTAAAAAAGAGTTGGGCGCAACTCAAAGACGGTGATTTCCTACGACAGGTAAACCCAAGAGATATAGCGCTTATCGCTGAGATTGAAGCAATTAGAAAAATAAATAGCGATAAATTTTATATTAGCAAAGAAGGTAGAATGGATATATGGACTTTAACCAGCAAAGGAAAAAAAATCACTATTACTGGTCAAGAATTTATCAAAGATCGTGAAATTGTAAACTGTACAGACGTCATGGATGCGTCAAGAATAGCCTATCATACCGGATTTAAAAAAGGCAGAGAGATCGCTGAATATCTTTCCACGCCAAGTTTATCAAAAAAAGAAGGAGGTAAACCCACGTTAACGATCATTAAATAAAATGTGTTTCTATAAATAGATTTTCATCAAAAGAGATAATGCTGAAACCAGAATTAGTCACAATACTCACAGTGGATGCCCCATTTTCCCACTGAGAGCACAGCGCAGGAGAAACAGATATCAGAATGTTATCTACCTTACGCTGAAACAAGGTATGAGCATGACCCGTACCAATAAATTTTACTGGGCTATCATGACAAATACTTAGCAAGTCATCGGCATTCACCAGTTTACAGACATCAACTAATGGCGTACCAACAGGAAGCAGATGGTGGTGTAAGAAAATTGCAATATTCTCACATGCCGTGCCTGCTAAATCCTCCCGCAGCTTATACAATGTCTCTTCTCTTATTACCCCATAGTCTTCGCCCGGTACAACACTGCTTAAACCAAATAAGGCCCATGATGCAGTAGATAGCTGCTCAACAGTTACTGCATGCTTGGCGGCTTTCATTGCAGCCTCTAAACGTGCTATATCATCGTGGTTGCCGGGCAAAACAGCATAAGGAAGACTCAGCCTGTCCATATTTTTAAAAAACAGTTCATAGCTTAATGAGCCGCCATCATGAGAAATATCACCGGTAACAATGATACGATCAACATTAAATATTTTTCTATTTTCATTAAAATAGCTGATAGCATTTATAAAATTTTTATAATGAATTTTTGCCTGCACGCTATTTTTATCTGAAAAAAGGTGTGTATCAGTGATATGTAAAACTCGCATTTAATTTTCCTTATCTTTTTTAGCACCATAAACATTAAATGGGTTATACGATGTTTTAAAATCGAAATGATTTATTTTTTCTACTCTCTTCACCAACCCTACCAAATATATTGCCAAAGGCAATAACAAAATAGATATAACAACTTTATAACTCCATGTGGTAGATATTATATTCACCAACTCATCAAAAGAATACTTGCCCGAGAGACTAATAGGATAAGATGTCAGCAATAATGCAGCTTGAGTGCACATTGAACCGAGAACATAACGGACAAAAAACCATTGACCGGAGAATATCACCTTCATTTTAGAGATAATGAAGCCGTTTATAAAATAAGAAATCGGGACTGAAAGCCACGACCCGATCATTACGCGCCAAAAATCATAATAAAGCCCGTAATAGTGTTTTGAGATATCATTGTTATTAATTTGAATTAATGCATTTATATTTAATAAAATAACATATAAAGACTGACAAAAAACCATGATCCATATAGAGCGGACAGCCAGTCTGTATCCATAAACCTCAGTCAGCAGCGTTGAAAACAAAAAGCAAAATGAAAAAACAATACCGCTCGCTGTTATTTTAAAATCAGCTATTTCATAAACTTTATATACAAGCGTATCGCAAGTTACCATTATGGTCACATTTAAACCAACAAATAGACCATACAGTTTGAGGTCAGAGCGCATCCATACTCCTCTACTATTATATTTTCTTACGCTATCTCTGGCTAACGGACAGTCGCTGCAGAAGCCTGATTCTGAAAACGAATCAACTTTAGCAACTGCCGAGTAAACTTAGCATCATCAGTGATTATTTATTTATAGAAAATACTTCTTTATTGAGCCTTGATTGAAATATAAAAAGAGGACAATGCTGTGTGGAGATGCCAATACCAAACCGATGATAATGCGCGGATAAAATAGAAAGAACAGGATGGTTACAACATCGCGCTATCGTCTACACGATAGCGCGAGGAGATAAGCAGCATACTACTCGCAATACTGGCGCAGTGCGTCTTGTTTCTCGGGCAGCAGGCGGTAAAGGTAGACAGGGCGGCCGGTCGATCCGTAGAGGATATTGGTGGCAAGAATATTAGTATCAGCAATATATATCAGATACTTACGGCAAGATACGCGAGAGATTCCAATCGCGTTCGCCAGCATTTCCGTGGAAAACTCAGCCCCCTGGTTGCCTTCAATCCATTCGCAGACGGTGCGTAGCGTCAGGCTGGTCAGCCCTTTCGGCAGTTTTTTACGCTCGCCGGCCACGCCGCCGCTGGTGCGACGAATCAGGCTATCAATATCCGACTGGGCAACAAATTCTCGATGTTTCAGCAGATTCGCTTCTTCGCGGTAGGCGGTCAGCGCCTGCTCAAAGCGAGAGAACTGGAACGGTTTGATCAGGTAATCGACTACGCCGTAATGCAGTGCTTTCTTGATGGTATACACATCACTGGCGGAGGAGATGATAATCACGTCCGTTTGTTCGCTGAACTCACGAATGGTCGGCAGCAGATCCAACCCGTTATCCTGCTGCATATAGATATCGAGCAGCACCAGATCGATCTCGGAATCGGGTTGCATCAGTAAATTTCGCGCCTGCTGTAAGGTTGGCACCGTTGCGTAACAGTTGAAACCGGGCACCTGGCTCAGATAGGAACGGTTAAGTTCTGCAACCATGGCATCGTCATCAACAATCAGTACATTTATCATGGTTAAACAGCCTTGGCTTGATAAGGGATATTCACGAAAAACTGTGTATACACCTCAGGTTCCGACTCAAAATCGATACTGCCGCCCACTTTTTCCAGGCTCTGCTTGGTCAGGTAAAGACCGATTCCACGCCCGGATCCCTTGGTGGAGAATCCTTGTTCATAAATACGGTGCTGATTTTCCAGCGTAATACCGGGGCCATCATCGCCCACGATGCAGTGCAAGCGCCCATCCTGATGATGGAAGCTCACGCTGATTTCTCCGTTTTCCATGTTACTCATTGCATCCATGGCATTCTCAATCAGGTTGCCCAAAACGGTGATCAACTCATTGGTGGCATCCATATCGTCGGTTTCGGGCAACAGGCTCTCTTCGGTTATTGACAGCTGTATGCCGAGATCGCGCGCCCGGTTGATTTTACCCAGTAAGAACCCGGCAATCACTGGCGATTTCACCTTGCGAATAATCGAGCCAATTTCTGCCTGATAGTTGTTCGCCGTTTTTAAAATATAGTCTTCCAACTGCGAATAGTATTTCAAATGCAGCATGCCCAAAATCACATGCAGCTTGTTCATAAACTCGTGGGACTGTGCTCGTAACGCATCGGCGTAATAGGACATCCCCGTCAAGCGCTGCAACAACTGGCCAATTTCAGTCTTGTCGCGGAACGTGGCGATAGCACCAATCACGTTACCTTTCACCGTCACTGGCACGGTATTGGTTAGCAACAAGTTGCCGTTGATATTGATCTCTTCATCACGCTGAGCGATACCACTTTCCAGCACTTGCCTGAGGCGAAGGTGCTCCATCCACTGCTCGCTGATGGTTTCTGCCGAGGCATTGGCCGCCATATTGCCTTGTCGGAACAGCCTGCGCGCTTCATCGTTAATCACCGTAATACGGCCGTTTTCATCCACGGCAATCACCCCTTCCTTGATCTGTTTCAGCATAGCGTTGCGCTGCTCAAACAGATTGGAAATCTCATAGGGTTCAAACCCCAGCATGATGCGCTTGTGGATTTTCACCAGCACCAGTGTGCCGAGTCCGCCAACCAACGCTCCGGCCAGCAGCGCCCAGGGGATCATCCAACGGTTTTCACTGATCACTTTCTGCACGCTGGTCAGCGCAATGCCTAACGCCACAACGCCGACCTGCTTGCCATCATTATTAAAAACCGGGGTAAACACCCGCAACGCCGGGTCTAGCGTGCCGCGGTTGATCGACGTATTTTCCAGCCCAAACAGTGCAGGGTAAATGTCGCGCCCGGCAAAATGTTCACCGATGCGTTCCCGTTCCGGGTGGGTATGACGCACCGTGTCCATGTCGGTCACGGTGACAAACAGCAGTTGATTGCGGTGCGTGATGGTCTCAGCAGCGCGCTGCACCGCTTCGGCGTTACCTAATCCTTGCAACTCATCAATCACCACCGGGGAAGCGGCAAAGGTGCGCGCGATGGCAAACGCCTTGTCGCGCAAGCTGTCTTCGGAGAGTTGGTTAATGCGGAAAAACAGCAGAGCATAGACCACCAGCAACACTGCGCCTAGCACGACAGAGACCATCAGAAAAACGGAGGTTCCCAGCTTCATCGGTGCTTTTGTCCTGCTCATGTCTTGCTCCGGAATCACCTTGGATATCCTTATCTTAACCTGTTTTGCCGTATTTATCGTCCTGCGTTATTGCCCCGCGTTACGGGGCAACGAAAATCGCAGTCTGACGGGGATTACCAGAATCCCAATACCTTCCACCACATGCCGCCAATACCCAGCCAGATAGGAATCACGACCAGGCTGATCAAGAAGCCAATTTTCCACCAGGTTGACAGCGGCATATAACCACACCCAAACAGGATCGGTGCCGGACCGCTTGAGTAGTGCGTGGTGGACATGAACAGGTTACTGAAGATACCAAACGCCAGCACGGTCAACATCGGCGGTGCGCCTGCCGCTAAGGCAATGGAAACAAAGATGGCATACATGGCGCTGATATGGGCAATCGCGCTCGCCATCAGGTAGTGGCTGTAGTAGTAAACCAGCAGCAAGATGCCAAGCATCGGTAACCAGTGGAACCCGCTGACAGCGTTGCCGGCCAGTTGCCCTAACCAGGCAATCAACCCCATCTTGTTCAGTTGCCCTGCCAGCGTCATCAGCACGGCGAACCATACCACGGTGTGCCAGGCTTCTTTCTCGCCGACCACGTCATCCCAACTCAGCGCACGGCTCAATAGCAGCACGCTAAGCCCCGCCAACGCAGTCAAGGTTGCATCGATATTCAGCGTGGAACCCAACACCCAGAAGGTAACCAGACCCAGGAATACACCTAACACCACCCACTCATCGCGCGTCATACGCCCCATTTCACGCAAACGCTCCACGGCAATGGCACGCATTTCCGTAGTTTGTTTCAATTCAGGCGGATAGAAGCGATAGATGAGATAAGGGATCAGTGCCAGAGACAGGATACCCGGCACCAGCGTTGCCAGCGCCCAATCGGTCCAACTGATGTGAATACCGAGCTGCGCCGCCAGTTTTGCCACCATCGGGTTACCGGCCATGGAGGTCATGAACATGGCGGAGGTAATGGCATTACACTGGAAAATGGACTGCACCAGAAACGCACCGATACGGCGCTGGGTGCCTTTCTCTGGCGTAGAATCATAGGCCTCAGCGATAGAACGGAACAGCGGCGTGATGATCCCACCGCAGCGCGCCGAAGTGGAAGGCATCGCCGGGGCAAACAGCAGGTCAGTGAACACCAGGCCGTAGGCCAGACCAAGCGAGCTGTTACCCAGTTTACTGATGAACAAGCAAACCGATACGACGACCAAAGCCAGTTTTGATAAAGCCGCGCGAGATAAAGAAGGCGCAGGCAATCATCCAGATGGTCGGGTCGCTAAACCCGGCCAACACGTCTTTAATCGAGAGCAAGCCAAGGATCGCCACGGACGTCAAACTGAACATCGCCATGGCACCGAGGGGATACGGGGAGAGGATAAGACCAATAACGGTGGCAATGAAGATAGCCATTAGGTGCCAGGCATCAGGCTTGACGCCCTCTGGCACGGGTAATAACCATAACGCGACAGCAATACCGATAATGATGAGGAGCTTAACTAACCTGCTACTGTTTGCAGACATAAAAACACCACGCTAGAAGATTAAAACGGAATTCGTTTTTTCCACCCAATGCAGTGCGGAGGAGCAGTGTTTCGTTATTCTTCCTTCATCACCCCGATTACCAATATCTTATTCTCTTGATTGTCATTCTAATTCGGTAATAAGGATATTTTGTAAAGCGGATACATCAGCAGCAGAAAAAAAGGCGAGAAAACAATTGGTCAGGGTATTTTTCTCGCCCCATCAAATCGTATGATTAACGTAGAATATAATAGAGTAAACGGCAGTTTAATGATCGTTATTTTACTTACTAAACCGATTTAATAGTTTAAATATATTATTCATTTAGCATGATGTGTTCTGAAAAAAAGCGTGATCAATCACGGGGTAATAAATGGAAATTAAGTTATTAGAAAAAGTGATGCACTAAATAAGATAATATACCCTAAATAATTCGAGTTGCAGGACAACACGTTAACGTTTTGAACAGCGCTTGCGCTGGCCCTTTAGGGCCAGCGAATGAATCCCGATGCGCTTACTCAGGTCAGTGATTCGGGTGACAAATCTGTATGGAACAGATTTGAACGCCGCTTGCGGCGGCCTCGTTAGAGGTGAGGCCCAAGGATGGGCCGAATAATGAGCGCAGCCAACGCACCTGTAGCTTGAAGTAGGACGGGTATATCGCGATAAATAATACCGCATTATTCTCTTGCCCACATCATTATCACTTACAGGCTCCAAAATAATACCGCCAGCAGTTGAGGGGACATGATGCGCAAAAACATCGCCAGAGGATAAACCGTTGCATACGAGAGCGCGGCAGCCCCACTGGTGGCGTGCAATCCATTGGCAAAAGCGAGTGCAGGCGGATCTGTCATTGAGCCTGCCAACATTCCACACAACGTCAGGTAATTCATTTTCCCGAGCATTCGAGCCAACACACCGACGATTAGCAGTGGAATGATGGTAATGCAGGCACCGTAGGCTACCCACCAGATGCCCTCACCGTATAACAGGGTATCAAAAAAATCAATCGCCGCCCGATTTTAGCCCTACCACGGAAAGAAACAGCACGATACCCAATTCGCGCAACGCCAGATTCGCACTGGGCGGCATAAACCAGTAGAGCTTCCCAATGCCACCGATTCGCCCGAGGATCAGCGCCACCACCAAAGGCCCTCCGGCTAATCCAAGTCGCAGAGCGACGGGGAAACCAGGAATAAACAGGGGCACCGAGCCTACCAGCACGCCAAGACCAATGCCGATGAACACCGGCAGCATTTGCACTTGCTGTAGCTTCTGCTGGGCGTTACCCACAATATCCGCCACCGCATCGATGGCTGCCTTGCGTCCCACCAGGTTAAGAATATCGCCAAACTGCAAAGTGGCATTATTACTGGCAACCAATTCAACACCGGCACGGTTGAGCCGCGAGATCACCACGTCATAATTCTGTTTCAGGTTCAACTCACGGATTTTTCGCCCAAGCACTTTGTCATGGGTCACGACCACACGCTCAACGTGCAGATCCGTACCACGCGTGGAGAGCGACGTATCCACCTCATCGCCCATCACCAGACGTGCCTGATCCAAATCATGCCGGGCTCCGACCAGATGCAGATAATCGCCCAATTGAATCAAGGTGGCAGGCGCAGGCACCATCAGCGTATCACCGCGTTTCAGGCGGGAACAGACAATCGCATCGCTATTGAGCATCGGCACATCTTGAATGGCCAATCCCTGTAAGTTCGGGTTGTTCACCTTGATGTTCATGGTTTGCAACTGCTCATGGTGATGACCATTGCTGTTATCAAATTGCCTGGCTTCCGCCTCAACCATGATGCGAAACCCTACGCGCAGCAGCCACATCACCAGCAAGATGCCGCAGATGCCTAGCGGATAAGCCATTGCATACCCGGTTCCCATCAGGGTGACCTGTGCCGGATTAGAGCCTAAGTCGGTCAGGATCTGCTGCCCAGCGCCGAGAGACGGCGTATTGGTCACCGCACCGGAGAAAATCCCCAAAATAATCGGCAACGGCACGGCAAACAGTTTGTGGATGATGATGGTGACGATACAGCCCAACAGCACGGTCAGTAACGCGAAGCCGTTTAGCCGCAGGCCAGAAACGCGTAAAGAAGAGAAGAAGCCGGGCCCCACCTGAATGCCGATGGTGTAGACAAACAGGATAAGCCCAAACTCCTGAATGAAGTGCAGCATGTCGTTGTTGAGGGTGAACTGGAAATATTGGGCAAAATGGCCGACCACAATGCCGCCAAACAGCACGCCGCCAATGCCCAAGCCAACGCCGTAGATGCGCCAATTGCCTATCCACAACCCCAATACTGCTACTAACGCCAGCATACTCACGGTCAGTGCGATATCACTCATAGCCGTATCCTTGTGCAGCCGTCTTTCGCTTGAAAATCAGTCTAGACCTACGCGACAAAAGCGCCACTGACAGGCAGTCTGGCAGAAGGGGAAGCGAGAATCCGTGCCTTCCAGCACAAATCCTTATGGGTGATAGGGAAATAAAAATCCCCGGCAAAACCGGGGATCGGTAACAAACGCTGCGCGTTATTTTACGGATTAAGCATCGCTGGCCGATTCAGGCGCGTGCGTCAACTCAGGGCGGTTGCCGCCAATGGCGATATGCTGCGGTTGCAGTTCTGCCGGTACTTCACGCACCAGATCAATATGCAGCAAACCGAGTTCAAATTTCGCCTCGGAAACAGACAGGTGCTCCGCCAGCGTAAAGCTCAGGGTGAACGGTTTAAACGCCAGTCCCTGATGCAGATATTCCACTTTTTTCTCCGGCAGCGTCGGCGTACCGCTTACCGTCAGACGTGGCCCTTCCACTTCGATCGCGAGTTCGCTTTGCTGAAACCCGGCCAGAGCCAGCGTGATGCGATAGTGGTTGTCGTCTTTTTTCTCAATGTTGTAGGGAGGAAACTCAACGGCCTCCTGACTGCCCTGCATTGAACTGGCCAATTTGTCAAAACCGATCCACTGACGCAGCAGCGGTGATAAATCATAGTTACGCATAATGTGACTCCTTCTTTGAAGCGAGAATGTGCCTTCAGAGGAGCAGACAGGCTCCACCGAATTCGCCCCCTAACGGCGGGCGGGCGTTAAAACTGGGTGCTAAACGTTAACGTCGACTTACTTGATATCAATACGGCGCGGCTTCATCGTTTCCGGCACCACGCGCGCCAGGTCGATATACAACAAGCCATGTTCCAGATTGGCACCGGTAATTTGAATGTGCTCAGCCAACTGGAATTTGCGCTCAAAATTGCGCTCAGCAATACCCTGATAGAGATAGTTACGTGTTACCGGCTCACCGCCGTGTGCGCCTTTCACAATCAGCAGATTGTCATGAGCGGTAATCTCCAACTCATGCTCGGCAAAACCCGCGACAGCGATGGCAATGCGGTAATGGTTGTCATCCACCAGTTCAACATTGTAGGGAGGATACCCACCGTTACCCTGACTTTGTCCGGCTTCCAGCAGATTAAACAGACGATCGAAACCGATGGCGGAACGATACAGGGGAGAAAAATCGAAATTGCGCATTACAGCCTCCTAAACATTCAGCGAGGATTGATATGAGCCTTCTTTGATAGACAGGCCCTACACCCCATCGGCTACCCTGTCGGCATAGCGTCATAATCTGGGGCTACAATAAAGATGGGGACCGGGCTCAAACTTTCAAGGCCGCGATCGAATCAATTTTTCCTTTTCCGAAAAATTTATCGGAAAATGAAGTACTACCACCACAGCACAAAACATGACATCTTACTTATAGCCTGTTATACCGTGGCAAGGCCTGGCGTGAGCCGACCATTTCTCAATGGACAGCGATATGAAAGTACTGAGACGTACTGCACTCTCTTTATTGATAGCAGGAAGCGGACTGGCAGTTACCGGCGGCTGTTCCAGTGTGATGACGCACACCGGTCCCCATCAGGGTTACTACTCTGGTACGCGTGCGGATATGGACGCCCTGCACGGTGAAGATGCCAGTTGGGCCATGACGCCACTGGTTATCCTTGATATGCCGTTTTCTGCCTTTATGGATACCTTGCTGCTGCCCTATGACTATTCGCGCTCCGGCAAAGAAAAGCCGGACGATTCGTTACGCGCACGCATCCACCACGATGAAGCACTCCCCATCATCCCCGCAAGTGCCGTGCAATCCAGCACTGCGCATCCCTAGCCTGTTTGCCATACGGTCTATCAAACAGACCGATTTTTGACAAACATATCTTTATTTATCAGCATAATAGCGCCGTTATTTCGGGGGCATATTGCCACCTGAGCGTCTATGGATATGAAGTTAATGAAGCTAGACAGTCTTTCCCGCTTGTTTCGCGTCAGTACAGGGGAATTTATACCCCACGTGCTTCAAAAATCTCACCGCCTGAGCCAACTTGATCAAATAGATAATGACGGTATTGAATTGACACGTTGCGAGCGTATGCCGATGCCCCCCGCGGGTACGGTGGCTTTTCGCCAAGCTACGCGTGTAAAAAGCATATGGCTTCATGCTCCTCAGAAAATGATTGTGATCGGGGAGGAAGAAAAAGCGCTGTGAGACGTTGAATGGTAGGCATTGACAGGCCGTGTGGCCTGCATTTCCAGTTTACGCAATTGGTTATCCCATAAAGTTTATACAATATAAAATATATATTTGTTAGGTTGAATTTCATTCGCTCATTTTTGTTTTTTTGATCTTCAACCAGGGGGTTTTATGTCATGGTTTACCCGTTTGTCTCGCTGGGGAGGCAACGCCCTGCTGCTTTCAGGATGGCTGGCTGCCAGCGCACACGCTGCCACCACGCCGCAGCGCGGCGGTACACTGACGCTGATACTGTCCAGTGAGCCATCCACATTGGTTTCACTCGCGACCGTCGCTCAGCCAGCGATTGCGGTCAGTGGCAAAGTCACAGAAGGGCTGCTGACCTACGATTACGACCTTAATCCACAGCCGCAGCTGGCAACGTCCTGGGATATCAGTCCCGATGGCAAAACCTATACGTTTCATTTGCGTCAGGGGGTGAAATGGCACGACGGCCAGCCTTTTACTTCCGCTGACGTGGCCTATTCCATTCAGTTGCTAAAACAAATCCACCCACGCGCCAGAAGCACCTTTGCTAACGTTAACGACATTAAAGCCCCCGATGCGCTGACTGCCGTCTTTGAGTTATCACATCCGGCCCCTTATTTGCTGCGCGCGTTTGCCGCCGGCGAAACACCGATTCTGCCAAAACACATTTATGACGTGCCGGGTAGCGATCCGCTGAAGAATGCCAATAACAATGCGCCAGTCGGCACCGGTCCGTATATTTTCAGCGAATGGGTACGCGGTAGCCACATTGTCTATAAACGCAATCCCAACTATTGGGATAACCCAAAACCCTACCTGGACCAGTTGATCGTCAAGTTCTCGCCGGATGCCGTGGTGCGCACACTGGCGCTGGAAACCGGTGATGCAGACATCGCTTACCGAACGCCGGTGGCGCTGAGTGAAATTGCCCGTTTGAAGAAAGAGGGTAAGCTGGGCTTTGACACCAAAGGGAACAATTACTCCTACAGCGTCGCATCGCTGCAATTCAATCTGGATGACAAGATTTTCAAAGACCTGCGTGTGCGCCAGGCGTTTTCTCACGCCATTGACAGGGATGCACTGGTGCGCATTGCCTACTTCGGTCTGGCGACGCCCACGGCATCTCCCGTTGCCCCCGGTTTGAAAACCTTCCACGATCCGTCGCCGACCCCGTACCCCTTCGATCTGGCGGCCGCTAACCGCCTGCTGGATGAAGCCGGATACCCGCGCGGCGCAGACGGCACTCGCTTTAGCATCACGCTGGACTACAACACCTACGACGATGCTTTCCGTCGTATCGCCGATTTCACACGGGCAGCATTGGCGAAAATTGGGGTTGCAGTAACGCTGCGTTCATCGGACATTTCATCGCACACCAAACGCGTGTACACCGATCGCGACTTTGCGCTGGCGTTAAACATGTTTGCCAACTTGTACGATCCAACCGCAGGCGTACAGCGCCTCTACTGGTCGAAGAACTACCGCGTCGGGTTACCGTTCTCCAACACCTCGCACTACGTTAACCCCGAAGTCGATCGCCTGCTGGAAGCCGCGCAGACGGAGAACGACAATGGCAAACGCATCGCGCAGTTCCGTCAGTTCCAGCACATCGTGATGCATGACGCGCCTGACATTAACCTGCTGTCGCCGCAGTTCATCACCATTTACAACCCGCGCGTTCACGACCATTCGCCAACGGCAGATGGTGTTGAAGGGAATCTGGCGGGGGTATGGGTAGAACCTAAACCCTGAGATGCTCCCCGCGGCATCCGCGGGGAGGCTAACCGGATCAGTCCGCGTGCAAGGAGGCACGCGCACCGTTCAGGTGACGAGCCAGCAGTTCCGCGCACAGATCACCGTCGCGCGTCTCGATGGCGCGCAGAATTTTACTGTGCTCTTCAGCCACGCGCTGCCAGTCACCACTGCGCGCATTCCACTGATTTCCTTTGAAACGCGTGCGATACAGACGGGCATTGAGATTATTGTGCAGCTCGATCAGTGTCGCATTGTGCGAAGCGTGCACCAATGCCTGATGAAAGGCTTGGTTGGCATGAAAATAGCGCAGTGACTCTCCTGCGTGAAACGCCGCCATCAGCGCCTGTTCCTGCTGCTGTAGCGCGTGCAGATCGTCCGGTGTCGCTTGCAATGCCGCCAGTCGACCCGCCAGTTTTTCCATTTCGGTATACACCACCAGCATGTCTTCGATTTCATTCGCCGCCAGAGACGCTACCACCACGCGCTTATTGGGGCGCAGATCCACCAACCCCTGGGCCGCCAGCATTTTCAGCGCTTCACGCAGCGGGGTTTGCGAGATTTGCAGGGTGCTGCAAATGCTTTGCACATTGATGGGATCGCCGGGCTGCAGGATGTCCTGCACGATCAGATCGCGCACATAGTCCGCCACGCGGTCGGTCAGTGGCCGCCGGTCAACCACCACGACGGGAAGGGGGGCCGGGCTGGCCCGGTTTGTTGCGTCAATCTGATCCATAGCGCCCTCATTGCTGATTTATCGGCCAGGATAACCACTCTGCCATATGCGTTAAATGGCAATGCATAGCTGATAAAGTTTATACAATATAAAATATATATTTGTTAATTTGACCGCAACTTAGCCAACCATGATTGGCTTGTCAACGGCAAATAAAACAGAAGGAATCCTCATGCATCTGCCCATTGATACGTCGGTTTCCTGGCTGAAAATGCCCTTGCCGAAACGCATCCCGCAGGTGGTATAACATGAGCACACATTACGATGCCGGTATCGCGCAACAGTTTGCCGAGCAATACACGCTGCCGCTAGAAACGCTGCGCCGTCGCCAAAGCATGAAGTGGCAGTATCACGCGCTGGAGATTCTCCCCGCCTGGGTGGCGGAGATGGATTTCGCCCCAGCGCCTGCCGTTGCTGACGTATTACGTCACTGGTATCTGGCTCAGGATACCTGCTACCCTTACCGGCAACGCGACCGGGCGGAGCATTTGCTGGCGCGCGCCTTCAGTCGCTATACTGCACGCGAGTTTGACTGGGAAACCGACCCAGCCAACGTATTGGCACTCAACGAATTGGTGCAGGCAGTCTATTTGCTGATTCTGGCATTCAGTGAGCCAGGTGACGGTATTGTGCTGCAAACCCCCAGCTATCCACCCTTTTATGATGTCATCCATGACACCGGCCGCCGCTTACAGGCCAGCCCCCTGGTGGACAACGGTCAGGGCTATGAAATCGATTTCGATCATCTTGCCAACCAGATTGACGCCAACACGCGCATCCTGCTGCTGTGTAACCCACACAACCCCACCGGTCGCGCACTGCGGCGTGATGAACTGGAAAAGCTGGCAGCACTGGCCGAAGCCCATGATTTGATCGTGATTGCCAATGAGATTCATGCCGATCTGGTGTATCCCGGGCAGGAACATATTCCGTTTGCTACGGTGGCACCGGGACTTGCGGCACGCACCATCACCCTGAACTCAGCCAGTAAGAGTTTCAATATCGCCGGGCTGCGCTGTGCACTGATGTACTTCGGTGACGGCGCGCTAAAACAGCGCTTTACCCAACGTCTGCCCGCCCGGATCTTAGGCTACCCCTCCGGTATCGGCATTGATGCTACCGTGGCCGCCTGGGATCGCGGCCACAGTTGGTTGGAAGGCGCACGCCATTATCTGCTGGAGCGGCGTGATCAAGTGATCACCACGGTGCGCACCGCCCTGCCGGAGGTGCGCGTCCACCCCCCCGAAGCAACCTACTTCGCCTGGCTGGATTTTAGCGATCTGCACTTACCTGGCGCCGCAGGCGCGTATTATCTAGAGCATGCCAAAGTGGCGCTCAGCGCGGGTGAAACCTTTAACCCCGGGGCAGAAGCTTTTGCACGCCTCAACTTCGCCACGTCAAAGGCGCTGCTGCAACAAATTCTGGACGCAGTGATTGCCGCCTCCCGGCGCGCTTAACGGAACCCTAATCATGTCAGACATTCACACTGGCTTTGCCACACCACCGGCCACACTCGGTATTTTGATGGTAAAAACCCATTTTCGCCGCTATCTGGGCGATATTGGCAACCCCGGCACCTGGCCGTTTCCGGTACGCTATTGGGTGGTGGAAGAGGCCATCCCACAGCGGATGGGCCACCTCGATCAACACGATTTGCTGGAGCCGTTTAAACGTGCAGCGCAGGCCCTCATCGACGAGGGCGTTGATGGGTTGACCACCAGTTGCGGCTTCCTCTCCTACTATCAGCAAGAGTTGGCAGCCTGGTCGCCGGTGCCGATTGTCACCAGCAGCCTGCTGCAATATCCGCTGGTACAGCGCCTGCTTCCCGCTGGGAAAACACCGCTGATCTTGACCTTCGACGATCGCGCACTGCGCGGCGATTATCTGGAAAAAGTCGGTATCCCCAGCGATGCGCACGTGGTGGGGATGGCCCCGGATTCCGAGTTTGTGCGTTCAATTCGTGACGGAGACGACAGCGTCCCGTATGCTATTTTACAGCAAGAAGTGCTAGCCACCGCGCAGCAGGCGCTGGCGCGCTACCCGCAAACCGGGGCGTTGGTGCTCGAATGCACCAACCTGGCCCCCTTCAGCGCCACGCTGCATGCTCACTTTGGTTTGCCGGTATTCGACACCGTATCGTTGGTACGCTGGTTCTATAGCGCGCTGCAACCGCGCGCTTATGATGGGGGAGACAATTGGTGCCGGTAACAGGTTTTCATCAGGTAATCCCTTCATGACACAACGCTATGACGTTATCGTGATCGGCGGCGGCATCGTCGGCCACGCCATCGCTTATGGTTTGCAGCGCCAACACGCCCATACTGCGATTCTCGACGGCGGCGACACCGATTTTCGCGCCTCGCGCGGTAACTTCGGCCTGATTTGGGTGCAGGGCAAAGGCGTCAATTGTCCACCTTACAGCCAATTATCCTGCCTTGCCTCCACACGCTGGCCCGACTTTGCGCAGCGCCTACGCACTGAAACCGATATTGATTGCGGCTTGTCTCAGCCCGGCGGCATCAATTTCTGTTTGACGCCAGACGCTCTGGCCAGCGCCATACGCAATGTCAGTAAGCTGCAACAGGGCAATCCGGATTTTCGCTACGAGGTGTGGGATAACGCCACGCTGCGCCAGCATGTGCCTGAAGCATCACGCCACATAGCCGGTGCCATCTATTCGCCCCATGACGGCCATGTCAATCCGCTACTGACGCTGCGCGCACTGTCCTGCGCCTTTCAGGAGACGGGCGGGCACTATTTTCCGTCCCATCCGGTCAGTGAGATTGAAAGCCATCAGGACGGTTTCACCTTGCACACGCCGCAGGGCAAATGGCACGCCAAACGTATCGTGCTGGCCGCCGGGCTGGAAAATGCGCGCCTTGGGGCACAGGTCGATCTCTCTATCCCGATTGAACCGGTGCGCGGTCAGGTATTGGTGACCGAACGGCTGGCTCCTTTTCTGCGCTATCCCTCCAACCTGCTACGGCAAACGCAGGAGGGCACGGTGATGAGCGGGGACTCGCAAGAGCATGTCGGGTTTAACACTCAGACGCAGCCAGAGGTTCAACAGCAGATTGCCCAACGGGCAATACGCGCTTTCCCCTGTCTGGCCCACGCGCAAATTGTACGCACCTGGGGCGCGTTGCGAATCATGACGCCTGATGGTTTGCCGGTTTATGATGAATCCCGTCGCTACCCCGGCGCTTTTGCCGTCACCTGCCACAGCGGTGTTACCCTGGCAGCGCTGCATAGCGAGCTGCTCCCTGCGTGGATTTTAGGCGGTGCACTTCCTTCGCTTTTCGAGGTATTTCATGTCCAGCGTTTCCCGGTTCCAGCCGCTACCCACGGTTGATGCACCGCAAATCACCCTGTGGGTGAACGATGAGCCCATTACCGCACGCGCTGGCTGGACGCTGGCCGCCGCGCTGCTGGCAAACGGCATCACCACCACGCGCCATACTGCCATTGATCAGCAGCCGCGCGGCCCGTTTTGCATGATGGGCGTCTGCTTCGAATGTCGTGTCACGGTAGATGATATTCCCAACGTGCAATCTTGCATGACGCCAGTGCGTGACGGTATGCGAGTGACCCTGCCTCGGGGCCCGAGAGTGTTATCATGACCCAGACCACAACAGTGAATACCTGCGACCTGCTGATTATTGGCGCAGGCCCGGCCGGGCTGAAAGCCGCGCAGATCGCCAGCGCAGCAGGCTTGTCCGTCTGGCTGGCCGATGAAAATCCGTTACCGGGCGGTCAACTACTGCGACAGGTTACCCAGTCTCCGTTTGCCAACCCACAAACCCTGTTCGGCAAAGAGTACAGCGAACGCCGCAGCCTGGCAGACGTCGCCTTCTTACCCCACGTGCGCTATCTGGCGCGTACTGTCGTCTGGCAGGTGACGTCAGAGAAACAGGTCTATCTGCTGGAACAGAGCGAGTCCCCACGCCAGCATGTGGTGCAAGCCCGTTTTATTCTGCTAGCAACCGGCGCACAAGAGCGCAGCTTCCCGCTGCCGGGCTGGACATTGCCCGGTGCGATGACGGTGGGTGCCGCACAGCTGTTAATGAAATCAGCGGGATTGTTGCCCCCGGCGGACAGCATTCTGGTGGGCAACGGTCCACTGTTGTTGCTGTTCGCCGCGCAGGTGATCCGTGCGGGAGGCCGAATTCAAGCGGTGCTGGACACCACGCGCACGCAGGATTATCTGCGGGCGCTGCCTCGGTTGCCAAAAGCATTACGGCATACGTCACGCGATCTGTTCAAAGGCATCACACTGCTGCGCGAACTGCAACGCGCCAAAGTGCCTTATTATTCAGGCGTCACCGATATTGCCCTTGAAGGAGAAACGCAGGTCACCGCCGTGCGTTTTTCACATCGAGGCCATCCAATACAGCGCACTACCTCAACGGTATTGAGCCATATCGGGGTGATCCCAGCCACGCAGTGCGCCAATGCCCTCGGTTGTAAACTGGTTTGGGATGATGAGCAACATTACTGGCAGCCGGAAGTGGACGAACGTCAGGAAAGTAGTCAATCCGGCATCTATCTGGCGGGGGACGCGGGCGGCATTGAGGGGGGAGAAGCGGCAATACTCAGCGGACAGTTGGCCGCATTAAGCATTGTGCATGCAGCCGGCAAGCTCGCAGAAGATGACTATCAGCAACAACATACTGCACTGCGGCAACAGCGCGCCGCGCTGCGTTCGCTGCGCCCCTTTCTGGCAGCGCTTTACCCCATCCCCAAACAGGCACAAAAACCGCACGACGACGTGACCATCTGCCGCTGTGAACAGGTGAGCGCCGGGGAAATTCGTCAGGCCGCGCGCGCGGGTTGCATCGGCATGAATCAGTTGAAGGCATTTACCCGCTGCGGCATGGGCCCCTGTCAGGGACGGATGTGTGGGCACAACGCGGCGGTTATTCTGGCCGACACGCAGCAGCGCCACGTATCAGAAACCGGATACGCGCGCGCCCGTTTTCCCCTTAAACCTGTCACCTTGGCGCAATTGGCGCTCAGCAGTGACGATAGCGAGACATAAATAGTCGTCAGCGATTGACACGGTACGTTTGGACGCGGACAGTGCTGCGCCATCGGGTACGGCGCACAGGGTATAGGCGTTAAATCTCTTCAATACATTTATCGCCGATGACCTCGGCGATTTTCAATTGTGCGAACGCTTCTTTAATAAATTCGCACCGGTTCAATTTATCTGCATTACGTCCATGAATAAACGACACTTCGATAAGGGTACGGTAGTGACGATTATCCTCATCGAGCCACTCCTCCGTCCCTGCAATTTTATTATCTTTCACGGTGAGTCGATCGGCATAAAAACCGGAATATAAATAATAGCGACCACAATAATAATTATCGTGAGCCACACAAACGATATCCCAATATTGACTCAACAACGCGTTAACATCTTCCTTATTTCTATTACTGCCAAAATATAAAAAATAGGATCGCTTCACGCAATGTGCCTCTTGTTTTTTTAATCGCGTATTACACTGTGTGTTCAGTACCCGCAAACACGAAAACTGACGGGGTTGCCAATCAGTAGCCATGCAAAAAAGTATAATCGTATCAAGAGTATACACATATCACATGACGATTTTCTTGCATTTTCGCGGTGATTACCGCGATATGAAGCGGATTTTTACGAGGAAAGGTCGCTCAATGCCTGACGCCGATGAATTAACGTCATGGGAATAATGGCTCGCGCCAGCGGATTTTCTCCGTGCAAGGCGCGCTGCATCAGCGTAAATGCCTGCTCCGCCCAGGCGTCTTCATCCTGCCGCATTGACCAGAGATTATTGGCGAGAAAACCCAACATGGCGTGCTCATCGAAGGTGCCAATATTCATGTCGGCGGGGATTGCGCCATAACGTTCACGCAGCGCGCTCAGAACCCCTTCCAACACGGGCAAAGATGACGCGATAAAGGCTTTAGGCGCGTGGGCATGACGTGCAAGAAAGGTTTGCATCATGGCGACACCGTCTTCGCGGCGGTTGTGTTCGGCCTGCAAAATCCACTCCGCCGGCGCCTTGATGCCGTGTTGCAGCAACGCCTGCTGATACCCTTTCAGGCGCTCCTTTATCGCCGGCTGCCGAGTGTCTCCCGCCATAAAATAGAGCGGCTCATCGCAGAGTGTCGTCCCTTTGTCGAGGCTGCGTGCCAACATCGCCTGTGCCAGTTGAACACCGCCCTGCAAGTTATCACTCACTACCAGAGAAACGTCTTCTGCACCGAAATCACGGTCCAGTACCACCAGCGGGCGGTTGACCATTTTCACATGGTGCAGTTGTGTTTGACGCGAAGAGGGCACGACAAACAGGCCGTCCACGTTGCGTTGCAGCAGCGCGTCTACCAGTTTGTTTTCATACTTTGCATCGCTGTAGGTACAGCTGATCATCAACTGATAGCCTGCCGCCCGGCAGCGGATCTCCAACTTCTCCGCCAGCGTGGAAAAAAACGGGTTGGAGAGGCGGGGAATAATCAGACCCAGCGTGTCGGTTTTATTTAATTTCAGGCTGCGCGCCGTGTAGTTAACGGTATAACCATGCTCCGTCACATAGTGGGTTATCCGCTGCTGCGTCTTGGCGCTGATACGGTATTGCTCGGCTTTACCGTTCAGCACCAGCCGAACGGTGGTGATGGAGAGATTTAAATCATTGGCGATCTGCTCGACCGTTTTTGCCATAGTGAGATCCTGAATAACACTCCATCGCGAAGGGCGTTTCTCCGACGGGAAACGCCGCTCGCAGTATAACATCGCACTACCACGCGACCAATAATGCGCGAAGGTTTATACCCCCGGCTGATTACTCTGCGCGTCCTGCTTTTTTTTCAGCCCTTTTTGACGCCAGTTTTTCCACATCGGTGACACGATAGGCAGGAACAGGGTCAATACCGCAATCACAATGAACGTGGCACACACCGGGCGCGTAAAGAATATCGATACATCCCCTTGCGACATCATTAATGAGCGCCGCAGGTTGGTTTCTGCCAACGGGCCAAGGATGATACCAATCACAATGGGCGACATGGAGAAATCAAGCTTGATCAGGATGTAAGCCACCAGCCCGGCTCCCATCATGACGAAAACGTCAATCATGCTGTGGTTAACGGTGTAAGCGCCCACGGCGCACAGCAGCAAAATCACGGGCACCAGCAGCGTGCGCGGCACATCCATCACCTTAACGAACAGCTTCATGCCCATGAAGCCCAGCAATCCCATAAAGATATTCGCCATCATCAGGCCAATAAAAATGGTATTGACTTCAACTGGATGCTCAGTGAACAGCTGTGGCCCCAGCGCCAACCCTTGCACCAGAAACGCCCCCATGATGATGGCCGTCGCGCCATCGCCCGGAATACCCAACGTCATCAACGGCACCATACAGCCGCCCGAAACCGCATTGGCCCCGGCTTCAGGTGCGGATACGCCTTCCGGCGAACCTTTACCAAACTCTTCCGGGTGTTTTGACCAGCGTTTCGTTTCGTTATAGGCAATCCAAGATGAGATATCGCCGCCCACGCCGGGAATGGTGCCGATGCCAGTACCGATCACGGACGAACGCACCCAGGTCGGCAGGCAGCGTTTGAAATCAACCCAGCTCGGTAAAATACGGGTGATTTTCGCTACCGGTTTCTGCATGATGCCGCCTTCTCGGAAGTGCTCCTCGGTGCTGAGCAACCCTTGGGAAAAGGCGAACAAGCCAACCAGTACCGGAATAAATGAGATACCGCCCATCAGGTAGATGGAATCAAAGGTAAAGCGCATGCCGCTGGTCATCGGATCCAACCCAATCGTGGCGATCGCCAGCCCGATACCGCCGCCGATTAACCCTTTGATCATGGACTGCGATGAAACACTGGTAATGATACTGATACCGAAAATCGCCAGCGCAAAGTATTCCGGCGCAGAGAATCCGGTCGCAACGGTCGCCAGCATCGGCGCTATCACAATCAACGCGATAGTACTGAATATGCCGCCGAACAGCGATCCCATCGTGGACAGCCCCAGCGCGCGCCCGGCTTCGCCTCGCTTGGCCATCGGATAACCATCCAGCACGGTGGCGGCTGAGGCGGGCGTGCCCGGTGTACTGATCAGTATCGCGGTGATAGAGCCGCCATAAACGGCACCGCAATACACCCCTAGCAGAAGAAGAATCCCGCTCACCCCTTGGAAGGAGTAGGTCAGCGGTAATAACAATGCGATACCCATATTGACCGTCAGGCCGGGGATAATTCCGATCAGGATGCCCGCAAGCGCCCCGAGAAAAATCACGGCAATCGTGTCAAAGCTGAATACCACGGAAAACGCGGCAAGGACTTCGTTCATGATACTGCCCTTCTTTATGTTCGCTATGTTCGCTACAGGTTTGCTACACGCCAGCGCCTACGGAGATCATCTGGCTGAAAAGACCTGACGCTAGAAGCCCAAATCACTGAATTCTGCCGTCGGCAACGGCGAGTTGAACAGATAGGTGAAAAACAGGTAGACCGCCGTGACGATCAGCAGCGTGGAGAGTGCAACAAACCAGACACGCTTTTCTTTCATCAGCACCATGGTGCAGGGAATAAAAATCACTGCCGATATAATGAATCCTGCCCAGGCCATTACGATGCCATAACCCACCGCCAGCGCACCGATCAGGTAGGCCTTGCGCACATTCACCGATGAGAAATCGATGCTTCTGTCCGCCATCAAACGGTTTTTCAGCACCACACCCCATTGCAACACGCCTAACAGAATAAACAGGCACGCCAGCCCAAAGGGCCAATAACGCTCGCCCGGAACGCCATATTCATCAAACATCGACATATCACGGGACAGGAACAATATCAGCAGGCCAAACCCCAAGGAAAACAGGCCAACTAACACATCATATTTGCGCATAGCAATTCTCCCGCTTGTCGGCACCGGGCCGACAAGCGTATCGACAGCGTTATTTCTTCAGCGTATCGGCAATAAGCTGTTTGTAGAGCTCATCATCTTCACGCATCATGTTGTAAGCGTCCTGTCCGACAATAGTCACTGGCATGATGCCCTGCTTTCTCACCGCATCCTGATAAGCGGGGGTATTGACCACTTCGGTAAAGGCTTTCACCAGCTGTTCGGCCACTTCCGGCGGCACTTTCGCCGTGGTCGCCAGCACTGCCCAGGCGCGCATCTTGACGTTCACATCCAGCCCTAAGGCTTCTTTGATGGTCGGCACGTCAGGCACCAGTTCAAAGCGTTTCTCATCCATCACCGCCAGCACCTTGAGAATGCCAGCGTCAACCTGCGATTTCACCGCGCCCGGCGTGGTCAGCACCGCATCAATGTGCCCACCAATCAGCGCAGCAATCGATGGTCCGGTGCCTTCGTTATAGGGAATGTGGTTGAATTTGGTGCCGGTGGTTTTCTCGATGTTCACCGCGGCAAGATGGTAAATCGCGCCCATGCCAGAGTTACCCACCTTGAGCTTGCCCGGCTGCTGCTTAGCAGAATCGATAAATGCTTGCAGCGTGTCAAAGCCCGCATCGGCACGCACCACGATAGCGACCGGGTCGGCGATGGTGGTGGCCAGCGGGGTGAAATCTTTATAGGTGACCGGTGATTTGTTCTGGTGCGGGAACATCGCCAGTTCTACCGTGGTCATCACCAGTTTATAACCGTCCGGTTTCGCTCGGGCGACTTCAATCAACCCAGTGATACCGTTGCCTGCCGGTTTGTTTACCGGGACAAAAATCACCCCTTTCGGCAAATGATCCTTGGAAAATTCAATCAGGGTTCTGGCAGAAGTGTCAGTACCACCGCCGGGGTTTTTAGGAATAACCACTTCGATGTTTTTCTTGGCATAGCCGATCGTCGAGGGTTCCGCGAACGCCTGGTTCGCGCAGAACGGCATCATTGACGCCAAAAGCAGGAGCAAGGTCTTCTTCATTGTATTCTCCGTTCTTATTGGTAGGGTCGGATAAAAAGGGATAACTTACTGCATAATGTTGATTTTCTGATAAATGATGTTGGTTCGGTTCCAGGTATATGTGATGTGAAGCGCATTTTCCTGGCAAACGATCGCCGGATAAGAAAATTCGCCGTTCTCCGTTTCCAGTGCGCCCGCCATTTCCCACTGTTCACCGTTATCGCGGGAAACCGCCACCGACAGCGGATAACGCTGGTTCCAGTTTCCGGTGATCGGGTTAAACACCAGCACCAGACTGCCATCCGGTGTGCGTACCACATCGATCCCGCTGTTATTGTTCGGTAAAGCCGTGGCGTAGGCGGAACGCCAATGCCTGCCGTAATCGTCTGAATCACTGCGGTAAACCTGTCCACGGGTACTGCGCATCAGCACATGCACGTGGCCCGGTGACGACTCCCACGCTGTCGGTTGAATCACGCCGTCCCACTGGAACACGCGGTTCAGGTCATTCTCCCACAGCGCATTCTGCTGCAATCCCTGCCAAAGCGGCTGTTCTTCGCTCGCGGCCGGAGCCTGATGTTGTAAAGGAATCGCGGCTTTCTGCCACGATAAGCCGCGATCGGCGCTGATATCGACAAAAGCATCCCAATAGCGCTCATCCTCCACCGATCCCGGTGCCAGCCATTCGCCGTTCGACATCACCAGCAGCTTGTTCTTCACCGGACCGCGCGGTAACGCATCGTTTTCCACTAACGCCGCCGGCGTGGAACAGCTCACGCCGCCATCGTCAGACACAGCAACCCGCGTCAACCAATGGTGCACATCCGGGCCCACCTTATAAAACAGCCAGAGCCGCCCGGCTTGCCAGTGCAACACCGGATTCCAGTGGGCCAGCCCCGGTTCAGCAATCGCCCGCTGTGGCGGTAACCACGTGCCCTGCTCACGGCGTGACAGCCAGATGGCGGTGTCGCCAGCGCCCTCTTTGGTGCCGGCAAAGTAGGCCACAACCACTGTATCCTGCGGCAGCAAGGCCAGGGTAGACGCATGGCAATTGGCGAAATCGCGTTGATCCGCAGGCAACAGCGCTTCTCGCGTCAGTGTGGTCAGCATCAGCATCTCCTTTTATGGCTTCGTTACACGCTGGCCCAACGATTCTCCCAGGCGCATCATGCTATCAATGGCGGCCGGGAAGAAGGTGGAGGCATAACCCGCGCTGTTACGCACTCGGCAAGCATGGGTCGCAAAATTCCCCACCTGCTGCTGGAAGTATTTGGCGCAGGCCGGGTAATCAAGGTGTTCCGCCAACGCCGCTGTCGCCAGATAATCTGCTAATGCCTGCGCCTGTTCCGGGTGGGTGCGCCAGTTTTCATACAGCCAGACATAAAGCTGCGGATGAAAATTCGCCATCACGCCGCTATAAGCCTGACAGCCAGCCTGGAACGAGGCCAACAGCGTCTGGCTATTGGCGTTCGCCAGGTGCAGGCGGCTACCCTGTGACAGCGCCAGACGGCGACGGATGGTGGGTAAATCACAGCAGGTATCTTTGATAAAGGTGTAACGCTGACTCTGCGCACACCAGGCAACCGTCTCGTCTGACAACAAGCGTTTATAAGGATACGGACATTCGTAAATCCCCAGATCCACTGACGTGGGTAACTGCGCGGTCAAGGTTTGCAGCGCCTGCAAGGCCTGCTCGTCGGATTCGCCCTGCAACGCCAGACGGTTACTGATGAGAATCAGGCCATCCACGCCGCTCTGGGCTACGCCGTTAAGTTGATCAACCTGCTGTGCCACGCTGTTGGCCGTATGGCCAGAGGCCACCACCGGCACACGCCCATCCACCTGTTGCACAATAAAGCGCACCAGTTGCTGTGTTTCACGATCGCTCAGGAAAAACATCTCACTGGATTGGCAAGCGGCAAACAGACCGTGAACCCCCGCCGCCAGATACCATTCGATCAGGCGAGCCAGTGAGTCATAATCAATTTCCCGCTTCTCATCAAACGGCGTCAGCATTACGGGCCAAATGCCGACATACTTTTGCTGTGCATCCTGTTTCTGGGCCATGGCGATTCTACCTTAACGAATTATAATTTTTAGCGTTTTCCCCGGTATTGCCCGGCGCATACCGAGAGGTAGCGCCGGGATAAACCCCACAGGCGAGAGCCACAAACGCCGAGCATGCTCTCGCCTGACAACCTGTTATTTTGACAGTAACTGCCAGGCATCCCCGGCGGTATAAACCTTGATATTCTGCGTCAGCGCCCGAGCCACGAAGGCTTGCAGCACTTCCGGCAGCAATGCCTCGTCAACATAGGCGATGGTCAGGTGGTTACTCTGGTGCCCAGCCATCAGGTCATTGCGGCTCACGCCATCCAACACGGCATTGAGCAGCGGCCACTCGTAGTTGGTGGCGCGGCGGCGGCGCTCGAACTCCCCTTCGGGCAGCTCAACACCGGTACCGGTGCCAATATGCATCACCACCTGGGTGCCCTCATAGTGCGCGCGCGCCCAGATAAAGCGTCCGGCTTTACCCTGTCCGGCAATGGTCGAACCGCCGTACGGGAAGAACATGGCAGGCTGGCGATACCCGGTGGCCCCGGCAATACCGCCCTTAAGGTGAGCAAACGGCACCGCACCGGAGATTTCCAAATCCCAGTAGAAGGTGCCCTGATAGTCGCTTCCCCAGCGAATATCATGCAGTGTGGTTTCTGCTGGTAGCCCCAAACCTTCGAGCAGTTGTCCCAACATCACCTGCGGAATGGCACTGCCCATATCCACTTCATTCACGCAAGGAATAGCGCGATCGGGCCAAATGGTGTCACCGTTTTCATCAGGGATCGGGAAACGCTCCTGATTACCGATGGCGCCTTCCGCGAAATCAGAGGCCGCACAGCTGTCTTTCAGACCCTGCTGATACTGCACACCAACGGCTGAAAGCCCAAAGCGTTTCACAAAACGCGCCATCGCAATCATCATGGCGCATTGTTCAAGCACCTGTTCGCGCGTCAGTTCACGGCGGCCGTCTTCACCAAACTGGAACTGCATGCCACGCACTTCATACCATGCCAGACACGCTTCACGCAGCGCGGGCGGGACTTTTGCCATCTCCACCAGCAGCGCCGACTGCGACAGGGATTCCACCGGAATGCCAATATCCACCATCGCTTTAAGCGGGAATACTCCATTGATCATCCCCATACAGAAGGTATCAAACAGCCCGACAATCGCCTTGTGACGTAAAATATGTTCCCCCACCTGACGACCGATCTGTCCCGCTTCGCTGGCAACCACCGGATGAGTCGGTGCAACCGGACGCAGATAGTCGGTTTTGTGGCTGACCGCACCATCGCGCAGCCAGGTTTCCAGACCTTGATGGAAGAACGCGTCATCAAAGGTTTCTGACCACAGGCGTGAGAACGGGCGCTCCAGACTGGTCAGGCATCCCGCCATACACAGCATCCCCACCAGTCCCGGCCAGGTGCCATCAAAGTTTGCCAGCAGCAGAATCGGGCCACGGTGATGCACCAGCGATGGCGCGATGTGGTGGGAATACTGCCACGCCGTCAGTAGCACAATTACCGGTGCGTCCGGATCAATGGCGGCGAACAGATCGCTCCCCTCTTTCTGGCTGCTGATAAAGCCGTGACCGCGTTCATTATTCACCGCGTGCGCACGCTTCATCTGATAACCCAGTTTTTTCAACGCCACCCCCAGACGCGCTTCATAGTCACGCTGTGTCGGCCAGCAGGTCACATTAGCGGGCTCGCGCAGGTCGGCGTTGGTCACCAACAGCACCTCATTTGCCTGTGCGCTAAGGGTGGCGGGGGAAGGGGGGAGATGTAATTTCAACATGTTCTGCTCCTGATTCAAATAAACGCTCTCGAGGCTGCCGCCGCGCGACAGCACCCGGTTAATCCTGCATCAGCCGTTGTGCGCGCTGCACATCGTCATACATCTGGAGATAGACGCCATATTTAGCCGCATGGAACGCACCGTACTGCGGATCTGTAGCAATGGTCGCGCCAGCGCGCACCAGCGCCGCCGCCGCTTCCGGTAGTGTCGGGTAACATTCCGCCGCCACTGCCCCCAGCAACGCCGCACCGAGCGTGACCGCATCTTCTTCGCTCGCCAGATGAATATCGCAACCCGTGATATTGGCGTATTCCCGCAGCCAGAGCGGGTTCTTGGTGGCCCCACCGCACATCACCACGCGGGTAATCTGATGCCCGGCCTGATTCATGCTGTCGATGATATGGCGCGTACCGTAGGCAATGGCTTGTAAGGTGGCGAGATAGAGCCGCGCCAGCGCATCCGGCCCGTGTTCCAGCGTCAACCCGTAGACCGCGCCGCGCGCGTGTGGGGTGGCGCGCGGTGAACGATTACCATGATGGTCAGCCAGCACGTGCAAATGGCGGGTCGGGAAGGGCTCACGCTGCTCAAGATCGTCCACCCAGTGGTTCAAAAGGGTATAAACACTGATGCCCTGCTGTTCGGCTTGCTGTTGCGCGTCGGTCCAGCTCGCGTGTTGACGTAGCGTCCATTCCACCAGTGCTCCGGCGGCACTTTGTCCGCCTTCACTCAGCCAGCCGTTGAGCAACCTCGCCCCCCAGTAGGGTCCCCAGACGCCGGGCACCATCACCGGCTCACGATTCACCAGCATATGGCAGTTAGATGTACCGCTGATCAGCGCCAGGCTACCCTCGGGCTGACTGCCCACCAGCGCCAACCCGCCCGCATGGGCGTCGATCATGCCGCTGGCGACAGCGACATCGGTGTTCAAGCCGCACGCCAGCGCCACATCAGGCTGTAACTGTCCGGCTTTGACGCCCAGATCCAAAATAGTGGTGGGAATTTTTTCGGGCAAATCATCAAGACCGACGGCCTGTAACAACGGCTGACTGAAACGCTGTTCATGCGCCAGGTAGTTCCATTTGCAGGTCAGGGTACATACGCTGGCAACATCCGCGCCGGTGGCGTGCCATACCAGATAATCCGCCAGATCGAACAGCCGCCAGGCCTGGCGATAACGCTCAGGGAAATGGCGCTTGAGCCACAGCACTTTTGGCAGTTCCATCTCGATACTGACTTCACCACCGACATAGCGCAGCGCGTCATCGCCGGTCGCATTGATGTCAGCGGTTTCCTGCGCCGCGCGGTGATCCATCCACATGATGATGTCGCGCGTGGCGTCCCCGTCTTCAGCGACGGAAATACGCTGCCCTTGTGCGCCCACCACCACCAGCGAGCAGGTGGCATCAAAACCAATAGAACGCACGCGCTGCGGCGCAACACCGGACAGCGCGACCGCTTCTTTGATAACCGCGCAGACGTTCTGCCAGATCTCAGCAGAAGATTGTTCAACCACATTGGCGCGAGGATGGAACTGGCTAATAGGACGGACGGCAAACGCTAACCGCTGGCCACGACTGTCGAAGACACCGGCCCTGACGCTGGCAGATCCGACATCCACGCCGATAAAGCACGCGGAGCTCACTGAAGAGGGGTTAACTCCTTTTTCAATAACGGTTTTTCCGCTGAAATCTGCGTTAGTCATTGCGTTAACCTCATTGCTAACTCGAGTTAGCAATCTATTTCAAGGTAAACACAGACTCAACGGGTTTCGCCCTGATTTGTGAGATTGATCAGGGTGCAAAAAATAACCGATTGAAAGTAATCAGGTTAATTTTGATAAGTGCTAACAATTGGATAACAAAACCGTGTCTGTTGGTAAGGTACGGCACTGGCATCAGTGCGGCGGTACGCATAAGACAAAAATCCTGAAACCAACACTGTCAGCGACATGAAACAAGATAGAAAAGAAAAACCATTACAAGCCACCTCATCATCGGCATAACCACAGTGATAAATATCACAGATAACAATACAAACAGCATCAAATGTTAATCAAATAAACAGAGATAATGATTGCGACGAATAATGAAAAGAAAAGCAAGATAATGTAAATAAGATACAGCAAAAACACATAAATTTATGATTAATAACAATAAAATAAAACTCACCCATAAAAAACAATTTCAAATTTATTGAAAGAGTTCCTCAACAACATCCGTTTTTTATTTTTTTAGCATGGGCGTAACATTCCCCTCATCGAAAGACATGGTCTTTCAACAACACATTCAAAAACAGGATAAGACATCATGAAAAACGTAAAAACCATCGCTGCTGCTGCCGTACTTGCTTCCCTTTCCTTTGGTGCTTTTGCTGCTGAAAGCGTTAGCGCTCAACAAGCCACTAAATACCAGGAATTCGGCGTCATTTCCGTAAGCGGTGCGCATGACCTGAGTTCACTTCAGGAACAACTGGCTGAAAAAGCTGATAAAGCAGGCGCGAAAGCCTTCTCTATCACCAACACCACCGGTAGCGACCTGCTGCGCGGCACGGCGATTATCTACAAATAATCACCTGCGATAGCCCAAAAAAAGGCGCTTCTCCGTGAGGAAAAGCGCCTTTTTTTATAACCAGAAAAACTCAGTTCGTTGTTTTCAGAACAAATTTTTCAATCGCGTAGGCCACACCGTCTTCCGTATTGGGACGGGTGACAAACTGGCTGATCGCCTTGACCTCATCAATGGCGTTCCCCATGGCAACCCCAGTGCCCGCATAGCTAATCATGGCCAGATCGTTTTCATGATCGCCAATCGCCATCACGTTTTCCGCTGTCAGTCCAAGATACTCCGCCAGCAAACGCACACCCTCGCCTTTGTTAACCCGCTTATCCATAATTTCTAAATAGTAGGGGGCGCTCTTGATAATGGTGTAACGCGCTCGCGCTTCGTCAGGAATATGGCGAATCGCGTTATCCAGAAGCTCTGGCTCATCAATCATCATCACTTTCGGGAAGGTCAGCGTGCTGTCCATCTCCTCAACGGCCCGGTATTTCAACGGCATGCCTGTCAGGTGAGATTCATAAACGGTATAGCGACTGATGTCTTTATTGGCGGTATAGACGGTGTTGAAGTCTAACGCGTGCAGGTGCACGTTCAAGGTGCGGGAAAGCGCTTCGCAGTAGAGATAATCGTCAAAGCTCAGCGGCGTTTGCGCCACACATTCTCCGGTATCGGTACGCTGAACCAACGCGCCATTGTTGGTAATGCAATAGCCGTCGGTTTTATCCAGCCCAAGTATCTCCAGATAGCGTTTTACGCCAATAAAGGGCCGCCCGGTCGCCAGCACCACGTGCACTCCCTGATTCCGCGCCGCCGCAATCGCCGCACTTACTGCGGGCGAAATCTGGTGTTGCGGGTTAAGCAACGTGCCATCCATATCAATTGCAATCAGCTTTATCGTCATGCTTCATCCTGCCGTAATGGTTTTTTTGCATGCTAACGCGAGTTATCGCCGTGAGCCAGTGAAGGATAAAGATTTACGGAGTTCTGCCGATGATCATGCTGTGATCCTTATCACATAAAACAGACTTTTGCATGAAGGGATACAGCGTAAAAATGAAAATTAACCTATTGATTTTTGAACACTAAATTAGATTTCTGACAAAATAGCTATCCCAGGGAGGATAACCACCATGTCTAAATCCCTACAGCCTTATGCGCCACCCGCGCCTGCTACGCCTCTCTCACACAGCGCGCTTCATGCTCAAGCACCGCACACCCCTTTTGAAAATAAAAAAAAGACGCTCTCGACGCGCATGCTCATGCTGTTGGCAGGTATCGTGACTATCGGCCTTGGTTTTGCTATCACCATCGGTTTATTGATTTGGCAGTCGACACAGCAACAAAAAAACGATGCACAGCAGTATCTGGCCCAAAGCGCCTATACCAATAGCTATCTGGTGCAACGCAAACTGGATCTGGCGTTAACGGTGGCACGCAATCTGGGGCAAAGCGTACTCAGCCTGCGCAATAGTGGCCACGCCGATCGCGACATGGCGGACACCCTGCTGAGAAATGCACTGCAAAATAACCCTGATTTTCTGTCAATGTCGCTGGCATGGGAACCGAACGCCTTTGATGGCAACGATGCGCAATTTGCCGGACAACCCGAGCACGATCCGAACGGCCGCTATGTGCGCTATGTCGATCGCGACACGGCGGGCACCGTGGTGCTGCACAATCTGACTGACTATGAAACCCCCGGCAGCGGCGACTACTATCTACTGCCGCGCAAGATGAAACAGGAGGTGATTCTTGAACCCTACAGCTACCCCTATAATGGCGTAGAGGTGCTGCTCACCTCGATAGCGGTGCCTATCGTGGTTGACGGCACCTTTCTTGGCTCGGTAACGGCAGATTTTTCATTGGATACGCTGCAACAGCTTATCAATGCCATCAAGCCCTATAAAGGCACCGGTTACGCCGAGTTGTTATCACAATCTGGTGCCTATATCGCCTACCCCGATAAGGCGCAGGTGACCAAACCCGCCGCCCATGCTGACAGCCTGCTAAAATCAGCGTCTGAAGGGGTCTCGATACGCACCAGCGCGGAAAACCCGGTATTCAAAACGGCATCCTACGACCTCACCATTCCGGTGACCATTGGTAACACCGGCACGCCGTGGATATTGGGGCTGTCGGCTCCCATTGATGCCGTGCTTGCCGAAACGGAGCGCCAGCGCAATATCGCGTTACTGCTGATGATCATCAGCATTGTTGTAGTCTCTGCCGCACTGGGCGTCATCTTTACACGGAAAGTGTTGCGCCCCATCGGTGGCGAACCGGCAGAAGCGGCACGCATCGCGTTGTCCGTGTCCAATGGGCAACTCACCAACACCATCCCGGTGCAGCCCAAGGACACCCGCAGCCTGTTCTATGCGATTCACACCATGCAAAATCAGTTGCGCGATATCGCTCAGCAATTGCTGACCACCAGCGAATCGGTGAGTCTTGCCGCCACAGAAATCGCCGCAGGCAATATCGACCTGAGCTCACGTACCGAACAACAGGCAGCCGCATTACAGCAGACAGCCGCCAGCATGGAGCAGATCACCGCGACGGTAAAACTGAATGCCGACAATGCGCACAGTGCCACCGCACTGACGCAAAACGCGACCGACATCGCTCAGCAGGGAAATACCATCGTAGGGCAAGTCGTCAGCATCATGGATGATATTGACGACAGTTCACGTAAAATCGCCGACATTACCAGCATAATTAATGGCATTGCCTTCCAGACCAACATTCTGGCACTGAATGCGGCGGTGGAGGCCGCCCGTGCGGGCGAGCAAGGGCGTGGCTTTGCCGTGGTCGCCAGTGAAGTCCGCAATCTGGCACAACGCAGCGCCGCAGCGGTGAAAGACATCACCGCGCTGATCGGAGAATCTTCTTCGCGCGTTAAAAATGGCGTCGAACTGGTACAGAGTGCCGGTCACACCATGGAAAAGATGTTGGATGCCATCGCGTCGGTTAAAACCATCATGGATGACATCGTTGCCGCATCCGATGAACAATCACGAGGAATCAGCCAGGTAACGCAAGCCGTGCATGAAATGGACGGTGTTACCCAGCAGAATGCCGCACTGGTGCAGGAAGCTACCGCCGCCGCCGCCTCGCTGGATGAACAGGCGCGACAACTGGCGCTCACGGTAAAAGTGTTTCGTTTGTCCTGATCGGACACAGGCAGGCCGAGCCCCCTCGGTCTGCCTGAGGTCAAAAACCACGCGCGAGAAAGTGCGAAAAACACAAACAATATGTTACGCTTGTCTTAACTTCGCCCTCTGGACGTGATCTCGCCGCTTTCCACTTAGCAGCGCCACTCAACGCCCGCATTGATGTCGTAACACAAACATGAAAACGATGAAACTTCCTCTGCTCGCCCAGATCTCCTGTGCGCATTTGGTCAGCCATTTTCACATCATGGTGCTACCGGTGCTGATCCCGTTGCTGTCTGCCCAACGCGGTATCAGCTTCGTTGAACTTGGGTTGGCGATCAGCGTCTTCAACATCGTCTCCGCCTGCGTGCAAACGCCCATCGGCTTTGCCGTGGACCGTATCGGCGCGCGACGCACGTTGGTTGCCGGACTGACGCTCGGTAGTCTGAGCTTTATGTCGCTTGGGCTAACGCCGCACTACCTCTGGTTGCTGATCGCGATGGGGTTCGCCGGTGTGGCTAACGCGGTTTATCACCCGTCAGATTATGCCTTGCTCTCGCGTGGCATTGATGACAAACGCATGGGGCGTGCGTTCTCGATCCACACGTTCTCTGGCTTTTTGGGCAACGCCATTACGCCGGGCATTTTGCTCGCGGTGGCAGCGTGGCTCAGCATTAACGCCGCCTTTATTGTTTCTGGCGTGGTGGGATTACTGGTTGTCGTGATGCTGCTGATGCATAAAGACGAGCCGACGCGGCTCAAATCAACGGCCCCCAAAAGCGGTGCCGCCCCAGCACAAACCAGCGCTCGCGCGCTGTTTTCACTGCCCATCATGGCGCTGCTGGGTCTCTTTTTGATGCTGAGCCTGAGCACTAACTCGATCCAGAACTTCTCGGTCACCGCCTTGGTCACCGGCTACGATCTGCCCTTATCCGATGCCAATGCGGTGCTGACCGCATTTTTGTTTGCCAGCGCTTTTGGCGTGCTGGCGGGCGGCGTGCTGGCGGGCGGCGCACTGGCCGATAAAACCGAGCGCCACGGTCTGGTCGCCACTGGTGCATTGGCCGTCACCGCCGTACTGGTGGCAATTGTCGCTATCTATCCGTTGCCAGCCATGGTGCTGGTGCCACTGCTGGCGGCCGCGGGATTTCTCTCCGGCATGATCGCCCCTTCGCGGGATATGCTAGTGCGCGCGGCATCGCCGAAAGGCGCAGAAGGACGGGTGTTTGGTATTGTGTCCACCGGATTCAATATCGGTGGGGCTGCGGGTCCCGTGCTGTTCGGCTGGTTGCTGGATAATGGTCATCCCCATGCCATTTTCTGGTCTGCGGTCATTTTCATGCTGATCACCGCCGCTATCACGCTGGTGCAGGAAATGCGGGCCAGCAAGCGTCGCGCCGCCGCCGCCGCCTGACCACTAAAAAAAACCGCCGCGTAGCTCAGGCTGCGCGGCGGTTGTTTGTTTCACTACACCCTATTCGATATCCATCATCAGATATCAATGTTAGCGGCTTTCAACGCGTTCTCTTCGATAAAGGCACGGCGCGGCTCAACCGCATCACCCATCAGCGTAGTAAACAGCTCATCCGCCGCCATGGCGTCTTTAACGGTCACGCGCAGCATGCGACGGCTTTCCGGATCCATGGTGGTTTCCCACAACTGCTCCGGGTTCATTTCGCCCAGACCTTTGTAACGCTGGATGTTCAAACCACGGCGTGACTCTTTCACCAGCCACTCCAGCGCTTGTTCAAAGCTGCTAATCGGCTGTTTGCGCTCACCGCGTTCGATGTACGCCCCCTCTTCGAACAGGCCACGCAGCTTCTCACCCAGCAGTACGATTTTGCGGTATTCGCTGCCACGCACAAAGTTGGCATCCAGCACATAATCGGTATCTACCCCGTGTGTACGCACGCGCAATACCGGTTCGGCAAACTCTGGGTTATCGCTCAACGTTCCGCTGTAGCTGCTGCCGTGCACATCGTCTTCATTGAGGGTTTTTACCAACGTCGCCAGCCAGTTTTCTACTTTGGCACGGTCTTGTAGATGGTCTTCTGTCAGCGTGTCCTGGTAAATCAAGGCATTCAACAACGCACGCGGATAACGACGTTCCATACGATCGATCAAGCGCTGTACGCCGTGGTGATCTTTCACCAGCAGTTCCACTTGTTCGCTTTGCAACGCAGGTGCCTGAGCATTGATGTGCAGCGCCGATCCATCCAGTGCCAGTGCAATCTGATACTGGTCCATCGCTTCATCATCTTTAATGTACTGTTCTTGCTTGCCTTTCTTCACCTTGTACAGCGGTGGCTGGGCAATAAAAACGTGACCACGTTCGATGATTTCCGGCATCTGACGGTAGAAGAAGGTCAGCAGCAGCGTACGAATGTGCGCACCATCGACGTCGGCATCGGTCATGATGATGATGTTGTGATAACGCAGCTTATCTGGGTTGTATTCATCGCGGCCAATGCCACAACCCAGCGCGGTGATCAGCGTGCCCACTTCCTGAGAAGAGAGCATCTTGTCAAAGCGCGCTTTCTCCACGTTAAGGATTTTACCTTTCAGCGGCAGAATGGCCTGATTCTTACGGTTACGCCCCTGCTTGGCAGAGCCACCCGCCGAGTCCCCTTCCACCAGGTAAAGTTCAGACAGCGCCGGATCGCGTTCCTGACAATCCGCCAGCTTGCCCGGCAAGCCAGCCAGATCGAGCGCCCCTTTGCGTCGTGTCATTTCACGAGCCTTGCGGGCCGCTTCGCGCGCGCGCGCTGCATCAATAATTTTGCCGACCACGATTTTGGCATCACCCGGGTTTTCCATCAGGTAATCGACCAGACGCTCGTTCATCAGCGATTCCACCGCGGTTTTCACCTCGGAAGAGACCAGTTTATCTTTGGTCTGAGAGGAGAATTTCGGGTCCGGTACTTTCACCGACACCACGGCAATCAGCCCCTCACGCGCATCGTCACCGGTCGCGCTGACTTTGGCCTTTTTGCTGTAGCCTTCTTTTTCCATGTAGCTGTTCAGCGTACGGGTCATCGCACCACGGAAACCGGCCAGGTGTGTGCCACCATCGCGCTGCGGAATGTTGTTGGTAAAGCAGTAAATATTTTCCTGGAACCCATCGTTCCACTGCATGGCAATTTCGACGCCGATATCGTCTTTTTCTGCGCTGAAATAGAACACCTGCGGATGAATCGGCGTCTTGTTGCGGTTCAGGTAGTCAACAAACGCCTTGATGCCGCCTTCATAGTGGAAGTGATCGGCCTTACCCTGCTCACGTTCGTCACTGAGACGGATGGAAACACCCGAGTTCAGGAACGACAGTTCACGCAGGCGCTTGGCCAGAATTTCGTATTCGAAATCAGTCACGTTGCTGAAGGTTTCCATGCTCGGCCAGAAACGCACGGTGGTACCGGTGCGTTCAGTGTCACCGACTACGGCCAGCGGCGCCTGTGGCTCACCGTGGCGATAAATTTGGTGGTGAGTCTTACCCTCACGATAAATGGTCAGTTCCAGCTTTTCAGACAGGGCGTTGACCACGGAAACCCCTACGCCGTGCAGACCGCCGGACACTTTATAGGAGTTATCGTCAAACTTACCGCCGGCATGCAGCACGGTCATGATCACTTCGGCCGCAGAGACACCCTCTTCTTCATGAATACCGGTAGGAATACCACGGCCATCATCCTGCACCGAAACCGAGTTATCTTTATGAATGGTAATAACAATGTCTTTGCAGAAGCCTGCGAGCGCTTCGTCGATAGCGTTGTCCACAACCTCGAATACCATGTGATGCAGGCCTGTGCCGTCATCCGTATCACCGATGTACATACCCGGGCGTTTACGTACCGCATCCAGCCCTTTCAATACTTTTATACTTGAGGAGTCATAAGAATTCGACATCAACGTTTCTCGCTCATTTTAGTCCTGTAATTGAACCGTTATTTTACCCTGTTCCACGCGGAACATCTTGCCCTTTTCACCGATCATGTCATCTATCTGTTCAGCGCTGATCGCGCTGACAAATACCTGAGCCTCGGTAGCTTTTAACCGTTCAGCCAACAAACGGCGGCGGGTACTGTCCAGTTCGGAAGCAAAATCATCTATCAGATAAATACACTTGGCAACGCTATGGCGAGTGAGGAACTCCCCCTGCGCCAATCGCAACGCACACATCAATAACTTCAACTGTCCACGCGACAGCATATCCTCCACCGCAACGCCGCCTGCACGGATACGAAAATCCGCTTTGTGCGGCCCCAGTGCGGTATAGCCCAACTGCCGGTCGCGCTCAAACTGCCGTTCCAGCAGTTCGGCATAGTCGCTCTCTTTGTCCCAGCCGCGCTGGAAAGAGAAGCTCAACGAAAACTCCGGCAAAAACTGCGCGCAGGTCGCGGTAATGTCTGCGGTGATCGCAGCGGTATACTCCGCCCGCCAGGCGCTGATGCGCTCGGCCAGCGGAATAAGTTCCTGATCCCAGGCACGCAGTTGACGATACTGCCCCATCTGACGCAACGCGGCATTACGCTGGCGCAATAACCGTTTCAGGTTGCTCCAGGCCGCGAAAAAGCCGGGCTCATGGTGGAAACAGCCCCAATCGAGAAAGGCACGGCGGTATTTTGGTCCACCGTTGAGCAGCGTGAAACCCTCCGGCGTGATGAGCTGAATCGGCAGTAACTGCGCCAGATCCGCCACCTTGTGACCATCGCTGCCATCAATACGTACGGTACTGTCGCCCAGCCGGTTTTTACTCAGACCTATCGAGCGTTCGCGCTCCATACCCTCCAACCGACCATGCAGAATAAATTCGGGCTGTTCATGCCGAATCACGCGCGCCGCCTGGATAGAGCGAAACGCACGACCGTGCCCCAACGTGTAGATGGCCTCCAGCACGCTGGTTTTTCCGCTGCCATTCTCCCCCACCAAAAAATTGAATCCGGGGATGAGCGCCAAATCGGCAGAGACGATATTACGGAAATCTTTAATCAGAAGGCGGGTGAGAGCCATGGACAACCAGATCCTGTACGCGACAACCTGCACAAATGCCGACGGCAAGCGTCGGCATTCACGCAAAAAAGAGGGCAGACCACGCGCGTCCTACTACAGACGCATCGGCATGACAACGTATGCCGCCGCCTTGCTGGCACCGTCTTCAATCTGCACGCTAGAGACAGAATCGGTCAGCAGCAAACGGACATCTTCGCACTTCAACGCATTCAACACATCCAGCACGTAGCTGACGTTAAAGCCGATTTCCATTTCCGTGCCGTTGTACTGCACGTCCAGAATCTCTTCCGCTTCTTCCTGCTCCGGGTTATTCGCGGTAATTTTCAACTGATTTTCAATCAGGTGCAGGCGCACACCGCGAAACTTTTCGTTTGACAGGATCGCCGCACGCGCAAATGCCTGTTTCAGCAAATCGCAGCTCGCTTCCAGCGCCTTGTCCGGGTTTTTCGGCAATACGCGGCGGTAGTCAGGAAAACGCCCATCAACCAGCTTGGACGTAAAGATGAAATCCCCGACGTGGGCGCGAATGTTGTTGGTGCCGATCTGTAACTGCAATGGCGTATCACCACCGTCCAGCAGTCGCAGCAGCTCAATCACCCCTTTACGCGGCACGATCACCGAGTGGGACGGCAGCGACTGACCAATCGGCATGGCGCATACCGCCAGACGGTGGCCGTCGGTCGCGACGGTGCGCAGCTCTTCCCCTTCGGTTTCAAACAACATGCCGTTGAGATAATAGCGCACGTCTTGATGCGCCATAGAGAACTGCGTGGCTTCAATCAGACGTTTCAGCGTCGCCTGCGGCAACGAGAATGCCACTTCGCTCTGCCAGTCATCCAGGTTCGGGAAATCAGACGCCGGGAGCGTGGAAAGAGAGAAACGGCTACGTCCGGAACGCACCAGCATCCGGTCGCCTTCCAGCGTGATGGTAATTTCTGCACCGTCCGGCAAGCCACGGCATATATCAAACAGTTTACGCGCAGGCACCGTGGTCGCACCGGGTTCATGGGCCTGAGACAGGGGGATCTTCGCCACCATCTCCATTTCCAGATCGGTGCCGGTCAGCGACAATGCGCCGTCCGTCACTTGCAACAGCAGATTGCCCAGGATAGGCAATGTGGGACGGCCACCTAACGGGCCGCTCACCTGTTGTAACGGTTTTAGCAGATGCTCGCGTTCAATAATGAATTTCATAATATTATGAAGATAATGTTCTGATTAAATTAGAGAAATCTTCCTTGATGTCGTGGCTTTCCTCACGCAGCTGCTCAATCTTGCGGCACGCATGCAGCACGGTGGTATGGTCACGACCGCCAAACGCATCACCAATTTCCGGTAAGCTGTGGTTTGTCAGCTCTTTTGCCAGCGCCATCGCCATCTGGCGCGGACGTGCCACCGATCGGGATCGCCGTTTGGACAGCAGATCGGCGACTTTGATCTTGTAGTACTCCGCGACCGTCTTTTGAATATTGTCGATGGTCACCAACTTTTCCTGCAACGCCAACAGATCGCGCAACGCTTCGCGCACGAAATCAATGGTAATGGCGCGGCCGGTAAAATTGGCGTTCGCGATCACGCGGTTCAGTGCACCTTCCAGCTCACGCACGTTAGAGCGCAGCCGCTTGGCAATAAAAAAGGCCACTTCACCCGGCAGACGAATATCATTTTCATCCGCTTTTTTCATCAGGATCGCCACGCGCGTTTCCAGTTCCGGCGGTTCGATCGCAACCGTCAATCCCCAGCCAAAGCGTGATTTCAGACGATCCTCTACCCCATTGATCTCTTTTGGATAACGATCGGAGGTCAGGATGATTTGCTGATTGCCTTCCAGCAACGCATTGAAGGTGTGGAAAAACTCCTCCTGGGAGCGCTCTTTGTTGGCAAAAAACTGAATATCATCGATCAACAAGGCATCGACGGAACGGTAATAGCGCTTAAATTCTTCAATCGCATTGTTCTGTAAGGCTTTGACCATATCCTGTACAAAGCGTTCAGAATGCATATAGACCACTTTGGCATTTGGCTTACGCGCAATAATGCCATTACCCACCGCGTGCAGCAGGTGGGTTTTCCCCAAACCGGTGCCACCGTAAAGAAACAGGGGATTATAGGCTCCGCCAGGGTTGTCAGCGACCTGACGCGCCGCCGCGCGCGCCAGTTGGTTAGACTTACCTTCAACGAAGTTGTCGAACGAATGCTTCGGATTGACGTTGGAACGGTAGGTATGCTCCGTTTGCGTCGCCGGTGTGTCCCAACTGGGACGCACGGGTGCCTGCCTGACCGGCTGTACTGCCGCCTGCGGGCTGGCAGGCTGGCTGGCCGCCACCGCAGCCAGCGGCTTGCTGCCCACTTCAAAACGCAGCAAAGGCGCATCCATACCGCAGAAATCGTTCAGCAGGCCATTAATGTTATTGAGGTACTTGTCTCTTACCCAATCCAGCACAAAACGGTTTGGCGCATAGAGCGCCAACGTGTTGTCGTTCAGTTCCGCCTGTAACGGACGTATCCACATGCTGAATTCTGTGGCAGGTAACTCATCCTGCAAACGGGCAAGACACTGCTGCCAAAGCGAAAGTGACAC